>NZ_LVWJ02000014.1:2781589-4172384 GCF_001625015.1 Lewinella sp. 4G2 | reverse complement strand
TGAGGGTCGCAGAAGATGACTGCGTTGATAGGCTATAGGTGGAAGTGCAGTAATGTATGGAGCCGAGTAGTACTAATCGCCCGACAGCTTCCTTTTTTCTTTTAACCGCCCCCTCTCCTCTGGAGAGGTTGGGAGAGGAAAAGAAGTCTACGAAATAGTTAAGCAGTATACTATGTTATACCTTGAACTTATGAGTAGTTGAAAGCGAAGACTGACGCTTGACAGGATTAATTTTATTATTAGCAAACAAGGTCTTTGTAGCTCACAAAGAATCCCGCATGCCGTTACTGGCTGCATCTCTTATCACTCTTGTTGATCGTACACTAAAGTACTCGATCCCGGAAGGGGTCACAAGACTTTGGTGGCTATTGCGGGCAGGATCACCTCTTACCATTCCGAACAGAGAAGTTAAGCTGCCCAGCGCCGATGGTACTTGGACATTGATCCCGGGAGAGTAGGTCGCCGCCAATTTATGAAAGCCTCGCTTGCAACCGCAAGCGGGGCTTTCTCCGTTTATAGAAAGGCCTATCGAACAGACGGTTTTCTAGCGCAGGTTACCCATCGAGCTACGGCCACCTTCTAACCCTCCGCCAATCTTTAAGCTAGTTTGCCCGTTATTAGTAAGTCGGGCCAATCCATTAGCGCCAGCGCCCGTCGTATCTTAAGGCAGAACTTACGACCATGCTTCTACTGATCATCACCGCAACCCTTTTATCCCTCTGGTTCTTTCGGGCCAATTTTAAGGACGGCACCCTCTGGATGCTCGCCACCTATCTAGGCGTCGGGCTACTGCTCTGGAACGACTACCAGGCCGTGTCCACTATGAACGATGCCTTGCCACGCATTGTCCGGGATTTCATCCTCTTGGGGATGGTTGGCTTCGTTCAGAGCCTCGCGGTAGCTAAACGAATCAGCATCGTCACGGCGATTGTTATTCTCTTCTGTCTCTTCGCGGGCGCTTACTTCCTCAACGAAATGACCGCGGGCGATTCGGCTCCTTCCAGCAACGCTGATGCGGTAACTACGAGCATTTCGCCATCTGGTAACCAATTGGCGAGCGACGGAGAACTCCTCGTTCAAATCAACCACCAGTCTGGTTTAGCTGCCTTGAAGAAATTGGCTGCGGATAATCAGTGGGAGATTTCCCCGGCCTTCCAGCCCCAATCCCCCGGGATCACCGAACTTGATGATTTCTACACCGTGGACATTGAAGGTGACATCGCTACCGCCGAAGCAATCCTGACGGGGGCGAAAGGGATAATTTACCACGAGCCCAACGAGATGATCACGCTGGGGCCACTTGATCTTAATGCCATCCCTGGCGAAGCTGAGCCCGCAAACAACATGTCCATCGATGACCCCTTCACTAATATGCAGTGGGCCATGCGCGTACTCAACATGGACGACTATTACCGGACGCTCAGTGATCTCAGGCCCAAAAAGCTGGCGAAAATTGCCATCCTCGATACCGGCGTCGACGCGCAGCACGAGGATTTGAAGGACAACTACATCTCCATCGAAGGGAAGTACGATAATGACCCTGTAGGCCACGGCACCCATTGCGCCGGGATTGCGGCGGGCACCACCAACAATTCCATCGGCATCGCTTCCCTGGCCGGCAACGGTGCGCAGCCCTTCGTGGAAGTGACCAGTATCAAGGTCCTTAACGCAGCGGGTATGGGCACTCAGAAATCCATCGTCGCCGGTATCATTGAAGCTGCCGATGAGGGCGCCGACGTGATCAGTCTTTCCCTCGGGGGCGCCAGCAACGGTAGCCGCCAACGTGCCTACAGCCAGGCCGTGAAGTACGCCCACGATAACGGGGCCATTGTGGTCGCAGCCGCCGGCAACAGTAACATGGACGCTTACAACTATTCTCCGGCAAACGCGGATGGTATCATCACCGTCACCGCACTGGATGAATACTTAATGCGGGCCCCCTTCAGCAACAAGGTTAATCGGCTTCAGCGAGGCATTGCCGCGCCGGGCGTTGCCATTTACAGCACGACGCCCAATAGCACCTACAATACCTACAGTGGCACCTCCATGGCTTGCCCCTTCGTAGCCGGCCTACTGGGAGTAATGAAATCCCTGGATCCGGACATGCAGGCCGCCGAAGCATATTCCATCCTGCAACGAACCGGGAAGGATGTCCCGGATGGGGCTGCTACTGGTCGGGTAGTTCAGCCCGCCGCCGCGGTGTCCGCTACCATCAGGTAACAACACGGCGAGTAAACTACCCAGGCGGGTGGGGGAAGCACTAAGTGATGAATCTACTTTTGGTACTCACCAAAACACATTCATCATGATGGTATTATCCTGGCTACGCCAGAACATTTACGTACGCATCGTGTGCTCGCTCATGGCGGTCACCTTGCTCTTTGCCGTGACGGATTCGTCCGCACTACCACCGCCCGCCAAGAAGTATTCGGGCGAAGAACTTTTCACCTCCCTGCTCCTGATGGACGGCGAGATCGCCAAGCGCGTACCCGGCTTGATGACCGTCAAGCGTCAGTTTGCCGAAGGGCTTGGCGACGGAGCCATGCGCCGCGACGGAGAATTCGCTAAGTCGTTGGTGAGCCACATCAAAAAGACCTCACCCGAGTTCTTCCCCAAGTTTGCCGCAGCCATGCAGAGTGGAGACCGTAAGCGGATCAACGCCGGCCTCAAAACGATGGGCTTCCCGCTGATGGATTACCTCAAGCACCAAAAGCAACTGCCCAAAAGCCTGCGTGATTCCCGCCAGTTCCAGGCGCTCGTGAAAGGCATGCAGAGCCATCTGCGCCAGAATCAACGCAAGCTACTGCTCAAGGAACGCGCCTACAATACACCACTGATGGTGTATACCCTCACCGAGTACTTCGAGCAGCAGGAAGATCGCTTGTTGGAGGGGCATAGTATGCCGGGAAATCCACTTCCCTTCCCTCCACTCGAAAAAATTCCGCCGCCCAAACTGCCTCCAGTTGATTGGCCAGCGATTGACGACGGTACCATCTCACCTTTTCCGCCTCAACTTGGTGGGGATATCATGGTACAGCAGATGGTGCATTTTCAGGATAACCCCGGCGTCAGTGTAGTCGTGGAGGAAGAGGTCGCGTTGGTGGCCTACGTCGCGGGCATCGTCGCTGTCGTTGTTCTTGTCTTTGCCATTGACATCACGCCTTTCCAGGATGATAAGGCGGGTTCCATGTTTCAGGAATCCCTGGTCAATGACATTGCGCGTAATCTAGCCATCTAATGAAGGTGGCAGATTCAACGGTTCTGGTAGCGACATTGGTCGCTACCGGAGCCATTGCCGCGCTTTTGGTCGGTTCACTATTTGTGGCCGTGATGCCGTTCAACCCGATCTCTCCAAAGTTGGAGGTTGGTAATGACCTGAAAAAACTCTTCCCGGAAGGCTGGGCCTTCTTCACCCGCAACGCCCGCGAGGCAGACCACTTCATTTATCGCAAATCAGACCAAGGTTGGGTACTCTACGATGCGCCGTACCCCAACGCGAAGGCAGCCAACTATTTTGGGCTTAATCGTCGGTCCCGGGCCGCCAGTACGGAAATGGTGATCCTCATGAGCCAGGTCCCCTCCAGTAAGTGGGTGACCCACGAATTACCCTTCACCGCAGCCAGCATCTCTGCCGTCGACACCGTGAGTAGCGTACCACTCGTCAATACCGTCCGCGTACCCATGCTCTGCGGAGAATTAGCCATCGTCAGAGCGAAACCGATTCCCTGGACCTACCGCCGGGGCGGCCAATCACTCATCCCGGAGTTTGATATCCTCTTCCTTACCAACAACTGCGAACAGCCATGATACACCGGATTGCACACCAATTGTCAAACTACCGGCCCTGGACGAACACCCTCGGCCTCGCGCGGACCCTCATTGCCTTAGGCACCTTACTCACAATGCTGTTCAGCCCGGCGGACGTGCTGTTCCACGAAGTAGCCAATCAACCCACCACCCTCAGTTGCGACGGGCTCTTCGGGTATAGCTTGTACTGCGTGCTACCCTTTTCTACCCAGACGAGTATCTACCTTAGCTGTGGCGTCTTGGTCTGGGTCATTTCTGGTTACCTGCCACAACTCTCCGGTTTTTTCCACTGGTGGGTAGCGGCTAGCCTGATTTTTTCCGGCACGGTGTTAGAAGGCGGCGACCACTTGGCCGCGATCCTCTGTCTCTTATTGTTGCCCGTGCTGTGTCTGGACCCGCGGCCCAACCATTGGAAGAAAGTGAAGGCAAGCGAAGCACTTGGTCGCAAAGCCCGCCGCATCGCGGCCTCCGTATTCCTGTGGTTAATTCGCTTGCAGATGGCCGTCGTCTACCTCCACGCTGCCATTGGCAAGCTGGCGGTCGAAGAATGGCTAAACGGCACGGCAGTGTATTACTGGTTTACCGATTCTTCGATCGGTATGGTCGATTGGATGGAGCCTATCGCGCTGCCTTTATTGCTGAACCCATTCATCGTGGCACTCATCACCTGGGGCTCCGTCTGCTTGGAATTGACCTTGTTTGCGGGCTTGTTTATGAGCAACACGAATAAAAGACGGCTCTTCCGTTGGGCCCTTCTGTTTCACGTCGCCATCGCTGCTATCCACGGTTTGATCGGCTTTGGCCTGATCATGATCGGTGGTCTCGTACTTTACCTCCTACCGCTTGATCAACCGGTCAGCTTACCGAAGCTCAGTCAGGCGCGGCCAGGTAGTAAGCACGTCAAAACCATACCGGCTTGATGTCGGTAGCTTTTTTGCTGGAGAAAGTCTATACTCATCAATACCCAGAGCGTACCTTGTCAGTACATGGACTTACAACTAAAAGACCGCCTTTTTGCCGTCGGTGGAGCAACCAGCGGCCTCGGCAAGGCAATCGTAGAAGCCCTGTTGGCGGAAGGCGCCAAGGTGATCGGCATCGCGCGTACGAAATCAAAGCTGGAGGAGTTGGGCGCTGCCGCAGGTACCGGGTTTGAGGGGTACGCCGCCGACCTCACGGATGCGACGGCCGTAAAGAATTTGGCCGGCTACTTGAATGAGCGGGAACTCTACGGTTGCGTATTCAACGCCGGCGGCCCCCCCACCGGGAGAGCGGATGAACTGGAGATGAAAGATTGGGACCACGCGTACCAGGGGACACTCCGGTGGAAAATTCAGTTGACCGCCGCCCTCTTGCCCGGGATGATTCAGCGCGGTGGCGGACGGCTACTCTACCTCGAAAGCGTCTCCATCAAGCAGCCCATCGATAACCTGGTACTCAGTAACGTCATGCGCGCCGGAGTCGCCGGCTACGTCAAAACCTTGAGTCGGGAGGTGGGAGAGCAGGGGATAACTTGCAATATCCTGGCACCCGGCTACCACGCCACTCCGCGCATTACCACGGTGCTGAAGAAATCAGCCGAAATACAAAAGATGAAGTTGGAGGAGGTGGAGGAACAGTTCACTGCCGAAACCGCCGTCAAACGTTTGGGAGACCCAAAGGACTTTGCCGCCATGGCCCTATTGCTCCTGTCACCTTCCGGAAATTACCTGACGGGCCAAACCATTACGGTGGACGGCGGGTTGGTTCGCCACATCACCGGCTAATGAATATGTACGTAAATAAAGATCAGGACCTCCCCCTCGTCGAAGTATTCCCTGGTATTCTTGGGCATATCATTCACACCGAAGCTTGCACCATTGCGGATTTCCACATCAAGGCGGGTACGAGGCTGCCGTTACACCATCACCCACACGAGCAAACGTCCACTATTCTGGAGGGTAAATTTGAGTTCACGGTCGACGGCGTCACGCGCAAATGTTATGCTGGAGATGTTGCCATTATGGCCTCAACCGTTCCCCACGAGGGGGTAGCGTTGACGGACTGCCGAATCCTTGACGTGTTTCATCCGGTCCGGGAAGATTACCGGGCACTCACCAACTCCGCACGATGAAAATCTATTACCTGGGCACAAAACCCGTAGACTTTCCCTTTGAGCTGGACTGGCGCAAATGGGGTGGGGGGCCTATCTACGAATTCGATGCCCTCGTCATCTTTGAAGGAAACAGTGATCTGAGCAATGCGGATCAGGACAAAGCTCTCCTGGCCCAGGCGCACGGCCGGCCCGTCCTTTACTTTGGCCCTGAGGATAGCGCCGCCAAGTACCGGCCGAGTCTGAGTTACCCAGCGTTCGACCCTGGGCAGGTATCTACCTACGAAGAGCGCCTGGGGCAATTACCCCGCACCAATTACCGGGCCATCGACTGTAACTTTTACGACAACTTCGAGGCGGCCATCGTACAACGCAGGCCCGTCCGCCTGGTCTTCCTGCAAGCTGATGGAAGCGAACAGCGCGCCGAAACCAGGCTGTTGGACACGAAGACCCACCTCACCGAGGAGTACGTGCAGTTTCGCGACGGCACCTGGCTGCGGTTGGACCGCATCAAGTCCGTCGACGGTATCGCCGCAGGATCAAGTTGTAGTTTTTAAGCCGGGGCTTCCACGTAACTAAGGCTACGCGCAGCTTACTTGCCTACCTCCATCGCACCCGCGGCAGCGCCCACTTGGCGCTGTTTTGGAAGCATCAATTGATCTTGAGGTAACCTACGGCGTACGAATCCGCGTCGTTTCGTTGATCCAACAACCGACGGTGTAGGAGCCGCCTACTTCGAGGCCGCGCTGAAAAACGTCGGCCTTGGAGGGCATGAACCGGCTGTACTGGTTGATGAGCTTATTCGCCTTGCCAGCTACGGAAGAATCGATGCTCTTGGCGCGCTGCCACATGTCGATGGCGGGCCAGGTGACGACCTGTGAATTGAAGCCGGTACCGGAACCACAGAGTGGACCACTACTCGCGTAGAGCGTACCGATGAGCATGTAGGGCTCACCGGTCGTAGGGTCATTCTGGGCGGCCTGGCGCGCGAAGGACCGAGCCTGGCTGAAGTTGCGCAGATCGCGGTAGTAGATCTTCGCAACCACCATTTGGTAGCGTGACTTCTTCTCAGCTTCCGGAATATCGGGGATCGCCTCGCTGATGAGCCGGACTGCTTCGGAGGAGTTACCAGCTTCCATGGCATCGTACCCGGCGCGCACCTTGGCCACCCAGGTGCCGGCTGCGGCGGAGGGTGCGGGTGTTTCGCGGCACTTGCTCGTGAAGGCGTTTTTGAGCTCCGTCATTTCCGGGGAATCAGTTGCGCAACCACCGAATTTGAGGCGGCTGTAGGCGGTGGTGATGGCGTCACAATCATCCGGGTTGTCCTTGTAGTTCTGCAGGTAACGGTCTACGAAGTACTGGCATTCGTAGAAGCCCTTCACCGTTTCAAAGTAGCGCAGAGCGCTGGGAGCGTAGGCGTCGATTTTGTTCCAGGGGTCGCATTCTGACCCTTTACACTCTTTAAGGCCTTTCGCGAGGCGGTACTGTAGTTTGGAGACTACTTCCTTCGCTTCCGTGTCGGTGATTTTGCCGTCCCGGTGGAGGTTGACGGCCAGGCCCGCCGTGGGGTTGATAATGAAGTACTGCAATTTGTCCTGCCCGTCGATCTCAATGCTTTCCTTGAACAGGTCGAACATCTCTTCGTCCGTCGCCGAGCCGGGGTAGGTGTAGTAACTATCGAAACCCTGGATGGCCGCCATGTAGCCGTTGCCGGGGTAGCACTCCCGCGCCTTGGCGTAGATCGTGAGTAAGGTATCACCGTAAGCATCCTTGCGCTCCGGGTTTTTCTGGATCAGGTCATTGTACATAGCGATGCCGTCGGTGAATACGGTGCTCCGCCGTCCGTCCGCTGCGGGGGAAGCGGCGTAGACTTTGCGCCACTGGGCCATCGCCTGGGTCATTTCTTTTGCTTTGAACAGTTGGCGGTAGATGACGTAGTCCGTCTCCGCCTGGTCCGGATTGGGCGTATCACTGAATTTGTCGCAGGGGCTCAGGGTCTCTCCCGGTTTTTGGGGCTTGGAAACCGTAGTGCTCGTCGTCGCGGGCGTGGTGACGGGTGCCGTTACTTTGGGAGTGCAACTGGCGAAGAGCACGGTGATGATGATTGCCGGGAGGAAGCGGAAACTTTGCAGGAAATGCATACACTGGGAAGGTTTAAACCGGAGAAAGCTGGAAATCAACTTTTCCCGGCGGGGCTCATTGAGAGATGGGCAGCGAAAAGATAGTATTTTTGCGCCAAGATTTCACGGTCGGGCTTCATTACCCGGAACGAAGGAAGCGAGGTCGGTGAATAGTATTCAGCTGCCTTGTTGTAGCAGCGTAGCTACGTCACTTTTGTTCGTGAAATCAACTTTGCCAAGTTTAGCGTTTACCCCATACAAAACTCCAACATGAAGAAGCATAACTTTAGTGCCGGGCCGGCCATCCTCCCCGCATCCGTACTCGAACAAGCCGCCGATGCCGTCCGAGATTTTGATAACTCCGGCCTGTCCATCCTGGAAATCAGCCACCGGAGTGCTGGATTCACTAAAGTCATGGAGGAAGCAGAAGCACTCGTCCGTGAATTGCTCAACGTTGGGGACGATTACGGCGTCATCTTCATCACCGGTGGCGCTAGCAGCGAGTTTTTCCTTAGTGCGATGAACCTGCTTAACGAGGATGAAAAAGCAGGGTACGTAGATACCGGCGCTTGGTCCGCCAAAGCTATCAAGGAAGCCAACCTATTTGGGAAGGTAGAGGTACTGGCCAGCAGTAAGGACCAGAATTATAACTACATCCCCAAAGGTTACGACATTCCCGCAGGGCTGAAGTACGTTCACCTCACCAGCAACAATACCATCTTCGGCACCCAGCTTAAGGAGTGGCCCGAAACGGATGCTCCCCTCGTTGCCGATATGTCCAGCGATATCTTCAGCCGCCGCCTGCCGTTGGAGAAATTCGGCATCATCTACGCCGGCGCGCAGAAGAATATGGGCCCCGCCGGCGTCACGCTGGTCATCGTAAAGAAAGACCTACTCGGCAAAGTGAACCGAGAGCTACCTTCCATGCTAGATTACCGTACGCACATTGCTAAGGGCTCGACGTTCAATACACCACCCGTATACCCAATCTACGTTAGCATGCTGACCATGCGCTGGGTAAAGGAGCAGGGTGGCCTGGTAGCCATGGAGCAACGCAACGCAGCGAAGGCGAAGTTGCTCTACGATGAGATCGAGCGTAACCCCAAATTCGAGTGCACCATCCCCAACCCGGAAGACCGCAGTCTGATGAACGTCACCTTCAAACCGGTGAACGAGGATGACGCAGCTGCTTTCATGGAGGCCGCCGCGGCGAAGGGCGTAGATGGCATCAAAGGTCACCGCTCCGTTGGTGGTTTCCGGGCAAGCATTTACAATGCCATGCCGATTGAAAGTGTGCAGGTACTCGTTGACGTGATGAAGAACTTTTAAGCGTCAATCAGGCCTCGTCAAAGACCTCGTGGGCAAGCCTTATAAGACGTTCGTCCTCTTTAGCGTGACGTTCGTCGAGAAATCCGCCCCGGTTAGCGTTAAGGACAACATAAATAGCCGAAACGCTTTATCTTAGTAACCCACACAAAAGCACATTGACCATGACCCGCCAACGCATCCGTTTTACCTCCGTCGCTTTCATCGCCGTACTGGCCATTAGTGGTATGAGTTTGGGCTTTCTCGTCGGCCGGTCGCACCAACAAGATGTGCAGGGTGCTTCAGAACAGATTCAGCAAGTTTCCGCCAACGTGCAGTCGGGTGGAGCTACCATCAGCAGAATCGTTAATGGCGTTCGGCACATGCTAATTCAGTGAGTTTGCTGAACAACTAAGCTGCCCCTCTTTTGTGTACACTGCGGCGCGCTCGATCAACATCGGGCGCGCCGCAGTACGTTTACCCCAAAATCCAAGTGAATTGACTATTTACCGCGGCCTTCTTTGCGACCTAGACGGCACCCTCGCCGATACCGAACCCGCCCACTGCTCCGCCTGGCTCGATGTTTTGAAAGATGACCACGGGCTGAATTTCGACGAACACTGGTTCGAACAATTCATCGGTACCAGCGACCACTTTCTGGCCGCGCAAGTGATTCAAAATCACGACTTGGCCATCAGCGCTGCGGACCTGATCTCGAACAAACAAAGCCGTTTTCACGAAGCGGTTCGTACCGCCGGCAAAGGCTTCCCTGGTGTAGAAGAGGCGCTCGCCTCAGTCGTCAATGTCGGCATCCCCCTGGCGGTGGCTACCAATAGCGGACGCTCGGACGCCGCCGTCGTCCTGCCAGCCATCGGCCTAGACAAATTTACCGACGTCGTCATCACCGCCACTGACGTGACGCACCGCAAACCCGCTCCGGATATCTACCAACTAGCGGCGCAGCGGTTGGGGCTGCCACCCGAACAGTGCATCGCCATTGAAGACAGCAATCCCGGTGGAGACGCGGCGAAAGCAGCCGGCTGCTACCTGATCGGTTTGAACGACGGCGTGAACGCTGCGGACGTGGTGATCCACGACAACGCCGCCGCCATCCGCCACGCACTTTCGCTGATCAGTCAGTGATCTTCTTTACTCCAGCACGAAGCGGATTGGGGTGCCAGGCAGTAGTTGGTAGAGGTTCGTCAACGCTTGGATATCCAACTGTAGAATACGGGGGTACCCACCAACGGTTTGGGCATCGGGGCCGAGTACGATGAGTCCGGTCGGCGTAAGTTGAATGGTGCCTGGCAGTACGGGGGAACTGAGCATCGAAAATAATCTGGTTGGAATTTCCGGGTGCGAATCGTCCTGGGATAACCGAATCCCTTGGCGGTCGGCGACGGGGCTTACCGTAAAGAGACTATCTAGAAAATATTTCCGCTTGCCTTCGGGCAGCCTTCGCCATTCGGGACCTACGTGCGCTTGGATGATTTGAACTGCTGACCGGTCGTAATAAGTAGGTAGGCGAATGAGTGACGTTTCATTTACTGCTATTTTACTCATCCAAAAGTTCCTGGGAAGGGTAGGTTTTGCCGAGCTAGATACTGTTGTTGTCAATGGAGGCTGTACGGCGTCTTTTCGCAACAAAGGCGAGATGCGCTCTGCTGTACCGTCCTTGACGTTCGATGTTGTCCGTAGTTGACTGGCTGCCAAATAAGCGTAACATCCGCTCCTGGACCAACTTCCCTTTAGCACATTCACGCACGTTAGATCGTGACGGACGTACCTCTCAATGGGCTGTCCGTTTAGCGTCCAGGTCACCTCCGCACCCGTGAGGGCGATGCTGGTTTCACCTTCGAAATGCCACTCTCCACCGCGGAGGGGAATTTCCAGGAGTTGATGCTGCGGCCCATTTCCTACTAACTCGTTGGCGGTCTTTGCGGCGATCGGGTCCACCGGTCCACCGGTAGGGTAGGCCAGGTGGCGGAGGCCGGTCCTTTTGGGTCCAATCAAGTGGGCACCTGCGGCAGCGCCTACGATCGTTAGTGTCGCTGGGTGATCCACGGGCCAGGATTTTTGAGGATGGATTGATAGGTGGACTCATCAACGGCTGTGAACCTGACTTGATCTCCGGCTTGGAGACTAACCGAAGCAGTGCCTGGCAAACTCGGAATGAGCGGCACCGGGCAGTGACCCAACTGGTGCCACCCCCCGGGAGACTCCGTAGGGTAGACGGCAGTTTGGGCGCCGGCAATGGCCACCGTGCCGGCCGCAACGTGTTTGCGCGGTGATGCTAATCGAGGTAGCTGTAAGCCCTCATCCAGGTCCCCCAGGAAGGCAAAGCCGGGCCGAAAACCCAGTTGGTACACCAGGTAGGTCCGCGCCGTGTGCTTTTGAATGAGCTCTTCGATGGATAATCCCTGACGATGCGCGACGTCGCCTAAATCGATGCCATTGTAATGAACCGGTAGGACATATTCACGTCCCGGAAATGATTCTACGCTACGGGGGGACCAATTGTACAAAGTCTCCCGTAGGCGATCGGTGGACCAATGGGGCGTCTCAAACACGAGTAGTAAGGAGGCGTAGGCGGGCACCGCTTCTTCGATGCCGGGCCAGCTCAACAGTGCGTGTTGATAGGTGTGTACGCCGTGGCTGATCTCGGGGTGGATGACCTGCTCCCACTCCAACAGCAAGGCCCGCTCGCCGTAGTTGAGGATGCGCCGCGGCTTACGCATTTATAAGAAATTTATAGATGTCCAGCAGCTGCTTCCGAATGGCCGCATTCCCGTACCGTTCACGCGCTATTGCTGACAAAGACTGACGCTGCTCCAGTGATGGACGTCCGGCATGGATTTGAGAGCTCATGGCGGCAACTAGTTGGTCTTTTGCTTCTACCTCAAATAGCTGGCCATGCTCCGTTGAGGTGATGATGCCCTCCGGTCCACCGGAACGCGTTGAAATGGCGGGTAGCCCACAGAGTTGGGCTTCGAGGAGGACCACCGACTGCGTTTCGAAAAAGCTGGTGAGCAAAAAGCAATCCGCCGCCCTCATCCGGTCGGCAATGCCATGGGCATCCGTTACCCCGAAAGTTGTGATTCGGCTGCGAACGAGTGCTCTGTGCTCGAGCGGGTGCTCGCGCAAACTTTCCTCAATGAGTTGGTCAAGTGTCTTCGGATCTCCATCTCCTCCGACCTGAAGTTGGCTGGTCGGCTCCGTGAGACAAAGCTCCGCGAAAGCACTGAGCAGCAAGCCAACCTGCTTATTTGGGGAAAAATCACTCACGTGCAGGAAGGTGAAACCGGTGGCTTCACGTTCTACTTCGGGTGGAAAAAAGATGGATTCATCGACCGGATTGGAGCAAATTGTAAGGTGGTCCTGAATGCCGTAGTGTTTTAACCTTTCGAGTAGCGCCTGACTAACGGGTAAAACCGCGTTGGCTTGATTTGCGGCCCGCACGGCGAGGTGGCGATCGGGCATCCGTAGTACCGGCCAGCGTTTGAACCAGCGGGACGCATGGGCGGAAATAACCAGCGGAATGCCCCAACGCTTGGCCAGCCGCGCGGCTACGATGCCACCGTCGATCAGTACGTGGGCGTGGATGAGTGCGTAGGAACCAGAAAGTTCTCGGATGCCCGCTTCCCAGGCGCGCATCCGGAAGAGCGTTCGGCGCGCCCGACCCGTCCCTGCCCCAAAGTACACGCGGATGGTATGAATGCCGTCCTCCTGAGTGGTGAGGACTTCGTGTAAGCCCCGTTCAAGTTGCTTATCCTCGATCACGGCCAGTACGGTAACTGCGTAGTCGGGTGCAACTAAGCGGGTCGTATTGGCCACGAAATTACCGTCGTGCCCATTCAGCCGATTAGGGTACCAAGGGGTAACAACGAGAAGTTGCGGGCGGGCCATAAGCAGTGTTCGGTTTCATACCTTTGCGCTCGCTAAGCTACTGTTTTATGACTGCCCGACTGTTCCTTTTTTGCTGCCTCATTTCGTTCGCCTTCAGTTCCTGCGAAACGCCGGATCAGGCGCTCACCGATACGCCCGGGTTTGCTCCGGAAGGGTATAAATTGGTCTGGAATGACGAGTTCAACTCCGGCCCTCTCCCGGATACGACCAAATGGGGGTACCAAACGGGTGGTTACGGCTGGACGGCCAAAGAGCTTCAAAACTATTTAGAAGCCGACCCGGATAACGTCAACGTTTCCAATGGTTTACTAAATATCACTGCGCGCAAGGAGAAGGCCCGTACCAACGATTATACCAGTACCCGGCTCGTCTCCAAGGGGAAGCAAGAATTCCAGTACGGCTACATCGAGGTGCGGGCCAAAATGGCAAAGGGGGAGGGTTTACGCTCCGCCTTCTGGCTGGTGGGCGCCGGCGTCAGTAAACTAGGGTGGCCCCACGCCGGAGAGATTGATCTGTTTGAACACTACGGTTCTTTCCCTACCGTCATCAGCGGCGCCGTCCAGACACAGGCTAATAATTGGGCCACTAGAAGCCAGGTCGGGGCTTCCGTGCAACAACCGGACTTTGAGGATGAATTCCACGTCTTTGGCTGTAAGTGGACGAAGGACGCGCTCGTCTTTTCCGTCGACGGTGCGGAGTACTGGACTTACACGCCCCGCCCCGGAAAGGGTAAAAGCGCTTACCCATTCGTAGCACCTTACTATATGGCCGCTACCTTATCCGTTGGTGGTATTCGCGGGCCCAACGCTAAGGTGGATGACTCAGCATTTCCCGCTACGATGTCGATCGATTACGTACGCGTTTACCAGCAGTAAACCATCTACTGGTCCTGACTTAAAGCAGCGGCCAGCTTAGATCGCGTTCCGCTACTACTAAAGGGGTATCCACTGTAGGCCATTCGATGCCTACCGTCGGGTCATCGTAGCGCAGGCCAGCCTCCGCGTCGGGCGCATAGTAGTTGTCGCATTTGTACGCGAAAGTGGCCGTTTCGGAAAGCACCAGGTACCCATGTGCGAAGCCGCGGGGTACGAACAGTTGTTTCTTGTTGTCTGCAGTCAACTCCACGCCGAACCAGTGGTGGAGGGTGGGGGAGCCGGGCCGTAAGTCGACGGCTACGTCGTAGACGGATCCCTCCACCACGCGCACGAGTTTTGCCTGGGCCGCATCACCGGTTTGGCGGTGCATGCCCCGCAGAATTCCCCTGGCTGAACGCGCCTGGTTATCCTGAACGAACTCATTTGTGATGCCCACTTCCTGAAAAGTCTTCGCATTGTAGGATTCAAAAAAGTGACCCCGTTCGTCGCCAAAGACGCGGGGTTCGAAGATCATCAATCCGTCGATGGGGGTAGCCGTAAAGGGCATAGATTCGTACTTGTGGGTGAGTTACCAACCGCGGTAACGGGGAGGGGTGTAGCCAAGCAGGCGCAGGTAAACCAGCGTTTGCGCCCGGTGGTGGGTGGCGTGGTCCTGCAAAAGATTGAAGACGACGCGTTTGCTTTTCGGCCCAGCAAAAAAGTCGGGTACGCTACTGTTCCAGGCTTCCTCGTTCAAGCGGCGGGCGGCCTTGGCGCCGAAGAAATAGGCTTTGGTGAGCGTAGCGGCGAGTTCGGTTTTGTCGGCGTCGTCGGCAAAGGTCGCGGTGATGGCTTTGCGGTCGAAGCCCTCCGGCGCGTGGATGAATTTGCCCGTCAGGAAGTAGATGTTCCCGGCCATGTGGTGAAACTGTTCGCGCAGCGTCATCTGGTCTTCAGTGGGGCGATAATCGAGGTCTTTCTCTTCGAGTAGCATTAGGGTTTCCAGCGTGTAGGCCAGGGAGTTTTCCCACTTATCTAACCACTCTTGCTGTGCCGGGAACGTCGTTTCGTCCACCCGTTCCTGCCGGGCAGGCTTGGGCGTTTCGCCGTTCTGGGCGCTGGCGCAGGTGCAGAGCAAGAAG
Source organism: Lewinella sp. 4G2 (assembly GCF_001625015.1). Classification (NCBI taxonomy): domain Bacteria; kingdom Pseudomonadati; phylum Bacteroidota; class Saprospiria; order Saprospirales; family Lewinellaceae; genus Lewinella; species Lewinella sp. 4G2. The sequence goes on along the minus strand of NZ_LVWJ02000014.1, from coordinate 4,157,161 downwards.
GCAAGTAATACGGAAGGAAGAATACGCGTTGGAACCATGCCGCGAAGATAAGCTAGGAAGGGAACTCCGGATTTATCCTGGGCCAGGTACGACGGGGCCGGGGAATTACGTTCGGGTTCCTATCTTGTAGCCAGCTGTTGTCCACGGAATTGGAAGCAGGGTTCAACCTGGCCACTAAGTCAATCGTTGCTGCTCAAATCCGTTCCCGATTTTTCTTACTGATCCAAACGAAGCGTTAGTGAAATACTTTTTTACCCTCCTGGCCACGGTGGCCCTGGCTGGCGCGCTTTGTGCCCAGTACACCGGTGATAGCCTTTATTACCTCTACCCGACGGACACCATGTTGCTGAAGGTCGACGGTGCGTCCGCCAACCTGGTTTTTGAGCACCACTTGGCTCCTAAGCAGACCGTTTACGGCGCCTCCAAATTCTACGGTCGCAACGTCGAGGATTTTTACGCACTGAGCCCGGAGCTACGCCGCGGTTACGATGTGGGCGACGTCATCAAAGTCGCCATCGCCAAAGAATTGATTCGCTACGAAATCCCGGGGGATAGCTTGGCGTGGTTCGTGCCCGTGCGCTACCAATTGGCGAAGGGGGAGACGCTGTACGGCCTGGCCGTAAGGCGACTGGGTTGGTTGAACCCTGACCCCATCACTCGCCTGAATCCCGAGGTGGATCCCAGCCAACTGAAAACGGGCGCTACCCTGGTCATCGGTTATCTACCCATCAGTGGCCTCCCCTTCACCGGGAGGGTGTACGCAGATGCCTATCAGGCCCAGAACGCTCCCCTTCGCGCACTGTGGGAATCGCGTACTGCCGGCAAAGAGATGCCCTCCGAAAACGGCAAGGCAGCCTGGACGAAGAAGGGGGACCGGACGAAATTCATGGTGCTCCACCGCACCGCCCCCATCAACAGTGTCATTGAAATTGAGGACCCCCGCAGCCGCCGGACGCTGTACGCCCGCGTTATGGGTCGCATCCCCGAACAGATTTACAAGCCGGAGGTGATGTTGGTGGTGAGCCCTTTGCTCGTCAAGGCATTTGGCGTTCGGGACAAGTTGTTCTACGTCAAGACCCGTCACTTTTAGGGCAGGGAGGGCGAACACAGTTAACAAGGAATTGGCGTACTCTACAAATCATAAATTACTGTTAAGGAAATATAAGTTGCTGATTGTCAGTACTTAGTGATTGTGTGGGTGAACAACTATAGTTGTCGTTCCAGCGTTAATACACGGATACCCACCGCACATTTGATTATTTTTGCATTAGCTTTTGAGTTCAGCATTTCCGATTTGACCCTGGAATTTTTGCACCCTGGTAGTTGATTTTTTAATCCGCCACCTCATCAGAACGAATTTCACTTATGATCAAGCTATCATCCATTCTTTCACTCATCGTAGTAGCCCTATTCATGATGAGTGCGAAGTCCGCTGGTTTGTCTTCCACCATCACCAATTTCTTCTTCAGCCCTGCGGTAAGTACCGCTGAGGTCTGTGTGGAGGAAATTGCACCCGCTCCGGTAGTTTCTCCTGGTCTGCGCTCCCTTAAGGATGGCGCCTTAGAACAGCAATTGCGACAGCGTCTGCGCAAGAATCCAACCTGGAAACGGTTGATCGACCAGAAGCGCCTCTCCGTTGGTATCGTTGATATGAACGACGAAAATTGCGTCCGTTACGCTGCCGTCAACGGACAGCACATGATGTACGCCGCTAGCCTCCCTAAGATTGCCGTTCTCGCTGCAGCCCACGATGCCATTGAGCGCGGTGAGCTTCAGGAAACGGAAGAGATCAAAAAGGACATGCGCCTCATGATCGCCAAATCTAACAACGCCGCCACCACGCGCATGATTGACCGCGTCGGTTTCGAAAACATCGAGCGGACCATGACGGACCCTAACCTCAAACTCTACGACCCCGCTTACGGTGGAGGCCTGTGGGTAGGTAAGCGCTACGCTGCCGGTGGCCGCCGCCACCCAGATCCGATGAAGGGCATCAGCCACGCCGCTACGACTGAGCAGATCTGCCGTTACTTCTACAAGCTGCATAACGACGACCTCGTTAGCGAGACTGCCAGTGAAAAGATGCGTAGCTACCTCGTGGATCCAGAATTGCACCACAAATTCGTCAGCGTTTTGGACCGCGTTGCTCCCAAGGCCAAGGTCTACCGCAAGTCCGGTTCCTGGTCCACCTTCCACGCTGACGTAGCCATGGTACAGGGGCCAGAGCGCGACTACATCATGACTGCGTTGGTAGACGATGCCGCCGGCGAGCAGATTGTCCGCCAGATTGGTGCTGTCCTCGATAAGATGTTGGCCAGCTAGTATGGCTCGTATCCAGCTAGCGCGACCCGGCTTCCAAATCAGGAAGCCGGGTCGCGCTGTTTTACCCTGACCCATTTTCGAGTAGCCTAAGATGCCACGCAAATTTTAGGCTTGGCAAACACGGCTAAAAAGAGGGCGGAGCAGGTTGTACCTTAGCCCTTAGCGCCCAGCGCTGATTTCGTGCCACTAACTCCAACTCGGTATCCTGCCTATTCAACGATTTTTCGGTAAGTTATTGCGGGTGCGCCCGGGGGAGTGGGGGCCGGTGCTGCTGTTGCAACTACAGATCTTTTTGATCATCGCCGTGCTGCTCATCACCAAGCCGGTGGGGAGTGCCTACTTCGTCAATCGATTCGGGGCGGATGCCTTGCCGTACGCCTACATCGCTACGGCGATCGCGGCGGCCATTGTCAGTACACTCTACTCTTTTGCGGTTAAGTACTTCTCCATCCTCCGGGTGAATCTGTGGAGTTTGGGAATCTGTATGTCGACGCTTCTCCTGTGCGTTTTCCTGATCCCCATGCGGCATACGGAGGACTTCGTGGCCGTGGCGCTCTATCTCTGGGTGGCCCTGTTTGGCGTCCTGGCGGCCTCCCAGTTTTGGTCGATCGCCAGTATGGTGTTCGACATCCGCCAGGCGAAGCGGCTCTTTGGTCCGATTGGAGCTGGCGCTATCGCGGGCGGCATTGCCGGTGGGTATCTGGCGAGTATTCTGGCGGAAGCCGTCGGTATCCGCATTCTGCTGATCATCGCTGCGTCGATGCTTATTCCCGTGCTGCTGATCAGTTACTACGTGTGGCGCAGGTACGTTCTACGGCGTACGGGCACGCGATCGCAGCCGTCGAAAAAGGACGTTGCGCAAAAGGAGCCTCCGCATAAGCTCATCCTCAGTTCCCGGCATCTATTGCTATTGTGTGGCATCATTGGCTTCAGTGTCATCACGGCCAAATTGGTCGACTACCAATTCAGTGCTTTGGCTTCAGCCCGGTACGCCGATACGGACCGGCTGGCGGCCTTCTTTGGCTTTTGGTTCTCGACGTTTAACGTGGTGGGTTTACTCATTCAGCTACTCCTCACGCAACGGGTGCTGCAGCGGTTGGGGGTGAGTGGATCACTTCTGTTCCTACCCGCTGGCTTAGGGCTCGGGGCCATCATCATGCTGATCATCCCCACGCTGGGGGCGGCAGTATTTAGCCGGTGCGTTGACGGAAGCCTGAAGCAAAGCCTTCACCGAGCGGGCGTAGAGATGCTCTACCTGCCCGTGGATGCCCACGTCAAAAAGCGGATCAAGACATACATTGACGTATTGATTGACTCCGCGGCTGGTGGCATTGGCGGGCTACTGCTCTTATTCATGATCAACTCACTTGGTCTACGGCCGGCTCACATTAGCCCCTTTGTCCTGCTGTTTGCCCTTTGTTGGTTAGGATGTGTACTGGCGGTTAAAGAAGAATACCTGGACGCGTTTCGCCACCAGTTGGCCCACCTCCGGCCGAAGATCACCAAGGTCAAGAAAACCGTCAAACAGAATAATCACGGCGAGGTACTATCCGGTTTCCTGAAGGTACTGGAAGCCGGGGGGCAGGGGGCAACTGACACCGAGAAGCTGCTGTACGTACTCGACCGCACGGAAAACTTGAAGGATAGCCAGTTCCTCAAGCCCACGGAACAGCTGCTGTTCCACGAGAACCCAGTCGTCAAAGCACGGGCGCTGCATAACCTCTCCGTCAGCGGTGCTGTGGATATCTATGATCTCGTCGTCTTTATGTTGGAGGATAAGGAACTCGTCGTAAAAAAGGCAGCGCTGGAATATCTCATCAACAACCACTTATCCGAAGCAGAAGCCATCATTAAACGGCAACTGAACCACGACGACCCGGAAATCGCAGGCCTCGCACTGATTGACCTCCTCATTGAAACCGACGGTAACCGCACCCTGCGTAAGCGATGGAAGCTGGAAGACGTGTTCGCGGAGAAAGTCCTACGGCTGGATGAAATGCCTTCCGATCTCTCCTTCAAATGGCGCCTTCACCTTTTGGTGGCAGCGGGTCGGTCCGGCAGTACCCTGGGCAATCAGTTTATTGCCCGGGAGTTGAAGAGTAGCAATCCAGAGGTCGTCAGGGTAGCCATTATCGCAACGGGGGAGTCACTGGCCGAGCGGTGGCTCTTACCCTTGATTGACTTTCTCTCTAAGCCTGCCTTCCGCAAGCACGCCACGGCAGCCCTGATCAAATACGATCTGGCCTTCATCAAGATTCTCCCGAAGTACTTACGGGAAGCCGTCATTGACGTGGTGGATATGCGCCGTATTCCTTCTGTGATCGAGCGTATCCCCGACGCTCAAACGGTGGCCCTGCTCTTCAGCATGATGGATAAGTACCACCCCATGGATTTAGAATTGCGTATGGAGGTGCTGAAAAGCCTTAATGCCATTCGGCGAGATTATCCCTCACTGGGCATTCCCAAACGTAAAGTCGTCCGTTACCTCAAGCGTGAGGCCAAGAAGTACCGGCTCATCCAGAATCTCTACGCGAACCAGCAAGCCGTGATTGGGAACCGGCCCGACGAGGTGGGGAAGGGTAGGCAAGCGCTCGTCCGTTTGCTGAAAAAGCGAAAGGAAGGGGGCTTGGATCGCCTTTTCCGCTTACTCGGTCTCTACTATTCTCCGGAAGACATTATTCCCATCTATCGAGGCTTGGTGAAGGCGGGACCGGGGGTTCGGACCAGTGCCCTAGAATTTCTTGACAACCTATTAGATACCGATCTCAAGCAGATCATCATTCCGCTCGTGGAGACGGAGGTGCGGGATCGCCTCGCCGTTACTCATGGCAACAGTGGTTTATCGGGCGGAGAGCTCCGGGTGATGCAAAACCTCTACTTCTCCACCATCCTCAAGGGGAAGGACCAACGGCTGAAGGCCGCCGTCCTCTTTATTCTAGCGAATGATCCACAACCCGATCTTACACCCCTCATCCAATTGGCGACGAAGTCTCCTCACGCAAAGGTGCGGAAGTTGGCGGGGCAGGCATTGGCGCAACGGGTTACCGCATAATCAGGAGTAAGCAAAACTAGAAAGGGGCTACCAGTTATGGCAGCCCCTTTTCAGTGGTATGGCTATTTCGCTTAGCTCAGCTTAAACTTGACGGGCAATTTGTACTCAACGCGAACGGGCTTGCCCTCGTGGATGCCGGGCTTCCAGGAAGGGTTGTTGTCGTTCATCGCTCGTACGATACGGAGGACTTCCTCACCCGCGCCGTAGCCTACCTGGTCGCGGTAGATCGTTGGGTTCGAAATCATACCGTTCTTCTCGACGACGAAGGAGATCACGACCATGCCCTCCGCCTCCTTGGCTACGGCTTGCTTAGGGTAGACGATGCTACTGTAAACGTACTGCAGCATCGCTCGGTCGGCGCAGAATTTCGGGTCCTCGCCGTCGCCACACACGGCTTTGTAGAGGGGCATTTGGTCGACCTCTTCGAGGATGGGGTCGGTCTGGCCGAAGAGGCTCAAGCTGGCGATAAAGAAGGTAAACAGGACGTAGAATAGGGATCTCATAGGGAAGGGTTTTCCCGGTAGATGCGTATCGTCACCTTTTTGGTGGACGCTGGCTAACTTTCATTCGGTCACCCTTTTCTGCGTTCCATCCATTCCATCGCACCTGCGGCAGCGCCCAGAAATGATATGCATGCTATAACTCGGGTGCATCACCCAAATCTTCCGGTGGATCCTCGAATTTTTCCGCGCTGTTACGGATGAGGTTATCGATGCGGGTAGCCAGGAGTTGGTGATCGTAGGCAGAGTTTCTGCCCAGTACGTTGGTTTCGAGGGCGACCATATAACGCGTGCCGTCAGGTTGTTCTACGATGCAGAGGGAGTTCATGTAGTTCATGCGGTTGCCGCGGTATTTGCCGCAACTGGTGCCAGCGAGGCAACCATAGAGGGAGCCCGATTTGAAATACACCGCCGCGCTATCGAGGGCGGGGGCGTGGGCGTAGCGGATGCGGCGATCCGTCATGTACATCAGGCGCTTGATCTCGAGACTGGAAGCTGCGTCGGTGATCTTACCGCTTTCGAGGGCGACCATCCATTTCATCAGACCGCGGGGCGTACCGATACTGCCACCCTTGGGCGGAACGATGCCACTCGCACCACGGGTAAACATGGTGCCCAACCGCCACTCATCGTGGTGAATGCCCAGCGCGCGGAGTGGGCCGTTGACGACGTCTTCGGAAATATCCCGCAGCCGCCGGCGGTCGGTAGTGCGGAAGTATTCATCCGCTTCTTCCTGGGTGAGGTCCACGTATTTGGGGCCGAACACCCGCATCAAAATGGCCTCGCGCCAGACGATGCTCGCCGCGCCGTTATTGGATACGGAGAGCATGTGGTCCGCCCATTCGTAGACGGAGAATTCGTGGTCGGGGCGGGCCCGGGGCCGGCTGTAACGATCGGTTTCCGGATCGTAATCGGGAATGGTGTGGTGGTCGTACACCGCAAACTGATTACCGCGGACGACCTTATTCTTGAGTAACTCCCAGCGGGCATCTACGTCGTCGACGTAAACGTTTTCCAGCTCACACATGAGGGCGGTGATTACGGCGAGTTTACCGACGCTTCCCGGCTGGTAGCCGAGAGTAGCGTTCCGTTCCAGGTAGCGCGGTTCGCGGCCGTCGGTGATGTCCATGATCGCCAGCGAGTAGGCGCGGCCTCCGTTGGGAATCAGCTTTTCGAGTTCGGCCTCCAGGTCCGGGCTACGCGCAATCAGGTTGCTGTCGATGGGCCGGTCCATCAGGTTGAGGCGGATGTAATCGATCCCATGGCGGCTACCGTAGGGTAGGGTGCGGACGAGCTTCGCGGAGTCCATCCGTTGCAATCTGATGAGTCGGCGAATGTTGGTCCGCTCCACGCCACCCAGGATTGGGTAACCTTCAGCAGGTCGCCAAGGCATCAGCACGGCGAAGAACAGGGTAAGCGTGGCCGGGATGAGGTATTTTTTAAAATTCATAATGCTTTGCTCGGTAAGTCGATTAATGTAAAGTCTTGACCGCCAGTAATTTTGGCGGATTGAACGTATGCGTTAGATTGCCGCTTCCAGGTCAAGGTTGATGTCCGTTTCGGGTTGGGGGCTGATCTTTTCCAGGTAGTCTGAGGACTGCGCCCGTTGGTTCTCTACGAAGGGGCGGATCTGGAAGAGGTAGATCTTATCGTTCTGGAAACCAAGCTCCACGTCCCAGGGGATCGCGCCAGTTTCGCCGGTTGCTTCGGGCATGATCTCTTCTACTTTAACGGACAGGTTCCTAAGGTCCCGCAGGTTCTGCTCGCTCAGTACGCGCTCGTTGAACGGAGCTGGCACCATGATGCTACCCCCCGTGGCGGGCAGGCGGCGGTGCAGTCGTTCGCGGGCGGGAGTGAGTAGGGTATTGCCGCCAGCGTAGGGGAGGCGATAGGCCTCGGCGGCCTGGCCGTCGACGGCACCACCGGCACCGCGGCTAAAGGCAACGGTCACGTCGCCGTCCAATCCGGAATTGACGCCCTTGGTGATCATTACGCCGGAATAATCCACGTCCACGCTGGGGATGATTAGGATACTGGGGAATACGTTTTCGGGGTTCAACAGCAGGCGTTGGCGCCACTTGAAACTTCGCTCCGTGTAGGGGCTGGCCCAGACCTTGCGGATACCATTCATGATCTTCTCTTCCTCGACGGCGTTGAAGACGGTTAGGTTAAGACCAGCTCCGGTAAAGTCGGCCAAATCTTCCATGTTGGTGTCCGACCGGAGGAAGACGGGGACGCGGCCCAGGTCATCGCCCAGTACCGTACGGAAGCTATCCCGCAGGGCCCGCACCAGTTCGGGTTGGATCTGGATCTGCATGATGGCGTCCCGCAGGGTAGCCAGGTTGCGGAGAGAGAAGGATTCCACCGTGGCGGCGTCGATCCCGTTATCCTCCATGCCCTTAGCTTCCTTGAATTTAGCGTTGAGGAATTCCCAGTAGCTAACGCCGCCCTGTCCGGGCATCCGTTGGTTCATGTGGTCGCGGAAAATACCGAAGGGGATGACGAGGCCTTCCACCACTTCATTGGGGAAGAGCGCTTTTAATTGCCCTAGGTTAGCGGCTTTTGGTCCGGCAAGTTTGCCACTGTCCTTGCTGCGGATCTCCCGCATATTGAGCAGGCGGTTGACGTCCAGCCGAAGCGCGTCGGTAGGTACCGTGATGCGTTCGTTGCTGCGTTCACGGGTGGCGAAGAGTTCGGTTTCCTCGTCGGTCATTTCCGAGGCGGGGCGCATGTTGACGGTGCCGCGGTTGCTGACGGCGTAGAACATATCCTGGCCGTCGTATTTCTTGAGGGCGGCAAATTGCTCGTCGGTCAGGACGGCATTTGGGATGCCCAGGTTACGGGCCAGCAGTTGTACGTGGCTGACCATGTTGCCCTCATTTACGGTCGCGATTCCGCCGACGGGCTTTAGGTCCGCCGGTGGGGTGGCGAAGATGAAGATGTCGTTGGGGTTCACCTCCACTTCTTCGGGGTTACCCTCGATGACGTGCAACTTTCCACGGGCGTAGCCGGGGTTGAGACCCCGCATGGAACCCTGGTTCGGGAGGTCCAACACGGCGTTCTTCAGGTTACTTACGCGGGCCACCCAGTCGCCGAGTTCACCCACGGTATTGCCGAGGGGCAGCAGGACGGAGCCCCGGATGCGGTTATCCAAAAACCCAACGGCTTTGGGTTCGAATTCCAGGTAGCGCTCGACGTCATCGCCGAAGGTGGCGCGGTTGGTGCTCACGCCCCACTCCACGTAGCGGCGGGCGGCGTCGAGGTAGTCATTGGCGGCGCGGGGATAGACGTATTGGTCATTCGGGTCGCCGAGTTGGGTGGCGGCTTCGTTCCACTCCCACTCTTCCACGAAGCCAGCGCCGGCGGCGGCCTTGCCGAGGTAGCAGATCTTCTCCATCTGCTCGCGGGTGTTCTTCGGTTCCCAGTGGTGAGCGGTGCTGAAGATCAGGTTCTCGAGGGCGACACTGATATCCATCGGCTCCAGGCGCCAGTATTTGCTTTCGCCGATGAGTTCCTGGCGGATCTTCAGCATGAGGTCGGCGGCGGCGGTGATGCGGTCTTCGGCGCCCTCGGCGGGGTCGTCCTTGCTCATCCGGTGGTACTGCACGAAGGCAGCGATATCGTCCTGCAGTTTGCTCTTGGCGGAGGCGGGAATGGTTCGGTTGATGGCGTCGATGTCGGCCACGATGTCGCGGTCGACGTAGGCGGTGCGGATGTCGCGAATGAGGCCGCGCATTTTGTTGGCGAGGTCGCGGCGCTCCAGCTCTTCCTTGTTTTCGGCGAGGAATTTCTCGACGGCGTCCGCGTCCTTGCCTTCGGGTTGGCCGTGGATCTTGATCCGGAGCTCCATGAATTTGCCGTACTTATCGGCGATGGCTTTGGAATCGTTACGGACCTTCTGCGTCAGGTCATCATCCTTGCGGTGGGGGATGTCCTTCAGGCTTTGGCGAACGAGGTAGAAGTTTTCGCGGAGGGCTTCTTCCTTACCCATCATCCAGTTCAGGTAGTCGCGGCCCCAGGCCATTTCGTCCTCCACCTGGAAGGCGCCGCGGTAGTACTGTCCCTTGCGGTTGATCCAGCCGTCGTCGATGGCCGCCAGGTAATTCCCCAGTTGGTACTGGATCATCCTGCTGTGGTTCCGGTCGGCGTCCCAAAAGTCGTCCTTGTCCGTATTGGTCAGGATCTGTGCGAGGTAGAGGTGTTCGTTTTCGCCGAGTTCCACGATTTCCGGCAGGTAGCGGGCGTGTTGAAAGTTGTTTTTACTCGGCGTTGCGCAGCCTTCGCGGGGGTGGCGGTTACTTCCGTCAGCGCAGAACCAGCGGATGTCCTGGTAAGGCCCGCGGTCGCGTTCCTGGTACTCTTTGATGAGGGCGGCCACGTCGGTCTGGCCGAAGGCAGCCAGGCTCAGGGACAGTGCAAAAAAGGTAAGTAAGGCTCTGGTCGGCATCAAGATCGGTGTTGGAAAGCGTAGTGAGGGAAGTCCGTAAACCTAGAATCCTATTTTAGACTGGATGTTTGTTAACCAGTGGAATATGTCGCTGGACTCTTGGGGGACAAGTTAGATGGGGTAGGGCGCTGCCGCGGGTGCGGTGGAGACGGGGCGGCGTCCCCTGCGGGTCCACCGGCGATGGAAAGCGGTTAGGACTGGGCTTTTATTTAGAGGGTGAAAAGGACACCTGGATACCACCTCTTCAGTTGATGACGGTATCCCTCTGCATCAGGAGTTGTTCCATTCATCCAATATTGGTCCTAAGCTTTAGGGTGAATCCCATTCCCAATTACCTGACACCTGCGGCAGCGCCCAAATGGAAAGACTTAATTAGATGGACGAAAAAAAGAGGGGAGGTGTAACGACCTGGCCCACCCGGGCAATGAAGGGGAAAACAACCTACCATGATCCACCGTATTCTCTTGGCCTTCCTGGCCGTGACCGCCCTGATGGCTTCTTCTTGTGACCTCATCGAGGACGCCGTGCCGGACATCGCCTTCAACGTAGAGGGCTCCGAAATCAACTTCACCCTCCCCGCGCAGGACGAAGCGGGCACCTTCTCCGTCGTGGCCGCGGATATTCCTAGCGACGTTAAGGCTGAATTGGATGCCGAAGACATTGACGATGAGCGGGTCAAATCCATTGGACTCATCAGCATCGAACTGCTGATCAGTGACGCCAACGCCGCGGTTGATTTCGGCGTGATTGATGACGTCACCGCAACGCTCTCCGCCCCCGGATTTGCTGACCTAGAGCTGGCGGACCTCACCGGCGAGCGCCTCAGTGGTGATCGGGTGCAACTCGACGTGGACCAGGTGGATTTGACGGACCGGCTACTCGCTGAGTCGGCTACCTACACCGTTACCATAACGACTAATGACAGTATTCCCGCCCCCGTGGAATTGACCGCCCGGCCGACGTTTGCCGTAGTGGCCAGCCCGTTGTAATCGCACGCTTAGACACCTAGCGAAACCACTCAAAAGCTTTCGTAATCTCATCAAATAGTCGCCCCGTTCGGTATCCTGCCGGGCGGGGCTTTTCGTGCGCGGATAACCCGTAATACCGGATCGCGAAGGGGTTAAATTGCCGTGTGCCCGGCTGCCTGCTCTTACGTACCTTCGCGGGTATGACGCTTGCCTACGATATCTTCCGCTGTGCTCTCGGCCTCTCCGTGATGATCGGTATCTGCTACCTATTTAGTAAGGACCGGAGCGCCATCAACTGGAAACTGGTGGGGATCGGCGTGGCGATGCAATTCGTTTTGGCGCTGTTGATTTTGAAGGTGCCCTTCATCAACGGCCTCTTCGATACGATTTCGGATGGCTTCCGCAAAACGCTGGAGTTCTCCGCCGCGGGCAGTCAGTTTCTCTTTTCTGGTTTGGTGACGGAGATGGATACCTTCGGCTACATATTCGCCTTCCAGGTGCTGCCCACGATCGTCTTTTTCTCGGCCTTATCGGCTATCCTTTACTACCTGGGTATCCTCCAAAAGGTAGTTTACGGAATGGCCTGGCTGCTCAGCAAAGCGATGAACCTGAGCGGTCCGGAAAGCCTGGCCGCTGCGGCGAACGTATTCATCGGCCAGACGGAAGCACCCCTCGTCGTGAAGCCCTACCTCGAAAAGATGACCCGCTCGGAATTGCTCTGCATGATGATCGGGGGAATGGCCACGATCGCCGGCTCGGTGTACGTGACTTACATTGCCTTCCTCGGCCAGGGAGACCTGGAGACGGAGCGCTTCTTCGCTAAGCACCTACTGACGGCCAGCATCATTTCGGCCCCCGCCGCAATTGTGTGCGCCAAAATGTTGCTCCCCGAGAGTAAGGACGAACTAGCTGCAGTGACGGGTAGCGCGGTAGGTCCGGATGGCGCCCCGACCCCAACCAAAGATAACCGCCTGGAGATGGCCGCCGATGACTCCAATAACCTGCTGGACGCCATCAGCAAGGGGACCACCGACGGGCTCAAACTGGCGGTGAATGTAGGCGCCATGCTCCTCGTCTTTACCGCGCTGATCTTCATGCTGAATGTCATTTTCGTCAGTGCCACTGACATCGTCAACTGGATGGCTATGGGCCTTGACAATGACAGTTGGGACGCAGCGGTTACGGCCGGAACGACCTGGAACCAGGAGATTGCCGCCGCTACCGCCGGCCGTTTTGAAGGCTTCAGCTTTACTTACCTTCTCGCGCTGTGTTTCGCGCCCGTGGCGTGGATTATTGGCGTGACGACGGAAGACATCACCCTCATCGGGCAGTTGTTGGGGCTGAAGACGGTCATCAATGAGTTCGTAGCCTACGACGTATTCCGGGGCATTCAGGCGGATCCGAACGTTACGCTCTCACCTAAATCCACACTAATCGCGGCTTACGCCTTGTGTGGTTTTGCCAACTTTGCCAGTATCGGCATTCAGGTGGGTGGGATCGGCGCAATCGCCCCCGGGCAACGGAAGAACCTAACCGATCTGGGATTGATTGCTCTCCTAGGCGGCACCATCGCCTGTTTGATGACGGGTTGCATTGCGGGGCTTTTCTACGCTACCTCCTAGATAACTTCGCCTTCACCCAAAGGGATAACCACGGGCCGGCTGACTACTTTCGATCTGCACAAAACTTTACCAATGATCTATCAGAATCTGGACGTATCCCTCGAGGACCGCATCCTGCACGTAACCATCAACCGGCCCAAAGCCCTGAATGCCCTCAACCAGCAAACGATGGGGGAGTTGGCGGACCTCTTCGGCCGTGACTATAAGGATAGCGCTGACATCAGCGGGGTACTGCTGACGGGAAGTGGCGACCGCGCCTTCGTGGCCGGGGCGGACATCAAAGAGTTTATCGGCGTTGCCGCCGCCGGAAGTGGCCAGAAAATGGCCGAAAACGGGCAGGCCGTCTTCTTTCTGATTGAGCGTTTTCACGTGCCGGTCGTGGCCCTCGTTAATGGGTTTGCCCTGGGTGGTGGCTGCGAATTAGCGATCGCTTGTCACCTGCGGGTAGCGACGGAAACGGCCCGGTTCGGGCAGCCCGAGGTGAACCTGGGGATCATCCCCGGCTACGGCGGTACCCAACGTTTAAACCAACTCATCGGTAAGGGAAAGGCGATGGAATTAACGTTGACGGGTAACATGATCGACGCGGCCGAAGCCCACCGGATCGGGCTAGTCAACTACGCCCTGCCCGCCGCCGAAGCGCGGGATAAGGCGATAGAGTTGCTCCGGATCATCGCCGGGAAAGGCCCGATTGCCGTGCGGGAATCCATTGCCGCCATCAATGCCTACTATGCATCGAGTGACTTTGGCGCTGAAGCGGAAGCGTTTGGCCGGGCCAGCGCCGCGGAGGATTTTGCCGAGGGCGCTGCCGCCTTCGTAGAGAAGCGTAAACCCAATTTCAAAGGTCAATAATGGAAACGCTCAGAAACAATACGTACAATCTACTTGCGCTAGCCGCTGCGGTGATTGCCGCTACGGTGGCCATCGTTTATGCACCCTACGAGGATGGTACCGGGATGGCCTTGCTCGTCTTGATGTGGGTACCGTTGGTCATTGGTCTGATCACGGTAGCCTTTTACTTTCTCGTTCGCCGGTTAGCTGCGAAGTCTGCCTGGATCATTACGGCATTAGGCGTTGCCTTTTTACTGGCCATCACGGCCTCTGCGCTTTGGGCGTAGGACACGGGGTAGGTCATGGTTGAATTAACAAAGTTGTCCGAAAACCAGCATTTTCTGGCAAGTGCGAATCCAAAATGTGGAATGCGGGTTTAAACACCCTACCTTGTCGTTTTACCCGGCACGCGATGTGCTTTGTTTCGACCACCAACTATCCAGCATGTCTTTGATTCCCCTGCATAACGTCACCGTGACGGGTTCCGGTGAGCGTACCCTGCTCATGAGCCACGGCTTCGGGTGCGGTCAGGAAATGTTCCGCCATCTAGTTACTGCTTTTGCTGACGACTACCGCGTCGTGCGGTACGACCTTGCGGGGAGTGGCGCTTACCCCGCTGAGCAATTCAGCCGTAGCCGCTACCAATCATTACAGGGGTACGCCGATGATGCCATCGCCATCTGTGAGGAATTGGGTCTGGAAGACGTGATCCATATCGGCCATTCGGTCAGTGCGATGATCGCCGGCCTCGCTGCCGCTAAGCGCCCCGATCTTTTCAGTGAAGTAGTGATGATCTGCCCCTCCGCTCGTTACATCAACGAGGGGGAGTACGTTGGAGGCTTCAGTGAGCAGGATATCGAAGAATTACTCGAGGTCATGGGTGAGAATTACGTAGCCTGGTCTGGCCAACTGGCCCCCGCCATCATGGGTAACGCCGAGCGGCCACAGCTCGGGGAAGAGTTGACAACCTCCTTCTGTAAGATGGACCCGGACATCGCTAATTTCTTCGGCCGCGTCACCTTCACCTCCGATAACCGCGCGGACTTAAAGCGCATCACTACGCCAACGCTGGTGCTGCAGTGCAACGAAGATATTATCTCTCCCGAACCGGCGACGCGCTACGTTCACGAACAGCTGGCCAACAGTCAGTTGGTATCGCTTAAGGCTCGCGGCCACTGCCCCAATTTGAGCGCCCCCAAGGAGACGGCGCAGGCCATCCGCAATTTTCTCTCCCAAGCATCCGTACCCGCCTAGGTGGATAAACTTACCGACACATACCCGAGCGTTACGGAACGCGCCAGTTACGACCTGCTGCCCTGTGGGGTGATCTGCGTGGATGCCCGCCAACGCATTCTGTACGCTAACCAAAGGTGCCTTGAATTGCTGGGCTATTCCGCTGAGGAAATCACGAGTAACCGCCGTTTCCTGGACCTGCTATCCATCGGCGGAAAGATCTATTTCGAAACACACTACTCACCCAAAATAGAAATGGAGGGCGGCTTGCGGGAGATCAATTTTGAGTTGGTCGCCAAAGCGGGGGAGCGGGTACCGGTACTGGTCAATTCATGTCGGTCCTCCGCACCGGAGGGAGGCTTTCTCTACACCTTCCTGCACACCAAAGACCGCCGCGAATACGAACGCGTCCTGAAGCAGGCCCGTGAAAAGGCGGAGGCGGGAGACCGGGCCAAGAACGTATTTCTCTCGTCGATGAGCCACGAGATCCGGACGCCGCTCCACGCCATCCTGGAGGCGGGTAATTTTCTGTACAAGGATGACCCGAGAGAGGACCAATTACCCTTCATCAATGTACTACGCAACGCGGGTAGCAGCCTGCTGGCCATCGTCAACGACATCCTCGACCTTAGTAAACTGGAGAGCGGGATGGCTACGCTTGACCTCCGCCCCGTTAAGGTGACCCAGTTGATCGATCAGGTCGTAGATACCTACGCGCCCCAGTGCGCGCAAAAGGGCGTCCGGCTGGTGGGATCTAAACCCCTAACGGACGTCCCGCTGGTGATGGCCGACGCCCAGAAGCTGTTGCAAGTCCTGAACAACTTGGTGAGCAACGCCGCCAAGTTCACCGCCGCCGGCGAAATCAAGCTGCAACTAGAATACCAGGCGAATGAGGACGGCCAGCACCAACTGACCTTCCACGTCCGTGACACCGGAACGGGCATTGCGCCAGACCGGCTGGATCGGATCTTCGAACCCTTCGTCCAGGCAAAAAGCAGTATCCAAGCCGACTACGGAGGGACGGGCCTGGGGCTGCCCATCTGCCAGCGGCTCCTTAAAGCTTACGGAAGCGAGCTGAAGGTAAACAGCCGGGAAGGGGAGGGGACCGAATTTCACTTCACGCTCCTGCTGAAGGCCGCCAACCAACAACAGATCGCCCGCCACGAACGGCGCACGACGCCCGTTGAGCTGTTACCACCCCTCAACCACCTGCGGGTCCTCAACGTGGATGATAACCAAGCCAACCTGCTGATCAACGCCCGCTACTTTAAAGAGTGGAAGCTGCCGTACGATCAGTTCACTTCACCAATCGATGCGTTGCGTACACTGGATAAACAGGTGTACGACCTTATTCTCCTCGATCTGAAGATGCCAGAACTGGATGGTTACGAACTAGCTCGCCGTATCCGCGCTCACGAGAACCCGGACGTGCGGAATACGCCGCTCATCGCCCTTTCGGCTTCCGCCTCCAAAGAAGTCAGTGCCAAGATGCTGGATGCGGGGATCAACAGCCTGGTCGTAAAACCCTTCGAGCCGGAGTACCTCCACCACATCATCCGCCAGTACGGTGAACGGGGTGCCATCCAGAAATCTGAGATTCAAGCGCCCGAATTAGCAGCCGAAAAGCCAAGCGAGTTAGACTTTACGGATGTGCTGGATCTCTTCGCCGGCGCGGAAGAAGATTACCTTAAGTTTCTCCGCATCGTCCGCACCGACATTACGGACAGCCTAGATATTTTGGATACCTGCGCCCAAACGTTTGACAAGGCGAAATTCAAGCAACTCAAGCACGATCTGACGAGTACCCTGAGCGTGTTCCACCTGGAGAGCATCAAGGCTAATTTCACCGCTGGCGCGGCGGCCCTGGGCAAGGATGACCACGTGAAGTTTTTGGTGGTGGTGGAGGCGTTGAGGGTGGGATTGGAGCGGTTCAAATCCGCACTGGGGAAGGAATTGGAGGAGTGATCAGGTGCATTTGTACCTACGGCTAGCTAGCATATGCGTTGCGGTACTTGACTATTTAATTACGAGCTTACCCGATGAGTCAGCGCCACCCGTCGCCGAGAGCCGATAGTGGTATAAACCGGTCGGGAGCGACCCCAACTGTACCTGGGAGTTTGCCTCCAATCGCTTAACTAAAACAACCCGCCCCGCCGCATCAAGAATGGTTAATCTACCGCCCGCGGTTGGACCAGAGAATGAAATGATGCCTCCGGAGACCACCGGATTCGGATAAAGGACTAGTCCTGATTTCGGTCCAACCATTGTTACAGCCGCAACCGGAGAGTAGGTGAAACTTCCGTCCAAATCGATCATCTTCAACCGGTAGTAATTAAGTCCCGGAAGAGGATCCTGATCAACGAATTTGTACCGCAGCTGGCCATCAATGGATTTTGCTGGCTCATTACTGATTGTAGTGAAGTAGCGCCCATCAGTACTACGCTCTACGGCGTAGTGGCTTAGGTCAATTTCTGCTTCGGTACGCCAGTCCAATACCGCGGCGGCATCCTTACGGTTACGGGCAGTAAACGACAGTAAATTTACCGGGAGCGAAGCGCCGAGGGCCGTAAACACCACCCGATCGGTCGCCATGGTCGCCTCCGGAAATTCCTGATCGGCTACGGTGAAATCAACCGTCAGCTGGCCGTTGATTTCCGGAGCGATCCGTGCTGCAGTGCTCATCCCCGTATCGGTATCTACGGATAAGGTGATTGGGGATAAATCCACTACGGTAGGGTCGAAAACAGCACCGGACTGCCCTCCGCTGACTACGGTTGCCGAAAGGGGCCAATTGAATACGCGTTGCTCCGTGCCGCTATAAAAGCGCAGCGTATACTCCTCGTCGGCGACTCCATTCGTCCCAATATTCAGGAAGTATAGGTTCTCTCCGTTGAGAGGGGTCGGATCAGCGACGCCGCGTAATTCGCCGTCTACGTAAGCGGCCAGTTGGTCCTGATTGTCGAGAAACTGGAGCTCACCAGTGTACTGAACCCGCGCAATCAGCGTCATGGCTGTGGAGAAGTTAGTCGGATTCACCAGGTCCGGGCGTTGCTCAATTGGTGAGGGAGACAGGACGGGTACGAAGGTGTACACCTGGTCCGTACTCTCCCCCACATTAACGAACAAGCTTAAATCGAGCGGACCAAAATCTTCTCCTTCTTCGGCGACCTGATCGGGAACTCCCGTCCAGGAAGGCCCGATGAAGGCGCCTTCCACGATGTAGGTAATGGGTTTGATATCCAAGTGGCCATTTGCGGATTCGGTGGCGATCACGTCTACCTGAGCCTGGCCCGTAAATCCATCGTCAGCTACCGCTAGTAGATTGGTACCATCGACGCTGAAAGTGATGCCCGCTTGCGCGTTGGCTAACTCAAACGTAATGGCCCCCGAAGAGCTATTCGTAACGAAAGGTGCTAAGTCCAGCGCAGGAAAAGGGACGCCTTCGGTGGTGGTCTGTTCGGGCAGATCAGCTAGCGTAAGCGTACCGTTTCCGACGCCTCCCGGTCCGTTGGTGATGCGGATTTCGTAGGGGTCTTCAAAGCCACCAATTACGGCCTGGTTGTCAAAAAGCAGCCCCTGGTCCACTACGTACACGCTATCGGTTGCGGCGTGATACACGCGTATTTCTACGGCTGCATCCTGCTCGTTGTTAGCAAAAACCGTAGCCAGATGGAGCGTGCCATCCGTGACGCCCGCGACGTTCAACGGGTCGCCAAGGCCCCTTAATTCACCATCGATGAAGAAGGCCACGGTGTCGAGTAAAGTGGTGGTCGCCTCCCCATTGTAGCGTACCGATGCGGTAATATTCATCGAGTTGGCAAAGTCACTTGCCTCGGGATCACTCCACCCCGGCGCACTATTTTGCGCTGCCGCGGGTGCGAGGTAAAGCAGGAGGAGCAGGCTAAGGTAGCCGTAGCGGTTAACAGTGGAAGTTATCATCTTTTTACCTGGACTTTTGCGCTGCGCAGGGCCTTGCCGTGCTCCAACGTGATGAAATAGATCCCGTCCGGTACGTCGTCGGTATCCCATTGGATGACGTTCTCCCGCACGGTAGCTTCACTCGTGTGCCGGTAGAGCTCCCGCCCAACGATATCGCGGATCGTTAGCACGAAGGCATCTCCAATTTGTGTGGAGAAACTGATGTTGGCCACCGTCCGCGCCGGGTTCGGATAGACGAAAATGTTTCTGTCCAATTCCAGGTCGCCACCGCGTACAGAGGTAGTGCCCAGATTGAAGACGAAGGGCTTACTCACCAGACCAATCACGTCGTTGGTAACGAAGGAAGTCGTTTCGGTTAGGGGCACTTCCCGGTCTTCGCTTCGGTCATAAAAACGGTAGGTAACTGTCTCTCCGGGCTCGGCGGCGAAGACCGTCAGAAAGGCCAGGTAACGCTCGAGTTGGGGGACGTAAAGGACCCGGTCTGCACCCCGGATCTCCCCGTCGACGAAGGCGGCAATCTCATCTCCTTCTTCTAGCAATAGGTTATCGGCACCTTCCGCTACGACAGCCACCATGTTCATGGAGATTTCGTAGTTGGCGGGATTGACTGACCAGTGGGCCGGGATGGAATCCAGGCTCTTCTGCCGAGCCTCCGTGTCGATGTGTAGCTCACCCGCAGCGAAGGGACTCAGTTCTTCCGAAGTCGACAGCCCGTTAGAGGAGTTGGCTTCGGGATCAGGGTAGCGCAGGGTACCCGCGTTGCTCAGTCGTAACAGGTAGCCATTGGGCGAACTCATGAAGTTGAGGTTGCCGACCCAGCCGACGCCCGCTACGTATTGGGAGAAGGTCAACTGGTTCTTGATGATATCGCCGTTGACCGGTTCCAGACTGGAGAGGGCGGTGCCTACGGGTAGCCCCCGGTTCGGTAGGTACCCGATCCAGTTCCAGCCACTCTGGATGGGGATGGGTTGATCAACGTCCACGGCCGTTCCGATGAGGGTTAGGGAGTCCTTCACCGGCGATCGATACTGATACATGGTGGTCACGTCCGTCGCCGTCAGGTTACCAAACCAGAGGTTGGCTTGTTCTGAGTAAATGGCGAACGTCCCTTGCCCCTTCAGCGTAGCACCTGCGGCAGCGCCCGAAAGACTTGCTAAAGTGCCGTTCACGCTATTATCCGGAAGATCCAGGTTGTAGGAGAACCAGTTCCAGCCGGGGTTGAAATAGATCTTGCGTAGGAGCTCACCCGTCGTATGGATGGTGAGGGGCGCGAGTGGCTTCCCCTCGACACCATCGGCGACAAATGGGATGCGCTCAATGGTTTTGCCGTACAACAGGCAGGCCGAGGCGTCCCAGATCTGAAAATCGATCGTCTCGCCGCTGGACACATTACTGTAGACCGTCAGGAAGGCGAGGTTGGGATTTACGAGGCTCGAACCGCTGATTTCGTCAAAGCGGCGGATGTTGGCAACGCCGCGGAGCTCGCCGTTGACGAAGGCGCCCACCAGGTCCACACGGTCATCGGAGAGCACGCCCTCGATGTCTAATTCTACCGTAAGGCTGTGGGAGAAACTGAAGTCGTTGGGGTTGATCTTCCAGTCAGGCCCTTCGCAGGTCACCCGGAGATCAACGATGAGGGGTTCCTCTCCGTCCACGGTTACCATGTTGAGCGTATCGCTGTAGGCATCGGCCAGCAGGTCCGCCGGGAACTCAAAGGTGACCGATTGGCGGTCGCCGGGGCCCAGGCTTCCGGTTCTGGGGAAGACCTGCATCCAGGCGGGGACGTCCGGAATTTGGTAGTCCGTCACTTCACCACTCTGGTTACGAATTTGCCGGGTGACGACGAGTTTGTTACCTTCCAGAACGGTCTCATCAATGCGTCCACCGTCCCAGTACAGATTGGATTGGTTGACGAAGAACTCCCAGTGGATTGAATCGGATTCGTTTCCGTAGAGGTCCTGAAAGTCATTCGCGACCACGCCCAAAGTATGATTTTCAATGAAGCGTCGGGGCACGTTGGGAACGATGATGATCTTGTCCTCCCGGCAGGAGATCGTTGCGTCAATCAGCTCACCGGTCGTTTTATCAATGAGCGCCAGGTTGTTGATACTAATGTCGGCACCGATCCCGTCAGCGGGGAAGATGAGTCCACAATTGATCCGCTTCGTCCAGGAGATGCTGATCTCATCGCCGGGGTTGAGTACCCCGTCGGCTGGTTCGGGGGTGCCCAGAGGTCTGGGCGCCTGGGTTTCCTTGCGGCCCTGAATGACGCTGGAGATACCGGGCGTGAGGTTGAGGTCCTTACAGGTGGCCGTTGCCCGGATCTCGTAGGGGCCATCCCGCAACTCCTCCATATCCCAGATCTGGGTATAGAAAACGGGGTTGTTCAGGAAGGTATCCGCGGGCAGTTCGGCGATGTTGATCCAGTTCCCGTCACCGCCGGTGATGCGGTACTGGATCCTTACGGTATCCAAGTCGGGATCATCGTAATCGTAGTCTACGACGGTAATGGCCTGCCTCGCGTTGTCATCCGGCGTAACCACCCAGTCCTGCCGGGGGAAGTTGATGTCGATCGGCGTACAGGGCTCCAGGAACTGGACGTTCAGGCGGTATTCTTTGTAGAACTTGTTGAGATCGGTCCGGGCGTAAGGCCCTTCTCGGGGTATATCGCGATTGGGATGGTCGGCGTAGATCGCCGGATCGGCTACGTTTGACAGATCGTAACCCAAAGCTTCGGAGTGGTCGAACATGCAGGAACTAGCCATGAAGATGCCAATGCTGTCGTAATTGTATTCCTCTGGCCCCCGGTCAATCGTGAGGGTCAGTTCAATGGTTTCGTCCGGCCCGATCTGGAAGTCGCGGGGGCGGGTGTTGAGGGTGGTGCCATCCAGCCGGATGGTAGCTCCGAAGGGATTCGAGCCATCCACCACGCCGACGGAATAGACCAGTTGGTCAGCACCGGTCTGGCCTTCGTTCGTCAGCTGAAGTTTGAAGACCGCCGGCTGGGTTTCCGGTACGTTGAGCGCCGTATTGCGGTCAACGTTGAAACCCACTTCTTCCCGGTTCCGCGTTCCCGGTTCCCAGGGGCACATACTTTCTCCGGATCTCAGTTTGAAGATGGGGGCAGGGTAGGTCCCTCCCTCCAGAATGTCGACGGTGAAGTTATCGTTGGGGTCATCGTCGGCAAGCACGAAGGAGATCGTACTGGTGGAATCCGTTGAATTGCCACCGCCGAAATTGAAACCGCCGCCAATATTCGTTTCCAGCCCAATCTTGGTGCCGGCGTCGTTGATCTCGATACCGGAGAACAAGGCAAATTCCGCGGTGGCAGTGATATCGGTGTTGTGCGAAAAAGAATAGACCTCCGAAGTGCTAAGCGATTCCTCAATGCTGACGAGACCGTCAAAGGTGTAGTTCTTCAGTAGCCTACCCGATTCCTTGTCGTACTTGTTGTTGGCAATGATTTCTTCCCACTTATCCGCGGACTCCAGGTTTCTTTCGAAGACCTCTGCGTTCATGGGGTTGGGTGGCGTGCGGAGTTGGGGGATCACGTCGGTGATCAACTGCCACTCGCTGTAGAAATACTCCGTGTCGTAGCTGTCCAGATTAAAAGTGATGCGCGTACTGTCATCCCGGAATCTACACTGGCTCGTATCAACGTAGAGGTAGTCATTATTGGTGATGTTGATATTGGCGGCAATGCCTACGTACACATCGCCAAGCCCTTCGCTGTGGGGGACGTTCTCCCCGTTTGCCGTACTCACGGTGCGTAAGAAGGTGGTACAGGTCTCGTTGGTAGAGGTGCGTTGGCTATTCGTTTTCTGGACGATCTTAAGTTTGGTGTCCACACCACCTTCGACGGCGAATTCGGTGGTGACGCCAGGCGCTCCGGTATTGATGATGTTGGTCGGGGAAGCGTCGATGACCTTAGTCCCCGTATTCTCATTGATGAAAACGTTGCCACTGTTGTTGGAGGAGCAGATGGTCGTACCCGCCTCCAGCGTAGCCGAAGATTGGTCTCCGGGCGGCGCCCGCAGTACGAAGAGTGGGTACTGTGGGTCGACGGTCGTGAACGTCCCCTCACGCGGCTTGCGGCCGGTGACGACTACACCCAATTCATTGGAGGCATTTCCGGTAACGTTAGTGGCGGTGACGACCAATCGCTTCAAATTATTCCCCACGAAGTTGGGAATGCCGGCGGGGTAGCGCAGGACGAAAACATCCGTGTCCCGCACAATTGTGTCGAATGGAACCGCATCGGCGATCTGATTGTCGATCCGCAATTGCAGGCTATCCCGCAGGTAGCAACGGTCGTAGAGGTACTGCTCGTAAACGCGAATCCGGTTGGTGTACCGCTTATTCAGGTTTTCGTCGTAGGATGATTCGATGTACTTCAAACCACATTCGCGTTCCGGGAAGTCTGAAATCTCGACGTTCGGCGGTGCGTAATAAATGAAGTCAATGGTGTCACTGGCAGCCTGACGCAGGTCTGTTTGCTGTCCACCATCATCCTTCAGGCGTTCGTAGGCCGGTAGAATCTGATCGATGGAGACGGTAACCGGGATGGGTGGTACGCCAGTGAATACGAACTCCCCGGCGAGGTTTTCTACCTCCTGGGTGACGGCGTAGCAACCATTCAGGCTCTGCAGTTTGACTTTGATGGGCAAGCCCGGATCATTGATCGATTTCCGGCAGGCGCCACCCGCCACCTGGCCGATGACCCGGCGTTTGGTGGTGTTCTGAAATAAAACCCCCGCGATTGGTCGAGTAATATTCCGTGTTTCAAAAAAGGTGGGTGTGAAAGTGTGATCTCCGGTCGTGTCGGGAAAATTAGCGGTTAGGGTGACGGACGCTCCGGGCTCCAACTCCGTGCTCCAGCGCCCCTGGGCGTCGGTAAATACGGGTGGGCTCAGGGGGAGCCCATTGGCCAGAATCTGTACGCTATCCTGGTAGCAAAAGGTATTACTGAAGCGCACGACGCCGGATACGGGGATGGTGCTTTCATCCGTAAAGTCAACGTTACCGACGGCCGTATTCGAACCGTTCAGGTTGATCACCCGCTGGCTCGGGCGGTACTCGTGGGGGGTAGCGCGTTGGCGATAATCGTTAATGCTAAACGTAGCCGCGGTCACCGTTCCGCTGCCAAGCGCACTGGGGCCGTAATCTTCGACGACGTTGCCATTCGCCTCGTCAAAAGGGAAATAGGCTACCAGATTTCCATCACCGGCGTCAATGCCGCTGACGATATTATCACCGATCAGGGGAGAGGCGTGGAGTTGCAGCTGCGCAACACTCACGAGGGTGTCAAATAGGGCGAACTCACCGATCAGACCAGTAAAGTATTGGTCCGCTTCGGTAGCGTGGTTGCCAATCGTCCAGGCGGTGGCCGGGGTTCCGGTAGCCACCCTGCCGGGCACCTGCCCCATGCGGGTGCCATTCAAAAACCAGGCGATCGTTTGGTTCGGCCCGTCAAAGACAAAGGCCAGGTGATTGAAGCGGTCCTGCGGCAATGCCCCGAGTTGTTGGGTACCGCCATTCGGAGTTTGTAGTTGCAGAGTGCCATCGAGGGTGGACAGCGTAAAGTCGCCACTCTGGGTGCTGGCGATTGTCTGCAAACCATCCGCCACGAATGGGCGAACGGTGATCTCCAACGTTGCGGAGTCCGACCACGCGATCTCAGGAAGCCGGACCTCGGAAGAGCGGGTGGCGTTGAATTCCAGTGAGGTATGGTCGTAAAAATTTTGACTGGGCGAAACGGTGAAGGTTTCCTGCCCGCTGTAGTTTACCCCGTCAATCGAATAGTAGCCACCCTCATCGGTGAAGGCACCGTTCTTTACCGGGGCTGCCTGGCTGGTGAAAGTCGTATTTCCGAAAAGGGTGCCATCGATATCGCCGCCTCCCGTGTCGAATACTTTCTCCCCAATGCCTTCGTCGAACTTCCAGTACGCCACCAAGCCCGCGGAGCTGCGCGAGGCACTGATGTCTTTGGTAAGCATGATCTCCGTCTGCGTTAGGTAACGATCGTAAAAGCGGACGTCGTCAATCAATCCGGTAAACGAATTGTTCCCGGCGCGATCTCGGCCAAGGGTGAACAGGGCCGGTTCGTAATCAATCGCCGCCTGCGTGCTTCCAGCAAAGTTTCCGTCGACGTACACGAGTAGCGTGCCCGCGTCGTACACCAGGGCGAGGTGGACCCATTCGCCTACGCCAACCCCGGGAAAAGGAATATTTACTTCCTCAGATCCGGCAGTGCTCCCCAATCCAATGGTTACGCCAGCGGAGCCGCCGCCGGCGTTCGCTTGCACCCAAAAATTCCGGTTGAGATCGTGCCCCCGGTCAATGATCATTCCACCCTGGTCAGCTGCATCGGGGCGGATGTAGGCAGAAAAGGTAAAGGTCTCGAGGTCAAGACGCGCATCGTGGCTCAGGCATACGTAGTCCTGGTCGCCGTCAAAGGAAAGGGCGCGACCGATGGAGGGTTCCAGGGTCACCGTCGTCCCAAAAATCGGGTTCCCCTGCCGGGAGGTAACGCGGCCGGAAACGACGCCATTCGGATTGGTGAACCCGACCGAGATACCGCCCGATCCCGTCCCGAAGCCATTGCGCCCCTGTACGTTATACTCGTAAAATTCGCCGGGCTGCACGTTGAAATCGATAAAGTTCGACGTTCCCGGTTCCAACTCGGCCAGGAAGTTGCCGTCGCGGGTCAGGATGTAGCCGCGGGTTGCGGTTGCACTCAGTGGGTCCAAATTCCAGCTGATCTGAATGCGGTCGCCAAAGTCTCCCTGCGTCGCGCGGACGACTGGTGCCTGCGGGGGTAGCAAAAAGCGGGACCAGTAGCCGCCTTCACTCAGGTTGCGTTGGCCCAGCATGCGGGTGACGATGGGTTGGCCCAGTGAATAACTAGATCTACTCTGTAGGCTAAAGGAGTTGGTTACGGCGCCGTAGTTCAGGAAGACTTCGCCCGTAGCTACGGGGAGGCCTTCGGTCGGGTTACACTCCGTTTCGGGAGCAGCATTTTGCGCGGCCGCGGGTGCGACGTAAAGGGATAGGAGCAGTGGGACGATCAGCCAACCGAGCCACCCTCCACGTAGAGATATCGTGGTAGTCATGGTGAAACAGATTTAAAGGGTTGGAAGAGCCCCGCTTAGTCGATGCGGATGTAGAGGTAGAAGTTGAAGTTCTCGGGGCGGGTTTCCGCGCCCCCCGCACTCAGGACATCATGGGTATGGTTG
This sequence comes from Lewinella sp. 4G2, assembly GCF_001625015.1. NCBI lineage: Bacteria > Pseudomonadati > Bacteroidota > Saprospiria > Saprospirales > Lewinellaceae > Lewinella > Lewinella sp. 4G2. The sequence goes on along the minus strand of NZ_LVWJ02000014.1, from coordinate 4,131,012 downwards.
CCAGCCTGAGAAGTAGATTTCGTTTCGATTTCCTTCTTCAATCTGAAGTAGTCACCGCCTGAGCCATCATTTTCGTATTCAAACCAGATCGTCCGAGCGCCTGGCTGGTTATAAGTGAAAAAGCCCTCCGCGTTGGCGTCCAGTGGTGAAGGCGGCGCTTCCTGATCGAGAAATTGAATGCCCGAGGGGTGTTCGTCGATGTAGGGATGGTCATGAGCCCCGCTTTCGCTTAAACCATGGGCGTGGCTTTGCATCTGATTTGCCTGAAAAGTGGCTACGGGGGTATTTGGCGTGCGGTCATCATCCCGGGTATCGTTATACTCTTGCGCCCGTAAGAATGCCCCACTGGCATCGGGTAGGGTGGTGATCCCCGCAATTTGGGCCAGCTGAGAACCCGGTATCGCCCGCCCGTCCAACGGCACCCAACAATCGCCATTTACCTGCGCAAATTGAGTAGGGTTGAGGTAGGAGTATTTCAAATCTCCAACCTGACCCGAGCACCCACCCTCGGCAATTCGCTGGGTAGAATTGACGCTCATTGCGTAGGGTGCGTAAGACATGGGGGAGCGTGGCGTAAGCTCCAGCCCATTCACCACCACCCCCAACCAGCGGGGCCCACTAAACATCCCACCGCTGATGGGGTCCACGCTACCGAGCTGATGGGAGTAGATGCCACCCGTTACCCGGACGTCCGATGTTTCCTGCCAGATCACGGTCCCGCCCGTGAGGGCATCGTAGATCTTGAAAGTGATGTTCTGGTCGCCGTCGGAAACGGAAGCGCCGTTTACGTCTTTAAGCGTGCCCTGAATGGAGATCGTAGGGTTCTGAGCGAATAGGCATAGGGAGGTCAGCACGGCAATGGCCGTGAAAAGAAAGCGTAACATGACGGTGTAGTTTGTTCGTTAAAAAGGGGCCTGCTCTCACAGGTGTATCCCGAAGGTAGGCCGCGAATACGCTCAGTTGAAAGGCATGATCGGTGAACGGGGGGTAATTGCCAGTGAACGGTAAAGAGGTGTTACGCAGGTGGTTGAAACAAGGCTTACTTTTGCTCTACACACTTCATTAGCAGCCCTTTAAGAATACCCTGATGCGTTTTTCCCTAATTTTTATCCTATTAACTTCCGTATGCACACTCGCGGCTCAGCCAGCCGACAAACACCCCTTACTCACAAAAGCCATGGCCGCCGTGAGTTATGGAGATATGGCAGCTGCCTCCAATCTCTATAAAGATTATTTGGAATTGCCCGACGCGACGCCGGAGGGGAAAATCGAGGCTTACCGAACCCTGGGGCAAATCGCGCTGCAAAGTAGTTATACAGATAGCGCTGGCGATTACCAACGGTTGGCGTACGATGTCGCCGCTAAAACCAAGGACCCTGCCATCATTGATGCGCAGCGGATGCAGTTGGGCAATTTTTTGCTGGCCACTAGCAGATACGAGGAAGCGATCGATACTTTACTGCTGGCCGTAAAGGGGTTTGAGGCCCGGGGAGACACAAAAAGGCTTATTAACGCCTCCGGTCTACTTGGGGTTGTTTACAGTAGGCTCGGATTAATGGAAACTGCCGAGACGTACCTCAAAAAGTCCTATCGGCTAGCCCGGGAACTGGCGTCGCCCGCTGAACAGTATATGTCCAGCATGATGCTGTCCGAATACTACGGTAAGCAAGATCATAAGGACAGCGCCGTCATCATGCTTACTGAGGCTATTGCGTTGGCCGAAGGAGCAAAAGAGCGGCACCTATTGGTGCCGGCCTACAGTAAACGTTCCAGCTTACGCAGTGACCTGGCTGATTTTGAGGGAGCGATGCAAGACCAGCAGCGGCTGCGCCAATTGATGGAGGGGAGGTTAAACGTAGGCATGCTAATCAATGAAGGCAAGCTGCACCACGCAATGGGGCAACAGGATTCCGCCATCACCATGTTTCACCGAGCCCTTAGTCTTGCGAAGGATGCGAAACTGTTAAACGATCAAACCTCAATTAATTACTACTTAGCCCTCGCTCACCTAGATGGCTCGGATTACGATACGACGCAATTCTACTTGCTGGAGTACATACAGATGATGGACAGCATCAGAGGGGAAGAGGCCCAGAATGCTGCCCTGGAGCTTAAAGAGAAATATGAAGCCAGCGAAAAGGAGGCTGAGATTGCCCTACAGCAACAACAACTGAGCGCACAGCGAAATCAACTCATTGCACTCGGCGCCCTTGCCATCCTAGCCCTAGCCGTCGGATATCTCCTCTACCGCCTTACCCGCCGCCTCCGCCACCGCAACGCCGAAGTGGAGCAACTCGCCGCCCAACGGGAAGCGCTCGTCGGCGAAGTCTACCACCGCGTAAAGAATAACCTCCAGGTAGTATCCAGCCTCCTCGAACTACAGGGCGAACAGGTTACCGAGCCACAAGCCGCTGCCGCCCTCCGTAGCAGCCAAAACCGGGTAGAAGCCATGGGAATGATCCACGAACGACTGTACGGGCACCAGCACCTGACGAGCATCCACATGCCCAAGTACCTACAGAACCTGGGGGAAAGAATGCTCTCCGCCTACTCCGTGGGGGAACGCATCGAGCTATTCTGCGACGTCGAAGAAATCGACCTCGATGTCGACACCGCCATGCTACTGGGATTGATCGTCAATGAACTCGTGGCCAATAGCCTGAAACACGGCTACGGGCCAACCGACCGGGGTACCATCGAAATTTCACTCTTTCAGGAGGCGAATAACCAGTACATTTTGCGGGTCAGTGACGACGGGGCCGGCCTGTCGCAACCTTCGTCGGGTAATGGTTTTGGTAGCCAATTGATTACGCTGCTGGCCGAAAGGCTCCAGGGCGAAGTCGTTAATTATTCCAGCGACGACGGTGGCCACGGAACGAAGATCACCTTCACCGTCAGCCAGCACGTGGATCGCTCACTTCCCGTCAAATAATCTCCGCACCTCCGCCCGCTTGCCACGGGCTACGGGGACTTTAAAGTTCTCCAAGTGGACGTTACCCTCACTGAGCGCCGTCACGTAATCAAAATTCACCACGTAGGAACGGTGCACCCGGACGAAGGGTGGGGAAGGAAGCAGAGAGGTGAATTTCTTGAGCGTCATCCCCACGGTCTTCACCTCTTCCGCCAGGGTGACCCGGCAGCAATAGTCGTTGGCCTCTACTACCAGTATTTCCTTCAGTGGAACTTTCACGTTACGGTCACCCTGCCGGAGGACGACGTGGCCTTCCGAGCCTGCCCCTGGTCCTGCAGCAGAGGCGGGCCTGGGCTCGTGCCGATCCAACACCAATGCGACGGTATACAGTAGATCCGCTCCCCGGAAGGGTTTGGATAGAAACCCCTGCGGCTTAGTGGCCCGGGCCCGACCGAAAGTATGCGCGTCGTTGTTGCTCGTCAGGTACACAATTGGTACGTCCGGTGCGTAGCCGCGAATGCGTTGGGCGGTTTCAATACCGTCGATCCCCTGGCCAAGGTTGATGTCCAGGAGGATGCCGTCCGGTAATTGGTCGCGGACCAAAGTAATACCCGTTTCCCCATCGAAGGCGTACCGGGTACCGTAACCCGCTCGCTCCAGCCGGGTGCGCAAGTCTGCCGCAATGATGGGATCGTCCTCGATGATTAATAAGTGTTGCTTTGACATCTGAGGTGGGTGAATAGGTTGAGCCTTCCTGCCTTAGAATAGTGTGTCTGCATAAAGTTAGGTGAAATTCATTAGGCCGTAGCCACTCCAATTCTTTTCCCAACTCCGAAGGATTTCGGATCCAGGCCAGTCTAACCATCATTGCAATTGGGTTGACCATCCTTAATCCGTTGTAATCCTACGGCCTGGGGCAACCCATACCCTTACTCATTCATCCTTACTTTAGCACCCGCGGCAGCGCCACGCAGTAAGTCCCGCACTCAGTCGGGACGCCAAACGATTGTTTTCGTACTAGTTAACCGTTTCTTTGGCTAGTGGATGCGTCGCTCTTCTTTCCACCACCTTTGCGGTATTACCCTGCTCCGTTTGGAGCCACCACCTACTTTACGATGAAGCAACTCTTACTTTCTTGCCTGCTACTTTTGGCAGCTACTTTCTCTATTTGTGCGCAGGATCTGCCGGATGCCTGGTCGGTCAGCGACGACGGGCGGCTGCTGACGGCGGGGGGAGAAAACAACGGTGGTTTTTACGAGCCGGATGAAGTGCACACCATCAGCCTGGAATTTACCGAGGACAATTGGTGGGATATCCTGACCCAAAATTACGATTCCGGAACCGACCTGCTGGCCACTTGCATCATTGACGGTGAACGGTACGATAGCGTGGGCGTGCGCTTTAAGGGGGAAACCTCCTACCGCCGGAACCCTTCCGAGAAGAAGTCCTTCAACATCACGCTCGACGCGGTGATTGACGGGCAGGACGTGAATGGCTACAACACTTTCAACCTGAATTGCGGCTGGGAGGATAACTCCTCGATGCGGGAGGTGCTGTACAACAATATCGGCCACAACTACTACATGAGCCTGAAGGCCGGCTACGCTAACCTGGAGATCAATGGACAAAATTGGGGCCCGTACCAGAACGTGCAGCAGTTCGATTCCGACTACATCCGCGAGTGGTACCTGAGCAACGATGGAACGATCTGGCGCGCCACGAGCAGCCGGCGTACGCGGCCAGGGCCCGGCGGTGGTGGCCGCTTCGGACAGGGCACATCCACCCTGAACTACAACGGGCCGGACAGTACGGATTACCTGCAGGATTACGTCCTGCGCCGCACCGAGCAGGACGACCCCTGGGCCGGCATGATTGCCGCCGTGGACGTGCTTAACAACGAACCGCTCGCCACGCTGGAAGCAGCCCTCGCACCCGTGCTGGATATCGATAAAGCCTGTTGGTTCCTCGCCCACGAGAACGTCTGGGCGGACGACGATGGCTACATCAACAAGGGCGGTAGCGACTACTTCGTTTACTACGAAGCGGAGACCGGGCGGCTCGTGCCGATGGAATACGACGGCAACAGCGTACTCGGCGACCGCGCCATTTTGTGGGGACCGCTCTACCGGGAAGGGGAAGACGACTTTCCGCTGATCGACCGGATGCTCGCCGTGCCGGCCATCCGCCAACGCTACCTCGCCCACATGCGGGTGATCCTGGAGGATCACTTCACCGAGAAGAATGCGAACAGTAAGATTGATGCGTACACGGCTCTGCTGCGCGACCTCGTGGAGGCCGACCCCAAGAAATTCTACAGCGACGCCGAATGGGACGAGGGAATCGAAGACCTCAAGAGCGACGTGACCGAACGCAGAAACATCCTGCTCAACTCCCCCGAACTAATGGCGGGCACCGAGGTGACGGTCGGCGACGTACGCCACAGCGTAAATGGCGTTGAATTCGCTAACCCTTCCGCCGAAGAACCCGTAAACGTCACCACCACAGTGAGCGCCGCAGCGGGCATTGCGAGCGTGACGCTCTACTACGGAACCGGCCTCACCGGCGTATTTGACCAAACGGAACTGTTCGACGACGGCCAGCATGGCGACGGCGCGGCGGGCGACGGACAGTACGGCGGCGAGATCCCCGCCATAGCCGGCACCAGCTACGTGCGCTACTACGTGGCCGCTACGGCCGCCGACGATGCCGGGACCGTCGCCTACGCCCCGAAGGGCGCCGAGCACGACGTGTACCTCTACCAAATTGGCGGCACCAGCTCCCTGGCCGGCGACCTCGTCATCAATGAATTCATGGCCGCCAACGACGCCACGCAGGCGGATCAGGACGGTGAATTCGACGACTGGATCGAACTCTACAATAACACCGCCAGCCCCATCGCGCTGGATGGGTTCTACCTCTCCGACGACGCTGCCGAAACCGATAAGTGGGCCTTCCCCGCCGGCACCACCATCGGCGCCAATGGCTACCTGATGATCTGGGCGGACGGCGACGACGAGCAGGAAGGCCTCCACGCTAGCTTCAAACTTTCCGCCGACGGTGAGCAGGTCGTCCTCGCGGATGCCAACCTGGCCATCATCGATTCGGTAAGCTTCTCCGAACAGGTGGCGGACGTATCCTACGGCCGCTTCCCCAACGGCACGGGACCGTTCCAAACCATGGCCCCCACCTTCGATGCAGAAAACACGGACGCGATGGTGAGCACCGACTCTCCACTGGCGCTGGAATTGGGTTTGCGGGTATTCCCAAACCCCAACGACGGTAACTTCCTGGTCAACCTCAAAGAGGCCGCTTCCGAAGACTTACAGCTCATCCTCTACTCCGTTGATGGGCGCTTGCAGTACGCGCGGACGCTGCGTCGTGGTGCTACGCAATTGCGGGTTGAGCAGCAGGATTTGGTGGCTGGTGTGTATACGTTGGTGGTCAGGTCTGGTGCTGGGGTTGTTGGGGTTCGGGTGGTTGTTCGGTAATCCTCACCCCCGGCCCCTCTCCAAAGGAGAGGGGAGACGTGATACCTATAGAATTGTTGAAGGTTAATGGGTTTACCGGGTCATAGTGCCATGGTGAACGAGACTTGAAATTCCGCTATAACCCCGTAATTAAATTCCCCTTGCCCCGGACATTCAGCTCCCCTCTCCCTTGGAGAGGGGCGGGGGGGAGAGGATTTTAACAAAAAAAGCCCCCACCAAAATTCTTGGTGGGGGCTTTTTATAGTGCAAAAAACCTATTTCGTCACCTTCTCCAACTCCACGTAAAACGCGAGTTCAGCGCCGGGAGGGATGGAACCATCGGGCGTGCCCTGGGCACCATAACCGAGGTCGGAAGGAATGAAGAAGGTCGCCTTGGCGCCTTCCTTCAGCAGGGCGATGCCTTCGTCCCAACCGGGGATGACCTGGCGGGCACCGAGCTGGAAGGGGATGCCTTCACCACGCTCGAAGGACTGGTCGAACAGCTTGCCGTCTTCGGCGAGTTGGCCGATGTACTGTACCGTCACGCGGTCGCCGGCCTGGGCCTGTTCGCCGGTACCTTCTTCGTGGATGATGTATTTGAGACCGGTCTCGGTCGTCTGTACTTCACCCAGTTTGCCGGCGGCGTACTGGTTGCGGATGTCTTCGGCGAAAGTGCGGCGTTCTTCGCCACGGACGCGGACAACGTCACGCTTTGCTTCGAGCTTCGCCATTTCTTCTTCGCGGCGTACCTCGAAGGCTTCTTCGGTGAGGACTTCCATCACGTCGATGTCGTAGATGATGACGGTGTCGTTCTCCAGGCCGGGGGGCTTGCTGGGGAACTCTTCGATGTTGACGCGGATCATCGCCGAGCCACCCTCCTTCAGGTAGCGGAGTACGTCTTCAACGGGGCCGATCTCGGTCACGTCGTCGGCGGCAGCCTGCACGACGGGCATTTCGCCGCCGGTGGTGCGCGTATCGAAAAGGACGCTATCGCCTTCCGTTTTCATCTTGGCGTGGAAGTACACGTACTCACCCGTCTGGATGGCTTCGCCGGAGCCCGCATTCGTTACTTCGTAGCGGTTGCCGAGTTCGGACGTCGTGAGCCCACCGGTGGTGGAGTCTTGGCATCCGGTCAGGATGGCACCGGCGAGCAGTGCGGAATAAATTATGCGCATAGTTTTCATTGGTTGAATTTCAAGTAAGCCGATTCGATCTCGCCCGCATAGTCAGGGAGCAAATCCTTAAATTTATTAATGGTCGTAGACAGCGGCGCAAACGACGCCCCGCCCGAAGCATTCTTGTGGCCACCGCCCCGGAAGTGAGACTTGCAGATCTGCTGCACGTCCATATCTCCCTTCGAACGGAGCGACATCTTAACGATCGTCGGCTGCTCGTGAATGAAGGCCGCAATCATCATGTTGGGCATCCGGAGGACGTAATTCACGATTCCTTCCGTATCGCCCCGTTTGATGTCGAAATGCTTGTAGTCTTCCTGCGTCAGCCAGATCAGGCCGGTTCGGTACTCGGGGTAGAGTTCCATCCGGTTGGCCAGGCAGTGCCCGAGGATGCGGAGTTGCTTCTCCGTCATCGTGTTCCAGATGTTGTCCTGCACCTTGTAGTCGTCCGTCCCCGCCTCGATCAGCTTCGCCACGATGCGGAACAGCCGGGGTGAGGTGGCGTACTTGAAGCCGCCGGTGTCGGTCACGATGCCCGTATAGAGGCAGGTTGCGACGTCTTCCGTCACCCAGCCGGCGTGGCCGAGGTCGTCCATGAACTGGTAGACCATTTCGCAAGTCGAGCTGAAGCTCGGGTCGGAAAACATGATGTCGGCCACCGGCTCGGGGTAGAGGTGGTGGTCGATCATGATGCGCGGCCGCTTATCGTCCATCAGCCCTTCGCTCACTTTGTCGATCCGGTCGAAGGAGTTGAAGTCGAGGATGAAGAAGAGATTTGCCGTGCGGATAGCTTCCCGCGCCTCGTCGGTCTCGTCGTCGTAGATGATGATGTTGCTCACGTCCGGCAGGTAGCCCAGAAAGTCGGGGTAGTCGGACGGCAGTACGATCTTCACAGAGTGGCCCTGGCTGCGCAGGTAGTGGAGTAGCCCGAGGCTCGAGCCGACGGCGTCTCCGTCCGGATTCCGGTGGCTGAAGATCACCACGTCCTTGGGGCTGGCCAGTAGCGACTTTACTTCCTTAATATCGTAATCCATATCCGCAGCGGTTATTCGGGCCCGCAAAGATACGTTGTGTAGGTTTAGGGGATACGGTGGGTTGGGGCCTCTACTTGTCATTCTACATCGCGACTAATCGCAGAACAGCCATGAACAATTAGGGCGCTGCCGCGGGTGCCAGAAAATAGGGTAGGGGATAGCGAATTACGGATGGGGAACAACCAAGCAACGGCCCCGTCTGTACAGGAAGGAAGTAACCCAACAGAAAGCACTATGGCCTCCGCCCTGAAGAACCTCAGCACCTACGACGAATCCAACATCCCCGACGCTTCCCCTCTCAATTTCGGGGTAGTGGTCGCGGATTGGAATAAGGACATCACCCACGAGCTATACCGCGGCTGCCTCGAGACGCTGACCAAGCACGGAGCTAAGGAAGAGAACATCCACGTCGTCCAGGTGCCTGGCACCTTTGAGTTGCCCGCCGCCGCCCGCATATTGGCTGGCCGCGAAAAGCTCCACGCCGTCGTGTGTATCGGCTGCGTCATCAAGGGGGAGACCAAGCACGATGAGTACATTAATAACTCCGTTGCGCAGGGCCTCGTCAACCTAAGCATTGCCACCGGCCTTCCCTACATCTTCGGTGTCCTGACGCCGAATACCCACGAGCAGGCGGTGGACCGGGCTGGTGGGAAGCACGGGAATAAGGGGGTTGAGGCTGGGGTTACGGCGATTCGGATGGGGGAATTGTATCGGGGGGCTAAGGAGGGGAGAAGTGGGATTGGGTTTCGGTAGGGGGGGGCTTGCATTTTGGGGTATGTTGTGAAATTAATTTTACCCCTGAAAGCCAGAAACATAAAGGGATTGGGGACTTTTTGAGGGCGCCCTAGCTACCAGGTTCAGGATTTGCCCCTGATTATCCCCACAAACGGCAGCGAGGGGTTCCTCAACAAAATTCTTCACCCGTTCCGAGTTCCAGTGGTAGCGACGGGCCAATCCGGTAGCGCCATCCATACCTTGCTGAATGATCGTCCAGTCGCCATCGGCGGAAAGGACGAAGCTGTGGAGGTACAGTTGAAAACCATCCTGGACGGCCGTGTTGTCCACCTTAGCGGCGAGCTTGCTGCAGCGGCCGAAGTGATCGCCGTCCAAGCCCGTTTTGTCACCGATCCGTAGTAGCTCACGGGGCGTATCCTTACTCGCCTTCCCCTTCCCCCCGGCGATGTACAAGCCCAACTCATGACTGGCGGGGTTGATGGATTGCTTGAGCGCCCGCATCACCGCCGTTGTCACCCCGGAACTGTTCCAGTCCATCCCGATCACGGCGCCAAAACTCTGGAACCAGAACGGGTCGGACAGCCGGCTGAGGAAATGCTCCCGCCCGTAGTGCAGCACGATCGATTCGACGACCGGCAGCGTGAGGAGTTTCATGCGGTCGAAGAGCCAGGAGGGAATACCGCCGCCCCAGAGGGCTAGATCGGCGGTGCCGGAACGTTTCATAACCATAGAATGCGGACGGTTGCAAGTTGTTGACGGCTAGGGTTTTCGCCGCTTTAACTCCTTCCGATAAGCGATGAGGTAAAGGGAAGCTAGGGAGCAGTAGGGCGACCACTTCTTCTTCAATTCGGCTATCTTTGGTTTTAGCTTCTCCTCAGGTTCTAGGTACAATCGCTCTACCATCTGCTTGACGTGCGAGTCGTTAGCCAGCAATACATCCGGCCGACCGAGGGAGTAGAGCAGTACGAGATCCGCCGTAGCCGGTCCGATACCTTTGATCGCGGTTAGTTGTTGGCGTACCTCATCGTCCGTCATGGCTGTCCAATTCTGAGTTTCCATTCTCTGTTTGTGCCACGCGTCGGTGAAGCGGAACAGGGTGTGGTACTTCGCTGCGGCGAGTTTGGCGGCGCGCCAGTCGTCTTCTTGGATGGTGTAGATGTTGTTGTCGTTGGGGTCTTTGCCATTGAGGAGGTTAACGACCTTTTTGAACCAGGCGTTTCGGTGGTGGGAGGGGATTTGGTGTTCGACTATGCAACTGATCATGTCGTGGTATATGCCTTTTGATGGGGGTATGGTGGGGATGGTGATTAGGTTGACGATGTTCGCTATTATGGGGTCGTTTGTGCTTAGGTGATTGGTGGTTTGTTGGTTCATGGAGTGTTTTGGTTGTGTCTGGTCGGGTAAGTTTAACGTATCGAGGTATTATTTGAGGGGGTATAAATAATGGTGTCTGTTACTATTCCAGCTTTGCTCCTTGGCTGACTACTTTGCGCCTGTGGTCTCGTATAATTGATAAGGCGAGGACGCAGGTGCTGGGGAAAACGAATAGCACAAATCGGACTGATCGGAAACTTGCGCTAAAGTACCACGCGCCGCACCCTCAATATTATTTTCTCTTCTGTACGCGTCCGAGCCTCAGGACCTTTAAGCCTACGCGCATTTTTACGATGCGTAGCGGGTGGCTTTGCTTTAATTTGGCACGGGGTTTAGGGCGCGGACTGAGGTGCCGTGTTGTGGGGTGAAGGGAACCCACATAAGCCCGTGGGATAGAGCAAACTATAGTAGATGATACGGTGTATAGGCTGTTGTTGTGTGCAACTGAAAAACTACGGCAAATTATGTAACTTTGCATATTGCTATAAATTAAATTATTCAAACAGTGATAAAAGATATAGTTGTTTTAAGATCAAAGCTTATAAATGCCGCTAAAAGTAAAATGAACAAGGATACTACTCCTTCTATATTAAGTTTAGACGAAGGAGTAAAATGGTTTGAGCGCATAATAAATTTTAAAACTGGTATCGAGAAGTTAGATGGTATAAATTCAACATTGCTTCATGCTCTTGACACTTTATATGTAAAAGGTAATAGTTCTAGAGAATCACTAACCGTGATTGCTACTGAAACTGAGCCATTTTTAGAAAAGGTGGTATATCTCGTGACTGGTGTTGATTACACTGCCAATACATCGATGACGCTTATAAATATGGTCGATGAATTGAATCTATCACCAGTCATTAAGAATAGGGAGTTGCCTGCTAAAGATTACTTTACAGAACAGAGAATACTTAGTTTCGCAGGCCATCCTAATTTTGCAGAACATATTGCTACAACATACATCCGTAGGAATGATATTATACACAATTCTCCAGAATACGATCCAGCTGATGTACAGATAATCGCTAGAAGTTTATTGATTGTGATGTTGTTTGCTACGCTAAAGCATTTAGGAAGCATCTCTCACATAATTAATGAAAATATAGAGAAACTAGCTCAGACGAGTACAGTGAGTTTAATTGATGATAAAACAAAAGTTTTTTATAGTTTCATATCACATGGAAATCCAACTAGAGAAATAAAGGAGCAAGTTGTAGAAGCTTTCATTCTACATACTCTTTTAGAGAATAACAATGTTACAATCTCTCACTTAAGAGATCAGTGTAATGATAAATTCAATACCAGTTACTCAGATGGCTCTTTTAAACGATTGATTTTTAAATTAGTTAGTGATGATAAAATTGAACCTAACGAAGGTGACTCTTTTTCACTTACAGATTTTGAAAGAGAGTCTTTATCTGATGAAGTTGAAAGCTTTGAGTACGAAGAGAGAATTTTTAAACAGAACATCCAGGAAGCTTTGAATAATTATTATTTAGGCGAAAAAGTAGACGAAGTGTATGTCGAGTTAAATAATTTAGTTGAATCAAATTACAAAATAGATTTAAGTGAAATTCTGAATAAACTAGTCGAAGTCGATTCTTCTGCATCAATTGTATTATTAAATTTTAAGGAATTCATCATAAACCTACTTAAAAGTAGGAATCAGAATAGTGAGGAAAATCTCCAAAGTTTATTGCTAGACTTGTTGAGCATTTGTCAGAATAATAGTTTTCTTTATAGAAAATGTGCATCAGCCATTTTCAGTAAAGTCTCTAAACAGAACGAACTCCAGGCATATATTAGACAACGCAATAGAGAAGTATACTTAGATACAAATGTACTTCTCTATGTTGTATGTAGATATTATACTATTGTACGGAATACAAACATTCCTGAATATGAAGTTATAAATGATTTACTGGATATTGAGAACCATGATAAGAGGATAAGCTTATTTACCTATAAGGAATATGTTTTAGAACTTGCTTATCAAGTACGGTCAGCTTTATTATTAATACCATTTGAAGAAGTTAATTTTTTCTCGGACGGTTATTTATCAAATAATGTATTCTATAAATTTTATAAGTATTTATATGAGCATGGAAAATTGGATGAAGACGAAGATAGTTTTGAAGATTTCTTGCAGGCACTAGGGTTTTATCAGGATGATCTATATAGACCATTTCCACTCGGTATACTTGCCGAAATATGCGACGATATACTTAACGATGAGAATATTACGGTGAAGCATTTTCATTATGATGACACAAGAAAATTATTTGATCACTTTACACTAAGAGCTGAAGGTAAAAGACATCACAAAACGATCGCTAATGATGTTCAAATGATCTCATACTTGAGTGATAAAAGAGAACATGAGCTTGAACCTTATTTCATCACTTATGACTCCTTATTTTTCATAATGCGTGAATACGTATTACAAGAAAAATCGAGAAATCAGTTTTGGCATTTATATTATCCGTCTAGGTTTGTTGCACATCTGAACTTACTTGAGTTTAAGGTTGATTCTCGAAATTTGACTAATTCTTTTATCTCAATACTTACAAAAGAATCCTTTGTTAGCGAAACTTCTGAATTGGCTGATGTAATGAGTGACTTTATGGATATAAGGACTGAAAATAAACGGAAACTAATATTACGGCTAAAAGAATTCAACAAGAAGTATGTTTACTCTAATTCTAAATTTCAAACTAATGAAGAACGATCTGAAATTAACTCTGTCGGTGAATTTTTAAAGGAAGTTTCTTATTACTACAAAGGCGATAAGTCAAAGAATAATCTATTGGATGTTAAAAGATTTATGCTTAAATATGAGAATTTTAATATCATGTCTGAATTCATTGAAGATCACCTCGAATATTATTCTAATGAAGGGCACTTTGATAAAAATATGTTTGATCAATTAGACCAATTGATGCACACAACATAGCAGCCTTGTCAACCAGCTAAGGCCGGCTACGTAGTTGCACTCGTTTTTACCTTTTTCAGTCAAGGGGGTAGGCCCAAGACAGCTGGATGACGGATTTGGGGCGGGCGGTGCGAGGGTGATATGGTAGTGGCTTTTGATGACTACGGCTACCGTATGTAGAGCACACCCCATACTCGGACAACCGCTTAAGTGTCACCGAACTCTTTTAGTTCTTATTATGTCCAGCGAAAAAATCACGCAGCGCTAGCAATGGACTTGAAAAATCATATGGGTTAACGACCACTATATCTACAACCGTCGTAGGCAGTAACGCAGTCAGACAAAATATAGATAACACTGTAATATAGATTTATAAAATGCCGTCATATTGGTATTAGTGGAGTTAGGGCTGGCCGGGGGGATGTTCAGTGAGTACCTAAGGAAGTATGTCGTGGAAGGATTGGAGATTTTGAGCTGGAGAGTGGTCTTGAGACAGGTGCTGATAAACTTAACTTAACGGTGTTGTGTTCGGCGCATTGTATTCTTGCGATTCAGACCAGAATTTTTCAAACTGATCATTAAAAAAGATGAATAAATCTTTATCATTTTTAGATAATACATTAAAATGCAGCCTATCCCTTGCAGGTATGTTGTTCGAATATAATTCTACCATAACGGAAAATTCACTATTTGATTTACCAACACCAAATAAACTATACGATGGAAGGTAATCCATGACACGAATGTCAATTAAATTAGGATGTTTTTTCTTCAGTTTGCTAAAATTAGATATAGAGGAAAGTATATAAGTTCTGTAAACGCTATAGTCGTCAATTTCATATACAATATTCTTAGCAGTTTGCTCTGCTATAAACGAGTCTGGATTAAGCAATAGTAATCTAATTTTACAATTTTCGTTAAGCAATTTTTCGAACGTGGAAGTATACTCTGATGACAGTCTAAACAGCGAACCTCCTATTATATATACAGATTGAGCTCCGCGCAATCTTTCTTCTAAAGGCTGTAGATCTTTTCTAGTCCTAAAAATATCACTGATACGAGAACTTCTAGAAAAATCTCTTATAAGGTCTAACGAATCCTGCGTATTGGATTCTATTTTGTCTAGCCTCACTAATCTATCAATCAACATAGATGTAGCTAACATACTTACGACTACTAAGATCCAACTTAAAATCTGTGAAGCAGAAAGATCAGATGATCTAACTTTCATTAAGAAAATTACCGATGTTATTACAGTTGCTACAGCAGGTAATACAGATAAGTGTCTAATTATCCATTTGTATATCTTATTCGTCATAGATCAGTTTTTTTAGCTCGGCGATTGCAATATAACTCTTAGCATCAATCAATACATTATTATCGACTAATTCAAAAATATTCCTCTTTTCCAATTTTATAAACTCCTTATCTCCTAGACTCTTCTCACTTCTAACTAAGTCTTTGGCTATAAAAACATAAATTTTCTCGTTAGACATATGTAATGAAGAGTAAAAAGACGTTAAATATGTTAAATTAGACGATGTATATCCTGTTTCCTCTTGTAGTTCTCTCATAGCGGTCTCCTCAATCTTCTCGCCAAAATTACTTTTACCAGCCGGGAGCTCAAGTACATATTGATTGATCGCTGAACGAAACTGCCGAGTAAATATAATTGTATCAGAATCAATGAAAGGAATTATCAACGCTACTTTAGGTCTATTAATGACTTCAAAATCTATCGTTTGATTATTTAGTTTAATTTTTCTATTTAGAATAGACAGTGTTTTGCCCTTGAATTTTGGCTCATCTTCAACTATATCTTGCTCGGGTTTTACGCACGTAATACCTAGCCATTTTTTATCTCGATCCATTTCTAATGTGTAGCTTTTTCTGATGACATCCATCATCAGTTTATCAATTAAGGACGAAAATTCAGTTTCTGACCAATGGCTTCGGTACCGAGCAACTTGTCCTTTTGCATCTTTTTTAATTTCAATTCCCTCAGACGATTTATTAGATATGGTCGTGTTTAAAAATAACCGGCCGCTAGGTTTAATCCAGTGTCGAACTTTTTTAAGCAATGGAAACGCCATATTTTTAGGAAACAAATGAATAATTGCCCCCATATAGACTAAATCAAATTTATCCTCGCCAAAGTCTAATTCAAACACGTCTCTATTGAAATATATAGTATTCGGAGCAATTTCCTTACACAATTCTATAATATTTTCAGATAGTTCGACGGCAAATACTTTAGAACCTAAATTTTCAAAGCACCGTAAAATATTTCCTGCTCCAGGACCTATTTCTAGAACCCTGCACTCGTTAATACTTACATGGTAGCCACTGTGTAGTAGACCTGCTAAATAATCAGAAGACTCCTCATATTGTCCTTTATCTGATCGTCTTTTTTTATAATGGTCAGCTAGCTCATTATACGCTTTCCTGTTAATATCTTTATAGCTCATGGTAAGTAACAAAATGATTGGGGAGCACAGAATTTAGTTTTATTGTCACCAACAATTCTATTTGGGTCAAGTGGAACATCATACAAGGTGGGGTTCATTATCTCAATAGCATATCCAGTAGACCTATCATTAAAATATTTGAAAAAGAAATCTTTGTCTACACCAGCAAATTCTTGAGTAGTGTTCCATACTCCTTCTGGTGAATCCTGAACGATAGATTTAACTTGAAACTCACCAACAATCATTCCCGTTGGCTTAGTTACGTAGACAACAATCGTTGTTACATTCCTCTTGAAGATTGCTTTTCTAAATTCGAATCTCTTTTCTCCTGAAAAAATCTTATCGGCAAATTCTTTCTTAATCGAAAATAATGCTTTCATTTATTTCTGATTTTTTTATGATTTTGATAAACTTATTGTTATCTATGTGGAAAAACCCCCAATATTGATTCCGGTCCAGTCCTATTTCATTAATTAGGACATTCCGTGTAATTCTCTTCTTGAATGCTACATTATACGTCATTTTTATCGTTTTAAAGTTATCATTCTTGAACCAATTAGTCAAATCTTGCTCGTCGAAGACACTGTATTTTTTACAATACGTTATAAACTCCTGACTGTCAGAGAAAGAATGCTTAGATCTCACTTCTTCAACCCTACAAATTGAAGTTGCAACAGACCTATATTCAGCAGACCCTTTGTCATCTTTTGTTCTGTATATAACTACATTATCTCCCTTCTTAAACGATGAAATATTCATAAAACAAACGTATATTTTATGGATGCTATTCGTGTGAGATATATCTTCGAGTACATCAAAACTTTCATTACTCAAAATTGAATCTGGGAATAATAGAGAATGGAATTTAGGTTTGATCGCCAATAAATGAGAATTTTTCTTTGTGTCAACCATCGGATAGTCTAAGAGAACTTCGTCCGCCCTCGTATTAAAATCTTTTAGATATACGTTTTCTATTCCGTTGTGAGTAGTTTTTGTCCCAATTAATTTAAATCCATATCTAATAAACAATGATACTAATGCCTTGTGTTTAGGAAATATGGTAACATATATTTCAGGATAATTATACTGCGTAGCATAATCAAAAATCTTTTTCATGAATCTTTCCCCTAGTCGAGTTCCGTGAGGATTCACTTTAAAAGTGCCAACTTTCATCCTTTTCTTGATTGGCAAAGGCGGATTTATGTCGGGCAACTGTTCATTTTCGTGTTTTAAATATAGAAAGCCTATTATCTTATTATCTATCTCTACAACTAGAGCTTTTCTCCCTTTTTTTGACTTTGCCATAAACCAATCTTCAAACTCTACATAGTCTTTCTTTAGAGAATCAAAGAAGATGTCGTTAATATTCAAATCTTCAAACTTTCTAGTTCTTATTAAATAATCTGTCATAATTCTATCAATTTAAGCGTACTTCTTATTAGGAAATATGAAGTTTATGTATTATGTTTTACACAGTTATATCGTTACATATATTATAGTACCCCTACCATACCCCACATCTCTAAGCTTCAAACTTGCGTAATATAGCATTCTCCCAATCGCAAAGAGGAACAACGCCCCGAACGATTCCGAGGGCTAATTTAAAGACTTGGAGTTAAAACGTTGTCATCCTTCACCCATCAATAGCCACCCACCGCACTTCACCATCCTTGATCTCCAACGTAAACCAATGGTGGACCCAGCGCTGCTCATAGTAAGACAAAGACCATTCGTCGTCAGCTTCAGATGGAAAGGAAATGGACTCAAGCGCAAACTGCTCACGAAAATCCGGAAAGCTATCTACTACTTTGAAGTGTTGAAACCGCTCCAAAATAGCTTCTTTAGCCATACTTTCGATGTTTGGGTAATCGGTTTGTATCGCTGTCCAAAACTGACGATAGAAGGCAAGGGATTGAGCATCATTCTCCGGTAACAACAATTCTACCTGTTTCTGTAACGGTGGGAAATTGACAGTTCCCAAAAGACCATCACCCTCCTCCCAGAGGTCCCCTAAAATGGGGTCCACAAAATCTGGCTGGCCTTTTTTCCCAAACCCTTGCCACCAACTGCGTATTTGCTTCAAAAGGCTCCTCACACTAGTCCCATTTCAGATAACGTTACCAACAACCCCTCCGCAACCCCCAACCGCTTCCTACTCAACCCAGGCTTAAAAGCCCCAGCCAACTCCTCCCCCGAAGGCACCCCACCCACTCTTTCACACAACTCCCGCAACACTTGCACCCGCCCCGGCGTATCACCAGGCCACTTCCGCTTCTCAGCCACCACAACAACCGGCGCATCTTCTTCGTCAGTCAGCTCCAGCGCCCCTTGCGTAGCCACCTCCTCCGGCGCCTGGTACGCCGGCCGCAACCAGCGGACCAACCCCCGCGCCTCCTCCGCCGCTCGCTCGGCGTTGAGGTCGACGAGGCGTTGCAGGATCTCCTGCTCGTCCAGCGCCACCGGCCAATCGTAGGCAGCGGCGACGGCCGCATCCAACTCATCGTGCAACTGGCGGAGGATGCTCACCAAACCCTGCTCGTGAAGCCGGCGCTCTTTGTCCGTCAGGGCCTCGCCGGACCGCTCCTTTTCCAGCACGTTGTACATCCCCGTCATCGTCAGTTTCGGGTGTAAGGACTGCTGGCGCTTGCGGTGCGCGTCGAGGCGCTCGGCTAGATCGCGGATGGTTTGCTTTTGGGAATCGGTGGGGGTGGGGAAGGGGAAGGTTTCGAAGCAGCGGGTTTTGTTGTAGCGGGGATCGTTGCCCATGCCTAACCGACCACCTGCCGCTAACGCCCACAACACATGGATTTTACTCGACAATACACCTAAATTATATGCATCTGCCGAAGCTATCGCGATGAGCATATTATCAGGCAGATTCTCTCTGTCAAGAAACAGGAAAAAGCGATGTTTAGAGGTTTCAACAGTTGCAATATATCTTGGTATATCCTCAATGTAATCTCTTAGCTCACCTCTTGTCCGACCATGAAGCCACCAGTTTTCTCTAATTGCTTTATTCCGGTTTGAATCACGTTCTGGCTTTACAAAATTCAAAACTCGTTGATAAGCTACAGGATTTTCTACTGCCGCTTGATCCGCTGATAAACCGTAGAAATCGATTACGCAAACGTTACGACTAATAGCGGCTAAGTCCCTACCATTATAATACTTCTTTATTGTCGAGCTAGGGTATCCCATATTGACGGCTTCCTCGTGAGTAATGATGAACCCACTCCCGTGTAGCTTAACGCCGGGCGAACTGATATTTTCGTTTGCCTTTAACTGCACCGCTCCAGCCACATCCGCTCCTACAGTCAAATCCGCTTGCACCTTCCCTTCTTGTTCCGTCAGCAAAACCTCTGGCGCGTCCTCACTGTCCTGGTCTATTTCCCGCTCCACGCGCAACAACCGTCCCGTAGTCTCCCTTGCATCCGCCGCCGTCATAGCAATCCGCACCGCAGCACCATCCACCGAATCCACCCAAGGATGATCCGGAATAGCAAACACTAAACTCAGTGGCTTCTTCTGGCTCATATGGTGCTGCAACACCCGCCGGTTAAAGGTTTGGCGGATACTGTTCGTCGTGATGAAACCGAAGCGTTCGGTATTGCCTTTGCGGAGAGCTTCGGCGGCTTTGTCCCACCAAAACATCACGAAATCGGCGCTGTTGGGGACGTTTTTGTACAGTTTTCGCAGCGTCTCTGTATAGCCATCCCCCAAAGTTTCTCGCATCCGTGCCGTCCCAATAAACGGCGGATTCCCAACAATAAAGTCCGCCTTCGGCCACTGCGCCGCTTCCGGTTCCAAATACCTTTGCACCTGCGTCCGCGCCCCCTCATCCGGAACTTCTTTGCCGGTCACCGGGTGGATTTTCATCGTTACGCCGTCCCAGCGCGTCACCGGCTCGCCGTTTTCGTCCAGCAGGGGTTCCGTGCCCGCGTAGGCCAGGACGGCATCGCGGTTTTCAATGTTGTCGTAATCGCGCAGGAGGGGTTCGCCGAGGTCGGTCGTGCCCTGGGTCTGGATTTGCCAGCGGAGGTAGCCGATCCAGAGGACGAGCTCGGCGATGGCGGCCGCGCGGGGGTTGAGCTCGATGCCGAGCATGTTTTCGGGCGTGATCGTGACGCCGGCCAGGGCCATCGATAGCTGCCCGCCGCCGAGGTCGACGAGGAGGTTGCGCACCTCGCCCTCGAGCCGCTTGAGCAGTTCGAGCGTGACGTAGAGGAAGTTGCCGCTGCCGCAGGCCGGGTCGAGCACCCGCAGGTCGGCCAGGCGTTGCAAAAAGGTTTCCACCAGCCGGCGGGCCTCGCCGTCGTTGCCCGCGTCGCGCTCGCTCACGGCGGCGGCCTGGACGCTCTCCCACTCAGTCCGCAGGGGTTCCAGGACGGTCGGTTCGACGAGCCGTTCCACGTAAGCGCGCGGCGTGTAGTGGGCGCCGAGTTTGTGCCGGTCGCGCGGGCTCAGGGCCCGTTCCAGCAGGGTGCCGAAAATGGCGGGCTCGACGGCTTTCCAGTCGGCCCGCGCCGCTTCCCAGAGTAGCGTGACCTGGTCTTCGTTGAGGTCTAGCGCGCTCGTGTCCGCGAAAAAACCACCGTTGAAGCGGCGCACCTTGGTGTCCAGCACGAGGCTGTAGCCGCCGGTGTTCATCTTCTGCCAGAGCTCTTCGACTTTGGGCTTAAAGCTTTCTGGCTTATCACGGCAACCGTCGAGTAACGTGGTGAAGGCGTCGCCATCTAGGAGCTCTACGTCTTCGGCGAACATCGTGAAAAGACAACGCATCAAAAACCCGGCGATCTCCTCTTGATAAGCGCTACTCGATTTGCTGCGCAGTACTTCGTGCTCTCGCAACTCGATACTCGCAACTTGATCCTTGAAACTCGCTTCCAGGCTTTTCGCCAGCGCCGCCAACCGGTCCGCGATCTCCTTAGTCACCCGCGCACTTCGCCGCGCCGGGTCCAGCGCCAGCGGGTCGGTCCAGATCAGGCGGAGGCGTTCGCGGATGGTTTCGTCTTCGAGGTCGGCCAGCGGGATGCGGTAATTGCTGGGGTCGGGGAAGGCTTGGTAGTGGCCGCCGGCGCGCGTCCAGTCGGCGTAAACGCTGATGGCGTGGCCGACGTCGCAGACCAGGATGAAGGGCGGCCGCCCCCCGGCGATCTCCGCGTTGGGCAGCAGGCGGGCGTAATTATCGGCCTGGTTCTTGGCGCGCAGCATCGCCTTATCGTAGGTCGCCGTGCCGCGTTTGCCGTGCCCCGTGCGCTTCTTCTGGGCGCTGACGCGGGTGCGATGAGAAGTGGAAAGAGCGGTGGAAGACGGGTCCAGGACCGCGCTGACGCCCTGTTTGTTTTCGAGGATAAAGTGGCCCCGCTTATAGCAATCGATGAACTTGGTGTTCCCGTTCTTCCCCATGACCCGTTTTTCGAATACGTAGTCGTTCTGGGCCGCGTCGGGCACACTCGGGTTGGGCTTAGCCACCCCCAACAACTCACACAGATCGTTGACGAAAGATTGAGCGTTAGAAGATTCCGCGGCCCCAGATTGGGACCATTTTTGGATGAAGGCGTTGGGGGGGGGAAGTGGGGTGGGGGAGCGTCCGGGCACTGCCAGTCTAAAATCTAAAATCCAACCTCTATCGTCTTTTTCAGCCGGATGCTCGCGGGACCTCCTACCGTCGGACGCCACGAGGACCTTAAAATTCGGTAGTAGATTGAGATTGTTACTGCCTACTAGGACCTCGTAGCGTGGTCAACTCGCGCGCAGCAAGAGTTGAGCTCCTGCGAGCGTCCGGTCACCGCCGGTCTAAAATCTAAAATCCAACATCTATCGTCTTTTCAGCCGGACGCTCGCGGGACCTCCTACCGTCGGACGCCACGAGGACCTTAAAATTCGGTAGTTGATTGAGATTGTTACCTCCTTTTAGGACCTCGTAGCGTGGTCAACTCGCGCGCAGCAAGAGGTGAGCTCCTGCGAGCGTCCGGTCACCGCCGGTCTAAAATCTAAAATCCAACCTCTATCGTCTTTTCAGCCGGACGCTCGCGACACCTCCTACCGCCGCACGCCACGAGGACCTTAAAATTCGGTAGATAATTGAGATTGTCACCGCCTACTAGGACCTCGTAGCGTGGTCAACTCGCGCGCAGCAAGAGGTGAGCTCCTGCGAGCGTCCGGTCACCGCTTGTCTAAAATCCAACCTCTATCGTCTTTTTCAGCCGGACGCTCGCGGGACCTCCTACCGTCGGACGCCACGAGGACCTTAAAATTCGGTAGTTAATTGAGATTGTTACCTCCTTTTAGGACCTCGTAGCGTGGTCAACTCGCGCGCAGCAAGAGGTGAGCTCCTGCGAGCGTCCGGTCACCGTAATAACTCTGCCAATCACCAACCCACCTACTCCGCCTCCACCACAAAAAACTCATTCTCACCAGAAAGCAGCGCCCACCGGCCGTCACCTAAATATTGGGAAGCTTTAAAATGATATATCCACTGGCCCAAAATCTCAGGGCCGAATCTGATGTCCTCCTCAATCACGCCAAATTGCGCGACCTCGTAGGCACCCGAACTATGCGTACATTCTTCTGCCTCCAGATGCAGTAGCACACCGTCTTCGCGTAAATCACCTCCAAGGATCACGGCCTCGCGGTCGTAGATGTTTTCCCAGGTAGCACCGCCGTTCCGGGTTTCAAACAGCCCGTCGTAATCGGCTATGTACATCCGGTCGGGTGACACGACGTGTAGCCCATTCTCAATTCCATAGATAGGCGCGCGTTGTTTGATGAGTTCCCGTCCCGTTTTGTCCAAGCTGATCAGTTGGCCGCTATCGGAAAAATAGAGAGTGTCCCGGATGATTTTCAGGTTTTCTACATTATTATCGATACCACTATAAATACGCGTAAAGGTCTCCCCGCCATCCGTCGAGCGGGCAATGCCGGCATCCGTTCCGTGGGTGCCGATCTTGACGAATAGGTCGCCGTCCGTCGCTCGGACGATATCCGTAAAATTCAGCGGAAAGCTGGGGTAGGTTTTTTCCGTAAAGGTTTCGCCGCCATCCGTCGTGCGGAGGATCGTAGCGGTGGTATCCCATTTGCCGACCGTTATCCAGCCATTGTTCCTGTCCGCAAACGCGACGCTGACGATTGGCCCATCGTAGCCAATATTTAATCGTTCCCAGCTGGCACCGGCGTCATTGGTTTTGTAGGCGGCACCTTCGTTGTAAGCAACGCCGAAAAATAGGCTTGGGAAATTTAGTTTGTTTAATCCGCCGGGAAGGGTTCCGCCCGAAAGCGTAAGGTTGTAGCCCGCCGGTAGCCGCGTTTCGCGAGAGTAGCCGCAGCCGTCGTCTTCGTAACCGCAGCTTAGAAATAGGCAGGTGAGTAGAAAGACAGCGAATAGTTTATCCATCAGTATAAGAATAAAGGGTTACGGGTAGGTGATTGGTGCTCCGGATGGTAGCAACTGCACGTATATCCGCAAAGGTCCGGAAATCTTACCTGATGCTATTAGAATCAAGCAGCAAACCTTGGTCGATTAACCACTTGCGACTTTTGCGCTGCCGCAGGTGCGGGGTTTGGGGGGGAGGGGCACTATTGCCAAGGGCTGCTTGTTAAAGAGAAAGAACTACCCAAGTCGTCGGACGATTCACTAGCGCTAAGGCGCAGCCGTGCGGTAGCATCGTCCGACGACTGTAGAACTACCCAAGTCGTCGGACGATTCACTAGCGTTAAGGCGCAGCCGTGCGGTAGCATCGTCCGAGGACTGTAGAACTATCCAAGTCGTCGGACGATTCACTAGCGTCAAGGCGCAGCCGTGCGGTAGCATCGTCCGACGACTTTAGAACTATCCAAGTCGTCGGACGATTCACTAGCGTTAAGGCGCAGCCGTGAGGTAGCATCGTCCGACGACTGTAGAACTATCCAAATCGTCGGACGATTCACTAGCGCTAAGGCGCAGCCGTGCGGTAGCATCGTCCGACGACTGTAACCTCCCAAGTTGGGCCCCCTTCCCCCCTTAACCCAGCACCTGCGGCAGCGCCACGCGGTAAGTACCGAACTCAGTCGGGGCGCCCACTGGCAAAAATTAACGCAACCAAGTTGCATTAGTCAGGATTAGGTTTACTTTTGCAACACTGTTGCATTAGCGCAACCGCTCACCAGCATGAACCTTTCCCAACCAACCGGGGGCCTGGAAGCCATCAACCTCCGTAAATCCTACGGGTCGACCGTAGCGCTGGACGACCTGAACTTTAGCGTTAGTGGCGGGGAGGTGTACTGTCTGCTGGGACAGAACGGGGCCGGCAAAACGACGACCATCAATATTTTCCTCGGGCTACTGGGGGCCACTTCCGGCCAGGCCCTGGTGAACGGGGAGTCGGTGGCGGGCGCCGGCGTAGTGCCCCGGGCCATCGCCTACATCCCCGAAGTGGTGCAACTCTACGGCAACCTGTCGGGCACCGAAAACCTGGACTTCTTTAGCCAGCTGGCGGGACAGAAGCACTCGCGGGAGAAGCTCCGGCAGTACCTATTCGATGTAGGCTTGCCCGAATCCGCCGTCGGGCGGCCGCTCTCGACCTACTCAAAGGGGATGCGGCAAAAGGTGGGCATCGCCATCGCACTTTCCAAGCAGGCCTCCTTCATTTTAATGGACGAACCGACCTCGGGCCTGGACCCAAAGGCCACTGAGGAATTCACCGAACTCTGCCGCGCCCTGGCCGCGGAAGGCACGGGAATCTTCATGGCCACCCACGACATTTTCAACGCCGTCAACATTGGTAGCCGCGTCGGCATCATGCGGGCCGGGCGCATCGTCCACGAATCGAACACCACCGACGTGACGCCCCAGGAACTGCAGCAACTGTATTTGAAAACCATTTGAACGACTTTCACTATGCCTAGAATTCTACTTACATTTTTTGCTTGCCTGATCCTCGCCGGCCAGGCGCTGGCCCAGCAAACGCTGAGCGGCGTAATCGTCAACACCGACGGAGAAACCATCCTGGGTGCCACGGTGGTGGCCACCGGCCCGGCGGGATCGGAAGCCGGTACCGTCAGCGCCACGGACGGCAGTTTTGCGCTGGATTTGGACGCAGCGGGCACCTACAAAATGACCGTTAGCTACATCGGGTTCGTCCCCTACACCCGGCGCGTTTCGCTGAGTGCGGGGCGGAACGTGGACCTGGGTAAGATCTTGCTGACCGAGGCCAGTGAAACGCTGCAGTCGGTAGAAGTCGTCGGGCGGCGGCGCATTGATTACAACAGCGACTATTCCTTTTCCGGCTCCAAAGTGGCGATCTTGAACCGGGAGCTGCCCCAGTCCATCTCCACGGTTACGAAAGAGCTGATCAACGACCGCCAGGCCTTTCAACTGGTCGATGCCGTCAGAACGGTGAGTAACGTGGCCGCGACCGGCATTTACAACCACTACAACATCCGGGGTATTACGCAGGCGGACGACGGGCAGGTCGTCAACGGGATGCGCACCCGGCAGTATTACTTCCTGCAACCCATCACGGCGCACCTGGAACGGGTGGAGGTCATTAAGGGGCCTTCGTCGGTAACATTCTCCAGCGCCGACCCGGGGGGGACGGTCAACATGGTCACGAAAAAACCTTTACGGGAGGCCCGCCGGGAAGTATCGCTTTCCGCCGGTAGCTTCTCCACGTTGCGGCTGGCAACGGACTTCACCGGCCCGCTCAACCCGGAGAAAACCCTGCTTTACCGCCTGAACGCCGCCTACCAGCAGGCCAAATCCTTCCGGGACGTCGTCAACAACAACGCCCTGCTGATTGCCCCTTCACTGAGCTACGTGCCCAACGAATCCACGGCGCTAAACGTGGAGATGATCTTCAACAACAGCGAGGGCAACCTGGACCGGGGCCAGCCCATTTTCGGGGCTATCAACGGCGACTTCGACCTAAACAGCACGCCCGTCACCCGTAACGTAGGGGCTTCCAACGACCACTACCGGAACAACGAATTGACGTTTACGACCAGCTTCAGCAAGCGCTTTACCGACAAATTCGGCTTCAACGCCCAGTACATGAAGCAGACCTGGGAAGAAGACCTGGCCGAGCACCGGGTGGACGGTACGGCCGTCGACATCGAAGGCAACGTACTGCCTACCCTGGCCCGGCTGCGGTACGACCGCCGCCAGCAATTCTGGGAAACCGACAACCTGAGTGTCTACCTGGATTACAACATCGAGTCCGGCGACATTACTAATAAGATCCTGATCGGGTATGACGCTACGCGCTGGGAGCGGCAAATCGGGGCCGGTTTCCTCCGGGCCCGCCGTTACCTGACATTGAGTGGTGGCCAGTCGAATTTCAACCCGGCTAATGCGGATAACTTCCAGACGATGGTCGTCGACGGCGTAACGATGCCCGTGCCCGCCGTGCCCCACTTCGATCTGGAAAATCCCTTCAACGGTGCTCGCAACACGGACGCTTACCGCCTGGCGGAGTTGTCCATCCCCGCTAACCTGACGACCTCCGGCGGCATCTACCTGCAGAATCAATTCAAGGTGGGCAAGTTGTCTGCCCTGCTCAATCTGCGGTACGAAACCTTTACCGACATCTTCAACTACGAACAGGACGAGCAGGAATTCGAGACCAGTGCCTTCGTGCCCCGGATCGGGTTGACTTACGAGGTATCCGACAACGTAAGCGCCTACGCTACCTACCTGGAGGGCTTCCAGCCGCACACCAATACGGTGTCGCTTTCCCCGACGGCGGAAGGTTTCTTCTGGGCCGCCTCCCCCGCCCGTTTCGACCCCCTGGAAAGCAGCCTGAAGGAAGTAGGCGTCAAGGCCCGCCTGATGAACGGACGCCTGTTCGCCAACCTATCCATTTTCGATATCGAGCAAAAGAACATCCTGCTCGGTGATACCTACGACCTGGAAACCCTCACGACCCGCGGCAAGCAACGCAGCCGGGGCTTCGAGATGGACGTCTCCGGTTACGTGCTCCCGAACTTCCAGTTGGTTGTCTCTTATGGCTTCAATGACGCCGAGATCGTGGAGGACGCCATCGAAGAGTTCATCGGCGAGCGCATCGGTGGCGCGCCCCGGCACAACGCCAACTTCTGGGGTCGCTACGACTTCACTAATCGTTTCTTGAGTGGCGTTGGCGTCGGTCTTGGCGCGCAGTACGTCGACGAGCGCTTCACTTGGTACAACCCGACCTACGCGACCAATCGGGTTCTGCTACCTTCCTACACGGTGTTCGAGGCGGCGGTCTTTTACCGGCCGAGCAATAC
Source organism: Lewinella sp. 4G2 (assembly GCF_001625015.1). Taxonomy (NCBI): domain Bacteria; kingdom Pseudomonadati; phylum Bacteroidota; class Saprospiria; order Saprospirales; family Lewinellaceae; genus Lewinella; species Lewinella sp. 4G2. The sequence goes on along the minus strand of NZ_LVWJ02000014.1, from coordinate 4,103,669 downwards.
CAATATGCAACTGACGCTCAAGGTCAATAACCTCTTCGACGAAACCTACTGGCTGGGCGGGCTGAACCCCACGCGCCTCGGCCCCGGGGCGCCACGTAACCTTCTCCTGACCGCCAACTACCGCTTCTAAATGGTCCGCTCCCCCCAGCTTCGCCTGATTGCCCGACATACCTACCGGGGCATCATCGATGCATCCGTCAACCGCTGGCTGGTGGGGGTGTTCCTTGCGCTGATCGCTACGGCGCTGTTCACCGCGTTCTTTAGTTACCAGCAACACCAGCACGAGGTGGAGCACTACTCTACGGACGTGCGCGAGCGGTGGGAAAACAACCCGGATAAGCATCCACACCGGATGGCACACTACGGCTACGTAGCCTTCCGGTCGAAAATGCCGCTCAGCTTTTTCGACCGGGGGCTGGACAGCTACCTGGGTAACGCCGTATTTCTGGAGGCCCACCGGCAGAACGCGGTCAATTTTTCCTCCGCCAGCCAGTCGAGCGGGCTGCTGCGGTTCGGGGAACTATCGGCGGGGCTAGTGTTGCAACTACTTTTCCCGCTGCTGATCTTCTTCTGGGGGTTTGCCTCCGTCGCCGAAGAGCGGAAGACTGGCGTCACCCGGCTTTTGCTAACGCAGGGAGCGCGGTGGGGCGAGGTCATCCTGGGTAAAGCCTTAGGTATATTCGGTGCGTCATTGCTGGTCACGTTGCCAGCGTTGGCACTTACCCTGGTTCTCCTGTTTTTGGCTTCAACGGATGGTGGGCTGTCCGCCTCCCTCGTCCCGTTTACCTTGCTCGCGCTGAGTTACCTGGCGTATACGCTGATCATGTCCTTGCTCGCGGTGATTGTTTCCGCCCTCAGCGATACCCCCAAGACGGCGCTGCTCAGCCTGATCGGTTGTTGGTTGCTCTTCGTGCTGGTCGTCCCGAAACTGGCGCAGGTGACCGCCCAGGCGATCTACCCCGTTCCGTCAAAGATCGAATTCGACACGGCGGTAGAAGCGGCCGTGCTTGCCCAGGGGGACAGTCACAATCCGGACGACCCCCACTTCAACGGGCTCCGCGACTCGCTCCTGGCGGCCTACGGGGTAGCCACGACTAAGGAGTTACCCTTCAACTACGGCGGCTACCTGATGCGGGAGGGGGAACGTCTGAGTACGGAGATCTACAACTCCCACCAAGCGCGCCTGATCGATACTTACCGGCAACAGAACCGGGTGCTGAAATTTGTCGGTTTGGTCAACCCCTACCTCGCGATCAAACAGCTTTCGATGACGCTGGCGGGGTCAGACTTCGCCACGTACCAGCGCTTCCGCGAAGAGACCGAAGCCTACCGGTATAACCTGGCCCAGACGATGAACGAGTTGCAGATCGAGTTCATCAGTAATACGACGACCAGCTCGGCGGATAAGGGGGCCACGATCAGCCAGCAGTATTGGCGCGACTTCCCGCCCTTCGAGTACGGGTTCCTGAACAACAGAGAGATGCTAACGGCCACTGCCGTCTCGATCGTTACCCTGCTGGCCTGGCTGTTCGGTCTGGTATTCGGCGTGGCGGCCCTGGCCAAAACCCTCAAAGCTTACTGAGATGATCGGTCTATTAACGAAGGAGTTACTGCGGCAACGGGGCCTGGTCGGCGGGCTGGCGGTCCTCCTCTTCGCGGGTCTACTGAGCCTTTATCTGGGGAAAGCCTTCCTGGAGAAGCAGCAGGATATTCTGGAGTTGACGGAGCACGCTCAGGCGGAGCAGTTGCAGCGCCACCTCGAATACGGACATGGTGACCTTGGCTTATTCCTGTACTACGTCAAGTTCGGCTTCGCGGGTGAAGTCTCGCCGCTGGCGGGGCTTTCCATCGGGCGGCAGGATATGCGGCAGGCCGCCCAGCTCGTCAATATTCGTAACCTGGAGGAGCAGAAGCACGCCCACGAATTGGTCAATCCCTATTTCCAATTACTGGGAAATTTCGATTTCAGTTTCGTATTGATCTACCTATTTCCGCTAATCATCATTGCCCTGACGTTCAATCTGTGGAGCGAAGAACGGGAAAGTGGTCGCTGGCCGTTGCTAGCGGTGCAGAGCCACCGGCCCTACCGCTTGCTGGGCCAGAAGTTACTGTTGCGGCTAGCGATCGTCCTAGCCGTACTCATCACGCTGCTCGGGGCCGCCGTACCCTACCTGGGGCTTTCGCTGGACGCGGCCTTTTTTACGGTTTCGGGTATCTCCGTAGGCTACCTGGTCTTTTGGTTTGCCCTTGCCTGGTTCGTCATCAGCCACGGTAAATCCTCCAGCCATAATGCTCTCACGCTACTGACCACCTGGCTGCTACTGACCACCGTTTTGCCGGCCGCCGTGAATAGCGCGGTGTCCACGATCTATCCCATCCCCGAAGCCTACGAAACCACCATCGACAGCCGGGACGGGTACCACACCAAATGGGATCAGCCCAAGGAGGCCGCCATCAACCCCTTCAAACAACTTTACCCCGAATACGCCGCGTACGACCACCCAGAGGACGCCAGCTTCAGCTGGTTCTGGTACTACGCCATGCAGCACATGGGCGACGTAGAGGCCGCGGAAGCCCGGGCGGCCATGAAGGAAAAGTTGCGCAAACGAAACAATGTCACCCGGGCGGTTGGCTATCTGCTACCCAGCGTCCACACCCAACTAAGCCTCAACTCCCTGGCCAAGACGGACCTGACGAATTATCTGGCCTACCTGAATGCGCTGGAGGCGCACCACGAAGACTTGCGCCAAGCTTTTTATCAGGACATTTTTGATGATGTGCCGGCTGAGGGGATAGATTGGGAAGATTATGGCATGGGCAACTTTTCGGACCGGCGGGAGGTGAACCCATCCCTCATTTTACCCTTGGTACTGATCAGCTTGGTCTTATTCTTGCTCAGTCATTTTGCCTTTAAGCGGACGGCCGCGCGGTTGGCGGGGTAGCGTTTGGGTAGCTGATACGTCATTCGATCCGACCGTTGACCAGGGTGATGCAGGTGTGATTACTCTCGTCAGTCGCCGTGATTCTCCAGCTGGGGTTTGGTGCTACCTGATTACTTCGCCCTGCTTCATTTGGGCGCTGACGCGGGTGCTGAAGGAAGGGGCAAGGAGCAGGCGGGATGAGGACCTGGAGGCGCGTGACTCCTACGTTATGCAAATTGTATAGTTGACTATACAGATTGTGTGAAATTGCGCTACCGAGATTTAGCAACTACCCACCCCACCGAATCCCAAACCCCGGGCTCAACCCCAAAACCTCATGGTAAGTCGCCCCAGCCGAAACCTCCAGCTTATCCAACACCCGATACCCCAGACCAAAACTCAACTCACTAGCCGACGTCGCCGCACCCAAACGGATGCTGATCTGTTCTGCGGGGAGGTACTCCAGACCGGCGCGTACGCGGACGGGGTTGTCCGCATCCTGGTGGGCTTCGAGGTTGAAGGTGAGTTGGTCCGTCGGGGTGTAGGAGGCGCCGATGGCGAGGAGTTGGGGAAGGAACTCGTCGGGCAGGCGCTCGGAGCGGAAGGGGGAGAAGATGCGTACCCCGATGGCCAGATCGTCGATCAGCTGGAGTTGCATCCCTACACCAAAGGTGACGTTGAAGGAGGACGCGTAGCCTTCCGTGCTCGTGGCGAACCCGTGGAAGTCGGCGCCGATGGTCAACTTGTCCGTGAGTTGTCGTCCGTAGCCGAGGCCGAAGCGGGTTTCGCGGTAGGCGTCGAACCCAAAACTGGCTACGTTGAGGCCGAATCCTCCGAATTCCGTTCCGTACACAGCACCGATGTTGGCCATTTGGAGTTCGCTCACCCCGAATCTTTGCTCCGCACCCGCGGCAGCGCCCAACTCCCCCTTGGCTTGTTTGGCGTACCCGGCGGGATTGGTGTACAGCGCATCGATGCCCTCCGCGGAAAGGCCCGTACCGCCCAGAAAACGGCTGCGCGAATCGAAGGTGGGGAAGACGCCATCCTGCGCTTGCACCTGACCGGTGATGGCGAGAAAAACGAAAAGCGTGGTGAGGAATGGGCGCAAGGGGATACGATTATGGTCCGCCGTGAAGATACACTTTGCAGTACCTTGCGGGCATGCTGGAAGCCAAAAACCTTAGCTATCAATACCCCGGCGGGGCGGCGCTTACCTTCCCGGACATCACCTGCGCGGCCGGCGAAACCCGGTTGTTGCTGGGAAAAAGTGGCAGTGGAAAAACGACCCTCTTACAACTACTGGCCGGACTCCGCCAACCCAGCACCGGCGGGGTAACGATCGGCGGGACGGACCTGAACGCGCTATCCGGCCGCCAGCTGGACCAGTTTCGCGGAGGTAACATCGGCATGGTATTTCAGACCGCCCACTTCGTGCGGGGGCTCACCGTACAAAAGAACCTGGAACTGGCCCAGAGCCTGGCCGGCAAGCCGCGCGATGATGACCGCATTAAGCAACTACTCCAACGCCTGGACCTTGCAGGACAAGGTGGCAAACTACCCGGAAAGCTTTCGGTAGGCCAGCAGCAACGCGCCGCGATCGCCCGCGCCGTCCTCAACCAGCCCGCCGTCATCCTGGCCGACGAGCCTACATCGGCGCTGGACGACGACAATGCCCGCGCAGTCCTCGCGTTACTGCAGGAGGAAGCCGCCGCCGTAAACGCCACGCTCCTCATCGTGACCCACGATAACCGCCTGACGACCGTCGTGCCCAACCACACCTACCTATGAGCTCGCTCTATCTGGCCCTGAAGAATTTGCTGTTCAAACCGCTGAACGGCCTCCTGAGCGTGCTGCTGTTTGCCCTGTCGATTGGACTGCTCTCCCTACTGGCGAACCTGCGCTTGCAAGCGGATGAGCAGTTCGATAATAACCTGGCCGGGATCGACCTCGTGGTGGGCGCCAAGGGCAGCCCGCTGGAACTCGTCCTGAACAGCATGTACCACGTCGGTTACCCCACCGGGAACGTGACGCTGGGGGAAGTGAAGGCCTTTTTCAACCCGCGCCACCCAATCGTGGAAGCCGCCGTGCCGCTCTCCCTCGGTGATAGCTACCGCGGCTACCGCATCGTGGGGACGACGCCCGACCTGCTGGATTGGTACGGAACCTCGGTCGGGGAAGGGCGGGTGTTTGCCAAAGATTTTGAGGTAGTGCTGGGTGCGGAAGTCGCGGCTAAGAATAAGCTCGGGGTGGGGGACAGTTTCCGCTCCAGCCACGGCATCGTGGATGAGGGCGAAGATCGGATTGAGCACGACGATGACTTTAAGGTCGTGGGCATCCTCGCGCCGAGCGAAACGGTCCTCAATCAGGTGATCCTGACGACCAACCAAACCTACTGGCACTCCCACGAAACCCACGAAGCAGCCGGGGGTGATGACGATGCTGATGACCACGCCGGCCACGATCATGGCGACCACGAAGGCCACGATCACGCAGGCCACGATCACTCCGGGCACGACCATGCGGACCATGCCGCCGATGCCCCGACTAGTCTTCTCGATGCGGATCCGGATAAAGAGATCACTAGCCTGCTCATCAAGTACAAGAACGCCAGTTCCTTTCAGGCGCTGAGCTTCCCCCGCAACATCAACGAGAATACGGATCTACTGGCCGCCAACCCCGCCTACGAGATCAGCGAGGTGCGTCGGCAATTTGATTCCGGGCAGCGCATTCTGGGTATTCTGGTGCTGGCCATTACGGTGGTTTCCGCGCTATCCATCTTCATTGCGCTGTACGCCTCGCTGCGGGAGCGCCGCTACGAGCTGGCCCTGATGCGGTCGCTCGGGGCCGGACGGGGGAAGCTCTTCTCCATCATCGTTGCGGAAGGATTACTCGTAGCGATTGCCGGGTACCTGGTCGGTATGCTGCTCAGCCACGGGATCCTGGCGGTGCTGGCATCTAACATCGACGGCGAGTTTCGGTACGAGCTCGACCCCTGGCGCTTCATCACCGCCGAAGCCTGGCTCTTGCTAGTAAGCTTGGGCATCGGGTTTTTGGCGGCCGTCATTCCGGCCATCCAGGCATCCAATACGGATATTGGCGATACGCTTACGGAGAACTAAATCTCACTATTCCACCTTTTGCAGTCCTGAATCGTTTACTAGCAAAACCACCCCTACAACCATGCGTAGACTACTTCTCTTTGTATTCGCCATCACGGCCAGCCTCCTCGTTTCCAGTTGCCTCATCGTTGAGCAAGAAATCACCCTCAAGCGCAACGGCAGCGGCATCAAAACCGTGCAGATCGACCTGGGCGAAATGATCTCTAACCCCATGATGGCCATGATGAGTGGCGACGAAGGCATACCCTCGGAAAAGAAAGACTCCAGCTGGCTCATGATCGACGACCTGCGCGAGCACAATCCCCAGTGGACGAGCGAGGAAATCGCGCTCCTCGAAAACGCCCGCGGGGAAATGTCCCTGGATACGGACGAGGGCGTAATGCTCATCACCATGTCCACCACCTTCAACAGCCTGGACGAACTGAAGCGGATCGAAAGACTGATCGCCGACGCCAATAAGCCGGACGAAGACGATGAAGAGGAGGGCGCCGGCGGCATGCCGGACTTCTCCGATTTTGGAAATACTGGAGATGACACGGAATACGAGTTCACCAAGAAATCCCTCTCCCTCATGACACCCGTTTCCGAGATCAGCGAAGGCGTCTTCGGCGGCCTGGGTCTCGACGAAGAGGACGAAGGCATGGAAATGTTGCTCGGTATGCTCGATGGCTCAAAGGCCGTCTATAAGTTCAATCTGCCCGGAAAAGTCAAGAAGGTAAAGGGCATGGAAGGCGCCGTGATCGATGGCAACACCGTCACCGTTGAGGTGGGCCTCATGGAAGCCATTGAGGACCCTGAGATGTCCGCCGCCGCCCTCACCGGGGAGATCAAGTTCAAGTAAGGCCAGCCATGATCGAAGATATTTTCAATGCCGTGAAAGGAGGCTTGGGCGACCTCGCCGGTTCCGTCACCGACGGTGCCCGCGAAAAGAGCCTGGCCCTCATCGAGGACTGGCTGGAGATCTTTCCCCAACTCGGCGAGTACGGGCTGGAGATCACCAGTTTCTCGATGGGCCTGGCCCTCAGCCCCTCCCTCAACGTCGAGCTGCTCGGTAAGCACGAGGACTGGGACGACGAGGCCATCACCGAACGGATCAAACAGCACAAGGGGGAGACGTCCATCACGATGGTCCTCAGTACCATCCGGACCGCTTACCGCCTGCAACGAAAGACCAAGGCGCCCCTGCGGGATCCGTTGATCCTGAAGATCATTGTCAAAGTACCGCCGGAAGTGCGGGTCGTTTTAGGTCAACCCGTGCTGGAAGACTAGGCTGGAATAGACCTAAGTCGCCACCACTTACCTCATTGTTTAGAGTCCAAATACGTGAATGAATCCCCCGCATTGAATATCGGCATCACCTTCAGTGGGGGAGGCGCCCGTGGTGCCGCCCACGTGGGTATGCTGCGCGCTTTGCTGGAGAGTGACATCGTGCCCAACCGCATCGTCGGTGTCAGTGCCGGTGCCATCGTCGGGACGCTCTACGCCGCCGGCCTCAGCCCGGACGATATGATGGCCGCGCTTGCCGAAACGAGTCTGGTAAAATTGGTCCGCTTCGGCGTTCCCACCACCGGCCTGACCAAATTGGACTACCTCCAGGAGCGGCTCCTGAAAGTCATTCCCGAGGACAGTTTTGAGGCGTTGAAGTACCCGTTGCACATCGGTATCACGAACATCAACAAGGGGCAGTTGGAGCTGCGTAATTCCGGACCCTTAAGCGCCATCGTGGCCGCGTCATGCTCCATCCCCTTCGTGTTCAAACCGGTATTGGTGGACGACTCTCATTGCGTCGATGGCGGCGTCATTTGCAACATGCCCGTTGCCCCCCTGCTATCGGAAGCCGACTTCATCATCGGTAGTAATCTGATGCCCTACGGCCTCCTGCCACCCGCGGATACTGGTACGGTCATCAACATCGTGTGGCGGTGTTTTGACCTCGGCATCATGTCGAATACTCTTCCCAGCCTGGATCTTTGCGATATAGTTATTGAGCCGGCTCAACTCAATGATTACAATATATTCAATATCAACCGTTTAAAGGAGATGCATGACCTCGGTTTTGAACACACAATGGGCCTCGTTCCGAAGATAAAGCGCTCCATTGAGTTGAAAAAGGAGCTGTTGCAACAACTTTAATTCGCGGCGCCTATTGAACAGGATATAGCCGACGTCGTTTATCAAAACAACTTGTACACGACGCCACGTAGCCAATTTTGGCGGCTAGCGTATATCCCCCCGCCCGGAATGACCAAGCAATCAATAGCGGTAAAACAAGCGCAGCGTAGCCTGCCGGAAATGGAAACCATGGCCGGTGCGTCCGTCCTGGAGCTCAGCCACAACCAGCCTGTCTTGCTCGTTTTTCTCCGTCACTTCGGCTGCACTTTTTGCCGCGAAGCGCTGCAGGATCTTTCCGAAAAACAGTCCGCCATCGCCCGCCACGGTGCCAAGCTGATGCTGGTGCACATGTCCGACAAGGAGACCTCCGATCGATACTTCAAAAAGTATGGCTTAGCGGGCATCGATTCGGTCTCCGACCCCAGCTGCACGTTCTACCAGGCATTCGGCCTCACGAAGGGTACGGCGCGCCAATTATTTGGCCTCCACTCCTGGATCCGCGGTTTCGAAGCGGGCGTACTCAACGGCCACGGCGTCGGTTACCAGCAGCTAGGCGACGGCTTCCAAATGCCCGGCGTTTTCGTCATTCGCGACGGCCGCGTCCGGGGAAAATTTGTCCACAAACTAGCCGGCGACCGTCCGGACTACATCGATTTGCTCGATCAGTGTTGCCAGATGTAAACGGCATTCAGCTTCAATTTTCTGAGGTTCTCGACCAACCGTAAGATCATTTTACGGCGCTGCCGCAGGTGCAAGCAAATTGGACGGGCAACCTGAATTCAAAGGGTGTCTTGATCCACCGTTGAACCATTTAGGCCATTGGCGCACTTTTACGGGGAAAGGCACTTACCTTTCCGGACGTACCGCAAGCCCGTAATCTCACCATGCTAAAAGTCGTAAACACGCTCTTTCGTACCTACATCGGTAGGTACCGGCGGGAGTTGCAACAGCACTACGACGAACCCCTACGCCTACAGCGCAAACAGTTGGCGGACATCCTCGCCCGCCACGCGGATACGGCCTTCGGGCAAGAACATGATTTCGAGCGCCTGTTACGCCACCCCGAAGAGTTCGCGGAGCGGGTACCCATCCGGACTTACGAAGCCCACCTGCCCTACATCAATCGGGTGCTGGAAGGGGAGAGGCACGTCCTCAGCGCGGACGATCCGGACTGGGTCGCTACGACGAGTGGTACCACCGGCGCCACGAAGTACCTCCCCCTCTCCAACCGCGCCGTGCGTGACATCCACCTCAAGGGCAGTTGGATGAGCCTCGCGTGCCTCTACGAGAAGGACCCGGACATCCAGGTTTTCAGCACCAAAAATTTGTTGATCGGAGGATCCTTTAAGGGGCGCCACCCGAAGATTGACTTAATGCAGGGTGATATCTCCGCCATCATCATTCAGTCCATCCCCCGGGTGATGCGCAGCTTTTACATTCCCGACCTGGAATTAGCCACCTCCCCCGGCTACGAAGAAAAGATTGCCCGCATTGCCGAGATTGCCGCCGAAGAACCGGGGATCACCGTCCTGGGTGGCGTACCCACCTGGAACCTTCCCCTATACCGGAAGATCCTAGACCTGGCAGGTGGAGATTCCATGGTCGACGTCTGGCCCGAAGCCCGCGTCTTCAAACATGGCGGCGTGAACTTTGAACCCTACCGCGCCCAGTTTGAGGCACTCTTCCCCCGAGAGGATTTCATTTTCCAGGAGATTTACAACGCGACGGAAGGATTCTTCGGCGTCCAGGATAAAGATGAGCTGCGCAGTATGCTCCTCCTGCTGAATACGGGCGCCTACTACGAGTTTATCCCGTGGGATGCCTACAAGCTGGATGACCTGACCAGCGTTCCTCTCTCCGGCGTAAAGCTGGACGTCACTTACGTGATGATCATCACCACCGAAGCCGGTCTCTACCGCTACCCGATGGGTGATCTCCTCCAATTCACTGAGGTGGATCCTTACCGCATCAAGATCATTGGCCGCACGCAGGAATTCGTCAATGCCTTCGGGGAGGACCTGTTGCGCTCTGAAGCGGAAGGCGCGATCTTGGACGCCTGCACCCGCCACGATTGTAGCATCGCCGACTTCCACGTTGCCCCGGTCTACATCGAACTGGGGAAGAGCGGTAGTCACCACTGGCTCGTCGAATTCGAGGAATTACCGGCATCGCTATCGTCCTTCGCGGAGTCGTTGGACCTCGCGCTGCAGGAGGCCAATTACAACTACAAAGCAAAACGGAGCAACGACTTCGCCATCCACCGGCAAGAGCTAACGGTGGTGCCCAAAGGCTTCTTCCGCACCTGGCTGAAGAACCGCGGAAAACAGGGTGGGCAGCACAAGGTGCCTAGGTTGGCGAACCACCGGCGTTATTTGGAAAGTATGCTTGGTGAGTTGGGGGGGTGAGTGGCGACTGAGGGCGCCTGGGTGTGTGGTTGACCGCACGCTCGCAGGACGATCCTATTTCCGCTGCGCTACAATAGCATCGACGCTACGGGGAGCTATGGGAGACGGGGGGAGATCAGACAACTACCAACTTCTCCAGGTCCTCGTAGCGTCCGACGGAGGAGGTCCTGCGAGCGTCCGGCTGAACCGTAAACTCCACGTTTGGCCGGACGCTCGCAGGAGCTCAACGCTTGCTGCGCGCGTTGACTACGCTACGAGGTCCTTGGTGGAAGTAGAATATTCATCAACTACTAACTTCTCCAGGTCCTCGTAGCGTCCGACGAAGGAGGTCCTGCGAGCGTCCGGCTGAACCGGATAAACTCGGCGATTTACCGGACGCTCGCAGGAGCTCAAACCTTGCTGCGCGCGTTTTGACCACGCTACGAGGTCCTTAGTGGAAATTAAATATTCATCAACTACCAACTTCTCTAGGTCCTCGTAGCGTCCGACGGAGGAGGTCCTGCGAGCGTCCGGCTGAACCGGATATACTCGGCGATTTACCGGACGTTCGCAGGAGCTCAAACCTTGCTGCGCGCGTTTTGACCACGCTACGAGGTCCTTAGTGGAAGTAGAATATTCATCAACTACCAACTTCTCCAGGTCCTCGTAGCGTCCGACGGAGGAGGTCCTGCGAGCGTCCGGCTGAACCGGATATACTCGGCGATTTACCGGACGCTCGCAGGAGCTCAAACCTTGCTGCGCGCGTTTTGACCACGCTACGAGGTCCTTAGTGGAAATTAAATATTCATCAACTACCAAATTCTCCAGGGCCTCGTATCGTCCGACGGAGGAGGTCCTGCGAGCGTCCGGCTGAACCGTAAACTCCACGTTTGGCCGGACGCTCGCAGGAGCTCAACGCTTGCTGCGCGCCCGTTGACCACACTACGAGATTCTTAGTGGAGGTAAAATATTCATCAACTACCAACTTCTCCAGGTCCTCGTAGCGTCCGACGGAGGAGGTCCTGCGAGCGTCCGGCTGAACCGTAAACACCACGTTTTGCCGGACGCTCGCAGGAGCTCAACGCTTGCTGCGCGCGTTTTGACCACGCTACGAGGTCCTTAGTGGAAGTAGAATATTCATCAACTACTAACTTCTCCAGGTCCTCGTAGCGTCCGACGTAGGAGGTCCTGCGAGCGTCCGGCTGAACCGGATATACTCGGCGATTTACCGGACGCTCGCAGGAGCTCAAACCTTGCTGCGCGCGTTTTGACCACGCTACGAGGTCCTTAGTGGAAATTAAATATTCATCAACTACCAACTTCTCCAGGTCCTCGTAGCGTCCGACGGAGGAGGTCCTGCGAGCGTCCGGGTGAACATAAACTTCAGCCACCACCACACAAAAATCCACCCCTTACGTTCCGCAGATGAGCCGCAACAATTAGCTTGCAGACAATTGACCACCACCGAAGCAATATCGACGCCCGTATGATCCAGGACCTCCGCCGCCAGTACAATGATTCTTTTACAAACGAAGCCTACCGGGCCATGCTCGACTGGATGGGCGGGCAGTACGGAGAACGCCCGGAGTTTCACGTAGCCGAAACGCCCATCTTCGTACCCGCCTACTTGCGGGACCGGCTACTGGAAGCTTGCAATGATCTACTGGCGACCGTCACTCGGGAGGACTTTGCGGAAAAGGCGAAAGCTGCGATTCCAGAAGGAGAATTCGTCCCGGGGCAGGATAAGCACCCCTTGTTCATGCAATTCGATTTCGGCCTTTGTGAAGCAGAAGATGGATCGGTTACCCCACAATTGATCGAGGGGCAGGGCTTTCCCTCTCTCTATTTCTTCCAGTACTTGCTCGACAAGTGCTACCGTCGCTTTTTCCCCATCCCAGAAAACTTCACCTGCCGCTTCGGCGGGAGGAGCGAGAGCGAATACCTCGACATTCTCAAGCAGTGTATCCTCGGTAAGCACCAGCCGGAAAATGTCATCCTGCTGGAGATCGACCCCAAGCACCAGAAGACGCGAATCGACTTCGCCGTCTGCTGTGCGGAACTGGGCATCGAGGAAGTCTGTATCAGCGACGTCACCCTGGAAGGGGAGGAGCTCTACTACCAAAAGGAAGGTAAGCGGACGCGCATCCACCGCATTTACAACCGCGTCATCTTTGATGAACTGAAGCAGCGCGACGACCTGAAACGCACCTTCAACATGGTCGAACAAGCCGACGTCGAGTGGGCCGGCCACCCCAACTGGTTCTTCCTGCTCAGTAAACACTCCCTGCCGTTTTTCAAGAGCAAGTATGTTCCGGATACCCGCTTCGTCAGCGACCTGGGTAAGCTGCCAACTGACTTAGAGGCTTACGTCCTCAAACCCCTCTACAGTTTTGCCGGCGCTGGCGTCGATCTTCACCCCACCGCGGAGAAAATTGCTGCAGTGGATAATCCCGCCCACTGGATCCTCCAGAAAAAAGTGAAATACGCGGACCTGATCAAAACACCGGACGGGCCCGCCCGTGTGGAGATGCGTATGATGTTCGTTTGGCCCGAGGATAGTAATGAACCCATTCTTTTGAATAACCTGGTCCGCCTGAGCAAAGGAGAAATGATTGGCGTTCGTTACAATGCGGATAAGACCTGGGTGGGCGGGGCCATCGGTTACTTTGAACCCGTAGGGAGCTAAGCGCTCCGCAGCCATACCCGTGCTTGGTCGCCAACTACCGGACGCCATTTAGCCGTCGGGACCGACTTATAAATCGTGGAACCGGACACAGAAAAAGAGCCGACCAGCATTGCTGATCGGCTCCGTTGTATAAGCGTGTTGAATATTAAATACTACTTGATGACCACCCGCTCCGTGAGGTTAAGCTGCCCGTCTGCCGTTTGGAAGCGGACGAGGTAGACGCCCGGCGTCAGGGTGGTGCCGGCGAGGTCCACGTGCATCCGGTTCAGGCCGGCGTACATGGGTAGGAAGGTGTTGTCGACGATCCGCCCGGTCATGTCCGATACGGTCATTACCACCCGGTCCTGAGCCGTGGGGAGGTTGAGTTCTACGGTGAAGTTGCCGTTGTTCGGGTTGGGGAATACGCTGAGTTGAGTTTCTCCCAATTCTCCCGTAGCGCCGTCGTTCAATTCAAGTTCAACGGTTCCCTGGTTGTTGGTGACGTAGACGAGGCGAACGTCATCCACCCACAGGGTACGGTTGTTAGGTACGTTCCAGTCCATCCGCTTGACGGTTCCGGGGTTCCCCAGCTGCGCCTTGGTGAAACTGAACTGCTTGAAGGAGTTGGTCGGCGTAAAGTTTCTCCATCCCTTCGCGGCGCTGTCGGTGGTTCTTACCCGGAACTTGGCGGTGTAGTTGGGGTTGTCCGTCCACTTGCGGGCCCAGAATTTGATGCTATTGAGGTTGTTCCCCGTCTTGCCCGAGTTGTGGCGGAAGGAAAGTGCACCCCAGCTTTTGCTGGATTGGAATTTGCAGGCATACTGGCCATTCTTTTTAATGCCGGCATCCTTCAGCGTGACGGTGCCTCCGTAGCTCCAGTTGTTCCAGCCGCTGGTGAAGCCATCGCGGTAGACCCAGTTGTTGGAAGTCGTGGTGCCGCCACCACCGCCGCCGCCACCGGTCCCCGTGGTGCCTTCGTAGCAACCCATCTCAACGGTGCCATTCTGTGGGCGACTCACGTTTTCGAGGTCGCGGCTGGACTTGAGGTCATTCTTGCCGGCGTTATTGCCCGGGCTGTCGCTTTTGAGGCGGAAGTACTGGTCGAAGTTATTGACGCTGCTGAAGCTACCGATGCTGGTTGTGGCGTTAGCAAACCGCGCGTAATCCTGGCTACCGCGGCCGGCCTTTTTGTCGCCGCCTTCTCCCCAACGGCTGTTGTTAGAAGGCATCCGAATATTGCCCACCAGCAGGTTATGCTGGCGATTCATGTAGCCAAAGCCGGGCGTATTGATGTACTCCAGCGCGGAACAAGCATTATCGTTCAACGAAACGGAAACGTTGTTGAATACCTTGAAGATGCCGGGGCTGTAAGTCACGGCAATATCCCCCGGCGTGCCAGAGTAGTTTTTCAGAATGCGGTTATTGTGCCAAGCCGTGTTGTGGCGGATGGTGGCATTGTCCACTTCGTAGACCTTGATGCCCGCGCCACCATTGTTGAAGACCAGGTTGTTCTCAATCAGGGTCTCCGCTTTGTAGGGAGGGTAGGGGCTGCTCTGGGTATTGTTGAAATCATCCAGGATGATACCGTTCCCGTCGGTCGGCTTGGAGAAGGTGCCCGCTCCTACGTCAAAGGGAAGATCACACTCATTCTCAAAGGCCACGTTGCGGCGGATGATGAGGTGGAAACCAGCATTGTTGTTCTTCTGATTCGGCTGGTAAATACTGATGCCGGAACAGTTGAAGCGGCTCTTCTTGGCGTTGTCCCGCGCCACGTTAGTTTGGATCGTTACGTAGTCACCTTCCCGGAAACTGATACCGCCGCAACCACAGTCGTGTACGTAGTTATTCTGGAAGACGACGTGGTCGGAAGTCCAGGCCTGGAGGCCCGTCCCCTGATTATTACTGGCGTTGGGGTTTTGCATCCCCAGGTCAAAGCCGTCCACGGTGATGTAATCGCTGTTCCGGATCTCGAAGACGCCGTACTGCGAGGAGGAGCGGACCTTGGCGCCCCAGCGGTTCTTGGATTTAATGACCGTCCGCCGGCTCGACGTGCCGTTCTTCTGATCAATGTAGACCTGGCTACTGACGTTGTAGGTGCCATTGCCGACAATGAGGATGTCTCCACCACTCATTTTGTCGACACCCTTTTGGATGGTCCTGACGGCGCCCCCAGGTGAATCGGAAAGGCCATTATTGTTGTCGTTGCCGTCCGTTCTGACGTAGTAGGTCGTCCCCGCTACGGCGGAAGCTTCGGAGCAGTCTTCGGTGAAGGTGAACCCGGCGGGAAGCACGGGAAGGTCCGTCGTTGCGGACAGTGAACCCATGAAAAGGGTAGCCAGCACCAGGGTGCTGAAGCGGGTAAAAAATCGCATGATCAGTATTCTTAAGTAAAGCGTGAAAGAAAAAGTCCGTGTAAGTATTCCAGTATGACTAAAGTAAAACCAGATTATATTTTATTCCACTCTCCGGACGAAATATACACGTGTAGGTACTGCTGAAATGAGCATATTATACCGTTTGACTAGGTTCTGCTTACATTCAACCGATTGCAATTTATTCGGTGGTTTTACCTCGCCCACGCTGTTCCTGCCTGCCAGAATATGTACTTAAGTGTAATTAAAAGCGCATCCTCCAATTGAGCTCGGTAGGGTGAGCCCATCCAGGGAGTAAGGAGGTTCGTCCGGACAGTTTGGGTGAGGTACGAGCCACGAACGTGGTACCTTTCGAGTATCACCCATTTCTACTCCTTGATGCGTACTCTCCAATTATTAGGTTCACTATTTACCCTCACCTGTTGCCTATTGACATGTGGTGGGGATGGACCCACCTCCACCGCACCCGCGGCAGCGCCCGGTCATGATGGCCCGAGTAATATTGTGTTCGTTTTGGTGGATGATCTTGGATGGATGGACCTTGGCGTGCAGGGAAATGAGTGGTACCCGACGCCAAACATCGACCGCCTTGCCGCGCGTGGTTTGCGCTTCACTGATGCCTACGCCGCCAGCCCGGTTTGCAGCCCCAGCCGCGCGGCCATGATGAGTGGAATCAGTGGTGCCCGGACCGGAATTACCGACTTCATCCCCGGCCACTGGCGGCCCTACGAGGAACTGACGGTGCCGACGAACCGCACCCAGTACCTGCCACCTGAGTACACGACCTACGCGGAAAGCCTGCAGGACGCCGGCTACGAGACGGCCTATTTCGGGAAGTGGCACCTCGGTTGGGGTGGGGAAACTTACCCGGGCAACCAGGGCTTTGACACCTTCCACGTACAGAAGGGATGGGGACACTTCGTGCCGCCGATTCACTTCGGGCCCACCTACCCGGAACAGGAAGAAGGCGATTACCTGACGGACCTGCTGACGGACATGACGGTCAACTTCATCACTGACAACCAGGACGACAAATTTGCCGTCGTTTGCAGCCATTTCGCCGTCCACGTACCCCTGGCCGCCCCCGATGAACTGGTGGACGCCGCCGGTAAACGCGCCCAACCCGAGGACCGGATCTACAACCCCACCTACGTGGCCATGGTGCAAAAGGTGGACGAAGGCGTGGGCCGCATCATGGACCACCTGGACAGTCTCGGCCTGACCGAAAAGACCTTGTTTGTCTTTGGCAGCGACAACGGCGGCCTCCGGCAGATCTTCAACAAGAGCAACGACGTACTGGCCACGGATAACGCCCCGCTCCGCGACGAGAAGGGTAGCATCTACGAAGGCGGCATCCGCGTACCCTTCATCCTTAGCCAGCCGGGGACCATCGCGGAGGGAACGGTTAGCCACGTGCCCACCACCGGCCTCGACCTGTACCCAACTTTTCTGGATGTTGCCCAGGCGCCAGCCATCGACTCCCTCGACGGTGAAAGCCTGCAACCCCTCTGGTTGAACGAGGACCACGGACTGGCCGACCGCACCGTATTCTTCCACTACCCACACTACCACCACGGTCGCCCGGCCGCGGCGATTCGTAGGGGGAATTATAAACTCATCAAGTACTTCGACCGGGCCGGGCCGGAACTGTACCAACTGGCGGATGACCTCGGGGAAACGACCAACCTCTACCAAGAAGAACCGGCGGTAGGCGAAAGCATGCTCATCGAACTGGAAAACTGGCTGGCCGAAACGAACGCCCCGGTACCCGTGCCCAACCCGGACTTCAACGAAGCCCGCCGCGCGGAGTGGGGGCCACGGCCGAAGAAGTAAGAAACCAATTGTCAGGGCACGCTACCGGGCTAAACTCACCCGGAGTACCTTTGCGGAATGAAGGACATCTTTGATCTGGTCGGCCGCATCCTGTTGAGCTTCCTCTTCTTTTTTGAAGCTTACGACTACGTCGCGTACGAACGACTCAACAAGGAAGCCATGACCATTTACGGCCTGACGTGGAACCAGGACTTCTTTCTCTACGGTACAATCTTCTTTCTAATCCTTGGGGCCATCTCCCTGTTGCTGGGCTACCGGATGCGGACCGGCGCGGTACTGCTGCTGATCTACTTCGTACCCCTGACCTTCATCGTCCACGACTTTTGGGACCTGCCTACCGACTCGGCCGACTACCGGCTCCAGAGTATCCTCTTCATGAAGAACATCGCCATCATTGGCGGACTACTGATTGCGGCCACCCACGTTTCCGGCAAGTACCGGCTGCGGCGGATCTTCGCGACGACCAAAGTTTAAGTACCTACGTCATCTCACGAGCATAAAAACCTTATAGACTGAGGGCAGCCTTTAGGCCCAGATCACCTCACCCCGCAGGCTGCTCCATTCGGGAAGTCGGTCCTGGTAAGCTTCGTGGACTTTCGTCCGCTTCACTTTGAGCGTGGGCGTGAGCAAACCATTCTCCACCGTAAAATCATCTGGGGTAACAACGATGGCCGCGATACGCTCGTGGCCGGCGAGGTCGGCGTTGACCGCGTCGAGGCGCTGGGAGATTAGGGCGTCAACGTCCTGCTTGTCCTTTGCCGCCCCGATTTCGCTGAGGGTAGCGAGGAGGATGGGCTGCGGTTGGCCGAGCCCCAGCAGGCAAACCTGCTCAATGTCGTTGATGCCGGCAAAGCGGTCCTCAATGGGTTGGGGAATCACGTATTCGCCCTTCGCCGTTTTAAAGGTATCCTTCACCCGGCCCGTAAGATAGAGGAAGCCGTCCTGATCGATCCGACCCTGATCACCCGTGTGTAACCAACCGTCGATGATGGTTTCCGCCGTCTTTTCGGGTGCCTTGTAGTAGCCTACCATAGTGTTGGCGGAGCGGACAAGTACCTCATTCGTCTCCGGGTCAATCTTACACTCCGTTCCCGGAAGGGTTTGGCCCACGCTGCCCGGCCGGTTTTGGTCGGCGTAGAGCATGTGGCCGACGGCGCCGTTCTCGGTCATCGCGTAGGCTTCGGAGATGGGGATGCCAATGCGGCCCCACCAATCCTTCATCTCCTGGCTGATGAAGGCGGCTCCGGACACGTTGCGGCGGCTCTTATCGAGGCCCAATCCGGTGCGGATCTTCCGCTTCACGTACCAACCAAGGACGGGGATCTTCAGCAATTTGTCCAACTTCTCCTGTGGCATTTTCTTCAGGACACCCTGGCGGAGTTTGGTCCAGATCCGGGGCACGGCGAAGAAGAAGGTAGGCCGCGCGTCCTTCAGGTTGGCGGCGAAGCGTTCGATGCTTTCCGTAAAGAAGATCTCGCCGCCGTGGGTGAGGGACATCAGTTCGATGGTGCCCCGCTCCGCCACGTGGTTCATCGGCAGGAAGCTGAAGTAGCGATTTTGGCCGGAGTAATCGTTTGCCAGTGGGTTTTCATCGTAGAGATTATCCATCAGCGCGATCTGGATCTGGTACGTTAGCATCACGCCCTTCGGCGTCCCCGTGGTGCCGGAGGTGAAGATGATCGTCCAAATATCATCCGGTTTGTTGATGGGCTTGGTCTGTAATTCTGGAGAGTTATGGATGATGTCCGTCCATTTCTTACCGCGTTTCACTTCGTCGTTCCCGTCGTACTTAGGGAAGGCGATGACGGGCATGTCCTCGGGTACGCCGCTCTTCATCTCGTCCCACACTTCGAGTTTACCGACGAAGAGCGCGTCGACGTCGCCCAGGTCCAGTACTTCGTTGATTTGGTCCGCGGTCAGGGTGGGGAAGAAGGGGACCGATACGTAACCCGCCATCATGATGGCGAGGTCAGCGATGATCCATTCCCGGCAGTTTTTGGAGACGAGGCCAATGTGGGCCTGCTCCCGCAGGTTTAGCGACTGTAGATAGTGGGCCATCTTTTTGGCCATCGAACCCACTTCCCCCCAGGTGTACGTTTCCCAATTTTCACCGAAGGGTTGGTGGAGGTAGGGCTTATTGGGGTTGGCGGCCTCTTTTTCGTAGAAGGCCTGCAGGCAAGTTTTGTCGTACATGGATCAGCTTTGCGCGTAAGGTAATAAAGTGTGACCGCCAATGCGCGTATTTAGGTGGGGCTTATCTTTGCTCGCCAACTATTTGGCTACGCTTCGATTTCATTGGGGAGATTCCGAAAGGGCCCCGCAGCACAACTTTAGCGCTACCCAAACTTGTTGGCTCGTTCCGTATTTGTCTTTATTTAAACCCATCAAACCATGATGTCACTGACTAATGGCCGCTACGAGATTGGCGGCGTCGATGCCCTTTCCATTGTAGACCAGTTCGAGGCACCCCTCTACGTTTACGATTCGGCGACGATGAAACGTCAGTACAAACGCATGGCCGAGGCCTTTAAGCAGGTCAAACGCCTCCGCATCAATTACGCTTGTAAGGCCCTAACCAACCTCAACGTACTCCGCATTTTTCGGGAGCTCGGGAGCGGTCTCGATACCGTTTCCATCCAGGAGGTGCAGCTCGGTCTGATGGCGGGTTTCGATCCCCACGATATCCTCTTCACGCCCAACTGCGTCAGCCTTGATGAGGTGGAAGAAGCCGCCGCTAAGGGCGTACGTCTCAACATCGATAATATCTCGATCCTCGAGCAATTCGGGGCCAAGCATCCGGATACGCCGGTTTGCATTCGCATCAACCCGCACATCATGGCGGGGGGGAATTCCAAGATCAGCGTTGGCCACATCGATTCCAAATTCGGCATCAGCATCCACCAGGTGCCCCACGTGCTGAAGGTGGTCAAAGCTCTCGGCATCACCGTCGAAGGACTGCACATGCACACCGGTTCTGACATCTACGACGCGGAGGTTTTCCTACGGGCGGTAGAGATCCTGCTCAATGCGGCCGGTGACTTCCCCGACCTGGACTACCTCGATTTCGGTTCCGGTTTTAAAGTCCCCTACAAGCCGGGCGGCATCGCTACGGACATTGAGGATCTTGGCGAAAAGCTCAGCGCGCGCTTCAACGAGTTCTGCGGCGAATACGGCCGGGAGCTGGAACTGATGTTCGAGCCCGGCAAGTTCCTCGTTAGCGAATCCGGTCATTTTTTGGTTCGCACCAACGTCGTGAAGACCACCACGGCTTCCGTGTTTGCCGGCGTCGATAGCGGCCTCAACCACCTCATCCGGCCCATGTTTTACGACGCCCACCACGAGATCACCAACGTAAGCAATCCCGACGGTAAGCCCCGCATCTACAGCATCGTCGGGTACATCTGCGAGACGGATACCTTCGGCGTCAACCGCCAGCTCGCCGAGGTGCGGGAGGGAGATATCCTCGCCATGGCCAACGCCGGCGCCTACAGCTTCATGATGGCCAGCAACTACAACAGTCGGTATCGCCCCGCCGAGGTACTCGTCTACGAAGGCCAGGCCCACCTCATTCGTGAGCGCGAAACGATGGAGGATCTGCTGCGTGGGCAAGTCGCCATCCCGAGCCTCGAGCGTAAGGAGATCACCGCCTGATGCACGTAACTGAACTATATCGCTACCCGGTCAAATCGCTGGGTGGCCAGTCCGTCCAATCTCTGCAGCCGCTTGGACGGGGTTTCGTTGACGACCGCCGCTGGATGTTCGCCGACGCATCCGGGCGCTTCATCAGCCAGCGTAACAACGTCCAGCTATCCGAATTCTCCGCAGAGCTGGTTGGCGATGAACTCACGTTCCGCCATCTACCGAGCAATGAGGTAGTGGGCGCTGTCGCAGGTGCCAGGTTGGGGACCAAAAGCACCGTCACCGTTTGGGACGATACCTTCCAAGCTACTGAAGTCAACTCCGATGCGATGTACGCCCTCACCAGAAAATTGGGGATCCCGGACGCCCGACTGATGTACATGCAGGACGACGACATCCGACCGGTCGACACCCGTTACGCGAAGGGGGAGGAGACCGTCTCCTTCGCCGATGGTTACCCCTACCTCATCACCAATACCGCCAGCCTCCGGGCCCTCGCCCACGAAATGGGGGAGGCTTCCCTCGACGTCCGGAGGTTCCGCCCGAACATCGTAGTCGATTCTCCAACCGCTTTTGCCGAGGATGCCTGGTTCAGACTTGAGATCGGTACCCACCAGTTTCGCTTGCCCAAACCCTGCGCTCGGTGCATCATGATCACCCATGAGCCCGGCACCCGCGGCCGCGACCTACGCGTGCTTGGCACCCTGAGCAACATGCGCAAAGTGGGGAACAAAATCCTGTTCGGAATGAACGCCTGCTGGGAAGGTGGCGATGGGTCGGTGGCCGTTGGCGATGAAGTGACCGTAACGGAAAATCACGCAAATACAGAAGGGTAGTAAAGGCTGATTTACCCGCTAGAACAAGCCGTGAAGTTTGGACTGTACCCGTTCGACCACGTAACCTAAATCCTCCGGCTTGTTAGCGAAATCCAGGTTATCGACGTCAATGATTAGGCTCTTGCCGGCATCGTAGGTCTTCATCCAATCCTCGTACCGCTGGTTGAGCTTTTTGAGGTAGTTGAGGCTCATGGCCCCTTCGTATTCACGGCCCCGATTCTGGATATGGGAGACGAGCGTGCCCGTTCCGGCGCGCAGGTAAATCAGTAGGTCGGGCGGGGAAATGCTCTGGCTCATTGTCTCGAAGAGCGAGGAGTAATTCTCGAAATCCCGCTTGGTAAGCATGCCCATATCGCGAAGGTTGGGCGCGAAAATAAAGGCATCCTCGTAGATGGTCCGGTCTTGGATCACCGTCCGTTCCCCCCGTTGGATCTCCATGATCTGGGCAAAACGATTGTGCAGGAAATAGACCTGGAGGTTAAAACTCCACCTTTCCATGTCTTCGTAGAAGTCCGCCAGGTAGGGGTTATCGTCCGCGCTTTCGTAGTGGACGTCCCAGCCAAAATGTTGCCCCAGCTTGGTACACAAAGTGGTTTTTCCGGCGCCGATATTGCCGGCGATGGCGATGTGTTTCATTTGTGCGATCATGGTAACGGAGGCTTGGTCGGGAATTCGGCCAAAGGTAATCTTTCGCGGCGAAGATTGGTGGCTACGGAACGGCTGAATACTAAGGCTATAAATACTACCTTTGCGGCCCATCCAAATAACCTAAAAATCTGATTGTTATGGCTACCAACCGCACCTTCACCATGATCAAGCCCGACGCCGTCAAGAACGGCCACATCGGCGCTATCCTCCAGCAGATCAACGCCGGTGGTTTCAAGATCGTCGCCATGAAGTACACTAAACTCAGCGCGGAAAAAGCTGGCGAATTTTACGCCGTCCACGCCGAGCGCCCTTTCTACGGTGAACTCGTCGAGTTCATGAGCAGCGGCCCCATCGTAGCGGCCGTCCTGGAAAAAGACAACGCCGTGGCCGACTTCCGTACCCTCATCGGAGCCACCAACCCCGCCGAAGCCGCCGAAGGCACCATTCGCAAGCAATTTGCCACCAGCATCGGTGAGAACGCCGTGCACGGTTCCGATAGCGACGAGAACGCCGACATCGAAAGCCAGTTCCACTTCGCCGGAACGGAGATCTTCGGCTAGGCCCGAAGGCAATTAATTTTACTGCGTCCGAAGGCACAAAAGCACGAACTGCGCAAGCAGCGCTTTTGTGCCTTCGCCGTTTTTGGCCACCCCTAAAGCCTGCTTCCCTTGAGCTCCATCCCCTCCTTCGCTGACCTGACCATCATGGTCATTGGAGACGTCATGATCGACCGCTACCTCGACGGCAAGGTGGACCGCATTAGCCCGGAAGCACCCGTGCCCGTGCTTGCCCTCGGGAAGGAAGATAACCGCCTCGGCGGGGCCGCCAACGTTGCCCTCAACCTGAAGGCGCTCGGCGCAACGGTACTGCTGGCCGGCATTGTGGGGGAAGACCCCAACGGACCTCTTCTCCGCCAATTGCTGCGCGACGCGGATCTGTCTGCCGATCTCATCATGGCCGACCCATCCCGGCCCACCACGGTAAAGACCCGCCTCACCGCCAACGGCCAGCAATTAATGCGCGTGGATCGGGAGGTAACGACCGACCTGGTCGGCGCCCCCCAAGAAGGCTTGCTTACCAAAATCCACCGGACGATTGATGCCGGTAACGTCGACCTGGTACTCTTCCAAGATTACAACAAGGGTGTCCTGTACTCTGAATTCACCCAGCGATTACTGGAATTGTGCCGCCAGCGGGACATCCCAACCGTAGTGGACCCCAAGAACAAGGGATTCTGGAGCTTCCAGCAATGCACGCTGTTCAAACCCAACCTGCGGGAAATCCAGCAGCAGGTAGAAATGGTAGTCAAACCTACCCTTAATTCTCTCGATCTGGTAGCGGACATCATTTTCGAAAAGCTCAGCTGTAAGTCGGTCATGATCACCCTCAGTGAGCACGGTATTTACGTCAATGACGGCAAAAAAAGCTCCCTCCACGCTACGGATGCCCGCGACGTAGCTGACGTCAGCGGCGCCGGCGATACCGTCATCAGCATCGCCGCGTGTGGTTTAGCCGCGGGGATGGCCTTGCCGGATATCGCTAAACTCGCCAATCGGGCCGGGGCCCAAGTCATTGCAAAACGTGGCGTTGTCGCCGTTGACCTTGCAGCATTGCGAGAGGCCTAGTCCTCTTTCTTCATTAATAACCAAGCTCCCCGATCGTCCTCGGTACTGATCGTGAACGTCGACCCGTAGGGCGGCGTCAACAATTCCGACCGCCGCGTCCCGAGGTAACCCACGACGGAAACCCGGATGGGCCGTTGGTCTTCCGTATCCAGTTGTACCGTAACGGAGCCCGGGCCGGCGAGGTAAACCAGGTAATTATTCAAGCTATCCTTTGCCGGGTAGGCCACCCCCGGTTCCCCGACGATGATTTCCGGTGCTGGGGTGAGGTTCCATAATTTGAAAGTCCGCTCAATCGACCGGATCGTCCGGATGCTGGAAAGGGCGACGCCACTTAGCCCGCTGCCAATGGGTTCGCGGGCGTGGCGCACGGCGGCGTGGCCAGCCAGGAGGGCTCGGTTAAATTGCGCCGTTCCGTCCACCACCGCCGGGTTAGCGCCGTGTCCCGTCAGTGCCGCAGCGTTGCGGGGATAGTCGGTTTGGCCATGACGCTCCAACAGCCACCGCCAGTGGGCTTGCCCCTCCAACCCGTACTGGTCCCGGCTGTCATCGGTGAAGAAAGGTCCGCGCTTATCCGCCCAGTCTTCACTTGAAAAAAGCGTGTCCTCAGGGCTAATGTCATCCAGCGGAGCGTACAGAATATTGCTATATCCCGCGGCTATTGCTGCGACCTGTTCCGCAAACGCCCGGGCAAAACCATCGGTCGCCAAACTATCCCGCTGGTACAATTCCCCCCGCCACCCTTCCAGCTGAACGACGTGATTGTAGCCGGCGGCCACCTCCAGTAGGTCCGCCAATCGCGCCCAGTAAATACTATCCGGCTCATCAAACACGAACCGTCGCGCCAACGAATCAACGGCAAATGGTGCCCGGTCCCGCTTTCCCCGCGAATGCAACGCGCAGCGTACGTAGTTCCCGCCAGCGTCCTTCAGTACCCCCAATTCCTCTATAAAAGTTGGGCTTTGAAACAGGTTATCATCCGTCCCCGCACCCAACAGCAGCACCGGTTCCTTACCCTCCCAAGCCCAGTATTGCCCGTTTTCTTCCCACGGCAGGATCGCCTTCCCGTGTCCCCGGTTCTGGGCGCTGTCGCCGGTGCAGGCGAAGAGGGCAAGTAATACCGTGGTGCCTAAAAAGAACGGAATACATCTCATGGGGAGAAGATGAGGCGGAAGGGTTTGGTGGCGGGTAAACTACTAAAACCGGCCGCTCCAGGAACCTCCCATTGTCGCTGCGCTCGGATGGCAGGCCGCCTGGAGAACCTCAAAACGGGGGACTACAGACTATAGACTACAGACTAAAAACTGTCAATCCACCTCATACTCCTTAATCTTGCGATACAGCGTCCGCTCACTGATCCCCAACTCCGCGGCAGCTTCTTTGCGGCGGCTGTTGTGCTTTTTCAGGGCCTTCTTGATGAGTTCCTTCTCGGCGTTGGCCAGGCTGAGATCTTCTTCCACAATCTCCGTTTGGGCGTAGGCGCGTTCCATTTCAGCATCCAGGATGATGGGGTCATCATCGTTGGGGCGGTTGAAGTTTTGGGGTGGGGGAGGAGGGGAGTGACGGACGTTCCGTTCCCGCGGGCTGCGTTGGGCAGCGTTCGTGAAGTCCTTTAGTCCGTATCCACCGTGATCGGATTCGGTATTGGCGGCGAAACGGTCGATGGCATCCGCGGCGGCGGGATACTGGCCGGGAAGGGACAAGCTACGCACCTGCGACATATCGGGGACGCGTAGGTCATTCGTCCGGATCAGCTCAGTGATGAGACTCTTGAGTTGGCTCATGTCCTCTTTCATGTCGAAGAGGACCTTGTAGAGAATTTCCCGTTCCTGCAGATTGGCCTGGCCATCGGCGGGCGCATCGCGTTGGAGGGCGGGGAGGTTACGCTTCATCAGCTGTGGCATCATCTCCGCCAAATCGACGGCAGTGAGATCCCTTTTCTCGGAGAGGATACTGATGCGCTCGGCGCTGTTCTTCAATTCCCGGATGTTACCAGGCCAGGTGTAGTTCTCCAGCAACCAGCGCGCTTCTTCGTCGACCTGGATGGGCTCGATGTTCTGCTTCTCCGCGAAGTTGTTGGCGAAGTAGCGGAAGAGTAGGTACACGTCTTCCGGTCGTTCCCGTAAAGAGGGTAGATCAATGGGAACTGTCGCTAATCGGTAGTACAGGTCCTCCCGGAATTTTCCGGCCTGAACGCGCTCCATCAATTTACGGTTGGTAGCGGCGACCACCCGTACGTCCGTCTTCAGGACGGTGCTGGAGCCCATGCGGATGAACTCACCGTTCTCCAGGATGCGGAGCAGGTAACTTTGGGTTTCCAGTGGCATTTCCCCAATCTCGTCGAGGAAGATGGTGCCTCCATTTAGGGTCTCGAAGTATCCTTTACGGTCGGCGCGGGCGTCAGTGTAGGCGCCCTTTTCGTGTCCGAATAATTCAGAGTTGATGGTGCCCGGAGGTAGGGCTCCACAGTTTATGGCGATAAAACCCGCGTGCTTCCGGGGGGAATTGTCGTGGATGATCCGCGACATCACTTCCTTGCCCACACCAGACTCACCCGTGATGAGTACGGATAGGTCCGTGCTTGCTACGCGCAGGGCGGTTTGCAGGGCATTGTCAAGCGCTGGAGAACGCCCAACGATGCCATACCTTCTTTTAACGGTATCGATCTTAGCCATTCGTGCGCGTGCTTCCGGGTTGAACTTCGTAACCAAATAGGGTGGCGCTGGTGCTGTCGGTGATGGTCACCAAAGCGTAGTCGCCGGGCTGGTGCTGGCCAACCTTTGGGAAGATGACCATCCGGTTCTGAGTGGTCCGCCCTTTCCAGTCCTGGTCCGACTTTTTAGAGTCGCCTTCGATGAGTACCCGGAAGGTTTTTCCTACTTCCGCGGCGTTCAGCTCCCGGCTGATGTTAGTTTGTAGTTCAATCACCTCCGTGAGGCGACGCTTCTTGACGGCCAGCGGGATGTCGTCCTCAAACTTACGGGCGGCCGGAGTACCGGGGCGCTCGCTGTAGAAGAACATGTAACTCATACTGTAGCGGGCGAATTCCACCATGCTGAGCGTTTCCTGGTGCTCCTCCTCGGTCTCGGTACAGAAGCCGGTGATGATGTCTGAAGAAATGGCGCAGTCGGGCATGATCTCGTAGATGCGGTTGACCTTTTCGATGTACCACTCCCGCGTGTAGGTGCGGTTCATCAGTTCAAGGACGCGGGTATTGCCGGACTGTACCGGCAGGTGGATGTACTTACAGACGTTCTCGTGATCGCGCATGGCGTAGAGCACGTCGTCCGTGATGTCCTTGGGGTGGCTGGTGCTGAAGCGGATGCGGAGATCAGGGTCAACGGCGGCCGTCATGGTGAGCAACTGAGCGAAGTTGACGACTTCACCGCTTTCGGGATTTTCCCACTTGTAGCTGTCTACGTTTTGGCCCAGGAGGGTTACTTCCCGGAATCCTTTATCAAACAGATCGGTCGCTTCGGCTACGATGCTGAATGCGGAGCGGCTCCGTTCCCGGCCCCGGGTGAAGGGCACAACGCAGAAGGAGCACATATTGTCGCAACCACGCATGATGGAGATGAAAGCCGTTACACCGTTAGACTGTAAGCGTACCGGACTAATGTCGGCGTAAGTCTCTTCGCGGCTCAGGAAGACATTCACGCCCTTTTCACCTTCCTCTGCGCCGGCTACTAGGCTGGGAAGATCCCGGTAAGCATCGGGACCGACGACGATGTCGACCAACTTCTCTTCCTCGAGGAACTTCGATTTCAGGCGCTCCGCCATGCAACCGAGGACACCGATCATGGTGCCTGGTTTGCGTTGCTTAACCTTGTCAAATACGCGCAGGCGTTTGCGTACCGTTTCCTCCGCCTTTTCGCGAATGGAGCAGGTGTTGACCAGAATGAGGTCAGCCGCTTCCATATCACGCGTCGGGCCGTAGCCGGCTTCACCGAGGATGGAGGCGACGATCTCGGAATCGCTAAAGTTCATTTGGCAACCGTAGCTCTCGATGTAGAACTGTTTGGTACCGGGCTGAACGGGGGCGAATTCACTTCCGAAAACTTCACCTTGCTTGGCTTCGTCGACTACTTTCGGAAGGTCCTTAATGGTAGGGTTGTCATTGTACATATGCACGCGGCGTGGGGGCCGATTAGGGGTGCAAAGATACGGCGCCGGTCTGACAAAATGGCGCGAAAATTAAAAGTGCTAAGAATTGGAAAGGTCTATCTATTACCCACGTTGACAGTACGCACGGAGCTACTGTAGCCAGCAAAGACGCCGTATCCGGAGGTCACGTTCGTGTAGGTGTTGACCCGCGGTTCCAGGATGCCGGTAAATACCTGGCCTTCTGACTGGAGGTTCTTTTGAAAGAGGAAATAGGGCTCGGAGACAGTCCGAAGTTCCGCAATAATGCTGCCCAAAATTTCCTTCGAAGGATCGATGACACTCTGTAAGCGAATCGCCACGCCATCTTCCATTGGTTTATCCTGAATGAGGACGCTTGCCTGGCCACCAATGGGCGGCGTCGTACCCAGAAACATACCGGGAGGTTGCACGGATTTCAGGACCATTGGGTAGAAGGTTGTATCACCATCGGTACTGACGCGGTAGGGAATTACCTCTTGGCTTATGCGCAAGTCGTAGTAGTTGGTGGCGTCCTCTGGGTCAGCGTAGTCAACTACCAACTCGTAGTCGTAGACTTGTGTGGTCAGCATATCCATCGTGCTCAGGTCAGCGAGGGAAATAGAGGTGATCTCTACGCTGGTGGGAATCTTACTTTCCGCGGAGACGGGAGTAAATCCGTCGGCGGAAGCATGGATGGTATAAACGTGCCCGATAATGGGGTGGAAGTTCGTCGTTTGGTAAAAGCCGGGTTTACCATCACCACTCTTTACGTATTCTAATTCTTCGATCACTTCGGTTCCTTCGAAAAGGACTACCTGAGCGCCCTTTACGTCGGAAAGGTTGATCTCACCCGTAACGGGTTGGGTGGCGGTGAGCTGGACCGTCACCGGATGGTTCGGAGCCAATTTTGCCGAGATCACCAACTTGCTTTCTACGATCTCAAACGGACTTTCAATCACCTCTTCGCAACCCATCATCCACGGCACCAGCGCCAGCGCCGCTAAAAAGCGGAACGCAAACCGGTGTGCGAATAGAAGATCGGACATGTTGAAGTGGTCTAGTCGGTTGAGTTGTAATAAGTTGCTACTGAATTCTCTACCGGGCAACTTTCCTGCAATTTAGGGAAAAAAGCTTACTTGCCGAAACGTAAGCCCGCCTACATTTAACGGGCAATTCCGGCGTGCCCAAATCGAATGCGGTAGGAGAAAGTCGGCGTTATCGGAGCCAGGTACACTTGCACGAAGTCGCGATTGGCAATCAACTGATCGTCGCGGGACGAGTACGTGGTCTGAATATCGTAGTAGATCGGGTTGTGGCGGCTATACAAATTATAGACCCCTAGACTGATCGTATGCTCCGCTTTGCTGCTCCGGTCCAGGTCACCCAAAGTGAATCGCGCGTTGAGATCTAGCCGGTGGTTGGCGGGGAGGCGTACGCCATTTAGGTCTTTGATGAGGGCGATGGTCTGCGCCTGCCCGTCAGTGGTCAGCGTGGCTGGATTGGTGAGTAGGAAGGATTCTTCACTCAGACTGTAATTAGCGCCGGAACCAAACCGCCAGGTAGCGGCCAGTGAAACTCTGGGGCTCGGGCTGTACATCGCAACAAACTTGACGGCGTGCGTCCGCCCGTAGCGAAAATCGAAGGCCCGTCCGAGGTTCACCTCCTCGTCAAACTGGCGACGGCTCTGGCTGAGTACGTAACTGAACCAACCGCGCAGTTTCGGCGAGGAGTGGCTGAGGGTAAATTCCGCCCCGCGGGCAAAACCACTACCCGTGCTCAACGCATTTGCCCACCCTGATTCACCGCTGCTTTCGGAAAAGAAAACCAGATCACTGAGGTCACGGTAATAAACCGCTGATTCAATATCCCACGCCTTATTCAATTGATACTGGTAATTGAAGCTGACCTGCCGGCTGCGCGAAGGCCGCAAACCAGCCGTAGCCGGCACCCAGATATCCGTAGGCAATCCAATAACGGTGCTACTCACCAGATGTACGGACTGCACCGTCTCGTCGTAAGCCGCCCGCCACGTGGACCTAGTCCCAAGCCGGCCGGCCACGAGCAAACGGGGGCTCACGTTGAAGTAATTGGTCATGTTCTGCCAAAGCTGCCCCCGCAAGCCTACGCGGTAACTTAGACCAGCCACCTTGCCCGTCAGACTGACGTACCCACTGGTCTCAATCGGTGTCATAGTTTGCGACTCCTCTAACGAGGCAATGCGCGGATGAAAGGAAAGTGGAACCCGCCCGGAAGCCAGCTGAGGCGTAAAGGAATGGCGGTTCGCTTCCACCCCGAAACGAAGTTCATCGCCATTGGAGCGATTGTACTGACCATCAAACGCGATACCCACCTGGGTGATGTCCGAACCGTACCGCCCACTAAAGATGTCGCCCGAATTGATGCCCGACGTTACTTCGTTCAGACTGTCCGAACGCTCGTAGGCCGCCCGCACGGTGAGGTCGGATACGTGAGCGCGGAAGTTGCCAAAGAACTGACGATTGAACACGTAGTTGTAGCGGACGGCCCCAACGGAGTTGGCCCAGCGAACGTCTTCGTACCGACGGCGCGGCGCGGCGTAGCGAAATTCAGTACCAGCCGGATTCCTGACCTCCACGGTATCGGTCGAGGTAGCCTGATTAGCGTAGTCATCAACTCCCCGGAACAGACTGATGTAGAGGCGGCCCTTTTCTCCGATCTGCTGGTTCAGCTTAAGGTTGAAATCGTAAACCTGGTAGTTGATCCGTCCGTCCCGGCCAAGGTCTTCCTTGTAGGTTTCACTTAGTTGGCGCAAGACTTCCCCCGTCCAGAAGTACCGGCCCGTCAGAAGGTAGGAACTCCTGCCAGTGCTGATCGGGCCTTCACTCGTCAGGTGAGCGGCGAGCATACTGGTGCCCGTGCTGGTCCGCGCTTCGTACAGGTGGCCGTCGCGGGTGTGTACGTCCAGAACCCCACCGATCCGCCCACCGAAGCGTGTCGGGATCCCGTCGCGGTACAGATCGACTCGCTTGATGGCCTCGTTCGAAAAGATGCTGAAAAGTCCGGCGGCGTGGTTAAGGTTGTAGAGGGGCACGCCATCGAGCAGGACCAGGTTGTGGCCACTTTCGCTGCCACGGATGAAGAGGCCGCCAACTCCGTCGGCACCGGATTCAACCCCGGGGAGTAGGCGGGCAATCCGTAAGGGGTCCGTTTCTCCGCCGGGGCCACCGACGCGGTCGACTTCTTCGGCTCCGATGCTGGAACGGGTGTCCGTCAGCGGTCCGGAGCCGGTCTCCGTGCTGGAGGCGCGGATGATGACGGCGGGAAGATCCCGGTCGGGCCTCAGGGAAAAGTTGATGGTGGAGTCCGTACGGAGCAGGACTTCCATTTGTTGAGCTTCGTACCCAAGGTAGCTGGCCCGGAAGGTCCGGCGACCACCATTGGTGGGGAGGGAGTAGAATCCGTATTCGTTGGAAACCGTCCCCCTTAGTTCATCCGGTAGCTGAATGGAAGCACCGATCAGCCGTTCGCCCGTTTCGGCGTCGGTGACCACGCCGTAGAGATTGATCATCCGGGTGGGGAGATCGGGGTCGGGGTAGATGAGGTAGCCAGCGGCGTTTTGCTCGTAGGTCAGTTCCGTATCCGCCAGGAGAAAACTGAGCCAGGCCCCCAAACTTCTTTTGCCTCCGGGAACCCGAATGGCTAACTGTGGTATTTGGTCCGGCCGGTAACTCAAATTAGCTCCGCCGGCCCTTAGTTTGATGAGGGCCTTTTCGATGGGCATCGTCCGGCGGGGGAGGGGGAAGTCCTTTTGCTCGGTCCTTGCATCCACCTGCGCCAGCGCCCCCGAGAAGGAGCAGGATAGCAGCAGGAGCAATGGAAGCAGGAAGCGCATGGTGACGGACTATAGGCGAAGAGTTATTGCCCACAAGAGCCAGTCAGGCGGAAGGCTTTTTCACCGTCCGCTTCGCACTTTAGGCCACCAAGTTTGGCGACGCCGTCGAGGATATCCTTGACGTTAATTTCGGCGTAATCGGCGCTGATGTTGTAGTCGCAGGCGGCGGGCGCTTCGATGTCGAGATCCCAGTTGTTGCTCAACGTAGCGAGCACGACGTTGAGGGGGGCGTCTTCAAAGGTGAGCTTACCCGTGCGCCAGGCGTGGCGGTTGAGGTTGGGTGCCGGCATCATTTGGGGGCCAGCGCCGGCTTTGGCGAGTCCACACTGTTTGGCGGCGATCTTAACGGTCGCCTCCTCGTCGGTTAACTCTACGGAGCCTTCCGAGACTTCGACTTCCATTTCGCCATCGGTGACGCGGAGGTTGAAGGCCGTGCCGGTAACGCGCAGGGTGGTGCCACCCGCACTCACGAGGAATGGCTTAGTGGCGTCCTTTTCAATTTCGAAGTAACCCTGCCCCCGTAGATCTACCCGGCGCTCGGTTTCGGCGAATTCATCATCAAATGATATCTCCGCTCCGGATTGTAGCACGACGGAAGACCCGTCCGGCAAGTTGTAGGCGAGGGGAGCAGCAGTAGAGTTACTGAAGACGGTAGGTTGGTCGAGCAAGAAGTAAAGGCCAGCGGCAGCTACCAGCAGGAACGTAGCCGCGATGGATAACCACCGGCGGCTGACGACGCGTAGTTTTCTTTTGGGAGCAGCGTCAAGGTTCAATGTAGCGTGGAGCCGGCGGAGACCTTGCTCCACGTCGGGCTGAAAATCGCGCCCGTAGGCGGCGGCTAGCTGATCAATGTCTTCGTGGCTACGTGAGCTCATGCGGGGAAAAAACTTAAAAGGCGAATGCTGCCTTCAGGACACCAAAGTTAATGCGCACCCCCAAGCGCACCCATAAAAAAGCCGGTTGATTAGTCGGGGGGCTGACTTCCGGGCGCCATTACGCTTAGATCAAGGCGTTCAGCACGCAAAGTAGGGCCAGCCATTGCCGGAGGTAGCGGTAAGCGCGGGTCATTTGGTTCTCAACCGTCTTGGTAGAAATATCCAGCCGTTGCGCAATCTCGCGGTGGCTCATCTCTTCCAATTTACTCATGGTGAAAACGAGCCGACACCGTTCGGGTAGTTGGTTGATGGCTTGATTGATTCGTGTTTTCAGACCCATGCCTTCCTCCTCCTTGTTGCCAATTGCCTGGGCGGCGATAGTTTCGGGAACCTCACCGTCGTCCACTGGAATCCTTTTTTGATCGCGGAGGTAATTAAGGCTACGGTTGCGAATGGAGCGGCGGAGGTAGGAGCCCACGTTGTCCGGTGCGTTCAGGGTAGCTCGTTTTTCCCAGAGGGAAACGAAGAAATCCTGGACAATGTCCTCAGCGGTAGATTCCCGCTGAACGAAGCGATTCGCCACCTGACAGAGTTCCACGTAGTACTGCCGGAACAGGGCGTCCAGCGCCTGAGATTCCCCCGCCGCGAGGCGTTGGAATAACTGTATGTCCTGGTCCTTGGGGGTAGCCTTCATGGTCGTTGCGAGCCAAGGTAAGAAAATGTCGGTGACAAGGAGGGGGCGGAAAGTAATCCGCACCGGCCGGCCGGTTACGCGCCAAAGCAGCTAACAAAGTTTATTACCTTCGGGCTTTCCAACTTTCTCTGCGCGTAACACTACGCTCGCTTACACCCACCATTTATGTTGAAGAAGGGCGTTGTTGCATGAAGATTTAAGACAAAGCTTGCGCTCATAAAATATTTAATTAAGCATTTTTTAGTTGAGAAATCGGCATGCCATGGGCTGTCATATGATTGAGTGCTTTGATTTTAATTTTGTTTTCCTGCGTTTGAGTTTCAAGTGATCGAGAGTAGTGGGTTGGACCAAAGATGGTTTTATAACGGTACATCGCCGTCTCAGATAAACTTCGTTGGTGGTAATCGGCTTCTTTTTTCCATTCTGCCCTTCCGACTTCTTCTATGCGTTTAATAAATTGATTGCGAGGATAGTCATCGGCATCACCCGGTTCCTCCCAATACCATTTCACCGCGCCTCTCTGAGGTGGAATGACAGGCCAAATATCTCGCTCCAATAAACCATCGTAGCAACTCTGTGCATCATAAGCACCATCAAGGTAGACCTCATCGATTTCGGCTTCGACCTGATCGAGAAGATCATTTACCTGAGATTCATCGCTCTCGGAGTTAGTCGTCGTGATATGGCAATGAATAAAGCCAGTGCAAGGATCAACACCCAAATGAAGTTTACGCCAGGTACGACGCTTGCTCCATCCGTGCTTGCGGCATTTCCACTCGCCTTCACCGTAAACCTTGACTCCCGTCGAGTCTATCGCAATCGTGATCGGGCCGCTAGCTGGAATCGCAAAAGGACTAATGTTGAGAGTGCGAAAACGGCGGTTAACCTGTGTAAAACTTGGTACTTTCAGGTGCGCTAGGTCCATGAGTTGAAGCAGACCCACGGTAAAACCACGAGACTGTCGATAGGGTAACCGAAAAATAGTCTTGATCATCATAATGGCCTCGATACAGGTATCACTATAAGTTTCTTGAGCACCTCTCTGGGCTGGCGAGTCACTATACCAATTTTGGGTGACCGACTCGTCAATAATAAACGTGATGTTACCACGATTTTCCAGGGCTTTGTTGTACTCCGCCCAGTTGACTACCCGGTAATCCTGCTTATCTTTTACTTCAAATCGCTCGTCCTTCTTTATCTTTGACATGGGCTGGAAATCTATTGATTTAGTTGTCGTAAACCAAAGATATGGGCTCCAGCCCAAATTTATACTAGCCGTTTATGAGGGGAATCAGGCCCGATTCATGCAACAACGCCTTGAAGAAGTACTTTCTTTCCTTAGCCACACTACTGTCTCCTCTTTTTCTGCTGGCCCAGGATGAACCCACCGGGTTCGATGCCACGTTGCAGAACATTTTTGAGCCGATTACCGCAGCGGTTGAGTCTGTTGTTTTTGTTCAGGTCGCGGAGGGGATTCCCTTTGTTTTACCCTGGCTGATTGTTGGCGCGGTGGTCTTCACCATTTACATGGGTTTCATCAACATTACTGGCTTCAAGCACGCCCTGGACGTCGTCCGCGGAAAGTTTGATAACCCCAACGATGCCGGTGAGGTGTCTCACTTCCAGGCCCTTACCGCGGCACTCTCCGGAACCGTTGGTGTTGGTAACATCGCCGGGGTAGCCGCGGCCGTCGGCATCGGTGGCCCGGGCGCAACTTTCTGGATGATTTTCGCCGGATTACTGGGCATGACCTCAAAATTCACCGAAGTTTCGCTCGGCCTCATGTACCGTAACGTTAATGCCGACGGCTCCGTCTCCGGTGGCCCGATGTACTACCTCGACAAAGGACTGGCCGAAAAGGGCGGCATTTGGCCGACGGTCGGCAAGGTGCTGGCCGTGCTGTTCGCCATCTTCTGTATCGGCGGTAGTTTCGGTGGTGGTAACATGGTTCAGATCAATCAGGCTACCAGCCAACTCATCGCGGTGACGGGTGGAACGGAATCCTTTTTCTACGGCAACGGCTGGATTTTCGGCGCCATCGTCGCCGTCGTCGTTGGCCTCATCATCATTGGTGGTATTAAGAGTATTGCCAAGGTGACGGAGCGCATCGTCCCCTTCATGGTCGGTATTTACCTCGTAGGTGCGCTGATCGTGCTGGGGTACCACTTCACCGATATCCCCGCCGCTTTCGGCAGCATCTTCAGTGGTGCGTTTGCTTCGGACGCTATGTACGGTGGCTTCATTGGTGTACTGATTCAGGGCTTCCGCCGCTCGGCTTTCTCTAACGAGGCCGGTGTTGGTTCCGCCTCTATCGCCCACTCGGCGGCGAAAACGGATGAGCCCATCAGCGAAGGTGTCGTTGCCTTGCTGGAGCCCTTCATTGATACGGTCGTCATCTGTACCATCACCGCCCTGGTGATCATCATCACGAACTACGGTGGCAATGGTGGTGAGTGGGCCCTGAATGGCCTCAACTCCGGCGAGATTGCGGACATCAGCGTTACTTCCGCGGCCTTCGGTTCGGTCATCAGTTGGTTCCCCACCGTGCTTGCGTTTGCGGTCATCCTCTTTGCGCTATCTACCATGATCAGCTGGTCCTACTACGGCATGAAGTGTTGGACTTACCTGTTTGGTGAGTCCGTCGTCAACGAAATTATTTATAAGGTGCTGTTCTGCCTTTTCGTCGTCATCGGTTCGGCGATTAGCGCGCGGGCGGTCTTTGGTTTTGGCGATGCCATGATCTTCGCCATGTGTTTCCCCAACGTGCTGGGTCTTTACATCCTGATGCCCAACGTCCGCCGTGCGTTGTCGGACTATATGCGCCGCATCAAATCGGGTGAGATCAAGCAATACGATAAGCAGGGGAACGTCATCAACTAATCATCTGCTATTCGCCTACCAATTCACAGCGGGGCGCTGCCGCGGGTGCGAGGTAAGGACGGAAGAGCGGCAAAGGGCCGGTATCCAGCAATGGGTGCCGGCCTTTTGCGTGTTGGGAAAACCTGTGGCGAAGATTGCGGTTAGGACGGTTACAACTTACGCCGCCTTGACGACCCACATCCTGTTACTGCTTCTTGCTGGTATTGCCTTGCTGGGAACGTTCATGCTACCGGGCCTGCTCCGGAACCGTATCCTGACACTGCCCATCATTTACGTGGCCTTCGGCTTCGCCGTTTTCAGCCTTCCTTTGGAGTTGCCCCTTATGAACCCGGAAGACCAGCGGGTGGACCGGCAGTTGATGGAATACATCACCGAGTTCATCGTCATCATCTCGTTGGCGGGGACGGGCCTGAAGATTACACGCTCTCCCAGTTTAAAGAATTGGGCGACGGGCTGGTACCTCCTGGCCATCGCCATGCCTCTGACGATCGCTGCCCTCGCGATCTTGGGATGGGCGTGGATTGGGCTGGCGCCGGCCTCCGCGATCCTTTTGGGAGCGGTGCTGGCCCCGACGGACCCCGTTCTGGCGGCCAACGTCCAGGTGGGCCCGCCCGAGGACGATAGCCCGGGGGATGAGGTCCGGTTTGGTCTAACATTGGAGGCGGGGCTGAATGATGGGTTGGCATTCCCGTTCGTCTACTTGGCCATTGCGCTCGTAGGTGCTACCAACGTAAGTGATGCCGTCCTGACGTGGGCCTGGTGGGATTTTGGGTACCGCATTGCCGTTGGTACACTAATGGGCTGGGCGCTGGGGCTGGGCTTGGCGTGGCTATTCGCCAAGTTCTTGCAGCGGATGAAGAAGGAACGGGATACCGAAATTGAAGAAGGCTTCTTCATCCTGGCCGCAACGCTGCTGACGTACTCCATTACGGAGATTGCCGAAGGCTACGGCTTCCTGGCCGTCTTCGTGGCCGCCGTAGTCGCTTCCCGCCATCGGGACGTGGACACGGAAGCTCAACAAGAAAGCTACGAGGCCATCGACCAGGTAGAGCAGGCAGTACTGGGCATCTTTCTCATCGCCTTCGGTGGGATCACGGCCACCGGTGGACTGTCCGACCTGACGTGGCCGGGAGCCTTACTGGGCTTAGCCTTACTCCTGGTTATTCGACCGCTGGCGGGTTTAGTCTCATTTCTACCGTCGAAGTTGCCTTTCGTGGAAAGGATGGCCATCAGTTACTTCGGGATTCGCGGGGTAGGTTCCCTTTACTATTTGGCCTACGCCCATAACTCCGAAGCCTTTCCGGAAATTGATCAGGTGTGGAGTATCGTTAACTTTACCATGCTGGTTTCCATCTTTCTGCACGGGCTGAGCGTAAAGCCTGTCCTCGGTTGGGTCGACCGCGTGATGCAAACCCACCGCTCAGAAGGCGAAACCTAAACCTACCTGGACCATACGACTTCCTTTCCGATATGCTTAGAATTATCTTCTCCGCTCTTTTGCTCTTTAGCTTCGCCTGCACCAGTTCCCCGTTCGATGACGCTGCCTTCCCCGAAGACCAGCGCCTGGCCAAATTGGCCTTTAAACGCATGAGCGAACACGGCCGCATGGAACCCGTCCTGGAAGAAGGGAGCGTCTTCAAGGACTGGCAATTCGAAGTGACCCCGACAACAAGTAAGGTGGCAACGCACACAACGGAAAAGAGCCCCGTAGTACTGGCAGATGGCTCTGGTATCACCTATTCTGCTATGTTTCCCAATAGTATATTTACCGGAGACCAAGCTGTCGGTTTCGCAACGGGTACCGTCACGAAAGTAGAACGCGACCTAGCGGCCGGTACCATCCGGGCCGAATTAGAGATCACCACCTGGCGCCCCAAAAAGTAGCACCTTCCTGCCTTAGAAGTAATTACTCAATCGCCGCAATACAACTGATCTCTACGTTCACATATTTCGGCAAATTTGCGACCTCCACCAATTCGCGTGCCGGGGCTTCTTCCGCGTCGAAGTACTCACTGTAAATGGCGTTGATCCTACCAAAATTCTCAATGTCGCTCACGAATACGCTACACTTGATCACGCTGGCGAAACTGGCGCCCCCGGCTTTCAGCACCGCCCCCATATTGTCCAATACACGCCGGGTCTCCACCTCCAGGTCATCCGTCAGTAATTCATTCGTAGCCGGGTCAATGGCGATCTGGCCACTCAAGTAGAGTACCCCGTTATGGGCAATCGCCTGGTTGTAAGCCCCAACGGGCGCGGGTGCGTCGGGCGTGTTAATCACTTTTCTCATAGTAGCTCAAAGGTTGGTTTAGCAATACCACAATGATAGAAATAAACTACCGCTGTCACGGTGAAAACGTAACAGCGGTAGCCATGAAATAGCGGTAGCTAGGTAACGGCGGCAGCCATGAAACAGCGGTAGCCAAATCAAAAATCACCTATCAAATATCCCATATCCCATATCTCTCACAGCGGTAGCCAAATCAAATATCACCTATCAAATATCGCATATCACATATCTTCCACAGCGGCAGCCATGAAACAGCGGTAGCTATGAAACAGCGGCAGCCAAATCGAGAATCGAGAATCGCATATCGCATATCGCAAATCGGCCTACGGCCGCACCCTTCCCTTATTCTTAACCCATTTCTCCATCCACTGGTCTTGTTCCCACAACAAGTGCAAAATCGATTCCTTCGCCCGGTATCCGTGGCTTTCCTTCGGTAGCATGACCAAACGAACGGTAGCGCCCAGCCCTTTCAACGCATTGAAATAGCGTTCCGACTGCAGTGGATAGGTCCCTGAGTTGTTGTCCGCCTCGCCGTGGACGAGCAGCAACGGCGTCTTCATTTTGTCGGCGTGCATGAAGGGGGACATGGTGTTGTACACTTCCGGCGCATCCCAGTAAGAGCGTTGCTCAGATTGGAAACCAAATGGCGTCAGCGTCCGGTTGTAGGCGCCCGAACGGGCAATGCCGGCGGCGAACAGGTCGGAGTGGGAGAGGAGGTTCGCTACCATGAAAGCACCGTAACTATGACCGCCCACGGCCACCCGTTCGCGATCTATGTAACCCAGGTCGTCCACCGCATCAATGGCGGCTTTGGCGTTATCCACCAACTGCTTGCGGAAGGAATCGTTAGGTTCCGTGTCCCCTTCACCCACGATGGGGAAGGCCGCGCCGTCGAGGACTACGTACCCACGCGTCACCCAGTATACGGGGCTGCCGTAGTAGGGGTAGATGAATTTATTGGCGTTGGCCGTTGTCTGGGAGGCACTTGCCTTGTCCTTGTATTCCCGCGGGTAAGCCCAGAGGATCATGGGCATCTTTTCCTTCTTATCCTTATCGTAGCCGACGGGTAGATACAGGGTGCCCGAAAGCTCCAGCCCGTCTTCCCGGTTGTAGGTGATGACTTCCTTGTGCACCTTGCCCAGAGCCTCGAATGGGTTCTCGAAGTTGGTGATCTGGGTCAGCTGGTTGGTCTTCACGTTGCGGAAGTAGTAGTTGGGGTAGTCCGTCGGTGCCTCGATCCGTACCTGTAGCTGCCCGGTTTCTGCGTCGTAGTCTTGCAGATTTTCCACCTTGCCGTCAAGCTTGGATGTGTACAAACGCTTGGTTTCGCCGCTCGCCAGGTCCATTTCATCGAGGAATGGGAATTGGCCTTCCTTGGTGTATCCAGCACCCAAAAGGTTGGCCTTGCCATCGTGGACGGCCACCACGTAGCGGCCATACTCATTGCGGTGCTCTACGAAGCTACCTGGGTCGCTGTAACGATCCTGGTAATTGCGGCTGGAGATTTCTTTTGCTTCTCCACCCACCGACGGGTTGAAGGTGTAAGTGCGGGTATTCCGCGTGTCGAACCACCGGTCGTAGGCGAAGGCGAGATCGTCAGTAGCAAAATCGATGCCGGCGAAGCGGTCGATGGTTTTTACCAGTGGGCGACCTTCTCCCTTGAATGGAGCCGGGAGGGTAAACACCTGGTCTCGGTACTCCACTTCTTTGGCGGGGTCACCTTCGTCCAGCGCTTCTACGTACATAAGCTCTGCCGCCTTATCCGCCCGCCAGCTTACGTAGCGGCGGCCTTTTTGTACCGCCATGAATCCTTTTGGGAGGTCTTCCACCAGTGGCTCCTCATTTACGATCTGGACGAGTTTACCCTGCTCATCGTACACGGAGGTAACACTCGGGAAACGGTAGTAAGGGACGAGGTAGGAAAAGGGCTTCTCAATCCGGTTGACCATCACGTACCGGCCATCCGGGCTGTGGCTGATGCTGCCGTACATCGCGGTGGGCAGCCACTTCTCCTGGCGGCCATCGGTGAAAACTTGGCGCACTTCACTCCGGGCGAGTTGCTCGAAATTGTGCTCGTCGTTCGGGTTTTTCAGGAGATCCTGGTAGGTACGGTTCTGAGCTTTCTTGCCGTCCGCCGTAGAAATGGTAGGGCCGGTGGGTACTGCGGTTGCGCCGTCGATCAGCGGCTTTCTATCTTGGGGAAGGAACTTGACGAGCATGCTCTTTCCGTCCTTGAACCAGTTAATGACGTCCCGCATATTGGCATTCACGGCTCCTTCAGTAGCCTTGGTAAGCTGCCGCGCCTGACCACTTGCCACGTCCAGTAGCCAGATTTCTACGCCTGCATCCGTTGTGTGCGTCATCGCAATCTGGGAATGATCGGGCGACCAACTGAAGTTGGATAGTCGGGGCGTTGCCGGTAGGCCGGTCACGTCCATGGCAGCTCCCATTCCCTTTACATCCCGCACCGCGACGTTAGTGTAGTAGGTAGTTCGGCTCCCAATATTGGTCTTGGGGTCAATCCGCAGCCCACCCAGACGCATTTCCTGCTGGCTGAGTTCGGCAATGGATTTGTAGGCATCCCGGTAAAGCAGGACCATCCGTTTCTTGTTCTTATCCATCAGGACGCCGGGGGCAAGGGGAACGTCCACCAGCTTAAGAATATCATCCGGAGGCTTCTGGTAGCCGAGCGCGTCC
Source organism: Lewinella sp. 4G2 (assembly GCF_001625015.1). NCBI lineage: Bacteria > Pseudomonadati > Bacteroidota > Saprospiria > Saprospirales > Lewinellaceae > Lewinella > Lewinella sp. 4G2. Next base: position 4,062,089 of record NZ_LVWJ02000014.1, on the reverse strand, counting down.
TGGGCGCTGGCGCAGGTGCAAACAAATAGGAACAAGAAAAGGGCAGACAGGAATCTTCCGTACATGGTTAAAATGGTTTAGGTTTCTACTGCGGAAGATAGGAAGTTCCCCGTTTAGTCAATAACCTGAAAACCTTAGTTAACCTAAAAGCAGACTGGGCTTGCCGCATGCATACGGATATCTGTGGCTCAAACCAACCGCCTTAAAACACCAAAAGCCCGCCGAAATTATTCGGCAGGCTACTGATGCAGTAACGACTTACTAAGTAGGGTGGTCCTTACTCGTTCTCGTCGGTGCTGTCTTCGTCGAGTTCGACGGCTACTTCGGGTGCCTTCACGAGGAGGTTACCGTTGTAGAACATATTTCCTTCTGCGTCCGTGTAGGCGCGGTGAGGCTGGTGCGTTTCGCCGGTTGTCTTACAAACCGTGAGGGTAGGCTCGGTAGCTTTGTAGTGAGTACGACGCTTGCGCTTGCGTTGCTTCGAGATCCGGGACTTAGGATGTGCCATGGCGAATTGTATTTATGTAGTAAGTAGTTTCTTGTTAGCTTAAATCTTTGAGTACATCCCAGGGGCTGGGTTTGTCCGTATCGCCATCCTCCTTAACGTCACCGTCGGAAGCATATTCGATACTGTCGTCGATCCGGTCCAGCATTTCCTCATCGCAGGGGAAGGGAGCTGAACCCTCACGGCAGTCAAAAGTCCTGATCATAGGGATGGCCAGCAGGATCAATTCGTACGCGTAGGGTGCCGCATTGAACAGACTGGTATCCGGATCAAGGTATATGAGGTTAGCCTCATCCTCCATCTCGTCGGCGCCGGAGGTAAATTTCGCGATGAGCGATTCTTTTCCGGCGATCGGAAGATCAATATCTGCCATGCAACGGTCGCAAGTGGTTGCGATCGTACCGGCAAAATCGAAGGTTAACGTCATTTCGCGGGTCCTCCGGTCAACGGTAAGTTCCAACTTAATGTCGGCCCGTGTGACAGGAGCATCCTTGAACGACGCGAAAAAGGCATCGTCGGCCACCAACTCGTAAGTGTACAGGCCCTGGCCAAGTCCCCGAAGTGGAAAAATGAATGGTGCTTGTGCGGACATAACTAGCTGATTGCTTGTGCCTTGATTAAAGGTCTAATCCCCAAACTGCGTACCCGTTGGTACACTGGGTGTTTCAAAGTGGGCGCAAAGATAAGTGTTTAATTGGAAACTACCTCCAACACTTCGTAGGATGATCAAATATTATTTGCCCGCCCAACCGCTGAGAATGTTCATCAGGAATTTGGCTTTAATTAAGCCGAAGCATTGATCATACCTGGCGCTGCAGTTCCCGGTAGGCGGCGCCGAGATTATTAATGACATCTTCTGCAATCAGAAATTGCTGGGTGCCATCCTCCGCCGCCAGATCACCCGCCAGACCGTGAAGGTAGACACCCAGCAGACAGGCGGATTTCGAATCGTAGCCCTGGGCCAGCAGACCCGTCAACAATCCGGTCAGCACGTCTCCCGTACCGGCCGTCCCCATGCCGGGGTTACCGGTCGGGTTGGCGTAGATCTTTCCTTCCGGGGTGGCGATGGTGGTGTAGCCGGTCTTGAGCACGATGTAGATTCCCCAGTGCACTGCCATCTCCCGTTGCACCTGCCACCGGGCAAAACTATCCGTAGTATCGCCAAACAAGCGTTGGAATTCTTTGGGGTGGGGCGTCAGGATGGAACCCTTCGGGACTTCATCGAATAACTCCTGATGCTGCCCCAGAATATTAAGGGCATCTGCGTCGAGCACCATGGGACGGTCGTACCGCTTCAGCAAATTGCTCAGGAGTTTAACCGTGAGGTTCTTGGTGCCCAAGCCCGGGCCGATACCAATGGTGGCGTATGGATTGACGTCGCCCACCTCCGTCGCGTGGTAACGGTGAGCATCAACGGTACACATGGCCTCGGGGAAAGCGATCTGCATGATCTCGTACCCACTGCGGGGAACGTGCGCCGTCACCAAACCCGCCCCGGAACGGAGGACAGCCCGGGCCGCCAGCACCGCCGCGCCCATCTTGCCAAAGGATCCGGCTACCAACAGCGCGTGCCCGAAGGTGCCCTTATGGTCATTGGCGCGGCGCGGCTTGATTAACCTGCTGACGGTAGCCGCGTCGAGCAACACATCCGGCGCGGAATATCCTTCCGGGCGTAGGTGTCGGACGGCCGCCGGCCCGTGCAGCGCAAAGGGCACGATCGTCACCTCACCGAAGAAGGGGGCGTTCTCCGGTGCGAACAAAGCTGCTTTCGGGTACCCGAGGGATAGCGTCCGGTCCGCCTGCATGATGGTACCAGTCGAAGGCTCGTCCGCCAGCATTCCACTGGGGAGGTCTAAAGCAATGCGGGTAAGGCCTTCTACCTGACTATAGAACTTTACGACCTGTTCCAGGAAGCCGGATAGCGGCCTGGAAAGGCCCGTACCCAGCAGCGCGTCAATAAGGATCACGCCGGGAGCGGGAGTGGGCAGCTTGTGGTGTTCCTCCAACAAATTAATCGGGAAACCCTGCTGCCGGGCCCGCGTCAGATTGGTGTTGTTATCCGGACTACGGGACCCACCTAATACCAGGACGTGCACTTTGAAATTGAGTCCAGCCAGCATGCGCGCTACCGCCAAACCGTCTCCGCCATTGTTGCCGTTGCCGCAAAGGATGAGCACCGGGCCATCCTTCGGCCGGTACAGTTTGATGAATGCGTTCGTAAAGGCTTTAGAAGCCCGTTCCATCAACTCGAGGCTGCTGATTCCTTCCGTATGGACGGTCAGTTCGTCGAGGGAGCGCAACTCCGGTGAAGAAAGAATTTGCACGGGCTCGGCGTTTGGTGGAGGGGGTAGGAATAGGTTAGGCCAACCGGAGGAGCTTACTGTTTTGGACCCACGGTATCGAGCTCCGCGTCTTTTCGGTCCTGACGCAGCACCTTACGGCGGCTCTTGAAAGGAACGTAGCGGTAGGGGCGTTCCTGCAGGTCGCTGAAGAGGGTGTCAGCCTCAAGCGTAGCTGAATTTAGGCGGTTGTAGATCTCGTCATCCGTCAGCAGCTTGCCAAGGGTGCCTTCGCCGTTCTTCACGTCTTCCATCACGTCGGCGACGCCTTCGATGGCGCCGTTAGCACGCGTGAGGGTTCCCCGCAGCTCGGTGACGGCACCGTTGATCTCCGTCATCGTTTGCTCGAGTTCAAGTTGGTTGAGCTTGGAGCTCACGCCGTTGGCGTTGTCGATGATGCCGGCGAGCGCTTCCTGTTTGTTAGCCAGGGTAGTGCTGATCTCGGCGAGGTTATCCATCGTCGTATTGATCTCTCCGGCATTTGCGCTGAGGATGCGATCGAGGCGGGCGGTGGTGCCTTTCAGGTTCTGCATCACTACGGCGAGGTCATTCGTACTCCGGGCGATGGGGTTGTCGCTTTCTTCGTCGAAGAGTGTATACTGCAGACTATCAATGGTTTGGGACAGTTGACCTTTAAAGTCGCCCAGTGGGTCTTCCCCGTCTTCGGTGCCAAGGAAGCCGGCCAAGATGCTCCGCGTGGCACCTTCCAGGGTAGCCCCGTCCGGTGCACAGTCTCCCTCGCCGAAGCAGGGTTGGGCGTAGGTGAGGTCAATGGCTTTTTCCCCCAGCAGGCTGATGCTGATGATATAGGCCTTAGTGCCCTTGGGAATGTTGATTTCATCCCGAATGTCGAGTTCCACCTGTACGATCCTGGTCTGCTGGTCGAGTTGAATGTTACTCACTGAACCGACAATTACCCCGCTGATCTGTACGGGCGTACCCACGGTAAGCCCGGCTACGTCCTCGTAATTGACGTAGTACACGTTGCTGCTGGAAAAGAGGTTCGTCCCCTGAATGTATTTAAAGCCCCAGAAGGCCAAGCCAATGGCCACAATGGCCAGCAGGCCAATTTTAACTTCGTATCGCATATCGGGGAGTGAGGTAAGCTGGTAGTTTGGGTGGCCGGGCATCGGAGTTAATTGTCGTGCGCCCGGGGTAAGGTCAATTCCGTACCGTAACGCGATGATGCCCCGCATGGTTTGGTAGATTGCTAACTTGGGCGTTTATCGGCCGCCAGCGCTCTTTGGTCGATGTTCCGCCCCCGGCTGGCACTAACTTGGCCCCTACTTGAGTTTGGCCTTTCGACCGAAGCGTCCACTTATGAGAAATTACCACAAGTACCTGCTATTTCTGGCGGCCCGTAAAGAGATTGACGCTCCTACTTACGCGCAACGGCTACAGGAAAACGTAGAACCCAACGCGCGGGCCTGGCAACGCTTCACCGCCACCGGTTTGCTCGCCTTTGGCCTGGGTTTACTCGCCTGCGGGCTCATCTTTCTCCTGGCCTTCAACTGGGACGCGTTGAGCAAATGGCAGAAGTTGACCATCGCTGCGCTGGGGGTGGCTACGCCAACGTTGCTGGCCCTCACCAACTTATTCTCGGCGGGAAACCGAAAGATCTTGATGACCGTAGCGGCCTTCATGGTCGGGGGGCTTTTTGCGGTTTACGGGCAGATCTACCAGACCGGGGCGGATGCCTTCGAGTACTTCCTGGCCTGGACTTGGTTCATCACCATCTGGGCCATCGTCGTCGATTTTCCGGCACTGTGGTTGATCTGGTTGGCGGCCTTCAACTTCACGCTCTATTTCTACGGTGAGCAGATGCTGAACGGTTGGCGTACCTACGAAATGCTCAGTATTCAGTTCGTTTTGTCTGCACTGATTCTGCTCGGGCTGGCCACCTGGTCCAGAAAACGTTCAAAACCCTATCCGAGGTGGTTCCTCAACGTGATTGCCCTGGCCGTCGCTACGTTAGGCTGCGTAGCCATCATGTTCAGCACCTGGCACGACGACGAAAATGGCCGCTACGTAATCATTCGGTTTGCCATTCTAATCGTAATCGTTTTAGCACTCGTCGTCGGTAAGGCGTATCGCTGGTTGGGCTTGATGGCCAGCATGGCCTTATCCCTGATCGTATCTATTGCGGTATTGATCGTCAGCGGCTCGGAAACGACGGAAGCAATTCTTATCGCATCCTTCTGGACGCTTGGTGCCACTACGGCGACCGTGCTCTCCCTGAATATCCTCCGGAAATACTGGCGAGACGAAGAAGATTCGGAGTTGCAATTAAGCAATCAGGTGGGCGCTGCCGCAGGTGCTCAGCAAAAGGCAAGCAATCTGGACGAGCCTGTAGTGATATTGGATCCAAATGAAGAACCAAACCTACCCCTGAATCCGGAGGATAGTCCCTCATCAGCATTGGAAACGGAATACCACCAACTGGAGCGGGAAAAACCAAGCATCGGTCTCCAACTCCTCAGCCTGGCGGGTGGCCTGTTGGCTATGGTAGCCATCATCGCTTTCCTGGCCCTCGCCGGCCTACTCGACGAACCGGAGGGAAGGTTGGCATTGGGAATACTTTTCATTGGTGTCGGGATCGCCATGGACCGTGGCAAACAGGGAGACTTCCTGGGCGCCCTCAGCGTATCCGGCGTCACGACTGGTATTCTCCTTTTCATCGCCGCCTGGCTGGAATGGTCGGAACCCTCCTTCCGCACGGTGATGCTGTCCGTCGCGGTGATGTGTCTGGTCTTACTAAGTATTGCCAAGAGTAGCGTGCTTCGCGTCCTCCTCGTAACGGGTATGCACGCGGGGTTTCTCATCGGTACCTTCGATCCGGATGGTGGAGCACTACAGTACCTGCCGCGTCTCTACGTACTGGGGATGGGAATGTTCCTGGCCGCCTGGATGTTGCTGGAGGTCAGAATTGTGAATGCGTCTCCGTGGCTGGCCCGCAGGTACGGGGCCATTCGTACCGGTACGATGGTGTCCCTAATCGCTGGGGCGATATTCGTGCGTTGGGTTGGCCTATTCAGTAGCTACGAGCAGTTTTATTATCCCTTCGGTTTTCCTACCCTGGAGTGGCTATTACTCCCGGCCCTGTACGTCGCGTACCTCGTCCTGAAGCGTCACTGGCCGGACCCTAACCAGTGGATTCCCTACCTGCTTGGCGTAGGTCTTCTCTTCTTGCCCTTCACTTTTGCACCTGCGGCAGCGCCCGCCATCCTGGTGATTATGCTCTCCGTAAAACAAGGCTACCGTTTGGGTTTGATGCTCGGAATTGCTGCTTTCCTCTACTTTATTGGACAGTTTTACTACGACTTGAACATCTCCTTGTTGAACAAATCGTTTCTGCTTATTGGTGCCGGGGCGTTCTATTTGATTGGCTACGCCGTGGTGCGTAAAAAACTTGCGACCGATGAAATTCTCCACTAAGCACCTGATCCTGATCAATTTGCTGATCCTTTTCGGTTTTCTGGCCATGAGTATCAGCAGTAAAGAAACTCTGTTAAAGGAGGGTCAACTGGTACTCCTCGAACTGGTACCCATCGACCCGCGCTCACTCATGCAGGGCGACTACATGCGCCTCGAATACGCCATCGCGCAACGGAAGTACGGCGAGGTATACGGCAAACAAGGGTACGTCGTGATCCGGCTCGATGAGGATGGGGTAGGGGAGGCACAGCGCTACCAGCAAGATAAATTACCCCTGGAGCCAGGTGAGATCCTGCTCCCTTACCGCAACTCGGAATGGGACACCGATATCGGTGCCAACTCCTACTTCTTCCAGGAAGGCCGGGAGGATGATTTCGCCGAAGCCCGCTACGGCGGCCTGCGGGTGGATGATGACGGCAACTCAGTATTGGCCGGGCTTTATAACGAAGAACGCCAATTGATCGAGTGATCTTTATGCCACTGCGACCGGCTCCGGGCGGAATTCACTCACCCAGCTGATCGCGGCGCGAACCTTGTCCATTTCAGCAATCCGGGTAGCTTCGTCGTAATCGTAAGCGCTGGCGAACACGGCAACAACTTCTTCCAAAACCGGCTCGATGGACGGCATGTCGAAGTACAGGCGGCCAGACCGACGCTCCACCCAGTCGATGGGGTAGAGGGCGAACTCTTTTTCGATACAAAAGGCAGCTTCGGCGCAAGCCAGACGCGCCACGTCAGTGCCCTCCGCGCGCAGCACGGAAGCATCGATGATCTCCGGGCTTTGCTTCCCGTAATTGGCGACGAGGTAACCAGCGCGGTCCGGCGCGAGGCTGGCGGCCAGTAAGTGGTTAGCGACGGTTTTTTCGTAGTTCAGCACCTCCTCGAAATCCTTGAAGGGGCCACCGGTCAGTTCGATCTCCTTGGTATGGGTGTCTTTCAATTTTTCTCCGTCCTCCCGCATTTGTTTCCCGACCCGGTCCACGACGCGTTCGGCCATTTTGCGGTAACCAGTGAGCTTGCCACCCGCGATGCTGAGGAGGCCAGACTTAGACTCGAAGATCTCGTCCTTGCGCGACATTTCGCCGGCGGATTTCCCCTGCTCGTAAATGAGGGGGCGGACACCGGCCCAGCTGGATTCTACGTCCTCCACGACGAGGTTAACGTCGGGGAAAATGGCGTTTGTCCCGTCCAGCAAGTACTGCACGTCCTCCAGGTAGGTGGGGATGGCGTCAGGGTCACCTTTGTACGGCGTATCCGTAGTACCGATGTAGGTACAGCGCAAACGAGGGATAGCGAAAAGCATCCGGCCGTCCGACACGTCGAAATAAACGGCGTGCTGCAACGGTAGGCGCTCGCGGGCCACCACGATGTGAACGCCTTTGGAGAGGAATACCCCGCGGTTGGTCATGCTCTTATCTACCTTACGCAGGTCGTCCACCCACGGTCCGGTACAGCTGATGACGTGTTCAGTGCTCACGGTGATGCGGGCATCCGTGTGGCGATCGTGCATGACGACGCCGTTGATCTTTTCTGCTTCGTCGTAGGTGAAGTCGACGGCCTCTACGTAGTTCAGAGCGGTAGCGCCGTGTGCTACGGCCGTCTTGATGTTTTCGATGGTGAGGCGGGCGTCGTCCGTCCGGTACTCGGCGTAGAAGCCTCCGCCTTTAAGGATGTCGTCGCGCAGGAGCGGTTCGTAATCCGCGGTTTCTTCCTTGCTCAGCATGACGCGCTTGTCGTCGCCTTCCACGTCCGCCAGGAAATCGTATACCCACAGTGCCATGCTGGTGGATAGCTTGCCGAGAGAGCCACCCTCAACGAGAGGAAGCAACATCTTTTCGGGACGGACGAGGTGGGGCGCCAATTCGTGGACGACGGCGCGTTCCTGCCCGACTTCTCGTACGAGGCCGATCTCCAGGTTCTTGAGGTAACGCAGGCCACCGTGAATGAGCTTGGTGGATTTAGAGCTCGTGCCCGAAGCAAAATCGTTGCGCTCGATGACGAGTACGTCTAACCCCCGGCTGGCCGCATCGAGCGCCACGCCAGCACCGGTAATGCCTCCACCAATGACGACGAGGTCAAAGCGGTGGGAAGCAATTTTATTCAGGTCGGAGGCGCGTTGTTGGGAAGCGTTCATGCAGTGGGATGGATTTCAGGTATAAATATAAATAGGTCCTGAATGTTGATATTCCGCCAGCACTATCCGGTAAATATTTGTTGAGTGTTTTACTATCGCCTAGCGAATGCACGTTGAAATCCTACATTTAACCCCATGATTACCCTCCCCAGCCCCGAGATTGCCTGCATCGGCGAATTACTCATCGACATGATCAGCACGGATTACGCCGACGATTTTGCCTCCGCCAGAAGCTACGAACGCCTCGCCGGGGGCAGCCCGGCCAACCTGGCGATGAACCTGGCGAGGTTGGGGAAATCCGTTGGCCTCATTGCTGCCGTTGGTCGTGATGCTGCCGGTCAGCTCCTCATCGAAGAGGTGGCCGCAGCGGGTGTGGAAACCATGGGCATCGCTCAGTTGCCTCTACCTACGACCTTGATCTTGGTCACCAAGAGCAAGGAGGTCAGCCAGTTCGAAGCCTACCGCAGCGCCGACCGCCACCTGAGCGCCGAGCAGTTCGCCTACCTGGATCTCGATAAGCTTAAGGTGATGCACACCACTGCTTTCGCCCTGAGCCACGAGCCCGCTCGGTCCGTTATTCTCGACCAAATGGATCAGGGCGCTGCCGCAGGTGCCAGGTTGAGTACGGACTTTAATTACGCCGCCAAGATCTGGGAGGGCAAGCGCGAGGAAGCCATCGCCACCCTGAGGCGAATAGCCGCCGCGGGTGCCCTCATCAAAATGAGCGACGTTGATTACGAAAGACTGGTCGGGGAGCCCATCACCGACCCGAAAGTCGCGGCCACCGGTCTGCTGGATTTGGGCGCCCACGCCGTCTGCCTGACCTTAGGAGGAGAAGGGTGTTTCGTACAGTCCGCCGAAGAAAGCTTCCACCTACCCGCCAACCCCGTGGACGTAGTGGATACCACCGGCGCCGGCGATGCTTTCTGGTCCGGCTTCCTCGCCGCCTATACGGAAGACCGCTCGCTAAATGAGTGCGCTCGTGCCGGGCGTGCGATGGCTACTCTCAAGCTCTCCCGCCTCGGGCCGGTGCGCGAGAAAAGGGAGGTCGCAGACCTATTACAATTGTAGCCAGGCGCTCAAGAAAAATCCGCCAATTTTATCTGGTTGACAATCAATAGTTTGGACTGGTTGCCGCCAAAAATTGAGGATAATTTGCCAAAAACCCTTGCAGGGGTGGAATGGGCGCACGTATATTTGCAGCGCCTTACAAAATAGGGCACTTGGCTGAGCAGCCAGCAGACGCGGATTTAGCTCAGTTGGTAGAGCGCAACCTTGCCAAGGTTGAGGTCGCAGGTTCGAATCTTGTAATCCGCTCCACTCGCATAATTGGGCCATTCTTCTTCGGAGGGATGGCCCTTCTGCTTTTTGGGAAAGCCCCTCCCCGTCGCGCCGTTCGAACTCGGAGCCTTTGGCGATCACGACTGAAAGGAGTCATCTTGTAATCCGCTCCACTCGCATAATTGGGCCATTCTGTTAGCTTCGCTGCTGCCTGGCGGCGGTCGGAGGGATGGCCCTTCTGCTTTTTGGGAAAGCCCCTCCCCGTCGCGCCGTTCGAACTTAGAGCTTTTGGCGATCACGACCGTATATAACGAAAACCTAGGGTCGTCCGGCTACCGCCGTCTTGACCCTAGGCTAACTAGCGTCTCCCTCCGGGAGACTTTGGCTTTTGCGCCGGGGCGAGACGGCTGCGCCGTTAACCCCGGGCTAATAGGTGAACCCCTCCGGGGTTAAACGTAGACTTCCTCGGTTTCTCTACATGCTCTGCTTATTCTCCCGCAACCGCCGGAGGCAACTCCAGGAACTACTAAAACCCATGATCATCCAGCAACCTCCATTGTGACCATAGGCCAACTAGCGTGTCCCTTCGAGGTGCGAATGCCATTGGCATTGTATTAACCTGCGTCATTTCCCACAGTAGCCTCATCGCCGTAACTTGCGCCCCCGTTAGTCCTGTCCCGATCTCCGAGTGGGTTGGCGGACGATGTTTCATCCCTGAATGATCTCCTGAATGCGCTTACTATCCCTTCTTTTTGCCCTTTGCGTCCTGGTATCCTGCGGCGACGCGGCGGTGGCTTCTTCTAACTCTACGGCAACCTCCGGCAACGCCGCGCAATCTGCTCCTCAAGAGGTGGATCTTTCTAACGCAGAAGCGCCAAACATCCGGATCATACTAGAGAATACGCCCATCAAAGGGGCACTACTGGTCGGGCAGTTCATGGACCAGCAATTCCGGGTAGACAGCGCAAGTGTCGAAGGTAACACCATGGTCTTCCAGCGCGATGATCCTTACAACCCCGGCCATTACCTCGTGTACTTGCCCACCGGTAACGGTATCCAGATCATGATCTCCGACGATCAGACTTTTACCATGAGTGGGGATATGAGTAACCTGGCGGCAACGGCTAAAATTGAAGGGCAGGACGATACCAAGCTGTTGTACGAAGCCATGGCGTACGAGCAGTCCCTCCAGTCAGAATTCCAGGCATTGAGCAATCGCCGGTCCGGATTACGTGCGGGTACCCCGGAGTACGATGCGGCAGCCGCGGATCGCCGAGCATTAGTGGCCAAGCGACAAGCGAAGTTGGAAGAGATCTTTGCCAAAGCCCCCAACTCGCTGTTTACGACCTTCAAGCGCGCCGGCCAAAATCCCAACCTGAAGGATCTCCGCCTTCCCAATGGCGATCCAGATGAGGTCGCTCAGGTCGCTGATTTTCGCTACCATTTTTGGGATGGGGTAGACTTCAGCGACGCCCGCCTACTCCGCACGCCGGTCATCAAAACGAAGCTGAATCGCTACATTAAAGAGTTGACGCCACAAAACGCCGATTCGATTATCGTGGCGGCCGACCGGCTGCTCGCCAAAACCGGTTACCAGGGTAAGTTTTTCGAATTCTTTGCCAACTGGATCACCCTGCAGTACGAACCCGGAAAATCGACCGTCATGGACGCGGAAGCAATCCACGTCAATATGATTCAGAAGTACTTCACCAAAGAGCGGGCTACCTGGTCCGACAGCATGACCGTCTACGGTTTGCAGCAGCGCGCCAGCACGATGGCGCAGAGTTTGATTGGCTTACCAGCGCCGGACATCACCGTCCCCGGATTGGATGGTCAGGGCAAGCGACTGTACGATCTGAAAAAACCCTACATCGCGGTATTCATGTTCAACCCGGAGTGCGAGCACTGTATCGAGCAGGCCCCCAAACTCACGGCACTTTACCCCAGCCTCCGTAATGAGTTAGACATTTACGCCATCGCCCTTGATACCGAACCCGAGAAGTGGAAGAACTTCGTCAAAGCATACAACTTCACGCCCTTCACCAACGTGTTCGACCCGACTAACCGCTCGATCTTCAAGACCTTCTACGTCGACAATACGCCCGAGCTCTACCTCATCGACGCTGATCGGAAGATTGTAGCCAAAAACCTAAAGGTGAGTCAATTAGCGGAGGCAATCCAGATGGATAAGGTGAAATAATTAGCGAAAATCGCTACCGCACCTTTTTACCATTGATGCGCATCACGAAGGCATCAGTCGTGAAGCGTGCTCTCACTTTGGCGAGCGCGCGGTCCCGTTCTGCAGCCGTCGTATAGGTCGTCTTCACGCCAACGCGGGTGTAGCGGCCGGCCTTTTCGGTGAAGGCCTCGAACCCCGCCTGCTCAATCCTGAGGACGTTCTTGCGCACGTTGGCGGCGTTGCCGTAGAGGCCCGTCGCGATCAGGGCAACGTTCGTTCCGGTAGTATTCGTTGCGGGTCTTGGCGGGGCAACCGTAGTTGGTGCGGGGGCAATAATGGCGCTCCCATCGCTTGTGCCCGGTTGCCGGACGGGGCGAGTTTTAGCGGCTTCATCGTCAACTCGATTACGTTCGTTGGTCAACCGGGGTGCTTCGTCTGGTTGGATGCTATTTGCGGGTACGGGCGCTGGCGCAGGTGCCGTGTTTTGCCGAACGGGCGGCGCAGTAACCGGTTGCTCCCGTTGCACGACGGGGGAACGCGGATCATCAGTGGATGCGCCCGCTACGGAACGGAAAAGGCCGTAAATCGCCCACAGGGCAATTAGGAGTAGAATGATACCAAGGGTATACCAGAGCGCGGGTGGGTACACTTTCGCTTCCCGCCGTGGGGGTAGGGTAGCCGTCGCTGCCGCCTCACTCCCGCCAACCGCTGCCCCAGTACCAGTAAGAGATGCGCCGGCCAATGGGTCACCTGCTACCTCCGCCGTCGCCCTCCGATTGATGGGTTGGAATGCGACCGCGGGTAATCCAAACGCTTTCTTCGACAGCCCTTCGGCTACGGTAGTGAATACGATCTGGTCGTCGAATTGCTGAAAGAGCGTCCCGATACCATCCAGTTTGACGTGTTCCCCCGTCTGCAAACGGCTACGGATGTCGGCAATCAAGGCCTGCATCTCTCTTTCTGCCTGCGGACGGAGCATCCCTTTTTTTTCCACGAGCGCGCGCAGCAGTCGACCGTCGTTTACGATCAGATTGCCGTTAAATACCACCCTCGCGGAGGGGGGGAGGATCTTCCGGTCCGCTCCACTCAGGACGGCTGCGTAGTTCTCTCGAATAAAGGTGCCGAGGCTCGGTAAAGCCACGCGGCCTTCGTCCACCAGGACTTCACGAAGCGTTGTTTGCAGCAGATCAGACATGCGGCGAAGGTAGGGGTTTCGGGGGCAGTTCAAGACCACCCGGTTATGTTTTGCGGTCCTAAATTTTGGGGCTATTACTGGTTACTAGCGATCTCCCCGATGTGGAAGAGTGCATCTCCCTGGCTAACGACGGCCGCATTGGTGTGGCCAATCAAAAAGCCGTCTCGGGGGGAGAGAATCCGTTTGTTAGGTCGGGTACCCTGCGGGTCGGAGATCACCCCAATTGGCTCACCTTTGCGGACGCGGAAACCGCTACGTTTCGTCCACTGAAAGAGACCCGCGCGCCCGGCCCGCACCCAGACGCTGTTGTGGACGCGGACGGGTTGCTTATCACCGGTCACTACCTTTCCGGGGAGCATCCCCTGGTGTTGCAGCAGCCGTTTGATGCCGGCTAATCCGACGTCAATACTCAGCGCATCGTAGCGCAGATTTTCCCCACCCTCAAAAGTGAGCACGGGAAGGCTAAGGTTTTTCTCCGCTGTTCGCCGTAGGGATTTGGCCGGGGCTCGGTTGGCGATGATCAGGGGAGGGGAGAAGGCTTCCGCTGCCCGCTTGGCCGTCTGTTCACCCGCATTGTACCGGATCTGGGGATAGTTATAGGTGCCCCGACCGCCCGTGTGAAAGTCAACGGCCAAGTCTACGTGCGGTAGGATATTCTTACTCAAACCATAAGCGATGCGGCTGGCGAGGGAACCTTTAAGCGAACCGGGAAAACTGCGGTTGACGTCCTTGCCGTCCGGTACGTCACGGCTGAAATTGTTGAATCCGTATACGTTCAGTAGGGGGACGGCAATGACCGTTCCGGTATCCAGGCTGGAGAAAATCTTTTCCCGCAGGGCCCGGCGCACGATCTCCACCCCGTTGATCTCGTCTCCGTGGATCCCGGCTAAAAACAAAACGGTCGGGCCGGGTTTGTAGGCCCGGAAGACGTGGGCGGCGATCGAAACTTCGTTACCACTGGGAAGCTGACCGGCCACCACTTCGACGGGGCCGGACTGACCGGGGTAGAACTCCCCGTTCGCAATCAGTAAGGGTTGGATGTCACTCATTTTTTCACTTTAGCGGTGGCGTAATTGATGATGGCGCCGGCTACGTCCACATCAGTTGTTGTTTCGATGCCTTCCAGGCCGGGGCTGGCGTTGACTTCCATCAGCAGGTAGCCGTGGCGGCTGGGAATCAAGTCCACGCCGGCAATCTCTACCCCCAGGACGCTGGCTGCCTTCAGGACCAGATCCTGGTCGGCGGACGACAACTCAATGGGTACGGCGCTTGCCCCCCGGTGCATGTTGGCCCGGAATTCTCCTTCGATGGCCCGCCGTTCCATGGTAGCCACGATTTGGTCTCCCACTACGAAAGACCGGACGTCCTTTCCCTCACTTTCTTCGATGAATTCCTGCAGGATCACGCGCTGCTGAAGTTGAAGGAATCCTTCCGCGATGCGCTCCAATTCGAAAAGACTGTGGGCCAGGGCCACGCCGACACCGTGGGTGCTTTCCAACATCTTCACGACTACCGGGTAAGCACCCAAGGTCAAGGCGGCGAGCCGGACCTCCCGCAACGTGAAGCAGAGTACGGTAGCGGGGATCGGTAGGCCGGCGCCCGCCAGCACTTGCAAGCTGCCCATCTTGTCACGGGCCAGTTGCAGTGCGTTGGCGTTCATGGTGTGAGGGACGTTCATTACGTCGAGCTGGCGCAGCAGAGCCGCCCCCCTTACCGTCATGTTCGCCCCGATGCGGGGGATGACGAGTTGGGGACTCTTCATCGGCCTACCGTCGTACAGTAGGTGAAAGTGGTCACCGTCCAGAGCGGGGCTGCAGTAGGCGTGGTCCACGACTTCGACGGTATGGCCACGATCTTCTCCGGCGGCAACGATGCGGGAGGTACTGTAAAGGGTGGGCCCCCGCGAAAATACGGTCACTCTCATTTTGAAGGGGTTGAGGAAAACAAAGATGACCCGAATACGCTGATAAACGAAAAGGATTTCGGCCGGCGGGGAATTCTCCGGCGGGGTATCTTACCGTTCTTCTTATAATTACTACTACGCCACCAGCTACACTATATGGATTCGACCTCCTCCCTCGCCGAACGATTCGCTCACCCCGAATTTCTGACATCCTTTACTCACGAACTGGCCACCTACCTGCCAGCTCGACGTTGGTTCACCAGTAAGGGAAAAAAATTGGAGCGGACTGAAGTCACCCACGTCCTTCCCGTTGCGGAGGCAGCCATCGTAGTAATACGGAATACCTACGCGGACGGAGCGACGGAACGCTACCAAATGCCCCTCGCCCAATTAGCCGGCCCAACGGAACAGCTTAATTACTTGCGCGACTTTTCGGGTATGGCCGTCTTTCAGGTCCCCGGTGGCCCGCTGATTGTGGATGCCGTACCCCTTCCCCAATTCCGTTCCGCACTCTATCGAATGATTCGTAACGGGGAAGATGGATCCAACGGTTTAAAGTGTGATACCGGTAAACTACTCCGCACCGCACCCGCGGCAGCGCCCAGCGTCGTACCCGCCATCGATACGAGTAATACGGCGATCGTGTACGCTGACAGCTACTTTTTTAAGCTCTTTCGTAAACTGGACGAGGGGTTAAACCCGGATCTGGAACTGGTTCGATATCTCTCCGAACACGCCGGATTTGCCCACTGCCCACCCTACGCCGGCAGCATCGGGGTAGGGGAGATGCACGACGATGGCTACCTCAACCTCGGGATGATGAGCGGTAAAGTGGACAACCGTGGAGATGCCTGGGAATACTTCCAGGAACTCACCGAACGCTACTTCGCGAGCAACGATGAGGTAGACCAGGAGACGCTCGGCCGAGCCAAACTGCTGGGCCGGCGAACCGCTGAAATGCACCGTGCCCTCGCCAAAAACGCCACCGATAACGAACTGCTGCGGCCAACCTTAATGACGCCGGAGTACCGAGCCGAAATCACCGCCGCCGCCCAGAAACTACTGAACCGCCAAATGGCCGAACTGGCCGGAAAGGCGGGTGAACTCGGCGGAGAAACCGGTGACCTCGCCAAACGCGTACTCGCTCTCAAGGATACGTTTAACGACAAACTGGAGGCGCTCGCCAACGAGCCGATGGATCTGAACCTCATCCGCCTCCACGGTGATTACCACCTCGGGCAAGTGCTGGTGACGGAAGACGATTTCTACATTATCGACTTCGAAGGGGAGCCGTTGCTTTCCATCCCCGAACGCCGGCGCAAACGGCCCGCGCTGAAGGACGTCGCCGGTATGGTCCGCTCCTTCCACTACGCCGCCCACGGGCAACTGCTGCTGAACGATCGCTACGGCGCGGAAGACCGCTTCCGCCTGCGCAGCCGGGCGAACGATTGGTACGAGGCGGTGGCCAAAGCATTTCTACAGGCCTATTTCGATAATAGCGGCAACGCAAGCTTTCTGCCCGACAACGAAAATGACCGGCAATTGCTGCTGGACTTATTCGTACTCGAAAAAGCCGTCTACGAAGTGGCCTATGAATTAAATAGCCGGCCGGACTGGTTGCCCATACCGCTGAATGGATTACTACAAACGGCGGAATGATTAGTAACCGGCCACATCATCGTCGGGGTTACGCGCGTCGCCGGCCGCCTGGATTTGCCCCTGATCATCCACCAGTAAGGCTTTGATGACGGCCATAGCGGATACCTCCCGCAATTTGTGTCCCTTAGCCTCCAACTCCTCGCGGACGGGCTCAGATAGAGCCCCGGATTCATAGAGCACCTCGTCTGGTAACCACTGATGGTGGAAGCGGGGGGCGGCAACGGCGTCGGCGAGTGGCATGCCGAATTCGGTTACGTTCAGGAAGGTTTGGAGCACCGCAGTGATGATCGTGGAACCTCCCGGAGCGCCGAGGACCATGAAGAGTTCACCGTCCTTTTCCACGATGGTGGGCGTCATGCTGGACAGCATCCGTTTACCGGGTTGGATGGCATTCGCCTCCTTCCCCACGAGGCCAAACATATTGGGTACACCGGGTTTGGCGGAAAAGTCGTCCATTTCGTTGTTAAGGAAGAAGCCACCACCATCCACCATCACCTTGCTGCCGAAATTGCCGTTCAGCGTTGTGGTGATGGAAACAGCGTTTCCGAGACTATCGATGATGCTAATGTGGGTGGTCTCAAAGGTTTCCTTCCGGAGGGTAAGACCTAGTTCTACGTTGGTACTGCGGCTCGCTGAGTCAGGGTTGAAATCCGTCATCCGCCCGGCCAGATAGGTGTCGTTCAGTAGGCTATCGACTGGGACAGGGTAATAATCGGCATCTCCCAAATACTCGGCGCGGTCAGCGTAGGCGCGGCGCATGGCCTCGACGGTGAGGTGGATGGACTCGGTGGTGTGGTAGCCCATTTCCGTCAGGTCGTAGGGTTCCAGCATCTCCACCATTTGGGCGAGGGCAACGCCACCGCTGCTACTGGGAGGCATCGAGATGATGCGGTAGTTATCGATTTTCTTGGTGATTGGTTCCCGCCAGGTCGTTTCGTAGTCCTGAAGATCTTTGGCGGTAATGATTCCGTTGCCGGACTGCATCTCGGCCACGATGAGCTCGGCGGTGCGGCCGCCGTAAAACCCTTCCTTTCCGTCGCGTTGAATCCTACGCAGCGTAGCGGCCAGGTCCGGCTGTTGGACGAGCTGTCCTTTCACCACGGTAGAATCGGAGAACGGGGTAGATGCATTGAACTCCAGGAAATCTGCGTGGTAGCGTTTCAGCCTACCTACCTCCGAGGCGCTGAGGCGGCAGCCATTTTCGGCAAGGTCAATGGCGGGCTGGACTAATTCTTTCCAGGGGAGGGAACCCAGCTCTTCGTGCATGGTGGCGATGCCGGCGACCGTCCCCGGAACGCCGACGGCGCGGTGGCCTCGTGTGCTAAGGTCTGGAATGACGTTGCCTTCATCGTCGAGGTACATATCACGGTCTGCGGCTGCGGGAGCTCTTTCCCGGTAGTCGAGGGACTTGATCTCACCCTTTGCGCTGCGGTACACCAGAAAACCTCCGCCGCCGAGGTTGCCGGCGCGGGGGTATACGACGGCCATGGCGAATTGCATGGCGACGGCGGCGTCGGTCGCATTACCGCCGGCCTTTAGTACATCCAGTCCAACCTCGGTGGCCAGGGGGTGGGGACCAACGATGCCAGCAGTAGGGTAGGTCGCCGTTTTCTCCGCGGTGTAATCCAGCGTTGGGGCTTCCCGTTGGCAGGCCAGGAATAGCGTGCTCAGGGTAAGGAAGAGTAGGGTTTTGTGCATGGGCTAAAGATAATTGTTGGGGCTTAGCCTTGCGCTCTTAGCCCCCCTCAGCCACATTATTTCCTACGCTTTCAAAGCGCTTGGATTATCTTGCCCGCCACCACCAAGTAGGCCTAACCAGCCCGAACCAAATTGTACCGATGAACAGCGATCACGCCCAAACGACCAACCACGTTTTGATGGTCCGGCCCCACCATTTCGCGATGGGTAGCCCGACACACTTCGATAACGCCTTTCAGGAAGCCGCCCCACCGGAACTGCAGTATGAGATCGCTGAAAAGGCGAAGGGAGAATTCGACCATTACGTCCACCTGCTTCGTGAGGCCGGCATCAACGTGACCGTAGTGGAGGATGACCCAAGCGTGGTGACTCCCGACTCCGCCTTCCCGAACAACTGGTTCAGTACCCACGGCGACGGCTTATTGGTCACCTACCCCATGTTCTGGCCCCAGCGGCGGATTGAGCGTCGGGAGGCCATCTTTGAACTGATCGATCAAAAATTCCGGGTGAACCGCACGTTGGACTTAGCCCACTGGGAAAGTGCCGGCCGCTTCCTGGAGGGGACGGGTAGCCTCGTCCTGGACCGCAAGAACCGGGTCGCCTACTGCTGTTATTCCGAGCGGGCGACCAAGCAGGCCATTCAGGATTGGTGCGCGGCGATGGATTACGCCCCGATTACCTTTCACGCCGTCGACCAACGCGGTACCCCCATTTACCACACCAATGTGATGCTGGCCATTGGTACTGAGGTAGCCGTAGCCTGTTTTGACAGCGTCGCCGACCCGGCGGAAAAATCGAAACTCACCGAAAGCCTTGCCCTCAGTGGCCGGCGCCTGATGGGCATCAGCCAGGACCAGATGGACCAATTCGGAGGCAATATGCTGGAACTACGCCGCGAAGCTGGTCCGCTGTGGGTGATGTCCAGCGCTGCCTTCAACAGTTTAGACCCCGCTCAGGTGGAATTATTGGGAAGCCCGTTGCTGCACGTCCCACTACCTACCATCGAGCAGTACGGCGGTGGTTCAGCCCGGTGTATGATCTCAGAGATCTTTCTTGCGCCTAAATAATCTTACATTCATCGAAGAAAATTCCCCTTCGGTCCCTAAACTTTGCACCTGCGGCAGCGCCTGAGTTAAATTGCGAGCAGTAACAACTAAACGTACACCCTAAACAACACGAACTATGACCGTTGATACTTTAGATGCTGGTGCCACCCGAATTGAGGCACCCGTTCGGTTTGCCGGCTTTGGCGTGCGCCTTGGCTCCGCGATCATCGATTTCCTCGTCATGCTCCCGCTGGTTGGTGGCATTACCTACTTCACGATATTCTCCCCGAACTTCAACCTGTTCGTCGCGGTGAGCGTGCTGTCCATGCTGTACAAGCCTTTAATGGAGGGCTACTTCGGCGCTACGGTAGGTAAGATGGCCACCAAGATCAAAGTGGTGGCGAAAGAGAACGAACCCATTACCATGGTGCAAGCCGTGACCCGCGCCGCGCCCTGGATCTTGGGTAGCCTACTCAATATCTACTTCACTTATCAAGTATTCCAGATCCCCGGGCTCGAGGATGCGGACGGTTTTACGGAGTTCGGATTGATCGTCGCGGAATACCAGGCCGAGAACGGTAGTACATTGAGTCAGATCATTCAGCAGGTGGCCGGTTGGTTGCCCCTGATTTCTGCCCTAGTTATGCTCGGAAATAAGCAGAAGCAGTCCGCGCACGACCTCCTCGCGGAGACTTACGTAGTCTACAAAAACCCCGAAGTAAAGCCGCTGTAAGCGGTATCTTCGTGGCGTGGAATTATCGAACGTCACTCCGGCATCCTACCTGCAACGCTGGCTGGCCTATATCATTGATGCGCTCGTGCTCGGGCTATTTACTGCCCTGGCGCTGTACCTGCTAATCTACGCGCGGAGCCTCTACGCCTGCCTGGCCGTCACCGTGCTGGAAGGCGCCTACAAACCCATCATGGAATGGCGCTACGGCGCAACGTTGGGAAAGATGGCCCAAAAACTGGTCGTCGTGGATAGCGTCACCGGCCAACGAATGGATCTCAACCAGAGCCTCATGCGCTATCTGCCCTGGGCCCTGGGTATGTTCGCAGCCATCTTCGTGATCACCCGGCAGTACCAAAGCGCAGATTTTGCGGAGGTATCCGACATTTACGGTTACCTGGACCTGGCGCAGAATAGCCCCCTTAGCGATAGTTGGGTGATTCAGGTGATCAGTAACATCCCCATCTTCTCTGCCGCCTGGCTCATCGCCGACCCCTGGCGGCAGGCGCTGCACGATAAGCTGGCGAAAACGATCGTCATTCAACGTACCCCAGTGCAGGGATAAAGAAAAAGCCGCAAGCGATCGTTCGCTTGCGGCTTTTTCAGTCGTGGTCAAATAAGCTTACTTGCTCTCCGTCGGAAGCGCCTCCAGCGTGAAAGTGCGGGTAACCGGGTTAAGCGGTGCTTTCACCATTTCGCTTCCTTTCATCAGGGTCAACTCCACGGTATTCTCGCCCATCGGCAGGCCCGACAGGAAGTAGGGTTGCCAGCTGGTGATGTCAAATTCAGCCTTACCATTTACGGTCGCCTTCACGTGGTAGCCGCCTTCACTCAGCTCAACGTTGAGGGGGTAGAAATCCAGCATGATGTTCTTCGTATCGTTCTCACCCACGTACTTACCCTTGGGCCGGCTGTAGAAAAGCATGGGCTCGGTAATGTCCGTTGGGTTTACGAAAGCACCATTCTTAACGTCCGTACGCACCGCGCGGTGGGCGGCCTCGGTCTTGATCGATTCGTGGTAGGAACGGCTGAGGAAGGAGAGGATGTAATGGTTGCCATCGGCAACCTCCTGCTCAAACTCCGGCGTGTATTTGGCGATGTAGGGTTCGTTGTCGATGATCAGGTGAGCGTGCTGCCCCTTCACGGAGTTGGCGCACATGATCTGCCCGGCGTCGTCCGTCTGCACACCAAATTCGTAGCCGGTAGCGGCGTAGTTGAACTTGCCGCCACTGTACGTCCAGTCGGTGATGGCCGCATCCGGAAAATCTTTGGTAGCTGGCATTGGGGTGAGGGTAATATCGCCGCTTGTCTGAGGCTCCATGTTGGCCATTGCTTCACTGGGGTCCAGTTTGTTGGCGTTTTCGGTGACGTTGTCCATGGCGTCGTTCCGGTTGCCACAGGCTAGGGTAGCGGCGGAAAGGCCGGCGAGTAAGAGTAGGTGACTAACTTTCATAGTGGGTAGTTTTGCTGATTAATTTGCGGGCGCTGCCGCGGGTGCAAGGATATTGGATCGGCCTCCCCAGAAACAGAAAGACTCGCCCAAATTAAATACAGCACCTTAACTAATATTGCGCCGTTGGTGTTGACGAATTGAACCGAAAGATTACCGAAGTAAGCTAACTATGGTGGATTCTAAAGGCATCACGACGCTTCGGGTAGAGGGAATGGACTGCAACAACTGCGCCCAATCCATCACCCGTTTCCTCGAGCGAAAGGGCTTGGAGGACGTCTTCGTCAACTTTCAAACCCGCGAAGTCCGCTTCCGTAGGGATGACGAGACCTTGGACCCGGAAGGCGTGCGCGCCGGTATCAAAAGACTGGGCTTCACGGTGGTGGACGAACCTGAATCCGGTAGTTCTTTCGACCACGGCGACGCGCACGACCACTCCGCCGTGGCCCGCCGTCGTCTGCTATTTTGCGCGGTACTCACCGCACCGCTACTGATCGCTCATTTACTGATGACCTTCGGCGTGGAGGTAGGGCTGATGCACAACAAGTGGCTACAGCTAGCCTTGGCCGGACCCGTCTACGCAATCGGTGGACTGCACTTTGGCCGCAGCGCCCTGGCTGGACTACGGGAGCGGATGCTCAACATGGACGTACTGATCTTCCTCGGATCAACGGCGGCATTCATCTATTCGATGGTAGGTTTTATCTGGGATGACCCTCAATACTACTTCTTCGAAACGGCGGCCACAATTATCACTTTAGTATTGGTAGGTAATTGGTTGGAAGCGCGCGCCGTCGAAAAGACGACCACCTCGATCGCCGCCCTGACTGACCTTCAGGAAGAATCCGCCAGCCTGATTATGCCAAGTGGCACCACGGTCAGGCTACCCATCGAAGAAGTGAAAGTGGGCAACCGGCTCCGCATCAATACGGGTGACCGCATTCCCCTGGATGGCCATCTCCTAACGGGCCACCTTTCCACAAACGAAGCGATGCTCACCGGCGAGAGTCTCCCCGTAGAAAAAGGGGTAGGGGAGCGCCTTCTCGGTGGTTCCCTCGTTACGTCGGGCCAGGGCACTTACGAAGTAACCGCTGGCTACCGGGACGGAACCCTATCGCGGATAATCGATCTGGTCAAAACCGCCCAAGCGGACAAACCTGACCTGCAGCGACTGGCGGATAAGATCAGTGCCATTTTTGTACCCGTCGTCATCGCGATTGCCCTGCTGACGTGGCTCGTGGGGTGGTTGACGGGCTACGCCACCTTCACCCAGGCGGTGATGAATGCCATCGCAGTCCTATTGATTTCCTGCCCCTGCGCAATGGGATTGGCTACCCCGACCGCCGTAATGGTTGGAGTAGGGCGTTTAGCCCGTATGGGTATTCTGATCCGAGGCGGAAGCACTGTTGAGCGACTGGCCGGCGTCCAACAAATGGTCTTCGACAAAACTGGAACGCTTACGACGGGCGAATTGACCGTAACCGACTTCACCGTGGCTCCGGCACAGGACCGGGCTCAAGCTCTGCGGGAAATTGCCGCGATGGAAGAGGGGAGTAGCCATCCCATCGCGGTGGGTATTCGATCTTACGCGCAGGAGGAGCTAGAGAGGTCGGGAGCTGCGGAGATGACTGATCAGGTAAAGTATGTGCAAGAAACCCCTGGCGTTGGCCTGACGGCGCGTACGAACTCCGGCGAAAAACTATTCCTCGGTGCGGCGCACCGTCAAGGGTTGACTGTTTCTGGAGATCCGGACATTGTCTTCACCCGCGGCGGTCGGTTTGTGGCGGGGATAAAACTCGGCGATGAGATCCGGCCGGGCGCCGCGGCGATGGTCCGAGAGTTAAAGCAAAAGGGTATTGATCCCGTCTTGCTCACTGGGGATAATCAAACCAAGGCAAATCAGGTTGCGCAAGCCATCGGCATTACGAAAGTAGAAGCGGAAAAACTGCCGGCCGAGAAATTACAATTGGTCACTTCGCTGAGCCAACGGCAACCCACCGCAATGGTCGGAGACGGTATTAACGACGCCGCTGCCCTCGCCCGGGCAGATGTTGGCATCTCTCTCGGTGGTGCCTCCGCCGCCGCCCTCGATGCCGCACAGGTGGTGTTATTACGGGATGACCTGAGCCTGTTAACGGAAGGATTAAAGGTTTCCGCTCTGACGTTACGAACGATCAAGGAAAGCCTATTCTGGGCCTTCAGCTACAATGTGGTGGCCATCCCAATTGCCGCACTTGGCTTCCTGAACCCCATGTGGGCAGCTCTCTTCATGGCCTTTTCGGACGTCGTCGTAATTGGAAACGCGATTCGCCTGAAATCCAGGAAAGCTAAATAGTTGGACTTTTAGAATACGGGTTCCACACTTACGCCCATTCCTCTGAGCAAAGCGATGACGCCGTTGGTCCCACCTAAATGACCGGCGCCGACTGCGTAAAATACGGGGCCACTCGCGGCGGCCGTCTTGATGATGGGGGCCCAATTTTCGTTGCGCCGCGTAAGGAGCAACTCTTCGAAGCGATTTACTTCCGCGGTTTCTTCACTCATCATGCTGGCCATTTCAGCAACGGCCTGGCGGCGGTACATGGCAACCATTTGGTCCATTTGGTTTTCACCACCGGTTTCAGTTGAGGCTTGGTCGGCAACGACGGCTTCGTAGAGCATTCTGGCCTGGTCTTCGTAGGCGATGGAATCGAAGAGGCTCATTTGAAAATCCATGGTTTCTAGGCCACCGATCTCCTTGCCGGCTGCTTTGGCAATTTCCGTTAACTCCATTTCGTAGCTCTTCATGCCGGAGGGTCCGCCACCGAGGCCGCCGATACCGGGCATGCCGCCACCTTCACCGCCCTGGCCAACCATTGCGCTGAGGAAAAGCGGTTTCATCCGGCTCATCATGCCAAATGGGATACCCATCTCCTGGAAGTAGGACTTCACGGTTGCGTACTCCTCGTCGCTCAGGAGGTCGGAGATCTTCGTCCCGTTCTTCATGTTGAGTTTCATCATTAGCCCCAACATTTTGGACATGTCCTGCATATCCCGTGGGTCGATTTCGAAAACCACCTCTTCGGTAGCGTTCAGCGCTCGAACTACTTTACTGGGCATGAAGTAATCCGCCTCAGGAATGATGTGGATGGTGCCGAAGAGGTAGCTGGGGGCCGCAGCCCCCGGGGTGGTGATCTTCCAGAGTAGGGTAGTATCCGTTAAGCTTGGAGCGACCTGCGCGATGGATGCAGACCCAGGTTTGGGTGATTCAGTGGCGGATCCCGTCTGCTCCGTAAATTTGGGGGAGCAGCCATAAATAAACAG
The DNA here is from genome assembly GCF_001625015.1 of Lewinella sp. 4G2. Classification (NCBI taxonomy): domain Bacteria; kingdom Pseudomonadati; phylum Bacteroidota; class Saprospiria; order Saprospirales; family Lewinellaceae; genus Lewinella; species Lewinella sp. 4G2. The sequence goes on along the minus strand of NZ_LVWJ02000014.1, from coordinate 4,037,232 downwards.
GAGGGCGAAAAGCAACGAAAGGTAATGGCGCATGGAGGAGCAGAATGTTTCAGCCAAAGAACTAGGTGGCAGATGGTAAAGTTGTGAGTAGCGCTTGTCGGCCTGGGATAGCGTAAACCATGAGACAGACCAATCGGCTAATGATTGCGGGATTTTTGCGATTTACCTTTCCCACAAAGCGTTGTTTAATTCTAAAACAGTACGTACCTTTGCGCTCCGAAAATAAAAAGCTATGAAAAAGGATCTGCACCCCAAGAATTACCGTACGGTGATCTTCCGCGACATCAACGCGAACGAAAGCTGGCTCGGCCGCAGCGCTGCCAACACGCGTGATACGGATACCTTCGAAGGTGAAGAGTACCCCCTCATCAAGTTGGAGATCTCCAGCGCTTCTCACCCCTTCTTTACGGGTAAGATGCAGTTTGTGGATACCGCTGGTCGTATCGACAAGTTCAACAAGAAATTTGGTAAGTCGCGCTTCGCCAAGAAATTGGGCGAAGAGGCTGCTACGGAAGAAGCACCCGCCACGGAGGAGGCGTAAGCCCCCTGCTTCTATTCCTTTCCGGAGGCCCGAAGTGAACATTGGTTCGCTTCGGGCTTTCGATGTTATGGGTGAGCCGAACGACAGATTTTCAAGGTACGCTTCGTAAATCAGCTCGACACTCGGCTTGAGCCCCATACTATCGGGCACCGTGCTACGTTTGCTTCCGCATTCTTCCTATTTATTTCTTACCGTCTCTCACAGTACTTGAACACGTATGTTAAACCTGGTCTTCTTCGACTCTGACGTCCGCCCACACCTACTCCCGCTCACGTATTCTCGCCCGGTGGGTGACCTGCGCTGCGGCATCCTGACCATTCGGGAAAAGTGGGAACACCATCTAGGCGTAAGCGGCAGTTTTCTCACCGACGATAGCCTCCGGGAGCTCTATCCGGTAGAGCAAGGCGAACACAACCTGTTAATCAACGGGGCCGTCCTACCAACACCTGCCCTCGCCGAACAGGTGCGACAGTTAGTACCGGGGGAAGCCTTTCAACAGAATGGCCTGCTCGTTGCTACCTGTTTGAACGGTGATGCTCTAGAAGCCCTTATCGAAGGTGACGAATTTGACAATATCGAAGCCTTTGAGCTGGAGGGCGAACCCGTCCGCCACCTCACCCGGCCCGCCGATATCTTTACCTTTAATGGTGAGGAGATACGTAGAGATTTTGCCTTACTCATTGAGGGGAGAACGTCCGCTACACCCTCCACCTCCAATACCTTTATTGGTGATCAATCCAACCTCTTTCTGGAAGAAGGGGTAACCATGGAAGCCTGCACCCTCAACCTGACCACTGGCCCTGTTTACATTGGTCACGATGCCGTTGTCCTGGAAGGGTGCCTACTCCGTGGGCCAATCTCAGTAGGGGAGGGGGCCGCCCTCAAAATGGGAGCCAAAGTGTATTCCAATACCACCATTGGGCCGAAGTGCAAGGTTGGCGGGGAAGTCAATAACGTTGTCTTCCACAGCAACAGTAATAAGGGCCACGACGGCTTCCTTGGGAATGCCGTAATCGGCCAGTGGTGTAACATCGGAGCGGACACCAACGCCAGTAACTTGAAGAATGATTACGGCGAAGTGCGGGTTTGGGATTACGTCTCGGAGCGCTTTGCTAAAACGGGCCTCCAGTTTCACGGATTGGTGATGGGCGACCACTCCAAGTTAGCCATCAATTGCATGATGAATACTGGTACTGTTGTCGGTTTCTCGGCCAATGTGTTCGGGGAGGGCTTCCCACGGACCTTCATTCCCAGCTTTTCCTGGGGCGGTGCCGGCGGCTTCCGGACGTACCGACTCGACAAAGCCCTGGCTACCGCTGAACGGGTAATGGCCCGCCGCGAACGTCAACTAAGCGATGAAGACCGCGATCTATTCGCGCGTGTCTTCGATGCGAGTGAAAAATACCGGCCGGAGTAGTGAGAATCGCCGTTTTGTAACTGCGGCCGACGGATGAAGAATCACTTTTTGAAATCGCGCCTACTCAGCCTAGCTACTCAACCAGCTTCGGATACGTATTCTTATTCTAGCGGTTCTGGTCTATCGGTCGCGGCCACTTCCTCCACGTCGTATTCCTCCCCAAATCGTTGTTCCGCCCGGTAGGCAACGTAGATGCTCAGGACTAAACCGATGAGCCCCATCCACCATTCGGGCACGTCTTCGGTGATGGCATTCGGATCAAACTCACCGGTAACGTAGGCAACAATCACCTGGATGCCGTTGAATACCGTGTGCAGAATGATGGGCACCCAAAGGGAGCGCGTCCAGTGGTAGGCGTAACCGAGACTGGCGCCAAGGATCATCCGGGGCAGAAAGCCGGCAAACTCGATGTGCATGGCACTGAAGATCGCCGCCGCCAGCCAGATCGTCGCGTGATGACTGCGGAGGTAGCCACCAAGAATGCGCTTCTGGAAGGTTCCCCGCAGCAACAGTTCTTCCCCCAGTCCGGCCACCACTCCAATGGTCAGAACGGCCAGCAGCAGTTCTGGGATCGATTCCATTGTAAGCATCTGGACCAACAACTGGTCGGTAGCAGCTTCACTCTGGCTCGCCCATTCGGGAAGGGGGACCTGTAGATTGACGTAGGCAGAGTAGGCAACGACGGGAAGGCTCACCACGAAGAGGAGAATTGCTGGTCCCAGACTGCCCTTCACCGGTCCACGGTCTAGATAAACGGACCGCTGCCAATTTTGCCGGTACACGTACCAAAGCCCCGCAATGGCGGCCCCGGCAAACAAGAGTAGATTATTCAGGAAGAGCCCGAGGCGTAGTGCCTGTCGTTGCCCGGCGTCCAGGTCAAACTCACCCGTGAGCAACGATTGGATTTCAAATCCGCTGGCCAGCAGGATCCCGGTGAAAATCACCTGGCCGGCGATGAATAGAATTACCAGGCTGATCAACGTGGCTACTAAGAGTCGTGTAGCTGTCTTACTACGGGGCTTAACATTCGTCATAAGGGGGTTTGTAAGGATAAATGCAAAGTAAACGCTTATTTTGCGGCCTAATAATGGCCGTTGGTGTACACTTCGGCCAAATCTTTAACTTCAAGCATCGTTACGTTCAGAACTGTCTCACTCTTCTTCGGTTTTTCGCTTTCGCAAATTCAATCTGATTTCTAACAATTTGCCGCCGGAAAAAGTGTGTCGCTCAATTTGTCCTTCACCACCACGGGACGCCTATCACTAATTGACTTTTGAAATCTCGTTCGCCTTGCTTGCCATCCGCTCACTGAATGAAGCTATTTTACTTCGTAGCGCTTTTGTCCATATACATTCTCGCCCCCACCACGGTCTTTGCACAGCCTGCCGTGGACGAGTGTGACGGCTCTCTAGAGTTGGATCCGTTTGCCATCACTAACATTACCTGTATTGGTGGCAGCCCTTCCGCACAGGGTGAACAAATAGTAACTGGGTCCAGCACAACTATTGGTGGAACGCCAACCGCGCTATTCCCAAGATGTGGGGAGGACGAACCTGATCTGCCTAACTCCGCGGACACTTGGTTTAGTTTTATCTCAGCCGGTAACACTAATACTGTTCAAATTTCAAACACCGACTTTGATCAACTACTGGTTAATTATTACACCGGTACGGAGTGTGATTTGCAGCTCCGTGGTTGTACAATTTTTGATGCTGGGCAAGGCTCTTTTCTTGCTTTCGCTGACATTGGGCAAACCGTTTATGTACTAGTTGCAGGATACACCGGGCCAGCCAATAACCGTGTGCCCGCTGAAAGTGATTTCGATATTCGAGTCACCTCCGAAGCTCGGTGTGGCTTGTGCCTCCGTCAGGATGATGGTGATGTTGCTCTCAATCCTAGAAATGAGGCATCTACTTACGCATGTGGAGCCACCGTCAATGCTTGTTTCACGCTCGATCGCTACGTTGGTAACCAGGGTGGTAGTGTTGAATGGCTGCACTCCATTACGATGGATTTCGGACCTGGATGGGACGTCAGTTCTATCGTTCCAACCGTAATTCCAGGCTCGTGCAATGGCAACGGTTCCTGGGGCTGGTACCCTGATGGTTGGACCGGATGTTTTACCGGGGAGTTTTTTGAACGCGGCTTCGCCTATGAGTCAGGAGCCGGCACGAACGGTGGTGGAGGTTGTAACACTAATAACAGCAACGACCCCGGTGATAACTACGGTGACGGAGGCCCTGGTTGTACCACCAGACCAGGTTCTACTACCTTCTGCTGGAACATTACCGTTAAAGACTGCGATGACACCTTCGCTGGAGAGGACTTGGGTATTTGTGTAAAAGTATTCTCAGACGGAGCCAGCGGATCTTGGCGGAACCGAGTTTGCGCCGAAGAATTTGAATACTGTAGTATCGGCGAAGTTGTCATCTGTGACGATGACGATCCGCTGGCTGATCCCACCCCCCAAACCTGCCCCGACTTTGCCGACGGCTCCGTAATCATTAGCCCCGACGGTGGTAACGGCGGCACTCAAGCCTACAACGTTACCATCCGTACGGCCGGCGGCGACCTCGTCACCCGCTGTGTTGATTGCGTTGGTCCACAAACCTTCACTGACCTGGACGCTGGCAGCTATATCGCGGAGACCATTAATCTCGGCACCGGCTGCCCTCTCAACGTAGAATTCACCATCGAGCCCGGAGAATACCCCGAGATCACGGCTGAATTTGAAGAAACCTGCCCCTCTGATGGCGCCATTAACTTAACTGCGGAAGTACTCGCCGGCGACGGAAGCGCCATCCCCGGTACCTCCGTTATCGAATACACCTGGACCGGGCCGAATGGCTTCATGCTGGTCAGTAACGATGCTACCGTACAAACGAATGACCCCGCAGACGAAGGCACCTACATTGTCACGGCTACCGTGGATGGTTGCCCTACGGACAATTCCGCGACCATCGACGTTGAATACTCCCCCGAACCAACATTGAACGTAATTGACCCAACGCTGTGTGTAGGCGACGACCTGTTCATCCTCAGCAGTGGTGGCGCAGGCCCCTCTGTTTGGTACCGCGATGGCGTACCTATCCCCGGCGAAAATGGCGCTAACCTGAATATTGAAGTTGGTGCAGACTGGGCGAGCCCCATCACCACCATCTCCTTCGAATCCCTCGGAGCTACCTGCCCGGGACCAGTTGATATTGATATCTCCGTCTTCCAACTTCCGGATCCACTTATCGCCTACACCGCGGATAGTGTTATTTGTACCGGTGACGATATTACCCTCAGTGCGACTATGCAGGACGGAAGCGCTTTCCCCATCGGCACCCAATTCCGTTGGGCCGGTAGCGTCGCGAATAACACGGCTACCTATTCCATCCCCGGCGCTCAGAATATGACGCCTGGCAACATCGATGTAGAGCTCTTTATCCGCTCTCCCCAGGGTTGCCAGAGCACGACCATCGTCACGTATACCATTGGCGAAGATCCGGTGGCGATGATCACCCCCCCCAACCCCACCATCTGTAACACGGGTTCCGTCGAACTCGTCGTTAACGAATCGGCAGGGATGGCGCCCTTTACCTACCAGTGGAGCAACGACGCTTCCGTTACCGCCGACCGCCAGACGTTTGATGGTTCCTCCCCGGTTACTTCCGGTATCCAAGTGACTGTCACCGATGCCAACGGCTGTACCACCGTGACCAACGCCGTCGACGTGAATGTCGTCTCCGACCTTCCACCGGTGGTTTTTGGTGATTGTGATGATTCCGACGTGTCCAGCATCACCTTCACCTGGAGTGACGTGGGCCAAACCCAATTCGAGGTCTACTACACTATTGGAACCGATCCCGAGGTCTTGGTTGATCTCGACTACATGGCTACGAGCTACACCGTCGCGCCGACTACACCCGGGCAAATTGTGACTATGCGGGTAATTCCGAAGATCATTGCCGGTGCGGAAACCTGTTTTGGCCCGGAGAATAGTCAGACCTGTGAGGTGCTGAACTGTTTCAGCCCCGGCTGGCAGTTCACCCAGCCCGCGCCGATCTGTTTGTTGGATGACCCGCAGGAGTATGACTTCACCATCACCGCAATGGAGGATGGGGACATTTTCCTCACCAGCCCGGAACTTGGCCTGGATAGCCTCCCCGCCGATCCTTCCGGTACAACGACCATCAGCCTGCCCCCATTGGCCGCTGGCGTCCGCACGGGTACCTATACCATTGTAGCTAATCACGTCTCTTTCGCGGGTGTGTGTACGTTTGACCGTACGGTCGTACTGGACGTGGTTGCGCCGCCCGAAAGAGATTTCGTGGTCAGCGCTCCCCAGGTTTGTCAGGGCGGTGAGGCATCGTTTGAGTACGTGGCCGATGCGACGGGCCTTACGTTTGAGTGGCAGTTCCCCGCCGGGGTTACCGTCATTAGCGGAGATATTACCACTGCCGGCCCCATCACCGCTCAGTTCGATACGGATGCAGGGTTCCAGGATGTAAACCTGGTGCTGGTAGATCCCGTCTGTGGCAACGTAGATGCGGCGGGTGGAATTGAAGTCATTGCACCCCTTACTCCACCGGTCATCACCTGTGGCCCGGCTGGCGTGCTCAGCGTCAATTTTGAATGGGACGCTCAGGCCGGAGCTTCCGGCTACGAAGTGACGATCGACGGCGGCGCTCCGTTTACCATCACGGACACGAATTATGGCCTCTCCGGCCTTACGGAAAACCAGGAAGTCGTCATTACCATCCGTGCCCTGGGCACTGGTATCTGCGGTGATGGAGAAGCCAGCACACAGTCTTGTTTTGCGGCGCTCTGCCCCAATCTAGTTGCGAACTACAACGGGCTGGTTGACAACATCTGTCTCCTTAACGGCGACGAAACGATTGACCTTTCCGGCATCACCGTCGAAGGTGGAAGCGGGATTATGTCCACGCTTTCTTTCTCCGGCCCCGGCGTGATGGGTACTACTTTCGATGCTGCTGCCGCCGGTGGTAGCGAAGCAGGAACAACGCATACGATCACTTTGGACTACGTCGAAGAAGGTCCCTGCCCTTACAGCACCACTTTCGACATCATTGTCTACGAACGGCCTTCCGTGTTCATCATTGGCGCTGATGAAGTCTGCGTTAACGGGGAAGTCACCATCACCGTTGGTTCCACCAACCTGGTAGCTAACGATGATATTACCCTCGATTTTGACGGCGGCACCGTCATCGATGATGGCAACCCCGACGATAATGTCTACCGGGTTGCCTGGGCTACTTCCGGAAATAAAACGATCACTGGATCAGTCGTTAGCAACATCAGTGGTTGTGAGAGTCTGGAAGAAACGCTTCCGGTTACGGTGTTCGATTCCCTCGCAGCACCGGTCATCACCTGCAACGACGCTGCGGCTACCCTCACCACCGTCACCTTCGAATGGGGCGCTGTCGCGGGTGCGGAGGGATGGGTTATATCCTCCCCCTCGGGCGTAATGGAAACACTCCCACTTGGGGAACGGACCTACACCATCAGTAACTTACTACCGGGTGAAAGCGCGGAACTCACCGTCATCGCTCAGGGGACTGGCCCTTGTGGTAACGGCCCCGCCGCTACGGCAATGTGTACGACCATGGACTGCCCGCCGAACGCTATCGACGCCCTTACGCCAGATACCGGCATCTGTCTGGATGGCACCGAAGCCGCAGTATCACTATCCGCTGCACTGGACGACGGTAGCCCGCTCATGGGGACCATTGTTTGGTCCGGCGCGGGGGTCACGGGTACGCCCGGCTCCGAAATCTTTGATCCTGCTGGCTTGGCCCAAGGAATTTATACCATCTTCGTGGATTACGATGGGCCTTCCATCTGTGATACGCGGGATAGCGTGGTCTTTACCTTGCTTCCTCCACCCGAAGCGGTCATCTCAACCACTCCACCTACCGTCTGCGCCGGTACGACCATCAGTGTTGGCCTCGACGTCGTCGTCAATCCGCTCACTACCTACGTATGGGATTGGGATGGTGGAACACCTACTGCCCTGGGTAACGAGCAATACGAAGTAAGCTGGGATACGCCCGGCTCCAAGACCGTCCGCCTAACCGCAACGGGGGCTTGTTCCAATGAAGATTCCTTCGTAATCGACGTAACGCCCACCCTGGACGCTCCGGTACCAACTTGTGTGCGGCAGGACCTCGACGGCGTTCGCTTTGAGTGGCCCCTCGTAGGGGCGGCCTCCGAAGGTTACCAGGTGAGCGTCAACGGCGGACCACTTGGGCCCGTACAGACCGATCCTTTCTTCGAAGTCAGTGGGCTTGAGCGTGGAGAAACGGTTACCATCTCAGTAATTAGCGTACGGTCTGGTACGGACTGTAATACCAGCCCTGCGGCTGAAGCTACCTGTTCCGCCCGGGAGTGCCCGACCATTTCCCTGGCACCTGCGGCAGCGCAAACTGATTTTTGTGATGATGACGTAATGGCCGTTGCCCTCAACGTGACGATCTCCGGAGACGATGGCACTGGGACTACAACCTGGTCAGGAGACGGAGTAGTAGATAACGGTGATGGCACCTTCAGCTTTGACCCCGTCGCAGCTGGCGTGGGTAGCCATACGCTTACCGTCGGCTACGTTCAGGAAGTGCTGTGTAGCTATGACAACACGATGGTCATGAACGTCTTCGCGACGCCCGCCGCAGCGTTCTCCGCTTCTGAATTGGTCGTTTGTGCCGACGGTGAAGTCAGGATTACGATGAACGATGCACCCGGTTCGGCCGTAGTGACTCCAGACTTCGGCGGCGGTACGGGAACACAAGTGGCACCCGGAGAATACGTCGTAACCTTCCCCTCCCTCGGTGAGTACACGGTCACCATTTCTACGGAACTGAATGGCTGTACGGACTTTGCTTCGGTGGTCATCACCGCTCAGGAATCCAGCACTGCCGGTGACCCCGTTGGTGGTAACTTTGAACTCTGTGTCGGCGACCCCAGCCCCATCGAATTGAGCACGCGTCTCATGAATGCGGATGCCGGCGGTACCTGGGCAGCCGTGACTGGCGACGTGCCCTCCAGCAGTCTGGACGCCGTGACTGGCACGCTTTCGCGGGGTAATCTTGCCGCGGGGAATTATGTATTTAGCTACACGGTAGGTGGTAACAGCTGCCCGGTTGACGTAGCAGAAGTGAGCCTCACCTTGCTGGCCGACCCGGTAGTAGAGGCCGGACCCGACCAAACCCTTACCTGCCAGATGGGGATGGTGACCCTGGACGGCAGCGGCAGTGAAAACGGCCCCGGCTTCGCCTATGAGTGGACGAGCAATAACCCCGACGCAATGATCGTCGATGCCGACCAGCCGATGATTGACGTTAGCCAGCCGGGCGTTTACTACCTGGAGGTATCTAATAGCGCTGGCTGTATCAACCGCGACAGCGTCCTGGTAACAGTAGACGTAGAAGCGCCGACCCTCGAAGTAGAGATCAGCAACATCACCTGTTTTGCCAACGATGATGGTGCCATCCTGGTGACGGCCGTAAATGGTGGTCTCGCCCCTTACAGTTACACCCTCAACGGTGAGCCACGGGGTGAATCGACCCTGTTCAACGGGTTGGCGCCGGACGAGTACACCATCCGGGTAACGGATGCAAAAGGCTGCTTCAGCGACCTGATCATTGACCTGGATGAGCCGGAGGAATTGACCATCTCCCTGCGCTTCCCCGGTGATTCTTCCGAAGTGAATTTTGGGGACCAGGTATTCATCACGGCTACCATCAACGGTGGGAACGTAATCGATACGCTACTTTGGCAACCCGATAGCCTGAAGACCACTACGGAAGGTAACAGCGGCATCGAGTTTATTGCGGACGAAACGCGCATGATCTCGGTAACGGTAGTAGATGAGTTGGGCTGCCGCGCGACGGATAACCAGATGTTGATCGTCAGGAAAGTGCGCCCGGTCTACTTCCCCTCTGCTTTCAGCCCGAATGGCGATGGTAATAATGATATCTACTTCATCAACGCGGATGCTGATCTCATCACCTCCATCCAGGACTTCGAGATCTATACGCGCTGGGGAGAATTGGTCTACTCCAGCAACTCCATTGAAGGAATTGGTGACTTTGAAGGCCGTTTCCCACCGAACGACCCCAACTTTGGGTGGGATGGACGCCACAACGGCGTATACATGAATCCACAGGTGCTGGTGTATACCGCTCGCGTCAATTTCTCCGATGGAGAATCAGTAGTCTATAAGGGCGACTTCGTTCTGATGCGTTAAAGCAATTTCGAACCGTAAGTAGTTTATCGCAGTGGCGCCACGAGTGCCGGGCGGTAGACTACTTACCTTCGCCGTATGGATCTCTCCGTAGTCATCGTCAACTACAACGTCCAGTATTTTCTGGAGCAAGCGCTGATCAGCGTGGAACGAGCACTACGCGGGCTTGATGGGGAGGTTTTCGTAGTCGATAATGCTTCTGTGGATGGCTCCGTCGCCATGGTCCGGGATCGCTTTCCCTGGGTCAAAGTCATTGCAAATACGGATAACCCCGGTTTCGCGGTGGCTAATAACCAGGCCATCCGACAAGCGAAGGGTAAATATGTGCTTGTCCTTAACCCGGACACCGTAGTGGAGGAGGACACCTTCACGAAGTGCTTTGCGTTTATGGAGGCCCACCCGGATGCCGGTGCCCTGGGCGTCCGAATGATCGACGGGACGGGACAATTTTTGCCGGAGAGCAAACGGGGGCTACCAACGCCCTGGGTGGCATTCACGAAAGCGTTTGGGCTAGCGAGTCTGTTTCCCAAATCTCGCAAGTTTGGTGGTTACCACCTCAAGTACTTGGAGGAGCACGAGACGCACCCCGTACCCATTTTAGCGGGGGCTTTCATGTGGGTGAGAGCGTCGGCGCTCCCCAAAGTTGGGCTGTTGGACGAAGCCTTTTTCATGTACGGGGAGGATATTGACTGGAGCTATCGGTTTGAATTAGCTGGATACCGCAACTACTATTTTCCGGAGACGAGTATAATCCATTACAAAGGAGAAAGCACGAAGCGGGGGAGCCTGAACTACGTCAAGGTCTTCTACCAGGCGATGATCATCTTCGCTAAGAAGCATTTCGCTGGCTCTGGTGCCCAACTCTACGTAAAGCTGATGCAGGTGGCCATCTACCTGCGAGCCTTGCTGACTATTGGCGGAAATGTGTGGCGAGCGCTTCGTTTCCCGCTCATTGACGCTGTGGGGATATACTGTGGCCTGCGGGTGATTAAATATCTCTGGGCCCAGTATCATTTTGGAGATGCGACCTATTTTCCGGATACGCTGCACTACGTTCATTTTCCAATCTATACTTTGCTCTGGACGGCCAGCGTATTTCTGGGTGGCGGCTACGAAAGGCCGGCCGACTTAAGTCGTCTTTTCAAAAGTCTGGGGATTGGTACCCTGGTGGTATTTTCCATTTACGGCTTGCTGCCCGAAGGTTATCGACCCAGCCGCGCCCTCTTACTTCTAGGTGCAGCCTGGGCAGCCGGTTGGATGCTGATTGTCCGGACCGCTCTTCAGTACTGGGAACGCGGCACCGTTAATTTCAGTAATGACCACCAACCCCGGCTGCTGATTGTTGGTAACGAAGACGAAGCAAAGCGCACCCTCAACCTATTGCAACGTGCCGGGGCAATGCGGAATTTTCTGGGTAGAATTCACCCAGTAGAAGAGGACAAGCAAACGGAAGCAGCCATTGGTTTCACGGACCAATTGGTCGATTACGTACGACTGTACCGCGCAGAGGAACTCATCTATTGCGCTCACGATGTCTCGAATGGAAGTATCCAGCGGTGGATGTCTCAACTTGGCCCTGCCTATGCGCACCGGATCCTGCCTCCAGGGAGCAACTCCATTATTGGTAGCCGCGGAAAGAATAGCCCCGGCACGCTGTATACAATTGACGTACACTGGGTGATCGAAGAACCGGTCAACCGGAGGGCAAAATGGCTTTTTGATAAGGCCCTGTCTTTAACTGTACTGCTTACCTGGCCTTTCCACGCCATGTTTACGGGAGGCGGCAAATGGTCGCTTGGTAACGCTTGGTCTGTACTGACCGGTCAAAAAACCTGGGTGGGGTACGCAACGGTAACGGAAGCCGATCGCCGCCTTCCTAAACTACGCCCCGGAGTGGTTCATCCCGGCTGGAAGCACCCCAAATCCAACGACCGAACCCTTAACCATCTCAACCTGCTTTACGCGAGGGACTACTCCCTGGGTCGAGACCTGGCCGTGCTTTTTGGTAAGGGACAATAAAGCGAATCCTTACACACCTAAGTTTTATTGGTAATAGGTAGGGCACGAACGGATCTACTCATTACCCTCCCACGGGAAGGAACCACAATCAACCTTGAGCAGTGTAACCGTCGTAGAGTCTGCTTCAATGGGGCACTGGCCCTCGGGATCATCAATCTCAAACACAAAGGTAAGGAGCCGGTTGCCATCGCTCGGTACGGGGCGATAGACCGTACTTAGACTATCCAGTGCCTCAATCGTGCCGGCCCCGGTCGTCGTCCAACTACCGGTTGCGGGGAGGTCTCCCAGAATAGTTACTTCCAGCGGAATGGGGCGGCCACCACAAATGGTTGATCCATTTTGTGGACCTGAGACAACGGGGAAGGGGCACTTATCCGCCATTGTGATCTCTTCCGCGTCGGAGCAGATACAATTGTCCGCATCGTCTAGCAGTACTCGGTATTGACCGTCCGGGTCACAGCCCGGCGGGAAGGCTCCGGTGAACGTGATCGAATCTCCTTCCGCCACTGGGCCGCCAACGGAGGTGGTATCCACCAACGTAAGTTCTCCCGTGCTGGCGTCCTGACAAAATAGGCTTACGATGAATCGGTTCTGCGCGGAGAGAGGGAAGCTGTCCACCTGGATTTCTCCAGTGTAAATGAATGAGCCGTCCCGGATACAATTGATTTCGATAGCATCGAGCGAAACGACCGGCTTCTGGGTGGAGAAATTAGTAGCCGTCCCACCCGTGATCGTTTGAAAGTTATCACAGTTGCGGCCGATGTCATCACAGAAAACGGAGGTAGCCACGGTAGTCTGCACGGCTACCTCTTGGGTGACCTCAAAGTCGCACCCCAGGGTGTCGGGGAAGAAAACGTTCAGGTCAAACTTCAGGCTATCGTTGTTTTGCATCCCGCTGGGAAGGGCATACTTCACTTCAATCAAACCGTCAGTTCGCCGCACTACGACTGGTGGTAAAATGGGGCAGAAGGTGGTGCTGCAATCAATGTCACTAAAATCCGTAGTGGCATCCAGGTAGTTGGGCACGATGACGGTAACGCTGTCCGTGTTACTGGAACTCACCGCCGACCCGATGTGGATGAGGCGGGTAGAAATCAATAGCGGCTCGTTCGTGCAGATCGCTACGGTATCGGTCACCGTGACCGACACGTCAGTTTCGTAGGGATTGACGACGCCCTCAATATTAATGGGGAAGCCCAGGTTGCGCTCGTTGAAGCCCCGGACGCGCTGCCCGCAAATTTCTGAACCCTGCGCTCGAGCAGTGAATCTTTCCCCGCTGGAGATGTCACACCCCGCCTGCAATTCAAACCTGAGGATGGCCTGGTTCAAGGGGATCTGGGTTACGCCCGGCAACGCCATTTCCGTATCCATACCAAAGTTGTCAGGGTCAATCTCGGATAGAGTAAGGTCCCACTGTCGTGGGCTACCGGCCAAGGCCGCATCCGCAGCTGCAGGGAAGGGACGCGGTGGCGTACCCACTGGATATTCAATGGTGCCACTGCCAACGATGTATTCCAAGCCTGGTGTGCCGCCTCCCAGCGCATTGGTAATGATGACCCGCGGGTTAAGCGCGAAACCTTGCGCACCACTAATGATACTTAACTCCACTGGGAAGGGCTCACAAATCGTTACGGAGTCAGTACCAAATGGCGCACTACCGCCGTCGCTCGGGTCGGAAGGCGTATCCGCTAGTTCCGTAATGTCCAGCGAAAGACTGGCACGTTCCGGCTGAATGCCGAGGACCAGGGTGTCGATACACCGATCCGTCAGCCCGGCCGTTGATGTGGGGTAGCCCGAACAGTCCCAACCGCTGAACACCTGCAAACGATCACGCCGGCAGCTTTCGTAGGTGGCCGTCACGAGGTACTGGCGCACATCACCCTCATCGAAGTCTCCCAGCTGGTAGATCCCATTCGCGTCGGGTTCCACGGTGCCGGTGATGACGCCATTTTCAACGATACTGAGGCTAAGGCTGTCGTTGCCAATTTGGCCGGAGGGGACGTTGAAGGAGACCCATCCGTTATCCGCTGGGGTGACGGGCGAAAGATTGGAGACGGTGAGTGGCCAGCGTACTAATCTGCTGCGGCCAATTTGGACGGCCTCATTAGTTGATACTTGGTAGCCCGGAGGGTTGTATTCAACTATATAATTGGAAAGACGAGTGACCTGAATACCATCAAACGTGGTGCCCGTCAGCGAGGGGCGCGTAGTAGCGCTGCCTCCGGTAAGTCGGTCACCCGCCTCACAGGTTGGGTTGACGAAGAAGTCGAACAGAACGTTGAAGGAGTCATCTGAAGGGAAAGCAAAGGACTCGAAGAATTCTGCGTTAGGGCCCTGGGTGAAATCAAATGTGTATACCTGGTACCCATTTCTTTCCGTGATGGTCGTCGGGGTAGGGAGAAACAAGCGGGAATTGCGCGACATACCCGAGCCTGCCGTCCGCTGAGTACGAATCCTCGCAATAAAATACTCGTAACCGGGAGGAACGCTGGCGGTAACCGTCTCTACCGTAAACAGATTACGATATTCGTTAGGAAAGTAATTCACGCCAGTTAGCGAGCTGGGGCTCAGTCGTAAACTGAAGGAACCGACGATGTCTTGGGCCCGGCATGAGTTGAATAGATCATCCTCATTACTGTTGTTGGTAAAAATGGCGTCGTTCACCAAAATCGTTCCGGCAACCTCGCCACAGGAGAAATCTTCCACATCGTATTGAAAGGGGATGGCCGGATTTGGCTTCGCCACCAGCGACGCGGCGATATTATTTCCTATTTCGTAGGTCGTGGCTACCGTTGTATTAGTAGCGCCGACTACGTAGGTAGCCATAAACGTCAGGCTGTCACCCCGTTCGTAAATGCCTACAAAACCCGGGAAGGTGCTGGGGCTAAGATCGAAGCGAATCAAATCACCGCTGCTTTGGTTGGGGACGTTGTCCACCGTGATTTCCGGCCCCGCCGCCCGGGTGACCGTGGCCGTAGCCTCGAGGTAAGAAAAAAGGTTCTGCTGCAGACTATCCTGGACGTACAGGAATGGGAAACCTTGTCTCGGTAGTGTATCGCCAATAATGAAGGTGAGGCGTGTCTCGAGCGTATCACCCCGTATCACCCGGTCGAGGGCTAGGCTGTCAATATTGGGAGCGGGTGGAGGGGGCGCTCCGGAACTATCGCCAGGCACATTATCACAGTTGTTATCATCATCGGGACAGCCATTGTCGTCCATGTCGAACTCTCCAATATTAGTCCGTTGCACCGTATAACTACGGTAAGCCGCTCCCTCACAGGGCCCGGGGCAGTTCGTAGCCACGCCAAAATTTTCACACGCTACGAGGAAACTACAGTTGGAAGCACAAGTCGATGCTGTAGACGTGACGAGGCGAATTTCGTACGAAAAGGTTTCGTTCACTGCCGGCTCACTACAGTCGATGTTAACGTCAAAGCTTAAAAAGGATCCATCGTACGTCTCTCCCATTTCCAGGGGAATACGGTAGATGATACTATCATCCGTAGAAGTCACCGCATTCAGTGCCGGAATAAAATCGCCATTCTGGTTAAAGAACATTACGTTGGCAGGGTCCGTCCGGTCCGAAGTGCGGGCCAAGATCTCCAGGTAGCCCGAGTCTTCGTCAAAAGGAAAATCGGCTGTCAGGCCCAGGCGTGGAAAGTCAATACGGGCGGGGAAGGTGTCACCCACAAAAAAGGTAGTGGGGAGCGTCACGTTATTATCGAAGGTGAAAAAGCTGCTGTACCCAGGCAGGCGGCCAATAACGGGGCTCGTCCGGCATAGGTTATTATACCGGTAATCCGTTTCGTTAGTGTTAGCCCCGCCAAAACGCAGAAACCCGTAAAACGGATCCTGAATACAGTCCTCCGGGCAACACTTATAGCTAAAGATGCGTAGCGTCAAAGTATCTCCAGCAGCCAGGGTGTCGGGGAAGTTGACCCGAAAACCAAAGTTGGCCAGGTTGCCTAGGCCCAATTGAGCTTCTTGGTCCTCACAACCGAAAAGATTCGTGTTCTCATTACCGCGGGTATCGAACACTTCTGCGGCAGCTATATCTCGCAGCGGCTCCTGCCCGATACGATAATTGATGTTCATCGTGTCGAGCGCACTCGTCTCCGTACGCGCAACCCGGTACAGGACGGATAAATCCGTTGCGGGACCGTCGCCACTGTTGATTAGCGTAACGAAGGTGGTATCCGGCGCCTCATCGTACCCATAACAGAAGCTGTAGTTACGAGAGACATCTACACTGACGTCGGGTTGGGCTTGCAGATTACCGATGTTTGCAATGGTGGTGTCCCCCTGGCAGACTTCCCCGAAACAGTCGTACTGGGAATAGGGAAATGAGGTAATGCCGGCATTCGAACAGGTGGAGACGATCACGTCGTACTCCAGCGTCAGGCGCCGGTTGGAGCGGAATAAGCCTCCGGTAAATCCGGCCACCTGTACCATGTCATCGCTGTCAATAGTAACGGTAGTCTCAAGGCCGTTCACTATCCCATCTCCGAGTGGCACGGCGGCGCCATCCGGATCCAGTACGAAGTTGGCGTACGTGCTCTGCCCGGTAGAGTCAATTTCCCCGAACGTAAATTCTCGCAGGAATCCAAAACTACCGTTAGTGATTTGCACCCTTCGGGTCACAGTATCCTGCGGCTGTGTGATGACTGGTGGATCGGTAGCCAGTACCGACGTGGTCAGTTCCGCGTAGATAACGTTGAACGGTACGGTGTCCTGCCCGTTAAGCGGCAACTCCATGGCAGCCCCATCCAGCAAGCGGATGGTATCAATAAACAACTCATTATTAATTCTGCTCTCCCGCGCAGCACATCCCCCTTGCTTACCGATGCTGAATGAAATCTGTTGACCGGGCGCCCAGGTCTCCACGATATTGAAGATCGGAGCGCGGCCGTCACTCGCCGGGTCAAATTCCAGCATTGGGCCGGCCATCTGCACCAAGCTGCCGGGTATATACTCAACGTCCAATCCCAACCGGACCTGCAGACTGGCGTCGTTCACCGCGGTAGCACCATTGTCAATACTCAGTTGAAACCGACCACCGACCGTGTCGCAGACCACTACCCGATTCGCCGTAATCGAGGTAACGCGCTGACCATTAAGCACGTCACTCAGTAAGCAGCAATAAAGCATGAAGCTTAGCGTCAGGAGAAATTTTACGGAGGCGGTGTTCATCAGTGTGCTTTGAAAGAAACATGAGACCAAGGACAAATATCGAATATTATAAGTTGGCGCTGCCGCGGGTGCCAAGAGATGGGGAAGTGGCTTCCTTCATAATCAGTTAGTAGCCAATGCAGAATGGGAAGCTCGGGTGGCAATGGCCTGTCCCTACGGAAAGTGTTTAGTAGCTGACAAAATGTCAATATGTCCCCAAACCGCTTGAGCGGAATGACAGTCAAATTTGGGCGAAAACTGACCTAAAGACACCACCGGTGCGAACCTCAAGCCTGGCACGTGGATTGCTTTAGTAGGAGCACAAACGATAACAACACAACTAAAATATAAATAACTATGAGCAAGATTATCGGAATCGACCTCGGTACTACCAACTCCTGCGTCGCCGTAATGGAGGGTAGTGAACCCACGGTCATCTATAATGAAGAGGGGCGTAACACCACCCCCTCCATCGTTGCCTTTCTCGACGGTGGCGAACGCAAGATCGGTGAACCCGCCAAGCGCCAGGCCATCACTAACCCCACCCGTACGGTAGCTTCCATCAAGCGCTTCATGGGTATGCGTTTCGACGAAGCCAAGAACGACGTTGGCCGCGTTGCGTACGACGTAAAGAAAGGAGACAACGGCGTAGCCCGCGTAGACATCGACGGCCGCCTCTACACACCCCAGGAGATCAGCGCGATGGTCCTCCAGAAAATGAAGAAGACCGCCGAAGATTTCCTCGGTACAGAAGTGACGGAAGCGGTAATTACCGTACCCGCCTACTTCAACGATAGCCAACGTCAGGCGACTAAGGAAGCTGGTGAGATTGCCGGCCTCAAAGTCCGCCGCATCATCAACGAGCCAACCGCAGCCGCACTGGCCTACGGTATGGACAAGCGCAGTCAGGATATGACCATTGCGGTGTACGACCTCGGTGGCGGTACGTTTGATATCTCCATCCTTGACTTGGGTGACGGTGTCTTCGAAGTAAAGTCCACCAACGGTGATACCCACCTTGGTGGTGATGACTTCGACCGCGTGTTGATCGATTTCCTCGCCGGCGAATTCAAGAGCCAGGAAAACATTGACCTCACGAAAGATCCCATGGCCCTCCAGCGCCTCAAGGAAGCCGCCGAGAAAGCCAAGATCGAATTGAGTTCCTCCACAGAAACGGAAGTGAACCTGCCTTACATCACGGCAGTAGACGGTGTGCCTAAGCACCTCGTCGTGAAGATCAGCCGCGCCAAGTTCGAGCAACTTGCCGACGAACTAGTACAGCGTACCCTAAAGCCCTGTCAGGAAGCACTCAAAGACGCTGGCCTCGACAAGGACGAGATCGACGAAGTAATCCTCGTTGGTGGTTCCACCCGTATTCCCGCCATCCAGGAGGCCGTTGAGAAGTTCTTTGGCAAGAAGCCTAATAAAGGTGTCAACCCCGACGAAGTAGTTGCCGTAGGTGCCGCCATCCAGGGTGGTGTACTTTCCGGAGACGTAAAGGATGTTCTCCTGCTGGACGTAACCCCGCTTTCCCTCGGTATCGAGGTAATGGGTGGCATGTTCGACAAGGTCATCGAAGCCAACACTACGATTCCTTCCAAGAAGTCGAAAGTGTACTCTACCGCTACGGACAACCAGCCAAGCGTTGAGATCCATGTCCTTCAGGGCGAGCGCTCCATGTCCAAGGACAACCGGCCGATCGGTCGCTTTGTACTGAGTGACATCCCGCCGGCACCCCGTGGCGTACCTCAGATTGAGGTGACCTTCAACCTGAACGCTGACGGTATGCTTGAAGTAGCCGCCAAGGATAAGGGCACGGGTAAGGAGCAGTCCATCAAGATCGAGGCCGGTACCGGTCTGAGCGACGCTGACATCCAGCGCATGAAGGCCGAAGCCGAAGCCAACGCCGAGGAAGATGCCAAAGCGAAGGATCGTGTAGAGAAGATCAACGGTGCTGACCAACTCATCTTCCAAACGGAGAAGCAATTGACCGAATTCGGTGAGAAGATTCCCGCCGAGAAGAAGGCCACGATTGATTCCTCCCTCAGTGATCTGAAGGATGCCCACAAGTCAGAAGACCTGGACCGCATCTCTACCGCTACCGAAGCACTGACGGCAGCGTGGAACGCCGCCAGCCAGGATATCTACCAGGCCCAGCAGGCCGACGGTGGTGCCCAGGCGGGTGCCGATGCCGGCGCTGGTGCAGGTACCGACTCAGCCGGTGCTGACGACGTTCAGGACGTCGAATACGAAGAAGTCGAGGGCAAGTAATCCTGTCCGGTCTTCAAGAATTTGCGGCTTATCTCCACTCGGAGGTAAGCCGCTTTCTTTTTTTGGGGGGGGCGGCAATTGGTGGCTGCTTTGCGTTATCGTATCAAGCGCCAAGTCTAATGCTGCGCTTTAAGGATTGCTCCTCTTGCGACAGGAAGAACGCCGGACACCTTACTTCTTCTTTTCAAGACAAGTAAAACTGCGTAATTGAGGATCCCGCAAAACTTTATTTATACAAATTCTACGTTAATACTAACGGTTCGCTATCGTTGCGCGTCCTATCCCTAAACCATCTGACCCAATGCTGAAAACCGAACGTGCTACCTACCTTTTAAACGTAGTCTTCCTTGGGGGGCTATTGCTCCTCGTCATTAATGACCACCTGCTAAAGGAGGCCTTTGGCAACTCGATCACTGGCAAGCTATCCGATTTTGCGGGCGTTTTGATTCTACCTCTCTTCCTTAAATACCTGACGGGGTGGCGGACTTCTTCCCTTATTGCCTTCACCGTCATCTTCTTTGCCTGGTGGAAGTCCTCATTTTCCACACCGGCAATTGAGCTGTTCAACGCCTGGACGCCGCTCAACTACGGTAGGGTAGTGGATTACACTGACTTATATGCATTCACAATTCTTCCTCTTGCTGCCTGGGTGATGCAGCGGCCAGCTTACTTTCAATTTAAGCGAGTCGCCCGTAGTCTCCGGCCAGTGTTGACCTATGCGATCATGGGCGTAGCTTCCATTGCCTTTATCGCCACTTCAGTAGAAGAACCCTTCCCATTCGTTGGGCCCGTGGTGGATTGCTGTATCCAGGAGCCCATTGATACGACTATCGGAAACGGGTACGTGTACGTACCTACCGCCTTTAGTCCCAACGATGATGCCCGCAATGACGTCTTTCGGGTAATTACTGACGAGAACATTGCTGGTATCGACTCCATCCGAATCTACGCTAGCCAGGATAGCTTTCTCCTGTTTAGCGCAGACGGATTGACTACCATGACCGAGGAAAATGGATTTTCGGCATCGAATTTTACCGGAGGAGAGTCTTTCTCCGCTTTGGTTGATATATGGGTAACAGCTACGGACGGCACTAACGCCCGACTACGCAACCAACTTTGTGTCTTCTCCTGCCCGGAATTTTCTACGGATGACGAAGATTTCGACGGCCCCGGTTTTCTGGATCGCTGTACCTTTGGCAATCAGATCGACTCCTCCGGCAAGTTTGACGCTAGTATCAACTCGGAAGAGAGCTTCGATTGCTTTTGATTTCATACCCTAACTCCTGTTAATCCTGACTTTACCCTACTCCCAAAACCAGCACCATGAAAAGACTTTTATCCGCCTTAGCTACCGTTGGTCTCTGCTCAGCTCTGAGCGCGCAGCCAGCCGTTGCCATCAACGAATTCGTAGCCTCCAACGATGCCTCCGCCGCCGATGAGGCGGGTGAGTTCGACGATTGGATTGAGCTTTACAATAATACCAGCGCCGCCATCGACTTAACGGGCTACACCCTGTCCGACAACCCGGAGAATATCGCCAAATGGCAATTCCCGGATGGGACTACTATCGAAGCCAACGGCTACCTCATCGTCTGGGCGGACGAAGATGGCGATGAAGATCAAGGGCCACTCCACGCCAGTTTTAAACTTTCGGCAGGTGGGGAGACCCTCGCCCTCGGTGACCCAAACGGTAATGTGGTAGATAACGTGGAATTTGGCCAGCAGGAAACTGACGTCGCTTTCGCCCGCGTCCCCAACGGTACGGGTGAATTCCGCATGCAGGCACCTACCTTCAACGCGGACAACTCCTCGACCTCCGTCACCACCCTCGAAGAATTGGGCCTGCGGGCCTACCCGAATCCGGCAACGGAAACGCTTTTCTTACAAGCTGAGCGTCAGCTAGACCTGCCCGTTAAGTTGTATGACATGACTGGCCACATCCTGTTCGAGGGCGAGTTGCGCCGTGACTTACGTATCGACGTCTCCGGTTTTCCGGCGGGTAACTACGTGCTGCGCGTCGGCCGTACGGCCAAGCTGATCCAGGTCAGATAGGGGAGGGGAGCCGGCATTCGCACCAGAGCACGGCAGCTGCGTTTCCAGTCTTTCCGTAGAGGATGGCATTCTGTTGAAACTCCCGTCCGAGCTGGAGGGCGGTACCCAGGTCCACCCCTAATAGCATTAGGCCTACTTCCTCTGGCCAGGTGCCGGTCACGTCCACGGCGGCGGCGGGTACGGCGTCGATGGCTAGGTCCTTGATCCTATTTCTTAGCACCTGCGCCAGCGCCAAATTGTCCGCGCGGGATAGTTGGCGGTTGGAATAGGGATTGTAGGCCGTCAGAAAGGCATAGGACGAATAGCCGCGCGCGGCGATCCAATCCGTAAACGACGCGTTGGGGGAACCGGAACGCAGCCGGAAATTGTGGCAGACGTAGACGCTGGCACAATACTCGCGGTGCAATGCGGGGTGGAACGCAGGGGCGACGCCGGGAAGATGCATAGTTTGGCTTTCCGTACCTTTGCGGCCCGAATGGGCCACGCCCGGCGAGTAATTTGCCGCCGGTGCGCCCAAGATAACGGTTAAAGAAGTACGCTTATGGAGATGGACCGCAGTACCATCATCGGCTTGGTTTTGATTCTCGGCATTTTCGCCGTTTGGAACTTCGTCGTTGCTCCCAGCCAGGAAGAGATTGACGCCCAGCAACGCTACCAGGATAGCATCGCCGCCCTCAACGAAGCGGCGTTGATCGCCCCCGAGGAAGTAGCGCCGGCCTTCACCGCCGACGAGGTCAGCAGCATCGACGACAGCACCCGCCAGGCCCAGTTCGGCGCCACTTTTGGCCAGTTCGCCAGCAGCGCCGTGGGTACGGACGAGACCGTCACCCTGGAGAATGACCTGATGATCGTTACGCTCGCCACGAAGGGGGGCCACATCAAGCAGGTGGAATTGAAGGAGTACGCGAAGATCATTGAGGATGAGGAAGGCAACGAATCCAAGCTTCCCCTCTACCTGCTGGAAGATGAGCGCAACCGCTTTGAGTACACCCTGCCGGCCGTCGGCGTGGCGGGAGAAGGCATCAAGACCTCCGCGCTCTATTTCACCCCTGAAGTGAGCGGCAACACCATTTCCATGCGCGCCCGCACCAGTACAGGGGGCTACTTTGAACAACGTTACACCATTAAGGACGGCACTTACCTACTGGATTACGACGTACGAATGGAAGGCCTCGGCCAGGCGCTGAACACCCAGGGTGGGGCACTGACGCTACAGTGGGACAACTACTTCGATAAGATCGAGAAGAACAGCCAGTACGAAGCGAACTACTCTACGATGTACTTCAAGCCGATTGACGATGGCACGGATTACTGCTCCTGTACGAGCAGCGACACCGAAGAAGTCGAAGAGCAGCGCCTGAAGTGGATCGCCGGCTCCCAGCAATTCTTCACCTCCGCCCTCATCGCAAACGATGGTTTTGCCAAGGGCGCCGTGCTGGAAACGGAGACTTACGACGACGTGGATGTGGCGGAGAACCTCAAGAAGGTCTCGGCCCGCGTCCAGTTACCCGTTACCAACCCAAATTCCGATATCATCGGCATGCAGCTGTACGTCGGACCGAATGAATTTGACCGTCTGCGCGCTATCGGCCACGATCTAAGCGATGTGATTTCCTTTGGTCAGTCCATTTTCGGTGCCATCAACCGCTGGGTGATTCGGCCGCTCTTCCAGTTCCTGAGCAGCTTCATCGGCAATATGGGTATCGCAATCCTCGTACTGACCATACTGGTTAAACTACTGGTTTACCCGCTTACCTATAAGATGCTGGTTTCCAACGTAAAGATGCAGCTGCTAAAGCCGGAGCTGGAAAAGATGAAGGCCAAGCACAAGGACGACGCTCAGGCCCAGCAGATGGAGCAAATGAAGATGTACCAGGAGTACGGCGCGAGCCCGTTAGGAGGCTGTCTCCCGATGGTCTTACAGATGCCAATCTGGTTTGCCCTTTATCGCTTCTTCCCCGCCAGCATTGAGTTCCGCCAGGAGAATTTCCTGTGGGCAAATGACTTGAGTACGTACGACGTACTCACGAAGATCCCGGAATGGATCCCCTTCATGCAGGGCCACATCAGCCTATTTGCCGTACTCTGGGCGGTTACCACGGTCATCTACGCCTACTACAACAGTAAGCACATGGATTACTCCGCCCAGCCCATGATGAAGTACTTTCAGTACGTGATGCCGTTGCTCTTCCTCGGTTTCTTCAACAGCTTCGCGGCGGGCCTTACGGCTTACCTATTCTTCTCCAATACGTTCAACATCGCCCAGACCATCATCACGAAGAATTTCCTCATCGACCACGATAAGCTGAAGAAAAAGATGAACGCCAACAAGAAGAAGCCGAAGAAAAAGTCGGGCTTCAGCGCACGTCTGCAGGAAGCCTTGAAAGAGCAGCAGCGTCAAGCCGCAGAGGCGGAAGCGAAAAAGAAGAAGAAGTAATTAAGGACGTTAGATTTTAGATTGGTGCATGTCTAAAATCTATCTTCTAAAATCTAACGTCTCAAAAAGGCGCTGCCGCAGGTGCCAAGCCATTGGGCCGGGCAAGCGCAAACTTTAGGATTTCCTTGTACGCTGACGAAGTAACTTCTCCCTGTGGACGAACGTCTTACCCAATAGAATTAACTACATCAAGCATGCGATTTTTTCTTTTTGGTTTATTTGGTGCCTTAGTGTTGGTCAGTTCCTGTAGCCGCCAAAATAATAAGGTGGTGAACAATAATAATGCCGCCAGACCCGCCGCGGTGCGTCCATCCGTGGATCCAACCCCTCCGGCAACCACGCCGCCCCGTTTTGATGCGCCCCCGGCCCAAGCGGAGCGGGTGAAGATGGAACGTGATTCCATCATTGGTGCTCCCGCTCATTCGATCCCGGAACCAGTGGACGCAGCGGACCAGCTACGAGAGATCATGGCCAGTGACAGACAACCACGTCGCGAGGCTGCACCCCAGACTAACGCCACCCCTGATCGGGAAGCCCAGCGCCGGGCAATCATTGAGCAACAGCAAAAGATGTTGCGCTCAAAAGACTTGGCTAAAATGATCGACGATGACCAACTGATATTCAGTATCACGAAGACACCCTGCCGGGGTAAGTGCGAAGAGTATCGCCTCGACGTCTTTGAAAATGGCATCCTCCGGCTCGATGGCCGCGAGAATACTAAACTGCGCGGCACTTTCTACACGGAACCGATGGGATTCAAATTTGCCCGCCTGGTGGAAGGCTTTGAAGAACTTATGGCCATGCAACCCCAAGAGTTCTACCCAAATGCAGACGACGGCCCTGCGGATGCCACCACTACCGTTTTGACCTACTTTGATGACAAGGGCAAGGAGCGGGAAATCACCGTTTGGTACGGCGAACCCATCCAGTTCAAGGACTTGATGGAAGAAGTCCAGATCATGCTCGACGAAGAGCGCTGGGAGAAGTAATACCTGCTACTTTATCGGGGCGCCCGCATTGCTGATACCAGTAGTGCGGGCGTCCTGGTTTTGTTGACATTCGCCCAACCAAGACGGCTTCATTTTGGCTTACCTTCGCCGGCCAGAAATAGTAATAAAATGGCCGATCACAAGATCATCTTTTCCATGGAACGGGTCTCAAAGACCTTTCCCGGAGCGAATAAAAAAGTCCTCAACAATATCTGGTTGAGCTTCTACTACGGAGCGAAAATTGGCGTCCTCGGCTTGAACGGTTCCGGTAAGTCGACGCTGCTGAAGATCATTGCGGGAGTAGACAAAAACTTCCAGGGGAACGTCGTATTTGACGGCGACTACAAAATTGGTTACCTCCAACAGGAGCCAGAACTAGACCCCGAAAAAACCGTCCGCGAAGTTGTAGAGGAAGGCGTTCAGGAAACCGTCGACCTGATGAAGGAGTACGACGCCGTGAACCTCAAGTTCGCCGAACCCATGAGCGATGACGAGATGAATAAACTCATCGAGCGCCAGGGTGAACTGATGGAGGAGTTGGAGAACCGAAATGCCTGGGAACTCGACAACCGCCTCAACACGGCCATGGATGCCCTCCGCTGCCCACCCGACGACGCCAAGGTGAGCGTCCTCTCCGGTGGTGAACGCCGCCGGGTTGCCCTCGCCCGCTTACTACTCAGCAACCCGGACGTCCTGCTGCTGGACGAACCGACGAACCACCTTGACGCGGAGTCCGTGCACTGGCTGGAGCAATACTTACAGAGCTTCCCGGGAACGGTCATCGCCGTGACGCACGACCGTTACTTCCTGGACAACGTCGCTGGCTGGATCCTTGAACTAGACCGTGGCGAAGGCATCCCGTGGGAAGGCAACTACTCCAGCTGGTTGGAGCAAAAGGAAGCCCGCCTCGCCCAGGAAGAAAAGACCGAGAGCAACCGCCGCAAGACCCTCAAGCGGGAATTGGAATGGATAAAAATGGCGCCGAAAGCCCGCCAGTCCAAGGGGAAGGCCCGCCTCAACGCTTATGACAAACTCGCCGGCGAAGAGGGCCGCGAAAGGGAAAAGAACCTGGAGATCTACATTCCACCCGGTCCCCGTCTTGGTGACAAAGTGGTAGAAGTTCAGAACCTCTCCAAAGGCTTTGGGGACCGCGTACTCTTTGAGAATGCCACCTTCTCCATCCCCCGTAACGCGATTGTCGGTATCCTGGGGCCCAACGGCGTGGGTAAGTCTACCTTCTTCCGTCTCCTAGTAAAAGAGCACGAACCCGATGCCGGCACTGTGGACGTTGGCCAAACCGTCAAGATCAGCTACGTAGACCAGAGCCACGAAGAATTACAGGATGGCAGTAAGACCATCTACGAGATCGTCAGCAAGGGGCACGATATGATCGAAGTGGGTGGCAAATCCGTTAACGCTCGTGCTTACTTGAGTAAGTTCAACTTCGCGGGTGGCGACCAACAGAAAAAGGTTGGCGTCCTCTCCGGTGGGGAACGGAACCGCCTGCAGCTAGCCATGACCCTGCGGGAAGGTGGTAACGTACTTCTGCTGGATGAGCCGACGAACGATATCGACATCAATACCCTCCGCGCCCTTGAGGACGCGCTAGACAGTTTTGCGGGTTGTGTCCTCGTAATCAGTCACGACCGTTGGTTTATCGATCGTTTGGCTACCCATATTCTTTCGTTCGAAGATGAGGGAGAGATCCAGTTCTTTGAGGGTAACTACAGCCAGTACGAAGCGGCCAAAAAGGCTCGCCTTGGTGACGTTACACCGAAGCGCCCCCGCTTCAAAAACGTGATCAACCGCTAATCGGGAAGTACTTCCTGACCTGAGCTAACGTGGCTTTTGCCACCAGCCGTTACCCCGATTGATGCCAGTGCTTTGGCCTGAGTATTGTCCCTAAATGAGATTTGTATGTCCAGTGAAGTCCGCTACGAACAACGTATCCCCCGCGAGAAATCCGCCGCCCTTTTTGCGGAAGCCCAAACCTACTTCCCCGGTGGGGTGAATAGCCCGGTGCGCGCTTTCCGTAGCGTCAGTGGCCCGCCTCTCTTCATTGAGGAAGGTAAGGGTAGCCGCATGACTGATGTGGACGGCAACGAATTCATCGACTTTTGCTGTTCCTGGGGCCCACTCATTCACGGCCACGCCAACGAGTACATCGAAGAAAAGGTGATGGCGACCGTACGGAAGGGGACCAGTTTCGGTACCCCAAACGAGATGGGAAATCGCCTTGGTAAACTCATCCTGGATAATCACCCCTACATCGAAAGCCTACGCTTCGTCAGCTCCGGTACCGAAGCGGTGATGTCCGCAATCCGCCTGGCGCGGGGGGTGACGGGGAAGAATAAGATCCTCAAGTTTGATGGGTGTTACCACGGCCACGTGGACAGTCTTTTGGTAAAGGCGGGTTCTGGCCTGGCTACTTTTGGGACCAGCTCCAGCGCCGGGGTGCCCGAGTCCGTAGCCGCCGATACCCTCATCCTGCCCCTCAATGATCGGGACCTGCTGGAAAAGACCTTGAGTGAGCACGCTGATGACATTGCGTGTATCATCGTTGAGCCCGTGCCCGCCAATAACGGGCTGTTGATTCAGGATCCCTCCTGGCTGAAGTGTTTACGGATCAAGGCCTACAAACACGGCGTTCTCCTGATATTCGATGAGGTGATTTCTGGCTTCCGGGTGGGTTTCACCGGCGCGGCGGGTTACTACGACGTTCAGCCGGACATCATCACCTTTGGCAAAGTGATCGGGGGAGGCTTCCCCGTCGGCGCCTACGCCGGATCAAAGGCCATTATGGACCACATCGCTCCGGTTGGTCCCGTTTACCAGGCGGGCACATTGAGCGCCAATCCGGTAGCTATGGCGGCTGGCTTAGCAGCGCTGGAGTTGTGTCTGACGGAAGGCTTCTACGAGGTGCAGGCCAAGAAGACCCACGCTTTCGCTACGGCGATTGAGGGCTACGCACGGGATAAAGGGTACCCCCTCCACGTTCCCCACATCGGCTCTATTTTCTGGCTGGCTTTCGGCACGGAGCGCATTACCCGCTCGGACCAGATCGACCCCGCTAACATGGAGTACTTTAAGATGATTCACCACGAGTTATTGCAGACTGGCGTCTACCTCGGCCCCAGTGGCTACGAAGTTGGTTTCGTGTCAGGCGCTCACTCCGTCGCGGATCTGGAGGAAGCACTAGGTAAGATCAAGCGGGCGATGGACGTAGCGTTCAGCGGATAGTCGGCTGAAAATTTGCCTCTTTGTCTATGACTTTCGAGGCATTCTCTCGGCTCCCGACGTCCACGTCGGGCTATTCTTCGCCCGGGGTCAAAGACTTCGACTATAATTTGCACTCTTTCCGGTTTTGTTCTTCTCTACTGTTTGTAGCTCTAAAAAAACTGCCCCGGTCATCGAGTTAACGATGCCGGGACAGTCCACACACTATGAGAACACCCATTAAATCTTGCCGGAAACAAATTGATATGAAGCTTCCGTCTAAGCAGTTTCGGGAAGAATAGAAAGCTTTCCCTACTGCTGTTGCTTAAGAGACGCTTAAACCAGGCAAAAGTGTCTACGGCTAAGCGTTAAATAACGTTAAGGTGCTCCAAAACCCTGGTAAACACTAGGTTTCAAGTCGGGGAAGGTCACCTAAATGACGCTACCCGGACACCCGATTTTCGTATATTTGAAACAATGATCAAAGAGGATAGCGTACGGGAAGTCATCGAGATGGCCCGCGTGGAAGACATCGTTGGCGACTACGTAAATCTGCGTCGCCGGGGCCAGAACATGATCGGTCTGTGTCCCTTCCATAATGAGAAAACGCCGAGCTTTAACGTCAACCCAGCCAGAAACATCTACAAGTGTTTTGGCTGCGGCGAGGGTGGGGACCCCGTCAAATTTCTGATGACGCTGGAGCAACTCAGCTTCCCCGAAGCCATTAGGAAAATCGCCGCCCGCTACAACTTCAAACTGGAAGAAGTTGAAGTCAGCGAGGAGGTAAAGGAGGAGCGCCGGGAAAAGGAAAGCCTACTGCTTGTCAACGAATTCGCACGGCAGTTCTACGAGGACCAACTCTATAATACGGACGAGGGCAAGAGCGTCGGGCTCAGCTATTTCAAGAGCCGGGGCTTCCGTAAGGACGTCATGCAAAAGTTTGGGCTCGGTTACGCACCCTTCAAAAGGGATGCCCTTTTCAAAGCCGCAACGGCGGCTGGGTATAAGCCCGAGCAGCTCGACAAACTGGGGCTCATCCGCAACAAGAAGGATTTCTTCTTTGACCGGGTGATGTTCACCATCCACAACCTTCAGGGGAAGCCGATTGCCTTTGCCGGGCGCATCCTGAAGACGAACGTCAAGGCGCCCAAGTACGTCAACAGCCCGGAAACGGAGGTCTACCATAAGTCGGACGTCCTCTACGGGATCTACCAGGCGCGGCAGTCGATTCGTAAGTTGGACAACGTGTATATGGTGGAGGGTTACACCGACGTCATCAGCCTGCACCAGCACGGGGTGACCAACGTCGTAGCGACCTCCGGCACCAGCCTTACCCCGGGGCAGGCTCGTCTGGTTAAGCGACAAACGGAGAACGTCACCCTCCTCTACGACGGAGACAAGGCGGGAATCAAAGCTGCCCTCCGCGGGGTGGACGTACTACTCATTGAAGGGCTGAACGTCCGCGTAGTCATCCTCCCCGACGGGGAAGATCCCGATAGCTACATGCAGAAGGTAGGGACGACGGCCTTCGAAAAATTTCTGGTCGATTCCCGACGGGACTTCCTGTTCTTTAAATCCGATCTCCTGCTGGAAGAGGCGGGGGATGACGTCGCCGCGCGGAGCGAAGCGATCCGGTCCAGCATCTCCACGCTGGCTTTGGTGGACGATCCCCTCAAGCGGCAGGGCTACGTCCAGCAATTCTCCGGCCGCCTGGGGTTGGAGGAGTCCTTACTCATCAACCTCGTCAATACCGCCGTGGCTGAGCGACGGGAAAAGGCAAAACGGGATGCGGAACGCGAAGCGCGGCGTCGCCAGCGTGGCCCCGTTGGTCAACGGCCGGCCCGTCGGCAAAAGGAAGGGTACGATCATGCGCCCTTCCCCGGTACTCCACCCCCTAACTCCGCACCCGCGGCAGCGCCCCCGCCGAAGGCCGATAGCAGTGACGAGAATTGGGCCGGAATGGAGGACATGGGCTGGGCCGGTGGTGGCGAAGAAGATGGCTGGGGTGGCCCGCCGGACGCCTACTTTGGCCCGGAACCTGGATTTGGCCCTGACCCCGGACCGGCACCCAGCGAGGATTCCCTCGACCGGGTCGGTAGCCCACTAATTCTGACGGGGGAAACCTACCAGGAGCTCGACCTCGCCCGCCTGCTGATCCGCCACGGAAGCAGCCATTACGACGAAGAGCAACACCTAAGCGTCGGTACTTTTCTGACCAGAAATATCGCCGACCTCCTCAATGATTTTGATGCCCCCATCGCGCGCAAGGTCGTGCTGATGGTGATGGAAGTTTCCGCCAATGAGCTGGCCCCGCCACCAGAATTTTTCCTGAACCACGAGGACGAAAAGATCCGTCAACTCGCCATTGAGGCGACTACCAAAAAGTATTCCATGAGCCCGAACTGGCGGGAAAAGTACGACGTCATCCTGCGCCAAAAATTACCCGAGGACAACCAGCGGGCCTACGCGGATAATTTCCTACGCATCTTCCGGATGGAAAAGATCGATCGTAAGTGCCGGGAAAACATTGCGAAAATCAAAGAACTGGATCGCGCCGGAGACGAAGACGGGCTGATCCTACACCTTAAGGTGCAGCAGCAGTTGGACCAGATGCGCAAAGAATTGGCGGCGGAGCTGGGAACGGTGATCCTGTAGATTTTAGGCTAAGGCTGCAAGCCAAGTAGCAAATCCGTTTTAAGATCATCGACGTGCTCGAGGCCGACGCTCATTCTGACGAGGCCATCGCTGATGCCAACGCTGGCCCTTTCCTCCGGCGTCAGCTTCGAATGTGTCGTCGTAGCCGGGTGGGTGAGGATGGTTCGGGTATCACCGAGATTGGAACTACGGGTACAGATTTCGACCCGATTAAGCAGCGCATTGGCCGCCTCAATTCCGCCGGCCAATTCAAAAGTGACGATGCCGCCGCCAGCTGTCATTTGCCGTCGGGCTAGTTCGTACTGTGGGTGGCTGGGTAGGTAGGGGTAGTGGACCGCCTTGACCATCGGCAGATCCGTCAACCATTCGGCCAGTTTGAGGGCAGAGGCGCAGTGCGCGGCCAGGCGAACGTGGAGGGTTTCGAGACTTTTGGAAATTACCCAAGCATTGAAGGGCGACATGGCCGGACCAGTGTGGCGACAAAAGAAGGTCACCTTTTCCATCACCTCCTCCGTGCCGACGAGTAGACCGCCAAGGACGCGCCCCTGCCCGTCCATCCACTTTGTTGCGGAGTGGGTCACGAGGTCCGCCCCGTAGTCCGCTGGCCGCTGAATGATAGAGGTGGCGAAGCAATTGTCTACTACGAACAGTAGATCGTTGTCCTTGCTGAATTTACCCGCTGCTTTCAGGTCAACCAGCTTCAACCCCGGATTGGAAGGGGTTTCGGTGAGGAACATCACGGTCTCCGGGCGGAGAGCAGCCGACCAGGTCTCCGGGTTTTCCGGGTCTACGTAGGTGAACCTAACTCCCCACTTGGGCAGGATCGAAGTCAAAATCTGGTGGGTGCTTCCAAACAATGCGCGCGTAGCGATGATGTGGTCTCCCTGTTGCACGAGGGCGGCAATACTGGCAAAAACCGCCGCCATGCCGGAGCCAGTAGCGAACCCCGCTGGCAGCCCTTCGAGCGCGCACACTTTAGCTACGAGCTCGTCCACGCTGGGGTTGTTGTACCGAGAATAGATGATGCCGTCGCCCTCTCCCCGGAAGGAAGCGGCCATGGATTCCGCGGAATCGAAGGTAAAACTGCTGGTCAAAAACAGGGGAGCGGAGTGCTCACGAAAGCCCGTTTTTTCCATCTGGCCACGGATGGCCTGGGTCTGCGGATGTAATTTCTTCGGCATGGGCCAAAGGTACCGAATCCGGCCGGAGCGGGGTGGAAGAAGCGCCCCTACAAATCGGTGTATTTCCCGAGGTGTACGACCCGGTCATCCGCGTATACGACGTAAACTTCCAAGTCGCTCGTCCAGGCGATGGCCTCCGCAGCGGGGTCGTCGGGTAGGCCGAAGTAGTCGCGCAGTTGCTTCCAGTTGTTGTAGCCTTCTACGCCGGCAAACTTTAGCGGGCTCAGTACTTTCCCGGAGGGCCGTACCAGCTCTATCCCTTCCTTCGTGTGGCCTTCCAGCAAGGGGATGAAGCGGCGTTCGCCAACGATGGGCTCAACCCGAGAAATCCTGGAGTAGGCGAATGGCGTGACCACGGCTTCTTCATCCAGGTTAAAAAGGGCGAGCTCGGGTGCCGCTCCCTGGCGAACATTGAGGATGCGAATGCCTTCCCCGTTGAGGATGGGGTGCGTCCACACGCGGGAGAAGCCCTCCGTGTAACCGGGTGCCCCGGAGCGGTGACGGATGAAGGTCCGGCCAAGGTAGGGGGCGTCCAGGATGAACTCATCTAGAATCAGGAGCCGCTCGTTGAAGCTGAGGACGAATTCACTTTCCGGCTCCCCCTCGTCGTTAATGATGCCGTACCTACCGTGGGATGATCGGCGTGCGAGCAGCACGTAATCACGCTGCGGGTCAATTCCCGTTACAACGGCCTGGATATCAGCGTAAAGGAAGGGCACCCAGATGGTCAGATCTTGGCGCAAGAGTCCCATTTTACCATCCTTTCTTTTGACTTTATACCCGCCACGAAAGGCACCGATCCAGGCGGTGGTCAATTGGCTGGTATCCTGAACTACGTCGCGCCGAATGGGCTGAGCCACTGCATTATCGAGGATCCGTTCTTCCAGATCCGCGGAATACGGATCGGCTTGCTGTCCCGTACCCAATCGCCCCTGATCGAGGGCACCCTGACCGTACGAAGAGACGCACAATAGCAGAGACAGATAGAGCAGGAGCAAGTTACGCATCAGGGGCAGGCAATTTGACCGCAAAGAACGCGATTTCCGTTTGTTACCCGAAGTAAACGCTAGCGTTCGCCCAAAACATATTTGATCGGCGGACTGGCCGATAATTACGATCTAGCCCAGGTAATTCTTCAGCGCGTCGCGGCTTTGTGACCGACGCAAACGGCGAATGGCACGCTCCTTGATTTGGCGGACGCGTTCGCGCGTGAGGTCGAAGCGGTCACCGATCTCTTCCAGGTTAAGCTGTTGTTCGCCGTCGAGGCCGAAGTAGCAGGCCAGGACCGTCCGCTCGCGAGGGGCCAGCATGTTGAGGTTAGCGGCGATCTCCTTGGTGAGGCTTTCGGCCATCACGTTGCGGGTAGGGTTGTTTTGCTCGTCGGTGGGGAGGGTGTCGAGCATGGTGATGTCCGAATCGTCACCGGCAATTGGAGCGTCGAAGGAGAGGTGGCGCATGCGGCCGCTGAGGGCGCGGTTGACGTCCGCAAGGGAAATGTCCAGTGCTTCAGCGAGCTCTTCGGGTTCGGGCTCGCGCTCGAATTGCTGTTGGAAGGCGGCGATGGCTTTCGTCACTTTAGTGTATCCCGCGGCCTTATTGTTGGGCATCCGCACGAGGCGGCTGAATTCCACGATGGCGGCCATGATGCTCTGGCGGATCCACCAGACGGCGTAGGAGATGAACTTGAAACCACGGGTTTCGTCGAAGCGCTTGGCGGCCTTGATCAAACCTACGTTGCCTTCATTGATGAGGTCCGCGAGGCTCAGGCCTTGATTCTGGTACTGCTTTGCTACCGATACCACGAAGCGCAGGTTGGCCCGCGTCAGTTTCTCGAGTGCCTGTTCGTCACCTTCCCGGATTTGCCGGGCCAGCCGGGCCTCGTCCTCTGGCGTCAGCAGATCGATCTTGCCGATGTCGGACAAGTACTTCTCCAACGCAATGCTCTCGCGGGAGGTAATCTTATTGCTGATCTTCAGTTGGCGCATAGGGATAGGCTATTTTCGGGTAGAGAGGACTAAAAGCAGTAACACACTTAGAAACATTTTATGCTCAAATTAGGATTACAATATATCAAATTTTTGATTAACCCTCTTTGGGTATAGACGGCAGCCTGACGGAAAAAGTTGTGCGGTCGTCATCAGTGTACCAACAAGCAGTTGAGTCAGTACTCAGTGGCCCAATTTGTACCAACTTTTAGACCCTCCAGCCGTTCGGTCAACAAACCCCGCCAATGCCCAATAACCCCACCTGGATCGGTTCCGTATTCCGCATGACTTGCCCGCGTTGCCGACGGGGTGATCTCTTCCCCACCAGCTCATTTTCGCTGCGGCTGCCCTTCAAACAGTACGAGCATTGCCCGAAGTGTGGCCAGAATTACTTCCCGGAACCGGGCTTCTATTACGGGGCCATGTTCATCTCCTACATCGGTTCGGGCTTTTTCAGCCTGGGCTTCGTCATGCTGCTACACTGGGTTCTGGGCGTAGGTTTCGCGATGTCCTTCCTGTTCTTGCTGCTGTGGGGTACCTTGTTTTTTGTTTGGTGGTTCCGCCTATCGCGGTCGCTGTACTTTCACATCGTTCAAAAATACCGCCCCCAGGCAACCGCCGCCGTTGATGCCGGTACGATCACTAAATCAGTCCCTACCATCGTCAGCGGTACCTAAAAAATTGACCATGAGCAAGAAGAAACAAAAGGGAAAGACCAGTTTCAGTACGGGCGATGGCGCGGCCGATAATCCATTCGCAGCACTCTCCGGTCTCAGTGGCCTGCCCGATGCACCCAAAGATCTGCCAGCACAAGAAGAGGGCGCTGCCGCAGGTGCCGAGGTAATGGGGCGAGCAACAATGGCCCTACGGGTCTACATCGACCGGAAACAACGCCGTGGTAAGGCAGTAACCCTGATCACCGGTTTCGATGGTACCGATGACCAACTAACCGAATTGGCCAAGACCCTAAAAAAGAAGTGTGGCGTAGGCGGATCCGCAAAAAATGGCGAGATCGTCATTCAGGGGAATAAGCGCGATAAGGTGATGGAGATCCTCACAGCCGAGGGTTACCGTGGAGCCAAAAAAGCGGGCGGATGAAAGACTTTAGACGTTAGATTTTGGACATTAGACGTTGTGGGGTTTAGCCTCTAAGGTCTAACGTCTAAAATCTAAAGTCTCAGATCAGCCTTTCCAGCTGCTCTTCAATCCACAGGTGAAATTGAAGACGACTGCATCAGCCGTGCTATCATCATCTACGGTGTAGTAACCTTTGCGCAAGAATTGAACGGCATCGCCTTTCGCTACGTCAGCTAGTCCGGGTTCCCCCTTGGCGGTGACCACTTTCAAGCTGTCTGGATTGACGAATTCCAGGAAATCTCGGTCTTCATGGTCCATTGGTGTTGGGTCCGTGAACAGCTTATCGTACTGGCGCACTTCGAAGTCAATTCCCTTCTCCACGCTCACCCAGTGGATGGTGCCCTTCGCCTTGACGCCCGAAGTGTCCGAGCCGGACCGGGAATCAGGATAGTAAGTAGCGTTGATCTGGGTTACCTCGCCATGCTCATCTTCCTCGTGGCCTTCCACGTGAATGATGTAGGCAGATTTTAGACGAACGTCCTTGCCCGGCGCCAAACGGAAGTATTTCCGATTCTGGGGTTCCTTGCGGAAGTCTTCCCGCTCCACCCAGATCTCCCGACCGAAGGGGATTTCGCGTTGGCCACGGCTTTCGTCCTCAGGGTTATTGTCGGAAGTAAAGACTTCACTCTCGC
Organism: Lewinella sp. 4G2; assembly: GCF_001625015.1. Classification (NCBI taxonomy): domain Bacteria; kingdom Pseudomonadati; phylum Bacteroidota; class Saprospiria; order Saprospirales; family Lewinellaceae; genus Lewinella; species Lewinella sp. 4G2. The sequence continues at coordinate 4,001,286 of NZ_LVWJ02000014.1, read as the reverse complement.
CTTCTGGATAGTTAGTAATGACCAGCTTCACCGGGTTCATGACGGCCATATACCGGTCCGCTTTGCTGTTCAGGACTTCCCGCACGTTGTGTTCGAGGAAGTCAAACTCCTGCTGGTTGTCGCGTTTGGTGACGCCCGTCCGCATACAGAAATTACGGATCGCTTCGGCGGGGTAGCCGCGGCGGCGCATTCCGGCGATGGTGCCCATGCGGGGATCATCCCACCCAGCGACGATGCCTTGCTCCACCAGGAGCTTAAGGCGGCGCTTGGAGGTGATGAAGTAATCCACGTTCATCCGGGCAAACTCGATCTGGCGGCTGGGGAAGATCTCCAAGGCATCGATCAACCAGTTGTAGAGATCCCGGTGATGGCGGAACTCCAAACTACAAAGCGAGTGGGTGATGTGCTCAATGGAATCACTCTGCCCGTGGGCAAAGTCATAAAGGGGGTAGATACACCATTCGTCACCCGTCCGGTGGTGGGTAGCGTGCTTGATCCGGTAGAGTGCTGGGTCCCGGAGTAACAGGTTGGGGTGGGCCATGTCGATTTTAGCCCGTAGCACTTTAGCACCGTCGGGGAATTCTCCGGCCTTCATTCTCTCGAACAGGTCCCGATTTTCGGCTACGCTACGATCGCGGTAGGGAGAGTTGGTACCTGGGACGCCAATGTCACCCTTCTGCTCCGCAATTTCCTCGGCGGTGGAGTCGTCGACGAAGGCCAATCCCTTATCGATGAGACGAAGGGCCAGTTGGTACAACTCCTCAAAATAGTTGGAGGCGTAGAGGGTATCCCCCTGCCATTCGTAACCCAACCAACGAATATCATTTTCGATGGATTCTACGAAGTGAGTTTCCTCCGTGATCGGGTTGGTATCATCCATCCGCAGGTTGGAGGTGCCGCCGTATTTCTTTGCCGTTTCGAAGTTGATGGTGATCGCCTTGGCGTGCCCGATGTGGAGGTACCCATTAGGTTCGGGTGGGAAGCGCGTTAGAATGCGACCATCGTGCTTACCGTTTTGCAGGTCTTCGACGATGATCTCCTCAATAAAATTATCGGCTTCGGGAATAGTGGACATACGTATTAGTTAAGCTAGCTCTCCAAAGTAATGGATATGGTACAAATGGGGTAGGGGAAGAAGTTGCGGAGTTACCACTCCGTCATCTCCGAGAACAGTCCCCAAAGTTGGTCCTGCTCGGGCACGGGGGCCGTAATGGAGACGTCCTCTCCGGTCACCGGGTGGGTGAAGGAGAGCTTGCGACTGTGTAGGTTGATATTACCGTCCTCATTGCGGTGGGCCGAGCCATACTTCAGATCACCGTGAATGGGTGTTTTCAGTTGGGAAGCCAATTGGACACGAATCTGGTGCGGCCGGCCCGTCTCTGGTTTGACTTCCAGCAGGATGTTTGAACCAACCCGACCCAGCAGCCGGTAGTCCAGGTGCGCTCTTTTGGCTCCTTGGTGGCGGTTGGAGTCTGCTTTCGGAAGCATTTTGCTGCGGTTCTTGTCCGTATCCTTAAAGATGTATCCGGTCAGGCTTCCTTCTATCGGCTTGGGCTGTTCGTTCACGATGGCCCAGTAGGTTTTCTGGACTTTACGCTCCCGAAAGAGTTCGTTCATGCGCTTTAGCCCCTTGCTCGTCCGGCCAAAAAGGATGACTCCGGAAACCGGCCGATCCAGACGGTGGATAGCACCCAGGAAAACGGCGCCCGGCTTGTCGTAGCGGTGCTTGATGTAGGCCTTCACCCAGTCCATGACTGTGGTATCACCCGTTTTATCGCTCTGGCTGAGAATGCCCGCGGGCTTATTCACGGCGATCAGGTGATTGTCCTCAAAAAGTACCTGCAACTGCATACGGTCGGTTGAATTAGATTCGGAGGCAAAGGTAGCTTAAAGCAAAGGCTTACAAGGCGACCAGAATTTGGATTTTGCGAGACCTACCGTGTGCTCAGAATACACTAAACATTATTTTACGGATACTGTCTCACCATAACAAACTGTATGGAAAATTGGAACATAGTTAAAATTATCATTTGCATCTACTCCGAAGAACCTTGACCTTACAAATAGATTATAGCCTTAGCATTTGCACCGCCTTGGTGCCCTTTCCGGTTTTCCGCTTTAGACACTTGACAAACAAATTAGATAATGACTCACTCACTTAAACTCAGCCGCTTCCTTAGCCTGCTGGTTTTGCTAATCGCCGGATTTTGTACGCTTTCCGCCACTGAGCTCGATCGTGCTTTGATGCCCGGCAACGACGAATGCGGATCAGCCACTCTCATCTTGGTCAATGCGCCCCAGACGTGCACCTCCGTAGGTGCGGGAACATTGAATGCTGCAACTGCTTCTCCTGGGCCGGTGGCCTGTTTGGGTACGGCTAATAATGACGTTTGGTTCCGTTTCACTGCCGGCGCTACGGGCACGACCATCCGGCTTACCAATATCCTTGGTGGGGATAGCGATTTCGTCCACGAGGTGTATTCGGGTACGTGCGATAACCTTACGCGCATCAGCTGTTCGGACCCTAACACGAGTACGCTCTTCAATCTCACCGTAGGGGCCGCATACTACATCCGGGTGTTCACTTTTGAAAATCTGCCCGCGGCGACAACTTTTAACGTCTGCGTTCAATTGCCCTCGCCACCACCGGACAATGACGATTGCGGCGCGGCTTTCCCCTTACTCCTTTCGGAGAACAGTACCTGTACCGCAGGATTCAATGCCACCACTTTCGGCGCCACCCGCGGCCCCGAAACCAACGTTTGCAGTACCGCCAACGACGATGACGTCTGGTTCCGCTTCGTAGCCCCAACGACCGACCCTTACCTATTTGAGCTGAGTAATTTTGAGCAACAAACGTACGTCCACGTTTACAGCGGCGTGTGTGGTGGAAATTTAACGCGTATTGGAAACTGCCTGGCTACAACCAGTTCCCGCGTTGATTTAGTTGCCGGGCAAACCTATCTCGTTCAAATCCACACGGCCTCTCCATCGCTCCGGACGAACTTCCGGCTCTGCGCCCGCCGCATCGTGCCGCCACCGATCAACGATGATTGCATTGATGCGGTCAACGTTTTCATGGGCAATAACCCCGGGTGCGATAATACCGTTCGGGGAAGCCTCGAAGGTGCTACTTCATCGGGGAATAACGCGCGTTGCACCGGTACGGAGAACAACGACGTTTGGTACTCCTTTCTTGCTACCTCCTCCGCCGTGGATATTTCCATCCTCCGGGTGCGGGGTAACATCCGGGATATCGTCCACAGCGTTTACACCGGCACCTGCAACAACCTTACGCAACTCGCCTGTACGGATAACCCCGATAATAGTACCCTGGCAGGCCTTAACGTGGGGCAACGCTACTACGTCCGTATCAACACCTGGAGCAGCGCGGGCGGCGCCACGACTACTTTTGATCTTTGCTTAAGCCAGTCCGCCGCCAGCCTTCCCGTCGAATTTGCCGATTTTACCGGAGAAAGCCGGACCAAAAACAACCTGCTGGAATGGACGACCGCCTCCGAAGCCAATACCGAGTTTCACGTGCTCGAACGAGCCAACCCTCAGGACAATTCGTGGAAGAGCCTGGTAACGCTTGAAGCGGCGGGCGAATCCGATCGAGCCATTACCTACCAAGCCGTGGACGAGTCGCCGCTCCCCAGCAGCATCTACCGTATCCGAAGTATTGATTTTGACGGAACGGAGTCCGTATCCAACACCCTGCAATTGGAGCGGAAGCAGACCGATCTTTTCCTGCAGTCCGTACAACCCAACCCGGTCACCACTGACCTGCGCGTCAGCTACCTCGCGGTGGAAGGTACTGAAGTGTCTTACCGGATATTCAACTCCGTCGGCCAATCGGTTTTGCAGCGGCGGATTCCTATCGGCCAAGCCAACGGAACCGTTGATATCCCCATGGCTCACCTTCCCGCGGGCGCCTACTTCCTGGAGTTATCCGATGGAAAGCAACGGCTTACCCGTCGGGTAATCAAGCGCTGATCCGGTTACTTGATCCTGAACTTTGCACCCGCGGCAGCGCCCCAATCCGCCGTATTTTTGCCGCATGAAACTGACCCTGGCCTATAGCCCCTGCCCGAACGATACCTTCATTTTCGATGCCTTGGTTCACCACCGCATCGACACGGAAGGCCTGGAGTTTGAGGTGCATCTTGGTGACGTAGAAGAGCTCAATCAACTTGCCTTTCGGGGTGAGATGGACGTCACCAAACTCAGTTACCACGCTTACGGCCACCTTACCGATCAGTATGCTTTGCTCAACGCCGGCAGCGCGCTGGGCCGTGGTGTCGGTCCGCTTTTAGTGACGGCAAACAAAGAATTGGCGCTGCCGCAGGTGGTTAGTAATGGGGATGAACCGGCAAATAACTGGTGGAAATATCCTAACCCTAAAGTCGCAATCCCAGGAAAGTACACCACCGCAAACTACCTGCTGGGGCTGGCCTATCCGGGATTGGTAAACAAAGAGGAAGTGTTGTTCTCCGACATTGAGGGCCGCGTACTGAGTGGAGAATTTACCGCCGGCCTGCTGATCCACGAAAACCGTTTCACCTACCACGAAAGGGGCCTCCACAAAATCGCGGATCTGGGCGAGTACTGGGAAGAACAAACGGGCCTGCCGATTCCCCTCGGCGGTATTGTGATTCGTAAAAATCTGCCTCAGGAGGTACGGGAAACCTTCGACCGGGTGCTCGCGCGTTCGGTCCGTTACGCTTTCGAAAATCCGGATGCCTCCGCTGCCTACGTCGCTGAGCACGCCCAGGAAATGGACGCCGAAGTGCGGCGCAAACACATCGAGCTATACGTCAATGAGTTCTCCCGAGACCTCGGCACCGAAGGCCACGCCGCCGTAAAGGCCTTCCTGGAGCAGGGTAGGGAACGCGGCGTGTTGCCCGCTCCTATTTCGGAGGACTAGCCTGCCATACCTCCTCCACCACCGCAACTTCTTCAAGTTCGATCCGGGAGAGTTCTTTCAGCTCCCCTCGCTCGTAGAGCTGGGGTAGATCATTCAAGGGGGTACCCATTGGCGCTTTGTAGTTCACGTAATCCGAAAATAGCACCCCGTCGATAACTCGTGGATTATAGGCCGAGCGGAAGCGAACGCCTCCGCCATCCACCCGGTAATCGTATGCCAGATAGTCGACGCGGTCCGTCGAGTCGTTGATCCAGTACAGGAAATTGTCGTCGTGGTCGTCGCCCCCATTCTCCTCGTCGAAGTGTATCCGTAGCAACTGGTATTCTTTACCCTTGATTGTTGCATTTCCGTCCAAAGACAAGTTGACTGCAGCATCCGTTAGCTTATCGGGGAGGGATGCGAAGTAGATTACGGAATTCACCGAACGGCCATACTTGGCGGCCATCGTATCCGGCAAGCTTACCGGTACGCCATTGGTGAATCGTACCAGGCGGCCGTTGGTCAGCACGTCCAGGATGGTGTCACTCTCTACGTAAGTTGTGCGCGTGTACAGGCTCCTTTCTAAGTCACGGTTGAAACTGTAGTCCACGCCCCGGAACGTGAAACGGTACGCGAGCTTATCCGCGCCGGCGTAACCGTGGGCTTGCAGGGCGCGGTTCAGTAAGTCTTTCGCGGGAGTGGCCATAGGCATCGTACTGGGTTGTGTGGGCTTGCCGGAGCAGGCAAATACAGTAGCCAGCAAACAGAAGAACCCGAAAAGTTGCTTGAGTAGTCTTAGCATACGTGCAAGGTAGGTCCAAACCAATCCATTATTTAGCCGTAGCTGCCATGTCCGTCCGCAGGTGACGGAGAGGCAAAAATGTCTCTCGAGAAGAACGTAGTTTGAGCAAGTCTCTCAAAAGATAAGCCGCAGTAACCATGCGGGATACTGCGGCTTTAAACTTTTTCGCACTACTGTTAAACAGCAAAGACTAGTAATGCATAATCAGTACTATAGGACATTACCTAGCGCGTCAGGAACACGCTCCGGTTACGGTCCAGCTCCCGAAAGAACGGATCGGTCATGTCCTTCACGAAACGGATCGCTTCGCCGGTGGACTTCATTTCCGGGCCGAGTTGCTTGTCGACGTTAGGGAACTTGTTGAAGCTAAAGACCGGCACCTTGATGGCGTATCCACTGGGCTGTGGGTTGATGTCGAAGTCCTTCAACTTTTTAGCACCGAGCATCACTTTGGTGGCGATGTTCAGGTAAGGAACTTTGTAGGCTTTCGCGATGAATGGTGTCGTCCGGGAAGCACGGGGGTTGGCTTCGATTACGAAGACCGTTTCCTCGCCGGTCTGCTTATCAATGCGGATGGCGAATTGTACGTTGATGAGTCCTTTGGTCTTAAGCGCAAAGGCCAGTTTCTCGGTGTACTCCCGCATCTTGTTGACGGAGTCGATGCTTAGAGAGTAGGTAGGAAGTACGGCCGAAGAATCACCGGAGTGGATACCGGCGGGTTCGATGTGCTCCATAATGCCCATGATGTGGACTTCGTCGCCATCACAAATGGCATCCACTTCCGCTTCCTTGGCGCGGTCGAGGAAGTGGTCCACCAGGACGACCATGTTGGGATCTTTTTTGAAGATGCTCAGTACGTGGCGCTCAAGCTCATCGTCGTTGATGACGATCCGCATATCCTGTCCACCGAGTACGTAGCTGGGGCGAACGAGCACTGGGTAACCAACGCGATTGGCAACCTCAAGGGCCTGGTCGGCATCCTTGGCCGTACCGTAGTTGGGGTAGGGGATGTCGAGTTCCTTAAGCAGGTCGGAGAAGCGGCCGCGGTCTTCGGCGAGGTCCAGGCTTTCGTAGCTGGAACCGAATACTTTGATACCCCGGTTGTGGAACTCTTCCGCCAACTTGAGGGCCGTCTGGCCACCCAACTGTACGATGATGCCTTCCGGTTTTTCGAGCTCAATGATCTCACGGATGTGCTCCCAGTAGACGGGCTCGAAGTAGAGCTTGTCGGCCTGGTCGAAGTCCGTGGATACGGTCTCCGGGTTACAGTTGACCATTATAGCTTCGTAACCGCTTTCCTGGACGGCGCGCAGACCGTGGACGCAGCAGTAGTCGAACTCGATGCCCTGACCGATACGGTTGGGCCCCGAGCCGAGAACGATGACCTTTTTCTTATCGGTCACGATGCTCTCGTTCTCCGAATCGAAGGTGGAGTAGAAGTAGGGCGTCTTGGCCTCAAACTCGGCCGCGCAGGTGTCCACCATTTTGTAGGTACGGCGGATACCGAGCTCGTAGCGGCGCTTGGTGACTTGCTCTTCTTCTACCCGTAGTAGGTAGGCCAATTGCTGGTCTGAGTAGCCTTTCTCCTTCAGGGTACGGAAGAAGGTAGTGGGGATGTCCTCCGGTACGTTGTACTTGACGACTTCCTTTTCCAAGTCCACCAGCTCCTTGATCTGGTTGATGAACCACATGTCGATCTTTGTCAGCTTGTGGATGGTCTTGCGCGGGACGCCCAGGCGGAGCGCATCCTTCAGGCGGAAGATCCGGTCTTCACTGACGTTCTCCAGGCGGTGGAGGATGTCGTCCGTCTTGATCCATTCCTTTTTGTCAGAACCGAGGCCGGCGCGGCCGTTCTCGAGAGATTGGCAAGCTTTTTGGAGGGCTTCCTGGAAGTTGCGCCCGATACCCATCACTTCTCCTACGGACTTCATCTGCAGGCCGAGGATGTGGTCGGCGCCGGGGAACTTGTTGAAGTTCCAGCGGGGGATCTTTACGATGACGTAATCGAGCGTCGGCTCGAAGAAGGCTGAGGTCGTACCCGTGATCTGGTTCTTCAGTTCGTCCAGCGTAAACCCGAGGGCCAATTTCGCGGCAATCTTGGCGATGGGGTAACCGGTAGCCTTGGAGGCCAACGCCGAAGAGCGAGATACCCGGGGGTTGATCTCAATTACGATCAGTTCCTCCGTCTCGGGGTTTTGGCTGAATTGGATATTACAGCCGCCGGCGAAGTTGCCCATCGAGCGCATGGCGTGGATCGCCTGATTCCGCATATCCTGGTAGGCCTTGTCCGAGAGCGTCATGGCGGGGGCCACCGTGATGGAATCGCCGGTGTGGATACCCATCGGGTCGAAGTTCTCCACCGCACAGATGATGACGACGTTGTTGGCGGCGTCCCGCAGCAGTTCGAGTTCGAATTCCTTCCAGCCAAGGACGGCCTTGTCGATCAGTACTTCGTGGGTGGGGGAAGCATCGAGACCACGGCGGAGCATTTCAGCGTAGTCCTCCTCCTTAAAACAAAATCCGCCACCAAATCCACCGAGGGTGTAGCTGGGGCGGATCACGAGGGGGAATCCAATTTCCTGGGCGGCTTCCATTCCTTCGAGGAAGGAGTTGGCAATCATGGCCGGGGCACACTTGAGGCCGATCTTTTCCATGTGGAGGCGGAAGAGCTCCCGATTCTCCGCCAGGTCGATGGCCTCGAGGTCGACGCCAATCAGTTTGATGTTGTACTTCTCCCAGAGGTTGAGTTCGCCACACTCAATGGCGAGGTTCAGCGCCGTCTGGCCACCCATCGTGGGGAGGACGGCATCAATCTGCGGTTGCTCTTTGAGGATCTGCTCTACGGACTCCGGCGTAAGGGGGAGGAGGTATACGTTCTCCGCCGTCATCGGGTCCGTCATGATGGTGGCCGGGTTGGGGTTGATGATGGTGACCTCAACGCCTTCTTCCCGCAGACTCCGGCTTGCCTGGCTACCGGAATAATCAAACTCACAAGCTTGGCCGATGATGATGGGGCCGGAGCCAATGATGAGTACTGATTTGATACTTTGATCCTTAGGCATAGCAGAGTGGGTATGGGTAAATTCGCGCAAAGATAATCAAGGCGCACACGGATTGTATGTGTCGTGACCCCAAAAAAGTATCAATTTGCGGGCGTAGAAGCGCACCGATTGCGTTGTCTAATCCCAAGGCCTGGCCTAGCCACTTCCCTTAGTTAAAAGGACCTTAAACACAGACGGGATGCGCTCCCTTTCAGTAGCAGAGCCGTCTTAAATGCGGACTACGTCACAAGTGTCGGGCCACACCCTCAACTTTAAGTTATTCACCATGCGATTCTTGACCCTTTGTCTGCTTGCCCTTTGCCTGAGTACCTGCGCTAGCGCCCAGGTCAAACAGCCTGCTTTATTAGTTGATGCTGCGCCGGTGGTGGATACGCTAATGCTGCTAACAACACCAGCGTGGGAAGAGGAAAAAGGGTCACTGCACCCCGGCTACCTGCTCAGCTTAACGGACGACTTGAATTTTGCTGAGGACGCCGTAAAGGAGTCCGCCAGAAAGTACCGCCACCTGCTCGGGCGTTGGAAAAAAGAAGGGATTGCGCTTACCCTTTCCGTGGATGGTTTCATGGGCGAAGGGCTCGTGCATCCACGCTACAAGCGGGGCCGTGATTTTTATATCGTTTACGATATCGTCGCGGTCAATGAAGAACACTTGATCCTGAAGGACCAGCGAACGGGTAAGCAGCGAAAGTACCGCGCCACCGATAAAAGCGCCGTGCAAGACCAATCCGAACTGCGTAAACCCAAAGGAAAGAAGGATACAAAGTGGACGCTACCCGACTTAAACAACCGGTAATACACATCAAACAGGTCTACATCGACACGAATTCGACGACCTCTAATCCGTAACCTTCCAGGCCAATCCGATTTTTGGGATTGTTAGAGAGAATGCGCAGTTTACTCACCTTCAGGTCCCTAAGCATTTGGGCACCAATACCGAAGTCCCGCTGGTCCATACTGGCCGGCTGGGAGATGCTGGCCTTCCGACCGTCCTGCATGCGAGACTTAAGGAGCCGCAGCCCGGCAATAACCTCGCTACCGTCTTGGTGGGGACGCATGAAGAGAAGAATTCCTTTGCCCGCTTCGCTGATCTTTTCGAGCGGACCGTGGAGGCCAGTGCTGTAGCCCGAAAGAAGGCTGTGCAGCAAGTCGCGGCTGGAGGTACTGGAGTGGACGCGCGTCAGGACGGGTTCATCCACTGCCCACTCCCCGTGGGTGAGGGCGAGGTGTACGTCATTATTCGTCGTCTGCCGGTAAGCGTAGAGCTTGAAGGGGCCGTAGCGAGTGTCAAGGTCCATGCTGAATTCGCACTCTACCAGGCGCTCCATCTGCAGGCGGTAGGCTACGAGGTCTTCGATACTGACGATCTTGAGGTCGTGCTCCTTCGCCAAATCCATGAGGTAGGGCATCCGTGCCATTTCGCCGTCGGGCTTGAGGATCTCTACTATCACGCCGGCGGGGTAGAGGTTGGCCATCGTCGCCAGATCGACGGCGGCTTCGGTGTGGCCGGTGCGGCGTAGCACGCCACCCTTGACGGCCCGGAGGGGGAAGACGTGGCCGGGGCGGGTGAAGTCCGAAGGTTTCGCGGAATGCTCCGTCATACGGCGAATGCAGGTAGCGCGGTCGTAGGCTGAAATGCCCGTTGTACAGCCGTGGCCAATTAAATCGATGGTTACGCTGAAGGCCGTTTCGTGGACGTCCGTATTCGTCTCCACCATTTTGGTCAGCCCCAGGCGGTCGGCCCGTTCTTCTGCGATGGGCGTGCAGATGAGCCCGCGGCCGTAGGTGGCCATGAAGTTGATGATCTCGGGCGTCACCCGCTCGGCGGCGCAGACGAAATCGCCTTCGTTTTCACGGTCCTCGTCGTCTACCACGATGACGACTTTGCCGGCGCGAATGTCGGCGACGGCCTCTTCGATGGTGTTGAGTTGGTAGGTAGCGCGGCCGGCTTCGGCTTGGCTAGTGACGGTTGCTTGGTTGCCAGACATTGGTAGAGATTCCGGTGAGGTAGCGGTAGAAGCCGACCAGGAGGGCCACGTTCATCGCCAAAAAATAACGCAGTTTTCGAAGGGCGCTGACGTGGATGCCAGCATCGGACAACAATACGTCCGCAAGCGCACCCGTGAGGACCAAACCGCTGAGTACAGTAAACGATAACCACACCCAATGGTTGCCCGTGCAAAGGGCTAATCCCAGCCAGGCCAAAGCGCCAATTAGGAGCAAAAAGGGCGTCCACCATCGGAGGACCTTGTGGCTGAAGAAACTCCAGGCCAACTTGGATTTCGTGGGGAACCACCACAAGCTGCGAAAGCGAATCAGGTTCTGCCAGTTCCCACTACTTATGCGCACCTTCCGGCGGAACTCTTCGTGGATGTGCTGCCCGACGCTTTCTTCTACAATGGCCGTAGGGCTGCTAATCCCGCGGTAACCTAATTCGTAGGCGGACATGCACAGGTAGAAATCATCCACCAAAAACCGATCCGGTACGGGGCGAAACGCGGCGGCGCGCAGGGCGTAGCAGCCACCGAAAGGGCCAATCATCGTTCCGTACAGCATACCCTCGGCCCGCTTGAGTTGGACTTCACGGTCGATGTATTCCGTTTCCGCCGCGCCGATGCCCGTGGCCGTGCCGCCGGTCTGGACCATGGTGGTATCGACGACGGCCAGTTGCTCATCCCGCAACATCGGTTGGACGAGCTCGGTGATGGTGTCCGGCCGCAGCATTACGCTGGCGTCGGTGATGATGTAAACGCCCTCCGGCCCCGCCTGATGGGCGAGTTGGTTGATGATGGCGGGCTTCCCCTGGCGGGAAGTAAAGAGGGTAGGGGAGAGACGGGATTCCCGCTGCTGGTATTCCCTCAGAATATCGTTGGTGGCGTCGCTACTGTTATCGCTGCCGATCAGAAAATTAAGTTGACCCCGGTAATCCTGGGTGAGGAGTGACTCCATTTTCTCCCGGAGGACCGCTTCCTCGTTGTGGACGGCCATCAGTACGTAAACCGGTGGCCAGTCAGCCGTGGGGATGGGTTCATTCCAATCTCTTTCTACCTGCGGCAGCGCCCGCCTGATCGTCAGGAAGGGGTAAATGACGTACGTGTGCAGCACGCCAAGTACGCATAAAATCAGGATAATTGTCAGGGCAACCGTCACGGCGCAAAGGTAGCGAAGGATTGCCGCGTGTTCCGTCTGCCGGGTTGGCTACTTGCTTCGCAAACGGTGGATCAGGCGAGGGCCAAAAACGCCAGCGCGGCGAGGGCAGCGCCGGCCAGGGGACCTACGATGGGAATCCAGGCATAGCCCCAGTTGCTCCCTCCCTTGCCGGGGATGGGCAAAAACGCGTGGGCGATCCGCGGACCGAGGTCACGCGCTGGGTTGATGGCGTACCCCGTCGTGCCACCCAGGGAAAGGCCAATAGCGAGTACCAGCAGGGCGACGGGAAGGGCATCGAGTGACCCGAGGCCTACCTCCTGATCCCCAAATGAAGGACCGGCCAGGAACAACACGGCCAACACGAAAGCGAACGTGGCGAGCACCTCGCTCACGAAATTCGAAACGGTATCCTTGATGGCGGGGCCCGTACTGAAGGTGCCCAGAATAGTAGCTGGTTCCGTCTCCGCCGCGTAGTGCGGCCGGTACTGCAACCACGCCAGGCTGGCACCGGTTATGCCGCCCGCCACCTGGGCCAACAGGTAACCGGGGACTTCCGCCCAGGGAAAATCCTTGGCCATCGCCAGGGCCAGCGTGACGGCAGGATTCAAGTGAGCGCCACTGGCCTCGGCCGAGATGAAAACGCCGACGAAAACGGCCATCGCCCAGCCGAAAGAAATAACGATCCAGCCGCTTGCCTTTCCGTAAGTGCCCTTGAGGCTGACGTTGGCGTTGACGCCGCAACCCAAGAGCAAGAGGACGGCGGTTCCGATAAATTCTGAGAGGTAACTGTGCATGAGTGGGTGGGCGATGGTGAAAGCGGACGGTAAAGTAAGCAGCCGCAGCGAATGACGCCCAATCTACACGTACTCAATTTGTTAGGTGAGGCCCGCCGGAACACTTCCGGCTAATTCCAGTTAGCCTTCCAGCATCCAAGCATTTCTTAACCAAAACAACCTGATGCATTATGGCAAACAACACCAATAACTGGCCCGAACTGGCCATCGGCCTCTACGACAAGCTCACCGGCCGTGGCGCGGAAATCACCTACGAATTCGACCAGTTCGAAGTCTTCGTACCGAGCTCTACTAACGATGACGCCGACTCCGCCAAGTGGAAGATGAACGGCACGCTGCGCATCCGCACGGCGGATAACGTCGACCGGAGCAAGGAAGACTAACACCCTCAGCCCTAACCATTTTTGATCGTACCCACCTTACCACCACCCGCATGACCATTGATAAAGTATACCGCATCCTGGCGAAGGTCGGGATCGACGCTGAGCTGAAGATGGAAGCGCCAAGTGGTGGTCTGGTGCAGGTACGAACGGCCGAAAGTACTGGTAACCTGCGCGTCCGCTGCTCCGAAGGCAGTGCCGTATGGGACCTATTTCGCCTGGCCAACGCACTGGGGACGACCCAGTTCAACCTGAAAGGGTTGCGGCGACTCCGCTCTCCCTTGGTGCAGACGGTAGAGGTTACAATCGGCGACGATCCCTTGCTGACCTGGCACCCGGAGAAGTTTCCCCGCGTTCATTCGCTGCGTACCCTCTTTAAGGTGTTGCGCGATCGGGATTAGGAAAGAACAGACGATTTAGGCTAAAGAGAAAGGGCACGGAGGAATGATTCCTTCGTGCCCTTTGCTTTGTGTGAAACGGTGGTTTAACCGAGAACGTCCACGCAGTTCAAATCCTCGAACGCTTTCTTGAGGCGCTCGGAGAAGCTGACCTCCGCCTTGCGGACCCAGTTGCGGGGGTCGTAGTTCTTCTTGTTCGGCTTCTCCTCGCCTTCGGGGTTACCGATCTGTGACTGGAGGTAGTCTTTCTTCTCTGCTTCGAACCTCCGGACGCCGTCCCAGTAAGCCCACTGGAGGTCGGTGTCGATATTCATTTTGACGGCACCGTAGTCGATGGCTTCCTTGATTTCCGCTTCGCTGGAGCCGGAGCCACCGTGGAAGACAAAGTTGATGGGGTTGTCCTGCTCGATACCGAGCTTTTCTTTCAGGTAGTCCTGGCTGTTCTTCAGGATCTTGGGCGTCAGCTCAACGTTGCCGGGCTTGTAGACGCCGTGGACGTTACCGAAGGCGGCGGCGATCGTAAACCGTTCGCCGATCTTGCTGAGGGCCTGGTAGCTTTCAAATACTTCCTCTGGTTGAGTGTAGAGCTTGCTGGAATCGACATCGCTGTTGTCGACACCATCTTCCTCACCGCCGGTGACGCCGAGTTCGATCTCGATCGTCATGCCGATCTTGTTCATGCGCTCGAAGTACTTGGCGCTGATCTCCAGGTTTTCTTCCAGGGGCTCTTCGCTGAGGTCCAGCATGTGGCTGGAGTAGAGGGGCATGCCGCGCTTGGCGTAGAATTTCTCACCGACGTCAAGCAGTCCGTCGATCCAGGGGAGGAGTTTCTTGGCGCAGTGGTCCGTGTGCAGGATCACCGGTACACCGTAGGCTTCGGCCATCGTGTGGACGTGCATGGCACCGGAGAGGCCGCCCTGAATGGCACCCTTCTGGTTTTCGTTGCCGAGTCCCTTTCCGGCGAAGAACTGGGCACCGCCGTTAGAGAATTGGATGATTACCGGGCTGTTGAGTGCCTTGGCGGTCTCCAGTACGGCGTTTACCGTGGAGCTGCTCGTCACGTTGACGGCGGGCAGGGCAAACTTATTTTCGTTGGCGTAGCGCAGGAGTTGGGTTACTTCGTCTCCGTGAAGGACGCCGGCGCGGAATTTTTGCTTTGTCATAGTTTTCATTTTCGGGGGCGAAGATAACGAAAATTAGGGGGGCTGGGAAGGATACAAATGCGGCGGATTATCCGAAGCGACGGTGAGCTATGGATCGATTAAATGGTCTTGCGTTGACTTTTTAGGGTACAGCCCCAGCGCTTTGAGGATGTATGGGTGTACGGTCATCATACCTACGAATGGTATATAGACAGCTAAAGCAATCTTAATGATTTTGGAAGATCGCTTGATGGGTAGATGACGCCACATCACAGTCACAGAGATGAGTGGCGTCAGCCAAACTGGAAGGAACAAAATCATAATCATCGCCGCCGCGACGATGATAGTTATATCGTCATTGAGGTCCTCTGATTCACTGGGTAGTAAATCGAAAGGATTGTCAAGTACCAATAGGTATCCTACAAAACACATAAGGGCGAGGCCCATAATTCCTAGAACGATAGCTAAAGTTCTAACCCAGCGTTTCGCGCTGAAATTGCGAATCACGCTCAAGTGCCAGAGGTAGTAAAGGGCTGGAGGAATGAGTATTAATAGGCCATGCAAACTCCCTCCTCCCACAATATCCTCATTGAAGATATTTACTACAATGATTATAAGCGAGGCGAAGGCCAGAGGACCAAACGCGATCGCTCCCAGTACGATCGGGTTTAGAGTCAGAATACGCTTGCTGGAAATCGCCACCACCTACAACTTAAAGTTAGGCTCCAACACGTGCCCGTCCCGGTCGTAAAAATCGCGGATGATCTGTAGCACTTCCTCCGGAGAATCCACCACGGGGATCAGGTCCATATCATGCGCACTAATGGTCTTTTCCTTATCCGCCATCGTTTCCTGAATCCAGGTACGCATGCCGGACCAGAACTCGGAGCCTACCAAAATGACGGGTACCTTGGTGATCTTACCCGTCTGAATCAGGGTCAGCACTTCGAATAACTCATCCAGGGTGCCGAAGCCGCCCGGGCAGCAAACAAAAGCCTGGGCGTACTTCACGAACATCACTTTCCGGACGAAGAAGTAGCGGAAATCAATGTTCTTATCCAGGTCAACGTACTTGTTGGAGCTGGCTTCGAAGGGCAGTTCAATGTTGAGGCCGATGCTGGCGCCCTTCTCCAAATGCGCCCCCTTATTGCCGGCCTCCATAATGCCGGGGCCGCCACCGGTGATGACGCCGTAACCTTCCCGCACCAGGGCACGGCCGATTTCGGTGGCCATCTTGTAAAATTTGTGGTCCGGTTTAGTGCGGGCGGAGCCGAAGATGGAGACGCAGGGGCCAACGCTATTCATCACTTCGTAGCCTTCTACGAATTCGGAGATGACTTTGAACATCGTCCAGGAGTTCTCTCCGGTTGAGTTATTGTTCCAGCGGCGAGGGGCTAGGCGATTGAGGCCTTGTTCGTTATTCATGCTTGGGGTTTTTTCTTGGTATCAGCGGCGCTAAAGATAACGCCCGTGGAAAGAGTAGGTGAAGGACAAACGCTACCACTTGGCAGATGGTACTTCGCAAGGCGGCCAACAATGGTCCGACGTCTTACCACGGCAATCAAAGCAGGATTACTCAATTATTTTTTCCAAGTCGGGCAACGCTTTACGGTCTCAGTTCGTTCTTTCCAGCGAATATTCGCCGTGCAGCTTAACTCTCAAATGCCAAAGCCGGCCCCGCCACGTAAACCTTACTAATGACACTGACCCAAACATCCGCCCAAACCGCCCGCTCCACCCAACTCATGCACACCCTGAGTGATGAGCTCCGCGTCCCCAACCACCGCCTTCACGGTTTCATCCGTTTACAGGACGATCTTTTCCTCGACCCTATGGACGTCAAGCTCCTCATCGCCAGCCTCGAAAGTAAGCTGGAGTACTACCTCACCGAAGAGGAAATGGCTCAGATCGAGACGGTAGGTGACATCCAGTCTTTCTTCCTGCGCTAGTTTTATTTTAGGGCGCTACCGCAGGTGCCGGGGAATTGGGATGAACTAATCTCTACTTATCGGACCAACTCAAAGTCGAACCGAAATCCCTGTAGCTCCGTGCGGAGGTGCAGGGTAGAATCCGTCAACTCCAGTACGTCGTACGTAAGGGGTGGGATGACCCCCTGGGTAATAATGGTCCCCTCCTCCTCGATGTAGGAGCCGGGGCTTTCGTTCCCCATCAAATTCGTATTCAGCCCACCTTTGGGGGAGAACTCGTAGTAAAGACCCTCCAGCATTTCGGTCTCCATATTGTTGCGCATTGCCTTCTGCAATTCCCACCGCCCTTCGATGGTGGCGGGCGTGTCGGAGACATCCTTTACGCAAGAAGGCAGGGAGACGATGAGCAGCAGCAAAACGGGAAGTAGAAAACGCATTCGGTAGGTCAGGTTATACGGTTGGACGAACGTAAGAGTACGGCAAAAGTTAACGATCTCGTCAATGGCAGCCGGACTAACTAGCCGCCGCCCGACGCAACCGGTCGTTAATGGCCCGGCCCAAACCGCGCTCGGGCAGGATCTGTACCCAGGTTTCGTCGATCCGTTCCGCATTCAACCGGCGGAGAACACTAAATAACTGGGTAGCCGCCACCTCCAGCGAACCAGCGGGTGACAGATCAAACTGCCAAACCCTTTCTTCAGACAAGAGATGTTCTTTTACCGCAAAATGGCCGAAGCCTACGTAGGCTTTTTTCTTTGCTGGATTGTTCCCAGAAATTACTTTCTCCAGGTCTGTAACCAGGTGGATCTTACAACCGGGGGAGTAATGCTTGCTCAGCATTCCCGGCGCTTCGGGTTGGGAGGAACTGTGCTCACGTACGGCCAGGGTTTGCCCTAAAACGGCTTCAATTTCCTCGATCGGTAACCCCCCCTTCCGGTAGACGGTCGCTACCCCGTCGGGGAAGCCGATGATGGTGCTCTCCAGCCCTACGCGGCAGGGGCCACCATCGAGGACACCGGCGATCTTCTCTCCAAGTTGGTCCATCACGTGGCCGGCCCTTGTGGGGCTTACGAAACCAAAGGGGTTGGCGCTGGGGGCAGCCAGGGGGAAGTCCAATCCCTCCAGTAGCCGGAGTGTCAGTGGATGATCGGGGACGCGCATTGCGACGGTGCTCAGTCCTGCGGTGACGAGGTCCGGTACCTTTCGGTCCTTACGCAGCACCAGCGTCAGCGGCCCCGGCCAAAATGCAGTAGCCAGCTTGCGGGCGGCAGCGGGGACGTCGGATGCGAAAGCAAATAAGCGCTCCGCCGAGGCTTGATGGATGATCAGCGGATCAAAGGCGGGGCGGCCCTTCGCCGAAAAAATACTGGCCGCGGCCGACGGATCGAGCGCATTCGCTCCCAGGCCATAGACCGTTTCGGTAGGGATGGCCACCAACTGACCGCGCCGCAAAAGATCGGCGGCGAGCTGAACGTCCTGAGTTACCTGAGCGGGCAAACGAATGGAAATTTACGCGGTTATAAGTAGCGTGCAAGCACGTGAGCAATGAACGAAAGTATTAACCTGGAAGCAAAGAAGCAACGCCTGAAGGAACTCGCTAACGAGGAATTTCCGGCAGCCGCCCGGGCGGGGAAGTACCCCATTCGCTTCAACCATTGCTTCCTGAGGGTTGTGTACGACAACGTGTTTCAGGATAAGTGGCAACACCAACTAGCAAAGGGTAAACCCGCCATTCACCAACTCTCCGCAGCGCAATTGGACGAAGCAATCGTCACCGGAGAAGCCATGGTCGACGATCGGGAACTGACCGTCAAACTCAACGAACAATCCCTCCGCTACCGGGGAAAACTGAAAGATTGATTCAGCTGGATTGAGGCCTGATTACAATTCCGCCATCACCGCCTGGGCGAGTTCCTGCGCACGGGCCACCGTGGGCGCCTCCGCGTATACCCGGACGATGGGCTCCGTATTGGACGCACGGAGGTGGACCCAGCCATCGGGAAAATCCAGTTTCAAACCATCTACCTTGTTAGCAGGGACGTCGCTAAATTTCTGCTCGACCCGCACGAACGCGGAAGCGAGATCGTAATCATCGCTCACGGCTTTCTTGTCCTTGATCATTTCGTAATCGGGGTAGGAGGCACGCAGGTCGTTGATCCCCTTTCCGGAAGTGGCAAGGTGGCTCAGTACGAGGGCGAGCCCAATCAGGCTGTCCCGTCCGTAGTGCAACTGCGGATCGATGATGCCGCCGTTCCCTTCTCCGCCGATGGCGGCGCCGACTTCCTTCATTTTTGCTACGACGTTGACTTCCCCCACGGCGGAGGCGTGGTATTCCTGACCGTAGCGTTTGGCAATGTCCGCTACTACCCGGCTGCTGCTGAGGTTGGAGACCACCGGGCCGGGCGTGTGGCGCAGCACGTAATCCGCCACCGTAGCCAGGGTGTACTCTTCGCCAATCCAGGTGCCGCCCGGGCCGACGAGGGCGAGGCGGTCTACGTCGGGATCCACCGCGACGCCGAGGTCGGCTTCACTTTCCTGCATCCGTTCCAGGAGTTGGGTCATGTTTTTGGGGAGGGGTTCCGGGTCGTGGGCAAACTCGCCATTGAGCTCCCCGTTGAGGGTCTCGCAGG
The DNA here is from genome assembly GCF_001625015.1 of Lewinella sp. 4G2. NCBI lineage: Bacteria > Pseudomonadati > Bacteroidota > Saprospiria > Saprospirales > Lewinellaceae > Lewinella > Lewinella sp. 4G2. Next base: position 3,982,097 of record NZ_LVWJ02000014.1, on the reverse strand, counting down.
TCACGTCCAAGGCGCGGCAGAGGGCGGGGATGGCGAGTGCGCCTACGGAGTTCACGGCATCCAGTACAATGCGGAAGCCTTTGGCGCGAATGGCTTCAACGTTGACGAGCGGATGGTTCAGGACCAAATCCACGTGGTACTGTAGCGCCGTTCCGTCAGTGGTCAGGGATCCTAGTTCGTCTACGGTGGCGTATTCAATATCGCCGGCCGCCGCGATCTCCATCAACCTGGCACCTGCGGCAGCGCTGATGAATTCTCCCTTGTCGTTCAGTAGCTTTAAAGCGTTGTACTCCTTGGGGTTATGGCTGGCGGATAAAATGATTCCACCACCCGCTTCGTGGCGGGTTACGCAGACTTCTACTGTAGGCGTGGTCGCAAAATCGCAGTCAATCACGTCGATGCCCACGCTTTGCAAAGTCGCCGCCGTGAGTGCTTTAACGACTGGGCCGGAGGGGCGTCCGTCGCGGCCAATGACCACCACCGGTTTGGCCCCGGATTCCTTCAGCCACGCGCCGTAGCCCGCGACGTTACTGACGATGTCTTCGGGCGTCAGGTTGGTGCCGGCTTTGCCGCCGATGGTGCCACGGAAGCCGGAGATTGATTTCTTAAGGGGCATGCTGGTTTGCTTTGATGGGGGACGAAGGTAAGACGTTTCCCCTGCCTTCGGCTACCTTTGCGGCGATGAGTATCGACTACGCCATATTTGAATTTATCAACCAGGATTTGGCCAACGGATTTCTGGATTGGCTGCTCCCCGTTTATCGGGAGAAGACAACTTGGGTACCGCTCTACGGCGTGTTGATCTTCTACGTGAACCGAACTTACGGGCTGAAGCAAACCCTGTATTTCCTGGTTGCCGTTGCCATTATCATGGGCGTTGCGGATCAGTTGGCAGCCTCGGTCCTGAAACCCTGGATTGGCCGCATCCGCCCTTGCGCCGAGCCGGCGGTGGCGGATACCGTGCGGTCCCTCGTGGGCTGTGGCGGGAAACTGAGCTTTCCCTCTAACCACGCGACCAATCATTTTGCGCTGGCAGGTATTCTTGCGCTCACGCTTTTTCGGGATAAGCTGGTCTTCAAATGGATCTTCTACGCGTGGGCGGCCAGCATTTGCTTCGCGCAGGTCTACGTAGGAAAGCACTGGCCCGCCGACGTGGTGGGTGGCGGAATTTTAGGCTTGATCTTAGCGTACGGTGGTATCCTAATTTACCGGAAATTGGTGGGTGATGATGCCATCAAACCGCCACGATTACCACGGAAGAAGGTCGCGGCCTAAGCCTGATCCAGCAGGATTCCCTCCTTCATCGCCCAGTCGCTGACCGTGATTTGTTGGATGCCAGCAATCTGAATGATGAAGTCGAGCAGGATCATGGCCACCACCACCATGTCGGCGCGTTGCTCAGGGATACCGGGCATGGCTAATCTTTCCTGCAGCGTAGCCTTGATGATGGTCGTTTGTAAGCCCTTCAAGCCGCTAAGCTCCAACTGATGACTCGTAGGGTGAGCAGCTACCGAGTGATCCTGAAGGACGGTCGCCAGCACATCAAAGGTACCCGCCGCTCCAACGAGGTGATGAGTGGGGTGTTTGATCAAAGCTTCCTGAAGCGTAGCCGTGATGTTGCGAAGGTGCTCCTGCAACGTTACCGTTTCTTCCCAAGTGATGGGGTTCGAATGGTGAAACCCGTTGTACAGCACGCTCACCCCGATGGGGTAGGACTCGCGGAAATAAACCCCGCTGTCATCGGCAATAATGAATTCGGTGCTGCCGCCGCCGATGTCCATGATGAGGACGCGTTCTTCCAGCGCGGGAATGGCGGCCAGGACGCCTTTGGTAATCAGGCGGGCCTCTTCGTCTCCGGGGATCAATTGAATGTTGATGCCCGCTTCTTCTTGGGCTGCCTTGACAAATTCATTGCCGTTGCTTGCCGTGCGCAGTGCAGCTGTACCAAATGCCGTGACCTCATCACAATCGTGTTCCTTCAGCTTGCCGGCAAAGTGAACAAGTGCGTTCAGCCCCCGCCGGAAGGGATTGGCTCCCAGGGTTTCGATCCCATCTTCGGCCAGCTTTACAAAAATTCTCTCCCGGTATACTTCCAGTATCTGGTCGCCCTTTAGGTCTGCAATCAGCAGGTGGAAGGTATTGGTGCCGAGGTCGATTACCGCACGGCGTTTAAATTCGGTCATTAGCGTAGAACTAGCGTAAATCCTCCGGGACTTGCGACATGATGTTTAAGTAAAAGCGGGCACCATCTTCCGTCATGGCATTCGAAAACGCGGGTTTGCCGGCGTCGTACCAGACGTAGCCAACGCAGCCTTTTTCAAAGTAGATATCGGCCTCTTCCACGTTCTTCCCGTTGATCTGAAACCAGATATGGCCGATCGGTTTACAGTCCGGGCGGTAAGCCATTGGTTGGCTACCAATGCCCGCCAGCGTAGTCTGGATTTGGGCCGTCTCGTTCTGGTTGATGGAAATGGGCAAATCGTAGAAAGTCGCGTCCATGTAGGTCGCGTTTTCGTAGATGTGCTTCAGGCGGTCAAACGAAAGTGATTCGTAAGCGGGTGAAGATGTAGCTACCGAAGTGGCAGGTTTTTCCTCGACAACTTCAGCGGGCTTTTCGGCGCTGCCGCAGGTGCAAAGCAAGAGGGCAAGTAATGAAAGGGCACCGCCACGCCAAAGGGATAATTTACTGGTCAAATTCACTGTCCTGAGGTTTTGGGGGAAGGGTCTCCCCGTCGCCAAAGGTATAAACGGCACGCAGACTGATGGTCCGCCCCCGCAAGAAATCCGAAACCTGACTATCGACGTCGATGTCGGAGATGTGTTTGGACCACCGAAAGTTAAAACTCCAATTCTCCGTGGCCAGAAAACTTACCCCGGCTTTGAAGGCAAATAGATTTTCCTTCAGCGGAGAAGTTGCCGTGATGTCTTCACCGTTTCTATCCGTGATGGTGTAATCAAAAAGCCGCTGAAAACTCAGACCAGCCTCGGCGGTGATGCGCCAATCCTTGAAGAACACCATCAATGGCACTTCCAGCGTCGTGAGCTCAAACCGGTCGAATGCGCTGTTATTGATGGAGTTGGCGTTGCGCCGGGCACCCTGCTGGGTGTACAATATCTCCGGGCCGACGCGCCATCGCTCGTCCAGCACCGCAACGACCCGTAGGCCAGCGTTGGCCCCAAAGTGGTGAAATCCCTGCAGGTCATCCCCGTCAATCTGATTGAAGTTGGCGCCGGCAATTACGGAGCCCCGGAAGGTCTGGGCCTTGCTTACGGCCGTGAGGCCAGCCAGGAATAATAGGGTAAGGGCAAAACGTAAATTCATGCGGGGGCAAAGTTAACGTAAAGCATAACGGCCAAACCAATTACCTTCGCGCCCAATGCTTAGCCCGACAAAACATAATCTCAAGAAAGTCGAGACCCTGGCCAAAGAACTGGGCTACACGGTCCGTTACGAGAAAGGCAACTTTCAGTCCGGCTACTGCCTCGTCGAAAGCCGTAAGATCGCTATCATCAACCGTTTCTACGACGTCGAAGGGCGGCTCAACGTGCTCTACGACATCCTCAGCAATTTCCGTGGTGAGACGCCTGAAGAAATGGACGATAAGTCCGCCAAACTGTGGAAAAAACTCAAACCGTTCCTCGGCATCGGGAGTAAAGAGGAGGAGTAGCTACGGCATTATCACGCAGAGTAGCAATAAAAAATCCCCCGCCGTCCGAAGACAGCAGGGGAAGTTTTTATTCGTATCAGAATCGGAATTACTTCTTGGTGTCCGGCTCGTAAAGCTCGATGCTTGACCACGGGACATCCAAGGAGGTTGTTTCCATCCAGTTCCTGGAGTCTCGGTCCAGGACGTAAACGGATTTTTTACCAATCTCCCCATTGGCGTCTCTTTCAATGGTGACCAGGTCGAGGTAGCTGTTGCCGTCAATGTCAGTAATGTAACTGTCCGTCTGCACTAAGTGGCCGTCGTAGCTCTTCTTCATCACCGCCAGCGTTTTGAGGTGGATGACCTCGTCGCCCCGTAAGGCAAGCATTTCAATCCGATCCTCCTTGGCACCGTCGAGGCGAACCAGGTAAAGATTTTCGTTGACGCCACGGATGGCCGCAGCGGCATAAGGTGTCGCGTCCGCGTTGAACATCATCTGCTGGACTTTGGTGGGCAGGAGGTCCTTGGCGGCGCCGGCCAGTTCATTGCCACTCAGTAGGTAGTTCCCCATTGGGTCGGGGCTGGGCTGGGCGTATACGTGCAGAAAGCCGACGGTCTGCTCGGGGAAGGTAAGGTCAAAAGCAGCCTGGGCTTCTCCCTCAACGGGAGTCTGAACTGGGTAGCTGCCCACTTCACTAACGCGTGAAGCCTGGTAAGTCGGGGATTGCGCCAGTAGGGCACCGGAAGCCATCAAAAATGCAATGAGCAAAAAGGGAAGTAAGGATTTCATAAGGTTGATAGTTTCCTGTAGAACGGAAGCCAAACCCTCTCGTGTTCACTCTAACCCCCTTACAGCGCTGTGGAAAATTGAAATATCCTTTACTGGACTACGCTGCTGGGCACACGTTTAATCTTTATTTCTTCCCGCAACTAGCCCACTACCCCGTACAGTTTCCCCGCAAGCGGTAGGTGGATGCTTCCGAGCACGGCCTCCGTCCCGTAATGCTGCTGGCAGACCTCTTTGAGCAGAGCAGCCTCTGCGTAAAAAAGGGCACGCTGATCGTGTTGTTCCTCAAATACCTTGCGGGTTACGTTGACCGTCCGATAAAAGGTGATGACCTCTTTGGTGAAGATCAACCAGTCCGCCGTAATCCGCACCTGGCGCCCCCCAACGGTGGCGGTAAGTGCTACGCCGTGGCGAACCCCGCTGGGGGCAGTCAAGGTATTTTTGAAGGCAGTAGAATGATCCAACAGGTATTCCACCGGAACGGGCGTGGTGGGCAAGTAAGCTTTGAGCATGTCGGCCGCTCGCTCCCGCCTTATCTCCGAGGGCAGGGTAGGGTAGTCGCCCTTTAGAAAAGCATCGATGGCCGAACCGTAAATACGTTCGTTAACTTCCGGGTCAATGTCCGGCGGAGTAAAATAGCTCGATCCCTCACTGCTTTTTACTTCTGCGTAGCGGTCCAATAACCAGGCTTGGTCCGGCCCCTGCGGCTCAAAGCGTAAACGGCCCGGTCGGGAAGGGACGATGAACTGGGTCGCAAGCAGTTGCGCCTCCGCGCCCGGAATATTCCGCGGCTCCGTCCAGGTTTTCAAGAATTTGGTGACCTCGTGATCCTTCCAATCGAAAGGAGCGTCCGTAGAATTGGGGTCCAACACCGGTACGGTACCGCCACCGCGGGCGAAAACCCGGTCTAACCAGGGAGCGCCGGGTTTAGCAGTAGGAAGGATGAGGTAGTCCCGCGCCCGCGTCAGACCAACGTAGAGCAATCTCGTTTCTTCGGCGGCCTCTTCGGCGACGGCCTGCTCTTTCCACGGGCTTTCGTCGATGGCCTCCAGCCAGGGGACGCCAGATTTCGTCCGGCCGTAGGGCTTTACCCAGTACTTGATCCAACGGCCGGCGAGTGGCGCGTCCAGATCGACGTGCTCCTGCTCCGGGACGACGCTCATTCCCCACACATCTTCCCGTGGTGACTGGTCCAGTTGCATGGCGATGACCGCTGGCCACTCCAGGCCCTTACTGCGGTGGTAAGTCAGGATGTTGACGGCTTCGGGCCGTTCCCCGGCACCCTGGCTATCGGCGTCCCCTCGCTGCAAGCTATCCAGGTACAGTAGGTAACCCGGAAGCGAGGCTGCGCGGTGAGCTCGGTGGCATTGGTCCTCGTACTCAACGGCCAAGCGACGGAGTTCGTCCACGTTACCCAGGCGCTGGACACCTTCCCCCCAGGCCACCATGGTGCGGCGAAGGTCCAGCCGCTCTAAAAGGATGTTGATCAATTCGTTGGTGGAATAGTCATTGGTCTCCTCCCGTAGCTGCCGTAGCTTTTCGAGGATGCCGTGCTCGTCTCCCCATTTAGGTCCTACCTTTTCTTGCTGCTCATTCTCCAGAAAGTCCAGCCGCCGCTCAACGATCTCCGCTAAGGGGAGGCGGCTGCCGAACAGCAAAATCTCCGCTACTGAAAGGCTGTCGCTTGAGTTCAGTAAGTACTTCAGGCAGGCCAGGATCAGCGTAGCCTCGGCCGTGGCCAGCAAACCTGTGCGGGCGATCGCCGCTGAGATACCCTGATTGGCCAGCGCACCAGCGAAGGCTTCCGCATCGCGGTTACTACGGAACAGGACGGCGATATCGGATGGGATTAGCCTTCTTTCTTCAGTCCCATCTTTGGGCAAGATCATTGGTGGATTGGCCAGCATTTCTCCGATGGCCTTCGCCGTCACGTCGTGGAACCAAGCCTTTGCGTACCGTCCCTTGCCCTCCAGGTTAAAGTGCCAGTGGCGAATGGCGGAGGTCTGAGCTAGTTCCTGCCCCTCGGCCGGTTTACCAAATTTGCCTCCACTACGAGTTCGGACGGGGTCCAGTACCACGGCTTCCTCATCAATCTCGGGAAAGCCTTTTACGAAAATGGCGTTGCAGGCGTGGACGATGTCCTCCCGGCTTCGCCAACTCTGCCGCTGGATGTTCTCCGGTTTGATGGGGCCGGTGGCGTCCATGACGGCCTTCATCAACCGGGGTTCGGCACCCCGGAAGCCGTAGATGGATTGCTTGGGGTCGCCCACCCAAATACTCTGCTTGGCAAGCCTGCTCAACTTGAGGAATAGCGCTAATTGAATAGGGCTGGTATCCTGGAACTCATCCACGATGAGTAGGTCCAGCTCTTCTTTGAGCGTCTCCTGGACCATCGGGTTAGCTAGCAAATCCAGGACGAGGACTTCCATATCCGTGTAGTCAATCCTACCTCTGGCTTTCTTGTAACTATCGTACTCCTGGATGGCTTGGTCGGCGAAGTCGAACATGTAGCCAATGTAGCTGCGGATGTCGTCCTGGAAGTCCGGAAGGCTGACGTGGCGTTCTCCCAATTCGACCAGGGAGTCCACCAGTTCCCGGCTTTTAGCGCCGACTTTTTTTACAATGCCGGATAGCTTGGCGTATTCCTCCCACGGCAACTGTTCACCCCGCTTCAGGGTGAAGCTGAGGCGGTTCAGGTTACTAATTGTGCTGAGGGTAGCTTTCGTACCGTCTGCCTCATTATTCTTAAGGGCGGCGATCGTTTCGGTGAGGACGATCTTGGCACGGTTCGTGTACTGCTCGAGGCTTAGACCATCATCAACGGAGGGTAGGTACTCCGCAAGTGAGGCCCAACTTTTCTCCTTACTATTTTGGATGTCCGCACTCGAGAAGTTGTTTCCGCGCAGGACGTCAACCAGGCGGAGAACATCCTTCCTCCAATCGTATACCTCACCATCCTTGCTGAGGGAGAGCCGATCGCAGAGCGCTTCGATCTGCTCGATGTCATCCACTGAGATGGCGCTGGCCATGCTGAGGTTAAACAGGCGCTGGTGATCCTGGTCAGCGATGATGTCAACTTGCGGGCTAACCCCCGCCTCAAAGGCAAATCGTTTGAGCAGTTTTACGCCCAGCCCGTGCACGGTGCCGATGAGGGCATTCTTCAGTTCATTGGCTTCGGCGGACATCCCCTCCCGCAGCAATTTCACCCGTACGCGTTCCCGTAATTCCGCGGCTGCTCGCTTGGTAAAGGTGGTCGCAATAATGCCCGCGGGTTTGACTTTGCCCTCCGTCAGCAGGGCCGAAAGTTCCTGGGTGAGGCGGTAGGTTTTTCCACTACCGGCGCCAGCGGAAATGAGTTTCAGGTTGGGTAAAGACATGCGGGCTAAGGTAAGCCCCGCTCCGCGCTAACCCATCAAATGAACATCTCAAATAACGTAGAATCTTTGTTGATGGCGCGGGTCTTGAAACCGCTTTCCGCCATCCGTTTCATCGTGTCGTCGTAAGTCGCCGGGTCCGACAATTGGATGCCGACCAGTGCTGGGCCAACGGCTCGGTTATGTTTCTTCGTGTACTCAAAGTGCGTGATGTCGTCGTCCGGCCCGAGTACGTGGAGGAAGTCGCGCAGCGCACCGGCACGTTGGGGGAATTCGACGATAAAGTAGTGTTTCAAGCCGGCCCACAACAAGGCGCGTTCCTGGATCTCCGACGTGCGGGCAATGTCGTTGTTCCCGCCCCCAATTACGCAGACGATGTTCTGGCCCCGGATGTCTCCGAGTTTAGCCAGGGCGGCAACGGAAAGGCAACCGGCGGGCTCGGCCACGATCCCGTCCTCATTGTACAAGTCCAACATCGTCGCGCAAACCTGCCCTTCCGGCACTAGAATAACTTCTTTGACTACTTCCTGTACGATGGGGAAATTGATCTTACCCACCTGGCGGACGGCAGCTCCGTCGACGAAGGAGTCAATTTTCTCCAGGTTTACGATCTTGCCCGCCCGCAGGCTTTCGTACATCGACGGGGCCCCCTTTGGTTCGACGCCGATGATCTCCGTTTCCGGGCTCAGGGCTTTGAAAAAGCTACCCACTCCAGCACTCAGGCCACCACCACCGATGGCCATCACCACTTTGTGGATCGGGAAGTTCGCTGCGGAGTAGATCTCCAGGCCCACCGTTCCCTGTCCGGCGATGGTATTCAGGTCGTCGAAGGGGTGTACAAAGGTCCAACCATTCGTTTCGGCCGCCTTGATTGCTTCGGCGTACGCGTCGTCGTAGGTATCGCCGACGAGGACGACTTCAACGAATTCCTTACCGAATGCTTTTGCCTTTTTTACCTTTTGCTGGGGGGTGACGGAGGGCATGAAGATCGTCCCCCGGACGCCCATTTTTGCGCAGGCGAGCGCCATTCCCTGGCTGTGATTTCCGGCGCTGGCGCACACTACGCCCTGGGCGCGTTGAGCGTCGGAGAGTAACGACATATTGTTGTAGGCCCCCCGGATCTTGTACGACCGCACTTCCTGTAAATCCTCCCGTTTCAGGTAGATATTCGCGCCGTAGATTTCGCTTAGCCGGTGGCTATACTGCAGGGGCGAATCCAGCACAATGCCCTTCAACCGCAGGTGGGCGCGGGTGATGTCTTCGACGGATACGGAGGGCATAAGTTGCGTATTCATTGTTGGGGTCGGTCTTCCTGTTCGCAGTCGTTCCTGTTTTCTTGGTCCTTTGCCTGGCACCCGCGGCAGCGCCCGGATGCTTACGCAAGTAAAGCAAAAGTGGAGTAAGGCGCCGAATTAACGACGGCTAATCTACGCCATCAGGGCGCTGGCGCAGGTGCTATATAAAGACGGTGGGCCCCCGGTAATAAGGACCCACCGCAAAGGTGTAATATCAGCTCAGGCCCGGATGGAGCCCCTTATAATTTAGTTGTTTTCAGGGCGCAGACTGCGAACGGTGCGGCCGGCTTGCCACATTTCGCTATCCTGCAACTCCTTGAGTTCCGCCTCCAACTTGACGCGGTAGTCGGGCTGGGAGTTGGAGTCGATGGACCGCTTAGCCTCGGCGCCAGTCGCAACGCTCTGGTATAATTCCTCGAAGACGGGCTTCGTAGCGTCGCGGAACTTATCCTTCCAGTCGAGCGCACCCCGTTGGGCGGTGGTGGAGCAGTTAGCGTACATCCAATCCATTCCGTTTTCGGCAACCAGGGGCATGAGGGACTGCGTCAATTCTTCCACCGTTTCGTTGAACGCTTCGGATGGGGAGTGGCCGTTGGCGCGCAGGACGTCGTACTGGGCTTCGAAAATACCCTGAATACAACCCATCAGCGTACCGCGCTCGCCAGTAAGGTCGGAGTATACCTCCCGCTTGAAGTCCGTCTCAAAAAGGTAGCCGGAACCGACCCCGATACCGAGTGCAATGACGCGCTCGTAAGCACGGCCGGTAGCATCTTGCGCAATGGCGTAGCTGGAGTTAAGACCGCGACCCGCCACGAACATCCGGCGGAGCGAAGTGCCAGAACCCTTGGGAGCCACGAGGATGACATCGACGCCCTCGGGAGCAACGATGCCCGTTTGGTCGTTGTAGGTAATGCCAAAACCGTGGCTGAAGTACAGCGCTTTACCCGGCGTGAGGTGGGGCTTCAGTTTAGGCCAAACCTCAATTTGAGCGGCGTCGGACAGTAAGTACTGAATGATGGTGGCCTTTGCTGCCGCCTCCTCGATGGGGAATAGCGTTTCGCCGGGCACCCAGCCGTCGGCGACCGCCTTATCCCAGGATGCACCGCCCTTACGCTGGCCAACGATGACGTTAAAGCCATTGTCGCGCAGATTCATACTCTGGCCCGGGCCCTGAACGCCGTAGCCAATTACGGCAATGGTTTCGTCCTTCAAGGTTTCCCGCGCTTTTTCCAGGGGGAATTCTTCACGCAGAACGACTTTTTCTTCCGTTCCGCCGAAATTTAGCATTGCCATCTTTCCATTATTTTTTGGTGGTCCGCCAAAGATGAGCAAAGCCGATAAAAGGGTAGGGGAAGGACTTATTTTGAATTCTAAGCAATTACGATCTTCAACGGTTAGTGGCGGGAACAAAAAAGTTCCGCTGGAATGATTCCTCGATGAGGCCATAAGACGCTCAATACCCCTTAGACTGGCGTCACCCGCTCGGTTGTAATTTGTTTCCGGTAGATGTCACTAAAGCGTTTGTGCCTCAGTAAATAGTGGTGAACGATCACACTATCCGCCACCCGGCCAATCTCCGTGCGGTCGCGGCCAATGCTGGCGGCTTTGATCTGTTGAGACCGCTCTTTACGCCGGCCAAGCCACAGATTGAAGTGCCCGTAGAAATGAAAATGAGCCCGTAAAATGGACGCGATGTGCTCAAACTTGCCCTGGCTAAGGAACAGCGCGCCAGCGGCACCATCCAGTAAAAGCCGGACGGGTAACCACCAGAATAGGCGGCTCAGCGGTTCATTTTTAAAGCTGGTAGTAAGGGTATTCCTGAAATTCAAGTAGGTCTTTCGGGGGGTGTTATACGAAAGCGTACCACCGCCGACGTGGTATACAGTACTGCTCGGAACCGCAAGGATCTTATACCCCGCGCGTTTCATCCGCCAGCAGAGATCGATCTCTTCAGCGTGGGCGAAGTACTCAGGCTCAAAACCACCGAGGGCGTGAAAGAGGTCGGCCCGGCAGAAGAAGGCGGCCCCGGTTGCCCAAAACACTTCCTTGACGCCATCGTACTGCCCCTCATCCCGCTCGGTATGCTCAAAGACACGGCCCCGGCAGAATGGATAACCTAGGTAGTCCATATAACCGCCCGCCGCGCCGGCGTACTCAAAGCGGTCCGGTGCGTGTTCCGCCTTGATCTTTGGTTGGGCCGCCCCCACCTCGCCATCTTCAAAAACGGGGATGATGAATTCGATCCAGTTGGGTGTCACCCGGACGTCGCTGTTTAGCAGGACGTAGATCTCCGCATCTACCTGCATCATCGCCATGTTGTACCCGTTGGCAAAACCGTAGTTTTCGGGAAGGATGATCAGCTCAACGTCCGGATGGTGCTCCCGTAAATACGCTACGGAGTCGTCGGTGCTGGCGTTGTCGGCAACAATAACACGAGCATAATCGGGGGAGTGTTTGATTACGCTGGGTAGGAATTCTTCGAGGTAATCCCGGCCATTATAGTTCAGGATGACGACCGCGGTATCCGGTGCGTAATTGCTCTTCCGTTCCTTCAGTTGGGGTTGAGCGAGTGCAGCGCGGGCGGCAACCTCGTCCCTGGCGAGTTGATCACGAAGTGCGGCTAGCCCGTCCAACTTCAGGTCACCCCGTAGGTGTGTGTGAAAGTAAACGGTGAGGTCTTCTTCGTAGATGTCTTCGTCGAAATCGAATAGGTTGAGTTCGATGGTAGTGCCACGTCCATCCTCCAGGCTGGGGCGGTTGCCGATGTATAGCATCCCCTCCAACGCTTGCTGGCCACGACGAACGTGGACGGCATAAATACCCTCAGCGGGTATCAATTTTAGGGGGTGCCCAATGGCCAGATTCGCGGTGGGAAACCCTATCGACCGGCCGATCTGCTGGCCACGTACCACCCGACCGCTCAGTTCGTAGGGCCGGCCGGTGAGTTCCTGGGCTTTTCGTACGTCACCCTCTAAAAGTGCATTCCTAACGGTGGTCGAACTAACGGTTATGTTGTTGACTTCCTGCGCGTCAATCTCAATCACCTCGTAGCCCTTTTCGCGGCCCCGGTGGCTGAGGTATTCGATGTCGCCCATGCGGTCCTTTCCGAAGCGGTGGTCGTAGCCAATCACGATTCTTTCCGGCTGACAGTACCGGACGAGGAAGTTATCGATGTACTCTTCCGGGGTTTGCCCGGCGAAGTCCAACGTGAAGGGCACTACGATTAGGTGGTCGATGCCCATTTCTGCGCAGTACCTGGCTTTTTCGGCCGTGGTGCTCAGTAAACGCAAAGAATCATCGTCGGGCCGGAGGACGCTGCGGGGGTGGGGATCGAAGGTGATGACGATCGATTCCCCCTGCCGGTGCTGAGCCATTTTCACGATGCGCCGCAGCAGCTGCTGGTGGCCGCGGTGGACGCCGTCGAAACTACCGATCGTCACGACGGAGCGGCGAAAACGGGGGAGGGCGTCAAGTGAAAAATGAGTCTGCATTAGGTGGGGCAAATGTACGACGGGAAGGGGCTTTCCCCAACCGTCGACCCTTACCAGAAACTTTCAGATTTAGGCAGCAACAAACTGAAAAATTGACTTGGGTGGTGCTCTTTTAAAAGTGCTTCCACCAAATAAAAAGGCCCAAACCTCGCGGGGGAGGGTTGGGCCAATTAACACGTAGGAAGTGTTGTGCCGAAGGGGGGAGTCGAACCCCCACGCTATCACTAGCACACGCCCCTGAAACGTGCGTGTCTACCAATTCCACCACTTCGGCTGAAGTCGTTCTGCGTATGAATTGCGCACCTTGAATCAGGGGAGGCGCGCTACGCTGAGCATGCTATTTGTTATCCGTAGCAAAGGACATTTCCCTTACTGATGATCGCCGGCCCGAAGACTGGCTGAATAGTGAGTACCGGCGGTGGGAATCGAACCCACACTCTCGAAAGAACTGGATTTTGAATCCAGCGCGTCTACCAATTCCGCCACACCGGCGAGTACTACTACGGTACAACTTTCTACGAATAATCAAAAGTTGCGGGCTTCTCTTTTGAAGCGGGTGCAAAGGTAATAGCCCCTGGGGATTTTGCAACCTTATGGGGCATCATTACGGTAAAATATTTGGACAAGGGGTTAGTTGGGTAGTTGCGTAGTCGAGTAGTACGTGCTACCCGACTACCCGACTATAATACTTCCTACAAGATCATACTCAGTAGCCTCAGTAATCTTCACCTTCACGAAATCCCCCGTGCGCAGGTAAGCCTGGCCGGCGGGGATGAGTACTTCGTTGTCTACGTCCGGGCTATCGAATTCGGTGCGGCCGACGTAAAACTCGTCGTCCTTACGGTCAATCAGCACGCGGAGTTCCGCGCCGACGCGGGCTTCGTTGAGTTCGAGGCTGATCTCCTTCTGTAATTCCATGAGGCGGTTGGCGCGCTCGGCTTTTACTTCGGCCGGTACGTCGTCTTCCACTTCGTGGGCGGAGGTGTCTTCTTCGTGGCTGTACATGAATACACCCAAGCGTTCAAACCGCATCTCGGATACGAAGTCGCACATCTCCTGGAACTCTTCTTCCGTTTCGCCGGGGTAGCCAACCAGGAAGGTCGTACGGATGGCGATGCCGGGGACGACCTCGCGGGCGTAGGCAATAAGGTCCTCCGTTTCCTGGCGGGTGATTTGTCGGCGCATTCGTTGCAGCACGGCGTTACTACCGTGCTGTAGAGGAATATCCAGGTAATTGCACACCTTGGGTTGGGCGGCCATCACGTCAAATATCTCCCGGGGGAATTTGCTGGGGTAGGCGTAATGCAGGCGGATCCATTCGATTCCTTCCACGGCGGCCAGGGCTTCCAGCAATTCGGGGAGGGCGCGGCCTTTGTAGATGTCCAGTCCGTAATAAGTCAGTTCCTGAGCAATCAGCATCAATTCCTTCACGCCGTTCTTGGCGAAATGGGTGGCTTGTTTCACCAATTCCTCAATGGGGCGGCTCACGTGTTTGCCACGCATCAGGGGGATGGCACAGAAGGAGCAGGTCCGGTTACAGCCCTCGCTGATCTTCAGGTACGCGTAGTGTTCGGGCGTCGTGATGAAGCGTTCGCCGATCAGATCGTGCTGGTAGTCCGCTTCGAGGCGATTCAGCAGGCCGGGAAGTTCCATCGTTCCGAAGTAGTCATCCACTTCGGGGATCTGCTCTTCCAGGTTATCCTTATAGCGCTGGCTGAGGCAGCCCGTTACGTATAATTTGTCAATCTCTCCGCGGGTCTTCCGGTCGGCGTAGTCCAGAATAGTATTGACGCTTTCTTCCTTAGCCAAGTCAATGAAACCACAGGTGTTGACGATCACGATGTTGGCCTCTTCGTTGGAGTCGTGCTCCACGGCGTAATCATTAGCCATAAGCTGGGTAATGATGTTCTCCGAGTCCACGAGGTTCTTGGAGCACCCGAGGGTGATCACGTTGACTTTATCGGGGCGTAACGTTTTGGTTTTCATAGGCTTCTGCGCTAAACGGCCGCAAAAGTAGCCTTTTTCCGTGGGCCTTCGGTCTGCAGATTGTTATAAAAGCCAAATGCCTACTAAGCATGCCTCACTCGACTGCGAATTTAACGAGGTGGCGCTGCCGCAGGTGCAGAGGAAATGGGTACGGGATCAGCCTCAACGTTACAAACCAACCCTAAGCCTTCCGCAGGAACTCCAAACTGGTTTCGACGCTCTTCAAACTGGAAGTATCGTAGTTGCCGTCCTGCTCCACCATACAATACTTGACGCCAAGGGACTTCCCGAAACGCATGAGGTCCTTAATGGGCATATCGCCGTCGGGCAACTCCTCAAAAGCATTCTCGGGCACGTCCGCAATCCTAGTGACGACCGGGGTGCCACGGTGCAGTTGTTTGAGGTGAAGCAGTTCCAAACGGTCCTTGATTTTCGTCATCGTAGCCTTGGCGTCCTGGCCAGCGATCTGGGCCCAGAAAACGTCCAATTCGAAGGGGACGAGATCACCATCCATGCGATCGATCAGGATGTCGAAGCCGGTAGTGCCAGCGATCGGATCCCACTCAAAGTTGTGGTTGTGATAGGTCAGCTGTAGTCCACTGGCCTTCGCTTTTTCGCCGGCTACGTTGAGGTCGTCGGCCAATTTCTTCCACTGGTCGGCGGTTTCCCGCTCCTCGGGGCGGAGGTAGCCAAAGACGAGGTGACTCAGACCATGTTCGGCGGCCTGGTCAATCACTTCAGCGTATTCGAAGGGGGTGTCATCCGGCGTGTACTGCCAGCCACCGGTTACCGTATTCCAATTGATGAAGCTGCTGTTGACGGCCATACCGTGCTCTTTGGCCAGGGGGACGAGTTCCTCGGCGTGGCGGGTATCCATCAATTCTAATTGCTGGTATCCAATCTCAGCGAGCGCTTTGAAGGTGGTCGGTGCATCCTCCTGCCACTGGTCGCGGACGGACCACAACTGCAGGCCGATGGTATCCAGGTAGGGGAGGGCAGAGTTGTCCATTTCAGTGCTGGGATTCATTGGTGTTGTAGTGGATTTTCCGTCCCCACTACCACATTTCAAAAGGGGCAGGCCGGCGGCGGCGATGACGGAATTACGGATGAAGGTGCGGCGAGAATTGGTCATGATCACTTGCTAATTTACGGAAGGTGAAACTACGCATTTGTTGCGGTCCCGTAGGGATTCATCCCCCGAATGGCGTCAAGAAACCGCCGCACTTCAAGCGCGGAAGTTACCTGCCTTTCATACTCCGGCAGGCCGGGAATACCCATGTACACGCTTTCGTTTCGGTACTGCATTGGGGAAATTAGCTGCTCGAAAGCCGTAGCATGAAATTCCGTCGCTCCCGTTCCTTGGAGGACATCGACCACGTTAGCTGGGGTGATCCCACAGCCGGGGAGGATGCCAATCCGATTGCCCGCCTTGGCGACCAACTCCCTGATGAGTGCAATCCCTTCCGGGACAGTTCCCGCCTGGCCGGAGGTGAGGATGCGGTCCATACCTACTTCAACTAATTGCTCGAGGGCTTCCCATGGGTCCCGGGCTACGTCGAAAGCGCGGTGGAAGGTCTTTTGTAATCCGCCGGCCGTGGCGACTAAACTTTGCACCTGCGGCAGCGCCACATTTCCTACCTCGTCGAGTACGCCGAAGACTACGCCCGTCACGCCGATGCGCACGCAGTGCTCGATGTCACGATGCATGACCTCGAGCTCCCGCTCAGAATATAGGAAGTCCCCTCCGCGCGGGCGGATCATGACCATGATGTCGATGTCGACCAAATCGCGGCACTGCTGTATGCTAGCCAGGCTGGGCGTAATGCCCCCCTCCACCAGCGCAGCGCAAAGTTCCAAGCGCTGGGCGCCGCCCCGCTGGGCTTCTAGCGCGTCTTCGGGCGACTGCAAACAGACTTCGAAGGTGTAATCCGTAGCACGCATCAGGAGGCTTCGATCTTGTAGCCAGGCCGGAACATCTGGTTGTCCGTCTGCGCGTTGAGGACTGCAAAGTCGAAGCCGGATTGTAGGCAGTAAGCCCCGGTTTCTCCAGCCTTGTTGATGGCGATGAAGCCTACCTGGATGGATTTCCAATCCGGATTCTTCTCGATCACTCGCTCAACGGCGAGGCGGCAGGCGTCGGTGGGCGAATGACCCTGGCGCATAAATTCTACGACCAAAAAAGTGCCGCATGCGCGAATGACGGCTTCGCCCCAACCGGTAGCCGTAGCGGCGCCGATGGTGTTGTCAACGTACAGGCCCGCCCCGATAATGGGAGAGTCACCCACCCGGCCACCGTACTTGAATGCGGCGCCGCTGGTGGTGCAAGCTCCCGCCAGATCGCCATTTACATCCAGCGCTAGGATACCGATGGTATCGTGGTTCTCGACGTTGATCTTTGGGAGGTAGTCTGGATTCTTGGTCCGCCATTTGGCCAGGGCCTCCCGGCCAAATTCGGTGAGTAACTCGGTACGTTCCATCCCCTGGGAGAGGGCGAAATCAGTAGCTCCAGCCCCGGAAATCATGACGTGGGGTGTTCGCTCCATTACCATCCGGGCTACGGTGACTGGGTGAAGGATGTCCCGGACGTTGGCCACACTACCACAGTCGCCGTCGGGCCCCATAATGCAGGCGTCGAGGGAAACAATACCGTCCCGGTCGGGGAAGGAACCAAGGCCGACGGTGTGCACTTCGGGGTCGGCTTCCGTAACCCGCGCGCCGGCTTCCACCGCATCGAGGGCGGACCCGCCGGCGGAGATGATTTTCCAGGCAGCGACGTTGGCCGCCTGGCCGTGCTGCCAAGTGGAGATGACGACGGGCTTGCCGGGAAGGTTCTCGGGTTGGTCCTCCGGCGCACAAGCAAGGAGCCCCGGGGCCGCGGCGGCCAGAGGGATTGCTTTGAGAAATTTACGGCGGTTCGGCATGCTATTGAAACTCCTGGTAATGAGGGGCTAGATCATTAATTCTGGTTCTCCGTCACCGCCTTGATCTTCTTGATCTGTTGGCGGCGGGATACCATGATCTCCTCCGTCCGGTGAGCGAGCTGCGGGTAACGGTTGACGAGGCGGCGCACAATTTCCTGGGGGAAGTAGATGACTTCCGAGTCCTCCGTCGCTTTAGCCGCAACGATGTTCTTTCGGCTCCCGGTTTGCAGAATCTGGTTGATGAAGTCGCCGCGGTGCAGTTCGGAGATCATCTTGGGGACGCCGGCGGCGGACCTGGTCAGGAGCTGTACTTCACCGGAGACGAGCAAGTACAAGCCCGTATTGTTGATGTTGTAATTGATGATATTTTCGCCCTCACCGTAGGAAAGCAATTCCACGCCCTTCTCGTCGGCGATGTGCTCCACATCTTCTGGGATATTGAGCATCTTGATGGCGAAATCCAGGTGGCGGCTGCGGGCATTGTCTTCGTCCGCCTGCTTTTCCAGTTGTGGTTCCTGGTGGATGTTGACCTGTGGGTAAGGAATATCGATCCCGTTACGCTTGGCGGCGTACCAGACCCGGGTCATAAAGTCATTCTTGACGTCTTCGTGAAGGCCGTAATTTTCAATGTAATATTCAATCTCGTACACGACGGCGCTGTCCGCAAAGTCATCCACTTTCACTTCCGGTTCGGGAAATGCCATGATGCCCGGGGTGGCTTCGCAAACTTCCAGCATCACCCGTTTGACGAAGTTGGGCGCGTGATCGTAGGAAAAGCCCAGCATCAACTTTTGGGCCCAGTGCACCTCGGGTTGGCTGTGGTTCATGATGGCCGATTGGCTCACTTTGATGTGGGGCAAGACGATGAGGTCACGCTCCCGCGTTAGCAGGCGGACGGCCCGCCAGTTGACTTCCACTACCCGCCCGGCGTGGCCATCCACTTCAATGAAATCACCTACCTGAAAGGGACGTTCGTTGATCAGCGTAATTCCGTTAAACAGGTTGCCCAGCGTATCCTGCAGAGCCAGACCTAATACGATCGAACTGACGCCAAGGGCAGTCGCCAAACTGCTGAGATCCTTTCCCCAAACGTAGCTGAGGGTGAAGCCAATTCCAACAACGATAACGAGGATACGGCCCAGATCCAGAAATAATTTAGGGACTTTTTGGGTACTGTTACTAGTCTCGAACAGGACGCCGTTGATGATCCCCATCACGGCTGCCAGGCCGACGATGATCACTGCCGTCAGTACTAGTTTAGAGAGGTCGTGGTCCCCACCAAAATTACCCAACCTTGTCACCAGGAAGTAGATTGCCAGGAGTGGGACAACCACGTTGCGCGCCAGGCTAACTGATTTCGCGTAGTCGCGGCCTTCTACCTTCAGGCGGATGATGATCTCTCCCAGTACGACGACCGCAACCGGAAAGAGTAAAAGGACGGCAACTAATGATACTACTGATCCACCCATGGTTAAGATTTTTTAGTAGTGGGGGCATCAAGATCCAGTGGGGTGAATTCAACCCCAGCTGCTTGTAAGTCCGTTACACGGCCTACCAAACGACCGACCCTAATGATATTCTTAGGCCCAAGTTTAATGGTGTGCACCTTGTCGAAATGGAAGTTACCAGCCATTAGTCGCATCATCTCCTCCGTGCCGAGCGTCATATTTCTCGCGGCCAGGTAAGCCAAGCGCTGGGCGGCATCAACGGCGGGGCCCCAGATCACGTAGTTTTTGGTCTGGTCTTCCAGGATGCCAGCCAGTACTGGTCCGGTAGACATCCCTGCGTTCAGTACCAGACTTACATTATGCTTGGTATTGATATTTTCAATGATCTCGCGCATTTTCAGGGCCATGATGGCTACACGGCGGGCATTGTCCAACCGGGGAATATTCATACCACAGACGCATAAAAATCCGTCGGGGATGGCAATGATGACCTCCATGCCTAGTTCATCAGCTGCATCATTAAATCTGGCGGACACTTCCTGTACGATGGGCCAAGCCATATCCGGGGTAAATTCATCCAGCGAAGAGGTGCCGCGTAGGTCAGCGCTCAGGATGGTGACGCCCTGAAATTTGTCAACAATGTTAACCTCTCCGTTCCGGTAGCGTTCTGCGATGGCGTCGGGGAAGCGATTGTACAGGAGGTCATTGTTTTCCCGGGCCTGTTTTTCAATCTCTGATTTCTGTTCGTCGATGCTCTCCACCATACCGTTGAATACCTCGGTGAGGCGCCCCATTTCATCGTTAGCGATTTTCTCGACACGGACCTTGGTATCTCCAGCTCGGACGGCCTCGGCGCCTTCGGTGAGTCGGTCGATGGGGCGGATCAGCGAACGGGTGATGGCCATGGCCATGATGGTGATGATGGCGATGATCAGGGCTACGGCAGCCAGATTCAGGTTTTGAAAACGTTGGACGGGCGACATGGCTTCTGCCTCGTCAATCTCCGTCACCAGCGCCCAACGGAGGCCGCCGGGTAGGTCGACGGGGGTAAATGCGGAAAGAATAGCATCGTTATTGTAGCCAATCATTTCGGTGATGTTGGACTCACCACGTAGTGCGCGGGTGATGTTATCACTACGCAATTCGGTGACCAGGATCGGGCCAATGCTTGCCATTAGGTCGATCTTCTCGTCGTTCATGTTGATCTGCTTCATGTTTTCGATGAAGCGATCCTTATCAGTCAGGAAACTGCGGGGGTCAGAACGAAGTAGATAGTCTTCCCCTACGAGGAGCACCTCACCGGTTTCTCCGAGGCCGTTCTCGGCCCACTCGCCACCGTAGTTCATGATGCGGTTGATCTTGTCCACCGAAAGCTGGACGGCCAGTATACCGACTAATTCATTGCGGTAGAATACCGGGCTCCCCATGAAGGCGGCCGGGGCGCCGTAGCTAGGGCGGTAAAAGGAGAAATCCGCAATCTGGGCTTCGTTGAGGTCGGCATTCTTCTCCACCTTCTCCGCTAGCGCCGCCAGATTGCTGTTGCGATAAGGGCCACTTGAAAGGCTCGTGGCGTAGTCCGTCTCCTTCATGACCGAGTACATGATGGTCTTGGTCTGAATATCAATCAGGAAAATATCGTAGAAGCCAAATTTCTGCAGGGCTTCCCGGTAGAAATCATGATAGCGTTCGTGGACGGTACTGTATTCACTCCCGTCCCCAGCATTGTCTACTTCGTAGCGGGCATCGGTGAGCGTACTTTTACTGAGGTAGTGGTATTGCAAGTAACACGCCGCCGCCGAATTGGGGTAGTAGGAGGAAAGTTCTCGACGCACGGTTAAGTTTTGACCCAGGGAATCCAGAAAATCGTCGTAGTAAGCTTCCAGGTCACGCGTACAACTGATGGTGTCGGATGCTTCGATTTGGCGAAAGGCCATCGTGAATTCCTGAATGGCCTGTGCCGCCTTTTCGCTTTTAGCCAGAATTTCTACGACGGCCGCTTCTTGGTGGAAGTATTCCTCGACCTCAAAAGCTTTGCCATTTCTAGCCGAAGTAAGTCGCGCGTACACTTCTTTTTCGATACTCTCTACTCCCACAAAATAGCCGACGCCAATCACAATCAGGGCAGCTAGCAGGGATACACCAAGTAGGATCAAGATCAGTTTTGATCTTAAGCTAAAACTCTTAAACATGTGTGAGTTGTTGATTCAATTTCATGAGCGTAACGGCCACCAACTACCAACCTGGTAAAAATGACTGCCTAGGTATACGTAAAAGTACTAATTCGTTAGTCCAGATTTAAGCATAATCCAGATTTAGTGTAGCGGCGCCGGCATTTGCATCGTCAGGCAGTGCAGGGAGCCGTGTTGTTCCAGGAATGGACGGCTTGGAATGGGCGTCACCTCGTAAGGGACCGCTTCCGCAATCGTAGCGAGCGCCCGCTGATCCGCTTGTTTACCTGGGTGGTCGGCCGCTGCACTGTCGAAGTAGGTAGGCACAAACACCGTTCCATTGGAGATCAAAAAGTTAGCGTAGGTAGCAGGTAGGCGGCGACCGTCCGCAGGGCTATGTACCACTGGTGGCCAGGGTAGGGGGATGAGGCGGTAAGGGCGTCCCTCCTGCGTGCGTAGCTGGCGAAGCTCATCCTCCATCAGTTGCAATTCGTGAAAATGAATGTCCGTAGGGTCGTCACAACGTACGTAGGCGATGGTCTCCGCATCTAAAAACCGTGCCAGGGTATCAATGTGCGCATCGGTGTCATCTCCCTCGAGATCACCGTGTTCTAGCCAGTGAATCAGTTTCCCGCCCAGGCGTTCCCGCAGTACTTTTTCTACCGCTGATTGATCGTACCGACCACCGTTTCGATTCGAATTCAGGAGGCACTTTTTGGTGGTCAGGATAGTGCCCGCCCCGTTACTTTCAATGCTGCCGCCCTCCAGTTCAAAAGGAACCTTTTCGTAATCGAGGTGAGAGAGTTTACCGTCCGCCAAACGGCGGGTAACCAGGGTGTCTAAATCCGCTGAGAACTTGCCGCCCCATCCGTTAAAATCGAAGTGTTTCATTACCCGGCGGCCATTTTGGTAGCAGGTGATCGGTCCGTAATCCCGCACCCAGGAGTCGTTGTTAGCGAGTTGGGCAACCTCGACCAGGTAACTATCACGGTAGAGCTCAAAGTGCTTCAGGTCGCTGACAATCAGTAGGGTAGGGCAGACTTTGTTGACGGCATTTGCGGCGTTGATCATTGCCGTGGAAGCAGCGTCAAGGTATTCGCCCCAATCGCCTTCGGAGCGTGGAAACGCGAAAAGTACCAGGCTCTGCTTTTCCCACTCCGCGGGCAGCCTCAGGTCAGTTCTACTCATGTCGCGAAGTTACCACGCGGGCTTAATTCGGGTCGGTTACCTTTGCCCGTATGTTCCGCCGCCCGTCCTTACGACTGATCACATTACTCGCCTTTTTGTGCGCTGCCGCGGGTGCAGGGTACGGGTGCAAGCAGTCCGGACCGGTGCCTCCAACCGAAGTGCCAGACGGAATGGTCTGGATCGCTCCCAACGGAGAATCGGAAGGCTTTTTTATGGACGCCACGGAGACGACCGTAGCCGAATTTCGAGCTTTCGTGGAAGCCACTAATTTCGTCACCGAAGCGGAGGAATTTGGCTGGTCGGGTGTCTTTAACAGGGATTCCCTCAACTGGTTACCGGTTGATAGTGCTACTTGGGATCAGCCCCTCGGCCCAGTGCCCGGTCCTGATTCCTTGGTCCAGAATGCTGCACCTGCGGCAGCGCCCGCAAATACGCCCGTAACCCAAGTAAGTATGCGTGATGTGCAGGCTTACCTGAAGTGGGCGGGCAAGGAATTACCCACCGAGAAAGAATGGATGCATGCCGCCAGCCAGTCGGGCAAATACGGTGATTTCCCCTGGGGGACGGAGATGGTACCGGACGGTAAATTCCCGGGCAATTGGTGGCAGGGCCCCTTCCCCTTCAACGACGAAGTGCTCGATGGATTCCCCGGAATCGCTCCGGTAAAATCGTTTCCGCCCGCGGAAAACGGCCTATACGATATCTCTGGCAACGTGTGGGAATGGACCGCCTCAAAAGCTCCGGACGGAACCTACATCATCAAAGGGGGAAGCTTCCTCTGCAGCACCTCCTACTGTACCGGATTTAATCTGAAGCAACGGCAAACTACTCCGGCCGACAGCGGGCTGAACCACCTCGGGTTTCGGGGAATCATCCGCCCCAGCAAATAAGTGCCATGACGCCGGAGGACCTCGCCTTTGATCGCCACCACCTGTGGCACCCCTATACGTCGCTAAAGGACCCACTACCCACGTACCCCATCGTAGCGGGCGAAGGTGCGCGTTTGCAACTGGCGGACGGGCGGTGGCTGATTGATGGCATGAGCTCCTGGTGGTGCGCTGTCCACGGCTACAACGTGCCCGAACTAAATGAAGCGGCACGGGCCCAACTGGATAAGATTTCCCACGTGATGTTTGGCGGCCTCACCCACCAACCCGCGGTGGAATTGGGACGGCTGCTCGTCCGAATTACGCCCGAACCGCTACAGCGGGTTTTTCTGGCCGATAGCGGTTCCGTTAGCGTGGAGGTGGCGATGAAAATGGCAATCCAGTACCAATTTGCGAAGGGGGAACGGGGGCGGAGTAAGTTCCTCACTTTCCGGGGTGGATACCACGGCGATACGACCGGGCCGATGTCCGTTTGCGACCCCGAAACGGGGATGCACGGCCTCTTTGCTGGTTTCTTGCCAACCCACCACTTCATCGATAGACCACTCGCTGGCGTTGAGGCCGAACTCGATCAGGATTACCTGGCTAAGGTAAAACGCGCCTTCGCCGATCATGCACGTGAGTGCGCTGCCTTCATCTGTGAACCCATCGTACAAGGGGCCGGAGGCATGCACTTTTACAATACTGCCTACCTGAATGTCATCCGAGAATTGTGCGATGAATACGGTCTGCTACTCATCTACGACGAAATCGCCACCGGCTTCGGGCGTACGGGAAACCTCTTCGCGGCGGAGACTACGGCATGCCCCGATGTCATGTGCCTGGGGAAAGCGCTAACTGGTGGTTACCTCACCCTCGCCGCTACGCTTTGTACGGACCACGTGGCGGAGACAATCGGTAATAGTGAGGTGCCCAATCTGATGCACGGGCCGACCTTCATGGGGAATCCACTCGCCTGTAGCATCGCCGTAGCGAGTCTGAAGTTATTGGAAGCCCGCGATTGGCAGCAGGAAGTAGCAAACATACGTGCCGTCCTGAATGAATTCCTCAGCCCCGCCCGCGCACTCGCAGTGGTGGCCGACGTACGAATCCTGGGCGCAATCGGCGTCATTGAATTGCACGAAGCGGTGCGGCTAGCCGAGATACAAGCATTCTTCGTAGAGCACGGCGTATGGGTCAGACCCTTCGGGAAGTTGGTTTATTTGATGCCACCGTTTGTAATCAAGCGGGATGATCTTATACAGCTCTGTACCGTGCTGGTGAAAGCCGTGCAGCCGGAGAACCAAGGCAAGTTGTACGGTTAATTCTTCTTTTTCTTTTTGAATGGATTGAACTTGCCCAGCTCATCCTTAATCCGATCGGCGGGGTTGCGCACGTCTTCCGGCAAGAGGTTGCGTAGGCTATCCAGGCGGGCGGAGTCGATTTGGGCGGCTAATTTCTTGCGGGCTTCCTCCTGGAGCAACGCGGCGCGGGCTTCGGCGGCGCGTTTGATGCTGTCCTGCATCGCCTGAGCGCGGGCGGTAGCTTCGCCCTTGAGCTTATCTGCTTCCTCCTGGGCCTGCTGGCGGACTTCCTCCACCTTTTTATCAACTTCTGCCTGTGCTTGCTGCTTACGGTCCTCCAATTCTTGGTTGAGGCGTTCTTTAGCTGCGTCTACGATGGCTTCGCCTGGGTTTGCGGCGGCCGTGCCATCGGTACCTAACAGTTGGAACTTGACCTTGGGGTCCGCCATGGTGCCGGTGAGGTTGATGTTGACGTTGAGGACGTCGCCCGGGGCAATATTCAGCCCCAGTTTGGAAGCTTGCCCGGCCAGTTGGTCGAGCGCGGCGACGGCAGTCCCCGTCACGATGTTGCCTTCGATCATTTCGCGGGGGATGGCGGCCTTCAGGTTGTAGGCCATGTCCGTATCCAGACCGTGGCGGCCAGCTACATTCATTTGGATGCCGGCTACGCTCAGGTCGAAAGGTTCCACTTCAACCGTCCCATCCTCGATTTTGAAGACGGTCATCACGTCCTTCAGTAAGGTGCTGTTCTTCAGCTCTTTTACGTTGAGCGCATTGCCCACTTTTTCCAGTGGTTGGATGCCGGCCAGTTGGGCGTTGAAGGTTTGGAATAAACCCTTAGCGTCCAGAAAAGAAAGTTTTGGGAAGAGGTCCTCCCCGAGCTTGCCTTCCAGGACCAAATCCGTGTTGAATTTGCCCTGGATGTATTTTCCGATGGGGGCAAGGGCGGCGAACGAATTTAGTTTCTCAAATGCCTGATTGAAGTCGATGGCCGACATGTCGTAGTGGAAGCGAAATCCGGGGTCACCCGGCTCCGAGGTATCGTAAGCACCCGCAAAGTCCATCCGGCCACCGAAGAGGTCGGTTTTGCCATCTTCGATCACCGCTTGCCCTTCGGCCATTACGAGACGGCCAACCATATTGCTCAAATCAATATCATCGTACTTCACCCGGTCGGCACGTAGGTTTACCGCTAAGTTTATGTTGTCTGGAATGGGGATAGCGGCGCCCTCTTCGGAGACGGAAGATGATGATCCATTTTGCGAAGCGGCTTCCTCCTCCATGAAATCCGCAAGGTCGATGTATTCTGATTGTACCGTCAGGTCTCCTCCCAGCACTCCATCAGCGAAAGTGTAATCGAAAAGATTCGTCACGTCACCGCTGGCGCTGAAGGCGGACTGGCCAAGCGTTGCCTCTGCCGTCGCCAGGGTCATTTTGTTCGGTTTGACGTTCCCGACTGCGCGAATACCTTTTGGGCGATAGGTGCCGTAATTCAGTTGGGCAATACTTGCGTCTACGTCAAAATCAAAACGGTCGAAGACGTCTTCCTCCGTAGCCGGAACACCTGCCTCCACCAGTTCCGCCGGGCTGGCGGCAAGATGATCAGTTTCGGGTGCCATCCACTCGTCAACGTCGAAGTAGTTGGAAGTGAATTTCACATCACCGCGCATCGTTTCCTCCGGGTTAAAGTAGGCCAGGGGAGTGGTGATCGAGGCCGAGCCCGCCAGGTCACTGCGGCCCAACGTGGCTGCGAAGGAGGGGATGTTGATGGCCTGTGGTGTGAAGTCCGCCTTCGCGGAAGGGATTTTGACGTCCGGCGTTCCGTCCGCGACGTAAACAAAGTCGATGATCTCCAGGTCTCCGCCCATGTTCACTTGCGCGTAGTCGCCGGCATCGATCAGGGACTGGCTGACGTTTTGTAACACCACGTCGGCAATAATTTTCCCACCTAGTTGGCTGATGCCTTCCAGTGGGATGGCCTGGGCCCATTTATCGAGGTCCAGGTTACCCTTGACGGTGGCATCTACCGTAGGGTCGCTCAGTGGGGTCGTTAGCTTGAAGCTGCCCGCGAAAGGGTCTCCCCCCAAGTTGAAGTTGAATCGAGGGATGTCTACCCGCAGACGATCGAGATCTTTTGAGGGGCTGTTGACGTCCACTTTCGCGTCGATACCGGTGATGCCGACGGGCCGGCCTGGGTACTGCACACTTCCGTTTTCAATGTTGGTCGAAACGGTAAAGGCGGGATACTTTTCCGTAGTGGAATTGAATGGCCCTTTTACCGTGCCGTTCAGGGTGAAGAGGCCGGTTGCCTGCACACTGCTGTAGCCTTCCACGTAGGCGGTCGGGATCATGCTCCAGAGTTGGCGAAAGTCATTGGCTGGCGCCTGGTAGCTGAGGTCGAAAAGGATGTCTTCATTCTCCGCCAGTTGGATGGAGCCATCAAAGGTGAGGTCCAATGCATTGAGGCGGATCGTGTTTTCGCGGAAGGTATACAGTTGGTTGTCGAGGTCAACGTTTACGATGGCGTCCGCCGTAGCGGCCACGCGGTTTAGATAGGTAACGCCACCCTGCTTGAGGGTGAGATGATCCATTTCGGAATAGGTGTCCAGGTCGAAAATGGAAGCCGTGAAGTCACCGTCACCAGTAGTTTCCAGGCCTTCAATTTTGATGTAAGTGTCCGTCGTCCGGTCGTCATACACAAAGGTACCGTCGTGAATTTCGTAATGGTCGAGGTTGACGAGGAAGGTGGCCGATGTTGCTTCTTCTTCCGGTGAAGTGGCTTCTCCCGTTGGCGTAATCAGGTAATTGGCTAGGGTGCTGTTTACGACCAGTAGGTTGACTGAGGGTCGCTCGAGCGCAACGGCGTCCACGTTGAAACTACCGTCGTTGCCCACTACCGACCAGAAGCCAAGGTCCACCGTCACCTCATCGGCGGCGAGGAGGGGGAGGCCCGCGAACGTGTCGATGCCCACCACTTCGAGGTCGTAAATCCGCGCGGAGACATCGGGGAAACTGCGCAGGAAGCTTACGTCGATGTCGGAAAAGTCCACTTTGGCATCCACCATCTTGTTGGTGCTCTTCCGGACGTTATCCACGATCTGCTCCTTAAAGAGGATGGGGGCAGCCAGTAGCGCCGCCACGCCTAAGACGACGATTAATACGAGTGCAATCAGGAGTCGTTTCAGGAATTTCATTTGGTCGTTGGTTTGGTGGTGGTCTTTGTTCTTGGTCCCTAAATTCGGCACCTGCGGCAGCGCCTATTCGTTAATAAGACGGATACTAACGGTCTTGGGTACTGGTTGAAATTGATAGTTCAAGCATATAATCGACGTAACGGAACACAAGTCTTAACAGTTAGAAAGGGCTGGAAGACAAAGGCTTTCGAAAGGTAACGACCGCAAGAGTGGGTATTGTACCTTTGGCCGCTCATTAGCCCCCCGTTTCATGCAGCAAGCTCAGGTCCCCTACACTTTTATACAGACACCCCAGGCCCTGGAAGGGTTTGCCGAAGCTAACCGCGGTATTGATTGGATGGGATTTGACACGGAGTTCATCGGCGAAAAGCGGTACCGGACGCTATTATGCCTCATCCAGGTCAGCACGGATAATGGTTACTACTTGATTGACCCAATTGCCATCAAGGACCTCGAACCATTCCTGAAGATGCTCGAGGATGAGTCCATCGTAAAGATCACCCACGCCGGGGATAATGACTACCGCTTGCTGTACAACAACTTTGGCCTGGTGCCGAGAAACCTATTTGATACTCAGGTGGCCGCCGGCTTTATCGGCCACCGCTTCCCAATGAGTTTTGCCAAACTCGTAGAAGCTGAAGTGGGAGAACAGTTGGGTAAGGGCTACGCCGTCACGGACTGGGCGCAGCGGCCGATGACGCCCAAGCAGATCAA
Organism: Lewinella sp. 4G2; assembly: GCF_001625015.1. Classification (NCBI taxonomy): domain Bacteria; kingdom Pseudomonadati; phylum Bacteroidota; class Saprospiria; order Saprospirales; family Lewinellaceae; genus Lewinella; species Lewinella sp. 4G2. The sequence continues at coordinate 3,953,714 of NZ_LVWJ02000014.1, read as the reverse complement.
GTACGCGCTGAACGACGTGATCTACCTGCGCCAACTCTACGATACCATCATGGGTAAACTGGAGGAGAACGGCCGCAAGGAGTGGGCCCTCGAAGAGTGCAACCTAATGGCCTCCCCCGATTACTACTACCGGGACCCCAACCACGAATTCCTGAACAGCAACGTAGCCCGCAGTGCCCGCACGAAGGAACGCGTCTTTTTACTCCGCCTCTACGAGTGGCGCCGCGCTACGGCCGAGCACAAGAACTACAGCAAAGAGATGATCCTGCAGAGCAAGATCATTTCCCAACTTGCCCGTGGCGTAAAGGGAGGCAAGGAATCCATGTCGCAAAATCGCCGCCTGCCCGGCCGCACCATTGATCGCTACGGAGACATGTTCGTGGAGATGTACAACGAGCCCGCTACCGACGAAGAATTGGCGATCGCAAAGTCCATTCAGCGCCTCAGCCAAGAGGACGAAGAAGATGATATGATCGTCGAGCTCCTGTACCTCATCATGAAGTACCGGGCGCGGGAGGTCGAGATCAGCCACGCGCTGGTGATGCCGCGCAATACTATCCGCAAGATGAAGTCGGACCCGGAAGTGAGGAAGTCCATCCTTGGCTCCGGCTGGCGCCGTGAGTTACTGGGCGACGACTTCGTGAACTGGATCCGCAACTTCGAAAGCCTGGGTATGCGCATCGAGGGTGGTAAGATTGCCCTCGTGCACTAAACGGCCAGCCCGCCCGGAAATAAGCTACCGCAGCGGCACCATAATGCCTCCATTGATGCCAATGGAACGCTGGCGGATCTCATCCGGTCCCTGGTCGGATTGGTTGGTAAGTGCCCCATTGTAGCGGCCTTCGACGAAAAATTTGATGCCCAGGTTGAAGGTGAGCCCTGCTACGCCAGTCACTTGTAGTTCGGACCGGTTGAGGTTGTCGACGTCAAAGTCAACGTCCCGCTCGGTCTCGCCCATCACGTCGATCACGGTAACCTGGCCACTTACGGCGTAGGAAAACTGAGGGCCGGCACCAACGTAGAAGCCGAGGCCGTCATCTGAGCCCAGGTTGAGGCGCGCCAGTACGCCGAGGTCGACGTAGCTGAGCGTCCGGTCGAAAGAAACCGAGTTGCCACCGATAGAGACGCCGTTTTCAAAACTGTAGCCCTTGTTGAGGTAGTTTACCTCTGGCTGCAAAGAGATCAAATCAGTACCGAGCGGAATATTGAGGAAGATGCCCAGCATGAGGTTGGTCTCCCCTTCGGTTTCGATGGTGTTGCTTTCCCGTTCGTAGCTGGCGTCAGTAGCATTGGCGCCTACCCGCAAGCCGAAGGACTGGGCGAAGGCGGCGGTGGTGAAGGTCAAAACGAACAGTGAGCTGAGCAAAAATCTGGTCATGGCCGGTAGATTAATTGGTTAATGCCCCCTCAAACAGCCCGCCGCTCAGCGTGTTCGTGGGGTGCGTTCGCACTTTGCGGAAAAGAATGTCGTTATTTTACTTCCCCGCCGCAAGCCGTTCAACAATGGTGGGTGGCCGCACCTTTTCATGGCTCATTCGCTAGTCCGACTCCTATCCAACTTCATCTGCACATCCTCTTCGTTCTGCTGGGCATCGTCTTCCCGGCCATCTTATTCGTGACGAGCTACCGCCGCGCAAAGAGCAGTAAGCGTATTCACTGGACGCAGCGGATGAAAACCCACCTTTACTACAGTAACGGAGGTCTGCTATTTACGATGGCTGCCCTAGTCCTGGCGGGTTGGTGGTTTGCCGGCCGGCCGCTTACGGAGATTGGTCTTGGGTGGGGGAAGCAACCGTATGATCTGACGGCAGTCATCGTTCTATCCGCTTTCGTTGGTCTTTACTTACTCGATGTCCTCCTGGAGGCGGGAAGTGCGGAGCGGCGGGAAGAAACGCGAAAGGGATTCCGCAAACTGGGTTTTCTGCCATCCTCCGCAACCCAATTCCTCAACTTCATATTTCTGGCTTTTGCGGCGGGCATTGGCGAAGAGATCGTTTACCGCGGTTTCATGATCACTTATCTGTTGGAACTCTTCGGAGATGGTACGGGCGCTGTCGCAGGTGCGATGTTAATACCGGCGGTGGCTTTCGGTTTGGGGCATTTTTATCAAGGTTGGAAGGCCGTCCTGAAAATTGTGGTTATGGCCATCCTGTTTGGCTTCTTTTACCTAAGGACCGAAACCCTGTGGCCATTGATCCTACTCCATACGGCAATTGATATTTTTGGGGGCTTGATGGCGTGGTACTTGTTAGGCCGTCGTTAACCTCAGTACCGAATCCTCACTAAACGTAACCCTAGAACTTAATCATGGCGCGTAAACATTTGATCACCGGCATCGCCTTGGGGCTCTTCGCGCTGGTTTTTGCCGGCTTCCTGATTGCAGCTGCCTACTTCTACTTCACGGATGGTGAGAACATGACCATCAAAAGCTTTGCGCCGGGAGCGCCCGCGCTGTTCTTAGGGTTTCTCTCTCGGAATCAGTTCCGGTCCTACCGCGCCGCTCGGAAGTTGGAGCAGTGGAAAGCGCGGCAGGCGGCAGAGGCCAATGTATCCACGTAAAGATTAACGACGTACTTATCTTTAGCCGGACCCCAAATTTGTTGCAGCCCATTACGAGATTGCGGAACCAATCACCTTTCAGCACATTGCCTCAATGACCATTCGCCAATTATTCTTACCCGTTCTTATCGTTCTCCTCAGTATGTTCTTCAGTTCCTGCGAGCCGGACCGGCCGGTCTACAATTCTCTCGACGAATATCCCGTATACGGCTACAATGACCTTGGCGTAACCTACTCGCCCGAGAAAACAATATTCAAGTTGTGGTCTCCCGCCGCCCAGAAGGCCAGGGTGAAGCTGTATTCTACGGATAATCCCTCCGCCAGCCCCGACGAGACGTTGGACATGGAGGAGATCGACGGCGCCTGGACGATCGTGCAATCCGGTGACCTGGACGGGACCTATTATACTTACCAGATCCGCGTCAACGGCAATTGGAAAGCCGAAGCGACGGACCCATACGCACGAGCCGTAGGGAGGAATGGCCTCCGCGGCCAGGTCGTCGACCTTAAAGCGACCAACCCCACCGGATGGGAAAACGATAAGGCACCCGACTTCGCCGATAAGAGTGAAGCCATCCTCTACGAATTGCACGTCCGCGACCTCAGTATCGACCCCAGTTCTGGTATCGAGCACAAGGGTAAATTCCTTGGACTGACGGAACGGGGAACAAAGACGAAGGCTGGGGTAGCGACGGGTTTAGACCACCTCATCGAAATGGGCGTTACCCACGTCCACCTTCTACCCAGCTACGACTATTTTACCGTGGACGAATCGCGGTTAAACGAGGCCCAGTACAACTGGGGCTACGACCCGCAGAATTACAACGTACCGGAAGGCAGCTACTCCACCAACCCTTCCGACGGAAAGGTGCGTATCCGGGAGTTCAAGCAAATGGTCATGGCACTCCACGAAGCTGGTATCCGTATCGTCATGGACGTCGTCTACAACCACACGGGCAAATCTGAGGACAGCCACTTCCAGGAGTTGATCCCCGACTACTTCTACCGCTTCCGGGAGGATGGCACGATGAGTAACGCCAGCGCCTGTGGCAACGAGATCGCCAGTGAACGGCCGATGGTCCGTAAGTACATCCGTGAATCGGTGGCTTACTGGATGAAGGAATACCACGTCGACGGCTTCCGCTTCGACCTGATGGGTATCCATGACATTGCCACCATGAATGAGATATCCAAGCAACTGCACGAGGCGGACCCCAGCGTCCTGCTCTACGGAGAGGGTTGGAAGGCCGGCGATAGCCCCCTTCCCGACAGTCTCCTGGCCCTCAAAGCCAATACCCCCCGTCTCGACCGGGTAGCTGCTTTCTCGGACGACATCCGGGATGGCATCAAGGGGAGCGTATTTATCCACGAAGAAAAAGGATTCGCTACGGGCGCCCGTAATGTCGACCAGAGCGTCCGCTTCGGCGTCGTCGGTTCCACCCAACATCCACAGATCACTTACGATAGCGTCAACTACAGCAACGCGCCCTGGGCGCCGGAGCCCACGCAGTCGATCGGTTACGTAAGCTGTCACGACAACCACACGTTGTGGGATCGGATCGCCATCAGCAATAAAAGCAATGGACCGGGCACGCGGGAAAAGATGCACCGTCTTGCTCTCGGTATCGTCCTGACGAGCCAGAGCATCCCCTTTCTGCACGCCGGTACGGAGATGTGCCGGTCTAAAGGTGGGGAGGAAAACAGTTACAAAAGCCCCGACTCCGTCAATGCTATCAAGTGGAAGACGAAGGCGCAGCACCCGCAAACATTGGCCTACGTGAAGGATTTAATCGCGCTGCGTAAGTCCCACCCCGCGTTCCGCCTTGGGTCCACGGCCGCCATTCAGGAACACCTTGCTTTCGTCGACACGGAGGATGATCAGCTCGTTGCCTACACCATCAAGGACGCGCCGGAGGAAGATTGGTCCGAAATCATGGTCGTTTACAACGGGGCGCCGGAAAGCAAAAGGCTTCCCCTCCCCGCCGGTAGCTGGAAAGTGATCTGTAAGGATGGCAAAGTCAACTCGGATGGCATCGGGCGTGATCTTAGTCGCCGGACGAACGTCAGTGGCTCCTCTATGCTGATTTTGGCCCGGTCCTGATTGCTTGCCAATCTCCTGGCACCCGCGGCAGCGCCCGCATTTAGTCCCGCACTCAGTCGGTGCGCCCTAAGGATAAGAAATGGTCTAACCCGATTCTGCAGAAGGCGAATGAAGTGGCATTCCGCCCACCCCGGCTACTCTTTTTGCTATCTTCGCGCCATGACCTCAAAATACGAGCAGCGGGGCGTGTCCGCCACCAAATCCGAAGTGCACGAAGCCATCAAAGGGCTGGATAAGGGCCTGTACCCAAAGGCTTTTTGTAAGGTCCTGCCCGACGTTGCCGCCGGCGACGCTGAGTGGTGCAACATCATGCACGCGGATACGGCGGGAACCAAAACGAGCCTCGCCTACCTCTACTGGAAGGAAACGGGTGACCTGAGTGTCTGGGAAGGCATCGTGCAGGACAGCCTCGTAATGAACCTCGACGATATGGGGTGCGTCGGCGCGGTCGACAACATCCTGATCAGCTCCACGATCGGCCGCAATAAGAACCGGATTCCCGGCGAAGTACTGGCGACCATCATTCAGGGTGCCCAAAAATTTGCGGACCGCATGGCCGACCAGGGAGTAGGCCTCCACTTGACCGGTGGCGAGACCGCCGACGTAGGGGACATAGTGCGGACGATCGACGTGGGCTACACCACCTTTGCCCGTTTACGCCGTGATAAATTGGTGGTCAACAACATTCAGCCGGGAAATGTCATCGTGGGCCTGGCTAGCTACGGGCAGGCGAGCTACGAAGATGAATATAACGGCGGCATGGGGTCCAACGGACTCACGAGTGCCCGCCACGACGTATTCAAACACGATTACGCAGATAAATACCCCGAGAGCTTTGACCCCGAAGTCCCCCGAGAAGTGATCTACACGGGTTCCCGCTCACTTACGGAGGAGGTGGACCTCGGAAATGGCCAAACCATGCCCGCCGGAAAATTGGTACTCAGCCCCACCCGGACTTACCTGCCGGTACTGAAGGTGCTGCTTGATGAATTGCAGCCCAAGATCAGCGGTCTGATCCACTGTACGGGCGGCGCTCAAACTAAAGTGGTCAAATTTATCGACGACGTACGGGTAGTGAAGGACAATTTATTCGCCCCACCGCCCTTGTTCGACCTGATCCGCAAGGAAAGCGGCACCAATTGGCGGGAGATGTACCAGGTCTTCAACATGGGCCACCGGCTCGAAGTCTACTTGCCGGAAGCAGAAGCAGCAGCGGTACTCGATATTGCGGCCCGCTTCAACATCGACGCTCAGATTGTCGGTAGGGTAGAGGAAGCAGCAAAACCAACCGTGTCGCTGCACCTTCCCAACGGTGTCGAGGATTATTTTGAGTAGGACCAACTCGGAAAGCACCGCTAGGAAGCGCTGCTACCGCGGACGATTACGCTGGGCTCCAGAATTACCCGCTCTTTTTCAACGGCTTCATTCTTGATACGGCGCATGATGCGTCGGGCTGCCTTGCGCCCCATACTGAGGGGTTGCTGATCCACGCTGGAGAGGGACGGCGTCATCAACTCCGTAAAGGGCTCGTTGGCGAAACCAACGAAGGCTACGTCCGCCGGAATGGATAGCCCGTGCTCCTGCGCCGATTGCATGGCGCCGGCGGCGGAGTAATCACTGGCGCTAAAAACGGCATCCGGTTTCAGATCGCGCGACCACAGGTGCGCGAACGCTTTCCGGCCGTTGTCGAAGTGAGAATTGATGTCCACCGTGAGCGCATCCGAACATTCTAATCCGGCCTCTTTAAGTGCATCCTGATACCCGGCGAAGCGTTCCCGGTAAATGTCCAGGTGTTGGGGGCCTCGCATGTGGGCAATGCGTTTGCGACCCTGATCGATGAGGTGTTTGGTGGCGGCGTAGGCGCCCCGGCGGTCGTTAATCACCACGGCGGCGGCATCTAGTCCCGCGGGCATATTATCGAAGAATTGAACTGGTGTGCCACTGCCAGAGATGGACTTGAAGAAGTCGGCGTCGTTCAGGCCATCCTTTGCCGTTGAAATGATTATACCATCAACCCGCATGGCCTGCAGGCCTTCTACCAGGACGCGTTCGCGCTCGGAATCATCGTAGCTCTGGCAAACCATTACGTGCAGCCCGGCTACGTTAGCCTCTTCTTCAATGCCACGGATGACGCTGGCGAAAAAGTTACGATCGATGGCCGGTACGATGACACCCAGCATATCACTGCGGCCGCGGCGCAGGGCCGCTGCCATTTGATTGGGCCGGTAGTTCAACTCCCGGGCTTTGGCCTTGATCAGCTCCCGCGTTTTCTTGCTCACCGCCGGGTTATCGCTCAGCGCCCGGCTGATGGTGGAAGCGTGCAAGCCCAATTCCGAGGCAATGTCGTGAATGGTGATCCGGTTGGCATCCTTTTTCATGGAGCTAAATTTATCAAGATTGCTACGATAGTAAATAATGCGTCTCCGGGCTAATGTACGACTTCGAGTCAAATGCTAACACGGTGCCTACGCTGTTATTTGGTACTCAGCAAGATACGTGTCATTCCGGCGGGGATTTGCCAGTCGCCGTCGTAGTAAAATGGGGGCGCTGACGCAGGTGCGAGGCAAAGGGTAGGGGAGCCGGATGACCTGAGAATGTACCGCATGTTACCGTGGCCCCGCAATTTGATGGTGGAAGTCGTGACGATTTGATTACTTTTGCCGGCCGTGGGCCAGATGTTTGGTCGTCGTATAAAAAGGTTGGTTGCAAGCCCCTCTTTTTTGTCGGCCGACGGTCTTGCGGACTTAACCGCGCGGACTTTGTCGTCTTTGTATTACACTTTTGTAGGTAAGAAGCTACCCTGTTTGGTAGTGGACCACCCAGTAACTCACCAGGTATGAAAAGAAATCTACTCCTTCTTTTATTGCTCTTCTCCACCACCGTCGCATTCGCCCAGACCGCCATCAAAGGCCAGGTTACGGATATGGACAGCGGAGAAACGCTCCCCTTCGCCACCGTTCAACTATTGAAGAACGGCGCGTTTTATCAGGGCACCCAAACCGATTTTGACGGTAACTATTACATCGCAAATATCGACCCCGGTACTTACGAGTTGCAGATCGACTACACCGGATACCCCCCCAAGAAACTGACGGGCGTCAACGTATTGCAGGGTAAGACGAATAACGTCGACGTCGAAGTCACCAATGACGGTGGTATTGACATTGAAACGATCGTCGTAACCGCTTACGAAGTCCCACTCGTCGAGCAGGATAACACGACGCAGGGTCAAACTATCACGGCTGAGCAAATTCGCAACCTTCCTACCCGTAACATTAACGCCATCGCTTCTACGGTGGCTGGTGCTACGTCTACGGACGAAGGCGCGGGCATCAACATCCGTGGTTCTCGCCAGAACGCGACTGATTACTACGTGGATGGTGTGCGTGTAAGCTCCGTCAGTATTCCTGATGCGGAGATCGAGCAGCTGCAGGTAGTAACCGGTGGTATTGAGGCCCGTTACGGTGACGTAACCGGTGGTATCATCTCCATTACGACTAAAGGCTTTAGCGACAAGTTTACGGTAAACGCCGAAGCGGAAACCAGCGAAGGCCTGGATGCTTACGGCAATAGCCTGGCAGGTGTCGCCCTGAGTGGTCCGATTCTGAGGAATAAGGATCAGAAAGCCGTTTTAGGTTACCGCCTCTCCGGCCGTTACACCTACCGGGAAGATGACAACCCTTCCGCAGTTCCTCTCTTCGTAGCTCGTGATGACATTCGCCAGGGATTGGAAGATAACCCCATCCGTTATGTGGATGAACGCCCCTTCGTTGCAGCCGACTTCTTAACCGATGAGGATGTAAGTGCAGTAGAAACGCGCCCCTTCGAAGCGAATAGCCGGCTTAACCTGAACGGTAAGATCACCGCTCGCCTTAGTGATGCCATCGACGTTCAATTATCCGGTGCGTACAGCGACGGCGAGAACCAGTTCACGCCGAATGAAAATCAAGATGGTAGTTGGAGACTGCTTAACGGTAACCGGAACCCTACTTTCTTTAGCGATAACTACCGGGTAAACCTGCTATTCCGCCACCGCCTTGGTGGTGCAGGTGTAGCTGATGCCGAGGGCCAGGACAAGAGCCTGATCCAGAATGCGAACTACGACCTACAGTTTACCTACGAGAATGAGACTTCAGATCAGAGTGACGCCGTCCACGGCGGTAACTTCTTTGACTACGGTTACGTCGGTTCCATTGACCGCGACTTCATTCCGGTATTCGAACCTAATTTCAATGCGGAAACAGGAATGGTCGAGTTTAACCACGTCGATTACCGGGAGGTGCTCCGTGGGTACAACGATGAAGGCTCAGCTAACCCCATTTTGGCCAACTTCAATAACTTCTTGTTTGACAATGATCTGCTCAACTTCACCGACGCAGAGTTTGCCATTCAGAACCAGGGAGACGGCACTTCTTCAACCCTGGATGACTTTCCCGCCATCAATGGTTTGACGCAGAATCTTTACTCCAGCACCTGGGGATTCCACGGCAACGTAGGTCGGATATACAATACCTTCCAGAACACCGATAACGATCGCTTTACCTTCCAGGCAAATGCCAACTTTGACATCATCCCGGGTGACGATCCTCAGAAAAGCCGCCACAGCATTCAGCTCGGTATCATGTACGAACAGCGTACCGATCGCGGCTATGGCTTGAGCCCCTTCCGCCTCTGGACGGTAGCCCGCCAGCTGGCTAACCAGCCACTGGATGCCGTTTCCGACGAGAACCGCGTCATCGATAGCATCAACGTTGGTGGTGTCATGAGCGCCGTCTACGCACCTAGTATCAGCAACGGTGATGGTCGCTTTTTCAATAACATTCGCGACCGCCTTGGCCTGGATAATGATGAGTTCGTTAACACGGATGGTCTGACGCCCGATCAACTGAGCCTGGACTTGTTCAGCCCCGATGAGTTGGCTAGTAACAACCTCTTGAACTACTTCGGTTACGATTACTTGGGTAACGAATTCAACGGTTCTTTTGACGACTTCTTCGTTCGTGACCCTAACACCGGTGAGCGTACTTTCCTGGTAGCTCCGAACCGCCCGATCTACGCGGCGGCTTACCTACAGGACAAGTTTACCATCAACGATATGATCTTCCGTCTGGGGGTACGTATCGATCGTTACGATGCGAATACAAAGGTCCTGAAGGACCCCTTCAGCCTTTATGAGATCCAGAGTGCTGGTGACTTCCACGACGCAAATGGCACTACCCGACCTGGTAGTATTGGTGACGATTACGCCGTTTACGTAACGGAGGCCGGTGGCGACATCGTCAACGCCTACCGTAACGGTGAGGATTGGTTCTTCGCTGACGGTAACCCTGCCAATGGCTTCCAGGAGATTGAGGGTATTCGTGACCAATTGGTTTTCCCCGCTTACGCTAACCCACTGGTAGAGGGCTCCAATAACTTCATCAAGGATGATGACTTTACGGTTGAGACTTCCTTTGAGGATTACGAAGCGCAGTTTAACGTGATGCCACGTCTGTCCTTCTCCTTCCCTATTTCTGACGACGCCAACTTCTTTGCTCACTACGACGTGCTGTTCCAGCGCCCACCGAGCAATACGATCACTACGGCATTGGATTACTTCTACTTCACGGACCGTGCCTTTTCTCAGACGTACAACAACTCCAACCTGCGTTCCGAGCAGACGATTGACTACGAAGTAGGTTTTAAAACCATCCTTACGCCCAAGTCAGCTTTGTCCATCTCCGCTTACTACAAGGAGCTGCGTGACATGATTCAGCTGCGGACTTACGTTCCCGTCCCAATTGTTGGTCAGTACCAGACGTACGACAACCAGGATTTCGGTACGGTAAAAGGATTCAGCTTCACTTACGACCTGCGCCGTATCGGCAACTTCACGGTGAATGCCAACTACACCCTTCAGTTTGCTGACGGTACGGGTTCCAATTCTACCAGCCAGCGTGGCCTGGGTAACCGGGGTAACCTGCGTACGCTCTTCCCCCTCAACAACGATGAACGCCACCGCGTAAACCTCGTACTGGACTACCGCCTCGGCAGTGGACCAAACGTTCCCAAGGTGCTTCAGAACCTGGGTGCTAACCTGCAGGGCTCAGCCGTCAGTGGCCGCCCCTACACCGGCACTTTCGTTCCTGCTGAGTTGAGTGGATCCGGTACGCGTGGAGCCATCAACGGTTCACGTAAGCCTGCCACCTTCTTCCTGAATGGTCAGGTCAACAAGGACATCGACTTTAATAACGGTAGCCGGATGAACATCTACCTCCGGGTAAGTAACATTCTCGACCGCCGTAATGTCCTCAACGTGTACTCCGTAACCGGTTCACCCGACGATCCTGGCTTCCTGCAGTCCTCTTTTGGCCGCGACCAGATTCGTAGTGTTTCCGAAGGCACGCGTCCCCTCGATGGCTACCTGGCCTCTTACCAATGGAGAATCCTCAACCCTGATTTCTTCACGCTTCCCCGCCGCATTTTTGTCGGTGCCATCTTTAGCCTTTAATCCGAACTACCCATCCAATTATGAAAAGTAGCAACATGCAACTCAAGCAGTTTGTGTTATGCCTGGTGGCAGTAGGAGGGATGCTCATTCCTTCTCAGGCCGAAGCCAGAATTAATCCGCCGCTGGCTGACAAGCCCGCCACGACTCAGTCGGCCCGCCCGGACATCGATTTTAGAAATAACTGTGATAACGCTATCCGCCAGACGGATATGGAGATCAACAACGTTCGCGCCCGTCTTACGACCGGTGGTGACGTCTGGTGGGATGGCCGTAACGGACGTTACGTCGTACCAAAGCCCCCTCCCGGTGAGGATGAGGTTAGTTCCCTTTTCGCCGGTGCCGTATGGCTCGGTGGTACGGACCCCGGTGGCGGACTTAAAGTTGCCGCTCAGTCCTACGGCCGTAACAACGGTGCTTTTGATTACTACCCTGGCCCGCTAACGGATGAGGGTACTACTTCCCGTGATACCTGTGCGCGTTGGGACCGCTTCTTTACCGTTAGCGGTGAAAACATCCGCAATTTCCGTGCCGACTTCGAAGAGGCACTGAGCCTGGGTAGCGACCTCGATCCCGGTCAGGTACCAGAAGATATTCTCGGATGGCCGGCGACTGGCAACCCGTTCTTCTTTGAGGTGAATGGCTTCGAGCTCCCTACGACCAACCAGGGTCTGGCGGGTTTCTGGGACGAAGACCTTGATGGTGTATACGACCCAACGCAGGGTGATTACCCCATTATTGAGATTCGTGGTTGTAACGAAACGCCTCAGTTCCCGGAGGAAATGACCTTCTGGATCTACAACGATGCCGGTAATATTCACCGGGAATCCAATACCACAAACCTGATCCGGATGGAGATTCAGGTGCAAGCCTTTGCTTACGCTACCTCGGATGATATCAACAACATGACCTTCCAGCGCTACAAGCTGATCAACCGGGCGGAAGAAGACATCCTCGATACCTACTTCGCCATGTGGGTAGACCCTGATCTTGGCTGTGCATCAGATGACTTCGTAGGTACTGATACGCTGCGGTCCATGGCCTACGTATACAACGAGGATGAGCTGGACGGTGCCGACGGTTGTGTCTGTGATGGCGGTGTTGCCACCTATTGTGACGAGATCCCGCTTCTCGGTATTGATTACTTCCGTGGTCCCCGCGCCCCCATTTTTGACGATGATGGTAATCCCATTGGAGAAGTGGAACTGGGTCAGAGCTCCTTTATCTACATTAATAATGGTGGTATAGGTAACCCCCCACCTGCGACGACTGACCCCAACAACGCTCAGGAATACTACAATTACCTTCAAGGCCGCTGGCTCGATGGCACGCCGCTGTGTAATTCCGGTAATGGTTACGACCAGACCCCTTGTGAAGTTACCCGTAACATCTTCCCAGATGCACCCGATAACCCGGATGGTTTCTCCATGGTAACCGCGGATCTACCTTTCGGTGACCGCCGTACCATTCAGGCTTCTGGTCCATTTACGCTGCAGCCCGGTGCCGTCAACGAACTCATCATTGGTGCTGTCTGGGTGGGTAATCAGTCTTACCCTAACCCTTCCATTCGCCGTCTCCAAACTGCGGATGATTTGGCCCAGAGCCTTTTTGACAACTGTTTCGACCTTTGTGATGGCCCCGATGCTCCAGATGTGGACGTACTGGAACTTGATCGTGAGGTCGTGCTATTGCTGTCTAACGACCGTCGCTCCAACAACTTTAAGGAGAGCTACACGGAGGAAGGACTTGGTATTCCAGAGTTCATTCTCGATGAAAACAATGTCCTGCGTCGCGCTGACAGCCTCTACCGTTTTGAGGGCTACCGTGTATTCCAATTTGCTGGCCCTTCGGTTTCACTCGCTGATATTGATGATCCAGACCGCGTTCGTGAAATTGCCCGCTTTGACCTTGATAACGGCGTGACGGATATTTTCAACTGGCGTGCCATTGACGATAATGATAACCCCTTCGACGTTCCCTTCCTTTCACCGGAACTCCAAGTAGCTGGTGGTGACAACGGTATCCGCCACAGCCTCAGCATCAAAAACGATGCATTTGCCAGTGGTGGTGAGACCGGACTGGTAAATTACAGCCGCTACTACTTCACCGTAATTGCCTACGGGTACAATAACTACAAAGAGTACGACCCGCTTGATCCTGACCAACCAGGTCAGCCGCAACAGTACAAAGCTTCCAGCCGTAATGTCGGTGATGAATTGACTGGCCTTCCTTACTACACCGTAACTCCCCGCCCGATCCTCGATCAGAATGTTATGTCTGAGTTTGGTGATCTTGTTCCAATTACCCGCCTCGCCGGTAAGGGCAACAACGGTAACTTCCTAAATCTGACGCAGGAAACAGAAGATGAGATCGAAACTGCCATTCAACAAGCCGCAGAGTTCACTGGGGAGACTATTGATGAGCTGGACTACACTCCTGGTGCTGGCCCGATCGATGTCGCCATCGTTAACCCACTACGCGTCCGTAATGGTGAGTACGAGATCAAGTTCTTTGATGATACGCCAACCGGCCGCACCCTTCAGCGTAGTGCTCGCTGGATGTTACGCTGCCTTGACGGTTGTAACACGGAGACCATCATCGGAGAACGGACCATTGCGGAGTCAAACGAGCAATTGATCGCAGAATTTGGCTTCTCCGTTGACATCGCTGATGTCCTCGAACCTGGTGCTGAGCCAGGCGCGGGAGATGAAAACGGTGCCATCGGTGGTTCTATCTCCTACGCTGATCCTGACGGGGAGCGTTGGTTATCCTTCGTGCCTGATGGCTTTGATCCAATGTCCAACATTTCCATTTTGGATAATGGACTGTTTAACTACGTCAATACAGAACCACAGTCTCAATTCGAATTGCTGGATCCCGAACAGGAACTCTCCAACGTTTTCCAGGGTATCTACCCCTTCCGTCTAATGGGCTTTGAGGAGCGTATCGGTGGTGATCCTTTCATTACTCCAATGTGGATCACACCTCCACCCGCTGGAGCGGCGTTCCTGGATCGCTTATCTCTGGAGGATTTGAACAACGTAGATATTGTACTTACTTCCGATAAGTCAATGTGGTCCCGTTGCCCCGTCATCGAGACGGCCAATTACTTCTACGACGGTACTGTCGTTAACGGAGAGCTGGTTTACCCCGGTACCCGTGGTAATTTCGATACTAAGCCAAACGCCAGCGTTTCTCGTGAAGCCGGTGCTGATGGGCTTCCTGCCGTTGATGAAAACGCCGATATTGAAAATGGTATGGGTTGGTTCCCAGGGTACGCCATTGACGTAGAAACCGGCACCCGCCTTGAAGTATTCTGGGGTGAAAACAGCCTATACGACGGCCAGCAACTGGGTGAAAACCCAGAACTTGGTTTTGCACCCGACAACGGGGACGATATGATCTGGAACCCATCCGATGATATCTTCATTCCATTTGCTGCCACCGAGGGTCGTTTCTCATTGTACAACTTCCCGGCTGGTGCCCAGCATTTCTTCTACGTCACTGACCAGGAGTACGACGGAGGTGATCGCCTCGAAGGTCGCCTAAAGCCGAGAAACTCTCTTGGTGACAAGGCGCGTGTTCTGCGTAATGTTACGTGGGCTGGCTTCCCGCTGCTTTCCCCTGGTGCAGAGCTGCTAAGCTACGCCGATGGTATCATCCCTAATGATGTTCGGATCAAGCTCCGTGTCAACAGCGAATTTGACAAGGCGGAGGGTGTTCTTGGAGAGGATGACGATTACCCAACTTACCAGTTCACGATTGATAATGCTGCTAGCACTGAACTGAACGAGGAGGAAGTATCGCAAGCTCTGGATATGATCAACGTCGTGCCGAACCCCTACTACGGCTTCAGTAACTACGATGACGGTGTTAACCAAACCGACATTAAGATCACCAACTTGCCGGCGAGAGCTACCATCACGATCTACAGCTTGGATGGTAAATTCATCCGCAAGTATGAGCGTGACGAAGCCCCTGCGGACCTCCGTGGCGACGCCCGCCCGTTCGGTGAGCGTCAGGTTTCACCAGCACTAGCTTGGGACCTTAACAACTACCGTGGAATTCCGGTAGCCAGTGGTGTCTACCTCATTCACGTAGAGGCTCCGGGCTTGGGTGAGCGTACGCTCAAGTTCTTCGGAATCCAGCGTGAATTTGACCCTGCTGGTTTCTAAAGGCAGCCTTCGTCAGGTCTTTTGCCTGGCGCCCTTTGTTCCGGAGAGCCGGCACGGCCAGCTCTCCGGAACTTCCTTTTGCCTCTGCCCACAATCGTGCGATGGGGCCTAACATTACTTTTCTGGTGAGCGACGACTTACCCTCTTTATACTGCTCTGGCAGACAATCCTAGTAGAATGAAAAGACTTTACTACCTACTTATTATCTGTGTGGTTTCTTCAGCCACCCTCTTTGCCGGCAACCCGGATCGCCAGGGTGAGGCGGGTGCTGCGCAGCTCCTGATGAACCCCTGGGCCCCTTCAGCGGGTCTGCACTCCCTCAATACGTCTAATGTGTTTGGAGTTGAGGCAATGCGTATCAACCCCGCCGGTGTCAGCCGTGGAACGGGTACCAATGTCATGGTTGGCTACGCTAATTACCTTCAGGGTACGGATATTTCCATGCAAGCCATCGGGGTTAGTTCTCAACTGAAGGGTGGGGGAGCCATTGGTTTCTCTATCCATAGCCTCGATTTTGGTGATATCCCTATCACTACCACTGCGTCTCCCGACGGAACCGGTGCTGACCTCAACCTCTCTTACCTTAATGTTGGCCTTACCTATAGTTACACCTTCGAGGAAGCTGTATCGGTAGGCGTTACCTTTCGCGGTGTTAGCGAGGGCACCTCCGATGTGAATGCATTTGGCTTCGCCATCGACGCTGGTGTGCAGTACGTGACCGGCGAGAATGATGAGTTCAAGTTTGGTGTCAGCCTTCGCAACGTAGGTAGCCGGATGTCCTACGCGGGACAGGGCTTGGCTATCGCGACCGATACACCTAACCCCGGGCGTGATGATGATCTGACGATCGACATTCGCGCCGCTACGTTCGAGATGCCATCCATCCTGAATATTGGTGCCAGCTACGACCTGCTGACCAAGAATGAGGCGCTGGCGGATCACCGTGTCACCGTCATGGGTAACTTTACTGCCAACAGCTTTAGCCGTGACCAACTGGGAGCCGGCGTAGAGTACGCCTATCGGGAGCAATTCATCGGCCGGCTCGGTTACCGCTCTGACTTCGAGACGGATGAACTGACTGAATCACCATTGTACAACGGTCTTAGCGCCGGTGCTTCCATTCGCGTACCCTTCAGCAAGGCGGACCGCTCTAAGAACATCAGCTTCGACTACGCTTGGCGGGCAACCCGCATCTACAATGGTACCCATAACATCGGTATAAGCCTCGCCATCTAGATCATTCGATCCACTATCAGGTGCACCGGTTGGAATAAACCGTTCAACCTTATATTTGTATCCATAGACCACGGAGACGTTCCTACCAAATCGGTAGGAACGTCTCCGTTTTTACTAACCTGATCCGCTTATGGTTGCACGTGGCCGGTGTCCAAGTACACTGCACACGAGGCTTACAATTTGCGGGTTTTGGCAAAAGTTCCATCATGTCTGAAACACAATACTTATCCCCGGAAGGCTACGAAAAGCTAAAAGCCGAACTGGAAGAACTGAAGACCGTCGGCCGTGCCGCCGCCGCAAAGGCAATTGGGGAAGCTCGCGAAAAGGGAGACCTTTCTGAAAACGCCGAGTACGATGCCGCCAAGGATGCTCAGGGCATGCTGGAAATGAAGATCCACGGCCTGGAAAAGGTAATGGCCAACGCCCGCGTCCTCGATGCCAGTCAACTCGATACGAGTAAGGTTACGGTGATGAGCGTCGTCACCATAAAGAACGTCCGTAACAACGCGGAAATGACTTACAAACTAGTCGCAGAATCCGAAGCAGACCTCAAAGCTAAAAAGATCTCCGTTAGTAGCCCAATGGGCCAGGGGCTCCTCGGAAAGGAAGTAGGTGATCTCGCGGAGGTAAAGACTCCCAACGGTGCAATTCAGTTCGAGATCGTGAACATCACCATCTAACCTATGGCCACCATCTTTACGAAAATTGTCCGCGGCGAAATTCCTGCCTATAAATTAGCGGAGACAGATGACTATCTGGCCTTCCTGGACGTACGGCCAATGGTTGAGGGCCATGCCTTATGCATCATCAAGAGAGAAGAGGACTACGTCTTCGACCTTACGGATGAAGAATTATCTGGCTTAATGATTTTCAGCAAGCGGGTTGCTACTGCCCTAAAGTCAGTAGTTCCCTGTAAACGTATTGCGGTCGGTGTTTTGGGGCTAGAAGTACCCCACACCCACATTCACCTGGTTCCGGTAACGACGGAACATGATTTTCGCTTTGGCAAATCGGTAGAGGTGAGCCAGGAGCGCATGATTGAAATATCCGATGCAGTAGCTGCCGCCGTGAGTCTTTGACCTAGACCAAAGGCGACCGCAGCTGGAGAATTGGAACTTAAATTCCGAACCGCAAGCACAAATTGTCCCACCCGCGTCGACGCAAGGAAGTGGTGGATTTCGGTAGACACTAATTGAGAAGTGTCAAGAAAGATTGTAAATCTTACAGTACGGTCGAGGATTGAGTCCTGTGCTTATTCTGATGGACAATTTCTAAGAGCTTGTTTGGGATTTTTGAGAACTGATAATCAATGATTTACGGTTCTGGCTAAATCAAAATTTACGCGCTTAGCGGGCTAAGTAAGTAAATTTTGATGACGCCAGGTTCGGAAATGCTTGGTTATCAGGAAGCAAAAATCCGAACAAGCTCTAAAACTTGGGGGGCACCAACTCTTTAAAGTGGCCGTTTAATTGCGCCCGCTCCTTAATGGCCATGTTACTATCCACCGTAGGCAGAATCTTCTTGATGTGATTAAGGAGAAACGTCTGACGGGGATAGGCTGAACGGAGGGTAAGCATTTGGTATTCTTGCTCCAGGGATAAACCCACGTAGTGACCGATTTCGTAGGTGGAGAAGCCTTCTTCCACAGATTTGATCTCTTTATCGACCCCCAACCGCGCGTACATCACCTTGGCTAGTTCAATGATTTCCTCATTGATGTCGGGGTTCTCCGATTGGTCCACCTCCAATTCACTAGCCTCGCCTCCAGGATACAGTCGGCCAGGTAGCTTCTTCCAGTAGTCCTCCAGGAAGAATACTCTTCCACCAATCGTATGGATATCAAATTCTCCCGTAGGGTAACGCTTGGCGACCTCGCTCAGGGTGACCTCCGTTGCCGTGGGGCGAATGGTTCCATCAATCATGGTGGGAATCAGCCAGGTGATGTCATTACGCTCCGCGTCCTCTACGAGTTGACGGTAGCGAAGCTCGAAAACATGGAGATTGAGTTGTTCTCCGGGGAAAACAACTAACTGTAACGGGAATAAGGCGAAAGTCTGCGTCATAAGTGACTTGTCGCGCAGGGACGGCCTCCAGTTGATTTACTGGAAGAGCTCTTGGCTTGACACACTAGGTAAGCAACTTATTCGGTAAATGTTTGGCCTTATCACCCCAGAACCCCCGTTGGTGCCGGAAGTCGTACTAAGTATCAGCTATTTCGGACTAATTACTGTTGGGCCTTGGATGACTAATTTACTTTCGCCAATGAAGATCATCGGCAGTTAGAGGATGGCCTGTCTTACGCGGACGAGTTTAGTAAGAATGCCTTCCAGCTGGTCAAGCGGTAGCATATTAGCGGCATCGCTTTTAGCCACGGCTGGATTTGGGTGGGTCTCCATGAATAATCCGTCAGCTCCGGTCACGACCGCTGCCTTGGCGATTGTTTCGATTAGATGAGGCTTTCCACCGGTCACACCGCTATTCTGGTTCGGCTGTTGGAGGGAGTGCGTACAATCCATTACCACGGGGCTTCCGAGATCGCGCATGGTCGGGATGCCCCGAAAATCCACAACTAGGTCCGTGTAGCCGAAGGTGGTACCTCGTTCCGTCAGCCAAACTTGGTTGTTGCCGGAGTCTAACACTTTTTGCCGTGCGTGGGCCATTCCAGACGGGCTAAGGAACTGCCCCTTCTTAATATTCACGACCTTCCCGGTATTGGCAGCCGCCACGATGAGGTTGGTCTGCCGGCAAAGGAAGGCAGGGATTTGTAGCACGTCCACGTACTGAGCGGCCATGGCAGCCTCGGCGTCGGAGTGGATATCCGTAGTGGTGGGGAGACCAAACCGTTGACCCACTTTGGCTAATATATTGAGCGCCTTTTCATCGCCAATCCCCGTGAAACTATCGATCCGGCTACGGTTGGCTTTGCGGTAACTTCCTTTGAAAATGTAGGGGATGGACATCTTATCGGCAATGGTCGCTACCCGTTCGGCAATCTCCATTGCAGTTTGCTCGTCCTCAATTGCGCAGGGGCCGGCAATCAAAAAGAAGTTGGTGCTGTCCTGATGGCCAATATTCGGCAGGGCGCTATAATCCATTAAGCGAAGCTTTTGCTGACGACGAGTTCTTTTCCGCCACCACTGTAATCGTAAAATCCTTCCCCGGACTTCCGCCCCAGCTTGCCCGCCATCACCATGTTGACGAGGAGGGGACAGGGTTGGTAGTGACCGCGTCCGAAACCATCTTGCATTACCCGGAGGATGGCGAGACAGGTGTCAAGCCCAATGTAATCCGCCAATTGCAGCGGTCCCATCGGGTGCGCCATGCCCAGCTTCATGACGGTGTCAATTTCGCTAACGCCAGCAACACCTTCCCACAACGTATTCATCGCTTCATTTAGCATCGGCATCAGGATGCGATTGGCCACGAATCCTGGATAATCCTTCACCTCTACGGGCACTTTACCGAGCGATTCGCTCAAGTCCATTACCAACTTCGTAGTGGCATCATCCGTTGCGTAGCCGCGGATCACCTCCACCAGTTTCATTATGGGAACCGGGTTCATAAAGTGCATGCCAATCACTTTTTCCGGCCGGTCCGTAGCGGCGGCAATGCGCGTGATACTGATGCTAGAGGTATTCGATGCCAGGGGCGCTGCCGCAGGTGCTAAGCGGGAGAGGTCGGAGAAGATCTTAAGCTTGAGGTCGACGTTCTCGGTAGCAGCTTCGATGACGAGTTCCGCATTGGCTACCCCGGCGCCGAGGTCGGAGTGGAGGGATACGTTAGCCAGGGCACCATCCATCTCCGCCTGGGTGATGCGCTCCTTTTTCAGGACACGACCCAGACTTTTGTGAATGGCCGCAAGCCCCCGGTCGAGCGCGTCCTGGCTGATGTCAACCAGGCTGACCCTGTGGCCCGCTACGGCAAAGACCTGTGCTATTCCGGCACCCATCTGGCCGGCTCCGATGACGGAAATATTCATAAGGGTAATGGTTCTTGGTTAGGCTTTCGAGTTAAGGAATCCACTTGATCTCCTCGATCTTATTGACTTGCGCCAGGTGGCGGGACAGGACGAAAAAGTAATCACTAAGTCGATTGAGGTAGATCAACACGCTTTGGTCAACTGAAGTCGTATCGGCTAATTCGACGACTCTTCGTTCCGCCCGTCGGCAAACTGTGCGGCAAACGTGGCAACTACTGAGCACGGGTGACCCTCCGGGGAGGATGAAGTGCGTCATTTTGGGAAGGTCGTCATCCATCCGGTCCATGAATACCTCCAGGTTGGTGGCGGCATCCGCTGGAAGTTGGTAGGCTTCTCCCGGCCGGTCGTCGGCTAATGCTGCCCCCAGGGCGAAGAGGTGGTGTTGTTGCTCCAGTAATTCAGCCTTCAGGTTTTCCTGTTTGACCTGGTCGCGAAGGGCACCCAAAAAGGCGTTAAGCTCGTCAACGGTGCCGTAAGCTTCCACGCGGGCGTGGAATTTTGGAATGCGCTTCCCAGAGTAGAGTCCGGTTTGCCCTTTATCACCAGTCTTGGTGTAAATTTTCATGTACTATGATTAAGCTTGGTTGTAACGGTGCTCCGGATCGGAGGCGCGGCGGATTTCGGTGTTCCGTTCATCAACCTCAACGCGGCCATCCCGCAGGCGGACGATACGGTGAGCGTGTTCCGCAATGTCTGGTTCGTGGGTGACGAGGATGACCGTATTACCATCTGATTGGATCTGCTCGAAGATCTCCATGATCTCAATACTGGTCTTGGTATCCAGGTTTCCCGTCGGCTCATCGGCCAGAATGATGGAGGGGCTATTCACCAGTGCCCGCGCAATCGCTACGCGTTGGCGTTGCCCACCGCTTAATTCATTGGGGCGGTGATCCGTCCGGTCGCCCAGTCCTACGGAATCAAGGACGTGCTTTGCGCGCGCTTCCCTTTCTTTTCTTGCCACCCCGGCGTATACCAGCGGCAGCGCCACGTTGTCCAGCGTAGTTTGGCGGGGGAGCAGGTTGAAGGTTTGGAAAACGAAACCGATTTTCTCGTTACGGATATTGGCTAGCTCGGTATCATCCATCTTGCTGACGTCCTTGCCATCGAGTAGGTAATTGCCCCTGGTAGGGGTATCGAGGCACCCCAGCAAATTCATGAGGGTTGACTTTCCGGAACCGGATGGCCCCATCAGCGCAACGTACTCGTTGGTATTGATCTTCAAGTCTACCCCGCGAAGGGCGTGGACCTTGGTTTGCCCCATGACGTACGTCTTGGTGAGGTCTTTAATGTCGATGACTGGTTGCATGGCTAAGCGGGTTGTACGCGTGAAGAGAAGTGGCCAAGCTATTCCGAAATGACGCGCGGGACGCGAAAGAAACCACCCTCGTGGTCCGCATCCGGTGCGTTGCGCAATGCGTCGGCGCGGTCGATGTGTTCACCGACTTCGTCCGGGCGCAAGTCGTTTTCCTGGCCAGTGACGTAGCGAAGGGGCTCCACCGCATCAAGCTCCAGTTCATCCAGTTTGGCCACCATGCCGAGGATGTTGCGGAGATCTTGTTGCAATTTCTCCCTCTGCGCGGCGCTGGGGTCCAGGCGGGAAAGCTTAGCTAAGCGCGAGATTAAAGCATCGTCAACTTGCATCAGATTGGTTTTCGACAAATGTAACTGTAAACGGGACGGAAAGCTAGTGGATCACCACCATGCCGGGCGTAAGCGGATCGAGGTGCCTGATCAGCGTGGGAATGACGTCCGGCCCGTGGTCTAGATAGAGATTCAGAAAATTGTCCTTTCGCTCCTGCAGGCTGTCGCCAGGGAATAGATGGCTACGCACAAATCGAATGCGTTCTACGGCTTCCGTATACTTTCGCTTCTCCCGCCGGCGGAGGCGTTCCTCGAGGTTCTCCAGTTTGTTGTTCTGGTGAGCGCCCATGGCGAGGACGTGTTTCTCCAGGGTAGGGTCGACTTGCTTAGCCCGTGCCGCCAACTGATCGTAAAGTGTTTCAATTTGCTGCATCGCCTCATCCAGGCTCAGGTCATTACGAGAGTGTTCGGCAACGTAATCCTTAATGACCTTATCCGTAGGCTGAAAAAAGGCACGGAAGTCGGTTCCCAATTGGTTAATTTTCTTGCCACTGCGCGGGTCGATCCACAGTACGGAGTTGCGGCGAATGAGCATTGGGAAGTTGAGCTTGAAGACCGCAAATTGCTCCTTCCGCTCTAACCAGTACGCGAGTTCTCCGCCACCGCCGATATACGCCAGGTTGGGGAAGATCGTCTCCTGGAAGAGGGGCCGCATGACCACGTTAGGGCTGAAGCGCTCGGGGTGATCCCGTAATTCCTTGCGCATTTCCTCCTCCGAAAAGTGGGTCGATGTATCGTTGATCTGGTAGCCGTTTTCCGTCAGGACAATCCGATCGCGACGGCCCGGGCTGAGGTAGAAAAGATTGATTTCCCGCGCGTGCACCTGCCCGCTGAAGCCCGCTGCGGTGAGTTCGTCCTGCGCCTTCTCGATGAGGGGCTGGCTGACTTGCTCGAATAGTTCCCGTTCCATGATGGGGAGGAAGGCTCGTTTGAATTCCAGTTGAGCCATGTCCGCGACAACTAGGTCGGTATTAGCGAAAAGAGTGTGGACCAACTCTACCGTAGCCGCTCCGTACGTGTCGTTGTTCAGGTAGGCTTTTTCGATGGTAGCAACGAGGGACTTTACCGGGTCGTAGCGTAGCGCATCTTCTCCCAAAATGTCTTTCAGCTTTTGGATGGCGGCGGACAGGTTTTCCGTCGGCATGGCCGCTACGGAGCCACCTTCTGTTTCTTCCCAAACGGCCAGCTTTCCTTTGACGCGAGCGTGGTTGATCTCGGCGAAATCATGGTCCTCCCCACCCATCACGAAGACGGGTACGACGTGGTTTTCGGGGTAGGTTTCGTTGAGTTGCGCCGCGAGGTTGAGGCACGAGCAAATCTTGTAGATGAAGTACAATGGCCCGGTGAAGAGGCTCGGTTGGTGGGCGGTAATTACGGTGAAGGTGGCCTCGTCCCCCAACCTTTGCACCTGCGTCAGCGCCCGCTTATTATTCGGCAGCTTGGCGTACTGGCGCCGAAGAACTTCCACCAGCATCGACCGATCGGTAGCATCCTTTGCCTTGTCCTGCATGACATCGCCGAAGGCGGAAAGGGTTACGGGGTACTTGTAAAAAGGGGCTAGGCGGGGATCAGCAGTGGCGTATGCGACGTCTTTGGCGGAAAACTGCGGGACGTCGGGAAAGGGAATACGGTCAATCTGCATGGGGTGGTTTATCTTGCGGGTCACGCGGAAAACCCAAGCCTCCGGCAAAAGTTGACCGCCCTTGTCTTCAACGCTTAAAATCGATCATGCCACAACTTATTCTTGCCCTCGACCAGGGGACGACCTCCTGCCGCGCCATTTTATTTAATAAGGGTGGTGACATTGTCGCCGTTGCCCAGAAGGAGTTTACCCAGATCTACCCGAAGCCAGCTTGGGTGGAGCACGACGGCGATGAGATCTGGAGCACTCAGTACGCCGTAACCCAGGAAGTGCTCGCAAAAGCCAAAGTGAAGGCGAGTGATGTAGCCGCCATCGGCATCACGAACCAACGGGAGACGACCCTCGTTTGGGACCGTAAAACGGGCAACCCGATCCACAACGCCATCGTGTGGCAGGACCGCCGGACGGCCGGCATCTGTGACCAGCTGAAGGCGAAAGGGCTGGAGGACCACGTCAAGCAAACTACCGGCTTGGTTATTGATGCCTACTTCTCCGGCACGAAGATCAAGTGGATCCTGGACAACGTAGAAGGCGCCCGCGCCCGCGCGGAAGCCGGCGAACTGGCTTTCGGCACGATGGATACCTGGTTGGTCTACAAATTGACTGGCGGGAAGGAACACGTAACGGACGTTACCAACGCCGGCCGGACGATGCTCTTCGACATCAAAAAAAGAGCGTGGGACGAGAAGATGCTAACTGAGCTGGACATCCCTCGGAGCATGCTTCCCACCGTGAAATCAAGTAGTGAGGTCTACGGAGAAACCGCTGCCGATCTCTTCAGTTCCCCCATCAAAATTGCCGGAATGGGTGGCGACCAACACTGTGCACTTTTCGGCCAGGCCTGCTACGATAAGGGACAGGCAAAGAACACCTTCGGCACGGGCTGCTTCATGCTAATGAACACCGGAACCGAGGCCGTCGAAAGTAAAAATGGTCTGCTCACGACCGTCGCCTGGGAAGTGGATGGTGAGATCACCTACGCGCTCGAAGGTGCCGTGTTCATCGCCGGCGCGGCCATCCAGTGGCTCCGTGATGGCCTGAAGATCATCGACGAGGCGCCCGATTCAGAATTCTACGCTAAAAAGGTGAATGATACCGGTGGCGTTTACGTCGTGCCCGCCTTTGCCGGCCTTGGCGCACCCTATTGGGATATGTACGCACGTGGCGCCATTTTTGGCCTGACGCGCGGTAGCAATAAGGCACACATCGTGCGGGCGACGCTGCAAAGTCTGGCTTATCAAGTACGCGATGTTTTAGACGCGATGCAAAAAGACTCCGGTGCCGATCTGCAAACCCTCCGCGTGGACGGCGGCGCTTCCGCCAACGACTTCCTGATGCAGTTCCAATCTGACATTCTCGACACCAAAGTGGAACGCCCCGAAGTGGTTGAAACTACCGCCCTCGGTGCCGCCATGTTCGCTGGTCTAGCGGTTGGCTTTTGGACCAAAGAAGACCTCGCCAACACCTGGCAAATGGACAAACGCTTCACACCGGAGATGGCCGATAAGCGACGGGAAAAGCTGTACAAGGGCTGGCAGAAGGCGGTGAAGCGGAGCATGGCTTGGGAGGAGGAGTAGTCTGCAGTCAACAGTCTGTAGTCTAAAGTCTGTAGTCTAAAGTCTGTAGTCCGCGAACTACAGACTAAAGACTATAGACTACAGACTATTAAGGCGCTGCCGCAGGTACCAAGTAAAGGGTAGGGGAGATCTTCACTCCTCCGGCCCCCCGATAGCTTCCAGCAGATCCTCTAACTGCCACATCTTCGCTTCCGTGTAGGGGCCGACGACGGTTCTCCGCAAAGCGGTGAGGTAACCGCCGGAGTTGAGGGATTTGCCTAGATCGTGCGCCAGACTCCGGATGTAGGTGCCTTTGGAGCAACTGATAAGGAAATCCACCTCCGGCATTTCTATTCGCGTGATGGTGAATTCGTGTACGGTGACCGGTCTCGGTTTGACTTCCACCGCGATCCCCTTCCGTGCCTTTTTGTAAAGCGGCTGCCCATCCACTTTAATGGCGGAGAAGATGGGGGGCAACTGTTGGAGGTCACCCGTGAGCGTCTGAGCGGCCTCCTTGATCATTGCTTCTGTAATGTGTTCGGTCGGGAAGGTTTCTGAAACCGGTTCTTCCGCATCGTAGCTCGCCGTCGTGCCGCCGAGGGTGATGGTGCCGGTGTAGGTTTTGTCCAGACCCTGCAGTTCCTGCAAACGCTTGGTCCATTTGCCCACGCAGATATTGAGCATGCCGGTTGCCATGGGGTCCAGCGTGCCGGCGTGACCGACCTTGAATTTCTTGAGGCCTAGTTTCTTACGGATCTTCCAGCGGAGTTTATTAACAACGTCGAAGCTGGTCCAGCCTTTTGGTTTGTCTACTAGGAGGAGGGCGCCGGATTGGAAGGGGATGTCGGCGTTGGTTGTCGGTGAAGGTAATTCCATTAATTGTTTGGCAACTTAAGTAGAGAGTGTCCGATCTGCATAGCCAGCTCTGCTTAATTCAATGATCTCCGAATCGGCATCGAACAGATCGTATATGGCTTCAAAGTGATCTTGAAAGTAGGTAAGCAACGCTTTGTTGGAGATGTTCCCAAACGTTAGATAAAGTACTTTGGGTGGTGCGCCGAAGAGGATGTAGGCATTGAAAAAATCAGCATCCTTAGTGATGATCACCTGCTGATTTTCTATGGCTATTTCACGGATTTTTTCGTCATCCAAAAGATGACCGTTCTTATAATCAGTGGTATGCGACGCTTCGAATCCCATCCGGCGCAAAGCCACGGCCAACTTGAACGGAAGTTGGGTGTCAACTAAAAATTTCATACAAACGCGAATGCAGACCGGCTATCCGTAGCCTTTGCGGCAAACTGAACGCAGGCAAGTATATCTTCAATTTCCAGGAAAGGGTAGTCTTCAAGAATTTCCTCAAAGGTCATGCCACCTCCAAT
The DNA here is from genome assembly GCF_001625015.1 of Lewinella sp. 4G2. Lineage (NCBI taxonomy): Bacteria > Pseudomonadati > Bacteroidota > Saprospiria > Saprospirales > Lewinellaceae > Lewinella > Lewinella sp. 4G2. Next base: position 3,926,956 of record NZ_LVWJ02000014.1, on the reverse strand, counting down.
TAGCTCCAGCATCTGAGTGACCGTGAAGCGCATCTTCCTTATTGTCGGCTTGCCGTGCATAACGGTGGGGTCGATGGTAATTCTCTCTTGGTAATTCATGATTGAAAGAGCTTTGGATCAAAACGAAGATAGTCTTCCCAAAGTTGCCGGGTGAGCAGCCTGACAACAGCAAGGGCCGAAAGCAAATTACGCTTCCGGCCCTTACACTAGTTGATGGTAAGTTGATTAATCAATCAACAAAAGTGATCGCCTCACCTGTCTTCCCATTCCGCCCCGTTCGGCCTACGCGGTGGATGTAAACGTCATAATCCGTCGGAGCTTCGAAGTTGATGACGTGGGTGACATCATCAATGTCGAGGCCACGGGCGGCCACGTCGGTAGCGCAAAGGGCTTTGATCTTACCGGACTTAAATTTACCCAGTGCCTTCTGGCGGTAGTTCTGGGATTTATTACCGTGAATCTCATCGGCGGCGATGCCGGCCTGGTTGAGCTTCTTGGTGATCTTCTTCACCCGGTGCTTCGTTTCGGCGAAGACCAGGACGCGTTTCAGCTTAGGGTCTTCCAACATGTCGATGAGGGTGCCAAAACGCTCGTCGCCGGATACGTACTTGACGGTCTGATTGATGTGCTCTGCGCTGGCCTCACCGCTGCTCACGGCGATGATGGCGGGGTCCGTCAGGAAGTAGCTGATGATCTTTTCCTGGGTCTTGTCCCGTGTGGCGGAGAAGAGCATGGTTTGGTCGCGGTCCCCGATCTGGTCGGCGATGAACTTTACGTCTTTCTGGAAACCCATATCAAGCATCCGGTCAAACTCATCAAGGATGAGGACGGAGACTTCCTGGAGGTCGATCTCTCCCTGCCCGTGCAGATCCTTGAGGCGGCCGGGAGTGGCCACGATCAGGTCGTACTGGCGCTTGAGGGCACGGATGTCAGTGTTGATGTTCCGCCCACCGATGAGGGTGAGGCTGGTGAAGGTCATCCCTTTCGTAAGGAGCTTAAACTCATCCTCAATCTGCAGGGCTAACTCCCGGGTGGGGGCGAGCACGAGGGATTGGAAGGGCTCGTCCTTCAACAGGGCGTCGATGATGGGGATGAGAAAGGCACCCGTTTTCCCGGTACCGGTCGTAGCGATGCCCATGATGTCCTTCAGCTCGATGATGTCGGCGAAGGAAGCTTCCTGGATTTCCGTAGGGGCAACCCAACCGGCCTGGCGGAGGGCTACTTTTAGTTTCGGGTGAATATCCCAGTCAGCGTACTTCGTCTTGGCTTCGTACTTGACCTCCTGCATGGGGACGGCCTCGTGTACCATGAGTTCAGCGGCGATGGGCTTGTAGACGTGGTTGCTGCGGCCACCGCCGCCACCGCGACGGCCGCCTCCACCACCTCCACGGCGGTTACCTCCGCCTCCGGAGCGGTTAGACTTATTACGGCGATTGTTCGGTCGGCTCTTGGAGCCTCCGTTAGAACGTTTGTTTTCCATTTGTTAGTTGGGGGGTGAGCACCCAAGGAAGCGGAATTACAACACGCTCGGGAACTCTGGTAAAAGTAGAAGTTGGAGCTAAAAGCAGCTCTCGATCGGGAGTAATTCACGCCGGGCTTGGTCGGCTGACCTGATTTTTGCCGTGGGCGTTCTCCGAAATTTGACGCAAAGGTAAGGTTTAGTATTTTAGTCGGGTAGTCGGGTAGTGCACTACTACCTGACTACCCGACTACGCTACTATCTAACTAAAATCGCACGCCGCCCCAGGAGTGGTTTGACTCCTCATAAAAACACGGTTGGGATAGCTGGTCTGGTTTCAGTAATCCCCTTGTCTTCCGCCTGGTCTTCAAACCAGGTTTCCGAACCCGACAAGTCTGGGTTGAGGCCCGCCCTAGACAGACCAAATCACTTCCCAATTTATATAAACTGTAGGGTCAACCAATGGTATGGGACGGTCGTGCCCCTAATCAACGATGGGTGCCTTCAATAGTTTAAATTTGGGTGATGGCTACCCGTCAACCAACATGGACTGAAGCTGATCGTTTGACGTCTCAATTTGCGGAAATGACGTAGCTTCAGATTTTGTCCGTCCGCTTAATAACGATCTACATGCGCCAGCTTCTTCCTCTCATTCTTGCCCTTTTCTTTTGCACCTGCGACAGCGCCCAGACTGACGTTAGTGAAGAACTGCCCCGGCCGAACTTCTTGTTCATCATGTCGGACGACCATGCGCAAAAAGCCATCTCCGCGTACAGCGACGAATTGATTCAAACGCCTAATCTGGACCGGATCGGCAATGAAGGCGTGATCTTTCAGAACAGTTTCGTTACGAACTCTATTTGTGCCCCCAGCCGTGCCGCAATTTTGACCGGAAAGTATAGCCACCTGAATGGCAAGATTGATAACCTGAGTCCCTTTAACCCTGAGCAGTGGACCTTCCCCGAGGCCCTGCACGACGCGGGCTACCGTACTGCCCTCATTGGGAAGCACCACCTTCAGGCCATGCCGCGCGGGTTCGATGAATTCCGCGGTCTAGTAGGGCAGGGCTCCTACTATCAACCCGTATTCGTCCACAACGGCGATACCTTGGCGCCGGAGACCGGATACACTTCGACGCTGATTACGGACCACGTACTAGCCGAATTGGAAAAAGTAAATAATGCCGAAGAGCCACAACCCTTCCTCATGCTCTACTGGCACAAGGCACCCCACCGTAACTGGATGCCGGACGTAGGAGATCTGCCCGGCCTGTTAGACAAAACCTACCCAGAGCCCGCTACCCTCCGCGACGACTACGCCACTCGGCCAGCGGCCGAGCACGCCGACATGCGCATCGCCGACATGTTTACCAGCCACGACCATAAGGTGACCGGCGACTACCAAAACCCGGACCCCGGTACTGGCGGAGCCACCTTCATTAAGAACCCCAACTTCGACCAGGTGAAGAACCTACAGCGGCAGCTAAACCGGCTTACACCGGAACAGCGGGAAGCCTACGCGCCTTACCTCAAGCGAATTGGCGAAGAGTGGCAAAAAGTAAAGGGCACCGACGCTGAATTAAGCTGGCGCTATCAACGCTACATGCAAGATTATTTGGCCAGCGTAAAGTCCGTAGACGACAACGTAGGTCGCGTGCTGGAGTATTTGGAGGAAACGGGAATGGATGAAAACACCATCGTCATCTACACCTCCGACCAGGGCTTCTACCTCGGTGAGCACGGTTGGTACGACAAGCGCTTTATGTACGAAGAAAGCCACCGGACGCCCCTCATGATTCGGTACCCCGCCGGATTTAAGGGAAAGCGGTTGAACGAGGATCTGGTACTGAATATCGACCTGGGCCCGACGCTGTTGGACTACGCAGGCGTAGAGGTGCCAGAAGAGCTTCAAGGCCACAGCCTCCGTCCACTACTGGAAGGGGAGACCCCGGCCGACTGGCGGGAGGGTATCTACTACCGCTACTACCAGCAAATGAATTCTTACCACCGTGTAGCCCGCCACGAAGGCGTACGGGATGAGCGATACAAACTGATTCAATTTACCGAACCCGGCTTCGAAGGAGAGGAACTGTTTGATTTGGAATCCGACCCCGATGAGTTAACCAATCGCATCAACGATCCAGAACTGGAAGCCGTCAAAACCCGACTCCGCGAGCGAATGGCCACGCTGAAGGAAGAACTACTCGTTACCGATTAGACAATTCCAGGTTAGGACTTATTACCGCTGACCACCGCACACGTCAAGCGGCTAACGCAAACCAGTCGACCCCGCTGATCGGTAATGTCAATGTTCCAGACCTGGACGGTGCGGCCCACCCGCACGGGCGTCACCTTGCCGGTCACCTCTCCACCTTCGGGCACGCCGCGGAGGTGGGAAGCGTTGATGTCCGTCCCCACCACGTAGTCCACACCGGGGTTGGGCACGCAAAACATACCCGCTACGCTGCCGAGGGTCTCAGCGAGTACGCAACTCACGCCGCCGTGCAGCATCCGCATTGGTTGTACGGTGTTCTTGTCAACGGGCATAGTGGCGACGAGGTAATCGTCGCCGACCTCAGTGAAGCGGATACCGAGCGCATCCCCGGCGGTATTGACGCCGAATTGGTTGAGGCCTTCAACGGTAATTGTTGATTTCCAGATCATGCATTTGTTTTTGCTGCCAGGCGGGCAATTTCTACGACGACGTCGGAGGCTGCCTGCATTTCTTCCACACTGGCCCATTCGTATTTGCCGTGGAAGGCGTGTTCTCCCGCAAAGATATTCGGGCAGGGGAGTCCCATGAAACTCAGGCGGGAGCCATCGGTGCCCCCACGGATGCTGTCCGGTTTGGGGGTGATGCCTACGTTTCTGATGGCCTGAGTGGCCAGTTGCATTACTTCCGGGTGCATATCCAGTACCTCTTTCATGTTGCGGTACTGTTCCGAGACGGTAAGCTTGATGCTACTATTCGGGAAGTTTGTACTCACATCATCAATAATGTTCTCTAACAGTACCTTATGGTCGTTGAGCTCTGCTGTTTTGAAGCTACGCAAGATGAGATCAATCGTCGCGCTCTCTGCCTTTGCCGTTACCTCAATTGGGTGGATGAAGCCTTCCTTACCTTCGGTGGTTTCCGGGCTGAGCCCCTGTTTGGGAAGCCGGTCGATGATGGAAGCGGCAATTTTGATGGCGCTTTCCAAGTGGCCCTTCGCGAGGCCGGGATGGGCGCTGACGCCGGTGATGTCGATACGCGCAGCATCCGCGCTGAAGGTTTCGTCCTGTAGGCTGCCGTACTCCTCACCGTCGATGGTGTAGCCAAAGTCTGCGCCTAATTTTTTCATGTCCACGGCATTGACGCCGCGTCCAATTTCCTCGTCGGGCGTAAACAATATTCTGAGCTTGGCGTGAGGGACTTCGGGGGTGTTGACCAGGGTTTCTACCGCGGTCATGATGGCGGCTAATCCCGATTTATTGTCAGCTCCCAAGAGGGTGGTGCCACTGGCCGTGACGATGGTGTCACCGATGGCGCGTTCCAGTCCTCTTTGCTCCGAAACTCTCAGTACGACATTCGGATCATCCGGCAAGATCAGATCCTGACCCTGGTAGTTCTCGTGCACGATGGGTTTAACATTCTTGCCACTCGCATCTGGGCTAGTGTCCATGTGGCTACAAAAGCAGATCGTCGGTGCATCTTCACCACCGGGGCTGGCCGGCAGGGTGGCGTAAACGTAGCCGTGTTCATCAAGGTGTGCGTCGTCCAATCCGAGCTCGCGTAATTCCGCCGCCAGTACCCGGCCGAGGTCTTTTTGTTTTTCCGTACTCGGTTGGGTAGGGGAGTGCGGGTCCGACTCGGTGTCGATTTTAACGTAACGTAAGAAGCGATCTAGCAGCATTCATGAAAAGGTATACTTCACAACTGCCTGCGGAGCTGGGCGCTGCCGCGGGTGCAGTGGAATTGGGTGAATCAGGATTGGTCTCCAACCAGAATCTGAGCTGAGACGAACGTATAATCGCTAAGCTAAGGCCTAGCTTGAGAAGAGATGCAGATGCCACTTAAATAGTTACGACAGCCCCGCAATGGGTACATAAAGGCCGGCAATGATTAAGCGATTGGTTGGTATGGAGAGACCGTAAATCATGAAAGCCAGCAACCATTGTTGAGTCAGTTGATTACCCAGGTACGACAACTCATCAGAGCGGGAGAAATACCCCTCTCCATTATACGTGCACTAGCTATATTTACGCTATGAACCTCAGACGTTTAGCATTAGTAACACCCCTGTATTTTACTTTCTTGTCCGCCATTTCCGCCCAGTGCGGAATCACCGTTGATGCGGGGCCGGACCTACTGGTTTGCGGCCAGGAGGTGCCCATCCGCTTGCAGGGCAGCATTTCGGAAGATGCCTTCGGCTTTGAGTGGCTCGCCGACCCTACGCTGGTGGATTCGGAAACCGAAAACCCGGATGCCTATCCCACTGAAACCACCGTCTACACCATGGTGGGATACACCGCAGACCCGGAGGACAACCTTGTCTACAATCCCGGCTTTGAATTGGGTAACGTCGGTTTTGAAACGGACTATGCCTTTGCGCCGGGCACCGCGGATGAACCCATTGCTCCAGGTAGTAGCTACGTGATTGGTGACATCAATCAGCCAACACTCCCCGTTTTCACCCAGTGTGATGACCACATGGGCGGTGGTATGGCCATGTACTGTAACGGTTCCATTCAGCAGAATGAACGGGTATGGTGCCAGACCGTACCCATCATCCCGAACGAAAGCTACGTCCTGCGTGCCTGGATCACCGCGATCTGGGACGTTGGCGCCGCCCAGCTCCAATTCTCCGTGAATGGTGATGTGGTTGGTCCCATTTTCTTCCCGGATATCAACAACGTTTGCACTTGGGATCTCTTCGATGAACGCTGGCAGTCCACCGACGGGGAGACGACGGCGGAGATCTGTATCGTTAATCAGACTACGATCTACCGGGGCTACAACTTTGGTATTGATGACCTCTTCTTCGCCCCCGTCTGCGAACAGTTCGACGAGGTAACCGTCACGGTAGTGGAGAACAACCTGGACCTGCAGGACGAGTACAACCTCCCCTGTAACCCACCCAGTGGTGGGTACGTGCTGAATACCGGGGACACCCCGGACGGCCCCGGCTACGAATACACTTGGTCTACCACGGACGGCAATATTGTATCCGGTGCCAACCAGCTGCGAGTCGGTGTCGACGCTCCCGGCACCTACACGCTGGATATGGTCTACACCCTGGGAGAAAATACCTGTACCAATTCCCGCACCGTTACCGTAGTACCGAGCCCCGGCACACCAATGCCGCTCCTTACCAGTGAGGGCGACCTTACGTGTGACCGGACCACCACCATTGTTTCCGCGGAGCAATCCACCGTCCCGAACGGAACCCGATATATCTGGTCCACCGTTGATGGGTCGATCATTGGTGATAATGATGAGGAAGAGATCAGGGTAGGTTCTGCCGGTACCTACCTGGTAACGATGATCACCACGGCCGGCTGCTCGGCCCAGGATGAGATCATTGTTGGGGAGGACTTCACCACCCCCGCCGCCACGATCGCAACGGCGGATGCATTCACTTGTGACGTCACTACCGTCACTTTGGATGGCTCCGGCACTACCCTTGGCCCCGACGACGCGGTGCAGTGGACGACCACTAACGGTACAATCGCCAGTGGCGAGGCTACCCTCACGCCCAGCGTCACGGAGCCTGGACGTTACCTGATGACGGTCACGAACAGCCGTACGGGTTGTTCCAATTCCGCTACGGTGAACGTAGGTGGATCCACCGTTCCTACGGCCGCCCGCGTTGCTAATCCTGAAGCCATCAACTGCCAGGGTGATCCCGTATCGCTATCCGGGAACGGATCCACCGCTACGCCGGGTACGACTTATACGTGGACGACCGACGTCGGAAGTTTTGGGGGAGCTACGGATGCCCTCGTGACCCAAGCCACCGCTCCGGGAACTTATCAGCTTCTCGTCGTTGAAGCCAACGGGTGCCGCGATAGTGTTAGCGTCACCATTATTCAGGAGGGGTTCAACCCGAGTGTCAGCATCGCGGACCCATTGCTGATCACCTGCGATCGCGCCCAAATCGATCTCAGCGCTACCGTGCCCACCAGTGAAGAAGTGGACTACCTGTGGACCACGACCGATGGGAATATCATGGCCGGTGCAACCACGCTTTCGCCAACCGTTGACGCCGCTGGGACTTACATCCTGACCGTCACGCAACGTGCGGATGGCTGTGACGTCTCCGGAATGATTGAAGTCGTCGCCGATAACGAGACACCAACCGTCCGGGTCGGAGCAACGAATAATATTGACTGCGCTAACCGTACGGCGGACCTGATATCCACCGGATCATCCGAGGGCGACGACTTGGTCTACACATGGACTAATGAGTTGGGTCAGCCCGCCCCGACCACCGTTGCGAATGGCGGGGTATACCGGCTCACCATCAGCAACAGCCGCAATGGTTGCACCAGCAACGCAGCCGCCAGTATTACGGTCGACACCGTAGCGCCAGTGGCCAACGTCGATGCGTCCCTCTTGCAATTAACGTGCACCGAAGAAACCGTTACGCTGGGGACGGCGGCCACCGAGGCGAACGTAACCTACGCCTGGAGTGGCGCGCCAACGACAGACCTGACCAATCTCGACCAATCCCAAATCTCCGGGACACTTCCAGGAACGTATACCCTCACGGCAACGAACACCGTAAATGGTTGTATCGCCACGAACACCGTGGAGATTACGGCGGACCAGGATAGACCCACCATTTCGCTGGCGGAAGCTGACGGCGAACTGACTTGCGACGTGACGACGCTTGACCTTGCGGGTAGCATCGGCGATCCGGGCAACTTTAACGTGAGTTGGGCGACCACGGGCAACATCGTATCCGGAGAAGATGAGCTCACTCCCGTCATCGACCAACCAGGGACGTATACACTGACGGTACTGAACCCTACTTCCAATTGTAGCTCCTCCGCTACAATCACCGTGGATCAAAACATCATCGCTCCCGTAGCCTCGATCACGGATGCCCCAGTACTGACCTGTCTGGATCCGGCAACCACCCTGGATGCAGCTACCTCTTCTTCCGGTCCGAACATCACCTATTCATGGACGAGTCCCGACGGCCGTTTTGTTGACCCCACCGACCAACGCGACGTACGGATCGACGCGGCCGGTACCTACACCCTCAGAGTGGAGGACGAAAGCAACGGGTGCTTTACTGAGGCCTTTACGGTGGTTACTGAGGATGGAGAACGGCCCGTCGTGGACCTGTCGCCAACGGCTACGCTCAGTTGTGCAATTCTTGAAGTCAGCTTAAACCAGGGGGCTACTCAGGAGGCTGGACTTACCTACACCTGGACTACCCCTGATGGCCAATTACCCGCTAACCCTAACCTGCCGACTCTTGAAGTAGCCACTGCTGGTAGCTACCAGTTATCCGTCAGCAACCCCGCCAATGGGTGTGTGACTACGGCCACCGTAAACGTCGCCTTGGATGATGAGCGACCGGTGGTTAACCTTACACCACCTGGAATACTGAATTGTCGGGACACAGAATTGACAATTGGTAGTGAGACTTCCATTCTGACCCAACCTGCCACCTATCGCTGGACCAATACTAGCGGCGCTGCACTCGACGATTTCTCCGCCGATCAACTGCAAGTGACCAGCGCTGGAGAATACCAGTTACGCATTGATTACCCCGGCAACGGCTGTAGTGATTCAGCGTTGATCAACGTAGCAATTGATACTATTACCCCTACTGCCACTATCGAACCGCTCGCTACGCTTACCTGTGTGACGACCGAAACGGTAGCCACCCTAAATCAGTCTGGTACGAGCACCTACCGGTACGAATGGCGGGGGAGTGGCCCGCCGGTCAGTACTGCTCCCAACGGCCTGAGTGCACGAATTACTAAGCCTGGCCCGTATACCGTTGCAGTCGTGGACGAAAACAACTTTTGCGCTTCCGTACTCTCTTTTGAAGTAGAGATGGATACGCTCAGTCCTAACCTCATCGCGGATCCGGCGGGCATGATCACGTGCAGCGTCCCGGAAGTGATGCTGCGTAGCACCCAGACCGCTGGCCGCAATCAACTCATGCGCGAGTGGACCGATCCAAATGGCGAAACCATTGGTGTCGGGACGGGCAACGAGCTCATGGTGGCTACGCCGGGTAAGTACGAACTCATGGCTACGGACCCACTCAACGGTTGCGCCGACCGCGCCAACTGGGTGGTGGGACAGGACCGCACGGCGCCGTCCATCGACCTCCCCACTGAAGTTGACCTGGGTTGTGATCCCGTTCCTTTCAACGTCATTGCCAGCGCTACTGGAGCGAACGATTTAGACTTCGAGTGGACTACCGTCGGTGGCGAGATTCTTGCGGGTGCGACTGGTCCCGAAGCTACCATCGCCGGTGCGGCTACCTATACGCTTCGGGTTAGTGACCCCATTAACGGCTGCGCCAGTGTCGCTTCGCTCGTGGCTACACAAACCCTGCTGGACAGTTTTGCTGTCGTGGCTGCCTCCCCCGACTGTAGTCTGCCGGCGGGAACAATCTCCATTGGGGAGGTTGCTGGTGGTATCGGTCCATTTATGTACTCACTTGATGGCGGGGAGACCTACGGTTTGGAAACCCAGTTCACTAATCTTGATCCCGGTAACTACACGCTCCGGGTACAGGACGTCAGGGGTTGCGAATCCGATCAGGAGGTGACCATTACGGAGTTACGGGAATTTACCCTTGAGGTGCCCACTAAGGTCACACTGAATCTTGGCGATAGCACGCTATTACCCCTGGCCACCAACTTTGCTCCGGCTGAAATCGATACGGTGATTTGGTCGCCCGCCCTTGGTTTGAGTTGTACGGACTGCTTAACCCCGGTGGCGCGCCCGTTAAAAACCACCAATTACTCCGTTATGGTGCGGACGATTGATGGATGTCAGGCGCTGGCGCAGGTGCAGGCCATTGTGGACCAACGGATCGGCGTTTATTTCCCGACCGGCTTTTCCCCAAATGGTGATGGCGTCAACGACCACTTCGTTCCCCTGGCGGATGGAGATCGCGTCGTAGCCGTTCGCTCTTTGATTGTTTACGATCGGTGGGGTACGCAGCTCTATCAGGCTAGCAACCTCCCCGTCGATGGAACTGAAGAAGGTTGGGATGGTTCTTTCCGCGGCGAGGCGCTCAACTCCGGTCTTTACATATACGCCGCTACCGTAGAGTTCTTCGGTGGCGGGACGAAAAACTTCGGCGGAGAGATCATGCTTATGCGGTAGGTTGCCTTCGTCGGGTCCAATGGGTAAAGCTTGTTTGGGCACATCAATTCAGGCTGAATGGACGCATAACAAAGTAGCTATTATCAACGCAACCGGTACCGCAAGCCAACGCCGAATCTGGTGGGACTAATCTGATAAGAGTTGTCTTTAGCGAAATCACGTGGAGCGTGCCGCACCGCCAGGTAAGTATCCAAACGATTAGCAATCCGGTACAGTAAGCGAGCGGAGGAGGTCACGGCGAAACGATTGATTTCCGGATTAGTGATTCCTTGGTCCAATGCGGAAAAATTCGTGTTGCTGCCTTGAGTGATTCGCTCACTGAATACATCTCCGACACCACTTCCATCGTAGCGCAGATCAAGTAGCACGTTGCCACTCGGGTCCTGAACTAAGGGGCCGCTTGCCACGAGGCGATAGTCCAGCCCTAAACCAGCGGATATGGATAGGCGCCCGCCGACTCGGTACTGGGCACCCAACTGAAGACCGATACTCTGGGTTTTTAGTAACGCAAGTTCATTGGCTTCTAGATCTTCCAGTACGTTTTGTGATACTGCTTCCACGCTTATCACTGGAGGTGAGGTAACGGTTACATCCATCGCTTCTGCTTCTTCGAAGGAAAGGTCTTTAATTTGTTCCGGATCGTAGCGGTACTCCAGTGTAATGGGGAAGGACCACCGCCCGGCCGTATTAAGGCGAACCCCGCCACCCAGTGTGTACCCAAGGTTGTCGAAGGAAGTGGCGCTGGTTACCCCGGCTTCGACAAACAGATTGGTGGTTGTCTTCGACTTGAATGGGGTGGTAACGGGAAGGGTCAGGCTAGATCTCAGTTTGACCGGAAGCGGCGCCGCAGGATCAATCAATATTGATGCGCCCGTTTGAGGTGTCGCCACAGAAGTTGTCACGGGCGACGTCGTCAGCATAGTAGGGGAGATATCCTGAAGGGAGGTTGATGCGGGGGAGAAATCCTTAATTTTAGGTGAACTGTCAAGTACTGCTGGTTCACCACCTAAAGAGTGGTTATGCTCATTTTGGGCAATGGCGTTGCCATCCCCCATTGGCCTTTCTAGATCAGACTTTGCCAAATCAATATCCCAAGCCGGAGTTAGGTCGGAACTCTTTCCAAAGCGTTTCAGTGTTCTGTTTACCTGCCCGGTTTGTTGCCCTTCGTTACCCGTCTTGGTCCTGAGGGTTTGGGCTTCCACTAACTGTGGAGTTGAACTCATCGATAGATCGGTGGCCAATTGTTGCTTCCCATTTTTTGGCACCTGCGGCAGCGCCTCTTCCGTCTTATTAAATGGCACCTCCGCGCTACTTGCGGTAGGTTTGCCTATGGGCGAACCAATCATTTCAACCGGCTGTGTGGAGTAGATCATCCACCAGGCCAAGCCTATACCTAGCAGTAGCAAGGGAAGGATTGACCACCACGGGCTACTTCTCCTGCGCCGGGGTAGCGCGTCGAGTTGGGTGGCCATTTTGGCCCAGGCTTCGTCGTAAAATTGCCCGTCGTCAGTCCAATTGTTATCCTGCATGGCGATTGTGTTGGTAGGGCTTAGTGGAGAGTTGAGCTTTCAAAATTTTTCGGGCTTTATTCAGGTGCCAGCGGCTGTTACCTACGGAGAAGGCAAGGCGGGCGGCGATTTCGGCGTGGTCGTACCCCTCAACGGCAAAGAGCCAGAATACTTCGCGGGTCGGTTCGGGCAGTAGGTTGATCAACTTGCCCAGGTCATCGGCGTACAGCGCGTGGGTGGCTGCGGCGTCATCGGCTTGGTCCCAGTCGGCAATTTCCAACGTTGGCCGCTGCTTGTGTTTGCGGAAGTGATCGATGGTAGCGTTAAAAACAACGCGTTTGATCCACCCTTCCAGACTTCCCTCCCCGCGGAACTGCGCTAGCTTTTCGAAGACTTTTAGCATACCCACGTTGAGGAGCTCCATCGCTTCACTACGGTCTGCCGTATAGCGGCGGCATACGGTAAGGGCTGCCGGTGCGAAGTGGCGGTAGAAGGCCTCCTGCAATCGGCGGTCGCCGCGAAGGGCGCCGCTTACCAAATCCCGTTCGTGTTGGCTAATGGACAAAATGAGGTTCGCTATTGGTGCATGGTTCCGGCAGTTTCTACTGCTAAAAGGTATAACCCGCCCCGAGCATGACGCGGCGGTAGTTGATGGTTCTTTCGACGAGGTCGAGCGTGGCGGTAGTGACCGTGAAACCGGCGTCCAGGAAACGATAGCCAAGATTGATACTGAGTGTGCTGTACGGGTTACCATCGGTGCTGAAATTGATGCCAAGCGAAGGCTCCACTAGCATACTCAGTTTTCTTGATTCAATTACCTGACCGGAAGCGGCGCGAATCAGCGGAAGGGTAGGGCCGGCATTCAAGCGGGCGTTGAATCCCCAGTTTTTGGAAGCCGAAACCGGCAGGTTTAGCTCCGCCGTCCCGAGCAATCCGATGGTCCTTTCTTCCCGGCTAAAGTGCATATTGGCATAATCAATACCAACCCCTAAATTCAGCTTACCGAGAGCGCGTAGGTGGTAAGCGCTGATCCCCAGCCCATAGATATTCTCTTCGGGGCTGAAGTCATTCTGTAAAGCCTCACGGCCGAGTAAACCATGTGCATGGACCCGGTGAAACCACGCCCGCGTTGGGCGTTGAAACGGCATGGGCGTAGCTTCCGTGTCCTCCTCAGGAGCAGTCGGGGTCTTGGGTCTTGCTCCGACGAATTCGCGGTATCCGACCCGCTTCACCTCGTTCCACTTAAATGTCTTTGTCTCTCCTTTTGGCGTGAGGATCAATACAACGTCTCCGAATTTCAATTCAAGGATTTGCCCCCGCACCTCACCGCCAGAGCGAAGGTGCAGCACGTCCTGCACCACGGGTAGATTTTGCTGCCCGAAGAGGGCGCTGCCGCAGGTGCAAAGCAAGAAGGCAAGTAGGAAATGGCGCATCGAAGAGTTTGGTATTGATCAAGGAAGTTGAACTGCACCTTATCAGGGAATGAGAGACAGTGATGCAGGACAATGGTCCAATTTACCGAAGAAAGCGGAAAACGGGTTGTGACCTACTTACACACGTCGATGTGGCTGGTGGCCGTAAGTTCGCCTCCATCAGAATAGTCGTACTGCTGAATACCACCTTGCCCGTAGCCGAGGACGATGGCTTTATTGTTCTCCGGCAGCAGAATGACGTCCCGCGCAAAAATGTCGGTACTGCGGTCCAGGCGTTCACCCAGCAGACCGTCATCGGTCAGGTCAAAGACCATCATGCCTTCCCACTGGCCGCAGAGGAACAACTTACCCTCCGCTACCCCGAGGCCGTGGCTGGATTGCATGGGCGTAACTTGTAAGGAACGAGGATTGCGTGGCGCACTGATGTCGATGATCTCCAATTGGTCGCCAATACTGCCACAGTCGCGGCCACCCCAAAGGGTGACGTAGGCCAGATCTCCGGAAACGACCACCGGGTCACAACCTAAAACGTGGTCAAAGGTCGAAAGGTGTTCGGGATTGAGCGGATCATCAATGCCGTAGATGTGCATCCCGTTTGCCGCCCCGATGAATAATTTATCCTCCGTAGGGAAGATCGTTTCGATGCCCCAGCCAAGATCAATCGTGGCTTCAAAACTTGGGTTACGCGCATCCGCCAGGCTGAAGGCCCGTAGGGTGTTATCGTCGACGGCGTAGAGAGTGGATTGAGCGATGGTAAAGCGCGCCAAACTTCCGCCCTGGCCGACGACATCACCGCCGGCACGGTTCGCACCAGCCGTATTGGAAAAGGTGTTGATGTTGGTAGCAAAAGCGACATCGCCTTCAAAGAAGATTTCGTTCCCGCCGTTAGGGGAGCTGCAACTGACGACGCGCGTTTCACCATTAGCCGCCCAGTTCGCTACGAACCGACCGTCGCTCAGCACGCTGGTGAACACGCTATTGGGTTCAAATACATCCTCCGTCCGGCTGATGAACTCGGGCGTGGTCGGGTCCGAAAGATCAAAGGCGATCAAGTCCGTGTACTGGTTGATGTAAAGGATGTCGTTACGTACGGCGAGGCCCTGGCCACCCGGGACTTCCATCCAAGTGATGGGTACCGGATTGTGCGTATCGGAATTGTCGATGATGTGGAGCCCCTTATTGTCCTCCACCATGAACAGGTACTGCTGGTAGACGTAGAAACCAGTCGCCTGGCAAACGGGAGCGGGCGCAAAACAACCAAAGGAGGAACTGCGGAAATCCGCAGTGGAAATAATCCGGGGTTCGAACCCTTGCAGGATAATGGTATCCTCACAAGTCTCTTCGAGGCAACTGGTGAGGGTAATACAGGAAAACAGGAATAGGATCAGGTAACGCATGGTAAGCGATTTTCTTTTGGATTAAGGTAGCTTACCGGGGGAGACGTACATCCTTGCACCTGGCGTTGGCGGGAGACTCAATTTTTCTTGGCTATAGTCTGACAACTTAGGATTTGTGATTTTGGTAGCGACGTCATTTTTTCGTCTAGCAAGGCAAAAAACGTAGGCGACGCCATAGCGTCGGCGAGGCTTTTTAACGCAGCTAGACGGAAAAAGGGCTAGCTAACATTCTCAAATCCTGGGTTGTCAGACTATAAATCAATCCTCGCCATCTGACGCTGAAACCAGGCCCTCCGGTAAGGCCATCCCCAAGATCTTTTCTTCTTCATCGACGGAAACGACCAGGTCCTCGTGAAGCGGGACCAGGATCTCGCGCCCGTCGTGCGTCAGTTCGGCCAGGTAGTGGGAGGGCAGATCCATGATGCCGGTGATGGGCCCAAGCAGCGGGTAACCCTCCGCCTGAATACGGTAACCGATCAGCGCGTCGAAGGGCGTATCCGCTCCTTCCGCTTCCTTTTCTTCAACCTGGGAATCCATGAGGAAGAGGGGGCGGTTGGACAGCAGGGCTACCTGCTCGCGGTTGTCCAGTTCCTCAATTTTCAGGATCACGCTGCCGCCGGCCCGGACCTGCTCAAGGAAATAGGGCACCGCCGGGTCCCCCACGTGGATGGAGGTCGCTCGGAAGAGATCGTCTTCATAAAAGTCGGAGACGTGGGCTTTGATTTCCCCCTTCAGCCCGTGGGCCTTGCCGAGCCAACCAATTTCGATGAGGTTCATAGTCCTGCGCTTTTCGTTGTCTGCCGTATCGCTCGAGCTAGAGCGCTTTGTAAGCCGCCATCTGCCGGGCGATGTACTTTCCGATGATGTCGAATTCCAGGTTCACCTTGGAGCCTGGCCGTAGGTCCTTGAAGTTGGTATGCTCATATGTGTACGGGATGATGGCCACCTTAAATTCATCACCCACGGGCTCCACCACCGTTAATGAGACGCCATTGACGCAGACGCTGCCCTTGTCTACGAGGAGGTGTTCGGGCGTGGGTACGTAGCGAAAGGTGTAGTACCAACTGCCACCGGCTTCTTCCACGTCGAGGCACTCTCCAACGGTATCGACGTGCCCCTGCACGATGTGGCCATCCAACCTGGCGCCGGCCTGCATGGCTCTTTCCAGGTTGACGGTATCGCCTTCTTTCCATTCTCCGAGCCGGGTGCGGTCCAGGGTTTCGCGGATGGCTGTGACAGTATGGCTGTCCTCCGTCAACGCAACGACCGTCAAGCAAACGCCGTCGTGGGCCAGTGACTGGTCGATCTTGAGTTCGCTGCTGATGCTGGCCGCAACGGTGAAATGCACGTTATCGTCCTCCTTGCGGATTTGGGTAATCGTTCCGCTGCTTTCGATGATTCCGGTAAACATGGTAACAAGGGTTAGTGGCAGTCATCAACCTGGCGAATCGTACAAAGTTGACTCATCGTTGTGCTCATCAGGGATTGGATACTGAAAGTAGATCCGAATCAGTCAATCACCACCTCCGAGAAGTTGAAGGGTACGTTGACTACTACCGCCCGCTTGCCGTAGTAAATGCCCGCCGTGATCTTGCGGCCATCGACGGTGATTTTCCGGGGTGGGGCAGTCAGACCAATGAAGCGTAATTCCGCCACCTGGAAACTGGGATTGAAATTACCCGCTGCGGATTGCTGCAACGTCAGTTTGTTCTTGTTTTTCGTGATGGAGTAGGTCCGTTCAGCGAACTGCCCGGCCTCGTGCCCGTAGCCATCGCCCGCGTCCCAGTACAAAACACTGGTACCTGCGTCAGCGGCAAAAATGCTTAACTCGACGGAGTTGAGCGATTGGGTCTCCGCAGTGCTCTGCACTATATCGAACGTAGGTAGGACGGCGCCGGCACGAACGAAGATGGGAATGCGGTCCGCCTTGACCTTCACTTTCATCTTCTGCTTACCAGCGTGGCGTTGGCCCGTCCAAAAATCGTACCACTCACCCTGCGGGAGGTAAACCTGCATGGACTTAGCACCCTCTTTTAGTACGGGACAAACGAGTAGGTCCTCTCCGTAGAAGAACTGGTCAGCAAACTTGAAACACATCGGATCTTCCTGGTCGTAAAAGAAGAGGTTGCGTAGGACTGGGCGGCCCGTATGGACGTGGTGCTGGAAGGCGGTGTAGAGGTAGGGCAGCAGCTGGTACCGCATCTCGATGGCCCGCCGGTTGCGTTTGGTGTGCTCCTTGCCGTGGACCCACGGTTCCTGGTCCTGGCGGTTGAGTTCTTCCGCTTTCTTGACTTCGTCCGCCTCCGCTTCCGCAGCGCCATCCGTATTATTGCCCATTGAGTGGATGCGCATAAGTGGATGGAATACAGCTAATTGAAGCCAGCGAGTGAGTAGTTCCGGTGAAGGGTTGTCAACGAATCCGCCGATGTCCGTACCGATATTACTAAAACCGCTAATGGCCATGCGGATACACTGGCGGTTGGCCAGTTCGAGGTGTTCCCAACTGGCGATGTTGTCACCCGTCCACAGAGCAGCGTAGCGCTGGCCACCGGAGTAGCTGGCCCGACCCAGCAGGAAGGGCCGCTTAGCTGGTTGCAGTGCCTTGAGTCCGTCGTAACTGGCCCGTGTCATTTGCAACCCGTAAATGTTGTGGGCTTCCTTATGGTGCGAAGGCTGCCCGTCCATGTCGTGGCGGATGTTGTCCGGGAAGGTCAGGTTATTGACCTTGAACATGGCCGGCTCATTCATATCGTTCCAGAATCCGCTGACGCCCTGCTCGTTGTAGAGTTCCCGGTAGAGGGTTCCCCACCAGTCGCGGACGACCGGGTTGGTGTAGTCCGGCCAAACACACTCCGGTGGCCATACCGGGCCAATCATCGGGGTGCCGTCGGGGCGCATACACGCGTAGCCATTAGCCGCCATATCCTTGTAGACGTGGTATTCCGGGTCCACCCGGATCCCCGGATCGATCATCACCACCGTATGGAAATTATCCTCCCTCAGGTCACTGATGAGTTGCTTGGGGTCGGGGAAGTGTTCTTTGTTCCACGTAAAGCAACGGTAGCCATCCATGTAGTCGATGTCCAGGTAAATGGCATCGCAGGGAATCTTTTTATCGCGGAAGGTCTGCGCCAATTCCCGCACCCTTTTTTCGGGGTAATAACTCCAGCGGCACTGGTGGAACCCGAAGGCCCAGAGGGGGGGGAGTTCCGGGGTGCCGGTGAGGCCGTGGTAATCCTCGGCGACCTTATTAAGGTCGGGCCCGTAAATGAAGTAGTAGTTCATATCCCCGCCGTCGGCCCACACCGTAGTCAGGTTGTCGCCGGCCTTGTTGAAGTCGAAGTGGCTGCGGTAGCTGTTGTCCAGAAATAGTCCGTAAGCCTTGCCTTCCTTTAGTCCGTAGTAGAAGGGGATGGCCCGGTAGTTCGTTTCGCGGCCACGGTTGAAGGCGAAGGCGTCTTCGCAGTAGTTCATCCACTGGGTGCCCTGCAGGTCAGTGTCCCAGCACTTGTCGCCGAGGCCGAAGAACTTCTCCTTTTTGTCCGTACTCAGTTGGATGCGGACCTGTTCCAGGCCGTTTTGCAGGGTGGTCCTTGCGTAGAAGGGTTCGGCGTATTCGTGGATCAGCGTGAGCGTCGCCTTGTCGGAGATCTTCAGCCGGCCGTCTTCTTTGGCGATCTCCAAACGGAGGGCACTGGTGCTGAGGCCGAAGGCGGATTTCCCTTCCTTCTTCGTCACCTTCGTCGATTCCATTTTGGCCTCCGGGTCGATCCCGTAGCTGAAGTCGCGGCGGGGGGTGTTCACCACAATCCGAAAGCGAAACAGGGTGGGGGACCAAAACTGCACGTACAGGTTTGCTTCTCCTTCGCTGAGCACGAGGTAGGTCTGGCGGTCCACTTCTTCCACGCCCGTCACTTTTCCGATCCGGTGGACATAGTACACGTCGTCGTAGCGAGCGGTATTTGCGGTGTCGGTGTTGTTCGTAGCGTTGGCGGCCGGTGCGTAGGGGCGGCGAGCTTTTTTGTTGAGCTTTGTCATGTGGGAGCGGGGTGTGCTTTGGGGTGGTGCAAGGTAGGTTATAACCTTGGTTGCGGAAACAGGCGAAACGTCCGAATTCACTGCAGGTTGCCAATTACCGTTAGGATTTATTCTGCGCTGCCGCAGGTGTCAAAAAATGGGAAGGGGACCACTCCCAATTACCTCGCACCCGCGGCAGCGCCAGATAACAAGCCTCGAACTTGATGAAGGCAACTTTAAACCTAACAATATTGGTTGGGCAAGAAACCTATTGGCTATTGCTGCGTTGCCGTTGCAATCACAACGATAACAATACCTTGACCGCAGACGATCACTCCGATAACCTCATCTTTCTAACGAACCGCGTTGGCCGGCAACTGGCCCGCCTCGCCATGGAAAGAATCACCTTTGATAAGTTCGAAGCTCAGGGCCCGCACATTGGGCTACTGGCTGATCTATCCGCCCAAAGCCCGCAGCGGCAGCAGGACCTGGCCATCACGACGGTGAAGGATAAAGCGACCATCACCCGGGCGGTACAACAAATGGAGAACGCTGGCCTGATTACCCGCGTGCCCGACACCATTGACCGCCGCCAGAAGATGATCTCCATCACTAAACAAGGGCGCAAGTTCTGGCAACACGCACAGGAAGAAATGCAAACCGTACTCGAAAAGGCCACTGAAAGCATTGACCCCGAAAAACTGGCCATCTGCAACGAAGTACTCTTTTCCATTTACGAAGCACAACGGGAAGTAACGCTTTACGCCAAACAATCCACCCATGAATAAGCAACCCTGGTACACCGTTGCCCTCAAAGCCGTGCTGGGCATTGCCATCATCGCCGGTGGCTACTTCGGCTACAAGGCCCTCGGCGATCTGAAGGCGGACCCACCCAAACGAGATATCCCCGAACGCATCAAGGAGGTGGAAACCATCACGGTGCTTAACGCCAACATCAATTCCGAGCTTGGCGTGCAGGGGAGGTTGCAAGCCTACAATAAGATCCCGCTCTTCACCGAAGTTGGGGGCGCCGTCCGAGAAACGGGTAAGCCGTTCAAAGAGGGCACGTACTTTAAAGAAGGGCAAACCCTACTGCGAATTGACAACACGGAGGCACGCTACAACATCCAGGCCCAGAAGGCTACCCTGTTGAATAGCATCGCCAACATGATGCCCGACCTCAAGATCGACTACCCAGAGAGCTTCGAGGCTTGGAACCGGTACCTCAACAATTTCTCGGTGGATGACCCCCTCCCGGCACTCCCCGAAGCACAGAACCAGCGCGAACGCCTTTTCGTAGCCGGCCGTAACCTGGCCACTCAGTACTATTCCATCAAATCTCTCGAGGATCGGCTCGGTAAATACGTACTCACGGCCCCCTTCAGCGGTGTCCTTACTACGGCTACGGTAGATCAGGGAACGGTAGTCCGCCCCGGCCAGCAACTCGGTGAATTGATGGCCACCGGCTACTACGAAATGGTCGCCACCGTACCCCTCAGCCAATTGGATTTCCTCCGCCCCGGCGGCAAGGTCGAGCTCTACAGCGAAGACATCGCGGGCAGCTGGACGGGCACCATTCGCCGCGTCAGCGATCAGATCGACCCCGCCAGCCAAACCGTCAATGTCTATGTAGGCGTAAGCGGTCGGGACTTACGCGAGGGGATGTACCTCCGCGGCGAAGCCGACGCCAAAGTGTTCGAAAACGTAGTGGAGATCGATCGCGATAAGCTCGTTGACGAATCCGAAGTCTACGTAGTGCGCAACGATACTTTGCTAGAGCTCATCCCCGTCAACGTGAGGAAGTTCAACCGTGAAACCGTCATCGTCGCTGGCATCCCCGATGGTACCCAACTGCTATCCAGCGACGTAGCTGGAGCTTACGATGGTATGCGGGTTCAGTTAGCGGGCACGAAGAGCACCGAAGCTAGAATCCGAAAACCTGACGCCGCAAAAGAACCCGTTTCGAAGTAGCGAATTAAATGAACTGAAGCGGCAAACATTCTCCGTGATCTACCGAAATTTTGATACGCCAAAACTAAATTTCGCAACTAGCAACTAGCAACTAGCAACTAGCAACTCCCAACCCCCCTCCCTTGAGATCATTCATTGCCTATTTCGTTAAGTACCCGGTAGCCGCCAACCTCATCATGTTTGGCCTCCTCGTATTGGGTGTCCTGAGCGTGACTCAGATGAAGGCGACCTTCTTCCCGGAGTTCGAAAGTCGGACGATCAGCATGCAATTCATCTACCCCGGCGCCAGCCCGGAAGAAGTGGAGGAAGGCATCATTAACAAGGTGGAAGAAAACCTGAAAGGGCTAACGGGCCTGGAACGCTATACCAGCGTCAGCTCCGAAAACTCGGGCCGATTGACCATCGAAGTAGAGAAAGGGTACGATACGGACATCATTCTTCAGGAAGTCAAGAACGAAGTGGACCGGATTAATTCTTTTCCCGTCGGCATGGAGCCGCCCATCGTGTATAAGCAGGAACGCCTCGGCCGCGCCATCACCTTTGCCTTGAGTGGGGATGGCGTTAGCCTTGCCGCCCTGAAAAGAACGGCTCGGCAGATTGAGGATGACCTCCTACAGGTAGAAGGGCTCTCCAAAGTGACGCTGAGTGGCTTCCCCGAAGAAGAGATCGAGATTGCCTTCCGCGAAGCGGACCTTCAAGCCTATGGGCTTACCTTCCTGGAAGCCTCCAACGCCGTCCGTCGGAACAACGTCGACATTACCGGAGGTACCGTTAAGGGGGAGGACGAAGAACTCCTCCTCCGCGCCCGCAACAAAGAGTACTTTGCCGATGGACTGCGGAACATCGTCGTAAAGTCCACCCCCAACGGCGGGACGGTACGCTTGAGCCAAGTCGCCACCATTCGTGACCGCTGGGCGGATACCCCGAACCGATCCTACCTGGATGGTTCGCCGTCCGTCAACGTCCAGGTCCAGAATACGCTGGACGAGGATATGCTGCAGATCACCGATACGGTGAAGGCCTACCTTGCCGTCTTCAACCAGGAAAATCCGGACATCCGCGCCAGTATAATTAGTGATGAGAGCATAACCTTGCGTCAGCGCATCGATACGCTCATCAACAATGGATGGCAGGGATTCCTCATCGTCTGTAT
This sequence comes from Lewinella sp. 4G2, assembly GCF_001625015.1. NCBI lineage: Bacteria > Pseudomonadati > Bacteroidota > Saprospiria > Saprospirales > Lewinellaceae > Lewinella > Lewinella sp. 4G2. The sequence goes on along the minus strand of NZ_LVWJ02000014.1, from coordinate 3,904,676 downwards.
TCTGCTGGCCGTGTTCCTCCACTGGCGCTTGGCCTTTTGGGTAGCGCTTTCCATTCCCATCAGTTTTGCGGGGATGTTCATCGTCGCTGCCTACCTGGGTATCACGTTGAATGTTATTTCCCTATTCGGGATGATCCTCGTGATTGGTATCCTGGTGGACGACGGCATCGTGATCGGAGAGAACATCTACAGCTACCACGAGCGGGGCATCCCCAGAATTGAGGCGGCCATCGAAGGAACAAAAAATGTGATCGGCGCCGTTTTCGCGGCCATCACTACGACGGTCATCGCCTTTTCAAGCTTCTTTTTTCTGGACGGATCTCTCGGTGACTTCTTCCCCGAGATGGCCATCGTGGTGATCTTCTCCCTCATCTTTTCGATGGTGGAGGGCTTCATCATTCTACCCACTCACGTCGCCCACTCCAAGGCATTGGATAAGGACGCCAAGCCGAATATCGTCCAACGCAAGTTCGATCAATTGATGGATTTCATGCGGGACCGGATGTATGGCCCCGTTCTGCGCTGGGTATTACGGAGCAAATTTTTGGCCTTGTCCATGTGCCTGGCGGTACTGTTCCTGAGCTTTGGAATGATCAATGGTGGTTTTGTCAAAACAACTTTCTTCCCGATCATCGAAGGGGATGAGGTGACCATCACGTTGCAACTGCCGGCCGGCACTCCGGAAACGAAAACCAAGGAAATCCTGGAGCGTATTGCAGATGCTTCCGAACGCGTCAACGAGCGGATGTCCCAAGAGTACTACAACGGTGAACTGGAGCTCGTCGAGCGCGTCGAAATGAAACTGGGGCCTACCACTTACGAGGGCACGGTCACGGTTGCCATGATCCCCGGTGAAGATCGTGACCCCGTATCCCAACGGCAGGTCACGAACGCCATCCGCGAAGAGGTGGGGCCGATTGATGAAGCGGAGGTGCTTTCCTTCGGGGCCCGGTCCTTCTTCGGCAAGCCGGTGAGTGTTAGTTTGGTTGGGTCTAATATCGACGAGCTGGACGCCGCCACGGCAGAACTAAAAGCTGAACTGAACCAATTTTCCGAACTAGCGGATGTCGTTGATAACAACCAGGAAGGTCTGCGCGAGATCAACATCAGCCTGAAGGAGAAAGCGCGGTACCTCGGTCTTGACCTACAGGATATCGTTGGCCAGGTCCGTTCCGCTTTCTTTGGGGCGGAGGCCCAACGCTTGCAGCGGGGTGAAGACGAAGTCCGGGTGTGGCTCCGCTACGGCGAAACCAGCCGCCGTAGCATTGCCGATCTGCAGAACATGCGCATCCGTATCCCCGGGGGAGGGGAGTATCCCCTTTCGGAAATCGTAGAACTGGAACCACAGCGCGGCGTCATCGCCATCAATCACGTCGATGGAAAGCGGGAAGTGAAGGTGGAAGCGGACATTGCCGACAACAGCGTTTCGGTGACGGACGTCAACGCCCTGATCTCCTCCACGACGGTTCCCGCCATTTTGGACAAGTACCCTGGCGTGTCCACGGTTACGGACGGGCAGGTTCGCAACCAGCAAAAGACATCCGCTTCGTTGGCTATTGTCGGTCCGGTAGTTTTAGCGTTGATGTTCTTCGTGATTGCGCTGACCTTCCGGTCCGTGATGCAATCCGTCGTACTGTTTTTGCTGATGCCCTTTGGCTTCATCGGCGTAATCGGCGGTCACTGGCTCATGGATAAGCCGCTTTCCCTATTTTCCTTCCTCGGCATCATTGCCCTGATCGGGATCATCGTGAATGATGGCTTAGTTTTCGTATCGAAATACAACGAAAACCTGCGGGAGAAGATGCCGATGATGGAGGCCTTAGCGGAGGCATCCAAAAGTCGTTTCCGCCCGATACTGCTGACGTCCGTCACCACCTTTGCTGGATTGGCTCCCTTGCTGTTGAATAAATCGCGGCAGGCCCAATTCCTGATTCCCATGGCTATTTCGGTGGCCTTTGGGTTGCTGGCGGTGACGGTCATTCTGCTCATTCTGTTACCCGCGCTGCTGGTGTTGCTTAACCGTCTCCGTTTCTACTGGGCTAAGGGTATGCATCCGGACGAGGTTTGGTCCTACACCAACGTCGAGCCCGCTTACCAGCAGATGGACTTTGCGCCGGAAGAACTCCCTGATCCACCCACCAAGCGCCGGAATAGCGGCGCAATGGATGAAGATTTAATCGACTAACCATGGCCAGAATCTGTGTTGATATGGACGGGGTGATGGCCGATACGTACGCCAAGTTCGTGACGGCTTACGAAAAGGAATTCAATCGAGTCCTCACCCAAAAAGATCTCCTGGGGAAGAAGGTCTACGACCTGGATGGAGCCAATCATTTACGTGACTTGATGTACGAAAAGGGCTTCTTCCGCGACTTGCAAGTGATGGACAACGCCCCGGAAGTACTCGAAGAATTATACGCGCAACACGAAATATTCATCGTTACGACCGCTACTGAATTTCGCCATTCGATGCGCGATAAGTGGGATTGGATGGCGGAGCACTTCCCCTTCATTCACCATTCCCGGATGGTCTTTTGTGGTACGAAAGACATCGTGTACGGCGATTATTTGCTGGATGATAAGGTGTCTAACCTCAAAGTTTTCAAAGGGGAAGGGTTGCTCTTTTCTGCGTTGGACAACCACTACGACACCGGCTTTCACCGGCTTAATAATTGGCTAGAGGTAAGGGAATTTTTCCGTGCCGAACGGCAGTCCGAAATCTCCCTGCTAGGATGATCGAACGCGCCTGGACTTTCGTGCGGGGGAAAATTCCCTTCGCAATGACCGGGCTCGTAGCAACGGGCATCAACTACGGCGTGTACTTACTGCTGGTAGATCGTTACCTGCCGCCCGGCCCGGCTACGTTGATTGCCTATTCCAGCAGTGTCATCCTCAATTTCTTCCTGCAGCGTTACTTCGTTTTTGAGTTAAACCGTTCGTTGCGGAGTGCCTTCGCTTGGAGTATGGTAGTCAGCGCCGGTGGTCTGCTACTGGACTGGCTCATTATCATTGGCCTTCACCAATTTCCCCTCGTGGGGAATGAAGAATGGCTCATCAAACTCATCGCTACGGGCATCGTCTTCTTCTACAATTACTACCTCAAGCGCTACGTCTTCGAAGGCTCAAAAGAGGGCGCTGCCGCAGGTGCCGAGGGATTGGATATGCAGGACCAAACCAGTAAAGCGCGCCGATCCTCAAACTAAAGAACATCCTTCCACCCAAGGACCATCCTACCAAACTGACATGCTATCACTTCGCTACTCGATCCCCCAACTTTATACCCGCGTGAGCGCCCTAATTCTGTTGATGACCATAGGAGGTATAATGACTGGTCAGCGAAGTCTATCGCTAAGTGATGCCATCCAGGAAGGTCTGTTGAATAATTACCAGATCCGCCTCGCCAAGGCGGACCTCGCCGTCGCGGAAAACAATAATGATGATGCACTGACCGGTAAATTTCCGACCATTTCCCTGGGCGTAACGCCCGCCGTTAACTACCGAAATAACACCAACCCGGCGAGCATTGTATCGCAGAGTAATACGACTTCCTACGGCATCGGGCCCACCGCCAACCTGAACTGGACCTTGTTCAACGGCGGCCGCGTAGAAATTGCGAAAACCCAGTTGGCCACGCTGGCCGACTTGAGTGCAGGGAGGGTGCGCGTTGAAGTGGAGAACAGCATTGCCCAGATCATCCAGGCCTACTTTAACGCAGTCGTTCAACAGGAACAAATTTCCGTGCGCCGTCGCGTCCTGGAACTAAGCCGGGACCGGATTGAATACCAGAACGTTCGCCGTGAGTTTGGCCGCGCCGGTACCTTCGAAGAACTGCAGGCCCGCGATGCCTACCTAACGGATTCCACCCAACTGGTGCTTCAGCAGCTGAATTACGAAACAGCCACCCAAAATCTCCTGCAACTCCTCGGCGCCGAAGATGTGAACCAAGCACTAACGCTGACCACGGAATTGGATTACGACGGAGAACGCTTTAACGAGGCCCTCCTGCAAACGGAACTGGACCGCAAGAACAGCCAATTGCGGACGCTAGCCATCAACCGCGAATTAGCAGGCATTAGGACGCGCCTCATTCAAACCGAATACAAGCCACTCGTTGCCCTGCAGGGTGGGGCGGGCTACGACATCAACGTGCAGACCGGTACGCAAACCTTTGACTTTGGTAACGAACAACCCACCCGCGAGCAGGAATTGCCTGGAATCGCTGCCCGCACCCTTTCCGCCAATTTAGGTATTGGTGTCAGCTACCTCCTGTACGATGGAAAGAGCCGTCGGGTGCGCGAACAATCAGCCAAACTTGAAGAGATGACGGCGGAGCTGGAGTACGATGCCATCAACCAACAACTTCGGACCCAATTGGCAAGTGCTATTGCTCGCCACGACAATCAAATCACGATTGTCAGCATCACCCGCGACCTGATCGCCAACGCCGAACGCAACATTGAGATCTCCGACGAACGCTTTCGGGGCGGAACGATCAATAGTTTCGACTACCGAACCATTCAGCTCAATCTCGTCAACGCCGAGTTCCAATTACTCAATGCGCTGCTGAATCTCAAGAACACGGAAACGGAGATCCTGCGCCTGACGGGGCAGGTGGTAGGGGACTAATCCCCGTCGTCGGACGAATCACTGAACTGGTTGCAAAGCAACAGTTCAGCTTCGTCCGACGACTTATTTGAGTCTTTACCAGAGGGTGTAATAAGGTTTGAGTGGACTAAGTATAATACACCACGACAGTACCAGCTGAGTCGTTGGACGTTGCCAGCCCACTAGCCGTACCAACCAACTGGTAAATCGACTAACGAGCTTAGCTACTCCACAATCCTAAAAGTAGTCCGCCGATTACGCTGGTTTTCCTCATCCGTACAGCGTTGGCACACACACTCCGCGACGGGTTGGGTTTCACCGTAGCCACGGGCGGTGAGTCGGTTGCCATCGATGCCCCTCTCAATGAGATAGTTCACGGCGGACTGAGCGCGATCCTGGCTGAGTCGCTGGTTGTAGCCTTCCGGCCCCTGGCAATCGGTGTGGGAGCCCAATTCAATATTAATGTTGGGGTTGCGTTGCAACAGTGAGGCGAGCTCGTTCAGCGTTGGCTGCGCATCTTCGCGGATGAAGCTTTCGTCAAAGTCGTAGTAAATATTTTCGAGGACGATCTCGGCGTTGAGGAAGATCTTTTCAATCTCCAACTCCAACTCGTACCGCTGTTCGGGTGCATCCGGATCTTTTGGCAAGTTGCGGCTGGAGAAGACACCTTCGGCGGCCAGGTAGCCATCACGCTCGGCGCGAAATTGGTAATTCTGGTTGTCGACCAACACCAGGCTTAATTGACCCTCTTCATTGGTAGTGACGGTACGGGATTCCGCGCCGATGCTGGCCACGATCGTTGCGTTAGGCACCGGCCGCAAACCACGGACGCGCGATTGCGGATCGGCCGGATCCTCGAGGATCTTTTCTACTACGGTAACGTCAAGTACGTTTTTGTAGACGATGGGAGTCGGATCGGGTGGGGGGGGCGGCAGGGTGCGGCGGGCGAACTCGTAAATGTCATCGGCACCCGCTCCGCCGGGGCGGGCCGTACTGAAGAAGCCCAGCACTTTTTCGTCGAGGCCACTTCCCATGCGCTTGACGATGGTGTAGGAAAAATCGTCGGCCCCACTGTTGACGGGGATCCCCAGATTCTTTGGTGCGCTGTAGCGGCCGTTAGCCATGGGGTGGGTCATGTAGATGTCGAGACCACCCATGCCGACCAATCCGTCGCTCGCGAAGTACAAGGTGTCAGCGTCGAGTGTCGGGAATTGTTCGTTGCCCTGGGTGTTGATTGCGCGGTTCATCAAGATGGGGTCGCTCCACGTCCCGTCCACTTTCTTGTTGACAACGTAGATGTCGTAACCACCCCAACCGTCTTCCATGAGGGCGCTGAAGTAAAGTCGATCACCAGTGGCAGAGATGGCGGGGTGGAGGTAGTTGACGCCCGGTTTGACGAAGGGAAGTTTGGTGGCCGGCCCCCAGCCGCCGCCGTTCCGCTCCGAGACGTAGATGCCACAAAAAGCATCTTCCCGCTTGCCGGGAGAGACGCAGCGGGTGAAGTAGACCTGTTGGCCGTCCGCGCTGAAGGAAGGGGTGCCTTCGTGGTCGGGGGTGTTGATCACGTCGCTAAAGGAAGTGACGGCGCCCCCGGTCACGCTAGTTTGGTAGATGTCGGTGAAGCCACGGCCCGTCCACTTGTAGTTTTCCGCCCCGTCTCCCCCCTGGCGGTCGGAGCTGAAGATGAGCTGATTTTCGAAATAGACGGGAGCGTAATCCGCGCCACGGGAGTTGAAGTTGGCGGCCTGTACGGTGTAGGGCCGCTCTTTCCCTTCCGTTTCCTGGTCCTTCCACTTCTGGGCGAGTTCCGCCCCCTGGATCTCCTTGCGGAATTCGTAGCGGGAGCCAATCTCAAAGCCGAGGTCGGTATAGACCTGGATGGCTTCCTCGTAGCGTTCCAGGCGTTTGAGGGCGGCGGCCTTTTCACGGAGGGCGTCCGGGCCGGCGTTGTTGTCGTAGGCCTTTTGGAACCAGGTGATGGCCTCCTCATCGTTACCCGTTTCGCGGTAGGAGGTACCCAGATTCATGGCGACTTCTCCCTTTACTGACCTGGTTTTGGCCTTCTTGAATTCCCTTTGCAGCATGGGAATGGCTACGTCGTATTGCTTGCGGTCCACGGCGGTAGCGCCGTCCGTCACTTTGGCGGTGTAGGTGCAACTGGAGATGGAAAGCAGAGCGAATAGGGCGAGCCAGGTGAAGCGCATTCGAAGGTATTTGGACGAAAAACGGTTGGGGCCGGTGTTTGTTGCTATTCCTTTATTTAGGTAGGTATTTCCGCAACGCTGCGTCGGTAGGCTGACGGCTGGAGTTGAGGTTGAAAGGATTGCCTTACCAACGGATCTTCCCCCGTCCCGCCTTAATCTCCGACCGTCGCTTCTTCCGTTCCAGACGTTTACCTCGGTTGGCGACGAAGGACTTGCCCACGTGCTTCTTCGGGATGGGCCGGCCGGAGAGGGAGAGCATTTCCTTCAATCGTTTCAACGCTTTGACCTTATTGCCGTGTTGGCTACGTCCGGATTGGTCGACAACGGAAATGATTCCATTGGCGTCAATCTTACGTTTGAGGTGGTGGCGGAGGTTCTTCTTTTCGCGGTGGTTCAGCCCCTGGCTCTCGTCGAGGTTGAAGACTAACTCCACGCGGGTTTCCGTTTTGTTGACGTGCTGGCCACCGGCTCCGCTGCTGCGGGACGTCCTAAAAGTGAGTTCCTGTTGGATGAGTGGCCAGTCCATGATTTAGAGAATCGTCTTTTTTGCTTGTCCGTTTACCTGGCACCTGCGGCAGCGCCCAGACTGCACTACAATAACGTAAGCTGGCGCCGACTACTGAAGGTGTCCGATGAAAAGATGTTTTAGCCCTCAGGTTTAAGTTGCGCCGGAAAACCAAAATCGCACCGCCGGGTTTAATGCTGCAATGGCCGAAAAAGAGAAAAGAACGCCCGAAAAGGAGTTGATCATCAACCCCATCGACGGAGACAAGATTGCGGAAAACCCGCACCTGCTGCCGTACGCCCACGAACGGGGTGGCGCGACCATCAAACCAATGGACGCCGGCAAGGTGAAGGGCCTGGCCATGACGGCCATGTACGAGCAAACGGACATGCAGCTGGACCAGATCAAAGCCCAGATCGAACTGCTGGCCAAGCAGGCCAACGCCATCCAACAACGGATGTCTATCTCCGAAAGAATTTACCAGGCGCAGATGGGTATCGACCCCATCATCAGCCGGACCTACTACCTCTACGAAAAGAAATCGGGCGGCAACGTCCTCAGCATGGTCAGCCCGCAAGAGTGGGGACCCAACGGGCCGTACACGTACATCGCTACCGTGAAGCTGCTGGGAGACCACACCTGGGACGTGTTGAAAAAAGCGGACGCTCAGGAGTAACCTGAATGGTTTCTGCCGTGGGTATAGCGCCACCGTGACTCATCGGACTTCGTCCGGAATTCCTGAACGATGCGCAATAAAGTGGCCACGGAGTAACTTACCTTCGTCTACGCAAACTCCGTCTCCCATGAAGCATCTACTCACCGGCCTTGGCTTCGGCCTGGCCATCCTTATTGGTTGGTTCCTCTTCCTCAGCCTGAACACTTCGGATACACTGCCCGAGGTTGACGAGCGGCAGCCCAAAACGGTAAAATCCACCCAGCTACCCCAAATGGTGCGCCCGGTGGATCTGACCGGCCCCTTCAATTTTGCCGGTGAGCCCATTCCAATGGACGACTTCGACGTACGGGAGCGACTCGATATGGAGCTGTTACGCAACGCGTATTTCCACCGCAACACACTGCTGTTGCTAAAACGTAAACCCCGCTTCTTCCCAACAATCGAGCGGATCCTGGCCGAAGAGGGCGTGCCGACTGACTTGAAGTACCTCGCCGTCGCGGAATCTGGCCTCGACAATGCCGTCAGCCCCGCCGGCGCGAAGGGAGTGTGGCAATTCATGGCTCCAACGGGTAAATCCTACGGCCTGGAGATCAACGCGGAAGTGGACGAGCGCTATCACCTGGAGAAGGCCACGCGCGCCGCCGCCAAGTACCTGAAGGACTACTACAAAGAATTCGGCGACTGGCGCTGGGTAGCCGCCGCCTACAATATGGGCGGACCGAACGTACGCAAATGGCGCAAACGCCAGAGCGCGGACAACATATTTGAGCTGGACATTAACAAGGAAACCATGGCTTACGTTTTCCGCATCGTAGCCCTTAAAACCATTCTGGAAGACCCCGAATCCTTCGGCTACTCCCTCGGTCCGGACGACGCTTACCCCGTATTGAATAACTACGAAACCGTCACGGTCTCCAAGAGCATTGCCGACCTGGGGCAATTCGCCAAGGCCAACAACACGACCTACCGGAAACTGAAAGTCTACAATCCCTGGCTCGTGGCGGGCAGCCTGCCCATCAGCACGGGGAATTCTTACGAGATCAAACTCCCCCGGTAAAGCCACCCGACCTATGAAAGGCACCCTTTTGCGCCCCTACGCCTTGTTCGTCCGCAGCCAGTTGCGAAAAATGGCTAGCCGGGCGGTGATGTCCCAGGACTTCATCCGCCAGGATCTCGTTACCACCGCGCGGGAAACGGCCTTTGGTCGGGACCACGATTTTGCCGCCATCGACACCTACGAGGATTTCAAGCGACGGGTACCCATCGTCGACTACGAAGCCTTTAAGCCCTACGCCGATCGAATTCGTGACGGAGAGGCCAACGTTTCCTGGGTCGGGCAACCGAAGTACTTCGCCAAAACCTCGGGCACGACGAGTGGGGTAAAGTACATCCCGCTCACGCGCGAAAGCATTCCCAACCACTTCGGCACGGCGCGCAATGCGCTCTTCAACTACATTGCGGAAACGAAAAAGAGCAAGTGGCTGGATGGGAAAATGATCTTCCTCTCCGGTTCGCCCGAGATGTCCGAAACGAATGGCATCCCCACGGGGCGCCTCAGCGGTATCGTCAACCACCAGGTTCCGGCCTGGCTGCGCACGAACCAGCTGCCCTCCTACGAAACCAATTGCATCGAGGATTGGGAAACCAAGCTTGACCGCATTGTCGATGAAACGATCGATGCCGATATGCGACTCATTTCGGGCATCCCACCTTGGGTGCAGATGTACTACGAGCGGCTGTTGCAACGGAGTGGAAAGGATACCATTCTGGAGCTATTCCCGAACCTCTCCATGTTCGTGTACGGCGGCGTCAACTTCGAGCCCTACCGCAAAAGCTTGGAGGCGCTGGTCGGTGGCCGCATCCCCAGCGTCGAGACCTATCCCGCAAGCGAGGGCTTCATTGCCTTTCAGGATAGTCAGGATTCCGAAGGCTTACTACTCAATGCAGATAGCGGCATCTTTTTCGAGTTTGTTCCGGCGGACGAGATCTTCAACGAGAGCCCAACCCGTCTCCATTTGGGGCAAATTGAGGTTGGGGTCAATTACGCCATCATTCTCAACACCAATGCCGGGCTGTGGGGCTACAACATTGGGGATACGGTGGAATTCATCAGCAAGGATCCTTTCCGGCTGCGCGTCACCGGCCGCATCAAGCACTTTATATCGGCTTTCGGGGAGCACGTGATTGGCAAGGAGGTAGAAACGGCGATGCGCGGGGTGGCGGACAAACACCGGGTCCAGATTACTGAATTCACTGTGGCACCCCAGATAAATCCAGCTGGGGGAGGGACGCCCTACCACGAGTGGTTCATTGAATACGCAACTCCTCCCAACGATGCAGTCGCCTTCGCCAGGGATCTCGACGCAGCCATGGTGCAGCAAAATATCTACTACCAGGATTTAATCTCCGGCGGGGTACTCAAACCCTTAGTCATTACTCCCGTAGCTCCCGGAGGCTTCCGGGAGTACATGCGCAGCCAGGGTAAACTAGGTGGCCAAAACAAAGTTCCCCGCCTTAGTAACGACCGGAAAATTGCGGATGCGCTGACGGTTCTTTCGTAACCATCCGCTATTCGCCTGCGTTTATTGAGCATGAAAACGCTAATCCTCGGTGCTACCCCGAATCCCTCTCGCTACGCAAATATTGCGGCCCACCGTCTGGTTGGCGCCGGCCACGAAATCGTCAACGTCGGCATTAAGCAGGGCGCTGTCGCAGGTGCCGAAATCTTGAACGGACTACCAGAAATTGGTGACGTCGATACTGTGACGCTATACGTCGGGCCAAAGAACCAATCCGGATACTATGATTGGTTGGTGGGGATGGCACCGCGGCGCATCATCTTCAACCCGGGGACGGAAAACCCCGAGCTTTCAAAGCTGGCGCAAGAGGCGGGGATTGAAACCGAGGTGGCCTGCACGCTGGTGCTGCTCGCAAGTGGACAGTACTGAAGCCGGATTGCGATGTAAAGCAAGCGCTAATAAAGAAGGCCACGCCGCCCGGTCAACTCTTAGGAGTGAGGGGCGGCGTGGCCTAATTTTTCGTAATCTCAATTAGCGGAGGGTTATCAAGACCCTAAGCAGCTGCCTACTTCGTGGATGCAACGGAAGCAGCAATGTATTCCCGGTTAAGGCGAGCGATGTGCTCAACGCTGATGCCTTTGGGGCACTCTGCTTCACAGGCCGTGATGTTGGAGCACTGGCCAAATCCTTCCGCGTCGTGCTGCTCCACCATGCGGAGAGCCCGCTGGGAAGCTTCGACCTGACCCTGCGGCAGCTGGGCGAGGTGAGATACTTTCGCGCCGGTGAACAGCATCGCTGAGGCGTTCGGACAAGCAGCAACACAAGCGCCACAACCGATACAGGTGGCAGCATCCATTGCGTGGTTGGATTGATCCTTCTCGACGGGAATGTCATTAGCATCCTGCGCCTGGCCGGTGTTGACGGAGATGAAGCCGCCGGCCTGAATGATCCGGTCAAAGCTATCACGGTTAACTACTAAGTCCTTCACGATGGGAAAGGCCTTGGAACGCCAGGGCTCAATGGTGATGGTATCTCCATCATTGAAGTGGCGCATGTGCAGCTGGCAGGTCGTCGTGTACTGCTGTGGCCCGTGCGGGTAACCGTTGATGACGAGGCTACAGGTACCACAAATTCCTTCACGGCAGTCGTGCTCAAATGCAACGGGCTCCCCCTTATCGTGGATGATCTGCTCGTTGAGGACGTCCAGCATTTCCAGGAAGGACATGTGCGTGGATACGCCATTAATGGTGTGGGTCTCGAATTTGCCCTTGGCGTTCATGTTTTTCTGCCGCCAGATCTTGAGGGTCAGGGTCATGTTATCAGCGCTCATGGTGAAGTTTTTAGTCTGTAGTCTATAGTCTATAGTCTACAGCCCACTATAGACTATAGACTACAGACTGAAGACTATTTATAAGATCTGGTTTTCAATTCAACGTTCTCGAAGATGAGTTCTTCCTTGTGCAGGATCGGGTCGTTGTCATCCCATTCCCAGGCGGAAACGTAGGCGAATTCATCGTCGCGGCGGAGGGCTTCTCCGTCTTCGGTCTGGTGCTCTTCGCGGAAGTGGCCACCGCAGCTTTCTTCCCGGTCGAGGGCGTCGAGCATCATCAGTTCGCCGAGCTCCATGAAGTCCGCCACGCGGAGTGCTTTTTCGAGCTCGGGGTTGTACTCGTCGGCACTGCCGGGGACGAACACATCGCTGTAGAACTCATCCCGCAGTTCGCGGATCATGCGGCGGCCTTTGGTGAGGCCTTCGGCGTTGCGGGCCATGCCGCAGTACTCCCACATAATCTTACCCAAACGGCGGTGGAAGCTCTCCACGGATTGGTTACCCTGGATGGCCATCACCCGCTGGATACGATCAGTGGCTTCCTTCTCAGCGGCCATGAATTCCGGGCTGTCCGGATCGATCTTCGGCGTCCGGATCTCGTTGGCGAGGAAGGTACCGATGGTGTAGGGGAGGACGAAGTAGCCGTCCGCCAGACCCTGCATCAAAGCAGAGGCACCCAGTCGGTTGGCACCGTGGTCGGAGAAGTTAGCTTCACCGGCGGCAAAGAGACCGGGGACGTTTGTTTGCAGGTTGTAGTCTACCCACAAACCACCCATAGTGTAGTGGACGGCGGGGTAGATCTTCATTGGTACGAGGTAGGGGTTCTCACCAGTGATCTTCTCGTACATCTCGAAAAGGTTACCGTATTTCTCAGCGACGACGGCCGTACCCAATTCCTTGATACGCTCCTCAGAGGCATTGTATTCGTTGAGGGTCGTGGCACGGCTTTTGCCGTAACGGACGATGGCGTCCGCAAAGTCGAGGTAAACTGCGAGGCCGGTGGGGCTTACGCCGAGTCCTTCGTCGCAGGCCGTTTTCGCGGCACGGCTGGCTACGTCGCGGGGGACGAGGTTACCGAAGGCAGGGTAGCGACGCTCCAGGTAGTAGTCACGATCAGCTTCGGGAATGTCTACACCGCGCATTTTGCCTTCGCGGATGGCGGCGGCGTCCTTCAGGTTTTTTGGTACCCAAACCCGGCCGTCATTCCGCAGGGATTCGGACATCAGCGTGAGCTTGGACTGGTACTCGCCGGATACGGGAATACAGGTCGGGTGGATCTGCGTGAAGCAAGGGTTGGCCATGTAGGCACCCTTTTTGACGGCGCGCCAGGCAGCGGAACCGTTGGAGTTCATCGCGTTCGTGGAAAGGTAGAACACGTTACCGTAGCCACCGGTACCCAGCACAACGGCGTGGGCGGCATGGCGCTCCAACTTGCCCGTGAGGAGATTTCGGGCAATGATGCCGCGGGCCTTACCATCAATCTTGACGACGTCAACCATTTCGTGGCGGTTGAACAACTCGACGTTGCCGAGGCTGATCTGCCGGCTGAGAGATTGGTAGGCGCCAAGTAGTAATTGCTGCCCCGTCTGTCCCCGAGCGTAGAACGTACGACTTACCTGCACGCCACCGAAGGAGCGGTTGGCGAGAAGACCACCGTACTCACGGGCGAAGGGAACCCCCTGAGCTACGGCCTGGTCAATAATGTTGACGCTTACCTCCGCTAAACGGTGCACGTTGGATTCGCGGCTGCGGTAGTCACCACCCTTAATGGTATCGTAGAAGAGACGGTAGACGGAGTCTCCATCATTCTGGTAGTTCTTAGCGGCGTTGATACCACCCTGTGCGGCGATGGAGTGCGCGCGGCGGGGGCTATCGTGGAAGGTGAAAACCTTCACCTTGTAGCCAAGCTCACCGAGGGTAGCAGCAGCGGCACCACCGGCCAGGCCGGTACCCACCACGATCACTTCGATACGGCGTTTGTTATTCGGGGCCACGAGGGGCATGGAGGAGCGGTACTTCGTCCACTTACTGCCTAATTCGCCGGGGGGTACGTTAGATTGTAAAGCCATGATCGGGAGAAATTTTGGGGGTGATAGTTTATGCTACTGCTGGTTCTGGATGTACATCAAGATCGGAATAGCCGCAAACCCTAGCGGAACCAGGATGCTGTAAGCTCGGCCGATGACCCGAATGAAGGGAGACCACTTTGGGTGGTTAAGCCCAAGGGTTTGGAAAGCGGATTCAAAGCCGTGCGCAAGGTGGAAAGCAATCATGATCATGCTCACCACGTAGAAAATGACAAACCAGATGTTAGTGTATGCCCCTTTAACCAGGGTGTAGAGGTCTTTCACGTCATATTCAGCACCGTAGTTGACTAGCCCGACGTTATCCGTGAATTTCATTTGTGCCCAAAATTGTACCATGTGTACAATGATGAAGATCAGGATAACTGTACCCAAAGAACCCATGTAGATGGAGCTTTTGGTGGCGGAAGCTACCCGGTCATTTTTCACGGCATAACCCGTAGCTCCCCGTGCCTTCTTGTTGTTAAGCCAAAGAAGAATACCCTGAATTGCGTGCAGTAAAATGAAAGCGTATAAGCCGTAGCTCGTGAATTTGATGACGGGGTTATTCGTCATAAAGTACGCGTACTCATTAAAGGATTGACCTCCATCCGCCGCCATGATCAACTGCAGGTTACCAGCGAGGTGGACGGCCAGGAAGGTGATCAAGAAAAGGCCAGTGAGGGCCATGATGATCTTCTTCCCAATACTGGAGGTTAAGAACCGGACAATCCAAGAATTCATAGTGACTGAGTTTAGCAAAACTTCGCAAAACTAGTGCTTAAAGGTCGGATTTAAGTCGTTGGTTGTACGGGGATACCCGGGGGTGTTTTGTTTAGACAGTTTCTAAGTAATGGGTCTGTGTGACACAGTTTCCCTCGTCTCTGATAGGCGGTTCTGTATTCCACAGCAAGCCCTTGTAAGTCAACTATTTAACACCTATTACTTGATCATAGACAGAAAGGTGGAGAAGAACCAATTACTGTCCATTTTGACCAGTGCGTCCAGTGCTGAGTCTGCTTTGTGGCTATAAAGCTTGAGGTCCTTAACGACTTCCCGGAATTCGTCGGCTTCGGCGGTGCGGCCCTCGACGCCGGTCAGTTCATCGAGTAAGCGGAGCATTGGTTCCAGTTCCCTTTTCTTGCGGGCGATCACGATGCTCTTCACCACTTTGGACATGTCCTTTTCGGCAATGAAGTATTCCTTGCGTTCACCGGGAATCAGCTTCTTGTAGGCCAGGCCCCATTCCACCAGGGTACGCATGTTTGTGTTGACGTTGCCTCTGCTGATCTTCAGTTCTTCCATCACGTCATCGGAACTCTGCGGGTCGCTAGACACCAAGAGCAAAGCATGGATCTGTGCCATCGTCCGAGTTACCCCCCAACTACTTCCGAGTGCTCCCCAAGCTTCAATGAACCGTTGTTTTCCTTCCTCTAATTCCATACTTTCAAATAATACTGAAAGGACAATTTCGGTTTACCAGGCCTCGGTTTATTCTGGGTATTTCTTGTTTCAGGTCTTTACCTGTTAAGTGTGCCTGAAATTAAATCCAATTAGTATGTAGCCCAGTCGCCAGTTAAAGTGAATAGCACCAAAGAAGAAGAGCCTGCCGGAAAGGATTCCGACAGGCTCTAGTCTTACAGTTTGGTCACCGTAGGTAACCGGGCAATTACATCATGCCACCCATTCCGCCGGGCATACCGTGGCTGTGGCCACCGGCGCCACCCGCTTCGGGCTCTGGCTTGTCGTTGATGACACACTCAGTGGTGAGGACCATACCAGCGATGGATGCTGCATTTTCCAGTGCAATACGCGTCACTTTCGTGGGGTCAATTACACCTTGGGCCTTTAGGTCGCCGTACTCGTCGGTGCGCGCGTTGTAGCCGTAAGAACCTTCGCCGTTGCGGACGTTCTGCAGTACTACGGAACCTTCTACGCCAGCGTTGTCGCTGATGGTACGAAGGGGCGCCTCGAGTGACTTGCGGACGATCTGGATACCAATGTTCTGGTCTTCGTTCTCACCCTTCGTTGCCTCCAGGGCACTGATGGCACGAACCAGAGCGACACCACCACCGGCTACGATGCCTTCCTCAACGGCGGCGCGGGTAGCGTGGAGGGCGTCGTCGACGCGGTCCTTCTTCTCCTTCATTTCTACTTCAGTAGCGGCCCCTACGTAGAGGACGGCCACCCCACCGGCAAGCTTGGCCAGGCGTTCCTGGAGCTTCTCGCGGTCGTAGTCAGATGTAGTGGTTTCAATCTGCTGCTTGATCTGTCCGATCCGGCCGTTGATGGTTTCCTGGGAACCGGCACCATTAACGATGGTCGTATTGTCCTTATCGACGGTGATCTTCTCGGCGGTACCGAGGAGGTCCATCGTAGTCTGGTCCAGCTTGTAGCCTTTCTCTTCGCTGA
The DNA here is from genome assembly GCF_001625015.1 of Lewinella sp. 4G2. Classification (NCBI taxonomy): domain Bacteria; kingdom Pseudomonadati; phylum Bacteroidota; class Saprospiria; order Saprospirales; family Lewinellaceae; genus Lewinella; species Lewinella sp. 4G2. The sequence continues at coordinate 3,888,362 of NZ_LVWJ02000014.1, read as the reverse complement.
TGACGGTACCACCGGTAAGGATGGCGATGTCTTCCAGCATGGCCTTGCGGCGGTCACCGAAACCGGGAGCCTTTACGGCAACGACCTTCAACTGGGCGCGGAGACGGTTGACTACCAATACACCGAGTGCCTGAGATTCAATGTCTTCGGCAATAATCAACAGCGGGCGACCGCTCTGGATCACCTGCTCCAGTACGGGCAGGATGTCCTGCATGTTGCTGATCTTCTTGTCGTGGATCAGTACGTACGGGTTGTCGTATTCCGTTACCATGCTCTCCGTATCGGTTACGAAGTAGGGGCTGAGGTAACCGCGGTCGAACTGCATACCCATCACCTCTTCAACGTAGGTATCGGTACCCTTCGCTTCCTCGACGGTAATGACACCGTCTTTAGATACGCGCTTCATGGCGTCAGCGATAAGGCCGCCAATTTCGTTGTCGTTGTTAGCGGATATGGATGCTACCTGCTGGATCTTGTCGAAATCGTTACCCACGACTTCGCTCTGGGTCTTCAGGTTTTCGATGATCACCTTCGTCGCCTGATCGATACCGCGCTTGAGGTCCATTGGGTTGGCACCTGCGGTCACGTTTTTGAGACCGGCCTGGATCATGGCCTGAGCCAGCACGGTGGCGGTCGTCGTTCCGTCACCGGCGATGTCAGCGGTTTTGGAAGCTACTTCCTTCACCATCTGAGCGCCCATGTTGGCGACGGCGTCTTCGAGCTCAATTTCTTTTGCGACCGTCACACCATCCTTGGTTACCTGGGGGGCACCGAAGGATTTTTGGATAACGACATTGCGACCTTTGGGGCCGAGTGTCACTTTTACTGCGTTTGCGAGGGCATCCACACCGGCGTGCAGTTTCTCGCGTGCGGATCTGTCAAAGCTAATTTCCTTAGCCATAATTGTATATAGTTGTAGTTATTAAAATGGATTCGTGGGGGAGCGGGAGTCGTCCTGCTCTTAGACGATGACGAGGATGTCGTCCTCGCGCATGATCAGGTAGTCTTTTCCTTCCAGGGTTACTTCCTGGCCGGCGTACTTACCGTACAGGACGGTGTCACCTACGGAAACGGTCATGGCGTTGCCATCCTTACCGGGGCCGACGGCCACTACTTCACCGCGTTGGGGCTTCTCTTTGGCCGTGTCGGGAATGATGATACCACCACTGGTTTTTTCTTCTGCGGGGGCGGCTTTGACTACTACTCGATCGTTGATCGGCTTCATGCTTACGTATTTAGTTATATGAAATGGATAATTTTCTGCGGCTCATCCGGATCGTACGGAATGGCCCACCGGAGTGCTGCATAGGTCGTGCCACCCTCCCTTTACGGAGTAGCCCGACAATTTTTCAGTCTATTCTGTCAGTTAGCGGACGGGTCCATTTTACCCTTTGCCTGGCACCCGCGGCAGCGCCCGCTTATTTGGCACTGATGAGCGCGTAGCAGCAAGTGGTGTAGAAGTCTTTTACCCAAGGGAAGGCACCAAGGAGCCCGGGCAGTTTGCGGGGCGCAAGTCCAAATTTCACCTGGTAGTTCGGGTTGATGAACCAGAGGTCTTTCTGGTCAAACTTGAAACCGGTCTTTTGCACCAATTGCGAAAAGCGGCTGATGCTGATCCCCGTTTCCTTGATCTCCACAAGGTCATCAATTTGCTTCTGGGTTTCACCGCCTAGCTTGAGGACCTGGCGGTAAGCACCGGTTGGAAGCAAGTGGAACCAGGGCAATTTTGAGAGCAACTTATTCTGACAGACCTGCTGGTGACCGCCAAAAGGCATCCGCCACGGCGGGAAACCGAAGAAGATGCGACCGCCCGGTTTAAGGTAGCGGTGGACCATGCTCAGAAATCGCTCCTGATCGTGAATGTGCTCGATGACGTCGCGCAGCACGATGAGGTCAAACTTACCGAGGCGTTCGGCGCTGGCATCGTAGATATCCTGAATGAGGAGTTCGTAGTTGCCTCCCGGCGTGAATTCCGCGAGGTATTCGTTGCCTAGATCAATCTTGGTCTGAAGGATGTCAACGCCGACACATTCGCAGCCGCGCTCGATGAAGGGGACCAGGTTGCCGCCTTCCCCACAGCCGATTTCGAAGACGCGTGTCGTCTCGTTCACGGGCATCGTGCGCTCCACGTAGGGGATGACAAACTGACGGGTTGTCAGGGCCTGCTCCTGGAAGTATTGTTTACGATTGCGGTGGCGTTCGTGCATGGCGGCGAAGGTAAGCTTTGCGCCAATATTTAACGCACGGTGCGCCCGTTGAGGATTTCCAGCGCGGCATTCATTTGGGGATCAACCTCATCCAGCAGATCCTGCTTGGTAATGGGAACGATGATCTCCGGCGTGACCGTGCCGGGCGTGGCGTTGAGGGGGACGTAGCGCCAGTTGGGCGCCCTCACCTGAAATTGGATCTCGTCTGGGTCACCAATCTTGAGGTCGCGGATCTTCCCGCCAAAAAGCGCACTGCGGCCGCCACCGGTTCTGGTGCCGATCACGGTAGCGGCGTCCAGTTCCATCAGCGCGTTGGCTACGATGCCAGTGGCGGAAAAAGAGCCTTCGTTGATGATGGCCACCACGTCTCCAGAGAATCGATCCTTAAAGGGTTTGACGGTAGCTTCGGCCACCTTAAAATGATAGACGCCATCCTCCCGTTTCCGGACGCCGCCCATTATCCTGAGCTGGGCTTTGTTGAAAAACCCCTTTCCGTTAGCGGTGGGGGAGGTGCTAACGACCTCATCCGTCACGGCAAAAGGCGCTTCAGCAAAGTACCGCACCAGCGTACGGGCGTTGACAATGTCGCCACCCCCATTGTACCTGAGATCCAGAATCAGTTTATCGAGCCCGCTGGCGGAGATGGTGTCAAATTTGCGTTTCAGTATTTTATTAAAATTGACGTAACGGTAAGCCTTACCGCTGAAACTACTGATGCGGAGAATCCAGGCCGTACTGTCCTCGGACTTGTTCAGCTTTATGTAGTTGGTATGCAGCGTCGCTTTTCTTTCCTTTTTAGCGGCTTTCTTCTCCTTTTTCGTTGGTTCCGGTTCATCCTCCGGTAGCTCGGCCAGTTCCGCTTCGGTGAGCGCCATTCCGATGGCGATCGATTTGGGTTCGTCCGACACCAGATCGAGGTAAGTCAGGTACAGTGTGTCCTTACGTCCGTACCGCGACTGGTACAAGCTGCTCATCCCCCGGGATGTGTTGGCGATGGTGGCGCCTTCGTACCCTTCATCGTTGGTACCACGGAAGGTGGCCAGTTCGGTGATCAGTTCCAGGGCGGGGCGACCATCGATAGTCAGAATTTCGGTGCCTCTGGGTAGTGTGTCGATTCCTGTAAAAAAGGGGCGGGTAAGGACAAATTTGTCGTTGCTCGTTAACGTGGCTGCATACCGACGGCGCCGACGCACTTCCTTATTATACTTTTTACCGCGCACGGGGTACAGCTGGAGGTGGCCACACCGCAATTGCCGTTGCACTTCACCCGCTGCCAAGACAAATGCCTGAATGCCAATGCTATCTCCCGGCGCAGCAGTGGAGCCAAGTAGCCGCTTTTTAGCACGCTCGTAAGCTTCCTCGTACGCGGCCCGGTCGTCGGGATACTGAGCTGCGGGGTGGTAATACCCGATCGTATCAGTAAGCGTGCGCAGCAGTTCCAGCGCGTAAGCGTCAGAAAGGCTGTCCTGCGCCCCGAGCGTAGTGGTTCCCAGAAGGAAGGCCAGAAAAATTTTGAACATCGTCACTAGGGTAGGTAGGTACAATTGAAAACTAAATATAACCGATCCCGCTGTTTACGGCCTGTCACCCGCTCTACTTTAGCTAATTCTTAAGCCGTGCAATCAGCCAAAATTCAGGGGCGCTGCCGCAGGTGCCCAGCATTTGACCGAGCAATTAGGAATGGAAACCACCGATTGGGATGGCTAGAGTTACGCAGAAGGCCGATCCCTCAGCATACGGACGAATTCCTCCCCGTACCGCAAATCATCTAACTCAAGGACGAGCTGCTGAGAGTCACCATACCAGATGACAACCTGGCCGTAAAGCTCCCCACCACGCTTTGCTTTCGAGTCGTTCCGCAATACGACGTTTTTGATGAGGGGAAAGGGAACTACGATGGCAGATCGAAAAGGTCTTTTAATTGTGAGTTCTTGAGCGGTGATTCGGTACTTATTGAAGATGTACGTACCGTACTTCAGGGTAAACACCAGCAGGGCCACTCCAACAATGAGGTACACATTGAGACCGCTAGGGTCAAAATGACCCTCCCGCCAGCTATTAAGAGCAATCACGGCGGCTACCAAAAGGAACGTCACAACGAGGGCACGGACTTTCCGGTAGCGAAACTTCATAGCCTAAAGGTATGGGCCAGAGCCAACGAAAGGACTGACCGCTCAACATTATCAAGCTGCCGTCGCGCGCCGCCGCTTCTCCCGGATGCGGAGGACCATATTGATGAGCAAGCCCAGCATCATCGCAATCGTGCCGATCCAGAACAGGTTGATGCCCGGGAACTCAATGGCTTGCAGTGCCAGCCAGTCCGAACGGTCAGATTTAGTAGCTACGGCGATGGGAACGGAAATCTCTCCCCGCGCTTCGGACTGAGCCACCAGGAGGGTAGCCTCACTCGTTTGCGGGTCCAGGTTGACGAGGTTGGCGTAGAGGCCCAACTTTCGGTTCTCATCCCGTACCCGGCTGGGTGAATTGTCCCGGATGATAAAGACTGGCTGCAATTCAGCCACGGGCTCACCGTTCTGGGTTACGTCCAGCACCGCGCTGACGGCAATGTCGCCTTCAACGGATTGGTAGTGATCAACTTTGGGTTGGGGTTGGAATCTGCGCAGGGTAACGTCCAGATCCCCAAACTTGAACTGCTCGCCCGGCTTCACTTTGATCTCCTGGTAGTTCAAGGAATCCTCCGGCACCAGGAGCTGGCTGAAGATGGATTCATCAATCTTCACGCGCGTACTGATCTCGTTGATCTGGGCGGGGTAGTGGTAAAGCAGACCCTCCCGCAGTACCAGCGCCACTTGGGCGGGGAAGGTGGTATCCGCATCGTAACGACTCACGTTTACACTCGCACTGACGCCAATGTCACCGGCCTCCGCCACGTAATCCGGATGGCGCGGCGAACGGCTGAAGTTGGTCAACTCCATTTCAAAGGGCCGGACCATAAAGGTGTCTGGTTGGCGGATCTCCAACGTATCCTTGAAAACCAAATTTTCGCCAACGGCCAGGTTGTAGACGTTGTACTGCAAGCTATCCTCCTTCGCTTCCTTTTCCTTAATGCTCTGTTCCTCGGCGGGGAGGGACATGATCACCGTGAAGATGTCCTTATCCCAATAACGCTTCGTGCTGGGGTTGGTGATGGCGATATTCTCAAATTTCTTGTCGTACAACAGATTGGGCTCCAGTTGGAACTCCTCGATGACGCGGCCGGCGGCGTCCATCTTCCGGTAGTCGACGAAGTAGGTGCGGTTGTACCCATCAATGGTATCGCCACGCAAGGTGAGTTCGTAGTTCTCCATCACCATCGGCTCGTCTTCAATGAGGATGATGGTGGTTCGCTTCAGTTCGTCGTCGGCAGAAAGGCCTTCCATCAGGAACTGGTTGTTGGAGATAATCCGCTTGTTCGCTCCACTGGCGAGGATACCAAGCAGCATCAAGCCGAACCCAATGTGGCTGAGGGAGGAACCGAAGACCTTCGTATCCTTCCGGGCAAATTGGATTAGGTAATCCAGGTTCGTGATCACGGCGAACCACCCACTGAAGAGCATCGCCTTGTACTGCCAGGGGCCGGCGTCGATCCACTGCAGCGTCAGCCAACCCATCAACACGGTACCCGCGACAGCGCCACCGGTATGGAGGAGAAAAGACTTATAGTGCTTGGAGAAGTCCCGCTCCCGCCAGCGCAGAAAGTGGGCCACGCCGGAGATGATGCCGATAAAAATACCGATCCAGATCTGGAAGCGGTTGTGGTGTTCTTCGGGGTCCGTAAGTACGATGCCGTCGAAAACCGGATCGAAGTACTGGCGGATCTCATTGTAAACCGGCAGGCTAGTCGCGCCCGTCATGAGTGCGGCGGACATGAATAGTACGAGGCTACCTACGAACATCCAGAACTCCCGGCTGGAAACACTTTCTTCCTTCTCCGGCGCGGGTACGGAGGCCCAACGGTAGGCCATCATGCCGATGCTCAGGAACACGTAGAATAACAGGAAAAAGAGTAATTGTGCCTCCAGACCCATCTCCGTAAAGGCGTGTACCGACGTATCACCCAGTACTCCCGAACGCGTCAGAAAGGTGCTGTAAATGATCATCACGAAAGTGCCCAGGTAGAACATGTAGGTCGCCCGGATCCCCTGCCCGGTAGCCCGGGCGATGAGGTTGGTGTGGATGCCCGCGATGAGCAGTAGCCAGGGGACGAGGCTGGTGTTCTCCACCGGGTCCCAGGCCCAGTACCCCCCAAAGTTAAGGGCTTCGTAGGCCCACGCGGCGCCCATCAAGATGCCAATGCCAAGGATGCCGCCGGAGAAGAGTGCCCAGTTGAGGGCCGGCCTTAGCCACCCCTTGTGGTCCTTCAACCAAAGACCGGCGATCGCAAAGGAGAAGGGCACGATCGTACTGGCGAAGCCGAGGAAAAGGGTGGGCGGGTGGATCGTCATCCAGTAATTCTGGAGGCTGGGGTTCAGGCCACTTCCCTTGAGCAGCGACACGTAATCCGCCTGCTGGAAGATGGGGGCGGCGATTGTTTCGCGTAGCAGCAACATGGGGCTACTACCGATCTTGACGAGGTAATCCCCAAAGCCAAAGTGAACGCCCAGGATCATACTCGCTAGCACCAGCTGAACCGAAGCAATGACCGTCATTACCGGCCGCTCAAACTTGCGCGCCGTGACCATCAGGACGTAGCCAAGAATAACGTGCCAGAACATCCACAGCAAAAAGCTGCCCTCCTGGCCTTCCCAGAAGGCGGAGAAAATGTAGCGTTGTTGTAGATCCCCCGAAACGTGGCTGCTCACGTAGTTGTACTCGTAGTACTGGTTGAGCATCGCGTAAAAGATCGTTCCGATCACCGTGAAGACGGCCGCGCCGTGAACGAGAAAACTTAGCTGCCCGAGCCGGGCCCACTTGCCTCCGTACAAACGCTCGTCGCGAAAGCGCGTACCGATGAAGTAGCTGACGGTGCTGAGAAAAGCGGCAAAAAATGCGATGAGTAGCGCCAGGTGGCCGACGTAGCGGGGGCCGAGGTGCTCACCGATGTATTGGATTTCTTGCATTGGGGTGTTTTAGGACGCTTCGCTTTGGGACGGCTTCGCCTTTAGGACGCTTCGCTTTAGGACGGCTTCGCCTTTGGGACGCTGCGCTTTAGGACGGCTTCGCCTTTGGGACGCTGCGCTTTAAGGCGGCTGTGCCTTTAGCTTTCGGTGAGTTCTTTGATCATGGACTCTTCGTCCTTGTACTTGCTGGGGCACTTCATCTGGATGTCGGTGGCGAGGAACTCGTCGCCAATCATTTTGCCGGTTAGGACGATGCTTTCGGACATCTCGAAATCCTGGGGCTTGGCCTGGGCCAGGTTGACTCTGCGCTCCGTGCCAGCTTCGTCCTTCAGGTAGAAGCTGAAGAGGTCAGGATTGACGAGCGGGTCGTAATCCATGGGTTTGTCCTTGACGAGGGTGCCCACCAGTTTTACTTTGGCATCCGTCACCGAGGCTTCGGCGAAATTGCTGTAGGCGGCCACGTCGGTACCACCGCCACGCAGGACGAGCACCGCTGCGACGAGGACCATGATAGCGGCCAGGATATAGGATTTTTTCATGCTTGAGGCTATTGCCTCGCAAAGCTACGGCGCGGGGTAAAGGCGCAAGTCAGGGTAGGGTAAAGCTTCCCCCGGTTCCGGTGGGTTCCCGACCTCCGGTCGGGATTATCTTGTAGTGAGGTTGAAAGACTTCATCCTTACTTCGAGCGTCCCGACCGGAGATCGGGAACCGGCCGGCTACTTCCCAATCGAAAACCCATAAGCGTAGGGCGCGCCATCCCATTCCAAGCGGTGCTCCTGGAAGGGTTGGGCACTCCACATCCAGGAGTTATCGCCGCCGACGCCGATCTGGCCGTAATCCAGATTGAGCGTCAGGTATTCAGCTGGGGTGAGTTCGTTGGTATGTTCCGCCTTTTCCAGGGTTTCCTGGGTGTAGGGCCAGACACTGAAATTGAAACCACCGTAGATGCCCCGGACCAGTAGCTCGGGAACGCCTTCGCCGGTAAGCTTTAGGTTGCGGACGTCCATACGGTTCCCCGTCTCCGCCGGTTTGATGTAGCGTCCGTTAAGGTCCGCTACCGGCAGGGTATAATTACCGATACGAGCGCCTTGGAAGCGATCGGCGTAGGCTTCGAACGGGCCCCGGCCGTAGTAATTGACCGTAGCGTATTCCCGGGCAATCGCCGTCTGCTGCCCGTAGCGGAAGATGCCAGGTACCTCTTTCGCGTCCGGTGCTTTGTTGATTGAAAAGGCGAAGTGTATGCCGCCTCTGCTACCTGCGGAAATTTCCACTGTTTCCAAGACTTTACCGTCGAGGTAAGCGCGCGTAATCGACAGTGTATTAGCTTTATAGGTGTGTTCGACTAAAGTAGGTTCCGCATCCTTCCAGATCGCGTATCGGTTGGCGAGACCGGCGGGTTTGTCGTTGTCCGTAGGCGCTCGCCAGAAGTTGGGACGCAGGGGTGCTGCCAGTAACTCCCGGTCCCTACTGGTAATTTGTTCAATGACTCCAGAGCTTGCATTAACCAGAACCTCGTATTTCCCACAAATGAAATAGAGGCCGGCAGGAGATTTTTGAAAGGATGCTATTGGCTCGGGCACCTCCAGCATGCTATCGTAATAGTTGCTTTTCGGAAGGTTCAACTGACCAAATGCGATTTCGTGTCCCGCCGGCCGGCCAAACGCCGGATTGCTCTGGAGAAGAGCTAATTCCAAATAGCCACTCGTTTCATTCTCCCGTAGTAAACGAGCCCAATCATTTATCCGAACCGAGGCACCCGGCTTCACGTCGGGCGCGGGGCGGCGGTCAATTTCCAAGGTGCCCTCTGGCTTAACTATCCGCACGGCTAAGTCATAATGCTTCAGGTTTGTGTGGGCGAACCAATTGGTGATCACAATGTCATCCACCGTCCCGCTGAAGGTGACCGGTTGGTAGGCGTGTTTCACTTCGTAGAGAGAAGGCTGCGGCGTCCGGTCCGAGTAGACTAGCCCGTTGGCGAGGAAGTTATTGTCGTTGATATCCTCGCCGAAGTCGCCACCATAGGCATAGTAGACCTCTCCCTTTTCGTCGGTTTGTTCCAGGCCCTGATCGATCCAGTCCCAGATGAAGCCACCCGCAAAGGCGGGGTACTCGCGGAAGAGGTTGACGAAGGTGTCCATGTGGCCGGAGGAGTTACCCATTGCGTGGGCGTACTCGGCGTAGATGATGGGGCGTGGGTCATCTTCCATACTGGCGAGTGCGGCCATCGTCGGGTGGTAGGCGTACATGCGGCTGCGGACATCCACGTAGGCCTGGTCTTTGCGCAGGCCGCTTTCGGGGATCTGGTAACTACCGTCAGACGCTCCTTCGTTGTGCAGGAAACGGCTCCCATCCCGGTTCTTGATCCAGGCGGCCATGGCGGCGTGGTTAGTTCCGGTCCCGGCCTCATTACCAAGTGACCAACTGATGATGGAAGCGTGGTTTTTGTCGCGTTCGACCATGCGGATGGCGCGGTCCAGCATGGCCCCGGCGAACATCGGCATGCTGCTAATCATGCTGCCGACCTTGTGGGTTTCGACGTTGGCCTCGTCTATCACGTAAAGGCCAACGGAATCCGCCAATTCGTATAGGTAAGGGTCGTTCGGGTAGTGGCTCGTCCGGATAGCGTTGATGTTGAAGGCTTTCATCAGGCGGAGGTCCTCCCGAATTTCGGCGCGGGTCACGGCCTTGCCGTTGGTGGCGGAGTGGTCGTGGCGATTGACGCCGTAGAGAATGACTTCGTTTCCATTCACTTTAAGGCCGTCGGCGCCCCAGGTCACGTTGCGGAAACCTACGTTGAGGCCGACGTTGTCCACTACTTCATCGAGGCCGTTCTTTACGCTTACCACCAGGCGGTAGAGGTTGGGAGTTTCGGCCGTCCAGGCTGCTACCCGCGGCACGTCCATTTCCAGATTGTAGAAGCGGTGCACGCCGTAGGGCCCGTGGTAGGCGCCCCGTTTCAGGTAGTCGGTGACGGGCGCGAGTGGTTTGCTTACTGGGGTACTGACCTGGTCCCCATCCGGATTATACAGCCGCATTTCCAACGTGTAGCCTTCTACGTTTGCGGGGTTGCGGTATTCTACCCGCGGTTCGATCCGCAAGTGGCCGGTAGTGCCATCTTTTTTAATGGTGGGTTTGGCGAAAAGGTCGCTCAGGTAATTCCGCGGTGTGCTCTGCACGTAGACTTCGCGGTGCAGGCCGGACATCCGCCAGTGGTCCTGGTCCTCGAGGTAGGAGCCGGCGCTGTAGCGGTACACTTCGGCGTAGACTTCGTTGCCCGTGGCGCGTGCCAGATCCGTAATGTCAAACTCCGCCGGCGTCCGGCTGCCCTGGCTAAAGCCCACGTACTGCCCGTTCACCCACACGTGGAAGGCCGAACTGACGGCGCCGAAGTGGATGACCTGTCGGTCTTCCGGTTGGTAGTCGGCGATGTCGAAGGTCCGGTGGTACTGGCCCATCGGGTTGGCGTCGTGTTCGGTTTTGCCTTGGCTGCTCGGTACGTAGGGTAGGGCGGCGGGCCGGAACGGATATTCCCAGTTGGTGTAGATCGGCATGCCGAAGCCCTGCATCTCCCAGTTGCCGGGTACGGAAATTTCACTCCAGTTGCCACTATCCACCTTTTTTTGCACCTGCGGCAGCGCATTATTTCCGTGCGGTTGGAATTGAAATTTCCAGCGCCCGCTCAAGTTCGTACGGCCGGCGAGATTTTGGTGGCGGCGAGCGTCATCGGCCGTGTTAAAATGGTACAGCGTCGCGTGAGCCGGCAAACGATTCACGTTGAACGTTTGCGGATTCTGCACGTATCGCTGTTGGGCGCTGACGCGGGTGCCGGGTAAAAAGGCGAGCAACAATAGGGCGGCTAAATACTTGGGGAACATATCGCGAAGAACTGGGTGAGCCATGGATAAAAGGAATTCAAATGCGGCCAGAGCCACGCCCCAAAGTACTATGATTGAGGCTTGGACAGCAGGGGTTACGGGGTCAAAATTGGTCGGATTGGTCCTGCGGATTCCCTAAGTCTTAAAGTTTTTCAAAAAAATATACTCAACGGACTCACGCGCCCCTACTTTAGATGCGTCACCGAAGCAAGCGTCATTATTAGTTCTCTCCAGAAAGACCGCCGCTTGCATCGATCCGGAAATGAACACCCCTTTATCCCTATTACACCGACGCGACATACACCTTCATTGCCGGGGGCTTCAAGAGACGAAGACCTGGTAAGCCGCTGCCTGGCAGGTGACGCGCGGGCGGAACGGTTGTTTTATGACACTTTTTTCCCAGTCGTGCTCGGGGTCACCTCCCGGTACGCGCTGGACCAACAACAAGCCGTTGACTACCTTAATCGGACTTTCGTGACCGCCTTCAAAAACCTTCAGCAATTCCGTGGTGACGGAAGTCTGCGCGGTTGGCTAAAAGCCATCGCGGTCAACGAATGCCTGAGCCAGCTGCGCATCAAAAGGAACCACGCCTACGCGGAATTACCCGTGGACAACACGGCGGCCATCGACCCCGCCGCACTACAAACCCTCGGCGTAGAAGACTTGTTGGTACTTGTACGGAGGCTACCCGAAGTACCGCGTACCGTTTTCAATCTCGTTGGGGTTGAAGGATTCAGCCACGCCGAAGTAGCTAAGAAACTGAACATTACCGAAACCAACAGCCGCTACCATTTGCGGCAGGCCCGTCTACAACTGCAGGCTGCCGTCACTAAGCTGAAACTAACGTGAAAGACCCGCAGGAACAAGGCTGGGAGGAATTGGGCGCTCGCTTACGTAACCTGGAAACGGGTGAAAGTAACGATGCTCACTTTGCGCAGTTTGAAGCCATGCGCTCCGCTGCTGCCGCTGGCGCGAAAGGTGGTGCAGTGGGAACTCCCGCAGTTGCGGCTGGCGCTTCTAAGTTGGCTTGGCTTGTTGCCGGTATCGGCGTGACCCTCCTCATTGCATTGTACTACTGCTTTGTCTACCTGGATGAGGATAATGCAGTGGAGTTACTAAATAAGGAATCGCAGATTGAACTCACCGAGGGTTCTCCCACCGCGCTCAATTCCAATTCAGTTGCCGAGAGTAGAACGTCTGAAATTGAGCAGCCTGCGCGCACTTCGCTGGATGAGGCTGGAGCTGCCGCTGCTGGTACGACTTCTACACTAAGCCCTAATGAGACCGCAGCACCGAGAACTGACCTCGGTTCAACCAGTCAGCAACAATTTTCGGGTGACCGCTCACGCGCTGGTAGCGAAGTGAAGGGTAGATCAGCTGGTCTGCGTAGCAACCTGACGGATAATACTCAAGGTTCCGTGCAGTTTGATCCAGTGCAACAATCAGTTACGTCTGATCCCACCAATTTTGAATCAGTCCCGCCACTGAATGAGACGACTAATCAAATTAAGGCGGAGGGTACTCCGAAGACCGTTGCTCAAAACACGTTCAATCCAAATCCAGTAGGTCAACCGCTCGGAGTAACGCAAACTCAGGAGGTACGGCGAAGGGTCGCTTCGTCACCACTGATCCCAACTACTACAGCCTCGGATCTTGGGGTGCCGGCAGAAACGCCCACTCTTCCGGAAGTGCAAAGCGTGAGCATAAACACGAAAACGGCATTCCAAGGAAGTAGCAATCCCACCTCGCTGGCCGTGGCAGGAGGCTTCCAGTACAACATTGGTCGGCAGGACGGTTTGGTACTATCCACCCCAACGTTTTACGGGTACGCGGAAGCGCGCCGAAAACTCTCCGATCGCCTCAGCCTTGGATTGCGCGGCGGAATTACCAGCTATGGCAATCACTCGATTAATCGCGAAGAAGTGCTGGTCGCTTCCAGTAACCTGATGCTACTGTCACCCGTCCGCGAAACCGTAACGGTCGTCCAGACGGCGGAGGTCGACGAAATGAATGCGCTGAATCTTTCGTTGGTGAGCTACTACAGGGTGCTACCCCAGCTTGAAGTTGGTATAGGCGCCAGAGTATCCAAGATTCGCAGCGAGGTGAATTATTCCAGTACTGCTGCTAATGGTGCGCTGGTCTTTGACCAGACTGGCGCCCAGGTTCGTGATTGGGATTTTGGCACCCTTCTTACTACAGAATACCGGCTTTACCAGAATACCTGGTTTGCTGCCGAATATGATTTAGGTCTTTTGAACTTACTCCCCGAACCAACCACGGCGTCTTCCCTCGAACTGAGGACGACGGCCATTAGGTTGGGTATCAAACAGCGTTTCTAGTGCGATTATTAAATGTGTTCCTGGCTAGTTTACTGGCCGTCGGATTGTCATCCTGCCTAGTGGAGGATGAGGCCGCGCCCGCGCCCGAAGTGGTGCCGGATGGTCGCATCTTCGTGCGGGGTGATTTGATTGGCCCACGGGAAGAAGTCATCTCCTTTAACTATGACATCTCTGATGATGAGACCAATCTCCACGCAGCGGAACGCTACCCCCATGGCTGGGGCAGGAATTTCGGATTAAGCGTAGTGAGCTATCTAACCGCCTCCCGGCCGAGCACGGGGTCCGCCCGAGACATTTGCGGGTTGCTAACCAGCGACGACTCCCAAAGCTATTCCCGAGAAGTAGACAAGGTGGACTTTTACCTAGAGTTCTTAACCGAAATTACTCTGACGGATATGTGCTTCATCAATGAAGAAGTAGTTCGGATCTCGCTGCGGGAAGGAGTTTACGAAATTGGGACGGAACCTGGCCAGGTGACCCTATCGATGAACGTTGATACCGACGCTCTTTTCTTCGCAACTTTATTTGCCCTTAGTGAAGGCACCGTTGAAGTCACCGGCGTGGATTATAGTAGCGCCGAGATAATTGGTATTCCCGGAGTATACTTTGACATCATCATTAAGGATGCCGTAATGCAAGAATTGGAAGCAACGGTGAGCTACAATCTACCGGAGGCCGTTGGTCGCCTCTTCGTGCCGTTCTAGCAGGTCGTATCCAAACTAACGGCACTAAGCTCAGACCAGTCTGCCTGAGAGCGCGACCGGTTCCGTTTAGCAGATCTCTATCTATTTGCACGTAGCCGGCTACACCAAATGCGTTCCCGCCCCAATGGCTACCGGATAGACTTCTGGCGTCAGGCCATATTCTTGCTGGTAAGCAGCCGTTAGGTGATCGACGACCATTTCGACGGATTCGGACTTGATCAAATTGAGAGTACAACCCCCGAAGCCTCCCCCCATGATACGGGATCCAAGAACTAGGTCGCTCAGCTCCTCGGTAGCTTTTTCCTGGAGAAAATCGACCTCCGCACAACTGACTTCGTACTCATCCCGCAAGCCGACGTGAGTAGCATTCAGTATTTCGCCGGCCCTAGTAGCATTACCTTCTTTGAGGGCTTCGGCCATAGCGTGTATGCGTTGGTTTTCCGCGATGACGTAATTCGCACGTTTCGCGACGTTGGCAGGAAGCTCCGCCAGAACGGTTTGGAGTTGTGCCGGCGTGGCTTCACTCAGATAAGAAAGGGTGGGGTACTTGATCTGAAGGGCCGCCAGGGCTTCTTTACATTCCCTCACTCGAACGTGGTATTCCCCACCGCTTAACTCGTGGGTGACCATTGAGTTAATGAGTACCCAGGAGTAACCGGGTAAATCCGCGGATACCTGACTGAAGTCAAGTGTGGCACAGTTGAGGAGGATGGGACCTTCCGCGGAACCATTCAAACTGGCGAACTGATCCATTATTCCAGATGGAATATCCAGGAATTCGTTGCTGCTGCGCTGACAGAGTTGGGCGAGCTCGGGGCGGGTAAATCCGGCTCCGGTGGCCTCATTTAGCAGAAAGGCCATACCGCCTTCGAGTGCGGCCGAACTACTCATGCCGGAGCCGCGGGGAATGTCACCCCCAAAGCTGATTTCCAAGCCCGGAATTTCGTGGCCGGCTCGTTGGAATTGGTCCACAATACCGGCGAGGTAGTCCACCCAGAGGGTTCCAGTTTTGCCGGTAACGGGTAACTTGAGAACAAAGGTTTCATCCAAGTCATTGGCGGCAAGCTGTAACCAATTTCCGGGAATTTGCTCTACTTCAAAACGAATACCCTTATCGATGCTGGCCGGCATGACGTAGCCACCGTTGTAGTCGGTGTGCTCACCGATGATGTTGATCCTGCCGGGAGAGTGGACGACCATATTCAATGTCTTTCGGCACCGGGGTAGGTACCAAGTGGGGAACGGAAATTATTCGCTTTCGTCGAGGGTGTGGAATACGCTGGCCACGTCGTCGTCCTCTTCGAGTTTTTCGATGAGCTTGTAGACATCTTCTACCTCTTCGTCCGTCAGTTTCTTCGTGTGGGTGGGTAGGCGGACGAGTTCTGCCTTACTCACCTTTACGTCGAGCTTTTCCAATTCGGGGCCGAACCCGGCGAAGTCCTCAAAACTGGTGTAGAAAATGGTCTCATCTTCGTCCGTTTCGATGCGGTCCAGGCCAACGTCGATTAGCTCCAGTTCCAGCTCCTCAATGTCTTTTCCTTCGAGGTCCTCCTGCTTCACGATGAACTGGCCGCGGCGGTTGAACATGTAGTCGACGGAACCGCTGGTACCCATTTGCCCGCCGTATTTGCTGAAGGCGTGGCGGATGCTGGCTACGGTGCGGTTGTTATTATCCGTGGTGGCTTCCACGAAGACGGCGATCCCGTGGGGGCCGTAGCCCTCAAAGGTGACCTCCTCGTAGGCTGAAGTGTCCTTATCGGTCGCTCGTTTGATGGCGGCATCAACGTTGGCCTTGGGCATGTTGACGGCCTTGGCATTGTTGATGGCCAGGCGGAGACGGGGGTTGTAGTCGGGGTCCGCACCACCTTCCTTGATGGCGATATTGATCTCCCGGCCCACTTTAGTAAAGGCCTTGGCCATGCCGGCCCAACGTTTCATTTTTGCCGCTTTGCGGTATTCAAATGCGCGTCCCATGAGTCTTAAATTTAGGTCGGCGAAGATAGGGTTTTGCTGGGTAGTATAGAAGCCGTCACCCTTCCTTGTTCGTCTGGGTATTGTCCCATATTACGATGGATCGAAATTAGCTTTCGTTGGTCCGGTGACTGTGGGGTAACTGTTTTTCCGTTTATTGCACCTGCGTCAGCGCCCCGTTAGTGATCGAGATTGAATCTGCCGGGCTAATTACTCATACCACCCACATTTACTTTGCAAATACTCACCGTCGTCATCGGCATCATTTTCGTTCTCCTGCTGCTGAGTTTGCTGGCGACGACCCTGATGGAATTACTTTCCTCCTTCTTTAGCTTGCGGGGGCGGAACCTGACCAAGGCGCTTCGCAACATGTTGGCCAGTTCGGACCCTAATGAGATTCTCGTAAAAGAGTTTCAGCAAAATAGCTTATACCGCCAGCTTACGGAGCAGTACGGGCAGCGGCAGCGCAGTTTTGCCGCCCCCAGCTACATGAACGCGGAGACCTTTCAGAGTATTCTTTTCGACGTGGTCCTCAAGGGGGATGACACTTCCGAACTAAATTACCGCATCGCTGCTCTGCCCGATGCGGACCTGCGTAACGTACTTCAACAACTCTACCGGGAGAGCGGGCAGCGGGAGAATCTGTTCCGCCTCGAAGTACAGAATTGGTACAATAACGTGATGGACCGCGCCGCCGGCTGGTACAAACGCTACGTACAGAAAATCCTAATCTTCATGGGGTTGGGCATTGCCATTCTCTTCAACGCGGATACGGTGGCCCTGTACGACCGGCTGAGTAACGATCCCCAAACCCTGGCCACTCTGGCCGATGCCGCCGAGCAATTCGTGGACGCCCGCGAGCTGGTGGGAGACGATATTATGGTACTGCCACCGGACCCCGACCTGGACCAATCCGGCCCCGGCAACACTCCCAGCTACGATGCCGAAGACTACCCGGATTACAATGGTGACGGCTATCCGGACTACCCGGAACCAGCACCCGTCCCAATGAGCTACGGCGACCGTGCGACGGCCGACCCTGAGTTCCAAGCCGCCCTGCAGGACTTGAAAACACTGTTGGGTAATGAGATCGCCGAAGTGCGGCGCCCCCTCGGCTTGGGGTGGGAGGGGGTTGAGCTGCGCGCGCTGACGCCCTACGCCCTCATCAGTAAATTGCTCGGCTTTTTGCTGACGGCCCTGGCCATCAGCATGGGTGCACCCTTTTGGTTTGACCTGCTGAAAAAATTGGTCAACATCCGCAGCGCGGGTAACCGCCCTTAAACTCCGACTCAGCTCATGTTAAAGAAGATCGGACTTTTCCTCGGGCCAGTACTATTTATACTCATCCAGTTTTTTCTTGAATTGGACGGCCTCTCAGATGCTGGCCAGGCCGTACTAGCGGTGACCGCTTGGACGGCCGTTTGGTGGATTTCTGAAGCCATCCCAATTGCAGTCACCTCCCTACTGCCAATGGTTCTTTTCCCAGTGACGGGCGTGCTTTCTGCTGGGGACACTACTCAGGCATACGGTCACTATATCGTCTTCCTGTTCTTAGGCGGTTTTCTATTGGCGATGGCCTTTGAACGCTGGAACCTTCACCGCCGGGTAGCCCTGATGACCATTCTGTTTGTGGGGCAGAATAAACGGATGATCATTCTCGGTGCCATGCTCGCTACGGCCTTGCTGTCGATGTGGATCTCGAACACGGCGACCTCGGTGATGATGTTACCCATCGCCATTGCGATCGCCCGACAGTTGCAAGATGACCCGACTACGGAGTTGGATGAGAACAGCCAGTTCGGTAAGGCGCTGATGCTGAGTATCGCTTACAGTGCGTCCATCGGTGGGATGGCTTCGCTGATTGGAACGCCGGTCAACCTCGTGCTAGTCGGCCAGGTGAAGACCACTTTTGGAGTAGAGATTGGCTTTCTGGAATGGATGTCCGTCGGCCTGCCAGTCGCCATTGTCATGTTAGCAATTACCTGGATCTACCTCACCCGCATTGCCTTTAAATTTGATGCCGGAACAATGACTGGTGGCTCCGCGGAAATCCGACGGATGCTAGAAGAGCAGGGGCCGGTGAGCCGGGAGGAGAAATTGGTCCTGCTGGTATTTGTCGTGACGGCCGCAAGTTGGATTGGGCGAAAGGCGGTGCTCGCTCAATTCCTGCCCGGCATCAATGACACGGTGATCGCAATTACGGCGGCGATCATCCTTTTTCTGATTCCGGGCCGGGACCGAAGCCAGGGTTTGCTCACCTGGGGGGAGGCCGTCAAGCTACCCTGGGGCGTGGTGTTACTGATGGGCGGTGGTTTTGCCCTGGCGGCGGGATTCGATGCAAGCGGCTTGGCCGATTACCTGGCGTCCGTACTTTCCGTGCCAGAATCGGTGGGCCTGCTGCTGGTCCTGATATTAGTAACCGCTGCCGTGAACTTCCTAACGGAGGTAACTAGTAACGTTGCGACCGTCTCCATGCTGATGCCGGTACTGGCGGCAGCAGCGTTGCCTCTTGGCATTCACCCTTACTTTTTGATGGTGCCGGCTACGTTTGCGGCGGGGTGCGCTTTCATGCTGCCGGTAGCGACGCCCCCCAATGCGGTGGTATTTGGGTCGGGCTACCTCACCATCCCCGACATGGTACGAGCCGGCTTTCGCCTGAACTTGATCTCAATTGTCGTGATCGCCTTGTTTTGCTACTTCCTCCTTCCGTTGATCTGGGGGATTGAGATCGGGGGAAGTTTTTGAAGACACGGGTAGTTCTTAGGCGGGATTCCGTACCGGCCAACTTTGCCAGGCGGAATAGAGCTCCATTTTGCTGAATCGGGCGGGCATTTTCCGGTGTGGTGGGTGTTGAATTGTATCCCAGCCGAATACGTATGTAAAAAACTTGCCTGAAAACGGAGAATTTATGTTTTCATAATGCTAAATTGTTGGCTGTAAGACCAATTGTGTCGCTCGCGTCAAGGCTAGCGTTGCATGGTGTCTCTCATAAAAACCGGACTTGTCTCCTCTCAGGGCAATTCCATCTTTCATCCTTTTTTCTTCCACATACACCCAATTTTATGTCCACTATCCTGAAGTTCATTCTGATGGCCGTGGCGTGGTTGGTCTTTACCCTGGCCACCTTCTACACCTGCGTCAAACCGACGTGTTGTGCAGACGGTGCCGTCACGGGAGTTACCGAGACTGATTCGCCACCCGCCGCGCCGCCACCGGCCGCGGAGAGTTTCGCTCTTTATTCCACAACTGGCGCCGCTGCCGCTACGATCGGCTCAACCTGGCCCGCCCTGCGGGATCGCCTCAAGGCTAAGTACGCCGCTGATCCTAACCAGACGCTGGAGGTATTCGGCAATTACTACGAATCAGAGGCAAAACCCGCCGGGTTTGAAAACATGGGCTTCGCCCGGGCTGAGGACGTAAAGAAGCGATTGCTCGCTGAAACGGACATCCCTGCGGACAAGATCCGTACGCTCGCCAGATTACTACCCGAAACGGCACCCGCCGCGGGAGAACGGTTTAGTTCCGCCAACTTCAACTGGAGTGCTGACGGCGCTGGGACCAACGCTGCTACCGGTCAGGAAGAAGCAGAAGTCGTACAGTTGGATCAGGATAACATCAAGATCCGTTTCCCCTACGATGAGTCCACGGAGAACCTGGACCAACGCACGGAAACCTACTTACAGAAGCTGGCCACCCGCATCAAGTCTACGGGCGAACGCGTCAACATCGTCGGCCACACCGATAGCCGCGGTAGTGATAGCTACAACATGGCGCTGGGCTCCCGCCGGGCGGAATTCGTGAAGAAACGGCTCGTCCGTTACGGCGCACCGGCCGGTCAGATCAAGACCTCCAGCCGTGGCGAGAAAGTTCCGGAAGCCACCAATGCCACCGAACAGGGCCGTCGCCTAAATCGCCGTGCGGACATCACCCTCGTCCGTAAGTAACCTCTCTCATCAACGCAACTATAATTCATCATGACATACTTTTTTCTACAAGCCGAAGACCACATGTTCTGGGCCCACTGCCCCTGGTACTGGCTCTGGACGCTCGGTGCCTTCCTCCTCGGATCCTTACTCACCTGGCTGCTCACCCGTAGAGGTGACACCGAAGTAGTGGACAATACGCAAATCATCGCCGACCGCGACCGCTACAAGGGCGCCGCTACGAAGTGGGAGACCGACTATAATAGCCTCAAATACCAACTCGAAGAGAGCCAGAAGGCGGAAGCCGACCTCCGCGCCGGCCTCGCCAGCTGTAACGCCGATAAAGCCATCCTCGAGCAGGAGGTGATTAATACCAAGGCCTCCGCCGCAGCAGCTTTCGCCGCCGGTACGGGTGCCGGTGCCGCGGGCAACGCCGCGCTCTCCGGAATCGCTGGAGCGGGTAACGACCGCGTTGCTGGTGACGATGCCACCATCATCCCCGCCGCAGATCTCTCCGGCGATGCAGGAGGCAGCGTCTACGATGGCCTCTTCGCCGTGGATAATTTCCAGATCATCGAAGGTGTAGGACCCAAAGTGAACGAAGTACTCAAAGCCAACGGCTACAACGAATGGGCGGACCTCGCCAAAGCTGATGCGGACGATCTCCGCAAAATGCTGCAAGGAGCCGGCAAGAACTTTGGCCTCACCGATCCTACCAGCTGGCCCCACCAGGCCGGTCTTGCCGCCGCCGGCGACTGGGACGAGCTGATCAAATACCAGAAGTTCACGGATGCCGGTCGGGAAACCGTCGGTGACTTTGAGACGCCCTCGAAATTCGAGAAGCTGGCCGCCAAGGAGTTAGGCTTCAGCAGCAACAACCCGAATGATCTGAAGGTCGTCGAAGGTATCGGCCCCAAGATCGAAGGCTTGTTAAAGGCTGATGGCATCAATACTTGGTCCGATTTGGCCGCCGCTGATCAAAGCCGCCTCCAGGGTATCCTGGATGCAGCCGGATCACGCTACAAAATGGCCATTCCACGTACCTGGCCTCAGCAGGCCGCGCTGGCAGCTGCTGGTGACTGGAAAGCGCTTAAAGCACTACAGGACGATTTACAGGGCGGTCTTTAAGCGCCATTTCGTATCTTGAGTTACAGATGCCTCATTTTCGCAAGAGAATGGGGCATCTTGTTTGTTTTAGACCTTTCACTAATGCGCGTTTTAAAGAAATCACTCCTGTACGTAGCGGGTTTTTACCTGCTTATGTGCGGTCTTCTGTTCATTACTCAAGAGCACCTGATCTTCCACCCACGGGAGCGGCCTGCCGATTTCAGCTACGGTGGATTTCCCGAACACTTTATCGAAGTGGAAGACGGAATTTCGCTTAATGGGGTGTTCGTCCCCGCCATTCCGGGTGATACCGCCGAGCAAGTTGTGCTTTACCTGCACGGCAACGTTGGTGACAACGGTCGGAGCCTCCACCAGACGCGCTCCTTTCGGGATCTGGGCGCCGATCTATTCCTGGTTGATTACCGGGGTTTCGGCAAGAGTGGGGGAGAAATAGACGGAGAACGTACCATGACGGAGGACCTTGAGGTGGTGTACCATCAGCTGGCCGAAACCTACGGTGAGGAAAACGTCATCATCACCGGTTACTCACTGGGGACGGGCCCGACCACCTATTTGGCCTCTCGTAACAATCCGAAAGGGATAGTTCTGATTGCCCCGTACACCAGTCTAGTTGATATGAAAAATCGCTACCTCTGGATGTTCCCCGATCTACTCATGGGCTACGAACTAAACTCCAAGGACTACCTGGCGAAAAGCAACTGCCCGGCTACGATTCTGCACGGAACCGACGATGATTTGATCCCTTTCCAAATGGGAGAGACGCTCGCCGCCATCGATGCTGAGCGCATCAACCTCATTCCTATGAACGGAGTGGGCCACCGGGGAGCCATCCTTCAACCGGTTGTTGGGCGGGCGGTCGCCGAGTTATTACTCAACTGACTGCGGAAAATCTAGCTCGCGCAGCACTTCCTGATAAACATCGCGTAATTTCTTTTGGTCCGCTTTGACCAACCGGTGTACCCTTTTTTGTTCATGGTGTCCCTGCTCTCGATCGTACATCCGCTGGTAAAACTTCCAAGTGAGGATGGCCACAATGGTCCAGGCTTTACCGATTGGTGGCAGAATAATCAGAAAGAGCGGTATGAGGACCACCAGACCAATTGCCGTAGCTGCAAAGCGTACCGGTTGGTGAAATTCTACGTGGTTAACCTTGTTCGTTGCGATATAGTCGGCAATCCAATGGATGGGCAGAAGAGGGATTTGCAGTACCCAAAAGAATCCCAATTTGTGCCAGTGATTTCCCGGCCGATTCAGTTGCCGATTGTTGCTTGCTCCTTGCTTAGCACCCGCGACAGCGTCCATGCTTACTCCGTGGTGCCGCAACTGAGCCGCTAGCTTATTGAGTAATTCGGTAGGTAACGAACGTTTGGCAGTCTCCAGTTCGGCGGCGAGTTGTCGGCCATCGTGGCTCAAGCCGGTCAGTTCAGGAACCTGAGTCCGAATAATTTCGAGCGCTAATTCCGCTGCTGGGACGGCTACGTCGGAAGGATGCTGCACGACGAGGGGCGAGAGGCGCTGCCGCAGGTGCCGGGTAAGGTTGGTTAGGGCAGGCGTAGGGTTGGAAAGGTAATCCTGAAGCCATTTGGATGCCTTGATGGGTTCGCCGCAACGAATCATGACGGTGGAGCGTAAACGATCGGGCGCCGTAAAGTTGACGCCAACTGGAACAATGTGTACTTCCGAAAGGGTAGGGTCCGCCTCCAGCGCGCCCAGCGCAATCCGCGCCGTACCCTTGCGTAATGGTCGCAGCTTCTTCTCGTGGACACAGGACCCCTCCGCTAAAATCATAATAGCCTTCCCGTCTCCTAAAACCCGGAAACAGTCGTCAAAGGTCTCAAAATTATTACGCAGTTTGCCGAAGCCACCATCCTGGATGCGGTAGACGGGGAGGATATTAAGCGTCCTTAAGGCGAAGGTGGCCAGCTTGTTCTTGTACAGGTCCCCCCGCGCAAGAAAGTGCAACTGCCGCGGCTGAAAGCAAGCCAGTAAACAGGGTTCGATGAACGCCGTAGGGTGGTTAGCGGCCAGGATAACCGCTCCCTTCCTCGGGATGTGCTCGAGACCGGTAATGTCGATGTTACGGTAAAAGCGACGCAGCACGTAGCCGGCCACGGGTTTGACCACCTGGTACAGCAATCCCATCAGGCGGGTTTTACGGCAGCCGTCTTCCGGCGTGCCGCGAGCAGGTACAGCACGGCCATACGCACGGCGACGCCGTTCTCCACCTGTTCCAGAATGATGCTGTGTTCGGAGTCCGCCACCGCCGTATCAATCTCAACCCCTCGGTTAATGGGACCAGGGTGCATGATGACGACGGGCTTCTCCAACCGGTCCACCCGCTCACGGGTGAGGCCAAAGTAGCGGTTGTACTCCCTTAGGCTAGGGATGAACTTGGTATCCTGCCGCTCCAGTTGAATCCTCAGGACGTTAGCCACGTCACACCAAGCCAAACTTTCGTCGACGTTGTAACTAACCTCCACGCCGAGGCTACCGATGTGTTTAGGAATGAGTGTAGGCGGACCGCAGACACGGACTTTTGCACCTAACTTTTGGAGGCAGAATATATTGCTCAGCGCCACCCGAGAGTGCTTGATGTCCCCAAAGATGCAGATGCGCTTGCCGCGGAGATCACCCCCAACGGCGTCCCGCATGGAATAAGCATCCAGCAACGCCTGAGTCGGGTGCTCGTGGGTACCGTCCCCGGCGTTGATGATGCTCGCATCGATCTTGGAAGCCAGGAAGTGATGGGCACCGGGTGCCGGGTGGCGCATCACGACCATATCCACCTTCATGGCGAGGATATTATTGACGGTATCCAGCAAGGTTTCTCCCTTCTTGACGGAGGAGCTGGCGGCGCTGAAATTCACGGTATCCGCGCTCAGTCGCTTTTCGGCCAATTCAAAGCTGATGCGTGTACGGGTCGAGTTCTCGAAAAAAAGATTGGCCACCGTGATGTCCCGCAAACTAGGCACCTTCTTAATGGGCCGGTTGATGACCTCCTTGAATTCCCGTGCGGTGTCCAGGATCAACTCCACGTCGGCGGCCTCCAGATATTTGATGCCGAGAACGTGGGGGACGGAAAGTTGCTGATCGGTTGCCATCGCTTGGTTTAGGAACGCTTGAGTAAAATTTGGTCCGCCCCGTCGAGCTCCTGCCACTGTACCTCAACGTATTCGTCGTGGAGGGTATCGACGGAAATACCCCGGTAATCCGCACGAATGGGGAGCGTGCGCCGGAAGCGGCGATCTACCAGGACGAGTAGCTCAACCTGTGCCGGCCGGCCGTAATGGTTGAGGGCCGTTAGCGCACTTACGGTGGTTCTACCGCTGTAGAGAACGTCGTCGACTAGGATGACGCGCTTGTCCTCCACAAGAAAATCGATCTCCGTTTCGTGGGGGGTTAGTGGGCCCTTTGCGGTACGGAAATCATCCCGGTAAAAGGTAATGTCCAGTTTGCCGTAGGGTAGGCTGGGGTGGCCCAGTTGCTGTAGCCGTTGGTGGAGGCGCTCCGCCAGTTGCACCCCACCGGTTTGGATGCCAATCAGGCAGGTGTTGGCAAAATCTCCGTGCTCCTCGATCAGGTGTCGGCAGAGGCGCTCGATGGTCAGACCAAAGCGGGCGCTGTCGTGGATGATGCTGGGGCTGGGCATGGGGTAAAGATAGGAAAGGATACGAACCTTAAAGATCAATTTGACCGGTCGAAATGGTCTCAGTAGGCCCGCCGAAGTTTGTCCAGCAAGAGCGCAATTTTCAGGTTGAGCCGGCTGCCCGCATCGAAGTACTTTTCGTCCACCACCAGGTGGCCACCTTCGATCCGGGGGGCACGCATGTTTTTGTAGAAAGCCTGCCCCGGCGGTTGGAAAATGTTCTTCCAGTAGATGGCGCTGTCCGTCATCGCAAAACCGTTCTTGGCCTGACTTATGAGACTCTGGTCGCAGATGAAAAAGATGCGCTCGTCCTTCGCCGCTTGCAGAAAGGAAGCCGTCGCGTTTTTAAGTGCTCGGGCGGGCATTTGGACGAAGTCGGTATGGATCTGCTCAGATTCTTCCCCAAAGTTGAGGTAGTCCATGACCAGTTGAAAGAGGTCGACTTGCTGCCAGTCCAACGATTGGTAGCGCAACAACTTTTGCGGGAAGGCTGAGCGGTGAAGATCGCGTGCGGACTCCACCAGAAAGTATTCTACGAGATCCTCCTGGGTGTCCAGGATTCTTTTGCTTACGTCCGCCCCACCGTGTTGATCGTCCAACCAGCTTTTGAGATTGCTCAGCGTGCTATCCCGCAGTAACTGGAACTCCCGGTCGTTCTGCAGGCGGGTGAAGTAGGCGGCCAGGCGGCGTTCCCCGAAGTAGCGGTTGACCCGATCCTCGAGGAGCCGCCTAAAGTCTTCCTTTAACCCTGCCGTGGTAAAGGCGGAGCGCTTCGTGAAGGCAGATTGGATTGCTCCTGCTTCATCATTCCCATCGTCTACAATCCTCTCCTCTTCTGGCTCAGCATCTCCCAAGTCATCTACTGCAGGCTCAAGTGATAACGCAGTTTCGGGGATGGGGGGTAATTTTTGTTCCACCGAAGATTCCTTGTTGACTTCACCACTGGTCACCTCCCATTCAATAGCCGCACCTACTGCGGAGGTACCTGGGTGTTCAAGCGGATCTAATTGGCTGGGAGCGACCGCTGAAGTCTCTACCGTTTGCGGGGTGCCGCAGTTGAAGCAAAATTTAGCGGAAGGAGGCAGCGCCGTCCCGCAATTGGGGCAAAAGTTGTTTACTGAAGAGGCTTCAGCCGGTGCTTCAGGTTCGGCAGTGGATGTAGCAATTTCTTCGATCTCCAGCTCCATCTTTACTCCGGGCGATACGATCGCAAACTCATCTACATCGCTATCGTCGGGCTCGGCAGTGGGTTCTGAGAACCCAAATTCGAAGCTGGGTTCGCTCAGTACTGTAGTAGCCGTGGGTACTTCTTCACCATCTTCGAATGTTTCGTCCGCCTCTGAAGCTAAGGGCCTATCCAAAACGGGAGTGGGATCCAGGTTTACTTTAGTATTGGCCGGCGCTGTAGCTGGCGGGGCTGGCGAACTTTTCTGCGGCGGTACCGGGGCTATCTTCTCTACGGGTTGCCCCGCCTTTTTGGCTTTGGCCCGGGCGATGAAAGCTTCGAGTTGGGTGATGGTCTCATCGTCCAAATTCGTTTCTTCGAAGAGGGGCGTGTCTACGGCCGCCGTAGCGAGGGCATTAGTACCGGTAGTAAAGATCGGTTCAGCATCGGTGGCCAGGTTGAAGTCAGGTAGGTCCTCAAAGACGGGCTCGTTGGCGAGGGTGGGGAAGTCGTCCTGCCGAACTTCAGGCAGCGGTGCTGCGGAGAAGTTCAGACTTTCAAGGCTAGTACCGGCAACGGGTTTGGGTTTACTGGTCTTAGCAACAGTCTTCTCTTGCACTGGCTCCACCACCGGTTCTGCTTCCACTTTTTCTTTGACGAGGAGGCTGCGGGGAATGGCGTGGTCGCCACTAGTCTCTCCCGAATCGATGAACCCGTACTTAGCAAAGAAGGCCTTGGCGCGATCGTTGTAGTGGCGCACCTCGAGGGAGACCGAACGGTGATCTCCAATGAGCACCAACGCGGCGTCCAACAGTTGTTGTGCAACCCCTTTGCCCCAGTAGGCTTTCTTGACGATGATGAGATCAATGGAAGCGTAAGACCGCGGGCGCTTATCCGCAATCACGTAGCCCGCAAGGCGGCGCTGTTGAGGATCGTAGGCAATGAGCACTTCCATCTCGTCGTGGTCGACGGCGCTGATGACGGAATTGCGGGCATCTTCAACCAGGGCGTCATTCTCAGCTCGTTGCTCGGCGGTCAGGCCTTCCACGTCGAACGCAGGAAAGATGGCTTGCCAAACAAAGGTCTCTAAATGGTTGAAGTCGGCACTCGTGCCCTTTCGAATAATCATCTGTACTGCTGCTGTAATCCTGAAATACGATCGAGGACAAATATACAGAAGATGAAAGGAATTGTTTTGTGGTAATCCCTGTCGAAAAATATTGTGGTTTCCGTCCGCAGGGTGATGTTCAACCGAGCGCTCTTACTGCTGGCTCCAGATATCCCAACCCGCAACGGCCTGCCCGTGGAGCATCCCCAGTCCGTTGGCCGTCCCGGCACCTCGGGCCCGGCACTTGGCCAGGAACTGAGTTTCTTCAGGATTATAGACCAGATCGTACGCAAAGTGGCGGCCATCGATGGCGGCGTAGGGAATGTCCGGGAAGGTTTCCACATTGGGTTTCATCCCCAGCGGTGTGGTGTTGACGATCAGTTTGGCGTTGGCGATATCGGCTGCCGTCAGGTCGCCGTAGGCCACCTTATTGGGTCCTGCTGTACGGCTGACGGAGGTTACCTGCATCCCTAACGATTGCAACGCGGCTTTGACGGCCAGCGAAGCTCCACCCGTGCCCAGCACCAGCGCCAGCGCCCCCCGTAATTCTTCCTTGATGTCGCGCTTATTGTGTTCCGCGATGGCGGGGGAGAGGGCTTCCTCGTGCTCTAACATTTTAGCGAGCAGGTCGGCCCGAAAGCCGAGGTAGTCCGTATTGAATCCCGTCATGGTACCATCGCGCTCAATACGAATGCAGTTAACGGCCCCGATACGTTCGGCGGATTCATCCAGCCGGTCCATGTAGGGCACGACGGCTTTCTTGTGCGGTATGGTTACGTTGATGCCGCGCAGCCCCGGGTGTGCTGCTCGCAATCCCTCAATTCCACTGATGTCCTCCATCGAAAAGTTGAGGTACTGGTGGGTATCGTCAAGTTCATTCTCCCAAAAGAAGTTGGTGAAATACCCCCGAGAAAAGGAGTGGGTGATGGGGAAGCCGATCAGGCCAAAAGTTGTTTTGTGCATGGCTTATAGTTCAGCTTCGAGCACGTCCATCTCGTCCTTCTGGGGGGTGAGGTAATCGACGGCAAATACGATGGCGAGGCCCGCAACCAGGGCAACCACGACTGCGACCACGAAGGGGTCTCCTTCTAAGTAATTACCCGGTAGCACTGTTTCCTCCAGGAGCGCGACTTTCTCGCCGGCGCTGTTTTCGCGGTAGGTAAGGGCGTTGCGCCAGGGCCACAATTTATTGAGCGAGCCCACCATGAATCCGGTTAGAATAGCCAGCGTCCGGTCAGGATAAGTTTTAAAAGTATAGCTGAGCACACGGCTGAATAATGCCAGGCCAACCAGGCAACCCAGCGCAAATACGACCACGATAGCAAGGCCATCCAGACTGCCATCCAACAGTTGCCGCACGGCCCCGAGCACCACCGTATACATCCCCAAAATAAGTAGAATGAAAGAGCCGGAAATACCGGGCAGAATCAGGGCGGATATGGCCACGGAACCAGCAAGGAATACCAGTAAAAGGTTATCGCTACCGTTCATTGGGTTGATGGTCGTAAGCACGAATGCAATCACAGCCCCGATAGCTAGTAAGCTGAAGTTCAGGATGTTCCACTTGTCGACTTGCTTAGCTACGTAGATGGCCGAAGAGATGATCAAGCCGAAAAAGAAGGCCCAGACGATGGGTGGATAAGCCTCAATCAACTCCGTGATGGAAACCACCGCGATACCTAAGCCGACGACCATCCCCACCCCAAGTTGCAGGATGAAAAATCCGTCCGCAGCCTTCCAGGCGGCAGCCAGACCGTCTCGTTTCCAGGCGCTAATTACTCTGGGCCCGAGTACGTTTCCAATTGCGTTAAGCAACCGGGCGTAAATGCCGGTGATGAAAGCGATCGTACCGCCGCTGACGCCGGGAATGGCCTCGGCCAGGCCCATCGCCATACCTTTTAATAGTAGGCTGATCTGCATATTATTTCTGCTGCTTTACTGCGTCGTACATCCGCTCGATTTCTTCCTGCGTGTAGGTGCCGCTAAAACCATTCTGGAACACAAATTCCTGGTCGCCCTGGTAAATGATGTAGCGGAATCCGTAGGTACTCAGCGTGTCGATTTTATTCTCAAACACAAAGCCATTCGGCTCCTCGCGCACGATGCTGCTGAAGTAACGATTTTCGCGCACGTTCTCCAACTGGTCGGCCTTCAGGCGTGTCATGTCGTTGGTCACGGCCTTGCTGGCCAGTACCTGTACGTCAAAATTATCCTCGGGGCTCTTAATCGTTACGTCGTGCATCACGCTGGAGAGCGACTGCGAAACCACCTTCGCGCTATCCGGTGCGGTGATCTTAATGGGGACGTTATATTTCGTCAGATCTAATTCCGCGAAGCCGTCATTCTGGGCGCTGTCGCAGGTGCAAAGGCAAAGGGCAAGAAACAAAAGGGCAAGTATTCGCATAAGATGAAACCTAATAACCGGGTGGGGTGAACGGATGATGCGGAAGCCACTTATAATGTGGTCTCCCCTCCGGTGGGCAAAGCTACTTCAAGCCACGGCCTATTCTCATAAAAGATGGGATAAATTGAATTGATGGCATACTTAGTTTGTAAATTTGCGTACTTCAAACAAATAGCAGCATGATTAAACGGCTTCAGATCCAGAACTACGCGATCATCGAAGAATTGCAACTGGATTTCGCCGATGGCCTCAGCATCATCACCGGCGAAACCGGGGCGGGAAAATCCATCGTGCTCGGCGCCCTGAGCCTCATCCTGGGTGGCCGGACCAACAGCAAAACCCTCTTCGACGCCGAACGAAAGTGCATCATCGAAGGCCGCTTCGCCATCAGCGCCTACAACCTGCAGACCTTTTTTCAGGACCACGATCTCGACTACGACGACGAGCTGATCATCCGCCGGGAGATCACCCCCTCGGGGAAAAGCCGGGCGTTCGTCAACGACACCCCCGCCAACCTTAAGGTGCTGCAGGAGCTGGGGGCTACGCTAATCGATCTCCACCAGCAATTCGATACCCTCTACATCAACAACCCGACCTTCCAGCTGGAATTGCTGGACGCACTGGCCGGGCAAAAAGAAACGGCGGACGAATACCGTAGCGAATACGAAAAGTTACAAACGACCCGTAGAGAGCTGCGTAAACTGCACGACCAACAGGCCACCGCGCGTCGGGAGCAAGAGTTCCTCGAATTTCAGGTCGCAGAATTTGATACCGCCAACCTGGTGGCCGGTGAGCAGGCCGAGCTGGAATCCGAACAACATCGGCTGAGCAACGCCGATGAGATCAAACAGCTCACCTCCGGCATCTTCCACTACCTGACGGAAGGGGAGAGCGCCGTTTCCGACCAACTCACGACGGTCGGCAACAAGCTCAGTTCTCTCGCGGCGGGCGATACCCAACTCTCCAAACTGAACGAGCGCTTCGAAAGCCTGCGCCTGGAGCTAGATGAGATCGCTTCCGACCTCGAAGCCTTCGGTGAAGGCATTGAAGCCAACCCGGAGCGACTCGAAGAAGTGAACGAGCGGCTCAATATGCTTTTCCGCCTGCAGAGTAAGCACAGCGTAAAATCCGTCGAAGAACTACTGGGGATCTACGAAGAATTGGCCGGCAAGCTCGGGCATTTCGCCAATCTGGACGGAGAGATTGCTCGTCTGGCGAAAGCAGAAGAAAAAATCACCGCTACGCTGGGTAAACTGGGGCTCAAGCTCCGCAAGGGCCGGCAACGCGTTGCCCCGGGCTTCAGCAAATCCATCCAGCAACAACTGGCCGAACTCAGTATGGAGAATGCCCGCCTCGTCGTGGACTTCGCTGAACTGGAAAAGCCCGGACCCAATGGTCTGGACGAAGTACAATTCCTCTTCAGCGCCAACAAGGGTAGCCAGTTGCAAACCATCAAGAGTGCCGCCTCCGGTGGGGAGATGAGCCGCTTGGCCCTCGTCACCAAATCACTGGTAGCCTCCGCCATGAACTTACCGACGCTAATCTTCGACGAGATCGACAGTGGTGTCTCCGGCGACGTCGCCCAGAAAATGGGGAACATCCTGACGAACCTGGCCCAGCACCACCAGGTGGTCGTCATCACCCACAGCCCCCAGGTGGCGAGTAGAGCGGACCGCCACTACTTCGTATACAAGCAGGACAAAGCCGGGCTGAACCGTACTATCACTCAGGTGCGGGAACTTAATAAGGACGAACGGATCCGCTCCATCGCCGTAATGCTTAGCCAAAACCCACCCAGTGATTCCGCCCTGACGAATGCGCGGGAACTGATTGAAGCGTAGACCTGACTTGGATCACTTTTTAGTTCACGGCCGGAATTCCCGATCGCATTAATGGCTGTGCGCGCATTGCCACACTACCGAACGGTAGATGGTCCTGTGCTACTGTTTTAATATTGACTCAGTATAGGCTACACGAAAAGCCCGCCCCCGGAAAGTCCGAAGGCGGGCAAAACAAAGCGTGTTGGATCTTCGAGCTTGCTGAGACACCAGCGAGCTCTATACCTGGACCGGAGTAGCGTAGCTAAACCGCTTTGATTCAGGTAAATAACCTTTAATACATGTATTCCAGCGCAACGCGGTCGTAGAAACCGAATTCGCCGTCTTCATTGGAGCCAAAGCAAGCGAGCATTACGGAGTTGGCGTCAAAGCCACCGGGCGTGCCGGGGATGTAAACCGCACCGGCGGAGCCAGAACCTTCACCGGAACCGTTGCAGGACTGGCGCGTAGCGTAATCCGTGTGGCGCAGACCCATACAGTGGCCGATCTCGTGCGTCATGACGTGCTCGTTCGTGTTGGTGTTGTACTGCTCCATCCCGTTGTAGATGCGGACCCACTTGTAGGGGTTACCACCGGATGGGAAGCCGGCTACACCACCCGCACCCTGGTTATTGGGGTCGCGGTAAACGACGATGTCGCCGTTCGTGTCGGAAGCAAAACGCAGTTGGAACGTCTTGTTGATGTTCAACGCATTGTAGTTGTTAACGGCCCAGCGCAGGGCGGTCCGCATCTTAGAGGTCAGGGCATTGCTACCACCGGTGTACCCGACGACGCGGATGGTCCGGCGGGATACGGTGTTGAACGTGCGGTACTGCTTGAGCAGCGCGTCGTCCATTCCGCGGAGTTTTTCAAGCTCTTCTTTGCTCAGTTCAATGTCTCCACCGACGGTGTAGACGGCTTCGGTGGTTCCATCCGGGCGGGTTACCGTGCTGCGTTCAGCGTTGAAGTAATCCTCGGAAGTGGATTCGGCGTGGGCTTGGAGAGCATCCGCAAAGGGGACGTCCTGTAGGCCGGTCTGTCCATTTTCTTCATGGTCGTGAATGAAGTCGATGGAAACGTCTTCCGCGGCGGGGGCGGAATCAAGTTGGTTGGTTTCCTCCGTACAGGAGGTGAAAGCGAAGAGGCCACATACTGCGGCGGTAAAAAGCGTGTACTTCATGATATGAAATAAGGAATGAGAGAAAATGGTGAAAAAGCAAAGGAAGGTCCGTTGAGGCACCCCGTCCAGCGCCGTCGACGGAAAGAAATTCCGCGCCAGACTGAGCGTCCTCTGCAAACCCACCTTACGAGTGGATTACTAGTTTAGAGCGTTGCCGATAAGACAGAAATGACACTAAAAATACCTCAGCTCACGTTGCGTGAAACTGCGTACGTACCGCATCATTGCTGACGATCAGTAACTAAAGTATAGGGAGTATGGGTGTTGGTTTGGTGTGAATCTGTAACCTAAGAAAAGCGAGTCGGAAGGTAGATTATTACCTTCTTGATCGCAAGCTAGGTATATAATTTGGATTATCAAACTATTCACGGGTATAATATTAAGCCATGTAATGTTTGTACCTACATCTATTTGTTGGCAGTGCGAATAGTTGCCTGCGGGTTAGCTATGGGTCCACGCTCGAATCCTGCTAGTGGCTAGTCCTGAATTGCCGGAGTCGTGGCATACACTTGTATTAATCTAGCTTGCCCGATCTTTGCCACCATGCGCGTGCTCTTAATTCTTTTACTAGTCATCCTCTGCTTGCCCTTGCTCCTCACCGGGAAGGTAGGCATGGGCCTGGTGGGGCATACGCCCGTCGAGCGTCCGGTTTGGGGCGCTGAACGCTGGTTCGATGGAACGTGGCAAGCATCGGTAAGTAATTACCTCCGCGAGCAATTCGGCTACCGGAATGATTTCGTCCGGACCAATAACGGAAAGGATTACTTCGTCTTCGGTGAGATCCACGCCAACTCCGTCGTAGCCGGCAAGGAGGGCTACCTTTTCGAAGAAGAATACCTGCAAGCCGCCACGGGTACGAACGCAGCGGACCACGCCACCATCGAAAAACTGGGGAAGGAAATGGCCTTTGTCCGTGATAGCCTGGCGGCTCACGGGGTCGACTTCCTCGTCGTCATGGCACCGGGGAAGGGAAGTTACTTTCCGGAGTATCGGCCGGAGCCTTACGCCAGTCTTCCCCTCAACGCAGCCAACGAAACGTCCTTACTCAGCATCCTGCGGCAGCGCCAGATCGAACACCTAAATTTTAACGAGTGGTTCCGCCAAATGAAGGATACCACCCAGTACCCCCTCTTCCCTAAACAAGGGATTCACTGGACGGAGTACGGCCAGTTGATCGCCATGGATAGCCTCATCAATTACGTCGAACAACGACTGGATATCGATATGCCAGAACTGGCTATCGATAGCATAGAAGTGAGCCGCGAACAGCGGGGGACCGAAGCGGATATCTTCTACGGAATGAACCTCCCCACGGAGCCGGACGGCTACCCCCTGGCCTACCCGAGCTGGCACGTAGGTAACCCGGATAAACCCCAACCCAGAATCCTATTCGTAGGCGACAGCTTCTTCTGGAACCAGTACCTCCACCACGGCGTAAACCAGAAATTCTTCGGCAACGGAGATTTCCTCTACTACTTCAACCGCTTGATGCGCGACGGCACGGACCAGGGAGATATGGCGGACATCAACCTGCCGGAAGTACTCTACGAACATGATATGGTCGTCCTTTTCGAAACCGAAAACCACTACCAACGGATGGGCAACGGCTTTCTCGCCGCCACCGTAGAATCCTACCTCACCCCAAACGGGGCCGTGCCTAAACGCAGGGTGGAAGCCATGATGGCGCGCATTAGGGAAGACGAAAAGTGGTTCGCTTACATCCAGCAATCCGCCCTGGAGAAGGGGCAGGAGGTGGAAGCAGCCCTTTACGAGAATGCAGAATTCATGATCCTGGAAGAGATGCGGAAGGAAGCCCTCAACAATCAGAACCGGAAGTAGATAAAGGGATTAAAGCCCTGGCTCGTGATGACCGCACAGGCTAAGGCATAAACGACCAGACCCAGCAATAACCAGCCCGCCATGCCCGTAACGGTCGGTGTCTGCGGTGGGTAAATCATGGTTTCCAGTCGTCTCCCAAAACTTGTAAGCCCCGCCCAGGCGAATGCGAGGCTGAATCCGAGCGTCCACCAAAATTTTATGGAGGCCTCCGGCAGTCCTTCCCACGAACCGGCGAACATCACGCCCAGAAAATCCACCGCTTCACCAAAGGTGTCCAGCCGAAAAAATACCCAACCGATGATCACCACGAAACAGGTGAAAATAACGGACGGAAACCCTCCGACTGCCTTCAGCCACTTCAGAAGAAAGAGCCGGTCCAGCACCAGAAATAGCCCGTGGAAAGCACCCCAGATGACGAAGTTCCACGACGCGCCGTGCCAAAGGCCACTCAGCAGGAACACGACCCATAGATTGAAGTACAACCTCAGTTTCGAGTCCACCCGGTTGCCACCCAGGGGGATGTAGAGGTAATCCCGCATCCACCGGCCAAGGGTGATGTGCCAGCGCCGCCAGAAGTCGCTGATGCTCGTGGCGATGTACGGACTGTTGAAGTTCTCCGGGAAACGGAAACCCATCATTCGGCCCAGCCCAATCGCCATGTCCGAGTACCCCGCGAAATCGAAATAGATCTGACCCGAGTAGGCGATGGCGCCGAGCCAAGCCATTGGCGCCGTCAGGTCATCCGCCGGTAAGGCGAAGAGTTGGTCAGCCTTCGCCCCCAGCACGTTGGCAATGAAAACCTTTTTCGCCAGGCCCACGCAAAAGCGTTGGAAGCCCAGCAGTTTGTCGGCGTCGGTGGATTGGCGATCCCGCAACTGCCCGGCCACTTCCTCGAACCGAACTATCGGCCCGGCAATCATTTGCGGGAAGGACATGATGAAGAGCAGGTAATCCGCCAGCCGATCCAATGGCTTGAGTTTGCCCCGGTAGACATCAATCGAATAGGTAAGCGTCTGAAAGGTGTAGAAGCTGATCCCGATCGGTAACATCACCTCCGCCCAACCCAATTGTCCCCAACCCAGTACCTCCAGCGCACCATTAAAGTTATCCACGAAGAAGTTAGCGTACTTGAAGTAGGCGAGCAGGCCGAGATTAAGGCCGAGACTCAGGTAAAGTCGCAGCTTTTTCCCCCGCGGGCTAACGGTACGATAGAGGCTACGGACGAGGTAAAAGTCGGCAATCGTCGAAGCCAATAGGATGAAGACGAAGGTCGGCGCTCCCCAGGCGTAGAAGAAGATCGAAAAGACGAGGATCACTCCATTCTTCCACGTTTCGGGCGCCAGGGTGTAGACGACCAGAAAGACTGGCAGGAAGTACAGCAGAAAAAGTATGGAGGCAAAGACCATTCCTGATTACTTAGGCAGGGACTTCGCAATAGGAGCGGGGCCACTCGTGAGAGCGACGAATGGTGTGAACCAATACCAATGGACGCCGTCAGCCATCATCACTATTCTTTGCTGCCTTTGTACAGATCGTAGCGGCAGAAACGTACCTCAATGGGGCCGTTCATCATCGGGATCCTTTTGGAGGTCTTGAGCCCGACCGACTTCAGCGCATCGGAATTTCCGCTGATGATCCAGGCGGAATACCCCTGCCAGTTGGTCTTCAGGGTGTCGCCGATCATTTCGTAGAAACCCTCAATGTCGCCCGTCTGGAGCCGCATCTCGTAGGGAGGGTTCATGACCACGAGGCCACCGTTCTCTTCGCTTACGGGGGTAGGGGCCACGGCGTGCTTGAAGTCAGCTTCCGTAAGTTGGACGTGGGGGAGCAGGCCAGTTCGATCCAGCGTAAGTCGGGCCAAATTGACGGTTAGCTCATCGATATCGGACCCGTGGATCGGGTGGGGTGGCCGCCGAATGGCATTTAGCGCATCCTGCCTAATGGAGGACCACAAGCCGGCGTCAAAATCCGGCCAGCGCTGGAAGGCAAAGTCGCGGTGCAATCCCGGCGCCTGGTGAGCAGCGATCATGGCCGCCTCCGCGACGATGGTCCCGGAACCACACATGGGGTCGACGAAGGGAACTTCCCCGTCGTAGCCCGCCAGGCACAACATGCCGGCGGCCAGGACTTCGTTCAGTGGAGCCCCGCCCGTCCGCTTGCGGTAACCCCGGCGGTGCAGCCCGGCCCCGGAACTGTTGAGGGAAACCGATACGTAGTTCTCCCGGTCCACGTGCAGGTGCAGGTAAAGGTCCGCGTTTTCCTTATCCACGCTGGGCCGTTCCCCGGTCTTTTCGCGGAATTGATCCACGATGGCATCCTTAAACAGTTGGGAGAGGTAAACGCCGTTGCGAAAGCGCTCCGATTGGGTGACGCAATCAATCCACAGGTTGCCATCCACCTTGAGCCAGGGCGCCCAGTCAATCTTTTTGAGGCCGTTGTAGAGCTCCTGCTCGTTCCTTACGCGAAAGTGGCCGACTTCTTCCAGGACGCGGATGGCCGTTCGTAATTCCAGGTTAGCGCGGTAGCGGAAGGTCTTGTCCCCCTCACAGTAGACGACGCGGCGGCTGGCTTCCACGCGTTGGCCACCCAGCGCGGTGATTTCCTGAACGAGGTGGTCCTCAAGACCGGCAAGCGTAGTGGTGGCAAAAATGCGAATGGCGCGGTAATTTTAGTTGACGGACGAAGGTACGCGTTCCGGGCCACTGAAAGCTTGCGTGGTTACGGGTCAATCGGTTATCATCTTTACACTCGGCACTAGTTGTATTTCAAGGAGTTGACAACTACTCCAATAGAAACCCAAGTTCACCCCGATCAAAGCTCTGGCTGCCCGATCCGCCGAGAATGTCTTCCGCCAATTTTTTCTTGCGTTGCTGCAAGCGGTTGATCTTCTCCTCGATCGTCCCACGACTGATGAACTTCCGCGCAAAGACGTTCCCCACCCGGCCAATCCGGTGGGCCCGGGCGATGGCCTGGTCTTCGATGCTGGGGTTCCACCAGGGGTCGAGGATGAACACGTAGTCGGCGGCGGTAAGATTCAACCCAGTGCCACCCGCCTTAATGGAGATGAAGAAGGTGGATAGCTTGGGATCACTCTGGAAACGAGTGACCTCCCGAGCGCGGTCTTCTCCCTTCACCGAGCCGGTGATCCAGGCAAAGTCTTCCTTTTCCCGAATTAACTCCGCTTTGAATAATTCCAAATGGCTAACCATACTGGAGAAGATCAACACTTTTTGGCCCGAGCGGCGGACCGTTCGCCACTGGTCCAGCACGTCGGTGAATTTACCGCTGTCGCCGGTGTAATCCTCCTGCATAAGGCTGGGGTGGTTAGCGAGTTGCCGAAGGCGCGTCAGGGTTTGGATTACCCGGAGGCGGTACTGCCCGTCCTCCGGCGCGTAATTGCCGAGCAACGCGTTGCGGGCGGCTGATTTTTCGCGCTCGTATATCTTCCGCTGCGCTTCGCTCATCTCGCAATAAAAGGTTTGGACTTCCAGTTCCGGAAGGTCCGGGGCTACTTCCGCCTTGGTCCTGCGTAGTAAATGGGGCGTCACCAATTGCCGCAACTGGGCCTTTTGCTTCTCATCGTCGTGCTGTTCAATGGGGTCGATGAATTCCTGTTTGAAGAAGGCGTAGCCGCGCAGTAGCCCGGGGTTGATGAATTGCATTTGGGACCACAGGTCCGACAAACTGTTCTCGATCGGAGTGCCCGAAAGGCTGATCCGGTGCGTGGCGGAGAACTCATTCAGGGCCCGGAAGATCTTTGAGCTCCGATTCTTGATCTGCTGGCTTTCGTCCAGCACGATGTAGGTGAAGTCGATTTCCTTCAGCAGGTCCTTATCCCGCAGTGCGGTTTGGTAGGTCGTCAACAGTACGTCGAAGCGTCGGAGCAGGCGGGCATCCTTGTGGCGTTTGGGCCCGGTGTGGATCTCCACGGAAAGCCCCGGCGTAAATCGCGTTAACTCCGCCCGCCAGTTGTACACCAGGCTGGCCGGTAGTACGATCAGTGCGCGGAGGGGTTGCAGAAAGACTTCGTCCTCCGCCGGCGGGGCGAAGAGGTCCATTTGGGTGGCCATCGGTTTGGGGGCGGGCTCCGGTCCTTGCTTGGCACCTGCGTCAGCGCCCAACTGCTCCTTGGCGTACTGCAGCACCGTGATGGTTTGGAGAGTCTTCCCAAGGCCCATATCGTCCGCGAGGCAAGCACCCAATTGTTGGTGGTAATGGCGAACCAGCCACTTGACACCAGCGAGTTGGTAGGGGCGTAGATCAGCCTTGAGGCTAGTGCTCGGCTTAAAATTTTCCACCAATTCCGCAACGTCTTCCAGCGGGACTTCTAAGCCAAGGGAAGCCAGTAGCGGAGCCTGAGACCGCGCCAGTTTTACCTGCTTGCCTTCCGTTTTCGCAAACTGAAAACTGGGTTTATACTTCGCAAACCAATCCTCCGGAATCAAAAAAATGGAACCGTCTGGCAAAGGGAAACAGCGCTCCTCTTTCTGGATGAAACGCACCAGGCGCGCGAACGGAATCGTGAATTTTCCGACAGTCACGGTGCCCCGTAGGTCCAACCAATCGTCCAGCTCGCCGAAACTCAGTTCGATGTTTCCCGTCTCGCGGCTAAAGATGTGGCCCTGGTGCTCGGGCAAAAGCACCTCCACCCCTAATTGGCGTAGATCGTCCTGCTTTTCGAGTAGCCAGCGTAGGGCGGCGAAGCGATCGTTATCCAGCGCTACCGCGAGGGCATTTGTGCTCGGCAGCGGGTGCAAGGCGAAGGGGGCGAGGAGGCCCATCAGTTCAGCCTCTGCCGCCGGGTTGCGGATGATCCTTTTGAGCCAGTAGGGCGGCGTGACGGAGAATGCCACGTCGTTTTGCTCCGCGTCATTCGGTGCGTAGGACCGGTCACCGTAGAAGATGGTAGGGTAGAGTAGGTAGCGGTGCTCGAAGGGGTGCAGCTTGGCCTCGAGGCGTAAGCGGTCCGGTTGGTCAACTTCCGCGTACCCAAAGCCGCTCACCTCCAGCGTATGACGACGTGCGATCTTGACGACGAACTTGCGCCAAAAGTCGGCCACTTCTTCGGGCGGCACCTGCACCTTATCCCGCGAAAGAAAGGGCTTAATGTGATTACCATTCAGGTGCCCCAGCCGGATAAGGTGTCGATCGCACAACAGCCAACCGGGCGAAGGGCTATTGGTGATGACCTTCCACTTGTGGTAGCGAATGAGGCTGGTATTCTCTTCGGCATCAAGTAGTTGTAGTTGATAGCTTAAACCGGTTTCCGAAAGCTGAAAGCTGATCTTCGGGGAGGGATCTTTGGCCAGAAACTTCACCGTGTCCTCCTCGGGCACGCCCCTGACGTTGAGGTTGACCGTAACGGCCCAACCGTGCGTTTTGCAGAGATCGAGCACCTCTGCCAGCCGGTGTTGTACGTGGCGGATGACCTGCGGACGTTCCTTGCTTTTGGTGGACAGCAAGCCCGGCAGGGTAGGTGACTTGCGGCTACCTCCGCGAAAGCTTTCGGCCACCGCAGCCGGGCGAAGGAGCTGTACGAGTTGTAAAGCCCGCAGCAGCGGTTCCGTCAGTTCGATATCGTAGGCACCCAAGCCATCAACCCTTGCGGTGTGATGGACGTGGACGAGCCGGCCGGCTTCGCTGCGCCCCACGACGTAAGCCTTTGGTAGAAAGACGCCGGTGCGGTATTCGTAGACGTCGAAGAGAATTTCGGGGTGGGTCACCAGGGCGTTTTTAAGGGGGCACGAAAATAGGGCGTGCCGAGTCCGGAAAGAAAGAATGCGACTCCTATTGGCCAGCTTTCCTCCATGTTTTGACGTAGCGTTAACACGTTGGGAAAACCGCTTTTTGGTACCTTCACGCCATGAAAAACTTTACCTTGACCGGATGGCTATTTCTTCTCTTCACGCTGCCAATGGTAGCCCAGGAGAGCGTAGTGGACCGGACCCTGCCCGAATTCAATTTTTCCGAAGCGGTATTCGCTGGCGAAATGCACTGGCTGGCATCCGATTACCTGGCTGGTCGCCGGACGGGTTCTGTCGGTAACGAGATTGCTGCCGAGTACATCGCCAGCCAACTGCGAGCGTTTGGCTACACCCCCATCAACGATGGCAGCTTCTTTCAGGACGTTCCCCTGATGTCCGTACGCGGCCCCAAAGCCGGGAATCTGCTGGCGGGTAAGTACAACTTTAATAGTGGGGATAACCTGCTCATCATGCGCGGCCCCGCCGCCCAGGCGAATGCCGAAGTAGTCTTCGCCAACTACGGTTGGGTGGATGCGGAGACCGGCCACGATGATTACGCGGACCTCGACGTTAAGGGCAAGGTGGTCATTACGCGTGCCGGCATCCCTTCCGACGCCAGCCAGCGCGGCGTGTTTCAGGGCGTAAGCAAAAAGGCGGAGTTCGCCGCAGCCGCCGGGGCCGTTGGGATCTTTGAAGTCTACACCCTACCGTTCCCCTGGTCAAACTTCACCCGGTACTTTGGTGGCGACCGAATGTCGTTGGATTCCGGTGCGGAAAGCGCGACCATTCCCTATGGTTTCATCAAGGCCGAGGAAGGTTTCCTGCCAGAATTACAAAAGAAAAAGAAAGGCCTGAAGGGTAGTATGGCCAGCAGCGGCATGCAGGTGACCCGGATGACCAGCCGCAACGTAGGCGGGATCATTGAAGGAACGGATCCCAACCTGAAGGATGAGTACATGCTCATGACGGCCCACTTCGACCATGTTGGGGTCGGCGCCCAGGGTGGTGGCGCCTACACACCCGTGGACAGCATCTTTAACGGTGCCCGGGATAATGCTTTCGGAACGATCTCCCTATTAGCCGCGGCCCGCGCCTTCAGCGAAGTGAAGCCCCGACGGAGCATCATTATCCTCGCCGTGACCGGTGAAGAAATGGGCCTACTCGGCAGCCAACACTACGCGGAGAATCCCCTGGTGCCTCTGGAATCGACCGTCTTCAACTTCAATACTGACGGCGGTGGTTACAACGACACGACGGCTATCTCGCTCATCGGGTCCAACCGGACGGGAATCGATGAACAGGTAGAAGTTGCTAGCGCTGCATTTGGCCTGACGGTCATTAAGGATCCTGCGCCGGAGCAAAATCTTTACGACCGTTCCGATAACGTCAGCTTTTCGGCTAAGGGCGTCCCCTCCCTTTCTTTCAGCCCCGGCATGACGGAATTTGACGATACTATCATGCGGTACTACCACCAGGTGAAGGACAACCCGGAGACCATCAACATGCCCTACCTCAAGAAGTACTGCCAGGCTTTCACCCTGGCGGCGCGCCTGATTGCTAACCGCGACGTGCGCCCCTACTGGAAGGCGGGGGATAAGTACGAGGAAGCCGGGAAACAATTGTACGGGACGCGGTAATCACTGCGTTCTACCCGTGCGTCCGACATTACTTACCTTGTAGCTGCATTGCCTTACTATCAACCCACACCAACTACGCTCGTATGAAGCCCCATTACTCCTACGAAGACATTCTCGCGCTCGACTTCCCACCCGTGATCGTTTACGCCGTCCCAGCGATGGCGTTTCTCACCATTATGGAATGGGTACTAAGGCGCTTTCAGTACGTCCACGAATTGGAAGAGAAGGCGGAAGCTGCTGGGTTTGACGTAACGGCTTTTTCGGAGCGCCGCGCTGCCGCCCGGGCCGACTTCCAAAATCAGGGATTCGTTGAACGGCTAATCGGCTGGCCTTCCTACCAATTTGCCAAGTGGAAGGACCGGCAGGAGCGTATTGGGGCCACCGAAGCATACCTCGAAACGGGTAACAAAGCCGTCGCCATGAAGTACCAGTACGACGTAAAGGATGGCTTGGCAGCTGCCGGGGTCGGCATCGGTAACCTGATCTCGACGGCCATGGTAAAGGCACTGACGTTTGGCGTCATCCTTTTCTTTTATAACCTAACGCCGCTCTACATCCCCACCACTTGGTGGAGCTTCATTGCCTGTTTCTTCGTCGTCGATTTCTGCCGTTACTGGGCGCACCGCATTGCCCACGAGCAACGCTTCTGGTGGGCTACCCACGTTACTCACCACAGTTCGGAGCAGTACAATTTTACGGTCTCCTTCCGGCTAAGTTGGACGCAGCACATTAAGGTGATCTTCTTCATCCCCGCGGCGCTCTTAGGGTTTGATCCATTTGTTTTCTTCATCTGTATGCAGGTGGGCGTCCTTTACCAATTCTGGATCCACACGGAGATGATCGATAAGATGTGGGCACCGATTGAATTCTTCTTCGTTACGCCTTCCCACCACCGCGTTCACCACGCCACGGAAGAGAAGTATTTGGATAAGAATTACGGCTCCAGTTTCATCATTTGGGACCGCATGTTTGGCACCTTTTGTCCGGAGCAGGAGACGCCCAATTACGGGATTCTCAAGCCGGTGGATAGCTACAATCCCGTCAAGCTGGTTTTCCACGAGCACTGGGATATGTTCGTAGACATGAAGAACTACCGCCACCCCAAAGCCTGGTGGCGCATCATGTTCGGCGGCCCGGGCATGACGCTGGACAAGGAGAAATACTACGGCTTCTACAAGGACAACCTGGTCACTGATAGTATTCCAGCGGGTCAGGAAACGGGAGGAAAAGCGCTAGAGCATCAGAATAACCCACGAAAGGTCGTGGTTTAAAGTAATTGCGAACCGCTGCTGTAATAACCTGGCCGCATATTATAGTGCAATACCACGCTCCTTCTTTGATGCGGAATCTTGTAGTTTATTGGGCCGTTCTAACCATTGGCGGCTAGACCTGCGCCACTTCACAATTTGGCTGGCTAAAGCCTTGCGATCGCGTGGGTTCTTCAGGTACATTCTTGCGTCATTTACCAGCGCGAGCGCTTCGTTGTCCAGGAGTTTTTGGAGGTATCTAGTTCCACCGCTTGCGGCGTACAAACTGTAGGCTGATTTTAAAAGCGAGTGAGTGACGGCTGCATCTTCCCGCGAATAGTTTCTTAGGCGGCTGAAGGTATCAGCCAGCACGTCCGAAAATGTATGCCGCGCCAACCAAACCTCCCCGCCATCATCGTCCTGCATAAAATTATAGTTGGGAATATGCATGAGGTGACCCAGTAGGCCGTTGATCCGATCTATGGCCCGCACCGCCGTTGCGGGGTCGTTGATGCCGGGAGACATCGCTTTCTGGGCGATGTCGATGAGAAGATCAATCTGCGGCTGGTACCAATCGGCGTACTCATTACTGATTGGGCTGATGGCACGGAGTACTTTTTCGACTTCTTTAGCATCCAGTTCCCTTTCGGAACTCAGTAACGGAAAGCTAGCGGGAATAAAATCTCCCTTGATCGAACCGATGTAAAAACGGGTATTAAACTGCTTGGCAAGTTTGGACAGTTCAGGGTGGTCAACAATCCCCAGGTAGCCATCGATTGGGCTCGTAACGGTATACCAACGGTCCGTATCCGGAGCAAAGTCACGCTCGGTAAATGCATCTCGCGAGCTCTCTTCTTTTAAGTAGTTCATCCCGCGTTGATAAACAGTATTAATGATATTCCCCACCTGGATTTTTTCAGAGATCGTCGTGACGAAATAGATAAACAGCATGAGGCTAATGATACCGAAGAGGATAGCCGTGAGCACCGAAAGATTAGGTACCTCTCCGGCTTCA
Organism: Lewinella sp. 4G2; assembly: GCF_001625015.1. NCBI lineage: Bacteria > Pseudomonadati > Bacteroidota > Saprospiria > Saprospirales > Lewinellaceae > Lewinella > Lewinella sp. 4G2. The sequence goes on along the minus strand of NZ_LVWJ02000014.1, from coordinate 3,844,353 downwards.
TCCGATTTTATGCTCAGGAGGACCATCAGGTTAAGGACGATGGTACCGATGTAGAAGCCCATCGTGAATTGTAGTGAACGGTCACCAGTAAAAATGGGCAATAGCCGGGGGCTATACGCATTGGCTACCTGGTTGAACAGGCTCATCATTTGCGTGAAGGTGAACACCATAAGGGTCATCAGCCCGGCCACGAAAAGCCCCAGCACGTTCCGGGCCGTGTCCTGGCTCTTAACCACGAAGGATGGCAAATTGCTTTCCAGAAATGCACTTGCATCAGTATGAGACTCGAGGTAATAGATCCCTGCTCCCAGCAGAATGCCGGCAAACAACATTGGCAGCGGCAAAAAAGCCATGCTGCGCACCGCCGCCTTTACGAAACCGCGTATTTTTCTGATCGAGAGATCCATGGGGTTACATTACCCCGCTTTAAGAAGGATTGACGACGTTGGGTTCAGGAGATCGCAGTAATAACTTAATTACCTACCTCCAGTATTCACGTAGACTCCTACGGTATAAGCTGGTGCTGCGGCAATGATGCGCCCACTCACCGCACCCGCTACGCCGGCGGAGATGCCGACTCGATCGGTGAGGTTATAATTCAGCTCCCCTCCCACGGAAAGGTATTCGGCGTTGTTACTGAAGATGGAGGTCGTTTGCGCGGAAGCGGCCGTCTCCCCGTTGAAGGTGGATTCGCTACCGTTTACGCGGCCGATGATCCACAGCTTTTTGTTGAGCAAGTTCAGTCCAGCTTCCGCACCGAACCGTACCTCATCGCTGAACCCGTTGGTCCGGTTGTTGTAGCCAAGTGAAGCGGCGGCGAAACCATTGACGCCTCCAACCTGGAAGCTGCGGCCAATGCCGACGTTAAGCAGTTGGTTAAACTCCCCGTCACCCGTTTGTAGGTTGCCCTGTGCACCACCGGCATCTTCTCCGAGTGGGATGCCTAGTAGTAAACCGATGGAAATGGGCGTCCGAGCACCGGGCTTAGTTAGTGCATAACGAAAGCCAATCTCAGAATCGCCAATGCCGTTGATGGCGTCCCCTTCTACGAGCACGTTACCGCGCGTTCCTGAAATTTGATCATTGATGGTGTTGCGGGATAGCAAGACGATGTTGGCTACCCCAGTCAATCGATCCGTAATGCCGTACTCACCGTAGGCCGTGGTGTTGTACAAGCCAAGGGTAGCGTTAGGGTCGAGCTCGCCATTAGTGGTGTAGTGTTCGTCGAAGCGAAGCCACCACTCGTAAAGCTTGAAGTAACCCTCACCCTTAGCCTTGGGCCAAGGGCCAGCTTGGAGGGACAATGGAAGACAAAGGATAAACAGGTAGATCAGGTAACGCATGCGGGAATTGGGTATACAACGAAGATACTTTCGTTCCCTAACATTAAGCGCGCGGTAGCGGTGGAGTGTAGGCTTGGCGATACTTCACTTGCGGTTGTGAACGCAGCCGACCGAGCAAAAAAAGACGGCTCACCCAATGGGGTAAGCCGCCAAAAAATACTTAAAGTCGATCATGCCGGATTTAAGAAACGACGGAAGAGAAAGGGCAAAAATGAAGGATCGAATCCAGCATCTGAGCGCTCATCTCATGCGTTGTCCGCGTTTGATAAATCAAAGATAGGAGCGAATTTTCGCAGTTGAAACCTCAGCACCAGCTGGGTAAATGCCCGCTTGAGCGTGACCTCAACACTTTTCCTGTGGCGCAATCAGACTATAATTTTGTTATCATTTATAGGCGCTTGCAGATGTTCTTTCAAAGATGCCTTTTATAAATATTTCTGGTTGAATTTACTAGGCAGGATTAATGGCCAACCGGTAAAATTGTCCGGGCAACAGTTACTAACTGGTCAATATCTGCGCACACCTTGTAAAAATGTGCGTGTAGGTCAGGCCGCAGTTACGCTCCCCAACTATCATCATCACCAGCTTGATAGATTGGGACCTTAATATTTGCATCTGCATTATCAGCCATGTAACCGTCGGAGAGGGGGAAGTCCTCCGTTGAAAGTGACTTGCCCTCACCAAACCATTCTTTACGCAGGTGCTCACCCACTCGGATGGCGTTCGCGATTATCGTCAAAGTGGGGTTCGTGGCTCCCTGGGAAGGTTGGAAGCTGGCGTCTACTACGTACAGATTATCGACGTCCCAGGCTTTGCAGTTGGGGTCGAGCACGGAGGTGGTAGGGTCCGTTCCAAACTGGGCGGTGCCTGCTTGGTGCCAGGTGAATTCCAGTTCCTTAGTGGACCGGTAGAATTCGCTGAAGCCTACTTTCTTGAGGTAGTTATCCTGGAAGTAGTCGAGGAATTCGTAGTGGCTCTCCCGGTTATTGGGGACGTAGTTGAACTGGATGCCCTTATTCGTCCACCGCACCGTCTGGCGTTTGGTGGGGAGGTCTTCGGAGGTGAACCAGAAATCCACCGCCAATTGCTGCATGCGGCGGGCTTGGTCTTCGGTGATACCAATGTGGGCGTAGTCCCCCATGATGCGCGTCCAGTGCGCCTTCCCCGTCAACTGAATGGTACCCAGCGGGTAGTCATGCTCGGGGCTTCCGTGGTAGAAGTCGTGGCACCCCAATGTCTTTTGGAAGATGACATCGTTGACCTTGTCTGGATTGATCGCCGAGATACCACTCTGGTTGTGCTTGGTGAAGTTGCGGCCCACTTGGTTGGAAGAGTTGGCTACGCCGCTCTTCAGCAGTAACGCGGCCGAATTGATGGCGCCGCAGGAAAGGACGATCAAGTCCGCACTGATCTCCATCTCCTCGCCGTCCTTCGTGATCTCAAGACGAGTGATTTTACCCCCTTCCTCGACGAGGCGGTTAACGCGTGTGCTCGTCCACAAGTTAACGTTATCGTGCTTAAGTGCGGGGCGGACGAGGGCGGTCTCCGCATCCGACTTAGCGTGGACCATACAGGGAAAAGGGTCGCAGGTATTACAGGCAATACAGGGGCGGCGCCAGGGCTCGTCGATATCCCGGTTGAGTGCCAGGTTCGAGTGGTGAATATTGAGGCCAACGTTCTTCAGATCAGCGGCGACTTCCGCAATGCGGCCTTCGTGTGGAAAAGCTTTGAAGGGGAAGGGGCCGGAGGCGTAACCTTCGGTGGGGTCCTCACCCCGGTTGCCGTGGATCTTCATGACGTGCTCGGCCATCATGTAGTAGGGCTCGAATTCGTCGTAGCCTACGCACCAGGCAGGGCTGATGCCGCCCTTATGCCGTTGCTCGGTAAAGTCCTCCGGCCGCTGCCGGTGGAGGAGGGCACCGTACATCTTGGTGTTGCCCCCGACGCGGTGATAGACGATTGGTTTGACTTCCTTTCGTCCACCGTCCGGCCCCTGCCAGGTGACGTCCGCCTTGTAGCCGTCCTTTCCGAATATGAAGTGAGGATCCCAGTTGCGTTTTTCCCGCGGGAGAAAGGTGCCCTGCTCGAGGATGAGAATTCTTTTACCAGTGTCAGCAAGGGTATAAGCGATGCTGCCGCCTCCCGCTCCGGAGCCGATGATGATTACGTCGTAGTCGTTTGCCATTTGTTGGAGTTATTCCACGTGGTAAGTTCCACCACTAAGTTTTGGTTCGATCCTAACTTGTCCGATAATCCGCCGGGTGAAGGGGTGCCACCCGTTCCGACGGATTCCTTATCCTATTTCATCGCACCTGCGGCAGCGCCCTAAGGCTTAGGTAGGTGAGGAGCGGACACCAAATATTGATGTTTATGAATTCCCAATCGTAGGTCGCTAGACGTAAATGTCCAGAATACAAAGCGCCCCAAAAACGACGCTGGCAACGCCATTCGTGGTGAAGAAAGCCAGGTTGATGTTGCTTAGATCTTCGGCGTCTACGATGCTATGCTGGTACAGGAGGGCCGCCAGAAAAACCGCTCCGCCAATGATGGTCAGCGTAGCCGATTCGCCGTGTACCATCACCTGCAGGTAAACAGACAGGATCAGGACCATCGCGCAGATGATGTGCAGCACACGACCCAGCCGCAAGGCACCGCGGCGCCCCAAACGAACCGGAATGGAGTTGAGCGACTGGCTCCGGTCGAACTCTTCGTCCTGCAAGGAGTAAATGATGTCGAAACCACTCACCCACAGCAGCACGACGCAGCCGTAGAGTACGGGCAACACGGCGAAATGGGCCGTGAGCGCGAGGTAAGCACCAACCGGGGCCAAAGCCAGCCCCAAACCGAGCACGAAATGACAAAGGGAAGTAAATTCTTTCGTGTAACTGTAACCCAAAATGATGAGCAGCGCCACCGGTGAGAGCAGGAGACAGAGTGGGTTCAGCAGCCCCGCGCAGACCACGAAGGCCACGCAATTGAAGATGATGAAAAATAAGGCGTTTCTGCTGGAAATTACCCCCGCCGGGATCTCCCGCACGGCCGTGCGAGGGTTCGCCCCATCAATGTGACGGTCCCGCCAACGGTTGAAGGCCATCGCTGCGGAACGGGCAAACACCATGCAGAGGATGACCAACAAAAGCACCCGCCAGCTCATGGTGCCGTCGTCCAGCACCGCCAGGAAGAAACCCAGCAGGGCAAAGGGCAGGGCGAAGATCGTGTGGGAAAACTTGATCAGGGAGAGGTAGTTACCGAGGCTGTTGGGCATGGAGGAAACGCGCTGTGAAAATGGTGCGGCTGCACCACGGCAATGTAATATCAAAGATGGGGTAGGGGTTGTACGAAAAACGCCCCATCCACGGATCGTGGACGGGGCGTTCTCACCAAAAGGTGTTCAGTGAATTACTGAGCGGCCTTGTTGGGGTCGGGGTTCACCGTACCGGTCAGGTAGATGAAGGTCTGAGCGGGGTTGGTGTTCGCCGTAACGGTAACCTTCTGGTTACGTGGGCCCTGCTTGTTCTTAGAGTTGAACTGAACGGTGATCTCACCAGTCTCACCCGGAGCGATGGGAGCAGTTGGCTTGGAAGGAACGGTACAACCGCAAGAACCCTTAGCGTCAGAAACGATCAGCGGCTCGCTGCCCGTGTTCTTGAAGGGGAAGGTGTGCGTTACGATCTCGCCTTCGGTAACGGTACCGAAATCGAAGGTGCCAGCGTCGTCAAAAGCAACGGTGGTGATGGGGCCAGCGGGAACGGCAACACTTGGCTGCGCGTTTGGCGTGGCGGGAGCGTTGGTCTGGATGGTGGTGCGGGCAGCGTCGGTCACTTCGTCGTTGCTGGTCTTACAGCTGGATACGGAGATGGCCATGATAGCTACGGCACAGAGAGAAAGGATATGCTTGAACATGTATTAAGGATTGTTCTATTGAAAAAATGCGGGCCAAAGAAGTAAATACTACTCCGACAATTGCCCTGCAAAGATGAGTCAGCTAACGGTCAACACCGTGTAATGGCTCGACAAAACTTGTTAACGGAACGTCAATGCACGGTCGGAACCGATTGTTTAAGGCCTCCACAACGAAAAATATAAACCCGGCTCCCCTCGTTTCCCTGCGGACCGCCGTAGGGTAAGACTATGCAAGTCCCTACCTTCGCGCTCCTAACGGCCCCGTATGAAGTACCTTTTTGCTCTGACCTTATTATTAGGCTACACCTGTGGCCTTTCGGCCCAGGACCACCAGTTCTCCCAGTTCTTCGCCACCCCTTTTGGGCTCAACCCAGCGCTGGCCGGCCTTTTTCAGGGGCGCTACCGGGTATCCCTGGCTAACCGGGCGCAGTGGGGGCAAGTGCTGGAGACGCCTTTTTCAACCACGGCCTTTGCGACTGACTTTCGGTACCGCTTTAATCCTAAGAAGCGCAGTTACAGCGACTCTTTCGGCGCCGGGGTGATGTTCACCAGCGACCGGCTCACGCAGTTCAATTACGCCGTCAACCAGGTAATGGTGGGTGGGGCCTTTCACAAGTCGCTCGATCCAAAAAATAACCAGCACCTCAGTATCGGCTTCCAACTCGGCGTGGTACAACGCAACGTGAGTTACGATCAACTGACGTTTGAGGATAGCTTCGACGGCACGTCCACTTACGTAGAAGGCGCCAGTGGGGAAGGCCTCCCCGCTAATAACTATGCCTTTGGCGATTACCAACTCGGCCTCAACTATTCCTACGCCCCGCGCCGGGCGACCAGCTTCGTCATAGGAGCGGCGATGCACCACGTGGGGGAGCCGGAGCAATCCTTTTACGCCGAGGCTACCCAGGGAGAGGACATCGAGGTGACAAACGTGCTGGACCGCCGCTACTCCGTCTACACCAACGTCGGTATTTGGGTCAGCAATACCGTCATGGTCAGCCCCCGCGTTTATGCTTTTACCCAGGGGCCACATGCCATGATGAATGCCGGGACGACCCTCCGCTACCTATTCAGTGATGCGAGCGGTACGGCCCTGCACCTGGGCGCCTACGGCCGCGCCGTAAAGAGTGAGTCTCAGTACACCTTCGATAGCGCCATCGCCCAGGTGGGTATGGAGATTTCCGGCGTGCTTGTCGGCTTGTCCTACGACCTGGGTTTGAGTGGCCTGCAGACCAACCCTCGCCACCGGGGTGCCTTTGAGCTCAACATCGCCTATTTGGGTAAGGGCGACGACGATGACGCCGTTCCCTGCCCAACTTTTTAGGAGCGCAGCTTGTCTGCCAATCGTACCCACCAACTCAAATCCTCTTTCCGATGAAGCACCTTTTCTTCCTCGTTTGTCTCGTCTTCGCCACCTCCCTCTCCGCCCAGATCGAATGGCTCACTTGGGATGAGGCCATCAGCCGAACCAAAGAGAACCCTAAGAAAATCCTCGTCGACGTCTACACGGAATGGTGTGGCTGGTGCAAGAAGATGGACAAAACGGTATTCCGTGACCCGGAGATCGTGGACTACATTAACGCTAATTTTTACGCCGTCAAGTTCGACGCCGAACAGCGTGAGTCTCTCGTTTACGAAGGGCAACAGCTAAAATTTAATACGGACCTCAGCCGCCGTGGGGCCCACGAATTGGCCTATTCCTTACTCGACGGCCGCATGAGTTATCCAAGCATTGTTTACCTGGACGAGCACCGTGATCGCATTACGATCAGCCCTGGCTACAAGGCGCCGGAAAAATATGGCCGCGAGCTGCGCTTCATTCAGGATAACCATTACAAGACCAAAACCTACCAGGAATACATCTCCAGCCTCGGTGAGAAGTAACTCCCCGCAAACCCTTAATTTTGCGATCACGGAGGCCGTAACCCAATCTTGATTTACGGGTTATACCTTCCAGCCCTGGCTTCCCGGCCACCAAACAGCTACCTATGTCTGCTTTCGTATCGGAATTCCTCTACCTTTTCGTCATCATCTTCGTCGTCTTTGGCGTCTGCTTCGTACTTATCAATCTCCGCCAGGTAGTGACGGGTAACGAATTCCGTGGTACTTGCGCCAGCAATAATCCCATGCTGAAGAACAAAGTTGGCGACTGCGAAGTGTGTGGCAAAAAGCCCGACGAAGATTGCCAGATGCCCGAGATGCCCCAGGTCCGCTAAACCAACTCTCTACTGTTGTTGCTGCTCAAGCGCACGCAGAATTTCCTCGTCCGATTTGCCCAGATTTTTGATGAGCATGGCCGCATCGTCCGCAAACGTGTTTTCGGGGTACTGGGCGATGAATTGCTCGTAAGCTGCACGCGCCTTATCAAATTCTTTCAGGTTCTCGTCGTAAGTGAAAGCCAGCATGAATAGGGCTTCACCACTTTTGGAAAAGGACGGGTAGTCCTTGTGAATGCGCTCAAATACAGCGGCGGCGGCCGGAAAATCGTTCAGCGCCTGGTAGACTTCCGCCGATTTGTAAAGCGGTAGGGCGGCAATTGTATCTCCGGCGACTTTCTTGGCGAAGCGGTCTGCCAAATCCACAAACTGCTGGCTGTTCCGCTGGTCAATTCGTCCGGTCTTGGCGTCGGATACCATCGCGTAGTTATCGATTAATAGATCCCTTACCTCCGTGGCGGGTGCGTCATTTTCCAACGCCTTTGCTGCAGCGTCAAATGCACCCGGCTGGGCCATTACGTTTTCACCGTCACCGGTGGTGCTTTCTTCATCGGGGGCGCTGCCGCAGGTGCAAAGGAAAAGGGATAAGAAGGTAGCCGTTAGAAAGGAGGCAACACGCATACATCAGTAATTAGCAATCAGAAATTGGATACGGTAAGGTGGCGCAAAACTACGGAACAACAAATTACCTGCCCTGCAACCCACGCGTGATCACCGGAAGTACTTCTTCCACCGTCCGCCCCTGATACAATACTCCGCGGTTGGTGAGGAGGCGGGCGTAAAAATTACCCTGTTCGAATAACTTCAGGTAGCTGGTGTTGAACAACATTTGGGGCTGAATGAGGTGAGCACAAGCCACCACCATGTACATCATTTCCTTAGGGTCGTAGACGAGTACGACGGGGTGCCCCTCCGGCTCATTGCCCAGGTAAACTAGGTAAGGGTAGGGGAGGTAGTCTTTATTCCAGACATCGTGTAGGTCGGCCTCAAAGAGTGGATACACCAGTAGTTCCCGGTGGATACCATTAGTGGCCAAGCCCTCGACCATGGCCAGCAGGTGTTTGCGTTGCACTTCGGCGGGCCCGAATGCATCCACCGCTTCGTTAGCGAAGGGTAGCCACTTATCCGTCTGAATGTTGTAGTACTGACTCTTCCCCAACCGCAACTTGTAGTCGAAGCGCCCGTAGCCCGGCACCACGTAGCCCGGGTAGTAATACCGGAGTCCATTGTCCAGGCACCACTGAATTTCCAACAGCATGGTGTAGTAACCCAGGCTAAAGCTCTTGAGCAAAGGATCGTAAATGCCGAGGATACTGGCGGCGGAGGTATCTCCCACGTCGAAGTAGGAATTGGCCACCAATTGTTTGCTTACCGTGTCCCGGACGCTGATCTCCAGCGTGTTGAAGACAGAATCCTCACCGTAATCTTCCAGGCTGTCACTGATGCTGTTGGACAAACGGCCGTCGAAGTCTTCCGCGTAGCGGTGGTACAGGTTTTCGCGCTCGGCGTCAATTTGGCGGGGCCCACTCGCTACGGTGAACGTCTGCGCATTACGCCGCATCAGCTTCCGCTGGCTTTTGCTGAAGGCAAAATCCTGCAGGTCTAATCTGATCCAAACGGCGGAGTAGGGTTGCTGATTGAAAAACAGGAAATGCGTCGTAAAAATACTCGCACCCATTCGGTACCAGCCTTTAGCCAGGTACTCATCCAGGCTTTGCGGGCTCAGGACGAAGGGGGTGTTTTTTTCAGCGTAGTTAAAAGACATGGTGGTAATGCGAAGATGCGCTAATTCCCTGACTTAAGCGTGATTACCCGCGTGCATTGATTCAGATCGTCGGCGTCGTTGCTGGCGATTACGACTAGTCGGCCCGGTCTGGCCAGCATAAGCTGCTCCTGAAACCAGGCTTTGGCTGCTTCGTCCAGTGTGACAGTCGGTTCATCCAACAACAAGAGTGGCGTCGCCGCAAACAGGGCCAGACCGAGTACGACGCGTTGGCGCATACCGGAGCTACAGTCGCGCAAAGGACGGCGGCGGACTTTTTCCAGGCCCAGTATTTTTGGTAACTCCGCCAAATTCAATCCCGGGCGTAGCGGTTTGAACTTAAAATTAAAGGCCAGTATCTCCTCAACGGTCAACTCTTCCACCACCTCCAGGTAGGGCCCGCTCCAACTGACGTGCTGGTACCACTGGCTGATGTTGATGTCCTCACCATCAATCTTCCAGCTTACTCCGCCTCGGCTGGAGCTGAGTTGGCCACACAACAAACGCAGGAGGGTACTCTTGCCGGAACCATTCCGCCCCGTAATGCCGACCGTTTCTTCCGTACGTAGTTGTTCGGACAGACCCCGCAGGATCCATTCCCGGCCAAAGCGCTTACCCAATTCACTGGCGGTGACTTCAAGGGTAGGGATGAATGGAGCGGGCGTCGTCACCAGATAAATTATTCAATAGTATGGAGGTGGCCCGGCTGTTTGGCGTAGTCGGCGAACCTAAACGTTCAGGCTATTAAAGCTACGGATGATGCCCGTCTTCTCCGTCTCCGCGATAAAACGGATGACGTCGTCCCGTTCCTTACAAACGGGCACCGATGCTTCGATCTCGGTGATTGCATTAGTTAGATTCAAGCCACGGACGAACAGGCAGCGGTAGATCTCGTGGATGCGGTTAATCTGGTCCAGCTCAAAGCCCCGCCGTTGCAGACCGATTCGGTTTACGCCAATGTAGCTCAAGGGTTCCCGCGCAGCACGGATGTAGGGAGGTACACTCTTTCGCACGAGGCTTCCCCCGGCAATAAAACTGTGCTGACCTACCCGGACGAACTGCTGGACGCCCACTTGTCCTTCAATGATCACGTAGTCGTCCAGGATGACGTGGCCCGCCAGGTTTACGTTGTTGGCGATCACGATGTTATCCCCCAAAACGCAGTCGTGGGCGACGTGCGCGTAGGCCATCAGGAGGCAATTCTTACCAACGACCGTCTTACCGGCAGCGGCCGTACCGCGGTTGACGGTTACGTATTCCCGGATGGTCGTGTTGTCCCCAATTTCCGTAGTGGTGTACTCACCGGCGAACTTCAGGTCCTGGGGCTCCCCACCAACGACGGCGCCGGGGAAGATGCGTACACCCGCTCCGAGGCGCGTCCCCGAGTAAATGGTAACGTTCGGGCCAACGTGGCATCCGTCGCCCAGTACGACGTCGTCCTCAACGTAAGAAAAAGGGCCAATGGTGACGCCGGCTCCAATGGTAGCATTTGGGTGGACGACACTGAGGGAATGAATAGACATGCTTAGGGGCGTTTTACGACCTGGGCAACCAGCTCTGCTTCGGAAACTATTTTGTTGCCTACGTAGGCGGTACCGCGCATCTGGCAGATGCCCCGGCGGATGGGTGCGATGAGTTCCATCTTAAACAGGACGGTGTCTCCGGGCACCACGAAACTCTTGAACTTCGCGCTTTCAATCTTAAGGAAGTAGGTATCCCAACCGTAAGGGTCCTCCTGCTGGCTCAGCACGAGCAAACCTCCCGTCTGGGCCATGGCTTCGATCTGCAGGACGCCTGGCATTACGGGGTTGCCGGGGAAGTGGCCCTGAAAAAATTCTTCGTTCATCGTCAGGTTCTTAACGCCGACGATGACCTTTTCGTCCATCGAAATGATCTTATCTACCAGCAAGAACGGGTAACGGTGGGGCATGATCTTCTGAATCTCCACCGTATTGAAGACCGGCTTATCGTTGGGGTTGTACTGGGGGCGGCCCTTAAGGCGGCGCTGCTCCATGTAGGCCCGCTTCAGCAGTTTCGTGAAACCTACGTTAGAGCCGTGGCCCGGTTTGGTCGCCAGGATCCGCCCGCGAATGGGAACGCCGAGGAGGCTAATGTCCCCAATTACATCGAGGAGTTTGTGGCGCGCCGGTTCGTTGTGAAACTTGAGTTGGATGGTATTCAGAATCCCCTTCTTGGTCACTTCCACCGTTTCCTTACCCATCCGCTTGGCGAGTTTGTCCAGCCGTTCCTGGGGGACAAGTTGGTCGGCAATGACGATGGCGTTGGTAAGGTCACCGCCTTTGATCAGGTCGTGTTCAAAGAGGGCCTCCAGTTCGTGGAGGAAGACGAAGGTGCGGCAGGGGGCAATGTCCGTAGCGTAATCCTCGTAACCCCGGAGGGTAGCGTACTGCTGGCCGAGGGTCGGGCTGTCGAAATCGATCATGGACACGACCTCAAAGCCATCGTAGGGTAGGGCGACGATCTCAACGCCGCTTTCCTCGTCGCGGTAGGTAATGGGCTCTTCCACGATGAAGTATTCCCGTTGCTCCTCCTGTTCCTCAAAACCTGCGGCGAGCAGTGGTTCCAGGAAAGGCATGGCGCTTCCGTCAAGGATAGGAATCTCGATGCCATCAATCTCAACGAGTAGGTTGTCGATCTGAAGGCCGGATACGGCGCTTAACAGGTGCTCTACCGTGGATACATTGGCATCGCCACTACCGATTGTGGTCGAACGGTCCGTGCTCACTACGCGGTTGACGTCGGCGGCGATGACCGGCTGGCCCTCGAGGTCCACCCGCTGAAACTTGATACCGTGGCCGGCGGGTGCGGGTTTAAAGACGAGGTTGACCTCGACGCCGGTGTGCAAACCCAAACCCTTCAGGGAGAATGAATTAGCGATCGTACGTTGGTGAATCATAGTTTAGGTCGTATCGGTGGTACTGGGTGATGTGGGTGTGGGGGAATCCAATAAATCTCAGAATATGGCGGCAAAGATATGTTTTTCGAGCGGCCCTGGGTATCCCGCAGCGTCCGCAGCCAACGCTCGGCGTCAGCTTACACCTTGCGCAGTACCTGCGTCAGCGCCCAAGCGATGGATCGAATGAACCTGTGATTAGGACTTTTGAAGACCTATTTTTCCAGATTCCGGAGTCGCTTGCGGACGTCCTTGATGAAGCCCGGGAGCATTTTGAAGGCGGCGGCGCTCTTCGTGAAGTCGCGCCAGGGCATGAAGGGCGTGCCGGCCAGTGCCTGACCTTCTTCTTTGACGGAGTTCGTGATGCCCGTCTGCGCCTGCACCTGGGTGCCATCCGCAACGGTGATGTGCCCGGAGATACCAACCTGGCCACCGATGCGACAATTTGCGCCCACTTTGGCGGACCCCGCGATACCAGTTAGCGCCGCGATGACCGTATTTTCCTTGATCTCTACGTTGTGGGCTACCTGGATGAGATTGTCCAATTTGACGCCGCGGCGCAGAATTGTGGAACCCATGGAAGCTCGGTCGATGGTCGTATTCGCCCCGATCTCTACGTCGTCCTCCAGGATAACATTACCAACCTGAGGAATCTTTTTGTAGGCACCCGTCTCAGGGTCGGGTACGAAGCCAAAGCCATCACCCCCAACCACCGCATTGGCGTGCAGGGTGCAGTTGTTGCCAATCAGGCAGTCCGCCAGAATACGGACGCCGGGGTGGAGCACGCAGTTGGTACCCACGGTCACCCGTGGCCCGATAAAGACCTGGTCGTGAATGACCGACCCCGCACCGACGCTGGCCCCCTCACTCACTACGGATAGTTTACCCACGCGTACGTTCTCACCGATCGTTGCGGAATCCTCGACGATGGCGTGGGCGGAGATGGTCTTCGCCGTCGCTCCCGCCTGTTGCTGGTAGTGCTCCAGGAGCTTACTGATGGTCATGTACACATCGTCCACGCGCAGAAGGGTGGGGCGGAGGGGCTCCCTTGGTTGAAAATCGGTGGGCACCAGTACGGCCGAAGCCTCCGTCGTGTACAAAAATCGTTCGTAGGCAGGGTTACCGAAAAAGGTGATCGTACCGGTGGCGGCTTCTTCGATCTTGGCCGGCCCGGTGATGGTGACGTCGGGGTCGCCTTCAACGGTGGCCCCCACGAGTTGGGCAATTTGGGCGGCGGTAACTTGCATGATTAGGGGTTTGGGTCAGCTCAAATAATTTCTGGAAACTCGTCCTCCTCCGGCTCCGAAAGGTGATCGGTCACTACGCGGGCCTGAATGCGTTGCATGGTCAGGAAGGTTTCCATCACGGAAGCCTTGAATTCATCATCAACGATCGCGGAAATATCTCCGAGGTTGCGGAGTTGGGGGCCGTGGCGGAAGCGGTATTGTTGCGTTTGGCCCAACCATTCAAACTGAACGGGAAAGCGTCCGTCATTGCTGAAGACGGTAATTTGCATATCCGGGTGCGGCAGGCGGCCGATGATGCGCATGAAGCTGAGGTTTGGCGGCGAAGATAACGAGCGGAAGGGTGGTTCAAGATCAGGAAGTTGTCAGAACAACGTTCAGCACGCTCGGGAAACTTACGTACTTGCCCTTGAAAAGCCCGTCAATCATTTTCTGCATTTGCAGCTGGTGCTTTTCGGTGTACACGTCAAATGCCGGGCGGGAAGCAAAGCGCAACAACAAACAATAGGTGTAGCCATCCGTCTCGTCTACCCCCCGCAGGCGGGTAAAGTCGTAGCCATCGACGGCGCCGGTTTCCATGAGGACGGGTAAAAAGTCACGCTCCGCAAACTTCAGAAAGGGGCCGTGGATATCGCGTTCGATGACGTAGGTGACGTTATAGATGAGCAAAGGGCAATGGTTTTGCGCCAAGGTAAGGCGTAATCGAGGCGGAAATGAATGATTAGCGGGGGAATGTTAACGCGCGGGGTTTAAGTCAGCGTTGCTTACTTTGCCGGTATGAAACAAGCGCTCCGTAAGTCCCTGGCCGGCTTCCAACCTCTGCTCTTTGCCCCCGTTCTTTGTTTACTTTTCATGGCGGGGCGTTGTTCACCACCACCCAAAGCGCTACGCACTGGCGAGCAGAAACGTACCGTGTTCGTCGGCACCTATACGCGTACGGAGGGCCACGTGGACGGCAAGGCTGAAGGCATTTACCGCCTCACGGCCAATTTAGAGACGGGTGCTTTGTCGGATGAAACACTCGTAGCGGAGGTCATCAATCCCAGTTTCGTGACGGTCCGCAAGAAAAACGATCTACTCTTCGCCGTCAGTGAGCTTGCTCAAAAAGGGGAGCCTACCGGCTTCGTCCACGCCTACCGGATCGTGAAGGGTGGGGGGCTGTACCAGATCAATAAGTTGCCTACCGACGGCCTGGCGCCCTGCCACGTAGAACTGGATCAGAACGAAAATTTTGTCGTCGTCAGCAATTACGTAGGCGGCGTGGCTATGGTGTACAAAATTGAGCGGGACGGCCGCCTTACTGCCGTGGATAAGTTCGAAGTGCCCACAACCGCCAAGCAAGGGAAGGATTCCTGGCTCCACTCCGCGAACTTTTCTCCCGACAATCGTATCGTCGCCATCTGCGATAAGGGATTGGACCGTGTTTGGCTCTTCAGTATGGATGAGTCCACGGGCAAATTGACGCCTACCCGCCAGGGCAGCATCGCTCTACCGGAAGGGAGCGGACCCCGCCACGCGAAATGGTCCGACAACGGAGAATTTCTTTACGTGATCAATGAGTTATCCAACACGGTGACGGTCCTGAACCGGCAGGGAGGGGACGTTCTTTCGCTGGAGCAAACCATCTCTACGTTGCCAAAGGGTTACCGGGAAGCGAGCTACTGCGCCGACATCCACTTGCACCCAAGCGGCCAATTTCTCTACGGTTCCAACCGGGGCCACAATAGCATCGCGATCTTCTCCGTGAACCCGGAAACGGGACTTCTCACGGCGGCGGACCATCAATCTACGGAGGGGGAGTACCCGCGCAACTTTGCCATCTCACCCAATGGGAAGTACCTCTACGCGGCCAACCAAAACACTTCCAACGTGGCGACTTTCCGGATCGACCCGAACGATGGGAAGCTTATTAAAACCGAGCAGGCCTACGAGATCCCCACGCCGGTATGCCTCGAGTTCACCGAGTAGTTCCGCTCCAAATCACCCGGCCGTCGTTGACTTCCACCCAGTAACCGTCGAGGTCTTTGAAGTACACCTGGCGCACGCCGTCGGGCCGGTCATTGGTCTGCATGGGTACACCCTGCCAGCTGAAAAACTGTAGTCCGATCTCCCTTAGGTGTTTCACGAAGGCATCAAATTCGAGCACGCTCACGCTGAGGTGGACGCCCTTCTGCGTCCGAACCTGGCTACGGTCCGATTCAATTACGTGGAGGCTCATGCCGTTCCCCAGACTCAGCCAGCGGATGTGATCTTTACCCGTTCCGTCCTCGATCTCTTGCAGGTCCAACACTTTCTGGTAGAAGCGGACGCTTTCGTCTACGTCATCCACGTTGATGGCGAAATGGTCGAAACTTGCGCCGAACCCACCGGTCACTTCACCAAATACGGCGTTCGCTTTGGGGGTACAACTGCACAAACAAGTCAGCGTGATCAGGCATATTAGGACGTTCTTCATTACTCGGTTTTTACTGGGCACCCGCGGCAGCGCCCAGGAAGGACTCATTGCGTGGCGCCCCGACTGAGTACGGGACTAACTGCGTGGCGCTGCCGCAGGTGCAAGCTAAGGAACGAATAAAAGACCGGGCGCAAGGTGGTGGATTGACCCTTACTATTTAAGCGTAACGCCAACCCGAACCTACCGACAACATAGGAGGTTATAGCGGCACATTGACCATATCTATTTTGAAGTACCAACAACTATTTACCCGGCTGAGCATCGTTTCGCTGGTTTTCATCTTCTGCTCGCAGTGCGCGGACTATAAGATGCACGTCGACGATCAGGATGGCCTGGTGATCGAATCCGACCCGAAAGGACAGATGGTCTACTCCACCTTTATGGTCGGTGACCTCGGCTACGATTACCAGCGTGGCCTGACGACGCTGGACGCCATGGTGCGCGCCATGCCCGCCGGCAAAAAGAAAAGCTCTTTACTCCTGTTGGGTGACATTACCGGCCCGGAAGGACTGCGCAAAAAAAAGGGTGATGAGGCCGACCACCTCCGTGCCATCGGCACTATGCTTGGTCAGGTACCCGGCAAGGTTTACTACACCCCAGGTGAAAATGAACTGGGCCGCGTAAGCGACTTCGAAAGATTGGACCGTCTGGAAGACTTTTTTGACGACGAGATCGAGAAGAAGGTAAAGTTCATGCCCAACAACGCTTGCTCCGGGCCTGACGACGCCCAGCTTTACGAAAAGGTAGGGCTGATCGGCTTTAACTCCGCCTGGTACCTCGCCGACTGGGCGAACGGTAGCGAAGTCAGCGAAGGCTGTGACTACGTTGAACGGGACGCGGCCACCACGGCCCTCTCCGACGAAATCCGGGGCTACCGCGACCAACTAAAGATCGTCATGCTCCACCACCCCCTACAGAGTAATGGCAACCGCGGCGGCAACTACAGTCTCCGCCAACACCTGTTCCCCCTGGCGGATGTAATCCCTGGGGCCTACGTACCGCTACCGGTGGTGGGAAGTATTGCGCGGGGCATCCAGTCGGTAGCCGGTGGCGCCAACGACGTGAATAGCCTGCTTTACCAAACGATGATCCGCAAGATCAAAACGGGTATTGACGACGAAGAAAATGTAATATTCGTCTCCGGCCACGAGCACACGATGTTCATGGCTCACGAAGAAGAATACATCAAAATCAACGCCGGAAGCGGCTCCGTTCGCGGGCCTTCCAGCGATGGGAACGATGCCAACTTTGCCTTCGGAGCAGTTGGCTATTCCCGCATCGATATCTACGATAGCGGTGAAGTTTTCGTTGGCTTTTACAGTGTAGATGAAGATGGACAGGAAGAGAAACTGTTCTACCGCCGGGTAATCGAAGACATCAATAAGAATCAGGACGTAGAGATTGAAGAAGTCCCCGTCGAGGTGGTCAACGAGCGGATCGTGAAGTCTTCCGTTTACGGAA
This sequence comes from Lewinella sp. 4G2, assembly GCF_001625015.1. NCBI lineage: Bacteria > Pseudomonadati > Bacteroidota > Saprospiria > Saprospirales > Lewinellaceae > Lewinella > Lewinella sp. 4G2. Next base: position 3,827,055 of record NZ_LVWJ02000014.1, on the reverse strand, counting down.
CGGAAGCTTCCGACAATGGCAAATTTGCCGATAAAGTCTTCGGCCGCCATTACCGGAAATTGTACTTCGACCCGATCGAAGTACCCGTAGTTAATGTGGATACCTTATTCGGTGGTCTGACGCCTTACCGTCGGGGTGGTGGTATGACGACGATGAGTCTTCATACGAAGGGTGGGGACGGCCACCTCTACCAACTCCGTTCCGTCCGGAAGAACCCGGCGCAGTTGTTGCCGAGTTTACTAGAAAGATCCTTTGCCGCCGACCTGGTGAAGGACCAATTCACGGCCATCCACCCCTACGCACCGTTGACGTTGCCCTCGATGCAGCGCAAACTCGATCTGTTGGGTGCGGACCCATTGCTCTACTACATCCCTAAACAAAAGGGACTGGGCAACTACAACACCAACTTCGGAGGTGAGATGTACTGGGTAGAACAACGGCCGGATGAAGACTGGTCGGGCACCCGGTTTTTCAATGGAAGTAAGGACATCATCTCCAACTCCGCCATGCGCGAGGCGTTGAAGGACAGCTGGAAAAACTATGCAGACCAGGAGAACTTTGCCCGTGCCCGCCTCTTCGATTTCTTCATTGGTGATTGGGACCGCCACCGCGACCAGTGGCGCTGGGCCGCTTTCGAGGAAGAAGATGGCCGAACGCGCTACGTGGCCGTCGGCCGCGACCGGGACCAGGTCTACGGTAATTACGACGGATTACTGCTGGGCTTAGCCCGCGTATTTGTCCCCGAGGCCCGTAAACTCCGCCCCTTCAAAGAAGACCTTCAGGATGCCAAATGGCGTGCCATGAACGGTAAATGGAACGACCGCGTCTTCCTCAACCAGCTCACGAAGGAGCAAATGGTAGCGCAAGCTAAATTTATCCAGGAGACCCTGACTGATGAAGCTATTGATGAAGCGATGCAATACTTCCCACCGGAAGTCCGTGACTACACTTTAAACGATGAAGCCGTTGGGGACAAACTAAAAAGCCGCATCCGCCAACTGGATGCCTTTGCGGCGGAGTACTACGATGTGCTCGCCGAAAGCGTTAACGTCCTGGGTACTGGTAACGACGATGTCTTCCGCGTAAAGGGTCTGGACAACGGCGATCTACTGGTGGAGGTCTATGATGCTAACAAGAAGGGGGAAGCGGATGAGCAATTCTACCGCCGCACCTTCCACGTCGGGGAAACCAAAGACGTGAAATTGTACGGCCTTGATGGTGACGATCACTTCGAAGTTTCCGGGGCACGTTCCCCGATCCGCCTTCGCATTATTGGCGGTACGGACGGTGACAAGGCCGTCGCGGAGGGAGACCTAAAAGCCCGCGTGTACGATGAGCGCGATGGCATCGAACTGGCCGGCGAAATTGGCCACTTCAAAGATCGCCGCAGCGATAACCATCCGGACCTGAATCAATTCAACTTCACCGAATACTACCCCAACTACACCATTCCGATGCCCTCTTTAGGGTTCAACGTGGACGATGGGGTATTCATCGGTGCTGGGTTTACCCGGACGATCCACGGCCATAAGCCAGATCCTTACCGTGCCCGCTTCGGCCTGTCCGGAAAGGTGAGTAGCAATGAGTTCTTTACCGTCAACGGTAACCTGGAATGGAACGATGTACTCGGGCGCCGAAATGACTTTGTTATGAACGCCTCCTTCTTCAGCGACGGCTACGTATCTAACTACTTCGGCCTGGGTAACGATAGCAGCGGCGCACCGGATGACGATGAGATCGAAGGTTTAGACAATGACGATATCCTGGAGTACAACCGGGCCCGCCGCCGGCAGATTAGCGTTAACCCAATGATCCGTTTTCGTGGTAAAAGGGATCGGACTCAGTTCAGAGTGGGTACCTTCTACGAAAGCTATGATCTGAGTGATGAGATTCCCGAGTTTGCCCTGATCGAAAGAGATCGCGAAGCAGGATTGATTCCAGACCGTGTTTTCAGCGAGCAGAACTTCTCGGGTTTACAGGCCATTTTCAGTTCGAACAACGTCGCCGTACCCCTATTGGCTGATAACGGTGTCAAGTACGACATCTACGGCAAATACGCCGTCAACCTCGGGGAGACGGACCGGACGAATACCAAATTTGGCGGCAACTTCACACTCTACCGGATGCTGAAAAAGGCGATCAATGTCGCTACGCGCATTGGCTTTGAACACAATATCGGTGACCCTGAATTTTACCAGTTGGGTGTCCTTGGCGGACGGACCAATTACCGCTCCGCGCGCGCTGAACGGTACCGAGGAAATACCGTCTTCTACCAGAACATTGATCTCCGATTCCTTGGATTCTCTTTCGGTTCCAAGAAGCAGCAGGTCAGTTCCGTCGGTGGCTTTATCCTCGGTTTGGATTATGGCCGGGTGTGGCTAGATGGAGAAGACAGCGGCACCTGGCACGTTGGGTACGGCGGGGGTGTCTGGTTCGCCCCATTGGGTGCTACCATCATCAGCCTGACGTACTTTACCGACAGCGATGATGCACGTGTTGCTTTCGCCGCCGGTTGGCCCTTCTAAACTACTACCTATGAGTCTTTTGAAAAGGCCGAACCTGCTATCCCTGATTATTTTGGGCGGCATCGTCATCGTGGCCAGCACCTACGGCTTCTTGACGTACACCCAGAGCCCGGATCTGGAGCACTACGCAGTCGACCCCAATTACGGATTTGGGTATAATTTCGATCGCCCCGACGACGTAGCCAAGCTGCCCAATGACCTAGCTGAGATCAGTGGATTGAGCCCCTGGTTTGAAGACGGGAAGTTACTGGCCGTACAGGATGAAGATGGTGAGCTATTCATCATCGACGCCAAGAGTGGTAAGGTGGAGCGATCGTTTAAATTCGATAAGGATAAAGACTACGAGGGCGTCGCCCGTAAAGGAGATACCATCTACGTACTCGAACAGGATGGCGACCTCCACCGACTTATCTATGCTGACAGCATTGAAGAGTACCAGGCTGAAAAAATTGAGACCGCCTTCAGTTACCGGAATGACACGGAAGGAATCGCTTATGATTCCCTCACCGACGCGCTTCTGATCGTTCCAAAAGAAGAAGAACTGAACCCCGGGGAAGATGACTACCGCCACGGTATTTACAGCTTCTCCTTGGTGACCAACCAGATCATTGCGCAGCCCACTTACTACATTGATGAATTTGAGGTTGGGGAGGCAGTCTACGGCAAACGTTCCCGCTACAACTTTAAACCATCCGGGGTAGCAGTGGACCCCATCACCAACGACATTTACGTCATAGGCTCAGTGGGGAAGATCCTCGTCGTCATCGACCGGGAGAGTAACATCAAGCACATTGAATTGCTGAAGGAGAATATCTTCCGCCAACCGGAAGGCGTCGAATTCAGCCGTAATGGTGATCTCTACATCAGTAGTGAGGCCAAAGGAAAGAAAGCCGTAATTGCCCGCTTCAGCAGAAAGGAAAAGGCCGGAGACAAAACGAACAGCAATGAGTAAGTCAGCAGAAAAGGAAGCGGCCAAAGAGGAGGAGCAGGGCTCGAAAACCAACCCGATCATTGATCAAGCGAGGTTGCACGTGCGCGCCCGCTTCAGTACCGACCTCGCCCCTAAGTTTCTCTTCCACAACTTTGCGTACGCCGAGGAGATCGCCGAAAAGGTCGCTGAGTTGGCGGCCGCTGAGGGAGTAGACCAGCAGACGCAAGACCTTCTCGTGGTGGCTGCCTATTTCTATCCGCTCGGCTACGTTGGAGGAGCCGATAACGTTCCGGACAGGTCCGCCGAAGAATTGACAGCGTTTGCCGAGCAGAACGATCTGGACCTCGAGACTCCAAGCGGCAATGTGAGCGACTGGATTACTCAGGCCTATACCGCTTCGGAGGAGAATAGCCTACCCGTGCGACTCCTACACGACGCCGCCACGAGCTGGCTCGGACGCAAGCGCTTCGACCGCAGAGCAGATTTGTTGCAGCTGGAAAGAGATGCCATCGCGGGTAAGGAAGGCGACCCGGTCAAGTTTGGCAACGAGATCCAGGAAACACTACTCCGCCATCAGTTTCTGACCAAAGCTGGCCTCCGGGATCTTGACGTCCGCCGCCGCAAAAACGTGGCCAAGCAGCAGAGTAGTAACTACAAGATTGAGCAAAAAGAGGTCAAAGCCAAGACCGGTAAAAACTTCGGCCGGGGCATCGATACAGTTTACCGCACGGCCTTCCGCACCCACGTAAATCTCAGTAGTATCGCCGACGGGAAAGCGAACATGATGATTTCCATCAATACAATCATCTTGTCGATCGTTGTCACCCTATCCGGTGCCAGTTTGACTGCTTTTGAGGACACTTTTTTCGAAAACCCCGAATTCCTCGTACCCATCATCAGCTTGCTGCTGAGTTCGCTCACTGCGGTGATTTTCGCGGTATTCAGTGCCCGCCCCAGCGTCACTGAATACACGATCAAAAAGGACAAATTGATCAAGAGCAAGGAGGCCAGCCTGCTCTACTTTGGTAATTTCCTGAAATTAGAGAAGAGCGATTTCGTCGAGCACCTCAGCACCGTGAAGCTCGATCAGGCAGCGCTGTACGATGATCTCTCGCGGGATCTTTACGATCTCGGTGCCGTCCTGCACAAAAAATACTTGCTGCTCACCATCAGTTACAACACTTTCGTGGGTGGCCTCGCCATTGCGGTGATCAGCTTCCTGATCGTCTTCCTAATGAACGTATACGCGACCTAGTCCAACGGTTGTGCGCTATTGAAATGAGTTTGGGCGCGGCAGCAATCCTCTGCGGGGCGATTAGGGCGCTAACGCGGGTGCCAAAAAATTGGCAAGTAAGGTTAGGCCACTCTAAACTAGAATGGCAAATTCTCTAAAAGACCGGATCAAGCCATCTGCCGCACGATCATTTCACTAAGGTCGTACACCATCACGTCTTCCTGCTTCTCCTTTCCGGTGACGCCATCCGTCATCATCGTCAGGCAAAAGGGGCAGTTGACGGCGATGACTTCCGCCCCGGTGGCCAGTGCCTCTTCGGTCCGTTCTACGTTGATGCGCTTCTTACCTTCTTCGTCTTCTTTCCACATCTGCGCGCCCCCTGCTCCACAGCATAGTCCGTTGCGCTTGCTGCGTTTCATCTCAACGAGTTGGGTGTCGAGTGATTCTAAGACCTCCCTTGGAGCTTCGTAGATGCCATTCGCGCGTCCCAGGTAACAGCTGTCGTGATAAGTGATGCGCTTCCCCTTAAACTCACCACCTCCGGTCATTTTAATGCGGCCAGCATCGATCAACTCCTGCAGTAATTGCGTGTGGTGTACGATGTCGTAATGGCCCCCCAGCGCCGGGTACTCGTTCTTGATCGTGTTGAAGCAGTGGGGGCAGGCCGTGACCATTTTCTTCACACCGTACATGTTCAGGACCTCGATATTTTGCAGGGCCGTCATCTGATACAGGAATTCGTTCCCGGCCCGGCGGGCGGGGTCTCCCGTGCAGGCCTCCTCGTCTCCTAAAACGGCGAATTCGATCCCCGCAGCGTTGAGGATTTGTGCAAAGGCGCGCGTTACCTTCTGCGCCCGGTCATCAAAACTTCCGGCGCAACCGACCCAAAACAGAATCTCGGGGGTCTTGTCTTCGGCGGCAAACTCGGCCATTGTCTTCACGGTCATGATCGGTAAATTTTACGTTAGGGTAGGAAGGTAGAATAGGGGGCAGTTCAATCGAAATCAAGCTTCTTCCGCCCACGCGGTACGCGAAGTCCCGACGCTCCAGGCCCGCTGCTGGTTTTCGATGGAGTTGAACAAGGGGAGCCAATCCTGGGGGCCGGCCGCTTCCGTAAGGATCTCGTGGCGGCGCAGTTTCAGAATCATCTCTAGTGGATTGATCAGCACCGGGCAGGCCTCTACGCAGGCGTTACAGGTGGTACAGGCGTGGACTTCCTCCCGCGTGATGTAGTCCCACAGCGAACGGCCATCCTCAAAGTTGTCGGCGGAGACGGGCTCCTCTTTATTGGCGGCGTATTCTGCATCGCCAGAATCGATTTTGGTGCGGACCTCCTCCGTCCGGTCCCGTAGGTTCTGGACGATCTTCCTTGGGCTCAATTTTTTACCAGTGATGTTGGCCGGGCAAACGTCCGTACACCGTCCGCACTCCGTACAGGAGTAGGCACCGAGGAGGTCGATCTGCGACATATCAAAAATGTCGTTTGCCCCAAACTCGGGCAACTCCGCGTCCGGGTCCATTTCCGGCATGTTGGGGTCCTCAATGTCCATCATCGACTTCACCTCATACATGATGGCGGGCATGTTGATCATCTCACCTTTTTCCTTCAACCGGGCGAAGAAAGTGTTGGGGAAGGCCAGCAGAATGTGGAGGTGCTTAGATTTTGGCAGGTAGTTCAAGAACACGAAGACCATGATGATGTGGCCCCACCAACCGACGCGTTCTAGCACGTGCAACGTGGAGGCTTCCATACCGCCAAAGATGTAGGGGGCAATGACGCCACTTACCGCAAAATTGGTCGCCTTGTAATGGTCCGGATCCAAATCTTGTAGGACCACGTCCGTACCGTTCATCGTGAAGATGCAAGCGAGCAGGATCAATTCAAAGATCAGAATCAAGTTAGCGTCCAGCGTCGGCCAACCCTGCATTTCCGGCTTCCGTAGCCGGGGAATGAACAGCAAGTTCCGCCGTACGAGGAAGATGACCGTAGCGATAAACGCAAGGACGGATAGTACCTCGATCGTTGAAATGATGAAGTTGTACATCCCACCCAAGGGCCCGAGGAACCAGCGGTGAGCACCAAAGATCCCATCAATAAAGATCTCTATCAGCTCAATTTGGGTAAAGACGAACGCCACGTACAACATCAAATGCAGAATAGCCGGAATGGGCCGCTTGAACATCTTCTTCTGCCCGAAGGCCACCAAAATCATGTTCTTCCAGCGTGCTGATGTAGGCCCGGTGATCTCCTCCGGCTTTCCCAATTGGATGTTGGCGTAAACCTTGCTGAACTGAAAGGCCGCGAAACCCAGCGCCGCAATGGCCACCACGGCAAAAATTATCGACTGTAGCATGGCTCCAAAGGTAACCTACGCGGTGGCCGTGTACAACAATCAGCGAAAATTCGCTGGATAATTAAATCAGCTCCAAATAGCGAAAACCCAACTTCAATATCGAAGCTGGGCTTTCGTGCAATTCAGGCGCTACGCCAGAGTAATTTTAGGCAAAGTCGATACGGAAAATGTGGGCCGGAGATTGGTAGGGGTTCAGCTCCACGTAGTTCACGTTGCTGCTCCACCAGTACTGGGCACCAGTCAGCAGGTCCGTTACCCGGAAACCGTTTCCACCGAGGAGGTCCTGTGGCACGGTCACGTGGCCTCCCTGGGTGTTGTCCTGGTCAAAGTTGACGATTGTCCAGATGAAGTTCGTCCGCTGGTCGTTCCACTTCACGTAGCTCAGGAAGTTAGGGTTAGTAGCCTCCGTGAAGCGGATGTTGTTGGTCTGTTGTAGTGCGGAATTATTCTTCCGTGCCTGGTTCAACAATCGGTAGTTATCCGTGATCCGGTTGCGGTAGGACCAGTCGTAATGGCGGACCATGTACTTTTCTGAATCGTAGTACTCCTCCTTACCGTTCGTATTACCGCGGTTTTCCATCAGCTCGTAACTCGGTCCGTAAAGCCCGTAGCTACTGGAGAGGGTTCCGGCAAGCAGTAACCGCTTGACAAATTGGTTGCCGTTAGCACCCATCATTTCGTAGGCGAGGATGTCCGGAGTATTGGGCCAGAAATTGGGCTGCATGAATTCTCTTAGTTCCGTCGTGGAAAGCTCGACCAGGTACTCCTTCATCTCCTGGGGCGTCGTCCGCCAGGTGAAGTAGGTGTAGCTCTGCTGATAGCCGCGCTTGGCGAGTTCCGCCATGATGGCCGGACGGGTAAAGGCCTCCGCCAGGAAGATCGTATCGGGAAATTTCTTGTGCGTCTCCTCAATGATGTACTCCCAGAAGCGGTAGGGCTTGGTGTGGGGGTTATCCACCCGGAAGATCGTTACGCCAGCTTCGCACCAGTACGTGACTACGCTGAGTAGTTCCTTCCAGAGCGCGACGTGGTCCTCTGTCTCAAAATTGATCGGGACGATGTCCTGGTATTTCTTCGGTGGGTTTTCCGCGTACATGATCGTACCGTCCGGCCGCCAGATGAACCACTCGGGGTGCTCTTCGATGTAAGGGTGGTCCGGAGCACACTGAAAAGCCAGGTCCAGGGCCACGTCAATGTCGTATACACTCTTGGCCTTAAGGATGAGGTTTTTGTAATCTTCGATGTCACCAAGCTCCGGGAGGATGGCCTTATGGCCACCTTCCGCCGCGCCGATCGCCCAGGGGCTACCCGGTTCGCCTTCGAGAGCGGTGACGGCGTTGTTGCGTCCCTTCCGGTTCTTGCGGCCAACGGGGTGAACGGGCGGCATGTACAGCACGTCAAAGCCGAGTTCATCGATACGGGGAAGCAAATTCTCTACGTCTTTAAAAGTGCCGGCGCGGTCCACGTCCGGGCTGGTGGAGCGGGGGAAGAGTTCGTACCAGCTGCTAAAGCGTTCGCGGGTACGCCCCACCTTCACCTTCATCTGGTGATCGTAAACTGTCTCGAAGCGACGCAAAGGGTAGTCGTTGATGATCTTACCGAATACGGATCCGAGCACGTAGTCGACCGCCGCCGCCTCGTCCTGCTGGCCCAGTGCTTTGATGGCCTTATTTACTTCTGATTGCTTGCTCTTCGGGAGCGCCTTCTTAACGGCCGTCAGCAGGTTGCCACCGATAGCGAGTTCGACGCCCATTTCCTGCCCGGCAGCTTGCTTTTTCTTGAAGCCGCGGTACCACGTCAGTAACTGATCCACCCAGCTAACGATGCGGTAGCTATACACGCCCTGCTTAGTGACTTGGAAGGTGGCTGTCCACAGGTCATTGGGGTGGTCGTTCATCTCCACCGTAGTCCACTTCTTATCTTTAGCGTGCTTGTATTCCACCACGGCGCGGAGGTAATCGTGGCCATCACCGAAGATCGAGGCAGAAAGCTCTACGAGTTCGCCGACGACTCTCTTGATCGGAAAACGACCGTTGTTGATCTGGGGAGTGACGTTGTCAATGACGGAACGGTTCTGCATGGGGTGGTCTTTAATTATAGGGGGCAAAAATATATAATCCCTACGTGTGACGCATGTTCGCAGCTGGCTTAATATCGTGGGAATACGAGGAATTCGTATACCTACTCTATCCTCCGGCCGCCTTCCCTAGTTCAACCATTAGCGTGGGCACAGTGTATATTGAGCTACGAAACGCGGCCCCCTTATTCCCGCGTTGCCTCACAAAAATAACTTCGCATGCCCTCCATCAAGCCTACCGCCATCAACCCGCAGGAAGCTGAAAAGCTGGAGCGCATTGCGTACATCCTCAAGACGGTGGCCCACCCGCTCCGCCTCGGGATCGTCCATCTTCTCGAGCAACACCCGCGGCTTAACGTTACCGACATTTGTGAAGCCCTTGGTTACGAGCAAAGTTTGGTCAGTCACCACCTGCAGAATATGAAGCTTAAGGGCATCCTCAGCGTGAAGCGCGACGGGCGATCCATGATGTACTCCCTCAAAGAGCGGGACGTTTCCCTCATCATCGAGTGCCTGGAGAATTGCCAGTGTAATATGTAAATTGGCAATTGGCTGATAATGCAACTTAGTTGCATTAACTTCGCCCTCCTTTTTCGGTAACGCCCTCCCGATGGCCATCTGGCAATACTTACTTCTATTTCTCAGCGTCGTCCTTGGCGGTGGTATTGCGCAGTATCTCTCTTCGCGATCCTCCTCGGCGGATCAGGCCATTCGTAAGCAATTTCTCCCGCTGTTGCTCTCCTTCAGTGGTGCCTATCTGTTGGGTATAGCGGCTATGGAGTTGATGCCTACCGTATTCCGCGACGATACCATGCACAGTGGTATCTGGGTGCTGGCCGGATTCTTGGTGCAGGTTCTGTTGGAGTCATTCAGCCAGGGCATTGAGCACGGCCATGTCCACGCTCACCAACACGCCGGGGCGGGGTTTGCCCTGACGATCATGGTGGGGCTCGGGCTGCACGCTTTTTTGGAAGGCCTACCCCTCGGCACGGTTGGCGACCTAGCTCACCACGGGCACGCACACGCGCACGTGGATGGCGGCCACCTACTCTGGGGCATCGTACTTCACAAAATTCCCGCAGCCTTTGCGCTCGCGCTTTTGTTGCGATCCTCGGGTTTTTCGACGGTCTTTACGTGGTCTTGCCTTTGCATCTTCGCCGCCCTAAGTCCTCTGGGCGCTGCCGCGGGTGCGATGGTAAGTGTTGACCCGGTCTGGACCAACAGGATCCTGGCCTTGGTCATCGGTAGCTTTCTTCATATTGCTACGACGATCATTTACGAAGCGGACGGTGGGCGCGAACACGGGATCTCCCTCCCCAAACTCGCCGTCGTGTTGGCGGGTATCCTCGTAGCGTACTTTACGGCGCATTAATGAATAGCAGTTCCACGAGTCTTGAAGCGGCGGCTAAGGTAGCCGCCCGCAATCGCCGTATCGGGGTGCTACTAATGCTAGCCGGGGCGATCCTCTTCAGTTGCAAGGCCATCGTCATCAAGCTGGCCTACCAGTTTGAGATCGCCAGCATCAGTCTGCTCGGGCTGCGGATGGCCTTTTCTCTACCCCTTTTTCTGCTGATTGGTTACTTCCGGAGGGAACGCTCGTCCACCAACGGTCCCCTTTCTCTGGGGGATGCAACTGTCATTCTGCTACTGGGCGTCTTTGGCTACTACGCCGCCAGCTACACGGACTTCCTCGGCTTGCAGTACCTCAGCGCTGGGATGGAACGGTTGATCCTTTTCGTCTATCCAACCATGGTGCTGGTCCTGCAGCGGATCATCTTTAAGGTGCCGATCAAACCCATCCAGTGGTTGGCCACTGTGCTTTGCTACGTTGGGATTATTCTCGCGTTTAGCGCTTCGGATTTCAGCATCGGAAATCAGTTCGGGTTGGGGGCAGCCCTGGTTTTTCTGAGTGCCTTTCTCTACAGCTTTTACGTGATTGGTTCTGGCCGCCTTGCGCCACGATTGGGAACGGTCCGGTTTACCAGTCTCGCACTCATTGGCGCCAGTGTAGCCGTTTTATTGCACGTTTACCTTACGGGAAATACGCTCTTTGGCTATCCCACGCAGTTGTACTACTACGGCATTACGCTGGCCATCTTTTGTACCGTCATCCCTAGCTATCTGGTGACGGAAGGCGTCCGACGTATTGGTGCCAATGATGCGGCGATCCTGGGTGCGATTGGGCCGGTGGCGACCATTGTGCTGGAGTACTTTATTCTGGACGAGTCCCTCAACCTGACCCAGGGGGCCGGGGCGGCGCTCGTCATTCTTGGCGTCATCATCATTGGTCGATCGAAGGGTCGTTGAGCTACCGTTGCGTCTTTCCCTGCTTGCCTCCTTACCTTGCACCCGCGGCAGCGCCACGCAGTTAGTCGCATTTAAAGACGAGTCGCCTTTAACCGAATCGCAATGAATTCAAAGGCAAACTGGCTCATCTCCGGACCAATCCGACACGCATGAAATACTACATCATTGCCGGTGAGCCTTCGGGTGATTTGCACGGGTCGAATCTGGTAAAAGCTCTTCGCCAATTGGATCCCGACGCCGAGATGCGGGGGTGGGGTGGTGACCTCATGGAAGCGGCGGGCGTTACGTTAGCTAAACACTACCGGGAGCTGGCCTTTATGGGCATCGTGGAAGTAGTGAAAAATTTGCGCACGATTCTTGGGAACGAAAAATTTTGCCGCCAGGACATCTCGCAATTCGCGCCCGATCGCCTCATTCTGATCGATTACTCCGGTTTCAATCTCCGCATCGCGAAGTGGGCCAAACCCGCGGGATTTGATATCTCCTACTACATCAGCCCGCAAGTCTGGGCCTGGCGCTCCCACCGGGTGAAGACAATCAAAAAGACCGTGGACCGGATGCTCGTCATCCTTCCCTTCGAGGAAGCCTGGTACGCGGAGCGAGGGGTGAAGGCCACCTTCGTCGGCCACCCACTGCTGGATACGGTGGCTGAAAAGGAAGGGGAGACCTCAACTACCGGCACAGACTTCAGTGATTGTATCGCGATCCTCCCGGGCTCAAGAACCCAAGAGATCACGACCGGCCTCCCACTGATGTTAGCCGCCGCGGCCCGGCACCCGGAACACCGATATGTGATTGCAGCCGCCCCCGGCCAGGAGTTGCAGTTCTACGAAGAGTTGATAAAAAGCGGGGGTGCCCCGCCCCGACTCGAGGTCATTAAAGGTGCCACCTATTCTTTGCTGGCGAAAGCCAAAGCCGCCATCGTCACCAGTGGGACGGCCACGTTGGAAACCGCCCTTTTTGGCGTACCTCAAGTCGTCTGCTACAAGGGTAACGCCGTTAGCTACGCCATCGCGAAACGCTTAGTGGGTAAACGTATCAAATACATTAGCCTGGTGAATCTGGTGATGGATGCGCCCATCGTGCCAGAACTGGTGCAGGATGACTTTACCGTGGACCGGGTAGCGGAAGAATTAAAAAAAATAACTGCCGGCCCCGAGCGGGACCGGCAGTTGCGGAACTTGGAACAGTTACGGACCAAGTTGGGGTCCGGCGGGGCCGCCACGAAGGCCGCCCGCCTGATCCATCAGGGAGGCTGATTACTTCTTGGCGTTCCCCGTAATCACCAGCAAGGCGTAGATAACTCCCGGCAGAAAGAAGAGTAGGGAGAGCACGAGGCTGATCCAAAACTTGGTGTTGATTTCGCCCTGGTGTAGGAAGACCGCGAGTGGTGGTAACAGAATAGCCAGGATGATGAGGAGGATGTCACCGTCGTCCAGGTCGGTCTTGCCGTCCTTCTGGTCCTGCAACACCTGCTTCATCTGGCGCTTTTGGGAGCGCTTGAGTTGGCGGCGTTCGCGGGGAGACATCGCCTTGAGGGATTCCTTGTAGGCTGCCGCGGCGGCGAGCATCTCTTCCTGGGATGCATCACTCTGAGTGGTGGTTTCGGGGTTAACGACGACGAAAGCAGCGGCTTCCGGGCTGGTCGTAAAAAAGGCGGTGACTAATAAGACTAAGGTCAAAATACGCATGGTAAGTTGGTTTGGTGATGGGCTCCCGTGTTGGCCGGGAGACCGACGTTGGTTGGTACCAAAAGCCGCTTTTAACCGTACGTGTTCGTGAAGGCGGGGAAAATAATGTTTGGCCGGTCTGAATAAATTGGGAGTAACCTGGCGATTGATTTTCGCCTAAGCCATCTTTCCGCGTAGCAGCTCAAAATACCTGAACTCCGCCCTGACCCATTTTTGCCAGAGCCAAACCAGAAAGGGGTAGAAAAAGACCACGGCGAAATTGTAGAACAACGCCTCCCCGAATTCCCAGTGGTGGAAGTGCATCACCGCTCGGGTGAGGCCACAGCCCCAACATTCCAGGTCGAATAACATGACGGAAGGGCAGGTAACAACACCGGTGTCGTTGAAGAAATCCACGGGCAGCACCCACAGGACAATTGGGGTGAGCAGGAGCGCAATAAGCCACAGACCATGGATGAATTTTGCCGGCGTGATCATGGGTGTAAGGTAGGAATATCCTGGTGGTGCAAAGCGTACGTCAAGCCCAAAACAAAAGGAGCAGCTGACGTGGTCAACTGCTCCTTTTGATTTATGCTTCGGGTTCAACGACTAGTCGTAGTACTCCGGCATTTTGATGAGGGTGTAGATCACACCGGGAATGTAGCAAGCGAAGTATAGGAGTGCTGCGATCCACCAGTTGTTACCTTCCCAGTCGTCCATAATACCCATACCTACAATAGCTACGATGGGCAGGAAGATGGCACCTAGGATGAAGACGATCTTCGGGAACGGCTCATCACCATCCTTTTGGGCCCGCTTCATCTGCTTTTTGACCTTTTTCTGGGCGAGTTTCATCACCACCTTTTCCTTCAGGGTGAGCTTCTTGCCGGTCATTTCCTCGTACTTCTTGGGCGTCATGTTGAGGAAATCCTCCACGGCAACGGCGGGGTCGATGGGGAAGCCAGCTTCCTCAACCGTCATTGTCGCAGCGGGGGAAGTAGCGGCGGGTGGGGCAACGGCGACGGACATACCGAGTACGCCAAAGACGCCAAGCAAAAGGGATAGGGTAATCTTTTTTAACATAAGAGATTGGTTTTAAATGTCGCCTACTCTGACAGGTTTTCGGCTTCGCCTCCCCAAATTTCGGGATGGGGTTGAACCGGGTGCCGGGTGGCACGTGGTTGCAATATAGTATGGCAGATTGGTACGGTCGTAACTTTTTTCATTCGGGTTGTAGCCTTGCTCAATACGCCACTAACGTGTGTAAGCTGTTGCCAGCTACTCTGACAAGCGGACCAAGTGTGGCTTCCAGGTTTCGGGGATATCGTTGATGTCCATGATCTTCAATTCCGCTTTACCCATTGGTTTGCCGTCCGGCTGCAGGTTGACCTGCATGTACTCTCGTTCGATCTTAAACATGGCACCGGTGAGGGGGTCCACAATGAGCAGGCCGACGAAGCCACCGAAAAGAATGTTGCCGAAGTACCAACCATCAACCTTGAAGTTGATCGGCGCCATCATTTCTTCGTAGCCAGGTGCCGTTACTACCAAGGTGTAGCTCGCCTTTTTGAAAAAACCATTTCCGGCCTTCAGGTCAACCGTAGCGGGCGATGACCCGGTGAAGATGGTTTGCATGTTATCGTCCTTGATGGTAATCTTCGCCGTCTTCGGCGTGGCATTGACGGTGAATGGATAGTTGCTTTTGCTGACGATGCTCGCGCAACCGGTGGCCAATAATAGGGAGGATGCGCATAAGAGCGCGAAAAAAGACTTCATGTGTGTGTCGACTAGGGTTTGGAAAGCGGGTAAGACCATCAGGAATAGAAAGCCTTCCCGAAATAAGATGCTCTAATGTATAGCCTACCTACCCCAAAGTGAAAGGGTATGGACACAATTCAGACAACCTTAGTAAACGGAACGATTAACCGTTACGCAAATCCTAACGGCTACCACAGTTGGTGCACCGTTGCTTTGACTAGGTCCGTATAAACAGCATTTAAGCCATCGTACTGAGCGTCGGAGAGTGGTGCGAGATCAGTAGCCGCGAGATTTGACCGCACGTGCTCCACCCGCGAAGCACCTGGAATAACGGTACTCACCGCATCGTGGCGCAGCACCCACTGTAAAGCACGCTGAGCCAAACTATCGCCCTCCGGGAAAAGCTCCTTGATCCGCTCAACGGCCCGCAAGCCAAGGTCATAATCCACTCCCGAAAAGGTTTCTCCCTTATCGAACCCAGCGCCGTCTCGGTTGAAGTGGCGGTGGTCTTCCTCGCCAAAAGTGGTATCCGGTGAGAACTTACCCGTCAGCAAGCCACTCGCCAGAGGGACGCGCACAATGATCCCTACGTCCTTCCGCTGGGCGGTTGGGAAAAGCACTTCTAAGGGCCGCTGGCGGAAGACGTTGAAGATAACCTGGATGGTCGTTACGTTATCGAACTCCATCGCTTTCAGGCCTTCCTCCACCTTCTCTACGCTGACGCCTAAATGCTGGATCTTACCCGCGGTTTTCAAGTCTTCGAACAATCCGAAAATCTCGGGGCGGTAGTATACTTCCGTTGGTGGACAGTGAAGCTGGATCAAATCAATCCGTTCAAGGCCAGTGCGTTGTAAGGTTTCGTCGACGTACTTAGTCAAGGCTTCCTTCGTGTAGCCTTCGTTTACGTGTGGGTTAATCTGCCGCCCGCACTTACTCGCCACGTAGATCCGTTCCGACCGGCTGCGAACGATTCTACCTACCGCTTTTTCACTAAGTCCTGCGGAATACACGTCGGCCGTATCAATGAAATTTACTCCGCCATCAATCGCCTCGTTTAGGATGGTATCGGCGGTTTGGTCGCTAAAATCCTCGCCCCACTTGCCACCAACCTGCCAGGTGCCGAGGGAAATTTCTGATACGTTGAAGTTGGTCTTGCCAAGTCTGCGGTAGTTCATGTGCATGGATTTGTACGGTGGTTAATTCTTGAAGTAGCGGAAAATATTTTCCCTTTTTAAACTCCCCTCTCCCTTGGAGAAGGGCTGGGGGAGAGGGCTATAAATGACATTCAAACGTCCTTTTTCTCAACTCAAGTAGGTCTCCTAAAACTTCCCCACGTAAGTCTCCGGCCGGATCAGTTTCAGCTCCGCCTTGATGGAATCGCTAACGTTCAATCCGTCGATGAAGTCATGCAGGATGGCCTCTGAGAACTCCGTCCTTCCTCGCGTCAATTCCTTCAGCGCCTCGTAGGGCTTCGGGTAACCCTCCCGGCGGAGGATGTTTTGGATGGCTTCGGCACAGACAATCCAATTAGCTTCGAGATCGGACGCCAGCTTGGCCTCGTTCAGCAGTAGTTTGCTGAATCCTTTTTCAATAGCCTTGATGGCCAGGAGGACGTGGGCAACCGGCAGGCCAACGTTGCGCAGCACGGTAGAATCCGTAAGGTCCCGCTGCAGCCGGCTGATGGGTAGCTTATCGGCCAAGTGGGTAAACAACGCCCGGGCGATTCCTAGGTTACCCTCGGCATTCTCAAAGTCGATGGGGTTGACCTTGTGCGGCATGGCGGAGCTGCCAATCTCACCCGCAATCGTGCGCTGGCGGAAGTATTCCATGGAAATGTACTGCCAAATGTCGCGGCACAGATCAATCAGGATCGTACTGATCCGGTTGAAGGCGTGGAACATAGCCGCCAAGTTATCGTAGTGCTCAATCTGCGTGGTCGGGTAAGATCGTTTCAGGCCCAAGTCATCCCCGACAAACTGGGTGGCGAACGCGTGCCAATCGTAATCAGGGAAGGTGACGTAGTGCGCATTCATATTCCCCGTGGCACCACCAAACTTGGCGGGGATGGGCACTTCTTGTAACTGACGCAACTGCTCCCGCAAGCGGTGGGTCCAAACACTGAATTCCTTGCCTAAGAGGGTAGGGGAAGCCGGTTGCCCGTGGGTCTTGGCCAGCATCGGTACCTCCGCCCAATCCTGGACGTGGCGGTCCACCATACTGATCAACCCCTCCAGCGCGGGGGCCATCACGTCGGTCATGGCATCCTTGATGGAAAGGGGGATGGCCGTGTTGTTGATGTCCTGGCTCGTCAGCCCGAAGTGGACGAACTCCAGCACGTCCGTCATCCCGGCTTCGGTCATCTTTTCTTTGACGAAGTATTCCACGGCCTTCACGTCGTGGTTGGTTGTCCGTTCGGTCTTCTTGATGGTTTGGGCGTCGGACTCACTGAAATTGTCCACCATTTCCGACAGACCATCCACCTGCTTTTGGGTGAGGTGCTGGAGTTGGGGGAGCCCCATCCGGTGCAGGGCCTGGAGGTAGCGGACCTCGACGAGCACGCGGTAACGGATTAATCCGAACTCGCTGAAGTATTTACTTAATTCCTGGGTTTTACTGGCGTAGCGGCCGTCGATGGGGCCAATGGCGGTGAGCGCGGACATGGGGTCAAATTTTTGCCGAAGGTAACCGCTTTGGGAAGATATTGGCACGGGCAATCCATTGCAACATCAGAAAGAAGGGGATAAGCCTTGCTGGTCCCTCCTCACTGCTTACTTTGGTGGTCGATCCTAATTTTGACACCTATACTTTAGCCGTCATGCGCCACCTTTTTACCAGCCTCCTGCTGTCCATGCTTTGCACCTGCGTCAGCGCCCAGGAGTTGAGCTTTTTCGAAACGTTTGCTAACCATGCGGTGCTGCAGCGCAACGTCAACCACCCACTCTGGGGTTGGGCGCCACCGGGGAAGAAAGTGCAGATTACTTTTGGAGAGAAAGTGATGAGCGTAAAGGCGGATAAATCCGGCCGTTGGAAAACCACTCTGCCACCCACCAAAGCCGGTGGGCCGTACAAAATTGCCATTCAGAGTGGCCGCGAGCGCGTGAGCATTGAGGACGTGTACTTCGGCGACGTGTACCTTCTCTCCGGCCAGTCGAACATGGAGTGGCGGCTGGCGCAATCGGACGAATCCGGCGAACGGGCGAAGGCCATTGCCGACCCCCTGATCCGGGAAATTAAAGTGGACCACGTCTACGACGGCCAGCCCCGCGAGCACCTACAGATCAGCTACCAGTACGGGCCGGACTGGATGGTCGGCGACGCGGAAACCATCGGCGATTTTAGTGGAGTTGGGAGCTACTTCGCCCACTACCTGCGTAAAGAAGTGGACGTACCCATCGGCCTCCTCCACAGCAGTTGGGGGGGCAGCCGCATCGAGCCCTGGATGAGCCCGGAAGCCCTGGGAATCACCGGCAGGGATGCGCTAAAGGACCAACAGGATGCCCTGGAAATAGCCGGCGAAATTGGCCGCGCTGCCTTCGAGAAGAACTTCCCCGGCCGGGAGATCCCTACGGAAGATAAGGGCGAAGCAATGGGCTGGCTGACGCCCGACTTTGACGACTCCGATTGGCCTACGATGACGCTGCCCACCTTTTGGGAGGCCGCCGGTTACCCCTCCGTAGATGGGTACTTCTACTTCCGTAAGGACATTAACTTGACCACCGAACAGGCCGCCGGCAAAGCCACCCTCTACCTCGGGGCGATCGATGACGGCGATTATACCTACGTCAACGGAAAACTAGTCGGCAGCTACCCCAGCGCTTACTCGACGCCGCGCGTCTACACGCTCGAGCCCGGTGTTTTAAAAGCTGGCGTAAACCAACTCACGTTCCGCATCTTTGATGGACAGGGAGGAGGTGGTTTCTCCGCCAGTCCGGAAGCCTTTTACCTGGAGACCGAAAGCGGTAAGGTGTCACTGGCCGGTGACTACAAGTACAACATTGGCGAGTTCAAGATCGACGCCAACCCCAACCAGATTGCAACGATCCTCTACAACGCCATGATTGCCCCACTCGAAGGCATGCCGCTCTCCGGAGTGCTCTGGTACCAGGGTGAATCCAACGCTGGAGAAGGCGATAACGTAGCCTACGCCGGCCACATGAAAAACCTCATCCGCCAGTGGCGGGGCTTCTTTGACCACCCGGGAACGCTGCCCTTCTACTGGGTGCAATTAGCCAATTTTCAGGATGAGGTGAAGTCAGCCAACGAACCCGGTTGGGCCACCATCCGCCAGAGCCAGACCGACGCGCTGAGCGAACCGGTTACGGGCATGGCCGTCATTACCGACATCGGGGAGGCGGACGACATCCACCCCAGGAACAAGTGGGAGGTCGGCCGTCGCCTTTCCCTGCACGCCCTCCAGGACGTGTACGACCGCGACGTCGTCGCAGATAGCCCAATGGCCCTCTCCGCCAAAAGCTTGTTTGGTGATGCGTCCATGGTAGACATCCAATTTGCCAACGCCGCCGGCGGCCTGAAGGTGATGACCGACGACCCCTACGGTTACGTTCGTGGCTTCACCATGCAGGATGCGGACGGCGAATGGCACTTTGCCCCCGCCATCTCAAATGGTGGTTCCGGAATAATGGTCGTTCATCCCACCGGAGGTGATATCTTGCGCGTGCGTTACAACTGGGCGAATAATCCCGACGGTAATCTCTTCAGCCAGGAGGGCTTGCCCGTCAACGCATTCGACCTGGAAGTAAAATAACCAACTACCACGAAGTACCTGCTATGAAGGCCATCCTCTTCGCCGAAAACGGCGGCCCCGAAAATTTGAGCATCGCCGAAGTGGCCGATCCGACCATCCAGCCCAATGAGGTGCTGGTCGCCGTCGTCGCCACCTCCGTCAACCGGGCCGACCTGTTGCAGCTAGCCGGCAAGTATCCCGGCTACGGTACGCCGGGGGAGATCCTCGGTTTGGACCTCGCGGGTACCGTCATTGAAGTAGGGGCTGAAGTGGAAGGGCTGGCCGTTGGCGACAACGTCTGCGCTTTAGTTGACGGTGGCGGCTATGGTCAGCTCGCGGCAGTACCGGCCAGCATGTGCCTCAAGTTGCCTTCGGGAATGTCCTTCACCAAGGCCGCTGCGGTGCCCGAGGTGTTTGTTACGGCTTTTCAGGCCCTCTACTGGTTGGGTGATTTGGAAGAAGGTGACGATATCCTCATCCACGCGGGCGCGAGTGGGGTAGGGACGGCGATGATCCAGCTCGCGAAATTTAGCGGCGCAAGGGTATTCGTGACGGCTTCGGCCAATAAACACCAGCGCTTGTACGAGTTAGGTGCCGACGTATGTATCGACTACCGCAAGGAAGACTTTGCCGACGTCATTCTCGAAAAAACGGACGGCCAGGGCGTCCACCTCATCATCGACTTTGTGGGGCCGACCTACGCCAAACAGAATTTCCGCTGCGCCGCCACGGATGGTTGCGTCGTTCTCCTGAGTTTACTCGGTGGTGCGGCCGAGGAGCAAGTCGACCTTGCTCAGGTACTCCTCCGCCGTCTCACCCTCGTTGGCAGCACCCTTCGCAACCGCAGCGCGGATTACAAGGCACAGTTGCTCGCCGACTTCCGCGATCAAGTTTGGCCGCTCTTTGCCGACCGCTCCCTCCGCGCCATCGTCGATACCATTTACGATTGGGAGGACGCCGACGATGCCCTGAAGTATATGCAGTCCAACGCCAACGTCGGCAAGATCGTCATCTGCATCGGAGAATAGCAATCTGGTTCGGGTACCTGCTAGCTAAGATTTTCGGGCGCTGCCGCAGGTGCCGGGTAAGTGGGAAGCGGATGTACCGTCAGTGTTTCGACCGAGACCGGACAAAAGTTGTTCTCTCCCCATGAAGGACGAAACTCCAATCGTGAAGTTTGAAGACCTTGGCCTCCTGGATTACAAGCAAGCCTGGGACCTCCAAACCGAACGCCACGCCGCCATCGTCGCCCGCAAACGGGTAAACCGGGAGCGGAAGAAAGCCGGAAACGATCCGCTGCCCCAAACCCACGAACTGCTCTTTGTGGAGCACCCCCCGGTTTATACGCTGGGGAAATCTGGCAGTATCGAACACCTGTTGCTGGACGAGCAAGCGCTGGCCGAACAAGGTTTCACTTTCTACAAGATCAATCGGGGTGGGGATATCACCTACCACGGCCCCGGCCAACTTGTTGCCTATCCTCTCTTCGACTTGGAAGAGTATTTCACGGACGTTCACCGCTACGTCCGCAGCCTGGAGGAGGTCGTCATTCGCACCTGCGCTGACTTTGGGGTGGCTGCGGAGCGCGACGATGGCTACACTGGAGTTTGGTTACCCGGAGATGCAACCCGCCGGCAACCGCGCTGTAAGATCTGTGCCATCGGTGTCCACCTGAGCCGTTGGACGACCCTGCACGGTTTTGCCTTCAACGTTCGGCCTAATTTGACCCACTTCGGTAATATCGTTCCCTGTGGTATTGACGAGAGCGACCGGTCCGTAACCAGCCTCAGCCTGGAGATTGGTCGCCCGATTGAGTTGGCCGAGGTGAAGCCGATCGTCAAGCGCCACTTCCGGGAAATCTTTGGCTTTGATTGGTTACCGGACACCAAAACCAAAACGAGTGGCATCTAAAGGCCAACCCTCGCAACTATGACCGAGCAAGAAATGGTACAAGGCTGCAAACGAAAGGATCGCCGCACTCAGCGTGCCGTCTACGACCGTTACAGCTCCACCATGCTCGGTGTCGCCCGCCGTTACACCAATCGGGATACGGACGCGGAGGACGTCATGGTAAGTGGCTTCTTCAAGGCCTTCGATAAGATCGCTTCCTTCAAGGAGGACGGTAGTTTTGAGGGTTGGATCCGCCGCATCGTGGTCAACGAAGCCCTGATGTTGTTGCGTAAAAAACACGCCCTCAAACAGGCAACTGAAATTGCTGACGTGAACCCGCAATACTTCTCCACGCCGGCTTCCGCCACCGCTTCACTGAGTGAAGCCGATATCCTTCACCAGCTGGATCTGATGCCGGTGGGATACCGGACGGTCTTCAACCTTTACGTCGTGGAGGGTTACAAGCACCGGGAGATCGCCGATATGCTGGGCATCAGCATCAACACGAGTAAGAGCCAGTTGATCCTGGCCAAGAAGCGCATGCGGGACCAATTATCTCAACTTGGGTACAGCCCGAACTACAACGATTAGAGCTATGGCACAATTTGATCCATTCGAGCAGGAATTTCGGCAGCGGGCCTCCGGCATCCGTCGTACACCATCCCCCCGCGCCTGGAACCGGTTGGAGCACCGGCTGGACCGTGGCAGCCGGTCCTCCACCCGGCTTTTCGGGATTCGCCCCTGGATGATCGCCGCCCTTTTCCTGATTGTGGCCGGCACCGTAGGATTGAGTGTCCTCACGCAACGGACGAGTAGCCCGCTGGCGCAGCGCAGCCAATCCATCGAGGATTTGGATAACGCCTTCGCCCCGTCCGAGAACTTTGATGCGGAGACCTACCGCAAGCAGCTCCGGGAGTCCTTACCCGGCACCCGCGGCAGCGCCGAACCGAACGCAGAATTTCGGGGCTTGACCGTGAACGCAAAGTACCGTTCTTAACGGCATAGGTAAACACTAGCTACCCGTTGCGGGTAGTAGCAGCCATGAAGAATTGGCTAATTTGCTTATTGACGCTAGTCGGGTGTGTCGTTGGCGCACAGGATGAAGTGTACCTGCAACAATTGGAGGTAATTGAGCAGTTGCTCGCCGAGAAAAATTACCGCGCCGCTGCCGCGCAAAGTAAAGGCCTCGCCAATACCGCCAGCCAGGCTCAATTGACTGAACTGGAAGCGAACGCAAATTACCTACAGGGCAAAGCGCTGGCCTTGGATCCAACTGCCTCGATTGAGCAAAAGACGGCTGGAGTAGTATTGCTGAAAGATGCCGCTTCGGTGTTCAGGCGCCGCAGAATGGTCGGAGCACTGGACTCCGCTATGGCCGTTATGGATAAACTCGGGGAAGTTCAACCCTTGGCAAATAACGACGAGCTCAACGCCCGGCGAGAACGTCGGCGCAAGCAGTTGCAGGAGTTGCCCTCAGATTCTGCGCTCACTGAAGGCGCACTACAAACCATTCTGGCCTTGCAGGAAAAGGAAATCACCGCGCTTAACGATAGCCAACTACGGCAATTGGTGCTACTGGAACAAAAGGATCGCTTACTCGACGATTATGCCTTTAGGGTCCTGGAAGATTCCTTCGAACTCGTCAAACAAGACCGTGAACTGAGTTTGCAGGACCTCCGCATTAAGGAGGAACGGCAGCGCAGAAATTTTCTGTTACTCCTGGCGCTGGCTACCATCATCACGCTGGGGTCCGTCTACTGGCGCTTCCGGTCCAGTAAAAAACACGCCGCCGCGCTAGAGGAACGTAACCTTACCATTGAACGCGAGCGGCAGCGGTCGGATGAACTGCTGCTGAACATTCTGCCGGCACCGGTGGCCCGGGAACTCAAAGAGCAGGGAAAGGCGACCGCTAAGAGTTTTGCTTCCGCGACCATCTTATTCGTAGACTTTATCGGATTCAGTGCGCTTTCAAAAACTGTCTCGGCGGAACAACTGGTCCGCTACCTGGATGAGGCTTTCAAGGAACTCGATCGTATCATCGAACGCCACGGTCTGGAGAAGATCAAGACGATTGGCGATGCCTACATGTGTGCCGGTGGGCTGCCTGTTCCTTCCGATGACCACGCAGAACGCTGCGTTGCCGCCGCGCTAGCTATCCAAAACTACCTTAGTACGCACAGCCACTTTAAGGCGAGGATTGGCATCCACACCGGCCCAGTGGTTGCCGGAGTAGTGGGCCTGAATAAATTCGCTTACGATGTGTGGGGGGATACGGTCAACCAAGCCGCTCGCTTGGAGACGGCTGGCGAATCCGGAAAGGTCGCTATTAGCGAGACGACCAAGGAGGAGATTTCAGACAGTTATGTCTGCGAAGAAGCCGGCACCTTTGAGGCGAAGAACATCGGCCGGATGAAGCGATTCTTTGTTAGCCGAACTACCGACTGATAATATATAGGTGCCTTCCGATTGGTTAGGATTTCCCCTTTTGCAACTGTGACACGAAGAAGCCATCGTAACCTTCCACCTGCGGTAAGTAGGTGTGCTTACGAACCAGCGCCCACCCCGTACCTGCCTCCGAGGCGAGGAATTTGGTTACCTGATCGTCATTCTCCCGTGGGAGGATGCTGCACGTGGCGTACACCATCTTACCGCCGTCTTTTACCATGCGGCTGTAGCGGGCTAAAATATCCGCCTGCTCGGTAATGACCCGGTCAATAAATTCAGGGCTGAGCTTCCATTTGGCATCAGGATTTCGCCGCAGGACGCCGAGGCCGGAACAGGGGACGTCCAACAACAAGCGATCCGCCCGCCCGGTAAGTCGCTTAATGACTTTGGTGGAGGTGATGGCCCGCGTTTCCAGATTATTGACGCCGTTGCGGCGCGCCCTTTTCTTGAGTTCGTTGAGTTTCCACCCGTGGATGTCCAAGCTCAGTAGTTTACCGCGGTTTTCCATCAGCGCAGCGAGGTGCAAGCTCTTGCCGCCGGCTCCGGCGCAGGCATCGATAACGGTATAGCCGGGCTCGACTTCCAGGGCGGGAGCGGCCTGCTGGCTGCTAAAGTCCTGCACTTCAAAGAGGCCATTTTTGAAAGCTTTGGTGACGAACAAGTTTCGGCGTTCCGTGACTAGGAGGCCGTCGGCACCGATGTGTTCCGTACCAATTTGCTCTTCCCTAAGTAGCTTAATTAAAGTTTCCGGCTCAGTTTTGAGTCGGTTGGCCCGGAGGACGACGGGTGCCTGTTCATTAAGGGCAGAGAGGGTAGCTGGCCAGACGTCACCTAGTTGCTGTTGGCCTAATTCGTCGAGCCAATCCGGAATGGATTCTAGCACTGGCCGTTGACCTTCAAGTGCTAGTTTGCGCTTTTGGACTACTTCTGCGGAGAGATCCCCAAATTCCTTCCAGTTGGGTAGGTCAATGCCCTGCATTATCAGCCAGGTACCGATGAGCCGCCAGAAATCTTCGCGGGTTTTTGGCTGATCTACCTCGCTGACGTGCCGCAGCATGCGGTAATGGCGGACCACCCCGTAGGTTTGCTCGGCGATGAAGGCACGGTCCTTACTGCCCCGGCGCTTATCCGCCTTCAGCACTTTTGAGATTTCCCGGTCGGCGTAGGCGCCCTCCAAAAAGATGGCTTGCAAGGCCTGCGCAATGGCTTCGAGGTGGGCGGGGTAAAGTCTGGTCGTCATGGTCTCTACTTAGGGAGGACAGAATCGTCGATGTTATCCTTGTTCTTTAGGCCTGCTCCCTCAAACAGGGTGGCCAGGAGAATGGTCAGGACGCAGCCAATTAGATTTAACCACAGGTAGGCGAGGTCGATGTATTCAAAGTAAGAAAGGAAGAAAGTCACCGTCACGAGGGCCTGCACGATAATAGCCGCGTTCAAAACCGCCCGGGCACCGACGCGCTTGAAGAAAAAGGCCACCGCGAAAACGCCCAGGATCACCCCGTAGAACAGCGATCCGATGATGTTGACCGCTTGAATCAGGTTGTCAAACAGGTTGGCGGATGTGGCAAACAGGAGGGCCACGCAGCCCCAGCCAACGGTCAGCACCTTACTCATCATCAAATAGTGGGCGTCCGTTTTGTCGGGTACGAGCGTCCGTCGATATAGGTCAACCATCGTAGTCGTTGCCAACGCGTTTAGTTCTGAACTAGTGCTGGACATAGCAGCGCTAAAGATGACGGCTAGTAATAATCCTACTAAGCCGATAGGTAGGTAGTTAATGATGAAGGTGATGAAGACGTAGTCCCGATCCTCCGTGATCGTATCCGAGCCTCGCCCGGCGGCTTCTAGTTCGATCAATTCGTCCACCCGGTCGGAGAGCGCCGCGCGGCTGGCTACGGCAGTTTGCAGGTTAGCCGTCGCCGTCTGAATCTGCGCTTCGTTTTCCTGGCGGAGAGCCTGAGCTAGTTCCATAGCTGCCCCGCCGGTTTCGTCAGCGATGGCTGCATTGCGTTCCTGTAGTTCAGCTAATTCCGTTGCGTATTCCGAGTCCCTAACTTTATCAAGATTCGCCGTATTGAAGTGCACCGGTGGAGCTACGAAGAGGAAGAACACGAAGACCATCACTCCAATGAAAAGGATGAGGAACTGCATTGGGACTTTTAGCAAGCCATTGAACAGTAGCCCCAAACGACTTTCCGTCAGGCTCTTGCCGGAGAGGTAGCGTTGGACCTGGCTCTGGTCCGTACCGAAGTAGCTTAGGAAGAGGAAGGTGCCCCCGAGCATGGCGGACCAAATGTTGTAGCGATCGTTCAGATCGAATTTGAAGTCGATCACTTCCAGTTTACCCAGATTGCCCGCAATGTTAAGGGCGTCACCCATGCCAATCCCCTCGGGTAATTTGTTGACGACCACGAAGCCGGCGGCCACCATGCCGAGCAAAATGATGATCATTTGCTGCCGCTGGGTGACGGATACTGCTTTCGTCCCACCCAATACGGTGTAAAAGATCACCACAATCCCAATGAGGAAAATGGTCAGGTTGAGCGACCAACCCAGGATAGAGGAAAGAATAATGGCCGGCGCATAAATGGTGATCCCCGCCGCCAAACCGCGCTGAATGAGGAAGAGTATGGCCGTAAGCGACCTCACCTTCAGGTCAAACCTACCCTCCAGATATTCGTAGGCCGTGTACACCTTTAGCCGGTAGTAAATCGGCAGCACAAAGGCACACAGGATGACCATCGCCAGCGGCAGACCGAAGTAGAATTGAGCAAAACCCAATCCGCTATTGTACGCTTGGCCCGGCGTGCTCAAAAACGTGATGGCACTGGCCTGGGTAGCCATGACCGACAGGCCGATCGTCCACCATTTAAGGTCCCGATCACCAAGTAGGTAACTCTTTACGTTGTTGACAGAACGTGTCTGCATCACCCCGTAGATCACGATGGCCGCCAGGGTGCCGGTCATTACCAGCCAGTCAATAGTACTCATGCGTAGCTGGTGCTGAAAAGGTAGAAAAACACGACGAGGGCAAGGTGGGCTACGAGAACTGCCACGTACATTCTCCGCCAACTTCCCAGGAGGGGAGGGGCTTCGTTGGCCTCACTTTCAGGTTGTTCAAAAATCATGGCCGGCAAGGTACTAACAATGGTAGCGGATTGAGGGGGAAACAACCTTGTGCAGCACGTCAACAGTTGGTTAACGGTCATTGCCTTAGATAGCCAAGTGCAGCAGTCACGGCTGTAGGTCTAGGGTTAAAAAAAGAGGCTACGGACATTTCCGTAGCCTCAATAAAGTCTGCTGTAATTGTAAGTTGTCTCCCGGCCTTAGAACGGAAGTTCGTCGCTATCGATCAGCGTAGTTAGCGGTACCCGTGCTTCGGTAGCTTTTTTGCTGACCGCCTTCTTCGCGTTAGCCCGGCGCTTCGGCTTGGTAGCCTTCGTAGCGGGGTTATCACCGTAAGCTGCCGTGGGCTCGGCCGCCACCGAAGCCGGAGTAGTTGGCTCAACGGTAGCGGCCACTTGTTCCGCACCGGTAGCCTGCTGCGGTTGGGCAGCGCTCAGGAAGGTGAAGTCCTCCACGATGATTTCAGTGCTGACCCGGACCTGGTCGTGCTTATCGACCCACTTGCTGTAGTTGATCCGACCTTCGATGGCCACCTGGCTACCGGATTGGAGGTACTGCCCCAGTATTTCGGCAGTCTTGCCGAAGGCCTTCACCCGGTGCCACATGGTGCGGGTTTGGCGATTGCCTTCCCGATCTCGGAAGTACTCGTTGGTAGCCAGGGAGAAGTCGGTAATGTTGGTCCCACTGGCTGTCGTCGTTACGTTAGGAGCGGCGCCGAGGTTACCAATGAGGGATACGTTGTTGCGAATAGACATAAAAGAATGATTTGTGAGCCCCCGCCAGTAAGGTTGTTGGGTGCGGAAGCCCGGGAGTGATGAATGCGTCGCCATTCAGGAAGAGTAGCGGTTATGCTTCCCTTTCTATCGGTGACTATGCAAAGGTGGGAGCACCGGATCCCTACATTCGTTTTTTAAACATATACTTGCGATTAAATGCGTATGTAAATGAATAAATGCGTATAAAAACGGTTGTTAAAATTGTAAAATATTGATTTGCAGTAAGTTAGGTTTGTGCGTGCTTCTGAGGTTGTTTTGAAGGATTTTTATAAAAAAAAGAGGAGACCTTCCACTTGGAAGATCTCCTCTTAAGGATGATGAGGCCGCAGGTAAAATTTTACGAGCAGCTAAATAGATTGTGTATCACTTTTGCTTCACGAAACGGTAAACGGTAGTCCGCGCATCCGTAACGTAACGCAGCACGTAGCTGCCCGCGCTAAGGTCGGCAACATCAATGTCGAGCGTATTGCCCGCGGCCTGGACCTCACGGACGCGTTCACCCGCTGCATTGTAAACACTTACGGTACCGCTGGCGTCCACCTGGCCACCCTGGCCTTTCGGTAGGGTGAAGCGAAGTTCAGCGCCGACCGGGTTGGGGTAGAGGTCCGTACCGTGACCGGCCACCACTTCCGTAGTGGAAGTGGACTGCAGGGTGAAGGTCAGCTCATCGATATTTACTGGAGCTGCACCGGTAATACTGATGCGGAAGACCTGTTCGCCGGCCGCGAGGGTGAGCGTACCCTGGGAGGCGATGGTAGTGTGCGTCGTCCATCCACCCGTTGCGGAGATGTTGGGGAAGCTGATGGAGTTGTCATCCGGGAAGCCAACCGTGAAGGCGCCACCACTCTGTTCGCTGGCCACGGAGGCCGTCACTTCGTAGGTGCCGGCTGTAGCGACGTCCACTGTGTATTCAACCCATTCTCCCTGGTTGACGTAACCGATGTGGAAGCCACCCTTGCCATTCGGCTCCAGGTCAACACCTTCAGCCGGACGGAAACCACCCGGGATATTGCTGTCTTCCTGATCGTTGTAAGCGAGCCCCTGACCGCCGAGGTCGTAGTCTTTCGTGTCAATGGTTCCCGGAATGGCGAGTGGCGTTCCGTTAAACGGAAGTTGCACGTTGCTCGTAATGCTTGCGCGCTGTGGGTATCCGTGGAGCAGGGTACCGTCGGGGCGATGGGTGTACATCCGGTAAGCGTAGGAGCGGCCGATTTCCACCGTGGCATCTTCGTAAAGTTCGGCGTCGGAAGCCAGCGTTGCGACTTGCTCAAAAGGCCCGCCGTTTACGCTGCGCTCCATGATGATGGCATCATTGTCCTGGCGGCGATTCTCCCAGGTGACTTTGGCAACCGGGCCCGTTGATCCCGCTTCGTTTTCTACCTGCACGTCGACACGATGGGGAGAGTCCGGGTAGTAGTGAACAAGGATATCCTTTTCCGGTGGCCACGTACCCGCGCCCCGGTTGAGGACGCCAAACATTCCACCATCGTCCCACACCGACCAGCTGAAGCCGTGGCGTTGCACGGCATCGACGTAAGCGGCGTAGTAACGCATCCGGTCGTTGTAGTCGTTTTCGTGGATCGCTCCGAATTCGCTGATGGTCACGGCTACGTTATTCACGTCGGCCCAGGCGGCGGCGCCACCGAGTTGGCGTTCCATGTTTTCGTAATCGGCCACCGAACCCCAACCGCGCTGTGCCTGTCCGGCAAAGGGCCACGGATCGTAGGAGTGAAAGTAACCCATGATGTAATCATCCTGCGGAATGGCCGCGGCAAAAAGCTCGGCGGAGTTGGCGTAGACGTTGCCGCCGTAGATGACAATCCGGGTAGGCTCTACCTCGCGGATGATTCCCAGAATACGAGCGTTCAGGTCATCGACTTGCGCGACTGACATACCATTCGGTTCATTGATGATCTCGTAGAGCAGTTTTTCATCCTTGTCCTGGAACCGATCGATGATCTGTACCCAAATACTGTCGTAGCGAGCGCGGAGATTAGGGTTAGCGTATCCGTTCTTCAGCCAGTCTTCGTGGTGGCCATTTAGCGTCACCCAGAGGTCGCGTTCCAGCGCCCAATCGACTACTTGTTCTACCCGGTCCATCCACGCTTCGTTGATGGCGTAGGGTGCGGAGCGACTCGTGTGCTCGTCCCACCGGACGGGGATACGGACGTTGGTGAAGCCGGCTTCTACGTAACGGTCGAAGTAGGATTCCTGGGCGGGGCCGTTATTCCACCCACCTTCCTGCGGTGGTTCCAGGGTATTCCCGAGATTGATGCCCCGGCCCATTCCTTCCAGCGCTTCGGCCGGTGTTACCTGGGCGCTGCCGCAGGTGCAGAGAAAAAGGATTAATAGTGTCGTTAAGCTAAAGCGCATGTTAATGTTGGTTTTGGCCAAAGGTAAGCGCACGGACAACCTCTGTGGAATGTAATGGCGGTTAATTTGTGTCGTCTGTACACAGTATTACGATTGCTACGGTTCCCATTGCCTCGCACCTGCGGCAGCGCCCATGTAAGATGTTAGATTTCAGAAATTAGATTTTAGATAGCTGTGCCTAACCAAATAGCGTTGACAGATTAATAATGAAGTCGCGCCATTACGCACGACGGTTTTTAAATTTTTCCTCAGTTAGGTACTTGACACCGGCGGGGAGTATTTGCCCACGCCCCTCACGGGCATACTTGCCGGGCGTGGGTAAATACTTCACGACGGTTGGGCACAGGTCTTCATTCACCCCCTGGCCGTCCTTGATCAAGAGCGCATAGCGGTAGCCTGGCTGATCCGATCGCCAGCCGGCCACAAAGGCTTTGGGACTGCTTCGCAACGGCAACCTTCCGTGGATCCGTTTGGTATTATAGTGCTTCACGGCTCTGTTTACCAGGCGCTTTAGCTGGTCAAAGTCTTTGGGTTGCCAGTGGTCGAGGTACTCTTGTTTGATCACACCGTTGAGGCGTTCAGCGTAAGCATTGTCCAGCGCTACGTCGCACATACTACTTGAGATGCCTCTGCTACGCAGTCGTTCGACGAACTGACGACTACGATACTGCGAACCACCATCGCTGTGGAAGATGAGACCCTGTAGATCTGACTGACCACACTGGCGAAAAGCGCTTTCCAAGGCAGCGATGTTTGCCGTTGCCAGTAGGTGTTTACTCGTATGGACACCTACGATCTGACGGCTATAAACGTCAATGATGAAGGTGATGTAGTAAAAGCTATTGTTGATGCGATAGTACGTCGTATCGCTCTGCCATACTTGGTTAACCCCATTGATAATCAGTTCTTTAATTAAATTAGGATAGCGATAGGACCCCGATCGGGTTACCCGCACGTAGTTGCGTTTACGGACTAGGGCATAGCCACGCCGGGTCATCTCACGGCAGAATGCGTTGCGCGAGATATGCCGCGGCCGTAGCATACTCCAGGCTTTCTGTAGGCCCAGGCCGGGGTGTTCTCTGCGCAACAGGTTTAACTGAGACTCAGCTCCGTTCATGGCATCCTCGTACTTAGCTCGGCGCTTCCAAAAAGCAGCGTGAGCTTGTCGACTAACGCCCAAGGCTAAATAGATCGTTTGCTTCGTCATTGGCTCTTCTTTTTGCTCGAAGAGTCGGCTGAGCGCAGTGTGGAAGCAGCTTTTTTTTTGAACTCCGGCATCTCCTCTTCGTAAATGGCCAGCATTCTCGTTTTGTGGTCAAGTTGAATGGCCATCCGACCGAGGAGGGCTTGCTGTTCGGCGAGCTGACGTTGCAGTTCTGCA
This sequence comes from Lewinella sp. 4G2, assembly GCF_001625015.1. Taxonomy (NCBI): domain Bacteria; kingdom Pseudomonadati; phylum Bacteroidota; class Saprospiria; order Saprospirales; family Lewinellaceae; genus Lewinella; species Lewinella sp. 4G2. The sequence goes on along the minus strand of NZ_LVWJ02000014.1, from coordinate 3,795,464 downwards.
AGCTTAGCAGTTTGACTATTGGGGACTTCGACGATAACGGCATTCTTCTTGGCCATGCTACTGTATTTAGCGATCCAGTTGTAGATCGTTTGATAAGATACGCCGTAAAGCTGGACCATTTGCTTGACACTAAAGGTGCCCTCCTCAAAATCTTTGACGCGGGCTCGTTTGAAGCACTCGCCGTAGCGCTTGGTGGGACGGATCTTCCGATTTTTTGTTGACATTTCGATGCATTGGTGTCAACGTATTTGGTTTAGGACAAGCCCCTCTAAGATCTAATTTCCAAAATCTAAAGTCCTCTTTGCCTCCACTAAAACCTATGCGCTGATCATCACGTTCTACCCCGTAACCCAGCCGGAATCAGACGGCCTTTTTCCAGCGCGTAGACTCACAGCATGTTTGTAACTTCTTTTCTTGAACACCTTGGTAAGTATTTCTTGCTGCTGAAGTCCGCCATCGCCAAGCCCGAGCGGTTTTCGATGTACTACCGGGAAACGATGCGCCAAATGGATGCCATCGGGGTTGGTTCTCTTTTCATCGTACTGTTGATCTCGGTATTTATCGGCATGGTGACGGCCGTACAGTTCGCCGATCAGCTGGGGGATAGCTTTATCCCGTCCTACTATATAGGTTACATCGTGCGCGACATCACCATCATCGAGATGGCACCAACGATCACCTGCCTCGTACTCGCTGGAAAGGTAGGATCCAACCTCGCTGCAGAGATTGGGGGAATGCGCCAGAAAGAACACATCGACGCTATGGAGATTATGGGCGTCAACACCGCCGCCTACCTGGTGATGCCCAAGATCATTGCCGCCGTAGTGATGATTCCCCTGCTGGTTGCCATCAGTGCTTTCGTAAGTATTATTGGGGGATACCTCGCTACGGTGCTACCGGGGAGCCTATCTCACACGGAATACGTACTGGGCTTGCGCTCGTTTTTCGAGCCAAAGTACGTTCGCATCATGTTCGTAAAGGCGGGGGCTTTTGCCTTCCTGATCACTTCCGTCAGCTGCTACTACGGCTACTACGTAAAGGGCGGAAGCATTGAATTGGGGGAAGCGAGCACCAGCGCCGTGGTCGTTTCGAACGTCCTGATTCTTCTATTCGATTTCATCATTGCCCTCCTCCTCACCTAAGCCGAAGCCACCATGATCCGTACGGTCAAACTCCACAAGTCCTTTGGTGAAAACCACGTGTTGAAGGGCATCGATACCGAATTCTACGCCGGCAAACCCAACCTGATCATCGGGCTCTCGGGCGCGGGCAAAACGGTGCTGCTGAAATTGCTAATTGGTCTCTTCGAACCATCCGAGGGTTCCGTCTTCTACGGCGATACGGACATCTTCAGCCTCAACGCTAAACAGCTGCGGAACATCCGCATGAACGTCGGTATGCTCTTCCAGGGCAATGCACTCTTTGATTCCATGACGGTCGGCGAAAACATTCGGTTCCCCATGGACATGTTCACCCGCAAAACGCTGAAGGAAAAGCAGATGCGCGTCGACGAATGCCTCGAAATGGTCAACATGGAAGGCATCAACGAACGCTACCCAAGCGAGGTGTCCGGCGGAATGCAGAAACGGGTGGGCATCGCCCGTGCCCTCGTACTGGAACCGGATTACTTCTTCTGTGACGAGCCCAATTCCGGGCTTGATCCCCAGACCTCCATTCTGGTGGATGAGCTGATCTGCGATCTGACCAACACCCACAACATCACTACCGTCATCAATACCCACGACATGAACTCGGTGATGGGGATCGGCGACAACATCCTGCTCCTCAAAAACGGTAGCGTCGCCTGGCGCGGAGATAAATCCCAAGTCTTAGAAAGCGAAAACGAAACGCTGGAGGACTTCATTTTCGCCAGCCCGTTCCTCCGTCGTTTACGGGAGGATGCGCTGAAGCAGCGCCACGCCACTGACGGGTAGTGTGTATATCCCTACTTGAAGAAACGTGTTTAGCCCTCGGGTACAAACTGTAGCGCACCGGCGTCCGTACCTCCTGGCTCCCGCTCCACACCTTCAAGGTCCACGGGAAGTGCTGGTAAGAAGGCACCCAAGTTACGGGCCACACTGAGCGAGTCCAAACGGTAGTCATCCTGGCCAATATTAAGGAACAGCGCATCGTCGAAGACCGTATTGACGCAATTCTCACACAGCACGTCGTAGAAGTTGGCGAATAATCCGTCTTGGGAGCGTAAGAAGTCATCTCCCGTCCGCAATACCGTATTGGCCACTTCAATGTCGAAAGCGCCCAACTCGCCCCCCTCAAAAATATCAAGCAGGCGCATTTCTGACTCCCGGCTACCCGCGATGATAGAGTTACGGATGCGCGTAACCATCGGGGCGGCAATGCAGAGATCCGTTTCCTCATCACAAGTGAAGTTGGTCAGCACCAGCGCGCTAGCGTCTACCCCGTAATTAGCAATCGTAACGTGGTCCATCGTCAGTGATCCACCCTTCACGAATTGAACGGCGTTGTTAAAATTGCTGTGGATCAGGGTATTGCGTACGGTGACGTCCGACTGGTAAGCCGAAATGGCCGGGCCGCCCGTGTAAGCAATCGTCGTATTCTCAATGAGGACCTCTGAGAGGCTGTCCAGCAGCACCCCCGTAATCGAATTGAGTAGGCTGGTGTGGCGAATGATGTTCCCCCGGCTACCCGGCCGGATGATCAAGCCCTGATATTTTGCCGGGTCCGTCCGAAATTCCGGTTCGAGACGGTCAGTGCTTACGCTGATCGGGTTGTCCGCCGTGCCGCGCATTTCGATGGAAGCCGTTTCCGTAACTAAAATTAAGCCGTCGTTGAAGAAGCCGCCGTTACGGGTAAAGATCTCATCCGTATCCCGCTGTACGCCACCGTGTACGTAGATTTCCGTACCGGCTTGTACGATGAGTTTGCAGTCGTCCACGGCCAGGGATCCGTAGATGACTACGGGTAGGTCATTCGGCAGCGTAATCTCTCCCGCGTCACAGTTCAGTACGCCGAGGCGTCCACGGCGGAACTCATTAATGTAAAAGGCATTTTGCCCAAAGGCGATGAGTTCCACGTCACTGCGGCTGTTGCCGGTCAGGAAAACCAATCGGTCCTCCGCGATGAAGGGACTTACGGCGGTCGGTGCGGTCGGGTCCACGAAGACTTCGACGAAAACGAAAATGCTGTCGCCACCCCAAATAATCACCTCCTCGGCTACGGGGCCGCTGAAGCCATCCACGTTGAATCGGTAAGTGACACCTTCATTTCCTTCCACGCTGATTCGGTCGATCTTCACCGGGTCATCTGCGTCATTGTACACCTGCATGATACGGGTGGCACTGCCCCGGTCGGTGAAAACGGTATCAAAGGTCAGGGTGTCCGTACTGAAGCGAAGTTCCACTTCGTCGCCGGTCAGGAATTCCGTTTCGGTGTCACAACTGCTCAGAAAAAGCACGGTGCCAAAAAGGACCAGAGCGAGCAAGCGGGCCAGTAGGTGCATAGGGTAGGGCGTTAGCGTGGGGCGTTCCAAATGTCAACGCAAAGATGCACCAATTCGCGCCCTTCACCTATTATTTGGGATGAGCCCGTCCGTAGGGCTACACTTGTTCGTCGCGGATCGCGGCGGCTACGTTGCGGTCCAACGCTTCGTGTGCGAGAGGGGTAGTGTAGTCATTCAGTTCTTGCAGCCGGCCATTGATTGCGTCCTTATCGTCGCCTTTCACCGCCGCTTCGAGCCGGTCGTTGTAACCGGTGATCGCCGCTACTTGCTCTTCGGTGAGCCAACTCTCGTTTTGCTTGAGGAATTTTCTGGCGCTGAGTAGGACGTTCGTCGCTTCGTTGCGTGCTTCGACCAGCGCGCGTTGGGCCACGTCCGTTTCCGCGTTGGTGATGCTGTCAATCAGCATCTCCGCCATTTCCTCTTCGGTGATGCCGTACTGGCTTTTGATCGTCACGGTCTGGCTCTGGCCGCTCCGGTGTTCCATGGCCTTCACCCGTAGAATACCGTCCGCATCCAGGTAGAATTGAATCTCGATTTGGGGGATGCCGGCGGCCATCGGAGGGATATCGCTCAGTACGAATTCTCCTAATTTTCGGTTGTCCGCCACGAGGTCACGTTCACCTTGGTAAACGGCAACTTTGAGGTTCTTTTGTCCGTCCACCGAGGTAGTGTACTTGCGGCCCACTCGGGTAGGGACTTTGCTGTTGCGGGCGATAATTGGGTCCATCAGTCCACCCACGGTCTCGATGCCAAGGGAGAGTGGGGTGATGTCCAGCAACAACACGTCCTTCTGGTTACCCGCCAGCACGTCCGCCTGGATGGCTGCGCCAAGAGCTACTACTTGGTCTGGGTCGAGCGTATTATTTACTGCCTTGCCAAAGAATTCCGTTACGGCCCTTTGCACGGCTGGTACGCGCGTCGATCCGCCAACCATGATCACGTGATCAATGTCCGCTTTTTCCAGCTCCGCGTCCTTGAGGGCGCTGCCGCAGGATGCCAGGGTACGGGCGATGAGGGGCTCAAACAAAGAATCGACGGTAATGCGATCGATGGTGAGGGAAGTTCCGTGGAAATCCTCCGAATAACTGTTCTGGGTGCTCAACGCCTTTTTCGCCCGTTCAGCCAGCAAACGAATGGACCCACGCAAGCCGGGGGATGCCAAGTTCAGGGAATAGGTCTCCGTCAAGTAGTCGACGATAGCTTGGTCAAAATCGTCGCCGCCCAGGAAGGTATCGCCATTGGTGGCCATTACTTCAAAGATGCCCTGTTCAATCCGGAGGATGGAGACATCAAAGGTGCCACCGCCTAAGTCGTACACGGCGATGGTTTGTCCTTCGTCCTCATCCTTGAGTCCAATCCCGTAGGCCAGGCTGCTGGCAGTAGGTTCGTTGACGATCCGTAGCACGTCCAGCCCGGCCAACTTGCCGGCATCCCGGGTAGCCTGACGTTGGGAATCGTTGAAGTAAGCCGGTACGGTAATGACGGCCCGGCTGACGGGGGTGCCCAACTCCTGCTCAATGCGTGCTTTCAACGTCTTGAGGATCTGGGCGCTGAGTTCGACGGGGCTGTAGTACCGATCGTCCTTACCGTCTGCCGTCGGGACGGCGATCTTGACCAGCCGGTCCTCGTTCTCATCGATTATCCGGTAACCGAAGCGATCCTCAAACGTGGAGAGGTCGCCGTAGCTTTTCCCCAGTAGTCGTTTGACGGAATAGATCGTCCGCTCCGGGTGGGTCGTCAGAAATGGTCGGGCTTCGTCACCTACCAAAACACTACCGTCTTCCGCAAAATGGATTAGAGAAGGGACGAGTACGTTTTTGTTATCGGGCCCCGCTACTGCCTGGGCAATGCCATCTTTGACGATGGCGACCAAGCTGTTGGTGGTGCCCAGGTCAATCCCGACGATGGTTTCGCCGATAGTGGAAGAGGCTTCTGATTCTTTCACTTTACCTACCTGCAGATCGATGCTGTACTTGGCCATGTAACTTGTTTAGGGGTCAGGCGGTGAAACAAGTTAGGGGTACGAGAGTTGACCAGCAGGTCTTCTATCTCTTACCAAAAAGAAAGAAGCTGGATCGCTGAATCTGCACACCGCAGCGTGTTTTCTATTTGTCCAGTTGTTGGTGGTAGGTAGAGCGGGCCGCTAGTCTATCGGCCTGATCAGCATTACCCGTAACGGCGATACTCAGTGCATCGTAGTCGACGGGTTCAGGTGTATTCGCCACGATCCGGTCGATGATGAGATCAAAATAAAGCGTCTCAATGTCTTGCACGGTCTTTACCTCTTCTCTGAAACCGATTCGATCTCCCGTACCTGGGCTGAAGAGAAAGCACTTAAATAGGACTTGCCGGATTTTTTTGCTGTCGGTCAGGGTAGCGTAGGGTAACTCTTTTACCAGAAGCCGGTGACATTCTTCGTCCAGTTCTGAGAAGTTGCGGAATCCTTGCTTGTTGGCCAGGAGGTTAGCGTATACCTCCAGGCCAACCCAAAGTGTATTGGGTGCTGGAAGGCGCAGGCCCTGCTCGGCGGCCAGTCGGGAGTAGGCTGCAATGGTTTTTCGTTGTGCCTTTTCCTCGGGTAAAAGTTGAGCGTTGGCTAGCTGACGGAATTTTGCCTTGAGTTTGTACTCCGGCTCATCCCGATCGTAGTGGTGGCGGTGGCTTAATACGTTCGGATGGTCATCGAGAAAAGCACTGAAGCTAGCGTAACCATATAACTTTTCGTCAAAGTCTGGGTCGACGGCCACCATGGCAGGTTTGATGTGTACGCGCTGGATCCACTCTTTGCCGGACCGGTTCGCCAAGTTGAACATGGCTTTGGCCAAGGTGTCAATGGATTGCTGTTCGGTCGCCGATTTGACTTTGGCCTGCATACCGGATACCGCATCATCGTACCAGAAAAATTCTTCGCACAGCGGTTCGCAATCAGTGCAGGGTTGATTAGGTGCTCCTATCCCGATCACCCGTAGCCCGGCGTCGTTCGCTCGCTGTACGAGAGGGATAAGATCATCCGTAATCCCAACTACAATAAGGTTAGACAAACCCTTTACGAAAGGTTCCCGGTCAAATAGAGAGGCACTGTACCGGGCAAGCCGCTTCATGCCCTTCTCGTGGCTAAAGGTTTGTACGGGGCGGATAGGTGTGCTCAGCAATTCTTCACGGTAAGCGTGGAAGTACTGCCAGTCCGCCAGAACATCGTGCCAATTAGTTTCGTAGGTGTGCTCTAGAGAGCGGTACAGCTTCTCTACCTTAACAACATCAGGCTGCTTGATCCCTGGGTATTTGCGATACCATTCGGACCCAAATTCCACCTCCATCACGGCATCGTGGAGCGTCTCAAAATCCCAGATAGCTAAGGTGTTGCCGTTCATGTTTGCTAAAAATGCAGCTCAAATTCGATGTGCAAGTTACAACAAACTAGTTATGAAAACACGGAAAACCATTGTTCTGAAACATAACAAAGCACTCACGGAAAGATTCCACTGAGTGCTTTGTATTGTTATAAAATCATGCGAGCTCCCAGGGTCGGGGCAAACCGCATTTTATAAGGGCAGAACGTCAGTTTAGGCAACGGATCGCTCGCGCATGGCCTCCTCGTACATTTTCTGTAATTTTTTTCTGGCGAAGAAAATTCTCGACTTGATCGTGCCGAGTGGGGAGCCTAATTGCTCAGCGATTTCATCGTACTTGTAACCTTGAAACGCCATCAGAAATGGAATTCGGAAGTCATCCGGTAAACGATCCACCAACTCCTGTAGCTCATTGAACGTTACGTCGTTTTCGCCATCGTTTAAGACAGTCTTATTACCACTATTGATGTAGTAGTTATTTGGCGTTTGATCGATAATCAAATTGCGACGGACCCGCTTGCGGTAGTTATTGATAAAGATGTTCCGCATAATCGTTACCGCCCAGGCTTTAAAATTGGTGCCGGGGTTATACTTCTCTGCGTTAGTCATAATACGCAGCGCCGTATCCTGATAGAGATCTTCGGCGTCGCTCATGTTGCCCGTTAGCTTCAAACTAAAGGCACGCAGGCTATTGGTAATGGTACTGAGCAACTCCTGGATTTCCCGTTGTTGCTTTTTGGTGGCTTTGATGACTTTCTTCTTCACTTGTTAATATTTTTTACAAAAGTAAGGGCGAACACCTAAAATGGCAATAGCTCCTCACTTTATGCACAAAGAATTATGCAATAACTATTCCATTCTAGCTGGCATGAAGCGGAAACGTAAAAAAAATTGACAAATTTCAACCTTGGCCTTCCTCGCGGTGTAAATGATATCACAACAGCTCGGGAACCATGACTACCACTGCTACCACATCAACTGAACCCATCAGGCTGCCAAACTTTCTAGCCTCGAATCTGCGGATCCTGCGTAAAGCAGCAGGCTGGTCACAATCTGAACTTGCTCAGCGGCTCAATCTAAATCGGGGCAACATCGCCAGCTACGAGAGTGGTCTGGCGGAACCCAGCATTTGCAAGACGCTAAGGATCAGTAAGTTATTCGCCGTAGATCCCCGCGATATCATCAGGAGAGATTTCTCGGACCAAGAAGAACTGACGCTGGCCAAGATTGCGTTCGCCCAGCGGAAGGAAGAAAAGCGGGACCGCATCGCCTCCCACCAGCAACGCGCCGATGAATTAGCTGGCCTCATCAAATCGTCTAGGATGCTTTTTGACTACAAGAGTGAAAAGATCACCTCCCCCTGTGCGGACGCCGAAATTTTGGCTGCGCACTACCAGCAATTGTCCGAATTAACCAATCAGCTCCTGGATAACCACGCTGCACTCCTCTCTGAACTTGGGTGCCAGTGTGACTGAGGTCTGACGTTTTGGCCGGACATCTTGGTTGAGATCCACAGCAGCAACTAGATCCATTCTTTCCCTTTAACTTGCACCTGCGGCAGCGCCCCCTTATCTGTCCTAGCTTGAGTGGAGCACAAGAATAAGGCCGATGCCATCTCTGCCTGGCTTAGAACTGATCGAACAGCCAACCGAAGAGGGACACGGTGAGCCAAATCATGAGAATGAAGATGGCAATGATCGTGATGATGACACCGATGACGACGGGCCACACACTGCCTTCGTGCCGGCCTTCATCGTAGTATTCCCGCATGAGGACGGCGTTGCGATAGTTGGCCTTATACACCAAGTCGAAAATATTCCCGAGGATGGGGATCGACCCCACGGTTGCGTCGAGGGCAACGTTGACGAGCATCCGCGCCACCAGTTTGGAACTCGCCCCGTGCTTGGCCATTGTGGCCACTAATATGCCGGACATACCGAGGGAGACGATGTCACCAGCACCGGGAACGAGGCCGAGAATGAAATCCAGGCCAAATCGCTGTTCAGTTCCTGGAATGCGGAACTTGGTATCCAATAATTGGCTGAACCCATCCACCCATTTTAATTCTGGGACGTCGCGTTGGGCATCCGTCAGGATTTGCCGGCTCGGGTCAATTGGCTTGTAGGTCGTTTCTGGCGTCATGCCGCTTCAACGTGTCAATTGCGCGCCGGGTTTGCTGCTGGGTGCTTTCGCCTTTCGTGTATCTTTGGCCTAATCCACTTACACATTCTTTGAGCACCCGGGACAGATTCAATAGTTACTTTAAGTCAGCCTTTACCGTTGATAACGTGATTTTCGGCTTCGACGAGGGAGAGTTGAAGATCTTGCTCATAAAGCGCAAGGAAGCACCCGAGGAAGATAAATGGGCCCTGCCGGGCTACTTCGTTGAAAAGGAAGAAGCCCTGGATGCCGCCGCCCAGCGCGTACTCAGGCAAATGACTGGCCTCGAAGACGTATACCTGGAACAACTCGCCACCTTCGGCCAACCCGGCCGCCACGCGCTGGGGCGGGTAATTACCGTAGCCTATTACTCTCTCGTTAAAATTGACGACTTCGAGCCTAAAGCAGCGGGTCTAGCTCGGGAGGTGACCTGGCACACCGTCCACAACCTGGGCGACTTAGCTTTCGACCACGCGGAAATCGTTGCCGTAGCGCTGAAGCAACTACGGGAAAGCATCCGGCTTCGCCCCGTGGGGTTCGAGCTTCTTCCACCGGCCTTTACGCTCACCGAGTTGCAGCACCTTTACGAGGCGATTTGGGAAACGGAACTCGAGAAGCGGAATTTCCGCAAGAAGATCCTGGCTATGAACTTATTACGCGATCTTGGTCAAGTCCAGCAAAACGTAGCCCACCGCCCGGCTAAATTGTATGAGTTCGACGAAAGTCGTTACCGCGCCCTTGAAAAGTCTGGGTTCAACTTTGAAGTCAAAGAGAACCGGCGTTGATGCCTAACCTGTTGCATTGAAAAATCCCAGGCGCCAGGGCTTGTAGCGCGTAGGAATCAGCGTTACGTGAGGCCCCCGCAGGCCGGGCTCAAAAAAGAGTAGTCCAAAGTGGTAGGTATCCACCGAGGCCGTCACTTCGGGGAGTTTCTTCAATTCCGCCCAGGCGCTCTCCATACCCTCCGACCAGTGGATGTCGGCAATTACGAATACACTTTTGTCCGTCCGCGCCCGCAACAACTGGCGGACGTAATCAAGGGTAGCAGCGTACCGGTGGTCCCCATCAATGAATACCAGATCGTAAGGTGTAGCGGCGGTGGGCGGATTTTGCCGTAGCCAGTTACCGAATAACGCGCAGTGTGCCGCTGGCTGCACCCCGGCTCGCTGGAAAGTCTCCTGCGCCAAATTGGCTACCTCCGGGTTGCCTTCGACGGTAACTACCCTCGCCTGCGAATCAGGCTTGGCCAGGTACAGCGTACTAATACCAGCGTTCGTACCAAACTCCAGAATTCGTTCTGCCCTCAGCCACAATGCCAACCTAAATAGAAAGCGGCCGGATGATTCTCCAATTGCATTGGTCGCCACCAGCGACCGGGCCGACCGCTTCGTACGCCCCCTGGCAATGGTTTTACTAGGTGCTCCCTGGCTGAGAAGCTGGATGCTGCGCCTATCGTGGCGCCAAGACTGCCGAACCCGACTGATCTCCGTAAACGCGTGGTAGTACCGATCATCTCGGTAAACCTCATTGATGAAGGATACAATTTGGGGAGAATGCACGTCGTAGCGCGTGACGGCTGACCAGTACCAGCGGCAGCTGGAGACAATCCGAAAGAGCCAGTAAGAGACGGACGCGCGCATGGCCGGCAAAGGTAGCCCGTGCCCTGCGATCATTGACGTAATTCTTTGGTTTGAGGTAGGTAGACAACTTATTTTAAAACGGACTGACAATCCGGCACACCGCCGGTGGTGGTCTCACATTTGCAAACTTCTAAAAGCTAAATTTTATACCAAATGGGAAAGAAGAATACCAACAACGAGCCAATTGTAGATGAGGATCTCCTTAAAGATGCCGGCCTCGACCTCGACGGCCAGCAAGTAGCCGACCAGATTGAGGAGGAGATTGAGGATTTTCAAGAACCCGCAGCCTCCGCGAGTAACGATAACGTGATTGCCGGCCTCAACCAGCAGATTGCCGAGAAGGATGATCGCCACCTCCGCCTGTACGCCGAGTTTGAAAACTACAAGCGGCGCAGCCAGCGGGAGAAATTGGACCTGATGGAAACTGCCGGCCGCAAAACCATGCTGGCCCTGCTTCCCGTACTCGATGATTTTGACCGTGCTGTAAAGCAGGCAGAAAGTGACGAGGACACTAAAAAAGTGTGGGACAGCGGCGTTGGTCTGATTCACAAGAAATTGCTGAATTCACTATCCGGCCAGGGGCTGAAGCCAATGGAATCCAACGGCGAAGACTTCAATGCAGATCTGCACGAAGCCATCACCGAAATTCCTAGCCCGGAGATGTCCGGCAAGGTGGTCGATACCGTGGAACGCGGCTACACCCTCAACGGCAAAATTATTCGCCACGCCAAAGTGGTCGTCGGAAAATAAAGCTGGACGCTTTCACTGTTTACGCATCCCAATACTATAGGGGGCGATGATAAGACCTGCCTCCAATTTACGAGGCTAAAAATGACAAATGGCTAAGAGAGATTATTACGAAGTACTGGGCGTGGGTAAGAACGCCGACGCTAAAGAACTGAAGAAGGCCTACCGTAAACTGGCCATGAAATACCACCCCGACCGTAACCCGGACGATAAGGTGGCCGAAGATAAATTCAAGGAAGCCGCGGAAGCTTACGACGTCCTCGGCGACGAAGACAAAAAGAGCCGCTACGACCGCTTCGGCCACGCGGGCGTTGACCAGCAACAAGGCGGTTTCGGCGGCGGTGGGATGACGATGGACGACATCATGTCCCAGTTCGGCAATATGTTTGGCGGTGGTGCTGCTGGGGGCGACTTTTTTGGTGGCGGCGGCGCTCGTCGCCAGGCCCGTGGTGAGCGTGGGTCGAACCTCCGGATCAAAGTTTCCCTGACACTCGAGGAGATCGCCACTGGCGTGACCAAGCGGATCAAGGTGAAGCGTCAAAAGCAGTGTGACGTCTGTGACGGTTCGGGCGCCAAGGACTCTAGTAGCGTATCCAGCTGTACGACCTGTAATGGCGCCGGTGTCGTCCGTCAGGTACGGTCCACCTTCCTGGGCCAAATGGCCACGACGACTACTTGCCCCACCTGTTCGGGCACGGGTACGGTCATCAAAGCCAACTGTACCAACTGTAAAGGAGAGGGCCGCACTTACGATGAGGACACCATCGAAGTCAATATCCCCGCCGGCGTGGAAGAAGACATGCAGCTCAGCATGCGCGGTAAGGGTAACGCCGGGCGCCGCGGTGGCCCCGCCGGAGACCTACTCATTAATATCAAAGAGAAGCCACACGAATTCCTGCAGCGGGATGGCCAGAAATTGATCTACGACCTCTACCTCAATTTTGCTGATGCCGCGCTGGGCACCTCCGTTGAAGTACCCACCATCACCGGAAAGGTTAAGATCAAGGTACCGGCCGGCACGCAATCCGGAAAGATCTTCCGCCTCCGCGATAAAGGTCTGCCAGCCCTTCAGGGGTACGGCAAAGGGGATCAATTGATTCACGTCAATCTATGGACGCCCAAGAAGCTGAACAAGGATGAAACGGAACTGCTGGAGCGCATGCGCGATATGGACAACTTCAAACCGCAGCAGCAGAAAGGCGATAAAGGCTTCTTCGAGAGAATGAAGGAGTACTTCAACTAAACCACTAAGCGTTGAGGAGGGCAAGCACAGTGTGTTTGCCCTTTTTCCTTTTGATCCAAATGGTCCCACGATCCATGAAAACAGTCCTGCAATTTGCTAGCGCCGCGCTCTTACTCTTCTGCCTATCCGCTTGCGGCCCAATTGTTATGTACGAATACCAACAAGCCACCAATGGCAACGGCTGGAGCTACGCGGATACCCTCAATTTCGGGTTCAGTATTGATGACCCACACCAACCCTACGACCTGGAAATCATCGTCGACCACACCGAGCAGTACGCGTACGAGAACCTATACCTGAATATCTACACCACGCCACCCACGGGCATCCGCACGAAAGAACGCATCAGTATCGACCTTGCCGGAGACTTTGGTGCGTGGAACGGTGACTGCTCGGGCGGCGAATGTGAGTACTCCATTCCGATCCTGCTCGACACGCGCTTTCCGAACGTCGGTACTTACCAGATCACGCTGGAACAAAACAGCCGGGACGAACCCCTGCCAGCCATTACCGGGCTGGGTTTACGGCTGGTGGAATCACCGGAGCAGTAACCAATCTTATAACAAAGGTTTCCTAACTCTCTTGACTACCTGAGGTCTACATTAGCTCACCTTCGCGTTCCAACCCACCACTGGTTCATCGCGGCGCTTAATCACGGGTACGTCCTTCATGACCATTTGCAAGGTTAGCGGAAGACGGCCTTCCAGGAGCATCACTTTGCCCTGGCGCATACTATCCCGCACCTGCGGTGTGTAGTGGCGGATGGTAATGAGTTCCAGGTCACGATCAACGGTGGTCTTGAAATCTTTTTCCACCAGCGCCTGAAATCGCTCGATCCGGTCGTCAATGTCGTTCACCACAATGTTGAAACTGATGGCTGTGTTCTGCATCATATTCACCTGCAGACGGGTCGCCGTAATGTGGTCAAACAACTGGCTAATGTGGTGTTCGGCGACGAAGGAAAAGTCCCTGGTACTTATGTTAACCAACGCTTGGTCCTTCTCCACGGCTACCATCGGTGGGTAGCTATCGCCGGCCTCACCACTGATGATGGTGCCCACGGCCTCCGGATCGATGAAGCTCCGGACGTGTAGGGGAATACTTTTATTCTGGAGCGGCTTGATCGTCTTGGGGTGGATCACCTTTGCGCCGTAGTAAGTCATCTCAATCGCCTCCTTATAACTGAGGCGGTCAATTTTGCTGACGTTGTCGAATAAGCGAGGATCGGCCGTTAGCACGCCGGGGACGTCCTTCCAGATGTACATGCCCGCCGCATCGAGGCAGTAACTAAAGATGGCGGCTGAGTAATCGGATCCCTCCCGGCCCAGCGTGGTTGTGTAATTTTCACTGGTGGACCCGATGAAACCCTGGGTAAGTGCAAAGCCACCATTTTCCAGCAGGGGCGCCACTTGCTTCGTAATGCGGGCCTGCGTTTCCGGCCACTGTACCCAACCTTCGCGGTAGGTATTATCCGTCATGATGCAGTCGCGCGCATCTACCCAAGTCGTGGGCAGATCCTGACTGTTCAGGAAGGCACTAACGATGTGGCTGGATAGAAGCTCACCCAAACTGACGATCTGGTCGTAATCGTAGTCGTAGGATTCATTTGGTTCGTCCTCAAACATCCATTCGATGCTCACCAGCAGGTCATTGATGTTGGCGGCGAGTTCACCCGGAATGCCATCCGGAAACAGTTCCGCTACCGAACGCATGGTGGTGCCGTGGATCTCACTCAGCTTCTCCCGGGCCGTATCCAAATCGCGTTTGTAATAGGCGCGCGCTACCTCCTCCAACGCATTGGTCGACTTACCCATCGCCGAAACAACGATCATGATGGGAGTATCCTTAAACAGCGCCAGAATATTGGCGACGTTACGAATGGCGGCGGCATCACGAAGGGAAGCACCACCAAATTTGAAGACTTTCAACGGGGTAGGAGACATAAGCGCAAATTGGTGCGCGAAGATAAAGCCACCACACAAAAAAGGTTCTCAAGACGTGAGACAAACGATCCTGGTAAGGATCACCATGATAGCCCGGGATCAGACTCGACCGTAGGTCGGGTCAGATCCCGGGAATATGGTCAAAAATATGATCACCCAATCCCCAAAATCCTCCGATTCGTCTCCGCATCCGTTCCCGCATCCGCAAAGTCATCAAAAGCCCGTTCCGTCACTTCAATAATATGTTCAGCAATGAAGGGCGCACCCTCCGCCGCTCCCTGGGCGCTCGATTTGATCGCGCACTCCCATTCCAACACCGCCCAGCCGTCGTAATCGTACTGGCTAAGTTTGGAGAAGATGGCCTTGAAGTCCACCTGCCCGTCACCAAGGCTGCGGAAGCGTCCCGCACGATCCGCCCAACCGGAGTAGCCGGAATAGACGCCCTGGCGGCCGGTAGGATTAAACTCGGCATCCTTCACGTGGAAAGCACAGATTCGCTCGTGGTAGATGTCGATAAATTCGAGGTAGTCCAAGGCCTGTAGCACGAAGTGGCTCGGGTCGTAGTTGATTTGCGCGCGCTGGTGGCCGCCGCAGGCTTCCACGAAGCGCTCGAAGCTGGTGCCGTCCATCACGTCCTCACCGGGGTGGAGTTCGTAACCGACGTCGACGCCACACTCATCGAATACGTCGAGGATGGGCGTCCAGCGCTTGCCGAGTTCGGCGAAGGCGTCCTCTACTAATCCGGCGGGGCGCTGGGGCCAGGGGTAGACGTAAGGCCACAGCAAGGCACCACTGAAGGAGGGGTGAGCGCTGATGCCCAAGTTGCGGCTCGCCTTGGCGTTCCACTTCATTTGCTGGGTCGCCCATTCCTGGGTCGCTTTGGCATTACCGGCCACCTCCTTTGGGGCGAAGCCTTCGTACATCTTCTGGTAGGCGGGGTGGACGGCCACGAGTTGGCCCTGCAGGTGGCTGGCGAGTTCGGTGATCGTCAGTCCGTACTCACCGATTTTACCCTTCAGCTCGTCGCAGTAAGTCTTGGATTCGGCGGCCTTTTCGAGGTCGATCAGGCGTGCGTCCCAGGTAGGAATTTGAATGCCTTTGTAACCGAGGTCGGCCATGTATTTGCAGATGCCATCGAGGCTGTTGAAGGGCGCTTCGTCCCCCATGAATTGGGCGAGAAAAATGGCTGGTCCTTGGATTGTTTTCATGATCGTTTGGGTTTTGTATCCGCTGCGTTCCGGCAGCTGCATGGTAAGTAATGATCGGAGGCGGAAGATAGGAAGTAGCCCCAAAACATTCGTTAGCTTTGCGAGTAAACTATCAACTATATGCGCGTTTCCGAACTACCCGCCGAAGAATACAACGACTATTACGCCGGCTATATCGACCAGATCCCTGACGTTAGCCTGCGCTCAGCGCTCGACGAAAGTGCCGCCGCACTGCTCGAATACCTCACTCACGTCCCCGAAAACCACGTCAATTACCGCTACGCACCGGGTAAGTGGACGGTTAAAGAATGCCTGCAACACATCATCGATACCGAGCGGGTCTTTGCTGGTAGAGCGCTCCGCATTGGCCGTGGGGATACCGCGCCGTTGCCCGGTTTTGACCAGAACGAATTTGCCAGCGTGGCCAAGGTTGAAGATCGCCGCTGGCTCGATATGATCGAAGAATTTCGGGTCGTACGCCGCTCCAATACAATCCTTTTCAAATCGCTTACGGAAGAAGATTTAGCGCGTATCGGTCACATGTCCGGAAACCCCGCCAGTTGCCGGGCCATCGGCTTCATCCTCTGCGGCCACGTATTCCACCACGCTAAGCTATACCGCGAGAAGTATGGCTTTGGAACTTCCGCCTAGCTCGGTCTACTACCGTATTGCTGCTTATTTTGGGCACCCCAACTAAGTTTGGGACTATTATTGTGGCGCTGCCGCAGGTGCAGAGTAATGGATTTGGTACGCTGCCCTCACCTTAAGTATTGACTTTCAACTTACTGAATGAACCTCTTATTACAGAAGCAGCGAATGGGATGTATGATCGTCCTGCTCACCATCGCCCAGGTAACGCTTGCGCAGTCACTGCCGACTTCCCTCCGCAGTCTCGTACCCGGCGAAACGCCCGCCGCCGCTAACGAACGGCAGTACCTCTACGCAGAGTTTCGTGACCTGTACCAGGACCTCCGCAAGGAGGAAAAGCTGGACCGCCGATCAACAAAAAAGAAGATCAAGAAAATGCGGAGCTACCTCGAGGATGAGGTATTCCGCCACTACGACGCAAAGGCCACGCTGACGGACGTCTTCCGTTCCGGTAGCTACAACGACGCTACCGCCGCTTCCGTCATGGCCCTGGCCCTGAATGAATTTGAAGTCGATTACGACCTCTACGTCGATCACTTCTACGTGCGCCTCGAAACGGACCCCGACGGGAAGGACATTGACGTGAACTACTACGTGGAGGAGGACATCACTTCGGAGGCAAAGGAGTCCTTCAGAAGTAATTACCTGATCCTGCTGGGGGAGACTCTCCTCCCGGATCTTAAAGAACGGTCTCCCCAGGATCCGTTCGCGACCTTTAAGGAATACTACTACAATCCCAGCCAAGCCCTTTCCCTGAAGCAGTTGGGAGCCTACCTTCAACTGCGTTACGCACAGGTGGCCTACGGCGAGGAGAACTTTGCGCGCAGCCAATCGCTGCTGGAATTAGCGGAAGGTAACGATAGCCGTGCCGCCTTCCTGGTCTTTGAGAAAGCCGTTGAGCTGGCTTCCCAACCGCCCCCGCTTCAGTACGAGAGTGGTAGCCTGGACGAGATGTTTGCCGTTTGGCAAGCCAACCCCGACCACGCTACCGCGCCGCCGGCTATCCTACGCCACTTCGATGAGCAGCAGCGGATTATCCTGGCTACTACCGATCCTGGGAAAACCCGTAACCTATTGGCGGATTACCTAGAGCGCGCACCGGATGGCCAGACGGAATGGACCAGCCAAATGATGCAACTTCAAGGCCTGCGTATGATGGAACACTACATCGCAGTCGGTGACCTTCGCGCTGCCAGATTGGAAGCGGCCGAACTCTACCAAGGTTTCCCCGAAGTAAGTTCCTACAAGCAAATGTTGAGTAACCTCATCATTGCGGAGGTCAATAAGGAAAGTCTTTCCGGTCAGGCCTTTAAGCAGCGTTTATTGCAACTATCCGGTACGTATCCCTTCCTGCTGAACAGTGGCCAATTTGCTAATGAAGGGCTACGGGAACAAGCACTCACCATCCGGGACCTTTACGCAGGAGATCGTCCGGACCTCGCCCTGCCCGCAGTGGAAGACTTCCGAAGATCGGTAGGCCGGCTGAGCGTCAATAAAATCCGCAGCATCTGGACGCTGACGGCATTCTACGCGGCGTCAGATTATCACTTCCGGATTGCGGATTACCCCGGTGCCCTTCGCTTTATTGATGAAGCGCTATCCTACGCACCGAACGATCCCTTTTTGAACCACCGCCGGTCCGTACTGGTGAAGTACCTCTAACCCACTTCCTCCGCACCTGCGACAGCGCCCCTGATTGATGCCAGACTGAAGGTGAACATTACTCCGATGCCTACGGCGAAAAAAATGCCGAGGGTAAGTAAACTGAGACGCATGCTGCCGGTGAGTAAATCCAGCGCCCCAAAGATGAAGGTGCCCAGTACGATGGCCACTTTTTCGAGCACGTCGTAAAAGCTGAAGTAGCTCGTGACGTCCTTACGAGATGGAATAAGCTTGGCGTAGGTGCTCCGGCTAAGGCTCTGGATCCCCCCCATGACGAGGCCGACGAACCCGGCAACCACGTAAAACTGCTCCTTGCCGTAGACGAAGTAGCCCGCCATGCAGATGAAAAACCAGATCACCAGTTGGAAGATAATGCCGACCCGGTTGCCGAAGCGGGCACTAACCGCCGCCGCCAAATAGGCCCCAGCGATTGCAACGACCTGGAGAATGAGGATAAGGATGATGAGCTCGCTGGTTTCGAAACCCAACTCTTTGGAAGCGAAAGTGGAAGCCAGAAACACTACGGTTTGGACGCCCGCGCTGTAGAGAAAAAAGGCGAGTAAGAAACGCTTCGTGGTACGGCTCTGGCTGATCTTGGCGTAGACATTTTTCAACTCTTCCCAACCGGCACGGCCCATGTCGGCAAAGCTGGCTCCCACTTGCCTTACGTCATCCGGCAATCGACTGAAACTGACGTACGCAAAAGCCAACCACCAGATCCCTACGGTGAGGTATACCATTCGGACGGGTAACGTGCTCTCCGTTGGCAGGCCAAATAGGTCCGGCCGTTGTACCATGGCCAGATTGACGAGCAGCAGAATGACGGACCCCACGTACCCCATGGCAAAGCCCCGCGCTGACAGTTTGTCAAAACGATCCGGGGTGGCAATTACCGGAAGAAAGGAGTTGTAAAAAACGAGCCCACCAGCAAAGCCAACTAAACCTAGTGCGAAGCCGACCGTCCCCAGCCAGAGCGTATCCGGCCCGTCAAAAAAGAATAAGGCCAGCGTTGCCAAGCCCCCGATGGTGGTGAAGATGCGTAGGAATGACTTTCTGCGTCCACCCGCATCAGCAATACCCGAAAGCCAGGGTGAGAGAACAGCGATGATAAGGTAACTGATCGAGATCGTCCAGGTAAGCCACGAGCTGTTTGTGAAGACGACGCCCAGGACATTAAATTTTTCGGGGATAACCGTCGTGAAGTACGGCGGAAAGATCGCGGTGGTGATGACGAGGGCAAAGGCCGAATTTGCCCAGTCGAAAAGCGCCCAACCGTTGAGGGTTCGCTTATCGTTGAGGGGTTGCAGCGAGGGGGCGCCCAGGTTGTCGTCGAGTACGTTCATCCCCGCCAAGGTAGGTGTTTAATCCGGCAAATTGATTTACCTTACCGGACATGAAAACCGCCGTATTCCCCGGGTCTTTTGACCCCATCACGATTGGCCACGTGGAACTCGTCCGCCGCGCCGTCCCCCTGTTTGACCGGATCGTCGTGGCCGTCGGCGTGAACAGCCAGAAGAAGTACCTCTGCTCGTTGGAGCAACGCCTGACTTGGCTGGAAACTGTATTTGCGGACGAGCCAAAGGTGGAAATCGCCAGCTTCGAAGGGCTGACGGCTCACTTTTGTAAGGAGATCGGAGCCCGCTACTTACTAAGGGGATTGCGTAACGCCAGCGATTTCGACTACGAAAAAACCATCTCCCAGCTCAACGACATTGTAGGGGAAGGTCTGGAAACCATCTTTCTGATCAGCCGGCCCGAAGTGAGCCACATCAGTTCGACGATCGTGCGAGAGATTATTAAGGGTGGGGGAGATGCTACCCCATTCTTACCGGAAGGGATTACGGTGAAATTGTAAAGGATACGGCTTGATGTGACGCCTTTAACTCCTCGTCATTCTGCCCGGCTCCGTTCATCCACAATCTTAAGTAGGGTAGGGATGCGGTAGGGGCCGGCCATATTGGTGATCCACTGAGCGGCGCGGTCCAGGTCCACCCCCACGGCGGTGATGTAGAGCGGCTTGAGGCTCTTCCCGCGGGTGACTTCCCGGAGACGTGCGTTGACGGTTTTGTATTTTTTCTTCGCCACCCCAACGATGGGGACTCGCTGTCCGAGTGACTCGTAGAGGTGGCCGCCAAGTCCGTACTTGCCCTCATCGTCCAGGTGAACGTAGCCGTCAATCACTATAAGGTCATTTTCGCTGGGTGGGAAGTAATTCAGTACCTGCAGGATGCCCGGCAATTCTCGCTTGTAAAACTGCCCGGGGATATACTCACTCGCCACGGTGGTAATGGCCGTATGCAAGTGAAGCGGCTTCACGTCGGACCAGTTATTAAACGTCGCCGCAGCCGTCTGGCAAACGTTATCCCGGTAGTAAGCGTCGAATGCGTAGATCATAGGCTAGGCCACAAATGTATAAATTGGGCCAGTAAAACAGCAGGAGGGCACGTGCCAGTTGCGATTTGCCAAATTCAATTAGGACTGATAATATAGCATGCGACCAAAAGTAAACCTGAATGACAAGTACGACTCCTTCACCGAGCTTTGGACGCCAAAAATTGTGGGCGAGCTGAACGGCCAATTGGTAAAATTAGCCAAGGTGAGCGGCGAATTTGTCTGGCACGACCATGCCAATGAAGACGAACTATTTCTGGTACAACGCGGCATCCTTCACCTGGAGTTTCGCAGTGGCGAGATCATCACTCTTAAGGAAGGAGAATTTCACATCGTTCCCCGCGGCGTCGAACACCGTCCCTTTACCGACGAAGGCAAAGAAGCCTGGATCATGCTCATCGAGCCAGCCACCACGAAACACACCGGGGACGTAATCGACGAAAAAACGCAACATCAACTAGACTGGATCTAGGTAGGATGCTACAACGTTAGTACAGAGGTGCTGCGATTGGATGCTCGGTAGCTGCCATCAAGGGATTGGGTCGGCAACAATAAATAGCTAATTGCAGTTAGCCACTGTAAAGAAATTCACTGTGTCACGTCACCTGATTACCCTACTTTTTCTACTTCCGTTCACACTTACTGGCCAGTCCAGCGTCCAGGATTTTGACCTGGGCGGCACGGCCCGCATCCTCAATGATGAATGCATCCGTCTTACGCCGGATGCCCAGTACGCCAGCGGTTCCGCCTGGTACGAAAAGGCCATCGACCTATCCAAGCCCTTCGAGATCACGGTGTGTCTCGTCCTGGGAAAGAATGATGATCTGGGAGCCGACGGCATCGGCTTCGTTTTCCACCCGACCCGCCGGACGGGCTACCGGGGAGAAGGAATGGGCTTTGCGGGCCTCGTCCCCTCGCTGGGGATTGAATTCGATACCTACCAGAATTACCATTTGGCGGATCCGCCCCAGGACCACGTCGCCATCATGGTCAACGGCCAGACCCACCATTACGCCAGCGTGGATGGGCCCAACCCCGTCCCCAATCTGGAAGATGGGAACAAACACTTACTCTGGATTAATTGGGACCCCATCTACCAGCAACTCACCGTTCAGCTGGATGGCAAGGAAAGGGCTAGCCTCCAGGCCGACATCGTCAAGCAAATATTTCAGGGGAACCCCACTGTGTACTGGGGCGTAACCGCAGCGACCGGGCGTAAAACCAACTACCAGGACATCTGCATCAAGAAATTGACCTTCGCGCAGGCGGGGCAGTAACCAAGATCGTGAAGTTGTATAGCACCTTATTTATAATGGGGCTGCTGGTATTTTCCCCGCTTTCGAGCAAAGAAAAGGGCACCCGTTTTTCACGGATGCCCTTCGGTGGGTAGAAGACCGGGTTCGAACCGGCGACCTCTGGAATCACAATCCAGCGCTCTAACCAACTGAGCTACAACTACCAGGTAATTGGCCTTTGGCCTGCTTTGAATCTAAAGCGCCGCAAAGGTAAATTAGTTGCCGGCACCCGCAAAGAATTGTAAGGATATTTTTTAGCCTTTAAAGGTAAGCTTTCAGTGCCGCCGCCATCTTATCCTGCAGGCTCTTGGCGCTGGCTCGGGCGGCTTCGGCGAAGTCTTCCCCGGCGCTGGCGTATAGGATGCCGCGGCTGGAATTGACCAGCAAACCACAGTGATCATTCATACCGTGGCGGCATACACCATCTAGGTCACCACCCTGAGCGCCAATACCGGGCACCAGGTAAAAGTGGTCCGGGCTAACCTTACGGAGCTCCGCAAACTTCTCGGCCTGGGTGGCTCCGCAGACGAACATTAATTGGTCCGGAGTGCCCCATTCCATAGTCTTGCGCATCACCTTGGTGTAGAGCTTTTCGCCGCCGTCCTGGCCGGCGTGCTGGAAGTCCTGGCTTCCCTTATTGCTCGTCAGGGCGAGGACAATGGCCCATTTGCCGTCGTACTCCAAAAAGGGAGAGACCGAATCCTCCCCCATGTACGGAGCAACGGTAATGGAGTCTGCCCCCAGCGTATGGAAGGCAAAACTGGCGTAGTACCGGCTGGTGTTGCCGATGTCACCCCGCTTAGCGTCCGCAATGGTAAAGTGGTCGGGGCCGATGTAGTCAAGGGTGTCCTTGAGGATGCGCATCCCGTCCAGCCCCAGCGCTTCGTAGAAGGCCGTGTTTGGCTTGTAAGCCACGCAGAGATCCCGCGTAGCGTCGATGATGGCCTTGTTGAATGCCAAAACATCCCCGTTCAAGTGAGTGGGCATTTTCTTAGGGTCCACGTCGAGACCTACACAGAGGAAGCTCTCCTTAGCCTGAATGGCGGCAAACAATTCTTTACGGTTCATGGCTACTTGGTGTAGGGGTAAATGATGCGGGTCTTGAACTCCTGCGCGTCGCGCGTTTCGAGCGGGCCTACAATGTATTCCTCGATGCTGGGCGCCACCGGCTTATAACCGCGGGTCTGCAATTCAGCACTCAGGGCGTAGTGAAAGGCGGATAGCCGGTCATAGGGGCCGTCCATCGTTAGCGCCAGGGCCGGGCCGTCCGGCAACGTGATGGAAACATATGGAGACAGTTTGGTGCCCTTCTCCACCGGGAGAGCTACGGCTGCATCCGCCGTTCCCGTTTCGGGTTCCCACACGTAGAAAAGGCTGGTCATCGGTCCGGCTGCCTTCACGCCACCGCGGTTGGCCTTGTTATTCAGGGAATCCGCCTCAATGGCCAGGAATCCGGGCACGTCCTGCAGTGACAACTCCTGCCGGAACACGAGGTAGGTCGCATCCTTTAGCTCGATTTCCGTGAAGTCCAGGCTCAGGCTTTGGGCGGTCGTGTCACCGCCTTCTACTTTAACTTCTTCGGATACGACGGTGCCTTCCTGCTTGCAGGCACCAAGAATAAGGGTGAGCAGAACCAGGCCTGCAATCAGCGAACGGTAGCTTAGCATTCGGATATTTCTTTGGTGGGTGGCGAAGGTAAAAACCATCAGCGAAGGAGGGTAAAGCTGCCCTTCAGTAATTCCACCGTCCCATCAAATAGCACTACCTCGACGGCGTAAGCGTAAACACCAGTGGGGTAGGCCTGGCCGTCGGCAGTTTCACCGTTCCAACCCTGGGTTTGATCATTGACTGCGAAGTCGGTGCGGTCGAAAACCTTATTCCCCCAACGGTCGTAAATAACAAATTGGCGCACCCGGTCCACAAATTCAGCGTCGCCGAAGACGACGTAGACATCGTTGACTCCGTTGCCATCCGCCGGGCTGAAGGCCGTGGGCAGGTAAATCAGGTCCCGTTTTTCCACGAATACTTGCTGTCGGATCTGGACCTGACAGCCCGCGTCATCCGTCACCTCCACCAGTGCGGTGAAGGAAGACAGTGGCCGCAGTTTTGGTTCCGTACAATTCGTACACGCCAGGGTGTCTGGCAGGTTGGTCCAGCGATACTGTAGGATGCTCGAGTCGCGATTGGTGCTCGCGCCCAGGCTTACTTCTTCCCCAAAGCGAACGGTAAGGTTGGGCGCCGTTCCGGTGAATATGCTTGGTTCTGGCACCGTGACTAGGGTATCCAATTCACAGCCCCGGGCGTCCGTAATGAAGACGGAAACTGGCCCGGCGGGGAGTCTTTGTAAGGTGCTGCCTCCTGCGTCCGTAAACCCATCAACACTGCTAATCTCGTAGGGCGCTGTTCCGCCGCTTACGTTCAGCAAGCTTAGCTCGCCACCAACTTCAGGGCAGGGCCCTCCCAAAATTGCGAATTCAGCCGCCGTAGGCCCGTCATCAATTACCGTGACGGTATCAAAACTGCTGCAGCCAGATATGGGGTGGATCGTTTCAAGTACGTACGTACCCGGTTCCTCCGTAACGAAACTACGGCCGTTAGCTAGCTCATTTCCCGCAAGGTTTGTCCAGCGGTATTCGGTGCCCCTCAGGTTCTCGGTGGTGGATCCCTCCAACCTGGTACCTGCGGCAGCGCAATCAAATGCTACGTCCGGGCCAGCGTCCGGTGTAACGGTGGGGCCGTCATCGGTTACGGTGAACGACAGATTAGCTGAGCAACCGGTGATTGTGTCGGTGACGACGGCTACGTACTGGCCGGCAACGGCCACGTCCAGCGAAGGCTCCGACTCTCCATTAATTACTGCGCCGGCACCATTGGTCCAGCGGTAAGCATAAGGGCCCGCGCCAACAGTGGCCAATGTCACGGTCTCACTACGGCAGTCTTTACTGACTAACGGGTTAGTTGCAGCAACCATCGGTAATGCCGTTCCATCAAGTAAGGTAGTGGTAGCGATGCTTTCACAGCCATCACTCTGGCGCGTTGCTCTAAGCTCGTACTCGCCAGGTATGTTGAGATCCACGAGGGAATCAGCGCGGCTGATGAGCGCCCCATCCAGGTACCATTCAAAGTCGACCCCGGCGATAAGCGTCGGTACCAAAGTTGTGGTGGGTTGGCGACAGGTTAACGTCCGTTCTGCGGGCAGCTCGATACTGAAAACGTTCGGACTCTGGGTGATTATTACGGATTGCGTACTACTACAGCCATTTGTCGTATCCTGAACGGTGAGGAAGAATTCTCCTGCTATCGAGGTGTTGAGATCTGAAGTCGTGCTAAGCGTAGACCCGGCGCTATTGGTCCAGGCGTAAACAAGATCTGGCGCTGCCGCAGGTGCAGAGAGTTGGACGGAAGGCCGCGCACAATTCAGTTCCAATCCTGTAGCAGAAATGGTGGCGTCCGGGGTAGAGCGGAGATCCGTAACGAGAAAAGTTTCGGTGGCCACGCACCCAGCAGTATCCGTGACGGTCAGCCCGTAGTTGCCCGCAGGGAGGTTATCGATGTCGGCCGTAGTCGCCCCGTTACTCCAGGCGTAGGCTAATGCGCCGCGCCCCCCCTGATAGGCTACCTCGATGCTTCCGCCGGCCCGGCAATCCTGAGCGGTTACGATGCGGCGGCGCTCGAGAATCGGGTCGGGGTCATTAAGGGAAAATTGCTCGACTTTGAAGCAGCTGGCGTCGCTAGCCGTGGAGACCGTAACGGAGTAGTTACCTGCGGGCAAACCCGTCCGTTCACGAGAGTTCGGACCGCCATCAGACCAGGAGTAAACCAGATTTCCCGGGCCGCTGGCGCTAGGTACAATTGTGATTGCACCGTCAGCACTACCGGCACAGGTAGGCTCAGTAATCAGCTGAGTAAACTGAACCGGTTCATCGATGATTGAGATCGGGCTGCCGAGATCGCTCCCCGTGCAACCATTCGCATCCGTGACGCTCAGTAGCGTGATGCTCCCGGGCTGCGTAAATACGAAGCTGGTGTCATTACTAATTGAATAAACCATGGTGGTGGCGGTACCGGCTAGTTCCTGCCTGACGGATACCAAGTAAGGCGCGGTCCCCGTAAATGAAAGTGGAATACTTACTGACGACCTGCCGCAAAGTGAATACGGCCCTGCGCCGAATGATGCGGTGGTACCACCGTTGTCGATCGTTATGCGTGCCATTGTCATTCCTCCACACCCGTCCGTCACGCTCACCTCTAGCGTTGTGTCGACGCCCACCACCGTAAAGTTACGGGTATCTCCATCCAGTCCGTCCGGCCAGTTGAAGGTATAATTGCCGTCACCTCCGGCTGCATTGGCACGAACCATGGCCGTAGTCCCTACACAAACGGATGTCGGCCCGTCCAGACTGATGGAAAGCGGTGCAGTGTCTTCCAAGTAAAGCGTATCGGCACCAGAAGAGCAGTTGCACAGTCCGTCGTAGTCAATGATCAGCGCTTCCTGGCCTTCTGCAAGTGCATCGGAAAGGATGGGTAGGGCGATGGTGATACTGGTCGCCCCGGCGGGAATGGTCACCGGGCTGGCCGGTGCCAGGTAATCAAGGCCTGGAGTAGCCATTGATAGATCGCCTCCGCCGCCGGCGAAACTGAAGTTGACCAATTGGTCCTTTGCAAGATCCTCAGCCTCGTTAAATAATCTGTTGAAGGTGATGAATGCGGTATCACAGCCCTCACGCAGCGCTACGCTACTCAAGTTTGGTAACGGCGTGACGACCGGTTTTTCGATGAGGTCTTTAGTAAGACTGCCGAGTTTCAGGAATACGCCTGAATCCAACTGCGCATCAATCGCATCCGCTACGATAATCTTAATCGTGTAGGTGGCGCAGGGAGTCACTTTTGCCTTAGCGCGCAGTGGTTTCGAGAACCCATTGTAGTTGATGGCGGCCAGTTGGGCGGGATCGATGGGTCCACCCGCACAATCGTCCACACTTCCAGGCGGCGTGTTATCCACGTAGAGTTGCGGGGTCTTCACGTGGTTGAGGTTAAATGGAGAGACCAAGTCTCCATTCTCCAGCGTAGCGATATTTGATCTGCCCTCCGGCCCGTCGAGAATGACGGCGAATACGTCACTGCCAAACGCATTATTGATGCCACTACAGTACTCTTCGGAAAAGAAAACGTAATCAAAACTGATGCTATCCGTTGTCGGCGTAAAAGTGAATTCAAGAATCGCGGCATCGAAATAAGGCGTTCCCGCACCAAGAAGGGCCGCTACGTCGGCATCTACAACTTGTGTGGCCGCTGGCGAAGATCCACTTGCGGGCAGTGGTGAATTCGGCCCGGGAGCCAAAAAGGTAAATCCCGTTGTGAGCATTATACCCCGGTCCAACCCGATCACGTCGGCGCCACCGGTAAAGGTACCCGTCTGGGCTATCTGCATTCCCCCGCCGATGGTGCGGTCCTGACCGCGAAGCGCCACGCCACTGCGCTCAAAGCAAGATTTTCCCCGGAATAGGGAATCCAGCATCTCATCCAAGTCAGTGCTGATTTCAGTGTCAAAACCGACCGACTTTATTGACGCGTTCGCCTTGACGTAGGGTACGCCCCAGAACTCGGCAGCCTGCATTTTAGCTAGGTCTTTAGCAAACCCCTCCTGACCCCAAACGGTGGCAGTGAACACCAGCAGTAGCACGCCGAAGAGAATTTTCATGGGAGCGGTGGAAAGACGATACCTAGCAGACGCAAAAAGGATCAAATAGTCAACTACACTGGTAGGAAAAATGGCAATTAAGACGATTGAAGTAGAGGAGGCGCTGCCGCAGGTGCAAAGGTAAGGGGTAAACGAGGCTAGAACTTAGGGCAGACCACCTTTCCCCGGTAATCCGCCGGTTGTTGATAAATCGCACTCAGTTCCCACCCACCACGGCTGTTGGTGATGGTATTCAGGTCCCCAACGCTGATGTCGTAATTGACGGCGAATTGGACCCGTTCCGTTTCAAGGCCGAAGGAAACGATGATTGCATTGAGTTTGAGATTGTCTCCCGATTGGTTACTGCCCTGCAACCAGAGCCCGGCGCGGAGGGCCACCTCCCGCCAGTCGCGTTGCGTGTACCGGACGTGGCTACCTAACAAGACATCAAGCGATGGGCCTTGCACCATCACCCTAGCGGCCGGCAATAGGCTGGGGTAACCATTTCCTAATGGCAATTCGCCGCCACCGTGGAAGACGTACCGCTGGTCAAGGTCATCCCGCCCTGCGGGTAGGGGGCTAACGTTGGGTGCGTTAAGGTGGTAGGCACCAACTCCGGCGTAAGCCGCCAAACGATCCCCGAAGGTGCCGAAGTAGCTCAGACCCACGTTGACATCCAAGTAGGTACCATTCCCGACGCCGGCAATGCCTTCCCCACTCGGGAGCGTACGGTCGATGTAAGCTTCCCGAGAGTTGTTATCGACGAAGTACTGGTTAGAGAACCACACTTTATTCAGGTCGAACCCCCGTTGGCCGAAACCTACCTGCGCGCCGGCGGAGAGGTACTGGCCTAATCCACGGCGAAGATTGCCGCCAATTTGTTGCTGATAGCTGCCACCGATAAAGCCTTGGGTGCGGTTGAAGTCACTGGAAGGGGCGTTATCCCGTTGCAGTTGTGCTCCCAGGCCGAAGTAATTCCCGTTGCCGGCGGGTCTGCGAAGTTCGACGCCGGCCGCGTAACTGCGGTAACCCTCCGCGCCCGGCAGTGCGGTGTACAACTCTCGGTAATTAGCCGTCGCCCTGAGTTGGCCGGAAATTACCCCGGTCAACGCTGGGTTCGTAAGCTGCGGGGTGGCGCCTAGGTTCGCAAACCTGGCATCCTGCGCCAGCGCCCAGCAACTACTCAGTAGGAGTCCGAAACAAAAAGCCAGCTTGAAAAACTTGGAAGATAACTGCATGGGGCTTGGCTACTGGATTAGCGGATTAGAGTGGTTTGGCCGGATAGCGTTTCCTGGGAAAGATCGTCGTATTCAACGACCAACTTGTAGAGATACACGCCAGCATTAACTGGCTGGTCATTTTGGGTGCCATCCCAGCCTACGTTAGGATCGTTCACGAAGAAATTCTCCGCCTCGAATAGCAAATTGGCCCAGCGATCGTAGACCTGGAAGAGCACTACCCGTGTACCCGGCCGGCCGTGTACGAGCAGCAAATCATTAACGTTGTTCTGGTCAGGCGAAAAGCCTCCGGGAACGGCCACGTTCCGGATGCGGGGTACCTCAATACTTACTACGTCCTCCGCTACACAACCATTGGCGTCTACCGCACGGTAGGTTACGTCAACCGGGAATTGTGGACGCAGCGTCGGTGCAGGGCAGTCGAAACAACTCTGCAGGGTAGGGGAGGAAGGGGTAACGGTAAAAGCGATCTGACCTTTTCCACCGTTCAGAATCGGCGTCAAAGTGATGCTGTCACCAAAAATGACGGATGTGTCCGGCCCAGCGTCAATCTCAAAGACATCTCCGTCCGGCACGAGGATGGACGCTTCACTTGTACAGCCATTGGCGTCGGTAATGCCGACCTGGTATTCACCGGCCGCAAATCCGAAGAATTCGCTGTTCCGGTTAATGCCCCGCCCTTCGACAGAGTATAAGAAAGGCCCGGTACCACCGGTAGAATTCACCTGGATGGCACCGGTCGGGTCCCCAATACAGAGGACCGAATCAGCGGTCGGTAAGGCAAGTAATTCGTCTGGTTCGGTGATTGTAAACGGGGTTATGGTCAGGCAACCACTAGCGTCCGTAAGCGATAAGGTATAGTCGCCGATCGGCAGGTCCGCAATCCCCGCCTCGGTCGATCCATTTGACCAAGCAAACTGGTAGGGACCGGTACCCCCAACGGGCGCTGATACGAGTGAGCCGTCCGTATCTCCATTGCAACTGACGTTGGTCTGCACCACCGCAGCTTCCAGAGAATCAGGTTGCGTGACGGTCAGGAAGGTGTCCAGTAAACAACCGTTGGGGTCGGTAACGGTTACGCGATAATCTCCCGCAGCCAATCCGGTCACGGTCAGGTCAGTGCTTCCGCCAGCCTCCGGGCTCCAAAGGACGTCGTACGGACCACCATTCGGCCCGGTAATGTCGTCCAGGGTGAGACTACCGTCGGGCGTGTCGAAACAACTGGTGCGTCCCCCAGCGGAGGTGATTACGATGGGTGGCGGGATGGCTAAATCAAAAGTGGCTTCGCCCGTACAACCGGAAGGGCCCGTCACCGTGACGCCGTACCTGCGGCCACCCATTAGGTTACTAATTGTCTGCGTGGTTTCTCCGTTACTCCACACGTAGGTGAAGTCAGTAGGTACTACACCGGCGCCACCGGATGGCATGGCGGTCAGGCTGCCGTCCTGGCGGTCATTACATGACGGGGCGACATCGGTAATGGCTACGGTAATTGGGTCGAGCTCACCAATTAACACGGAAGCATCGCGGGCGCACCCGCCAGCATCGGTAACGGTCACGGATGCGAGGCCCAGGGGAAGCATGGTGGCCGTCATGCCGGTCTCTCCGTTGCTCCAGAGAAAGGAGTTCGATCCCGCTCCCCCCGTCACATTGGCGATGGCTTCATTACTCGTCGCGCCGGAGCAACCCGATGCGGTTTGCGTAGCCGTGACCGTTAGCGGATCGTCGGGCTCATTGACCGTCGTACTCGCCATTGCCGTACAGCCATTTTCGTCGGTGGCCGTGACCGTGAAAGTATTTTCTCCCAGATCGGCGATGGTGGCCGTGTTCCCTCCAGTGCTCCAGAGAAAGGTGACGTCGCCGGTTCCACCAGTCGTGGTGACCGTAGCGGTGCCATTGGCCTCACCCCGGCAGATAACTGGGGTAGCGGTGGCCGTGGCAATCAACTCGTCGGGCTGCGTAACGGCACCTGACGCGGAAGCGGTACAGCCATTTGCATCGGTGATGACAACGCGGTAGGTGCCCAATGCTAATCCATCGACGCTCAACTCATCAGTCGCGGCGGGGTCATCCCAGACGGCAGCGTAAGGAGCAGTGCCACCGGCAGGTACGGCTGTGAGTTCGCCGTCCATACCCGCGAAGCAACTGACGTTGGCATCTACGTCTACGCTGACGCTAAGGGCGACTGGCTCCAGGACTTCGTATTCCAGCATTTCCATACAACCATCCGCGTCCGTCGCAATGAGGGTGTAGGTGCCGGCTGCTAAGTTCGTACGGGTAAGATCACTGATGCTCATATCGTCCTCCCAGGCGTAGGTCACGCCGGGCAGGGGAGTGCTGATGGTGACCGTGATGCTACCGTCACTACCGCCGTTACAGTCCACCATTTCGATGGCGGCAGTGGCGCCCAGGTCCAGCGCGTTGAAGTTGACGGACACCGGAATGGTCTTTTCACAACCTGATTCAGAGCGGATGGTCAGTTCGTAGTCCGTAGCCGTACCGGTGTTGACCGTGGGGTCAGGGCAATCCGTACAACTGAGGGATGGGTCAGGCGACCATTCATAGGACAGTCCCCAGTCATGGCGCAAAGTGATGGACCAACGAGCGAGTTGAGAAACATCGTTCCCATCGGCATCCCAGGCGTGTAGTGTCCAGTCGCCATTAATGCCTTCGCCGTCAAATTGTGACCAGTCATCACGGGCCGCAAAGGTGCCCGTAAAGGGGTTGCCAGCCGCAACGATATTGGCGGAAGAGGCGGGGCTGAAACAGGTCTGTCGCAGATCGTCCCCCGGGCCACCGGCGCCGGTGAACAGGGTGACGCGAGAGCCAGAAGGATTCTCGATTTCCAGCGTGATGTCTTGGAGGTCACCGTTGTTTTCCAGGCTTATGCATACCGCTTCAATGGTGGTTGCAGCACTGCGAGGCCCTTCAACATTGTGGTCATCCACCCGAATCACGCTTTGGTAACTATTTGCGCGATTGCGGTTTACGGCGTTGCTGAATTCATCCTGCAAAATCGCTTCGTAGGTAATTAGCGTATCGGGGGAAATAACGGTGGAAAAGTCAAATTGGAGCATATCCCCCGGGCAGATGGAGGTATCCAGCATCGAGAAAGGATCCAAAAAATCACAGTTCGAACACGACGGATCCAGCGGCGACAACACGTCGATGACTATCGTTGTATCAAAGGCGCACATCAGTGAATCTTCCGATCCAATCCGAATCTTCTTAGGTCCGGGGTCGGCCGAGTTGAGCTCAGCTCGAGTCGTGGTGTAGTCCAGAAAGTCACCATTGTCCAGGATTTCGACGGTCTCTACGGGGAAGATGAACTCTGGTTGGCCCAGGAATACATCCGCGCGGAAGCCAATTGACCAGGAGCAGATGGTGCCATTATCCTGCGGTTCGCCGTCGAGGATATTCAGCGTCCAGGAACCATTCAGTGGGCAGCCAATGAGATCGTCAAAGGAACTGCCATCGGGGGCGTAATCGCCGGGAGGGACTT
Source organism: Lewinella sp. 4G2 (assembly GCF_001625015.1). Taxonomy (NCBI): domain Bacteria; kingdom Pseudomonadati; phylum Bacteroidota; class Saprospiria; order Saprospirales; family Lewinellaceae; genus Lewinella; species Lewinella sp. 4G2. The sequence goes on along the minus strand of NZ_LVWJ02000014.1, from coordinate 3,763,276 downwards.
GCTGTAAACGAGCAATGTTGTCCTCCTTCACCGTTTGGGCCATGGTGCGGGGGGCGTCCGCCGTCCAGCAGTAGGTTGCGCACTCGTCCGGTGTGGTAGTGGACCGGTTACCTTCTCCAAGCACTTGTCGGCTAATGTCATCATCGCTGGCGCGTCTGCGGTGAAGATCGAGGCGCGACCCATCGGGGCACTCCAACCAGAGGGCGAGATCACCGAGGTAGCTATGCTCCATCGTTGCACAGATGTTAAGGATCTGGTCTCCTTCCTGCAGGGTCTGGCCAGTCTGGAATACCGTAAAGTCCAGCGGGGTAGAGTAGGTTACGCCATTACCATCGGGCAGCAAGGTCAATTCCGAAAAGGTTTGGCTAGGTGTGAAGGTGATGACTTGAGGCGTTACGTCGGTAGACGTGCCATTGGTACCGTTATCAATATCCAGAGTGAAGTCATCCCCGTGGCAGATCTCTGAGGGCAGATCCGTAACGAACTGAAAGAAAGGGGAAGGCGCAATACGGGCGCGCTGGATGATCCGCGTGGAGTTCTTACACCCACGGCGGTCAGTAACGGTGAGCTCAATCTCGTAACCGCCGCCCTCCCGGTATTCGTGCTGGACGGTTTGCCCGGTTGTTACGGTGCCGTCTTGAAACGTCCAGGTGAAGGTTGAGGTGGCGTTGCTCTGGGCGTACTGGGCGTTGTTCTCAGGGTAAGCAGCGTCACCAGTAAGGGTGATCAAATCACCGGGGCAAGCGTCGATGTAGGCCGCTCCATTGACGAGCGTAGTGCTGGGGATGGTATTGATGATACTCGCCTCAATTGGCTGGCAATTCGATACACAGGTGATGGAGGAATTCCAACCTAACTCGGAGGGACCGCTGTTGCTTTCAAACCGAAAGGTTACGCAACCGGAAGCGTTCGAGGCCGTCGCCCGCACTTCAAAGGCATCTACTTCGTCCCCTTCGTTAAAGGAGACTAGGACGGGTGAGGAAGTATTAGGCCCGTTAAAAGCTTCAAAGGTTCCATTAATGGCGAAAGCGGTAAAGAAAACTCGGATACTTGACCCGGTCGAGCCATCGGGGCAAATGGTGAATACATCGGGATCACCCACATTGCGACCGTGCCGACCGGCCTGGCCACCGGCATCGAAGAAGAATCCTTCACAAGTCGTTACGGTGCCTCCCTGGTCAATCGTAAACTCCTGGGCGGACAGGGCATAATTAATAGTCACTAACCAAAGAGCCAGGATAATTCGAAAGTAACGCTTAGTCATAGTATGCTCTTAGGTAAACTTATGCTGGTAGTGAGCGGGAGACCGACTTAGTCGAAACCAAATGCATCGCGAAAGCGAACGATCTCCTGATCAACGCAAAGGTAGCCGAAGACGGACCAGTTTCGTGTTCGGGTAACGACCAATTAAACATCGGGTCCGCTATCTTTGGCGCAAAACGAAAAAAGGCATGCAGGTATTGGATGGAAAGGCGCTTTCGGAGACCATCAAAGCGGAATTGAAGGATGAAGTTGACGCGATTCGCAGTGCGGGCGGCAAAATTCCTCACCTGGCCGCGGTTTTGGTCGGCGATAATCCCGCATCCCACGTCTACGTTCGCAATAAGGTGCGAAGCTGCGAGCAGGTGGGTTTTAAGTCTTCCTTGATCCGGCTTCCCGAGGATGTCAGTCAGGAAGACTTGCTGGCTGAGGTAGCTAAGCTCAACGCTGATGAAGATGTGGATGGCTACATCGTCCAATTGCCCCTCCCCAAACACATCGACGAGGATACCGTCAACCTGGCCATCGATCCCAAAAAGGATGTGGATGGCTTCACACCCGTCAACATCGGGCTAATGACTCTGGGCCTCCCCAGCTACCTCCCCGCCACACCAAATGGTATCATGACGATGCTGGAAAGATACGGTATCCAAACAACTGGAAAAGAGGTAGTTGTGCTTGGTCGGTCAAACATCGTTGGAACCCCAATGAGCATCCTGCTTAGCCGAAAAGGAGAACCGGGCAATGCGACCGTGACCATGTGCCACAGCCGAACCGAAGGCATGCTCTTCCACACCAAACGCGCCGACATCCTCATTGCCGCCATCGGTAAACCCGAAATGGTGACGGCTGACATGGTCAAAGAAGGCGCCGTCATCATCGACGTCGGAATTAACCGCGTCGAAGACGCCTCCCGCAAACGTGGCTACCGCCTTTGCGGTGACGTAGACTATAACGGCCTAAAAGACAAAGTCTCCGCCATGACACCGGTACCGGGTGGGGTAGGGCCGATGACGGTGGTCTCTTTGTTGATGAATACGTTGCAGGCGAGTAAGGGGTAGGACGCTTCGCTTTGGGACGCTGCGCTTTAGGACGCTGCGCTTTAGGACGCTGCGCTTTAGGGCTACTATCACTGCAGCGGTAGCCCTAAAGCGAAACGTCCTAAAGCGCGCAGCGCGTACCAAAGGCGAAGCCGTTCCAAAGGCAAAGCCCTCCTAAATAACCCCCGTCTCCCCCAAATACCGTTCCGCATCCAGCGCAGCCATACAACCCGTTCCCGCTGCGGTAATGGCTTGGCGGTAAACGTGGTCTGCGGCATCGCCGGAAACGAAGACGCCGGGAACGTTGGTCTTCGTGCTATTCGGTTGGTGGACCAGGTAGCCGGTCTCTTCCATATCGAGCCAGTCGGCAAACAGCTTGGTGTTGGGAACGTGGCCAATGGCGACGAAAAAACCATCCACCGGAATCTCTTGCTTCTCGCCAGTTTTGTTGTTGAAGACGCGCACGCCAGTCACGAACTCGTCGCCCAGGATCTCCTCGGTTTCCGTATTCCAGTAGATCTTGATGTTGGCTTGCTTCTTCACGCGGTCCTGCATGATTTTCGAGGCCCGCATCTCATCGCGGCGCACGAACATGTGGACGACCGGGCAAAGGTTGCTCAGGTAAAGGGCTTCCTCGCAGGCACTATCGCCGGCGCCAACAATGGCGGTGGGCTTATTTCGGTAGAAGAATCCGTCGCAAACGGCGCAGGCGCTTACGCCATTATTCATCAGGCGCTGCTCACTCTCGAGGCCTAACCAACGGGCACTCGCTCCGGTGCTGATGATGACTGTGTGCGAAGCAATCTCTTCTCCGCTTTCAGTGTAAATTTTGTGGATCGGCCCACTAAAATCGACCTTGTCAATCAATTCGTACTTCACTTCCGTATTAAACCGCTCGGCTTGTTTGCGGAGGTCTTCCATCATCGCGGGGCCCTGAATACCATCCGGGTAGCCGGGGAAGTTTTCCACGTCCGTCGTGATCATCAATTGTCCGCCGGGTTCCTTGCCGGTGTAGAGAACGGGGCTCAGGTTAGCGCGGGCGGCGTAGATGGCAGCAGTATAGCCGGCGGGGCCGGAGCCAATAATGACGGTTTTCAGTGGTTCAGTTCCCATGGGGTAGTAAATTTTGCGCAAAGGTAAGAATTCAGCCGGGGCCACCCTTCCTTCATTTTGTCCACTTCAACACCACGCCTCTACCTCCGGTTGATGGCTCGTCACTCACAACAGTTGAGCCCGTCGGATACCGACAACAACAAGGCGCTGCCGCAGGTGCTGAGTAATTGGATGAGCTCCGCAGTCCCCTAAACATCGCACCCGCGGCAGCGCAAAAAACGACGCTAAACGGGAGTAGGACGCCGACAAAACAAAATGCGTAGTAAAACAAATAATGGCTTAAAATTTGTTGTTTGCCAACAAAATGAGTGGTACCTTTAAAGGATGAACGAACGCATTTCCGAGAAACTGTCCATCCTTGCTGACGCCGCGAAATACGACGTATCCTGCAGTAGTTCCGGCAGCAAGCGCAAGAACACGCCGGATGGGCTCGGTAACGCAACCGGAACGGGAATTTGCCACACCTACACCCAGGACGGTCGCTGCGTATCTCTCCTCAAAATTCTGTTGACGAACCATTGCATTTTCGATTGCGCCTACTGCGTCAGCCGGAAGAGTAATGACGTTAAGCGCGCAGCCTTCACCGTAGAAGAAGTGGTGGACCTCACCATCAATTTCTATAAGCGCAATTACATTGAGGGCCTTTTCCTGAGCTCGGGTATTTTCAAGAGCGCGGACTATACCATGGAGCGCCTGGTTCGAATCGCCAAAACATTGCGGACGGAGCACCGCTTCAATGGCTACATCCACCTCAAGGCCATCCCCGGTGCCAGCGATGAACTCATCCACGAAGCCGGCCTCTACGCCGACCGCCTGAGCGTTAACCTGGAAATGCCCAGTGAAATGAGCCTCAAAAAAGTCGCACCGGAAAAAAGTTACGCCGATGCCTACAAACCCATGAATTTCCTGAAGGGCTCCATTGATGACTACAAAGCACAATCGAAAGCGTTGATCAAATCGGTTCACAAACCAACGTTTGCCCCCGCCGGCCAGAGCACCCAAATGGTCATCGGCGCCAGCCCGGAAACCGATCAGGACATCCTCAAGCTTAGCAAAACGCTGTACCAAAAACAATCACTAAAGCGCGTCTACTACTCCGGTTATGTACCCATCAGCGACGATAACCGGTTGCCTACGCTGAGCGCACCGCCATTGCGAAGGGAAAACCGCCTCTACCAAGCCGACTGGTTAATGCGCTTCTACAAATTCGACGCCACCGAAATTGTCGACGACGCTAACCCTATGCTGGACCCGGAAGTAGACCCTAAACTGGCCTACGCCCTGCGAAATCCCGCCCTTTTTCCTGTGGACGTCAATACAGCTACGCTCGAGATGATCCTTCGTATCCCTGGCGTTGGCGTGAAGAGTGCCCACAAAATCGTTCAATCCCGCAGGTTCCAATCCTTGCGCCGCGAACACCTTAAGAAGATCGGCGTGGTCTGGAAGCGCGCGCAGTATTTCATCATTAGTGCGGACAAGGACTTCCGCCAATTAGGCTTCGATCCGCGAGTGATTCGACGACGGGTTCTGCAAGGGCAAACGAAAGGTAGACACGTGAATACTCAACAGATGAGCTTGTTTGGTTAAAAAGTGATGTTTACCTGCAAAGCTTTGGTTGACAGGTGTTTATATCGCTGGGCATAGCGTTTTCGTGTTTCGGTCTCCCCGCTCAATTGAACGGTAGATCCTCAAATTGCAAAAAGCGCCGCAGGCCTCTCCCTCTCCCCAACCTCCCCTACTCCTGCGAAATAAATCGCAATACGATTCGCAAATTGTGTGATTAAACTAGCATTCTCAGAGGCTGATCAAGGGTGATAAAAAATCGGAACACTTACCGCCCTAAAAAAGAAACCGGACCGGAGGTCCGGTACCGAAAAAAGGGCCGAGCTGCACACGCAGCCCGGCCCTTCCGAGTAGTTGATTCACCGCAGGTGAATTACATACCCTTCTCCTTAAAGTAAGAACCGCCTACTTTACCACCACCCTGGATGGTAGCAATGCGCTCTTTGAACTCTCCGGATACTTCGTACTCACCCTGGCGAGCGTACATCTCTTTTAGAGCGATCAGCGTATTAACATCGTTGGGGTCCGCCATCTCTGCCTTCTGGAAGAAGGGGAGGGCTTTAGCAAACTCAGCGTCAACTTTTGCTTTCAGCGCGTCGTACTTTTTCTGGCCTTCCTTTGAGAAATCGTCACCAAGTGTTTCCAGGTCCTGTGACATCAGGGCGCCTTTATTGTAGATCATCGCACCGAGGCCATAGATCATACGGGAAGAGTTGGGGTCTTTAGCGAGACCACGGTTATATTCAGCTTCCGCCTTTGCGAAGTAGTCCGCAGCTTCGTCGGTTTTGCCGGCTTCGTTAGCCTGATTGTACAGACGTTCGTAGACGGAGGCAAGGGTAGAGTAGAGACTCATGTTCTCGGGCTCCTTGTTGATCGCAGTTTCCAGCTTGCCGGTCAGTTCGTCGAGGCGGCCTTCACCAAGGAGGTAGTTGATTTCGGTAAAGAGCAAGGAGCTTTCTTCGGGGTAGCGCTCACGGCCTTCCACCAGGACTTTCTCTGCCTTATCCTTCATGCCCTTATCGGTGTAGATCTTGTAGAGGCCATCGTAGATCGCGGCGTCGTCGTACTTAGCAGCGTAAAGTTCCTCGTAGAGTGGGAGTGCGTTCTCGTACTGCTTACTCAGCGTTGCGGCGAGGGCAGCGAAGTATTTGTCCTGCGTGATGCTTTCGGGTGTAACCAGGACTTCACCGCCGTTCTTCTCCAGGAAGTCGTTTACCATCAAGTTAGTGGTAAAGCTGGTGTAGCTCTGCTCGTACAGCTTGGGATTGGTGGCACCGTCCTGAATAGCGTAGATACCCTCATTGGTCAGGTTACCCTGAATTTCCGAAAGGCCTTTAAGCGCAGCTTTTTTGTCGCCTTTCTTTTCTGCCATTTCGTAGGCCTTCATGTAAGCCTTGGCAGACATTACACCGGGCATCTCAAACATCCGCTCCTTGTCGTTAGCATCAATGAAACGCTTGTTGACGTACTGGATGACGGCTTCTTTGTAGATGTCACCCGCCTCGACGAGTGCTTTTGGGTCGGCGGCTACTTCGGCATCTTCCATTGCGGTGGCAATCAAAGTGACGGCTTCAGCGAGGGCTTCTTTATCGGAATTGAGTTTGTAGGTGTCGAATGACTTGCGTGCTTGCTTGAAAGCGGCTTCGCCCGTTTGCGCAACGAGGCCGGAGACGGCGATAAGCGCGACGAGCATACTGAGAATAATTCTTTGCATGATTTGCATTAGTTGGTTTACGAGTTGTTTCGTTTCGCCCTTACAGACGTATTGTTGGCCGCAAGGGTAACGCGAAAACGTTAATTACGGGAGCAAATGTCGTTAACGTGGGCTTAAAATTCAATGCCCGTACGAGAAAGCCCCTTCACCGGAATAAATCGGGAAAGGGGCTTCAGGTTCAAAATCTATGGCTATTGGCCAGCAGTAGTCATTCAGCGGGAGCCGCCGAGTTGACCTACTCCTCTTCGCCAACGGCGTCTTCCGGGACTTCACCATCGTTGCGGACCACGGCGACGTCAGAGATGCTATCCCCCTTTTCGATGTTGATCAGGCGGACACCCTGGGTGTCACGCCGCATTACGCGAAGGGAATCGATGCCCGTCCGAATGACGATACCAGAGCGGTTCGTGATCATCAGGTCATCTTCCTCATTGACGGCTTTCAGGGCCACCAATTCACCGGTTTTGTCGGTCACTTTCATGGTCCGAACACCCTTGCCACCACGGTTGGTGATGCGGTAGTCATCCCAGTTACTTCGTTTGCCGATACCGTTAGCACTCACGACCAGGATGGTTTTATCCTGGTCCTGTTCGTGGTCGATGGTCACCATTCCGACGACCTCGTCCTCGGCACCTTGGAGGCTAATGCCCCGAACACCGGCGGCGTTTCGACCCATTTGCCGCACCTTCTCCTCCTCGAAGTGGATAGCCTGGCCTTTACGGCTAGCTAGGAAAACATGGCTATTGCCAGTCGTCAAGCGTACCTCCAGGAGTTCGTCGCCTTCGTTGATGGAAATGGCGTTGATGCCATTCGTCCGCGGACGGCTGTAAGCTTCCAGACTGGTCTTCTTGACGATTCCCCGTTTGGTGGCAAAGATGATGCTGTGGCTATTGAGGAATTCCTCGTCGGTCAGATCCTCCACGCTGATGTAAGCCCGCACGTTTTCGTCCTTCGGCATCGCGATGATGTTGCGAATCACGCGGCCCGCACTTTGCTTGCTCGCTTCGGGGATCTCGTAGATGCGCAACCAAAAGCAACGACCCTTATCGGTAAAGAGCAGGAGGTAGTTGTGGTTACTCGCAATGAAGAGGTGTTCGACAAAATCTTTATCGCGCGTCTTGGAGCCGCGGCTGCCCCGGCCTCCGCGAGACTGAGCGCGGTATTCCTCCACGTTCGTCCGCTTGATGTAGCCCAGTTTGCTGATGGTAACAACAACGTCGTCGTCGGCGATCATGTCCGTGATGGAGATGTCCGCTGTATCCAAGCTGATCTCGGAGCGGCGCTCGTCGCCGAAGCGGGTCTTCACGTCGAGGAGCTCTTCCTTGACGATGTCGCGCTGACGTTCCGGGCGGTCCAAAATGTCCCGCAGGTCATCGATCAATTCGCGGATCTCGGCGTACTCGGCGCGGATCTTATCCAGTTCGAGGCCAGTCAATTTTTGCAGGCGCATCTCGAGGATGGCTTTCGCCTGGGCCTCGCTGAGAACGTTCCCGGACGCTACGCGCAACTCATCGGTCTGAGCTTCTTCCACGAGGTCGCGGAACTTCGCCCAGAAGGCATCCTTATCGTCGATGAAGTCTCCTCGCATGAGGCCGTCGCGGGCATCATCTACGTTGGCACTTGCACGAATCAAGGCAATTACTTCGTCGAGGTAATCCAGGGCAACCAGGAGGCCGATCAGGATGTGGGCCCGGGCGAGTGCTTTGTTGAGTTCAAATTGGGTTCGGCGCTGGATAACCTCCAGGCGGAACTCGATGAACTCTTCGATCTGATCCTTCAGGTTCAGCGTCATCGGCCGTCCCTTCACGAGGCAGACGTTGTTGACGCCGTAGCTGGTCTGCAGCGGAGTGTACTTGTAGAGGTAGCTGAGGACGATGGAGCCCAGTGCATCCCGTTTGATCTCGATAACGATGCGGAGACCGTCCCGGTCGGATTCATCCCGCACGTCCCGGATACCTTCTACTTTGCCTTCGTTCGCCAGTTCGGCGATCTTCGCAACGAGTACGGACTTGTTGACCTGGTAGGGGATTTCACTAATGATGATCGTTTCCCGATCGTCATTATCAACCACCACTTCGGCCCGACCTCGGAGCACGACCCGGCCGCGGCCAGTTTCGAATGCTTCACGAACGCCATCCACGCCGTAGATGATGCCACCGGTCGGGAAGTCCGGGCCTTTGATGTAGTGCATCAACTCATCGATCGAGATGTCCGGCTTATCGACGGTGGCAACGATGCCGTCCACCACCTCATTCAGGTTGTGGGGTAACATGTTGGTGGCCATACCTACTGCGATACCGGAGGCACCATTCACCAGTAGGTTGGGGATCTTCGTTGGTAGGACGGTTGGCTCCTTCAACGTATCGTCGAAGTTGAATTGGTAGTCCACGGTATCCTTGTCGAGGTCACCGAGTAGGCTATCGGCAATTCTTTCCAGGCGGGCCTCGGTGTAACGCATGGCGGCGGGGGAGTCGCCATCCATAGAGCCGAAGTTACCCTGCCCGTCCACTAGGGGATAGCGCAGGGACCAATCCTGGGCCATTCGCACCATCGTGTCGTACACGGAGCTATCACCGTGGGGGTGATACTTACCCAGCACTTCCCCGACAATACGGGCGGATTTTTTGTGGGAGCTTCTAAAACTCACGCCCAGTTCGTTCATGCCAAAAAGGACCCGCCGGTGTACCGGTTTAAGTCCGTCGCGAACGTCCGGAAGGGCGCGGCTTACGATTACCGACATCGAATAATCGATGTAGGCGGATTTCATCTGGTCCTCAATATTGACCGGAATGATCCGTTGCTTCTCTGCCATAATTTGGTATCTAAGTCAGTAAATCATCAACCTAATTCTGCGCTGTCGCAGGTGCCGGGGAAGAGGGCAAGTAAACCGCCGTTCCCAGCTGACAAAAGGTCGATCCTAATGCGTGCTACCTACCGGCTTTGCACCTGCGGCAGCGCCCAAAAAAGTGGCATCGCCACCCCCTTGAACAATACTCGCGAAGATACAAAGTAGCGCCCTAAAAACGAAGGATTTACGGGGCTTAAAAGCCCACTGAAATGGCTGTAATTGAGGTAGCTAAAAAGGACAACTTTTATCCATCTGACTCGGTCCCGAAATTTTATTCGAGAGGAACTGGATTTCTCTATTGATGTCGGTTTTGAGGATGACGCATTAAGCTGATTATGAAATAGTTATGCTTAGATGGGCAGAGACTAAAGTGGAGCATGCGCGAGGCATGGAATTATTCAACAGCCTGGAATTTGCATAAAGAGCTACTGCTCGGAGTTGATAGGAGTTTCTGATAAAATACCATCTGTCCGCTGGTTACCTTTTAGTCTCTCATCATGTAGGTGAAAGTGATAACCTAGATCGTAGAAACCGGCTCACGGTTTGGACCAGATAACTCCCAACTCAAAGGCGCTGGAACTGGAGGAAAATTACTTTCAATTATTTCTGAAACTAAACCTCGGCGGACCGGTTTATTCAGCTATGACGCACGACCACGACGTAGTAAAGCCCTACGGGGAAACGGATTCCAAGAAGTCTGAGGTAGGAAAGATGTTTGACTCCATCGCCTCTTCTTACGATTTACTCAACCGCGGAACGTCGCTGGGAGTAGATACCCTCTGGCGCGCCAAAATGATCAAGGAATTGGACGGCAACGTCCATAAGAAAGTGCTTGACGTAGCAACCGGCACAGCGGACGTGGCCATCCAAACCATCAAACGCACGGACGTGGAGCACGTGACCGGCCTTGACCTTTCGGAAGGGATGCTCAAATACGGCCGCGAGAAAGTGAGCGCCGCCGGTTTGGATGAGCAAATTGTCCTGGTACAGGGCGACAGCGAAGCACTCCCGTATCCGGATGATCATTTTGATGCAGTTACCGTCAGTTTCGGCGTCCGCAACTTTGAGCACCTCGAGAAGGGCCTGGCAGAAATGCTCCGGGTGCTTCGGCCCGGCGGTAAAGTGGTCATTCTTGAGTTCAGTAGGATTACCTTTGCGCCCATTCGTTGGGGATTTAATTTCTACTTCGGTAAAATTATGCCGATGATCGGCCGTTTACAGTCGAAAGATCCCCGCGCTTACGCTTACCTCTTTGAGTCCGTACAGGCCTTCCCCAGCGGAAAAGCTTTTACTGATATTCTCGATCGGGTAGGGTACAAAAGAACTGAATGCGACCCACTGACTTTCGGCATCGCCACTATCTACACGGCCTACAAGGAATAGGCAAACGGGTGCTTAGCGGCGCGCTGCTTCTGCTGGCCCTTATTTTTGTTTCCACCGATCTCTCGGCCCAGTATACCGGCGGCCGCAACCGGAACTATCAGGATTTTCAGGCTAAAAAGTTATACTTCGGACTTACACTAGGCCTAAATAGCAGCCGCTATACCCCATTCCGCAGTGAGGAGTTTCTGTTCAGCGATACCATTACGGCGGTTAATAGCTTAAGTGGCCCCGGCTTCAATTTGAATATGATTGCCAACCTCAAAATTGGCAAGTATTTTGATTTCCGTTTCCTACCCGGATTCAGCTTCGCCGAGCGACGATTGAATTACCAGCGCACCGCAAGGGGCGTAAGGGAAACGCAGCGCTCAGTTCAGTCCGTCTTTGTGGAGTTGCCCTTCCACTTCCGGTATAAATCTGCTCCCTACCGGGATAAGCGCATGTTCGTTGTGGCCGGTGCCAAGTACAGCTTTGACGTGGCGAGTGAATCGCGCGCCCGGCAGTCCGAAGAACTCGTAAGAATCAGTCCCCACGACTTCCAGGTAGAGTATGGAGCGGGTGTACAATTCTTCTTTCCTTATTTCATTTTTAGCCCGGAATTTAAGATTAGCCACGGCATCGGTAATACGCTGATTTTTAATCCCGGCCTGGACGAAAGTACCGTACTCGACAAGGTGCTGAGCCGAACCTTCACGCTGAGCTTCCACATTGAAGGTTAGGCAGTTCTTACAATCATCGCATACATAACAAAAGGGCCCCAAACAATTGGGTGGCCCTTTTTACGTGGAAGTACTGTATTGTATTCTAGGCTTTAATGATGGCCGCAAAGCTTTCCGCATCTAGGGAGGCACCACCCACTAAGCCACCGTCGACATCGGCCATACCGAAGAGTTCTTCGGCGTTGGCGGGTTTTACGGAGCCGCCGTAGAGGATACTCACATTCTCCGCAACGCCGGAACCGAAAGCATCGGAGATCATCCGGCGGATGAAGGCGTGCATATCCTGCGCTTGTTGGGGGCTGGCTGTTTTGCCGGTACCGATGGCCCATACGGGTTCGTAAGCGATGACCACCTTACTCATTTGCTCTTCCGATAGAGAGGATAGGGCGCGCTCAATCTGCTTACCCACCACCATCTCCTGGTTGTTGGCTTCGCGGATGTCCAACTTTTCTCCACAGCAGTAGATCGGCATGATGCCGTGGTCCAGTGCCTTGATGATCTTCTCGTGAATGAGGGAGTCGTCCTCACCGTTGTATTCACGGCGCTCACTGTGGCCAAGGATAACGTAGTCAACGCCGGCATCCGCCAGCATGGCTGCGCTGTGCTCGCCGGTGTAAGCACCCTTATCCGCTTCATGCATATTTTGGGCGGCGACGAAGTAGCCATTGGCACCAGCAACGATCTCTTTGATCTTTACCAATTGGATAGCGGGCACGCCGAAGATGACTTTCCCGGAGGGACTTCCAGCTTGCTCAATTACTCCCTGCGCCAAGGCGGCGCCTTCGGTAGGGGTAGTATTCATTTTCCAGTTGCCAGCTACGATGCGGCGGTTTGTGGGGGTAGACATAGTATGGGGTTTATTTTCTCCTGGCACTAAAGGTGCCTGCGGGTAGTTGGTTGACGAAAACAGGAGGTACGTGGTGCGGGCCCACGTTCACCTCTCGGATCACGAATATTTGAGAACTGCGCTAACGCTTGGCTTCGTTCCGCTCGATTTTGTGGCCGGGACGGCTCCACTTGATGCGGGTCTTAGCGTTGGGGGCACCGGGGTCATCCTTGATCGTAGGTTTCTCTCCTTTCGCGTAAGCGGTTGCTGGTTTCAAACCCAGGTTGCTGAACATTTCCAGGTCCTCGAATGCCTCCGGATTGGGGGTAGTGAGTAGCTTATCACCAGCAAAAATGGAACCCGCACCCGCCAGGAAGCACATGGCCTGACCTTCCGGGCTCATGCTCGTACGGCCAGCGGAAAGGCGAACCGTCGTCGTCGGCATCATGATGCGCGTAACGGCGATCATGCGGATCATTTCAAAGATGGGCACCGGTTTTTGGTCCTCCAGCGGAGTGCCTTCGACGGCTACTAGAGCGTTGATGGGGACTGATTCTGGTTGAGGGCTGAGGCTGGCGAGGGTCATCAACATTTTCAGGCGGTCGTCAATGCTTTCGCCCATTCCGATGATTCCGCCGGAGCAAACCGTGAGGCCAGCGTTGCGGGCGTTCCCAATGGTTTCAATTCGGTCCTCATATCCCCGGGTGGAAATAACCTCTTTGTAGTAATCTTCGGAGGAATCAATATTGTGATTGTAAGCGTACAAACCTGCGGCAGCGAGACGTTCAGCCTGGTTAGGCGTCAGCATGCCCAGTGTTGCGCAAACCTCCATATCTAGACCATTGACCGTCCGGACAAGGTCGAGCACCTGATCAAATTCGGCGTCGTCCTTGACATTTCGCCAGGCGGCACCCATACAGAGGCGGCTGCTACCTAGTCCTTTAGCGCGGGTGGCAGCGGTCTTTACCTGCTCCACGGTCATGAGGGCGTTTTCTTCAATGTCGGTGTGGTAGCGGGCGGCCTGCGGGCAGTACCCACAATCTTCGGGGCAGCCACCGGTCTTGATACTGAGGAGGCTGCTCATCTGCACTTCGTTCGGGTCGTGGTGCTGTCGGTGAACGCTGGCGGCGCGGAAGACGAGGTCCATCAGGGGGCTATCGTGTAATTCACGCAGGGCTTCCAGGGTCCAATCCTGAACGATTGAGTCAGCTTTTACAGTCATATGGGCGGCTACATTTGGGTCGGGCAAATATACCCTTTTAGCCGATAGCCGTTGGCTACTCGTGGGTTCGCCCTTTGATCTTGCCGGAACCCACCGCACGGTCCAGCGTATCCGTCTTGGCAAACAGTTTTGGGGAAGGTGTCAGGCGGGTTAGATCGGGCTGGCCAGCGTCCACCCAACAGGTGTACCAGACACTGCCGACGCTTAGGATGGCGGCCCGAAAACGTTCTTCTACCATCCCCTGCATGGCGGCATCCCAGGCGGCGGAAAACTCGGCGGATTGAGTCTTGATCGTCCGCCCGGAGCGCTCATCGAATACCATTTGCTGATCTTCCGGGAAGGTTTCCCGAAGGCGGCGCTCCGTATTCAGGACGGAATCGACCAGGGAATGACTCTTGAGTACGATGTCCCAATAATACTCGCGCGGGTCTTCAATGTAGCGGGCCTTGCCGACGAAGAAATCGTACTGGTCATCCGCAAATAGCTCGGGTAGGCGGCTTTCCCAGAAAGCGTGGATGCCCGTTTGCCCGGTCATTTGCCCATTATAGTTCTCGGTGGTATGAAGTGGAACGTGAGCATCGCCAATGTAATGACCCATTTCTGCGCAGAGGCGGAGGATCCTGTCGGAATCCTCATCAATAAAAGCCTGAGTAATGCGCCGCTGCATGCGCTCTAATTGGTAGGGTAGGATGCCGTACTCCGTAAAGTGCTCCCTGACTTCTACCTGAGCCCCGGGAGCCAGGGTAAATCCAAGTGCAGTCACGCTGTCGGCATCGGCTGTGATCACGTCCTCGTAATAGTTGGGTAGCACATTGTTGATCCAGAACATCCGGTACTGGCCCAGTGGAAGCTGCATCTCTTCACCCTCCGCATTCCGAAGAATGACTTGGCTGTTAGCAGCGAATAGGTAGTCAGGATCGCCCTGGAGAATGGTATCCGTCGTCCAAACAACGGTATCCTGCTCAGTAATCAAGGATAGTTCCCCCTTATATATTAAGGCATCCGTCCAACGGCGGGGGACGTGCGGAAAAGTCTCACTTTCTCCCCAGTGGTCGAGATCGATGTAATGGCGGACGGCTTCGTACTTACTGGCGTAGCGACGTTTGTCGGGGTCGACGGCGTGGTCGGTCACCCAGTCGAGGTTAGCCCGAAAGAAGGGCATCATGTCCTGATCGAGCGTAAAGACGGCCAATCGGTTGATGCGTCGGTGGCCAAAGAAGCCCCATTCTGGCCCGTCCGCAACGCTGGTCAGCAGGACAGCCGAGGCAAGGACCACGGATGCGATTCCCGATATTTTAATTAGCGTCTTCAATTGCATGAGGCAAAGGTACCACCCCCAGCCCGGGGAAGATTACCGGCGGAAGGGGTCACTCAGGCTCTCGTCCGTAGCGATAGACTCGTCGGTGGCCATCATCAGGAAGTCCTCCAACGCTTGTTTATCACGCTCCGAGTAGTTGAACTTCCGGGCAGTGAAGTTGGGGCCCTTTAGAGTTGGGTGAAGGTTCCGGTGGTTTTCAATACCCTCACTGTAGTGATCAATTACTTCCCGCAGCGTAGCGAAGCGGCCGTCGTGCATGTAGGGAGCAGTAAGCGCTACGTTGCGCAGGAAAGGCACTTTGAAGACGCCGTTCATCCGGGCTTCCCCGGTCAGTTCACCGATGCCTTTGTCCGTATAGGTAGCGTCCAAACCATTGTTGGCGACGGCAACATTCGGTTCGGTCAAGCTGGAACTGTGGCAGGTGGCGCAGTTCTGGTCGAAGATGTTAGCTCCGCGAATCTCACTATCCGTAAACTGGGTAAAGAGGGCTCCCTGACTGAATGCACGCGCATCCTGAAAACGGTCGAAGCGCGTATCCATAGATGAAATGGAGCTGGTGAACTTCTCCAGGGCGAGCGTAATGCGGTCCGGCGTCAAGTCGGTAGTCCCGTAAGCCTTCATGCTAAGGATCTTGTACATGTCCAGCTTCTTCAGATCCGAAGAGAGTTCGTGGAGGTCGCGACCCATTTCCAGTTCGTCCTCGATGGTCAATTCGCTTTGCTCCTTTACCGTTTTGGCCCGCTCGTCCCAAAAGAACTTCACGGTCCCTTCAACGCCAGCGCTTTCCTCATCCGGTGAGCTGCCGTAGCCGCTGATGGAGGGAGCGAAGGAAGGGACGCTGCCGAGGGCAATACTATTCCGTTTAGTCACGGCGCCGTTGATGCCCTTAGAAAAGGCAAGTGGGTCCGCAAATGCCTTTTCCTGAAGGTGACAGCTAGCACAACTGGTCTCACCGGTTGCGGAGAGCGCCTTATCGTAAAACAGGACGCGACCGAGCAGTGCTTTACGCGCATCAGAATCACTCTGGCGAATAGACGAGGGACTGCCGAAACGAGCGATGTGGCGCGGCAATTGCTGTACGTTTGGCTCGATGGTTGCCGATAGCTTGAGTTCCTGATTGAGCACCGCCAGTTCCTCCGCATCGAAGAACATATCCTTGGGATTACTGAAGCCTTCTTGCTGCGGCGCACCTTCCGTGAAGGTTTCCGGCTCACAGGAGAAAAGGGATACGGCCACAAAGCCGCCAAGCAAAAGATGGGATAAACGCATAGGGAATCGAACTGGGTGCACTAAAGGTCTGACAGATAAAGATAGAACACAAGCTTTTGTCAGATTATTGTCAATCAAAGGACGGCTACTAAGCCAAACTTGTTGGTCAGTCACGCAAGTTTTAACAGTTTTCACCGGGTTACTTTCCCGGAGACTGACGGTAGGCCTCCGAACCATCCACGTAAGTAGCAATGACCTCCGTTTTGAGGATGTCCGATTCGGGGCAGGAGAGTAGGTTATTACTGAGGATAACGAAGTCCGCCGCCAAGCCCGGCCGTAGTTGTCCTTTCTTATCATCTTCAAAAGCCGCAAAGGCGCAGGCTGCCGTGTAACTGTGTAAACCCTCTTCTCGCGTCATCTTTTGTTCGGGGAAGAAGGTCGCTTTCCCGTCCGCCCGCTTGCGGGTCACGCTGGCGTAGTAGCTTTCGATTGGGTCGACGTCCTCGACCGGGGCATCCGTTCCGTTGGTGACTACGGCTCCGGCATCCAACAGCGCCCGCCAGGGGTAGGCTCCAGTGCGGGCCCTTTCCGTACCGAGGCGGGTTTCGGCGAAGAGGGCGTCCGACGTACAGTGGATACCCTGCATGCTGGCAATGACGCCAAGTTCTCCGTAGCGGGGGATGTCCGCCGGGTCAATGTGTTGGCTGTGTTCGATGCGCCAGCGCCGATCCGCCCCGTCTTCCAGGTAGCGTTCCATGACGTTGAGCGTTTCCCGGTTAGCGCGGTCGCCGATGGCGTGGACGCACAGTTGCATGTCGTTCGCAATGGCAAGTTGAGCGATACTGTCCACCGTCTCGACGAGGGTGGTGTTCTGACCCGTGAAGCCGGGGTTGTCGAAGTAGGGTTCGATCAGCCACGCACCGTAGCTACCGAGGGCGCCATCCAATTCCGTTTTGATGGCCGCACAGGTAAAACGGTCGCCGTAGTGGGGAAGGCCGTCCATGTGGCCCGCCATTTCGCCGTGGGGATGGCGGAGCATGACCCAAAGTTTGAGGCGGAGGCTATCGGCGGCGTCCAATTCCCGGTACCAGTCGATCTCCCGGAACTTGGTGCCGGCGTCCTGAAAGCTGGTGATGCCCTTGCGCAGGCATTCATCCTGAGCGGCGGTGATGCCCGCGAGCCACTCTTCTTTGCGGCTCTCCGGCGTCATCGTCTGTACAAAATTTTGGTAGGCATCCGTGATCAGATCCATCGCCCGTTCTTCGAAGACACCAGTGGGATCGCCTTCGCCGTCGCGGATGATGCGCCCACCGCGGGGGTCGGGCGTTTCCCGGTTAACGCCGGCCAACTCCATGGCTTTCGCATTGGCGTAGAGCGCGTGGCCACTGGCGTGGCGGAGAATCACCGGGTTTACGGCCGTGAGTCTGCTCAGTTCATCATGTACGGGGTAGCCACCAACACTGTGGTCGTGGGGCTTGTCCCACTTTTCCTGGTGCCAGCCGCGGCCGGAGATCCAATCGCCGGCGGGGGTGGCATCGGCTCTTTCTTTCACCATTCCGACAATCTCTTCCCAAGTTTTGGAGCGGAGGAAGTTCAGGTTGCGCAGCGAGCTGCCCAGGCCGGAGAAGTGAGCGTGGCCTTCAATGAAACCGGGCATGATCCACTGGCCGTTGGCGTCCAGACGGACCGTCTTTTTATTCACCTTGCCGGTCCAATCTAACGTATCGTTACCTACTGCCTTTACGGTTCCGTCCGCGGCTACGAGCATCGTCGTCCCACAGTACCCGGCACCTGCGGCAGCGCCCGCTTGTACGCCAGCACAGTCTTTGCCGGTCCAGATTTTTGCGTTGTAAACGAGTAGTTTGGCGCCTTCGGTGGAGCTTTCATTATTGTTGCAGGCGGCGCAAAGAACCAGAAGCAGTAGGAAGAAGGCGGAGCGGAAATACATCATGCCGCAAAATACGTGGACGGGGCTTAGCGGGCCAAAGAGAGCCGGCGCGCCGTGGCGACCTGCCGCTGAAAACCGCGGTTGCTGCCCAGCGGAACCGTAAGACCGTAGCCGACGGCGTACTCCGGCTGGGTGAGGGGGCCAAGGTGAATGGAAAGATCGTCGGAGATATCAAATTCCTGAAGATGCGCGTCGGTGTAGGCTTCGACGGCCTGAAGCGCGTAGACAACGAAGATGCCGATGTAGGCCGTTTGCCGGGCCCGGTCGGCGTTATCACGGGCAGAAATAAGAGCGTTCGTAGGTACCTGAGCGACAGGGAATTCGCCTTCGTTGACAATGCAAGTTTCGTTAGGGATTACGATGACGTTCCCTTCCCCCAGACACCGGTCAAAGATCGCATCGCGAAAACGCCGGTACTGCGTCTGGTTAAAATCGGCGTACGCTACCATGCCAAGCAGGCCACCGTAAACGAGTGGCACCTTCCAAAATTTCTTGTTGTAGGCCTGCCCACCGCCCGGAATAATACTCCAAAGCAAAGCCCGTTTGGGGCCGCGTTGAATTTGCGCTAGGGTAGCGTTAGTATCCTGCAAAATCACCGCGGGTTCAATAATCTCAAGCGAATCAGGTTGGCCAATCGGCACATTTTGCGCTGCCGCAGGTGCCACGCTGAGGAACCAGCAAAAAAGACCCAGCCAACAACCAAGGACCCAACATGACCCACGAGAACCCAACCGAAAGCTACGGTCGGTAAACGAGGAAACGTGGAGTAAAAATGGATTGGCCATGAAGCAGAGTAGTACTAATAGGACGCAGGTGAACGCCTTTTCGTGTGCTACGAAGGAAAAGGAAGACTATTCTACGGCTTTGTAGAATTGTTCCATCTCCTCCAGGTTGGCAAACTTGATGGTGATGCTACCGGATTTGTCCGTTTTGTTGTCCAGGCTCACTTTGACCTGGCGCGTACCAAAAAACTTCTGGAAGGCCTCCCGCACCGTTTTCAGGTCATCATTTTCCGGCTGGCGGGCCGGGCGGACGGTATTCTTTTTCTTGTAGGCGCGGGCTTCTTCTTCGATCTTACGGACGGACCAGTTATTGCGAAGGATATCCTTAAGGAATACTTCCTGTTGGCCAATATCCTTGATGCTGGCAAAGGTCTTGGCGGCCCCAATGCTGATCTTCTTTTCCCGCACGGCCTGCTGCACCTTCGGGGAAGTATTGAGGACAGCGAGGTAGTTGGTCACTGTAGGGCGGCGTTTACCGACGCGGTAAGCGACCTCCTGCTGGGTGAGGTTGAAATCTTCAGCCAGCCGGTAATAGGAGTAGGCGACTTCCATTGGGTTCAGGTCCTGCCGCTGGATGTTCTCGATGAGGGCCATCTCCAGTAAGGTTTGGTCATTGGCCGTGCGAATGAAGGCGGGTACTTCCTTTAGCCCAGCTAATTGGCTGGCCCGAAAGCGTCGCTCCCCGCTGATGATCTGGTAAGTCCCATCCCCCATGTGACGCACCGTCATGGGCTGAATGATGCCGTGCACCTTGATGGAGTTGGCTAGTTCGCTGAGGGCTTCCTCTTCAAATTCTTTGCGCGGCTGATCCGGGTTAGCGTGGATGCTTTTGATGGGCAAGAAAGAGAAGTTCCGGCTCAGGGTACTGATCGTTTCCTCGGGGGCATCCTCGATGGCCTGATCGAGGGAGCGGTTGTTGAGCAGGGCATCAATCCCCTTGTTCAGGGTGGCTTTGGAGGGTTTCTTTCCGGGGTTAAACTTCTTGGCCATACGTTTTCAATTCTTGGGTGGGCAAAGATAGGCCAGGCGCGGGGGCATCGCACCTTGGGACTCTATTTTTCAATTTACAGGTTTAATTAGTTCCCTGGCCTCCATCAGCCCTCTATCAATGCTAGGTGACTGAACCCCGTAAAGCATCAACCCGATAGGATAAATTTAATGGAGGGCACGGATCAACAATTGCATTAGCCGAATGGGTGGCAACGCAGCACCGTAAAGTGGCGATCACGAAGGAACCAGCCTTCGGTAGTGATGGGTTTCAGGTGTTGCTTGGAAAGACAGTGTGAGTTCCGCGGGGTCGAAGTATAGTTAGTCTTTAGTGGGCGAGAAAGCGCTTTCCGTCCCGTATGTAATTGCGCACGTTAAGCCAGAAGGCGGCGAAGAAGTAGAAGAGCAAGCTGGAGCCTAAACTAAGGCAAGACAAGTAGATGAAATAAACTCGTACGCGGCGGCGGGAGATCCCCATCAAATCTGCTAACCAAGCGCAGACACCGAAAGCAACTCTTTCTACGCTGTTTCGAAAATTATCCATGAAGTTTGATCTGAATGCACAATAGTATAATAAGGACTGCTTGCAAGAGTAACTATGGTAGCAAGTCGTAACCGAATAATAGGTCTTAATCAACAAATTACCAAGAGTCATGGTGGTTTAAGCAGTTCTTTACGGTCCAAATTCTTGCTTTCGGACAAGTTCCTTGCCAGACGGCGTCCAGAAGCCACCGAACATCGGCAAAAGCGTCAGGTTCTAGCGAACGTTAAACCAACTCACGCGACCATATATGTACCTATTTGAAATTTTTGGCCTGACGCTTGATTTCCAACCTTTGCTCGAAGAATTACAGCGTTGGTGGGCGGTTTTGCTGAAGAACCTGCCCAATATATTGCTGGCGATAATTGTAGCCTTCATTGGGTATGTCGTGACCAGCTTCCTTAAAAAGTACTTTAATAAGATCGCTCGCAAAATCGTTGATGATTCGACGATCCAGTACTTACTGAGTACGCTCATGACGGCTGTCTTTGTCGTCCTCACCATCATGCTGATCCTGAGCGTGCTGAACCTTGGAAGTGTTGTAACGGGTATCGCCGGGGCTGCGGGGGTTGTTGGATTAGCCCTTTCATTAGCTTTTCAGGACCCCATCCTCAACTTTTTCAGCGGCATCCTGCTCACGATCCGCCACCTGTTCAAGATTGGAGACATGATTGAAGTAGAAGGGTACACTGGCGTGGTCAAAGACATTAACCTGCGCCACACCAGTATTCGGACCTTCCAGGGGCAGGACGTGATGATCCCCAACAAGATCGTAGCCCAGAACCCGCTGACGAACTATAACAAACTCAACATGCGTCGGGTGGACATCTCCTGTGGCGTTAGTTACGGAGATGACCTCCAGAAAGCAAAAGACGTAGCGGTACAGGCCATCAAGGATAACGTGCAACACGATCGCGATAAGGGTATTTCTTTGTTCTACACTGAGTTTGGGGATAGTTCCGTCAATTATACAGTCAGGTTTTGGTTGGACAGCAACAAGACCGGACAGCCCGATTTCCTGGAGGCCCGGAGCAATGCCATCCTGGCCATCTTCAATGCTTACAACGAAAACGATATCATGATTCCGTTCCCCATCCGGACGCTCGATTTTGGCATCAAGGGAGGTGAGCAACTCAAGGAAATGCTGGGGAAAAATGAGGATGAACAAGCTTAAATAATTGGCTAGTCCAATTAACACAATCGAACATCTCTACCCGGTTTTGCGCTCTATGAAGCGAAATCACATTATTGAACCAGCTCTCGCGCCACTTAAATTATCGGCGCTTGAGATTAACCATCAAAACTTGACTATTATGAAGATTCGTATGATCACCATGGCCCTATTGCTCGCTTTCGCCGGAGTATTTTATTCTTGCGCTGAAGGCTCCGATGTAGACCAGGCCACCGACGAAATGGCCCGCGAAACCGAGAATGCCCTCGCTAACGTTGGCGCCGAAATCCGCGAAGAAAGCAACGAGTTCGAAGCAGAATTTAAGCAGACCCGCTCCAAGATCGACCGCCGCATGGAGGAGATCGAGAAGGACATGGAGAATGCTTCCGCCGAAGCCAAAGCAGAAATGCAGGAAGAGTGGAACGAGCTTGAAGCCTACGGCAAAGACATTGACGACCGGATGAACCGCGTTGGTAACAATATGGAAGCCGGTTGGAAAGACTTCAAAGGTGACGTGAAGAAAGGCTGGAACGATTTCAGCAAGGAATCACGTACAACGCTCAACAACATCGAGCGCAGCCTAGATCCAGAGGGTGACCTTGACTAAGGTTATTGCCCCATAAATTCCAAGCTACCAGCCCGGTAGGAGCCGTCATAACAGTCGTTTCTACCGGGCTTTTTTTATCTAACCCTGATCAAATAAAACAGCAACTATCATGATTCGCAAAGGAACTAACGTGAAATGGACCTGGGGCTCCGGGACCGCCGAGGGTAAAGTGGAAGAAACCTTTAAAGAGGAAGTCAGCCGCACCATCAAGGGCAACCAAGTGACCCGCCACGGAGAAAAGGGCAACAAAGCGTTGCTGATCAAAACTGGCGAAGGCGATAAGGCACTTAAACTCGAATCAGAAGTGGAACGGGTTAGCTAATAGTTAGCCTCGGCTAAAATTATCAGATCGCCTTCGGAAGTACTTCCGGAGGCGATCTGTCTTTAGGACGGCCGCACCGAACACGCCCCCCGGGCATTGGTTATTAAGGAGTATGAAGTTTCAGCAATCAATTTTCGTTACTCTACTCTTCTCTATCCTGTCAGTTGGGCTTTCCGCTCAAACTACGATGGGGAACATCAAGTATGAAGACCAGTCCATTTCCTCACTCAAGTTTTCAGTAGACGGACCAGCCGATGAAATTGAGGAAGCCTGGGAAGATTACTTCGACGAGCGATACGATCTAAAATTAGACAAACTGGATAAAGACCGGGGCAGCATTGCTTACCGAAACGAGAACGCCACACTTACTTTACTGACTTCTAAGCCAGTCACCCTCTACAGTAAAGTAGCGGAGATTGAAGGTGGTGCCCAGATCTCCGTAGCGATGACCGATGCAAATGGCGCCTATACCGAGACCAATAATGCAACCGCGATGCTCGCCGTGCGGGCCATGATCGAGGACTTCAAGAATCGTTTCTACACCGACTACTTCGACGAGCAATTGGAAGATGCGCGTAAGGAACTAGAGGATGCTCGCGACGATAGCCAGGATGATACCAAGGATGCCGAACGCGCCCGCAAGAAGATTGAGAAATACCGCGATAAGATCGCCGACTACGAAAAGAAAATTCAGGACCTCCGCGACGAAGTGGGCGATGAGCTACTGAGCGCCGAGGAAGAAGCCGCCCGGGCGGCCCGTATTGAAGACAAGATCCGAGAGATCCAGGTGCGCCGCGCCAGGTACCTCGGCCAGTAAAGCATTAATTAAACTATCAACCAAACTACCATGGCAACCACCACAACCCCCGTTCATAACTCACCCGACTTAACTGACCATACCAGCTACGATATCAAGGGTCACGCCCGTAAGTTCGGCATCATCCTTGGCGTCTTGACGGCAGTTTACCTGATCGTACTTAACTTGATCTACGGTGAAATCCCACTGGGTATGCGCTTCGCTAAGCACCTGATCATCATCCCGGTAGTCTGGTACGCAGCAGCAGATTACGCTAAGCGCCTTCCTGAGGGTAAAGTGTTCAAGGCGGAATTGACCTACCTACTGAAACTAGCCGGATATGCAGGCTTGACGCTCTTCGCCGCCAACATCGTCACATTCATGGTGTCAGGAAACTCTTTTGAGCAATTCATGCAGGAAGGAGACACCTTCGCAGGCATGATGATCAATGGCAGCTTCCTTTTCTTCGAGACGGTCGTATTCGTAATGATCTTTGCCTTCATCGTGCTCCAGGGTATGAAGGGCAAGGGTTCACCAGAAGATTAAAATGCAACAAGCTAACGCTATTAAGGAGGAAGGCCAGTTCAGTATCCAACGCCTGGCCTACTACGTGATCTGCCTATGTATAGTACTTGTGGTACTGTACGTAGGCGCTTCATTTTTTATACCTATCGTTTTTGGCGTTTTTTTCACTTTCATGCTGAAGCCGCTAAGGAACTTCTACGAGCACTACGTGCGCAGCCGGGTTGCAGCCATTCTTTTGGCAATGAGCACATCATTCCTAACCATAGGGGGAGTACTCGCCTTCTTCGTCATGCAGGTCATGGACGTCATGACCGAGGCTGACGATATCGTTGCGGAGATAAAGGAATCTTCTTTTGAAGTGATGGCCTACTGCGGTGAGTTCCTGGGCATGCGGGAGCGAGAAACTTTTGCGCTATTCAACGAGCAGCTCGATAGCTTCACCGCTGCTCCTTTGGGGCTGTTGACGAGCGGGCTATCCACGTCGGGTGCCATGTTCGCTAATTTTTCGTTGGTGGTTATTTATACTTTCTTCTTTCTCCTCTACAGTACGGCCATCAGGAATTTCATTATGGGCCAGTTTCGGGGAAGTATTAAGGAAGAGGGAGGTACCACGATTAGGGAAATTCAGGAAGTGGCTACCAGCTATTTGGAAGGTATCCTCATCGTGATGCTCATCCTTGGCATCCTCAATAGTCTTGGTCTCTGGCTGATCGGAATCCGCTTCCCCTTAGTGTGGGGATTTATGGGCGCTATGCTCGCGGTCATTCCGTACGTTGGAACTGCACTCGGTGGGCTCTTGCCTTTTCTTTACGCGGTAGCCACCGTAGATACTTACTGGCAACCGATCGCCGTGATTGTTTTGTACACGGTAGTGCAATCAATTGAAGGTAATTTGATTACGCCCAAAGTAGTCGGTAATAGCGTAAAGATCAACGCCCTCGCCGCCATCCTCTCGCTGATTTTTGGGGCGCTGTTCTGGGGGATTGCCGGAGTCATTCTGGCCATTCCGTTACTGGCAATGGTCAGGGTCGTCCTTGATCATATTAATCCCACCAAGCCTTTTGCCCTACTGCTGAGCGACGACCTCTATGGACAATCGCATAAATTTCTCGACGAGTACAATGCTGATGCTTACCGCTTGCGCTCTCTTTTCAAAAAGAATGTGAAACCGGTTAAAGTAAAGATTGCCAATTCAAGCGAGGTACCTAATGAGATTAGCCACACTGACGCCGAGGTAGTTGCCAATACCGAAGCCCAGTAAGGAAACGGCCAGGCCTGCCGCCATCAAGCGTTTGTTCTTCAGCGCGGCTGCCACCTGCACTACGAAAACTGGCCCGTAGAATCCAGCAACCGAGCTAAGGATTACCGTATCCCGATCAACGTTGAACAGCCGGCACAACAATAAGTGGAGTAGGGTAGTGGAGCTCAAGGCCAGAAAACTGAAGTACAGCAAGTCCATGCCGTTCGCGGCCAATTCCCGGAAGTCCGCCATCAACCCCAACGCTACGGAAAAGACCAGGATGAAATATTCACCCAGCGGGTAAGTATTCCCCAGACGCTGCGTGATTGGCATGCTCGCTGCAACCAGCGCCAGTGTTGTTAGCGACAAGATTAATAGGGTCACGTTATCAAGACCGCCCGTCACCGCAAAAGTGACGCCGGCCGAAATCGCAACGATCGCCAAGGCTACGCCAGTCTGAGCGAGCTGCTTTTCCGCCGCCACTTTCTCCACCGCGGCTATCTCCACGTGCTCCTCCTCCCCGGGCGTCTTCCGGTAGAAGCGAGCGTAGATTGCCGGAAGGAACGTGATTAAGCCGAGCAAATAAGCGCCGCCGAGCAGTACGTCCGCAGCCTGCACCAACACGAGGTAGTCGGCGGGGGCGTCTAGAGCGAGCCCAATCGCCTGCACGTTGGGCGTCCCACCGGTGTACAGGCCAGTTAGCATTCCACTGACTTTCCACGCATCGGGGAATTCGCCCGCCATGTAGTAACCCACCAAGCCGGTACAGAGTAAGCCCGAAAAGCAGCAGAGCCCGAATGCTAATAACATCGGGCGCGCGTACTTCAGGCTATCTTGTATCCTGACACCGAGTAAGAGTAAGGGCAACCCGATCACCATGCTGGCGGCGGCAACATTCTCCAAAAAATTGTTGTCCACCGCCCACACCCGGCCGTTGCTGACGGCAATCCCAATCAGATAACAGGCAATGATGGAACTCAACCAGCTAGGAAACCAACGAGCCCTTTCGGCGTGGCGAGCAATCAGGGGAAACCCAACGCAAAGCGCTAGACTCAAATACTGAGACAAATCCATCAGTACCGGTCTTCCCGTACGGTTGCGCCACCCTCGGCGGGCACCTCGATGACGATGAGATTACCAAAATCGGATTCGTCAAATCGCTCCAGTGTTGAATTCTGAGAGATTTCATTCGCAAGGGATGGTGTAGAGTTGCTGTGGCCAACAATCAATACGTTTTCGCCCCGGTGGCCTTGCTTGACGGTAGCCGCAAAACCGGCGAGGTCCCCCGCATCGTAATCCTGCACGGTTAATCCATAAGCAGCCGCGGTGGGCGCAGCCGTCATTTGCGTACGCTTAGTGGCCGTAGAGTAGACGGCCTTAATGTCTTTATCCGCCAAAATTGTAGCCAATCTTGCGGCGCGCTCCGTGCCCTCGTCGGTAAGCGCTGGGTCCTCTCCGTCTTGTTTCTCGGCGTGCCGCACCAGGTAAAACGTAGTGACGGCGGTAGCCTGCGTATCGTCATCACCGGCCGCCGCCTTCTCCTGGGCGCTGCCGCAGGATGCGAGGAAAAGACCAAGTACCAATAAAAGGAAAGCGTGGAGGGAGTAAGTTAACTTCATGCCGATAAATGTACGCTTAACTTCCGTTGTTCGGCCGAGCCTGCCTTCGCTGAGCGTACCTACGATAAAAGGGAGAATAAGTCCTTAACATTATGACCATACCCAATGATCTGACCCACATCGCTTTCGATGCGGACGATACCCTCTGGGGCCACGAACACATTTTCGTCGACGCTAAGTCACGGTGTACCGAACTCCTCCAGCCATACCTCTCTCCGGAAATGGACTTGGAAAAAGAATTGTACCGCTTCGAACGGAAGAACCTACTGATCTTCGGCTACGGTGTAAAAGGGTTCGTCCTCTCCATGATCGAAACCGCCATCGAGTTATCCAATGGTCGCATTACTGGATTCGAACTCCAGCAAATCATTGATTTGGGCAAGGAGATGATTGCCCACCCTATTGAGCTACTACCTTACGTAGAGGAAGCGCTTGCGCAACTCGGCCAGTATTACACCTTGCTCATCATCACTAAGGGTGACTTATTCGATCAGGAAAATAAGATTGCCAGAAGTGGCATTGCCCATCACTTCACCCATTGCGAAATAGTTAGCGAAAAGACGGCAGCTACTTACGCGGACATATTTCGGCGCCACCAGATCGATCCGGGAAAGTTATTGATGATCGGTAATAGCTTGCGGAGTGATGTGCTCCCCGTAATGGAAGCCGGAGGCCACGCTGCTCACCTGCCCTACAAATTCACCTGGCACCACGAGCGGGTGGGGGAGGGGGACTTAACGTCTTCCTACTTTAGACCGGAATCCCTCGAGCAGCTGACGCACCAATTACTGGCCATCCAATCTTCTTGAATAGGTATGGTCCTGCATCCCCACTTTACCTTGCACCCGCGACAGCGCCCAAGAGATTTTCGTAAAGCTAAATGTTGAGTGATTGAGCGATGCCAGTGGAACAGTTTGAGAATTTTTACGGTTATTGACCTACCAGCCTCCCAACCAGCAAAACCGATTGACCATGAAACAGACGAGTGGCCCCGTGAAGCAGTTTCCCCTGGCGGAAGCCGCCCTGAAAGACTTTCAGCGGACGCCACTGCCGAACTTTGCCGATACCGAAAATACGTTCCGCCACCTGAGCACGCGGGAGCTGAAACGGACGGCCTGGCTATTCAACCTGATGGGTAAGGAGTGGCTTACCAAACTGATGTCCGGGCTTGGCGTAAAAGCCGTGAAGTATCGGCTTCCACTCGCGAAGTGGGCGGTAAAAAATACCATCTTCCCCCAATTCGTCGGTGGTGAAAGCTTGCAGCAAAGCCTACCCGTCATTGAAAAGCTGGCTACGCGGAACGTTACCTCGATTCTGGATTTTGGGGCCGAAGCAAAAAATACACGGGAGGATTTCGACAATTTCACCCAGCAAGTGCTGGACGCCATCAACTTCAGCGCCCGCAACGATGCAGCCGTTGCCGGGGTAGTAAAAGTGACGGGTCTGGCGGATGACGACATGCTCGCCAGCTTAAACGATGACGTACCCGTGATCGGGGGAGATCTGACCCCCTACGCAGACCTTCGGGATACCATCGACCGGTTGGACGCCATCTGCAAACTCGCTTCGGAAAAGGGCGTACAGATCTACATCGATGCGGAGGAAAGTTGGATGCAAAGTACCATCGATGCACTGGCGGCAGAAATGATGGAACGGTATAATAAGGACAGCGTGACCGTCCTGCACACCTACCAACTTTACCGTCACGACCGCTTACAGCTCATGAAGGACAGCCACGCACGCGCCCGGGAGTACGGGTATTTACTGGGCGCAAAGCTCGTCCGGGGCGCCTACATGGTGAAGGAAAATAAACGGGCGAAAGCGGAGAACCGCCCAACCCCGATCCAGCCTTCCTTGCAGGCAACGCACCAAGATTACAACGCTGCCGTGCAGTACTGCGTGGAAAATATTAAGACGATTGGTTTCTGCGTGGGTAGCCACAACGAAGAGAGCAACCTCCTCGCCTGTAAGCTGCTGGCCGAGCGCGGGCTGCAGAGCAACCACCCCCACGCCCAATTCGCTCAACTTTACGGGATGAGCGATAACCTGACCTTCAACCTGGCCGAAGCCGGCTACAACGTCAGTAAGTATCTTGTGTACGGGCCCGTCCGTGAAGTTCTACCATACCTTGTGCGGCGCGCTCAGGAGAATACCTCCGTGACCGGCGAGATGGGCCGGGAACTGAAATTGGTCCAAACAGAATTAGCTCGCCGAGTCGCCTTAAAATAATGCGGATGCCCCGTTCGTGGAACCCGGCTTGAGGTGTATTGGATAGTGAATAGAGACCTTATATATAGGAATGTTGGAGAGCAAGTGACCGCGCGGAAATCGCGTACGTCTTAGTTGCGTGTATTCTAAAGTTTAGGTAAGCGGCAATTCTGCTGTTGCCAATTCTTTTAGCGTTACCTTTGCGCGCGCTTAGCGTAGCCTCAGCCTTACCCCCCCCAACTGTACTCAAATGAAGGATATTCGTAACATCGCCATTATTGCTCACGTAGACCATGGCAAAACGACCCTCGTGGACAAGATGCTCCTCGCCGGACAGCTATTTGGCGACCACGAACGGCCCGGTGAATTGATCATGGACAATAACGATCAGGAGCGGGAACGCGGCATTACGATTCTGGCCAAGAACGTATCCATCAACTACAAGGGTACCAAGATCAACATTATCGACACCCCCGGTCACGCCGATTTCGGTGGTGAGGTAGAGCGGGTACTGAACATGGCTGACGGTGTCATCCTCCTCGTGGATGCCTTCGAAGGCCCCATGCCACAAACCCGCTTCGTAATGGATAAGGCCCTGCAATTGGGCCTCAACCCACTCGTGGTAGTCAATAAGGTCGACAAACCCAACTGTACGCCCGATGAAGTGCACGAGATGGTCTTTGACCTGATGTTCTCCCTCGACGCTACCGAAGAGCAGCTCGACTTCCCGACCATCTACGGTTCCGCCAAGAATGGCTGGATGAGTGAAGACTGGAAAGTTGAAACGGACTCCATCGTTCCGCTACTGGATGCGATCCTGGAACACATCCCCGCACCGGAGATTCCCGAAGGCAACACCCAGATGTTGGTGACCAGCATTGAATTCAGCAAGTACATCGGTCGGATGGCCATTGGCCGCCTCAGCCGTGGTACCCTCAAGACGAACCAGCCACTCACGCTGATCAACCGTGAGGGCGTAGAAACCAAAGCTCGCGCCCGTAACCTTTACGTCTACGAAGGCTTCGGCCGTGTAGAAGTGGACGAAGTACAGGCCGGCGATATCTGCGCCGTCTTCGGCGTGGAAGGTTTCGAGATCGGTGATACCATCGCCGCCGGCGAAAACCCCGAAGCGCTGCCAACGATCGCCATCGACGAGCCCACACTGTCGATGACCTTCACTATCAACGATTCTCCTTTCTTCGGTAAGGAAGGTAAGTACGTAACGAGCCGCCACATCAAGGACCGCTTGACGGCAGAGCTGGAACGTAACCTCGCCCTGCGGGTAGAGGAAACGGACAGCGCCGATAAGTTCCGCGTCTTCGGCCGGGGCGTTATGCACCTTTCCGTCCTTATCGAGACGATGCGCCGTGAAGGGTACGAGCTACAAATTGGCCAGCCCCAGGTAATCATCAAGGAGATAGACGGCGTGAAGTCTGAACCAGTCGAAGAACTGACGATCGACCTGCCGGATGAGATGTCCGGTACCGCCATCAACATGGTCACCCAGCGTAAGGGGATGATGTTGAGCATGCTGCCCAAGGGCGACCGGGTGACCCTCGAATTTGAGATCCCTTCCCGAGGTATCATCGGTATGCGCTCTAACATGCTGACCGCCACCCAGGGTGAGGCCATCATGACCCACCGCTTCAAGGAATTCCAGCCGCACAAAGGCGACATTCCCGGACGGATGAACGGATCCCTCATCTCCATGGAGCAGGGCAAGGCGATTCCTTTCTCCATCAATAACCTGCAGGATCGTGGCCGCTTCTTCGTCGAAGCCGGTGAAGAGATCTACGAAGGCCAGGTGATCGGTGAAAACAGCCGCGCGAACGACCTCGTCGTTAACGTAACCAAGACCAAGAAACTGACCAACATGCGTTCCTCCGGAGCGGACGACAAGGCGCGGATCGTACCGCCCCGTAAGTTCACGCTGGAAGAGGCGCTGGAATACATCCAGGGCGATGAGTACGTAGAGGCTACGCCCGAATCGATCCGCCTGCGTAAGATCCTTCTCCGTGAAGCCGAGCGCAAACGCGGTATGAAGATCAACTTCTAATCCTGCGTCCACAGCTGGATTAGGCAAACGAAAAGGCCCCGAAAGTGACTCGTCACCTTCGGGGCCTTTTCATTTAAAGGACAGCGGTCCAATCGGATTGGTCCCGTAGTATTTACTTGCTGAGTACAGCCGTAAAAGAGGGGCCAGTCAATTTCTCATCACCCGCGTATGCGACCACGAAGCAGTCGGTTCCGGTGGCTTTTAGCTCTTGAACGAGTGCTCTCGCGGAAGGGCCGTCTTTGAGGCCGTGAATTTGATAAACGTAATACTTCCCTTCCTGGGTCTCCGTAACGGTGTGCCCGAGCTTGTCCCAACCCAACGCGCGGTAGTCGGCCGGCTTGGTGGTTTTAGCCAATTGAACGCGAATACTTACGGCGTCTGACTCCATCGCCACGGCTATGGGCGTCGAGCTCGTAGGTTGAGCATTAGCTGAGGTAGTAGTGGTACTAACTTTATCAGAAGGGGTGTAAGTCAGCGCAGTGGGGCTAACGTTGGCTGCCTTCCAGCCATTTCCATTAGTCGGAGTCGCCTCAATCGGCGTTTGACGAGCCTCGGCCAGGTCGTATTTTTTGCCGGTAATCATTTCTCGATAGCTGATAAAGGCGCGGGTGAGGCTGTTGGCAAGCGACTTCTGTCCCGTGGAGCTCATGAGGTATGCCTCTTCCTGGTCGTTAGACATGAAGCCCAGTTCAACGAGCACGGCTGGCATGGTGGTTCGCTTGAGGACCATAAACCCGGCTTGCTTCACGCCCCGGCTCTTGCGCCCGCTGCCCGCGAATTCATTTTCCACCAGTCCGGCAAACGTGATGCTGCGGTTCAAATTTTCGTTCTGATCGTGGCTCAATAGAATGTGGCCGGCGTTGGTGTAGGGGTCTACGTCGTAGCGAGCGTCCCGCTTTCCTTCGTATTCTTCCACTACGCCGTTTTCCCGAGCGGCTACCTCCAGGTTGTAATCCAAGACGTGGTCACCCATGACAAAGGTCTCCGTACCGAAGGCTTCCCGGTTGCGCGCAATGTTGGCGTGAATAGAAATGAAGAGGTCCGCCCCTTCGTTGTTAGCCAGTGCGGCCCGCTCAACGAGTGGGATGAACCGGTCGTCCTCGCGGGTGAGTACGAACTCGATGGTGGGGTAGACCAACTCCAGTTCGTCACGAAGGAGAATGGCCACATTGAGCGCAATGTCCTTCTCCTGGCAGTGCTTACCGAGGCCTCCGGGATCTTTCCCTCCGTGGCCCGGATCGATGACCACCAAGCGGATATCGTTCGAGGCGCGTAGCGTACTTTTGAGCCCCGTAATTAAGGTGCCGTTAAAATCCGTAGCGCCAGGCGACGAATCCCAGGTGGCGGCCGTCATTACGGTTGTTGGTACCAGGCAGATCAGTAGAATAAACAGTGAAAAAAGACCCTTCATCAATAACGCTTTTTGCAGCCGCAAGCCTCGCTGCAGTGTGGTGTGGTCGACAAATATATCAAGCCGAAACTACTAATCCACTACGTAAACGTGTTGTTTTTCAGGCTTTTAGCCTACTTTTTGTCTTAGTATTGTGTTGCCGGCCCGTGCCCCTCACCGCGCAGCAGCCAACTCTGGATAGCGCCGACGTGCGCGTTATGGTAGATTCGTTCACCTATCTGCCAATCGATACCGTTATTGATTCGGCCCTCAATCAACAAGCAATTGAGGAAGCGATCTTCGCTACTGACACCCTTCCACCAGCCAAATTCAGTGGCTCCACCGGAGACTTTACGATGAGTGGCGATAGCCTGACGGACCCTGTTGACTACGCCGCCAACGATAGCATGTGGGTTGACTTCACAACGGAGGAGATCCACCTCTGGGGGGCGGCCACCGTGAAGTATCAAGACATATCCCTGCAAGCCAACCACATCGTGCTCAACTACGGGACGAACATCGTAGTGGCCGAGCCTACTCCGGACAGTACCGGCCGCGCCGCCGGATTGCCAGAGTTTTCGGACGGCGGCCAAAGTTTCACGGCCAAAAAGATGCGGTACAACTTCAAGAGTGGGAAAGGAATCGTGTACGGCAGCACAACCACACAAGAAGACATCTTCGTGCGTGGCGGTAAGTCCAAGTTCGTAAGCAAGGCCGTGCAGATCAACGATACCACCCAAGCTGACGTCATCTATACGGAAGGGGCCATTTTCACGACCTGTTCGGCGGACCACCCCCACTTTGGTATTCGCACCCAGAAGGCGAAGGTGATTCCTAATAAGCTGGCCGTGATCGGTCCCAGCAATCTGGAGATTATGGGCGTGCCAACGCCTTTTTGGTTACCCTTTGGCTTCTTTCCGTTGAAGAGTGGCCGCAGCACCGGCTTGCTGTTTCCTTCCGACTATCAGTACAGCCCCCAGTGGGGCTTTGGTCTGCAGGGGGTAGGGTGGTTCTTCCCCCTCGGCGACCACGTGAATCTTCAGACTACGGCCGACTATTACATAAAAGGGACCTACACCCTGAACACCAGCGTAACCTACCGCCGCCGGTACAAGTACAGTGGTAATTTCAACGCCAGTTACAAACGGCTCCGGCGGCTGACCAGCGATCAAAATGAACTGTTCGACAAGGGCTTTTCCGTTTCCTGGAGCCACCGCCAGGACCAGCGGGCGCACCCGACCTTCACCTTCGGTGGTTCTCTAAATTTCCAGACCAATCTCGTCGATCAGCGCTTCATCAACAGCTACGAGGTAGCTAGCCAGAACGTCATCCGGTCGAGCATGAACATGACGAAGAACTTCCCGAAGATCAAGTCGACGCTTACCGCAGGCCTTAACCACAGCCAGTCCAATCAGCAACGGAGCATTACGGTCAACTTCCCCGACGCCACCTTCCAAACTCAAACTTTCTACCCGCTTCGGGAGCTACCCGGCAAGCAGTCTGCGTGGTATAAAAAGTTGTCTTTACGCTACAAGAGCGCCCTGCGAACGGAGTTCTCTGCGCCAGATTCCACCTTTTTTTCCCAACAAACGCTGGACGAAGGCCAGTACGGTTTCCGCCACGAAGCCACGACCGCGCTTAGTTTCAATGTGCTGAAATACTTTAACCTTAGCCCCAACGCCAGCTATACCGAGACCTACTACGGCAAAACCCGCAATTACCGCCTGGATGGCGACGTACGTCAGCAGGAGATTGTCGACCCAGAAACGGGCCTTGTGACGATTGACACGACTAGCCTCGGGTCGATCATTAACGATCTTAATCCTGGCTTAGCGAGCTACCGTACCTTTTCGGCGGGTGTATCGCTCAGCACCCAATTGTTCGGAAAGGTCAAGTTTGGCGAAAAAGGGCTATTCGGATTGAAGGGGCTGCGGCACGTAATGAAGCCCAGCCTTACGTTGGGTTACAACCCAAATTATTGGGAAGCTAGGGATTTCATCAGTGGCCTTGACTATTACATTCCAACCAGCGAAATTGACCGTTTGAATGGTAATGATGATCGGTTTTTGTCGCCATTCTCCGGTCAGATCTTCCCCGCGCCCCCCAACTCGGAGGAAAGGTTGGGCATCGGTTACTCCATATCGAATCTGTTCGAGGCCAAGGTCCATAACCGCAAGGATAGCACGGACCAGAACGTAAAATTGTTTCAAAATATCGGGGTGAGTGGGTCTTATAATCCTCAGGATTCACTGGAATGGAGTACCGTTCGCATTTCCGGCGGCACCCAATTTTTCAAGGGCGTAACGCGGGTCAACGTATCCGCGATCATGGATCCCTACATCACGCGGTACGATCCTCAGCTGAAGCAGTTCCGTCGGGTGGACGTGAGCAACTTCGAGGAAGGGCGTTTCCCCTTGGCCTTGCAACGGCTCTCAACGACCATATCTACGAACATCACCGTAGATAAGATTCGTCAACTCTTTCAGGGTAAGGAAGAAGAGGTTGTGACTAACCTGGCGGAGGAGCGGCGAAAGCGGCGCGAGGAGGAAAACACTTTGTTTGAGGAGACCGATATTTTAAGTTTGTTTGAGCGCTTCAGCATCCGCCACAACTACAATTTCAGTTTTATTCGGGAGTTCGACGAAGAGGAGCCGACGGTGTCCGATCGGGGTAGACCAGCCTTCCGTGCGCTCGCCAATTCGATCGAATTGCGCGGAAGTTTGCAGCTGACGAATAATTGGAGTGTCAATATTGGTCAAATTGGCTACAGTTTTGTGGACAAGCGCATCACCTATCCCTTCCTGAGCTTCGTTCGTGATCTGCACTGTTGGGAGATGCGATTCAGTTGGGCGCCGCAAAGAAACACTTACTCGTTTTCTATTGCCGTAAAGCCTGGTACTCTGGACTTTATAAATCTACCAGTCAACCAAAACCGCTACGATGGGGGGCAACTATTCGCTAATTAAGGTCCTGATCGTGCCCAATTTTTTCAAGTTGGCGCTGCCGCTGGTGCCATGAAATAGGGATGAAAAGGTGGAAAAAGCAATGTTCAGCACCGATTACTGAAGATTCTGTACGCTTTTTTGCGATGGGTGGTGGGATTTATATGATGATTCCTTATTACATTTGTCCCAGATTCCAGCATTTGTTTCTTTCCAAGCTACTTCAAAACACTGTTAAGCTTTCACATTGTCAAATTTCTTGATTACAAGTGAGGTGTTGTTGAGTGCCCCAGCGGGCACCTTGGATACGTTGTCCCAAATTAAAGTAGGGCCCGTAGGTAAGATTGACCGTTCAACGACGACAGTTAGAAGTATGCAGCTCGGATGGATCACGTGGCGAGTTGATTGATAACCATGGCGTATTGCCAACAACACACTTTCAGAATTTTAAAACAATTAGAACGTATGATGAACTCTACCTCAAGGGTGGGCCGAATGGCTCGCCTATTCCAGTTTAACCTGCTGGCATTCGTGCTAGCGGTTGCGGCGGGCTTCGGCTCCCCGGATCTCGCAGCCCAGGGCTGCGTAATCACCAACTCGATGACCTTCGGCGGCCAGATTACTATGGGTGTTGATATCGAAGGAACGGACGATCCGTGTGCAGCGGCCGCCGATGGTGTTGATGAGTACAGCGTCTACAGTGCTAGTGGCATGATCGACCTTGCCAATGCCAGTCTGAGTGTTACCGTTGACCCCGCCTTTACTTCAATGCAAGGCAACTCTTTTGAGATCGTTCGCGCCGCGGGTGGTCTTACGGGTACGTTTGCCGAAGGAAATTCAGTGGTCGGTTCTGACGGTGTTACCTACGGAATTGCCTACGGAAATACCTCTGCAACGCTGACTCGTTCACCAATCTTTATTACGGATGACGTGGTAGGGGTATGTGAAGGTGACAACGCTATCATGGTCACGTTGAGCAATTTCCCGCTCCTTACTACGAGCGCAAACTACAATGTTGGTTTGGTCATCGAACCAGCGGTAGGCGCGCCAGCAGGTACTGCCTCATTCGCTATTGTGACCGTCCCCGCAGGCCAAACAACCGTTACGGCAAGCTTCAACGAGCCCGGTGTTGGTACGCAACCCGATTACGAAGGTGGCACCATCATGATCAACAATGTCTCTCCCGCTGGTGGTGGGGCTTCTTTGTTTGTTGACGCAGCTGATGTTGCAACGATTGATGTGCGCGAACTCCCAACTGGAACTATCGCCCTTGCTAACGCAACGGCTGACGGTGAGATTTGCCCGGGAGATATTGCGGAGGTGCAATTCACCGCGACTACCGGAACCGGCCCCTTCACCGTTGTATTGACGGTAGATGACGCCCAGGCAACCGACCAGGTAATTACGTTCAACAATGTTGGTCTTAGCCAAATCTTATCCCTACAGGAAGGAACCCGCGTCGTGGGTTCAAGTGATTTTCTTGGCGATATCCTGAGCTTGGAATTGACTTCAATTACTGACGCTAATGGCACTCCCGGTTTAGTTACGTGTAGCAGCAGCGGCGTTCAGATGACGCTGACCGGTACGGTGATGGACCCGGTTGTAGATGCTACGGACAACGAAGACCCAGAGCTAGTCGCCGGAACCTGTCCACCCGACGTGATGATTTGTCAGGGTGACGCGATTCCTAATTACACTGCTCCTACCTACACGGATAATTGTACCGCAGTGTTGGACCTTACTGTTGTTCAGTCACCAGCGATGCTGACCTCAATGAATGCAGGAACGACCACGGTAACCTTTACCGCGACCGACCTCGACGGTAATACGAACATGGCTTGTACGTTCGACCTGACCGTGACCGATGACCCTGACTTCATCATCTCTTCAGACGCGCAGGATCTCAATATGAGCGCCGATTGTTCTAGCAGCGCCTTCAATGGCCAGCAGTACACGGTTTGTTCTGATGAGGAATTTGACGTGATCATCGATACTAACGGTGATGCTGCCAATACTACGTACGAGATCACCTCGATCACTTACAGTACGCTGTTCACAGGTGCTACGCCCGCTTACGCCATCACGGCGAACGGTGAGTTTGATACGCAGCCAACCATTACAGCCTCTGACTCGGATCTGTCTTTCACTGGTTCTTTCACCAATGAAGCTCCCTCCGGCACAACGGCTAACCCGCAGATCGTTACCATTACGATCACCGGTACTGTAGTGGACGCTAATAATGCCAACACTACTTGTACGACTACCCAGACGATTTGCTTCGCGCTCCGTCCGGAAATCAGCGTTACTGCTATTTCTGACGCCGCAACTATCGATGGTGGTGATGCTTGTGACGGCACTACTTTGATGGACGTTACGGCTACTCTTAGTTCAGCCACTGCTGGCGGCAGCTCCGCTAACTACACTTTTGCAGTGACTAATGCTGGAGGTTCTAACGTTATGATTAATGACGGTACGGGCCCCGCTACTACGGTTAGTGGTTCTACAACGGTCATCGACAACAATGTGGCTGGTGCTAATATGGCTAACTTGGGTGACTTCACGTTCACCAACGATGGTACGGCTCCTGCCGACGTGACGCTGACTGTAGTCGGTGTTTACACTGCCCAAGGAACCGTGACGGACGCGAATGGTATGACCACCACTACCGTCTTCATGAACAACTGTGAAGGAACGGCGACGACCTACACCTTCACCGTACAGCCTGACGTGACCTTCAACGGTACGGTTACGGTTGGTAACGAAGCTCCGGTTGCAGTTGACCAAATGACTACCACCAACAGCTTTACGGTTTGTGATGGTATGGATAACCTGAACGCTACCTTCGACTTCGACAACAGCGCTGCCGTAACGGGTGCGCTCTTCAACGTTGATTTCAATGCAAGCGTAAACCTAGCTACGCCATCCGACGATGACGGCCTGACCCTAGCTCAGCTGAATACCTTCTTCACTGACGCCGACTTCTCCCTGACGAGCACCGCTACTGACGGCTCAACGCAAGTCGTTGTGACGCCATTCATCGATGTAAATGGTAATGGTGTATTCGACGCTACGACTGATTGCGAAGAGACTCCCATCGTTTTCACAGTGCTTATCGAAGCTCCAATCGCCGCCACGGCAACCCCCGCTACCCAGACCATTTGTAGTGGAAGCACTGCCGCCATTACGGTTGCGCTCAGCCCAACTACCTCCGCTCCGGCAGGCAGCCCATCCTACAACTACAGCGCGCTGGCCACTCCAGCAACCGTTGATGTAACTGGCGCTGAGGGAA
Source organism: Lewinella sp. 4G2 (assembly GCF_001625015.1). Classification (NCBI taxonomy): domain Bacteria; kingdom Pseudomonadati; phylum Bacteroidota; class Saprospiria; order Saprospirales; family Lewinellaceae; genus Lewinella; species Lewinella sp. 4G2. Next base: position 3,724,641 of record NZ_LVWJ02000014.1, on the reverse strand, counting down.
CTAGCGTACCGAACGGTACCAATATTTCCGAGACGCTCGTCAACACCGGTGATGAGGACGTCACTGTTGTCTTTACTATCGTTCCTTACACCTTCGGCCCTAACGGCGTCGATGATGCAGGTGCTGGTGATGACTGTGTGGGTACTCCAGTGACGGCTAACGTCATTGTTGAGCCAGTACCCAGCACTAACCTTACGGCTGCTGATTTGGCCCAGACCGTTTGTAACGATGACGCATCAGGTTTGGTCTTTACTACGGGTGTAACTCCGAGTGCTGATAACATCGTCGAATTTGAAGTGATTGGAATTACTAGCAGCAATCCTGCTACGACCGGAACCACGATGATGGTGAGTACTGTAACAACCAATCCAACCCAAATCGAGGCAGGTACGGCTTCGACCGAAACCTTCAGTAACACTGGAACTACGGTTGAAACGGTGACCGTCGAATTCCAGGCCGCTATTGCCAATATGGATGGTACGAACGAACGTTGTGTCGACGCTACGCAGAACTTCACCGTAGTATACACGGTGTCTCCAACGCCAATGGGTAACCTAAGCGCCGCTTCGGAAACCATCTGTAGTGGTGATTCTCCCGTTGGAACGTTCACGGCTACGACACCAAGCACGTTCTTCACCGTGGTGACTACCACCGACCCAGGCGTTACGCGCACTGGTACCGACCCAGTGAATCCGGTTGCTTCTGGAATGCAGGTTTCCGGCGAGAGCTTTACGAACACCAATACGACGCCAGCTAACGTAACCTTCACGGTTACGCCAGTATCTGCTGGCCCTAACGGTGACGTAAATACGCCTCTAAACTGTACTGGCGCTGCTCAGACGTTTACCGTTACGGTAGAGCCTGAAATTGTAACTGACCCCACTGCTGCAACGATTACCCGCTGTTTCGACAACGGACCAATCAACTTTACCCTCCAGCAGATTATGGGTACAGCCTCAAACCTGAACAACGTTGACTTCGTACTGACGTCATTCACTTTAGGTGGTGCTACCGTTGGTACACAAACTGGTAATGATCCCGCGGACGCAGTCACGAATATGACCCGTTTCCCCGCAGATGGTGCAACACTAGTACCGTTTGATATCGTCAACACGACTACTGCGAATACGACTTCTACTTTCACGTTCACACCAGGCTTCGCCGGAACGAATTGTACAGGAGATGATTTTGTACTTACGGTAATTACCGAACCAGAGCCTACCGTTGTCTTGAACGATGTAGATAATGATGGTAATCCTGGTATCGAAGAAGTTTGCCCTGGTACCGTTCCAGTAACCACGGTTGACGTCACGTCCCCCGATGGAGGTCGCTTCCTCGTAAGCAGTGTAGTCGACCAAGGAGCTACCGGCTCAGCAATTACGGGTATTTCTACCGCCCCTTACCTCCGTATGGATGGTGATGAGATTGAGACTGGCACTATTGAAAACATGGGTAGCCGTACCGGCACCGTAGTTTACACCATTCAACCATTCAGCAATGGCCCTAATGGAGTTGACGATGGTGGTACTGGTGATGATTGTTTGGGCACACCCGTGACGTACACCATAGTTGTACCAGCAGAGCCCGTACTTGCCACTAACCTGGATACAGATATCTGTAGTGGTGCTGAAACTGGTGTCATCCTAGATGAAACCGCAGTTGATAATGAGGTTACCTACTCTACAACTGAACCACTAGTATTTTCTACTTCACCTCCTGCCTTCACGCTGGCTACCCCTATGGACCCAGAGATCGGCGGGACGGGTGTTATTTCTGGTACTATCAACGGTATCAATGGTAACAACTCACCAATTTCAATTTTCGCCGATGGTAACCTCCTTGGGTCCGTCAGTGGAACGGGACTCTTTGGTTGTGGCCCACAGCAGTTTAGCTTCCCAGTCAGCAGTACGCTGCTTGCGGATATCACTGCCGATGATGAGGTAGTATTCACTTACAGCCTAGGCTTACCGGGTACTCAAGGTTTTTTCTGTGCTAACGAGATCGAGGTAATCTTCACGTATGACGTTGATGACTCCTTTGACGTTGCTGCTACTTTGCCAACAGGTTTGACTTCAGTTGGCTTCCCTTCTACTGGCACGATGCTACCTATTGATGCCATTGCAATGGATACCTTCCGCAATGAAACGGCCAATGATATTGACGTCGTTTATACCGTTACTCCCCGGAATGGTAACTGTCTTGGCGACCCCGTTGATGTAACCGTAACCGTTCGGCCAGAACCAGCGGGTGCCGATGGCACTGATGCAATTTGCTCAGGTGAAGCACTTGATTTTGACCTGAATGGCCAAGTGTCTAACACTGGTGGCGACCTTAATGGTGTCACATACACTTACGAGATTACGCGCATCAATGGTAGCGTATCGGAAGTATCGGTAGGTGACACTGGTTCTGATATGAATGGTAGTCTGGAAGAGGCTTCTCTTACCAATACCTCCTTCACTTCACCCGCCGTAATCACCTACACAGTGACACCTACGGGTGGTAATGGTTGTGAAGGTGATCCTTTCGACGTTGTCGTCACTGTCAACAGCAAGCCTTTCGCTGGTATCAGCAATGGTGGCAATAGTGACATCTGTGAAGGCAGCTCACGCACGCTTACCTCGCTTGCCTTCGGTGGTACGCCCGGTTACACGTACAGCTTCTCCATAACCGGTGCGGATATGACTGATGGTGTGACGCTAACGCCCGCCAGCGACCCAAGCGCTACTGAGGTGTTTGTACCAATTGGATTCCCCCGGACAACCGTTACCGTAACGTTGACGGTCACGGATGCCGCTGGGTGTTCTAGTGAAGCAACTACGATCCTCGACGTACGCGAAACGCCCGAATTCGCTACCGGCGAACCATTTGATCTTGATGCCTGTGAAGGCACACAGGGAAGTGGCACGGCAGTCTTCGACCTGAACAATGCCCTCGACCAGACTTCCGGTTCGGTTGCATTCTACACAACCTTTAGCGACGCCAATGCTGGTGTTGGTGGAGAGATCACGAATGCCGGCTCTTACTCCGCTACTGACGACGAAGAGATCTTCGTTCGCCTTAGCAACGGTAACTGCTTTGCCGTAGCGAGTTTCACACTTAACGTCTTCCCGCTACCAACCGTCGTTCTTGACCCCATCAACGATGTTTGTAGCGACGACGCTGCGATAACATTCACGACCAACCAGACGGGTGGTACGACCGCCTTCACCATTGCACCCGCGGCAGCGCAATCTGCAATCACGGACAACGGCGATGGAACGGCATCCTTCAACCCTGCAGGTATCATGCCTGGTGCTTACACCGTGACCTTCACGTTCACGGACGGTAACACCTGTGCTAACAGCGCCAGCCAGATCTTCAACGTACTGGAAGCGCCGACTGCTGCGATTACTACCACTGACCCCACCACCACGTGTGCTGGTGACATGGTTACGCTGAACGCTAGTGGTAGCGGCACCTACAGCTGGAGCACTGGCGAAACCACGCCAAGCATCACGGTTGCCCCGACGACGACTACTACTTACAGCGTAACGGTAACTTCTACCAATGGCTGTGATGACGTAGCCACGCAGACCATTACGGTTAACCCCGTACCGGTTGTGACTATTACCGCGCCCGCTGACGGTTCGGAATTCTGTAGCACGGACGGTGTCGTAACACTGGCCGGAACTACTTCCGCTGGTACCGGTGTCTTCACCGATGCTTCTGGCGCCACGATCACCGAGTTTGATCCAGGTGCCGGTAACGGTACGTTCGTGATCACTTACACGGTGACCGATGGTAACGGTTGTACGACCGTTGAAACCTCTACGGTAACCGTAGACGACGCTCCCGAAGCCGGTGAGCCAATGGCTGACTTCGAGGCTACCGATGATGACATCGACTACTGCCTCAGCACTTCCCCCATTGATCTGGCTACTCTCCTGATGGGAGCCGACCAGGGTGGAACATTTACGATTGATTCTGACCCAAGTGGCCAGGCACAGATCATCACGAACAGCACGCTGGACGTGAGCAACGTACAGACGACTGCTCAGCAGATCGAGATCGTCGTTCGTTACACGGTGGATCCCATCGGCAACTGCCCAGGAGATTTTGCACTGATTTATATCAACTTTGAAGCGGTACCATTCGCTGGTACCCAGCCGGGACTTGCTTACCTCTGTGAGGACTACGGCGAATTCGGTCTGGATATCTTGCTCCAAGATGCTACCCCCGGTGGTACCTGGAGCCTGGTTTCCAACAATGTTGGTATTACCCTGATTGGTGACGACATGGATAGCATCGATACACGTGACGTCGTCTTCCTTTTCCAAGGGCAGACTGTTCCCGAAAGCCGTACCGTACAGTTCCGTTACACCGTTCAGCCTGACAGCCCGAACTGTGACCCTGACTTCGTTGACGCATTCCTGCAGATCAACCTCGCTCCTACCATCACCCGCGCTGATGCGGACGTAGTGAACGACCAGATCTGCTACAGCGATAATCAAATTGTACTGAGTGGTACTGTTGCCGGTAGTGCTTCTACAGGTAGCTGGGCCGTAGTGGATGGTGATGGTCTCCTGACCAACCAACCCGCGCAGTTTGTAAACGGTGACTCACTGTTTACCGCATTCTACACGCCAGCTGTTTCTGATCGTAGCGACAGCGTTCGCTTTGAGTTTGTAACGAACGATCCCGACGGACCACTGCAGACGAACACGCTTGGCTTCCCATTCGAAGCTGGCCCGTGTGAGCCAGAGCGTGACACCGTTGCGGTACTCGTATTTGGTGAGCCGGTAGTATTCGCTACCCCCGGTAACGATACGATCTGTAATGGTACCATGCCGCTGACCGTACTTTCTGATACGACTACGCCGCAGCCCATTTTCTACAATGTATCTGCTGTTGCCTCTGACGTACGTGTTGTAGACTTTACGCCCAACCAGATTCGTCTGGTAGACGGCGACGTACTCGAGCCCAACGCCATTACCAACCTCTCTCGTTTCCCACAGACGGTTACCTACACCATCACTCCATTTGACGATGGACCGGATGAGACGCCGAACACTGGAGATGAGTGTATTGGTTTGCCACTTACCGTTGTCGTCACGGTTGAGCCACAACCACAGATCAGTGCCTTCGTAACCATCGATGGTGAACTGCAGGGTGGTATTGGAACGACGCTCCAGCCCATCACTTCGGATACTTACGAAGTATGTAATGGAACTACTCAGAAAATCCGCTTAGATGAATTTGCTACCACGGGTACCACGCCGATCTACGTTCGCGTAGTGACGAATGACCCCGACGGCATCTTCAATGGCACTCCGAACACCAGCACTACCTTCTTGCCTTTAGCAGCAGCACAGGCACTGTATGGTTCTTTCGCCAGCCCACTAATCAACACGACCAACGATATCGCAATCGGAAGCCTCAGCTTCACGAGCTACATCGAAACGGACGTAATGAATGCAGGTCTGGACATGGACGAATGTTCCAGCCAGGAAATCACCGTGGTCTTCCGCGTTGATCCCGTTCCGACCGTAGACGGTACCGTTAACGGTATGGCTGTTGATGCTGACGCCAACAACGACATGACCTTCGTCGTGTGTGACGAGGACGACAACGTTGACTTCGTAATTACCAACAGCAACTCCGATCCTGACTCAACGCTGCTTCAGGTGATGATCGAAGCTAGTAACCTTCAGATCGTACCTGGTGACCCAACTCCGGATAACGTAAGTGAAACCCTTACCGTTACCAATGCTGGTGCACTGCTCGCTACGATCAATGACTGGAGACTGATCGATGCTACGACCAACGGTACTGCTACCGTAACCGTAGTGTCTTCCTTCGACCGGAATAACTCCGGTACCGTCGACGCTGAAGAGTGTTTTGCCGATACGATCCGCTTTACGGTGGACGTCAATCCTACACCAGTAGCCGTAGCCGTTTCTAACCTGATAGTATGTGCGGGTGATATGGTCCCCGCACAAGCGTTGGGAACCAACATCACTTCGACTACTGGCACGATCACTTACGATTACTCCGTAAGTGGCGGCGCGATTGGTCTAGCTGACGCGATGGGTGCAACTGAAGTAGCGGCATTTACTGCTGTGAACACTGCTTCCATCCCCGTTACCAGTACGGTTACCGTTACGCCGATCTTCACTCAGGATGGTGTTTCCTGCGCAGGTGATCCGATCACTTACGACATCACGGTTAACCCTGTACCCGTCGTGGACGGTATGGTAAACGGCACCGCATTCAGCGCTGCTGCTAATCCTACTACCATTCAGGTATGTGACACGGATGATAATGTGATGTTTGGCGCCTTTAACACGAACACTGCAGCTGGTGGCACCCTGCTCGCCATCCAAACCATCAGTACGAATGTTACTGGCGGAGTTGGTAATACTATAGTTCTAGCTTCAGGCGCGCAAGCCGCAATGAATGCTGCCGATGATTACCGCCTCGTTGATAACACGACGAACGGCACGGTACAGATCCTGATCACCCCATTCTTCGATGCTAATAGCAGTGGATCAATTGATCCAGGAGAGTGTGAAGGCGAAACGGCCATGATCATGATTGACGTCATCAGCACACCTGCTGTCGCTGACATTACCGACGTGGCTTGTTCAGACAACGCGATCGGTACGCTCTTGCCCACTATGGATGCCAACGGACTGATGTTGGATAACGTGACCATTACGAGCTCTGCTGCTGCAGGTCTTGTTGGTACGCCAACTTCCGGTACCTTCTCCAGTGGTAGCATTGAGATGGCAATTGCCGCTGATGTCTTCACCAACTCTACGGGAGGTGATCTTGACGTAACCTACACGGTTTCTCCCGCCACCGTAGACTGCCCAGGTGATAATTTCACCGTAACGGTAACGATCACCTCTGAGCCTATCCTGAGCGCAATGCTTGATACTACGGTATGTAGTGATGCGCCGCTTGGCCAGACCCTTGAGGTAGCTGCTGGTAGCTCTGCTGCTAACATGTTCCGCATCGTTGACATCGTTCGCTCCACCAACGTCACTGCCGCCGCAGGTAACACTGCTGCTGGTGACATGGTAATGGCCGACGGTATTGAAGACGATTCCTTCAACAACGTATCCACTTCGGCGGGTACGGTTACTTACGAGATCGTTCCAGTTGGCGCGTGCGACGGTGACGCTGTAGTGGTGACCTTCACCATCAACCCCGAGCCAATCGTTACGACGATGGACGCGACGGTATGTAGCGAGGACGCTAGCGGCCTCATGATTATGACCGACGCAACTGCAGGTGCTGCAGTTAGCTACGACATCACCGTTGATGTCCCAGCCGACCTCACGCCGCGCTCGACCAACTTTGCTGATGGTAACACCAGCGATCTAATGGCGATTGCAAACGATGCGTTCAACAACGTATCCGGATCTGATCAATTGGTTGTTTACTCTATCGTGCCACTGACGGCTGATGGATGTGCCGGCGACACTGCTGAGGTGACTCTTACGGTCGGTAGCCAGCCAGATGCTCCTGATGCTACGATCTTCGCCTGTTCCGGTGAAGAGTTCGAGTTCGACATCCAGGAATACCTGGACGACAGCGGTAATGGCGTAGGTTCCAGCTTCGAGTTTACTTTTGAGAACATTGGCAACTTCAACCTCGTGAACAACGAAGATGGAGACATCAATGGCACTCAGACTTACGTATCCGGGCAGACGTACACGGACGCAGTAATCAACACTACGTTCTTTAATGCCTTCACGGTGACGAACCGCGCGGTATTCACCATTACGCCTACGGCCACTCAGGCCGGCCAGACGTGCGGTGGAAATAGCTTCACGGTAACCGTCGTAGTTAACCCACGCGTTGAAGCTGCTTCGATTGACGTTGGTGGATCTACCGACGTATGTTCTGGTGATTCCAAAGTCCTGCAGGGTAGTGGTAGCAACGGACAGGCTCCGTACGACTACAACTGGTCAATTGCTTCCATGGACCAATCGGTTACCATGGCTTCCGTAACGGAGCGTTCCGCTAACGGTGGACAGATTGCGGACTTCACGGCTACCGGCTTCGGTGAGGTAGTGGTTGAGTACTTCATAGTTGACGCCAACGGCTGTACGAGCGATCCTCAGCAGACCACGCTTACGGTTCTTGAAACGCCGAACCCAGTCACGATTGCGGGGCCAGCTTCCGTATGTGCAGGTTCTACCAGCGAGACCTTCAGCGTTGCGCCACAGGCGGGCATCACTTTCAACTGGTCCATTAACCAGGGTGGTGTGATTGTTCAGGGACAGGGTACCAATGAGATCACGGTGAACTTTGCGGCAGCAGCTGCGGGTGTAACCAGCACGATCAGCGTTGTTGCCGGTTCTGGTGACTGTGCGGTATCTGCTTCACTTGACGTAGTAACTGAAGAAGTCAATCCCGACTTTGAATTTGAAGTTAACGAGGAAACCGTAACCTTCACCAATACTAGCCTAGGAACTAGCGCATTGACGTACGCTTGGGACTTTGGAGATAACACCGGTACTTCAACCGATGCAAATCCTGTCTACACGTACATGATGGACGGCGTCTACGAAGTGTGTCTCACAGCTACAGCTGGAGGCTGTTCCGAGACTACTTGCCAAATCGTTACGGTATCCGAGTGTGATGTTGTTGCTCTTACGAACGGTCTCAACCTGATCTCTACGGACGTTGATCCTACGATCAACCTCTTCGATACGATCTTCGAGAATCTGATCGCAACACAGGATCTTGGCTTCATTCAGACGCGTGGATTGAACGGACAGGTATTGACTTACAGCCCGTTCTTCCCGAGCAGTTTGAACCAGATCAATGGCTTTGAGCCAGGCCGTGGATACTTTGTATTCACCAGCCGTGGTGACAATGTCGAGGTCTGTGGTACGCCACTCGACCCCGCTATCCGTCCTGCACTGATTGCCGGTGTGAACCTGGTGGGTTACATCCCACAGGCCAGCACTACGCCTCAGGATTTCTTCGACGAATTACTGCCTAGTAACCTTCAGCTTGCTCGGGGTTACGAAGGTGGAAACTTCACCCTCTTCAACCCATTCTTCCCAGCTAGCCTTAACACGCTGACGACGATCGAGAATGGCAAGGGTTACGAAGTATCCGTAGCGAATGCAGTTAATGCCGGTGAATGGTTGTCACCAAACGGTATGCCCGTTTCACGTGACGCTACGCTGGCGACTTCTACCTACATGGTAGTGGCTGCTCGCACTGACCTTGATGAGTCCTGGGTAGGCCGTGAGGCACTCGTGACTGACGCTGACGGAAACGTCTTCGCCTTCATGGATGTCATCGAAGGTGGTTACTTGATGACCACCCCGATCTACAAGAATGAGTTGAACGTTACCCTCGAGGACGGCGTAGAACTCTTCGTAGAGCTTGGTGATAAGCGCGTACCGATGAACGTTACCTGGACGGGTGACCAGAGCGTGGTACTGGCTGACGTAAACTTCAGCCTTACCAGCACGCAGGTTACCGAGTCTGATAACCTAATCGACCTGACCATCGCGCCGAATCCGTTCCGCGACTTCACCAAAGTGAACATTTCACTAGAGGAAGCTGCTACAGTTAGTATCACACTGACTGACGTTACCGGCCGTACGATTGTAGAAGTTACTAAAGAGCAGCAGTTGCTCAGCGGTGACCACGCAATCCAGATTGACGGACGTACGCTACCATCCGGTACGTACTTCATTAACGTGAACGTCGACGGACTTCCGCTCTTCCAGGAGCAGATCATCCGGACGCACTAACACTTGACTGCAAGCGGAGGGGCGGAGAATAATCCCCGCCCCTCCAATTGCATAAACACACTTTGCATGAAATTGAAATTTTACACATTACTATTTGCCGTTTGCCTTTTGTCTGCTGGTAACGTTAGCGGTCAGTCAGCCTTCCCGGGATACGATGATTGGGAGGCCAGCGTTGATGCTTTAGTTGCCGCAGTCGGTATATCCGGCGTTGACCAACCTGAAATGTCTGGTCAAGACTCCATCGCTGCCGTTGACGTGGCAGACCCCTTTTCCTTCCTTGGTAAGGGGGGTGCTGATGCGTCAGGCATGGGTATCGTAGCTATTCCCACCATTGATCCACCTTCCGGTGGCGCCGGCAATCAATTCTTCCACCTAATCTACTTTGATGGTTCTGAAGGCATGTACCACTACGTTCTGGACGACAACACGGGTGAGCCTGCCGAATTTTTGTGGGAAGCCTCTACGCAAACCGGGAACGAGACCTTCGTTAATGGATTTGAGACTAACAGTGGAAACTTTACTGAGGTAATGCCCGTAATGCCAGGTTTACCAACCTTCATGGAGGTACTGGCTTTCCTTCCCGTCGAGTTGACCTCCTTCACTGGAGACGCCGTAAAAGATGGCATCCGCTTAAATTGGGCAACGGCTTCCGAGCTCGATAATGATTTCTTCACCCTCCAGCGTGCGAATGATGCGGGTGAGTTCATCACCGTTGCTGAAGTGGCTGGTGCCGAAGATGCAGAGTACGGTGCTACGTATGAGTACATCGATGAAAGCCCCGTTACGGGAGCGAATTACTACCGCTTGATCCAGACCGATCTTGACGGTACGGTAAATGACCTTAACGCCATCGTGGTTGTCCAGTACAAGGGCGCCATTCAGGCGGAAGTGGCAGTTTACCCAAACCCGACTTCTTCAAATCTTAACGTTAAGCTTGGCCAGGGCTGGGGTGATGCCCCCGTTCGCGCCGCGCTTTACGATGCTGCGGGCCGCCAGGTTGTCCAGTGGACAATCAGTGCCGGTTCCGTCTCTACCGAATCTATTGCGGGCTACCCAGTTGGTATCTATCAACTGCGGTTGCAAAACGCAGATCAGACAGTAAGCACACGTGTCGTGATTGAATAAGAATTTGTGGTAAGCGTACTCAGGTGCGCAGACCCGCTTACATTCTTGAAGTAGGTTTTTAGGATGTCCGACTCAATTTGAGTCGGGCATCTTTTTTTTGAGGGTGATGCTTATGACCTTCACATCTGTGGATCGAACCTGGCCCGCATGAGTGATCAAGAAACCAGGCAGAGCTAGGATATGACCTTCACTGTTCCTAAGAAAAGATAATGCGCTGCGTAACTGCGGGGGAATCCCCAATTCTTGAAGCACTTTCTTTACCGTCTTCTGCTGCCCGAACATGCCTAGAGGCTGAAGTTTTTCACCCGTATGTCTCGGAGTGACCTGGATTGAGCAGCGTGGTTGATTCACATCGTATCCACAGGCTGCGGGCGATAAATACTGGACATCAGACGAGGTCAGATTATCTGGCCGGTCCACTAGATGCAGTTGGTATTCAATTCCTGCAGAGCTAATCCTCGCGGGCAACGTAGTGATAGTCTCCGACGCATTAGTTAACGAAACATTGGTTGGCATTTTCTGAAGCAGCAATAGCTCACCCTGCTTACTGAGTAACCAGCCTCCTTCCTCTAGAGATAAGGAAGTATTCGCCAACACTTGTCGGTATTGCTCCCGCACAAACGGATATTCACCGAGTAACTCTTGGACCAGATCTAGCTGCTCCTGCATCGACCGATGGACCGGTAGCTTTAGATAGGTGTGATTCTCAACAGTGCGGATGAGCTGGTGCTTTAGTTCCCCAACCTGGTCTTCGAATAGCCGGCGTGCGAGTTGTAAATGCCGATTTGTATTTACCAGGCTTTGACGCGTCATACCCAGTTCAAAGAGTAGGGGAGAGAGGTGATGACGAATCTTATTGCGCAAGTATTTATCGGAAGAATTGCTACTATCCTCGCGCCAAACTAAACCTGTTTCATTCGCATAGCTTACTACGTCATCGCTTAATTCCGAAAGTAGCGGTCTACGGTATTTGCCGTTGCTGGCTTTAAGAGAAGCAAAGCCGCGAATTCCCGTTCCGCGGATAAGATTGATGAGTAGTGTCTCGAGTTGGTCGTTCAGTTGGTGTCCGGTCAGTAGGTAATCGTAGTTATACTCATCCAGAATTTCCTCAAAATACCTACGCCGAACTCTGCGGGCGACCATCTGAATGCTTTCGCCATTTCTTCTTTCTTGAGTTAAATCCACTCGCTTGGTCCATAGCTTGGCATCCTGCGCCAGCGCCCAATTGTGTACGAACTCCTCGTCAGCGTCCGATTCACTACCGCGAAGTTGGTAGTTAACGTGGATCAGGCTAATGTTGAAACCGTTAGCGTGCAGCAGATGCGCCATCACCATACTATCGACGCCGCCACTGACTGCTAGCAGTAAGCGATCTGCGCGGGTAAAAAGGTGATTTTCAGAAATGTGGGTGAGTACCCGATCGGTGAAGGACGGCATGTGCGCTTAGTGCATCCGGTCTCCGCGGACTTCCATGGTTTCCAGCAACTCCTTTTCGTAGGCCAACCATTCCGCCCAGCGTTGGTCGACGGTAGCGCGGTCAAAGTATTTGCGGGCCAATTCGATGAACAGCACGTAGTGCCCTGCCTCGGCCACCATGAACTTGTGGTAGAAGGCACGCAGATCCGCGTCTGCACAGTAGAGACTCAGCAGGCGAAAGCGTTCACAGCTGCGGGCTTCGATGAGTGCGCAGAGCAACAACTTCTCCATGAGGGCTTTTTCGCGCCCTCCTCCTTTTTGGAGGAATTTCATGAGGCCGTTAACGTACTCGTCCTTTCGCTGCCGACCGAGCTTCAACCCACGTTTGTCCAGTTCGTGCAGGACCATCCGGAAGTGACCCCATTCTTCGGTGACCACGGGAGCAACCTCAGCAACGAGCTCCGGGTAATCAGGGTAACCCTGTACCAGAGAAATGCAACTGGTGGTTGCCTTTTGCTCGCAATAGGCATGGTCGGTGAGAATCTCGGCGAGGTCCATTTCCGCAAGGTTCACCCAACGGGGATCCGTAGGGAGTTGGAGGTTCAGCATTTGAACGGTGGCCGCGCTTTCCATGGGTAGTTGCTTTGGTGGCAAAGATACTAAGTGGCCCAGCTTACCGCTCGTAGAGAGCGCCGGGTAAAACGATGGCCCACAAGCTACTGCTTACGGGCCATCACCTCATTTATTTCGAATTTGTATTATAACCAGTAAACTAGGTTCAGGTCCTGAGCGTGTGGCATCAGCGGATGGGTGGGGCGGAGGCGGAAACCATACTCGTAAACGCCGGCAAGTTGCGGATCGACGTCCAGGGTATACTTATAAGCGCCGTCCTGGGCGGGAGCGACCTTGAAGGAGTCGGCGCGCTTGAGGGTAACCTTACCGTCGTCAGCCCGGTGGTAGAAGCAAGCTTCCAGGGTGACGTCTTCACTACTGAGGCCGTTTAGGTCCACCAGGAGGTTAGCCGTGAAGGTTTCGCCAACTGGCAGGGCGTGATTGACACTATCGAAGGAGTTGTTTTCACGTACGCGAATACCCTCCCATTTTTCGATCACGTTGGCTTTCCACGAAGCCAGGTCCTTGGCAGGCTGGTAGTTCTCCTTGCTGAAAGCTTGCTCACTTTCCCCGAGGGGGAAGTAGAATCGGTCATAATAGTCGTCCATCATGCGCTTCATCGTGAAGGTGGGAGCCACCTCGGCAATGATTTGCTTGACGTAGCCCATCCATTTCTTACTGATACCGGACTTGTCACGGTCGAAATAAGTAGGGATGATGTCCTCTTCCATAGTATGGTAGATCACCTCTGCGTCCAACTCATTCTGCAGGTGTTGCTCTTCGTAGGTACGCTCGAGCGGGAGCGCCCAACCAGCGTCCGGGCGGTACCCTTCGGCCCACCAACCGTCGAGGACGGAGAAGTTCGGGCGGCCATTGAGGGCGGCCTTCATACCGGAAGTTCCGGAGGCTTCTAGTGGGCGCGTCGGAGTATTTAACCAAATATCGACACCCTGAGTGAGGAACTTGGCCATCTCCATGTTGTAGTCCTCCAGGAAGATCACCTTACCCGCGAACTGTGGCTTTTTAGAAATATGAATGATGTGACGGATCAAATCCTGACCACCCTGGTCGGCGGGGTGGGCTTTCCCCGCGAAGAGGAAGATGACCGGTTGGCCGGTGCGGTTGACCAACTTCTCCAGGCGCTCTTCATTCTGGAAGAGTAGGGTGGCCCGTTTGTAGGTGGCAAAGCGTCGGGCGAAGCCCAGTACGAGCGCCTCGTTATCAATCTTACTGAGGATGTCAAAGATCATCCGGGGGCTTTCCCCACGGCGTTGCATATCGACCTGAAGCTTTTCACGCACGTAGTCGAGCAAACGCGTCTTCAGGTTTTGCTGCACGCTGAAGAGTTTCTTGTCGTCGACCTTGTGGATCTTCCGCCAGATGTCGTGGTTGCTTTGGTCAGCTACCCAATCCTTGCCAAACTCCGTGCTGTAAAGTTTGTGGAGATCGTTTGCAATCCAGGTAGGGTAGTGGACTGAGTTGGTGACGTAACCGATGTGGACCTCTTCGGCCGTGTATCCTGGGTAGAGCGGGGTAAACATTTCCTGGCTGACTTCCCCGTGCAGTTTGGAAACGCCATTCACGCGTTGGGAGAGCGCGATGGATAGTTTGGACATATTGAAGTCCTCACCAGCATCGTGTGGGTTAGTTCTGCCTAACGCGATGAAGTCTTCCCAGCTGATTCCAAGGTCACCGGCGTAGTTGTACAGGTAGTTCCGCATCATGTGCTCCGGGAAGTGGTCGTGACCGGCCGGGACGGGTGTGTGGGTCGTGTACAGGCTACTGGAGCGAACGGCTTCCTTGGCTTCCTTGAAGTCCATGCCCGTGTCCACGAAATTCTTGAGACGCTCAATGCTTAGGAAACCAGCGTGGCCTTCGTTAAGGTGGTAGACCTCCGGTTGCAGATCCATCGCTTCAATGGCTCGGACGCCACCGATGCCCAGCAGAATTTCCTGCTTTAGCCGGTGCTCGTTATCGCCACCGTACAACATGTGGGTGAGCGCGCGATCGTCCTGGCTGTTGTCCTCGTGGTCGGTGTCCAGCAGGTACAGGTTGATCCGGCCAATGGGTAATTTCCAGATCTTGGCCTGGACGATCCGCCCCTGAATGGGGACGGCCACCTTTAACCAATTACCGTCGGCTCCGCGTACGGGCTGGATCGGTAGCTGGGTGAACTTTTGGGGTGGGTAGAGGTGAATTTGGTCACCGTTCATGCTCAGGCCCTGGTTGAAGTAGCCATAGCGGTAGAGGAGGCCTACGCCGAACAGCTCCACATTACTATCGGACGCCTCCTTGAGGTAATCGCCCGCCAGTACGCCGAGGCCGCCACTGTACAACTTCAGACTGATGTGCAGCCCGTACTCCATACTGAAGTAGGCGAGTTTTGGCCCTTTCTTCTTGGGGACGGCCATGTACTTCTCGAAACTCTTCTTCACGGCGGCTACCTGCTTCAGGTAGGCTTTGTCCTGGGAGAGTTCAAGCAAGCGGGAGGGGTCAACGCTTTCCAGCAGTGCGACCGGGTTGTAGTTCAGGGCGACGAATTGTTCGGGGTCAATTGACCGGAACAACTCTTGCGCGTCTGCATTCCAGGACCACCAGATATTGTGGCTGAGGGTTTGCAGAAAGGCAAGTTTTTCGGGGAGCTGACTTTTGATGAAGATGCGCTTAAGCTTCATCTCCTGACTGGTTTGAGTTAGCATAAAGTATAATTGGGGAAAAGGCGGACTAACTGTTATGATCGACGACAAGAACAACCGCTTAATAGCGTAGCTCCGTTGGCAGGCGCCCAGTGAGGGTAACCTATGTTGTAGTAGTCCGGAATGATTTGAGTGAAATGCCGCCAACGATCAGCCGTCGTGACCATCAGTAACTAATGCGGCGCTAATCCGAGCGTAGGGTGGGGGATTCCCCGCGAAGTGGAAGCACAGCTAAGTCGGTAATGCCCTGACTCACTGCCTAATGCAAATCGCACCATCGCTCGAAAGCTCGACAAATAACGTGAATTCGGTCCGAATTCGCAAACGATTGGGTGCTACCAATGACAATGCGCGCCCAAACTACTGTTCGGACGCGCATTGTAATAACTGATTACAAGCAATGGCCTAGCCCTGCATTCCCTGCTGCTTGGCGAGGTCAAAGAATTCGTCAAGGCTAGGGGTAATGACGATTTCAGTCCGGCGGTTACGTGCGCGGCCCTGTGGCGTGCTGTTATCACCGCGGGGGTCGTACTCCGCGCGGCCAGCGGCGGAAAGGCGCGCAGGGTCTACCTGGTACTGATTAACGAGGGTACGCACCACGGCCGTGGCGCGTTTTGCGCTCAAATCCCAGTTATCGGCGATGCCATTAGCACGGACGGGGACATTGTCAGTATGCCCCTCTACGATGATGTTGAGGTCACGGTGGTCGTTCAGCACCAGGCCGACCTTTTGCAAGACCTTGTTTGCGGCGGCATTTACGCGCGCGGAACCGGAAGCGAACAACAGATTGTCGCTGATGCTGACGTGCACTTTTCCACCCCGTACTTCTACCTGGACGTCGTCATCATTGATGTTGTCCAAGGAGCGTTTCAGGTTCATGACGAGTGCCATGTTCAGGCTATCCTTGCGAGCGATTGACCGGTTCAGTTCGGTGATGTAGCTGGTTTGCCCGCTGATGCTCTGCAGGCTTTCCCGGATGCTCGTGGCTCCTTCTTTACTGATGACGGAGAGGTCTTCCATACGGGCCAGCAAGTCACCGTTAGTCCGCTGTACGCTTTCCAGTTGCGTGGTCAACATTTCTCGTTGCTCTTCGCTGGAGTTCAGCTTCACTTCGAGTTCTTTTACTTTGCCCTGGTTGCAACTGCTCAGGCCGATGGCGAGCAAAAACAGTAAAAAATAGGTATTTTTCATAGTGGTATCAAATTCTGGATGCAATAACGCCCATTGCGGTGGGTTTAGCACAAGAACGGCAGGTTTCATTCAGAATAGGCAGCGGCGATCTTAGTCAAAAATGATCTCAGTAGCCCCGAATCCATACTTGGGGTGGAATTCATTCTTGAATTCCCGGATGAATTTTGTCCGGTGAAGACGGCTATGGATGGCACGTTTCAGTACGCCGTTGCCAACTCCGTGAATGATGAATACGCTGTCGACACCCAACCGTAGGGCGCGGTCCAGGTACTCATCATATTCTTTTAACTGAAGTTGCAAAACTTCATGTTTGGGTACGGCTGCGGGATCTTCTACCAATGCGGTGAGGTGCAGATCCAACGTTTCGGAAAACTCCAATCGTTCCCGAATATCCGTTTGCGTGAGTTGCTTTTTGGGTTGCGGTTTAGGTTTGCTCGCCAGGTGTTTTCGGGTAAGTTCCTTGAGGCTTCCGGTATTAGGGGGCGCTGCCGCGGGTGCGGTGTTCGTTGAGTCTAAACGGCTGAAGACCGGATAGAGGTGGGCCTCACGGTAGAGTTCAGGGACGTCCACGTACTTACCAAAGAATTGGCTTGGCTTGACGCGGACCTTTTCAAAGTGCCTGGGCCCGGTACCACCAACGTTGACGGTCCTGACGTCGAGCTCAAGAGATAACTTTTCGTTCAGCCAGCGGTACTCGATGGCTTCCAATCGCTTCTTACTGTTGGGCTCCAGAATGCTGGATTTGCTCCAACGTTGATTACTGCCGGTGAGGGCCTTCAGTTCAAAGATGATCTTATGGCTGGTACTATTGAGCAGGTAAACTTCGTAAGCCACGGGTTCTGCCTCATTGTTAAGTTGTGGGTCAAATGCGAGCTGGACGCCGTTTTCCTCGTGGAGGACGGCCTTGCTGACCGTACGTTGTACCACCACGGGTGGGGCGGGCTTGGGCTTAGGCGGTGAAACCAATTCAAGTGCTTCAGCGGGGATGGGGATGTGACCGAGCCCACCATCTAACTTAACCTGCACCAGGTTTCCGGGCAGGACAAGCGTGACGGTACCGACGTTCTCCGTTCGCTTCATCCTCACCCGTTGGTCTACCTCGAAATTCATACATAAATGGTTTGTCCCGCAAGGTAGGTCACTGCCGGGTTAGAATGGGGAAGAGGGAGTTGACACGATTGCTAAATAATGGGGATGATGCCTATCCTAAGCTAGTTGTCGTTCCTACCTTGCGGCGGATGACTTTAAGTGAACGCTACGGCAAAGCAAGGTGGAAACTGGCCCAGTACCTGGAGGGTAAGTGGTGGCAACGGTACCTGAAGAATAAGTCTCCCGAAGCCTACCTCGCCGATAAACGTCGCTACTGGCAAAGTCTATTGGATGACCTCAACTGGGAAACGGTCAAAGGTCGTCAGGTGCTGGACGCTGGTTGTGGCCCCGCCGGCATCTTCATTCATCTACGCTCAGTAGAGCAAGTGGTGGCACTGGATCCCTTACTGGATACTTATGCAGGCACGCTGGATATCTTCGACCAGGGCAATTACCCAGAAGTTTCCTTTTACCAGCAGCCCCTGGAACAGCGCTTACCAGAAGACCTAAAGTTCGATGCGATCTATTGCTTTAATGCTATCAATCACGTGGCGGATTGGTCAACGGCGCTGGACCAACTAACGGCCTACGCCCATCCCGGAACACGGATGATTCTGAGTAGCGACGTCCACCGTCACGCTTGGTTACTCCCGATATTCAAGGCGTTGCCCGGTGATGCTTTACACCCCCAACAGCACGGACCGGAGGCTTACCGGACTGCGCTGCGACAACGAGGATGGATCATCGACTCTGAGATGGTACTACGTGAAGAAGCCATCTTCAACTATACGGCCTGGACCCTGACCTTCCAGGGGTAATGCTACTTAGGAACCTCCACTTTCGTAGGTTCTATAGTGCCCCTAAACACCTGCACGGCGGGCCCTTCCAGCCACAAGTCGGTAAAGCCTTCGTTGGAGCGTTGCCCCCTGACGGCAAGTTCTCCCCCTTTCGCACGGACGGAGTAGCGGAAGGCTTGCCCAACCGTAACTTCATCATCAGTCGCAGCCACTATGGCAGCGGCAGTGACACCAGTTCCGCAGGCTAGCGTTTCGTCTTCCACTCCGCGTTCGTAGGTAGCGATGGTCAATTGGTCAGGGCCGGTACGCGCCAGGAAATTGACATTGATACCTTCTTCACAATAAGTAGCGCTGTTGCGAATGGAGCGCCCTTTGACGACCACATCGACGGAGGATGGATCTTCGCTGAAGGTGACGTAGTGGGGAGAACCCGTGTCGAGAATCCGCGCCTCACCATCCTGGCTGACAGTAGCGACCGGGAGCATACCTAAGCTCACCCACCCATTATCGAGAAGGCTGGCATGATGTACACCATCCACGGCCATAAACGAGCAGTCGTTTTTTACCAAGCCAAGGTCAGCTGCGAAGCGGACGATGCACCGGCCACCGTTACCGCACATTGAGCTGGGGGCTCCGTCAGCATTGTAGTAGATCATCTCAAAATCATGCTCGGTATGCGTGCGGAGGAAGATCATTCCGTCGGCCCCAATTCCGAAACGGCGGTGGCAGAGGCTGGCGATGGCAGGCTGGTCAAACTGCGGATGGATATTGCCAGATCGGTCGTCGAAAAGGATGAAGTCGTTACCCGCACCGTGGTACTTGTAGAAAGTAAAGCTAGCCATCAGTTGTTGTTAATTTGGGTAGTGTCCGATCGGTTGGGCGCGGGTGCGTACTTCGATTTCTCCTCTTCGCTTTCCAGTGGGTCATCAAAGCCGATGGGAACGTCAAGGCTGTAATGACGATAGGCGGCCAGGGCGGTGAAGAAAAGGATCACTGCTAAACCGATCATTGATATCTTCCAGCCGAAAATATTGCCGATGTACTCCCCGTCGTAGGGATCCTTGTTGTCTGCATCGGGTGGGGTAGTGGCCATGAAGAGTTGTTCTGCTTGCAAAAGTACGGTGGAAGAGGGAGGTCTGGTTTGTCGTTCTCCGCGGCAACATCATGGGAATCCGTTTCGTTTGTCCACCACATGAAATTACGCCTGGTTCTCCTTCTATTTCTTGGGTCCTTACTAGCCGGAATGTCTGGCGCATTCTTGTTCCAAACTTACCTCGCACCTGCGGCAGCGCCCGAATTAAGTTACGTGAGCAATCAAATTGAAAGGCCTTCACTCACTAAAAGCGTGCAAGCCATCTTGCCTACGGTGGTGTCCATCAGAGGAATAGGTGTAGCGAGTCATGGCTCAACTAAGGGCTCCGGTGTCATTGTCGACGAGGCAGGATACATTGCCACAAACCATCACGTGATTGATGGGAGCGAGCGAATTCGAGTGACCCTTTACGACCGCCGGGAGTTATGGGCCGAGGTGATCGGTAGCGATTTAGATACTGACCTTGCCTTATTGAAGGTGGAGGCGGATGAACTGCTGGCCAGTGCCGTTTTTGGTGATAGTGATAGCCTACAGATTGGTGATTGGCTGCTGGCCATCGGAAACCCGTTTGGTCTACGTTCCACCGTAACGGCGGGCATTCTATCCGCCAGGGGCCGCAGTATTGATGCTTTGCGTGGGGAGGCGAGGATTGAAAGCTTTCTGCAAACGGACGCCGCCGTGAACCCGGGGAGTAGTGGGGGAGCACTGGTCAATGACCGTGGCGAGCTAATTGGTATCAACACCGCTATCTTAAGCGAGAGCGGCCGCCACGAAGGCTTTAATTTTGCCATCCCCGGTAACCTGGCTAAACGCGTTCTGTCTGATCTAAAGAATTACGGTGAGGTGCGCCGCGCCACCCTGGGAGTATACGTACAAACCGTGAATGACGCCCAGGCCAGAACGGCCGGCATGCAGCGGGCAAAAGGGGTAATCCTGAAGCGCCTCATTGCCGGAGAAGCGGCGATGCGCAGCGGACTAGAAGTTGGCGATATCCTACTTTCAATCGACGGGATCTCCGTACAAAGTGCGCAGCAAATGCAAGAGGTGCTGAGTAGGTATGAACCCGGCGCATCCGTACGCTTGGCCTACTGGCGGGCAAAACGTAACCGCAGCGTTCGCGTAACGCTTGGTGGGAACGAACCCGCCCAACGCGCGAAGCTGGTGGGAGACGACATGCACAACTTCAATTTGTCTCCGGAAGTGGAGCAATAGGAATAACCAAAACGCTGACCTTGCGTTGGGCAGAGGCAACCCAAACTGCTCAGTATGCCAGAATTACCCGAGGTCCACAATTTCAAGCAATATTTTGATGCGGCAGCTACCGGCCAAACGATCCGCGAAGTGGTGGTACACGACGATAAGATCATCCGGAACATGCCCGGGCAAGCCTTCGCGGACGCTTGCGCCGGGAAGACGATTAAGGACAGCCTGCGTAGAGGGAAGTACCTTTTTGCTAACCTCACCAGCGGGGAAGCCATCCTCCTACATTTTGGGATGACGGGTGACCTCAACCTTTATCAGGAGGAGGCGGACCGTGGCCGCTTCGAACGCTTTGCCTTCCACTTTACGGACGGAAATATTCTTGGTTTTGATGACCCGCGCAAGTTTGCCCGTATCCTGTTTTTGAAGGACAGGGATGAATATATCCGCGAAGTAAAACTTGGCCCCGATGCCCTTGATCTGGAGGAACAGTATTTCCTGGATCAAATCTCCGGCCGGAAAACCACGCTTAAGGGCTTCTTGCTCAACCAATCCGTAGTCGCCGGGCTGGGAAATTTGTACGTGGATGAGATTTGCTATCGCTGCAAGCTCCACCCGGGCCAAAAGGTGGATAAGCTCACCAAAAAGAACAAATTGGCCATTTACCAACAGATTCTTGACGTCATGCGGTACGCCACGGAAAACGCTCCCTATTACCACGATTATCCGGAGAATTGGTTCTGGCACACTTGGCGCAAGGAAGGGCAACTAGACCCCGAAACCGGAGGAGAAGTGAAGATCATCAAAGTAGCCGGACGGACGACCTACTTCGTAGAGGGGCGGCAAAAACTACGGAAGTAGCTGCCGCGAAACTTGTAAGTAAGGGCTGCGGTGGGGCCGGAAACGATTAAAGAATTTGGCGATGCCTTCGATGTCCGACCCTTCGAAGTCCAGTAGTTTATCTGGGCCTACCTCGCGGCGAATGATACCATCCAGCAGCCTGGCCATGCCATCGTGATCGTAACCGGCTTCGGTAGAGGCGGCGAACAAATTAATGACCCGCCCGCGGTGGTCCGGGAAAAAGCCCAGGGCCTGCAGGCCATCGTCGGGAGCGTGCAGACCAAAAAAGCGCGGCCCCGCTTCTCTTTCGTAGGCCGTCATCAGCCGGTGCATGATCACGAAGTGCTGATCGTTGAGCCCGGCCTTCTCCGCCAAATGTTTTTGGTAGACGTCAATGATTTTTTCCTTGCCGATTCGCTGAATGGTACTTCCCTCGTACCTGCGTAGGATTTTTCGCAGGGTGCGCCCGTAATGCGCGTGGATATCCGTGTAATCCTTATCCATGTCGACGATTTGGTTGGTGCGCTCCTTTACCGCAAAGTGGGAGGGGACGTGAGCAGCTTTTACCGCTTCGCTGAGGCCTACGTCCAGCTTCAGCACCTTTTTGGGGATGGCGTTGAGTAATGAACCTACGGATGCTTCGGTCAGCTCTCCCCAGGGGCCGATCTGCTGCGTGAAGGCGGGGCGGGAAATTTGCTTGAGGCCAAGCAGACTTCGGGAGTAGGGTAGAGGAAGAACGGCTCGGTAGTCGCCGTAAACGAGCGCCTCCCAGTTTTCGCCCATGACGGCATCCAGCCACCAGGTGTATCCGTAGGGTAGTCGGCTAACGTCGTTTTCGATAGCGGCATTCCAACGGCCATCGTCCAGTTTGCCCCTGCGGATGAGCTTTGTTTGTAGGTGGGCCACGGCGCCTTAGTCCGTCGCTAGCTTACTGGTGACGTACTTCCGGTACTCGACCTGGCGGAACTCGCGCCATTTGTCGTAGTTCTTGGGGAACTTGCTCAGCTCAGCCTTGAAGGTTTGGAAGGGGCGGGGGCGCTTCAGGGCGTAGGTTAGTGCTTGCCACAATTCCTGACTCCGGACGCGGTCCGTAAAGCGCGACATGATCTCGAGTGCTTTAGCCGCTTCCATTCTTTCGATGTGTACGTAGGCGTCGGGGTCAGAATTGACGTCCTGCATGATGGCTTCGAAGACTTCCGGGTCGGCGCGAACGTTCCGTTCCGGATCATCGGCTACCAACATTCTTCCGTGTTCGCGGTGGACGTAAACATCCATCCCGCGGCGAATGGCGGTGGCGGCTTCGTTGAGGTCTAGGTCGTTCAGCTGGATCATAATCTTGCTTGGAGGTTGCTTTTCGTGTAAGCAACCGGGTGTTGTGGGTCGGGCCGCAAAGATGGGGTTGATTTACTCTACGCACAACACGGTGGCCGGGGAAATGTGCGTGGCCTAAGTGTTTGCCAAAAGCGAAGCGTATTTGTCGCCCAAACTGATCGGATTAAGTACCGGAGAATGGTGTAGGTACACCCGAAAGCGTCGTATACTTACGGCAGTTATTCGATCAGCATAAACGTTTTATTGAAATGGATGCATTTGCGTTATCCCACTGGGATTACATCGTTATGGCCGTCTACGCCATCTTCATTATTGGTTACGGATTATACAGTGCAAAAGCAGCCTCATCGGAGGAGTACTTCCTGGCCGGCCGGAACATGACCTGGCCCATCGTTGGTATCTCCTTGTTTGCGGCCAATATCTCAAGTTCAACGCTGGTCGGATTGGCGGGGGATGCTTACAAAACGAATACACAAGTTTTTAACTACGAGTGGTTGGCTTCGGTCGTCCTGGTCTTCTTTGCCATCTTCTTTTTGCCGTTCTATCTGAAGTCGCAGGTGTATACCATGCCGGAATTCCTGGAGCGGCGCTATGACGTGCGGTCCCGCTACTACTTCAGTTTTATTACCATTGTCGGTAACGTACTGATTGACACGGCGGCGGGTCTGTTCGTGGGGACGGTTATCCTGAAATTGTTGTTCCCGGACTTGTCCACCGTTGCTGTCGTCGGTATTCTGGCCCTTGCGGCGGCAGCCTATACCGTTCCCGGTGGTCTGAACTCGGTCATTCAAACGGAGGTCATTCAGGCTATTCTGCTGGTCATTGGTAGCTGTATGATCACCTACTTTACCTTCCAAAGTATTGGGGGCTGGGATGAGATGATCGCTGGCCTGAATCAGATGGGGGCGGCCGGTACCTTACCGAATCCTAACGGCGTTGCGGAGGTGCTTTCCGGCCCGGGTAGTTCGCTGGGCAGTATCATCTCCCCGGAGTTTGATGCGACGGGTATCCGCCAAGAGATAATCAATGGTGTCTCCTACGGCGTATACCCACTGGATGCCTTTGATCCAAAGCAATTCAACCTGAGTTCCGTGCCCATCACGGAGCGAATCTACTCGGATGCAGTGTACCAGCCTTCCTCGGCGGATGAGGTACTTAGCCTCGTCCGGCCTACGGGTGATACCTGGCGGGAGTTCTTCCTCGGTAGCGGGGGAGATGGCTTCATGCCGTGGACCGGTCTGCTGCTGGGCGCACCTATTCTTGGTTTTTACTTCTGGGCCAATAATCAGTTCATGGTACAGCGGGTTTTGGGAGCTAAGGACATCAACCACGGGCGCTGGGGTGCCCTCTTCGCTGGCCTGCTGAAACTACCGGTGCTCTTTATCATGGTCCTGCCGGGCACCGCGGCGATTGTCTATCTCCAGCAGCAAAGTTTGTTGCCGGACGGGTTCAACTTCGCGGAAATGGGATACAAATTTCCCAACGGAAAGCTCTGTGAAAACCTGATCGATTGCCCCAACGCGACCTACCCCATGCTGATGTTCCAGATGCTACCTACGGGTATCCTAGGACTAGTTCTGGCAGGTCTCCTGGCGGCTATGATGTCTTCCGTGAGCGCCACCTTCAACTCCGCCTCGACGTTGATCACGATGGACTTTGCCCAGAAGATCAAGCCAGACCTGACTAGCAAGCAGTTGGTGCGGACCGGTCAGATCTCCACTTTAGTGCTGGTGGTACTCGCCTGCCTTTGGGCCCCTCAGATTGAGAAGTTTGACTCATTGTTTGAGTACCTGCAGATCATCCTAAGTTTCATCGCTCCGCCGATTGCGGCGGCCTTCATTTTAGGATTGTTCTCACGCCGGGTCAACGGCCAGGGTGCCTTCGCGAGCTTAATATTCGGGGCGGTGCTTACGCTGATCTACCTGTACCTACAATTCTCTGGGAGTGACTCCTTCTTCATGGAGATGCACTTCTTGCACCGTACGTTCTACCTCTTCCTGTCGTGCATGATCGTTAACTACGGCGTCAGCCTCATGACGGCACCTCCGGCTCCGGAGAAGATTGCCAATTATACGTGGACGTCCGATTTGATCGCGGAGGAAACGGAAGAGTTGAAGGATTTGCCCTGGTACAAGAATTACCGGTACCAGGCGGTACTTCTGCTGATCATCACCTTCATTTTGGTCGGTTACTTTTGGTAAGCGTCCCGAGTTACTGAACCGGTGGACTTTGTTATCCGCTCAATAGTTAGCTAAGTAAGTAGGTCCTAATTGTTTGCCTATCCAACATCGCACCCGCGACAGCGCCCTCCTGATCACTCCATAAATTAATACTCATGGCTACCATTGATCTCAATACAATCTCTACCCGGCCACCGGAAGACCTCGATAAGAAATCCGCCCGGAAGCAATCCAGCAAGCGGGCCGAGCGGATTGCGGAGTTGCACCAGAAATTGGTGGCCGAAGGGAAGCACAGCGTGCTCATCATTCTTCAGGGGATGGACGCGAGTGGCAAGGATGGCGCAATGCGAAATGTATTTGGTGCCTGTGCACCATTTGGTTTGCGGGCGGTAGGCTGGAAGAAACCGACCGACGAAGAGTTTGCCCACGACTTTCTCTGGCGCATCCACAAGCAGGCGCCTGCAAAAGGGGAGATGGTGATCTTCAACCGCAGCCACTACGAAGACGTACTGATCCAGCGTGTACACGGTTGGATCGACGAGGAAAAAGTGGATAAGCGCATCGCCTCCATCAATGCCTTTGAGAAGCTGCTCGCTTACGATAATAACACCCTGATTCTAAAATTTTACCTCCACCTCAGCAAGGAACAGCAGGTAGAAGAATTGACGGAACGGCTGCAGGAACCGGAGAAGTACTACAAGCACAACGACGGTGACTGGGAAGAACGAGAACACTGGGATAAATACCGCGCAGCGTACAACGACGTGTTGAACCGTAGCGAGATACCCTGGCACATTATCCCCGTTGACTCGCGCTGGTACCGGGACTACCTGATGACGGACATCATCGTAGAAGCCCTGGAGGGGCTAGACATGCAATGGCCGGAGTTGGATACGGAAAGGAAGTGGGAGTAGCACACCTAGTTGGGCATTTAACAATCGTCATCTTCATCGTCCGCCATTAGCGGAGTGAGGACGATCTCTTCAAGCAGTACTGTCCGTTTGACTAATACCATCCGCTCTGCTACAATCGGTACGACAAGCTGCTTACCTACCTGGCGTATCCCGGGTACCTTAAAAACGATCTTATTGATATCACGCCGCTCCTCACACATTTCGAGAATCTGACTAGATACGCCTTCCCGGTACAGTCGGTTGACGTATTCGGACATGGCCTGATCACTCACGAAGTTTTCGGCTTCAATTTTGGGTAGGTACGGAGATTCCGAGGTGTCATCTACCTCGTCCCACCGGGTATCTCTTGGTTTCATTTAAAGCTGACCTAAAGCCTGCCTAAACAACGCACTAACGTATCCAGGTAGGCTATTGAATAATTTGGCGAACAATCACCGTGCCTTGAATACGTAACAACACGCACTCGCAAGACAACTTGCTGGTGTCCAAGCAGAAGTGAAAACAACGACAAGCACCGAGCCTGATCGCAACCGTATGGGTTTATTAGCCCTAAACAAAGCGTGGTTGTCTGCATTCCTGCTGCCTGGGTAATCACTTTTGTGCGGGGATGTTCACAGGAATCGAAAATAAATTTTCATGCGTCCACAAATTGTTTTGCTTGGCCGTGCAAACACTGTTCGTTACGCCCGTCGTGAAGCCCTTTTAGGGGAGGATTTTGCGTTTCCGGTCTGGCAAAATGAAGACCTTCTGACGCGCTGGAAGCGCACGGGTTTTCCGGCGGAAGTAGACCGGTTATTCCTTGTTCAATTGCCAGCGACGGGTGCGTTAGTAGGAACCATCTTGATGACTCGAGTCCGTAAGCTGGAATACGAGGTAGCCTATGGTATTCAACCAACGTGGCGGCGAAATGGGCTCGCTACCAAAGGGGTGGGGCTTGCTTTGCGCAGCATGTCTGAAGAGCTCAAGCAGTCAATAAGGGTGTTTGCCCACGTGAGCGCTGAAAACACGGCTTCAGTCCGTGTGCTGCAGGCACACGAATTCGTCCAGGTGCTCCCCACCAACAACTACGGTCTACAGCGTTGGGAGCTTGAGCTTACGCCGAGCCCAATCAGTACCGGAAACTCTTGACGGTATTAACGAAGGTTTTTACGCCGTCTAGAGGCGTATCCGGGTAAACTCCGTGGCCAAGATTGGCGATGTGGTGAGGCCCGAAGCGTTCGAGCATGGCGAGCGTGGCCGTTTCCACTTCCGCTAGGGGCGCGTAGAGTTGAACTGGGTCCAGGTTACCCTGAAGTACTTTGCCCGGCGCTTGTTGGCGGGCTACGGCGGGGTCGGCAATCCAGTCTAGTTGAATCACGTCGCAGTTCAGTTGGCCAATCCCCGGAATGGCGTGGCGCGCATCCTTAGCGAATACGGTTACGGGTACTACTCCACCCAGTTCGTCGATAATCAAGCGCAAGTAGCGGAGGCTAAATTCTTCGTAGTGCGCCGGTGGCAACACGCCGGCCCAGCTATCGAATAGTTGGATGAGGTCCGCGCCGTGCTTGATCTTCCCTTTCAGGTAAGCAGCAGTAGCGCGGGCGATCTTTTCCATTAGCAAATGGCTAAGCTCCGGCTCCCGGTACAACATAGCGCGGGCTTTACTGAAGGTTTTCGACCCACCTCCTTCTACCATGTAGGCGAAGATCGTCCACGGGGCGCCGGCAAAACCAATTAGGGGGACGCGGTTGTTCAGCAGCATTTTCGTGGCGTCCAGCGCATCGTAAACATAGCCTAAGTGATCGGGGGCAGCCTCCGCGGGCCGCAGCTTAGCGAAGTCCGCTTTCGACTTGATGACCTCGGGGAACCGCGGTCCTACCTTCTCTACCATATTGTAGGGTAAGCCCAGCGCTTCCGGAATCACCAGGATATCACTGAAGATGATGGCGGCATCGACGCCCAATTCGTCAACGGGCTGCACGGTCACCTCCGCGGCGAGGTCGGGGGAGGTCACCAGTTCGATGAACCCGCTCAGGCTGGCGCGTAGGGCACGGTATTGCGGGAGAATTCTCCCGGCCTGGCGCATCAGCCAAACGGGCGGGCGTTCGGTTTTTTCACCGCGGGCGGCACGAAGGAAGAGGTCGTTGTCGTAGCTAGATTTTTTCACGGGGGCGAAGGTAGGGTTCGAGTTTGGTCACCGGGTAGGGTGAGTGGTTTGTTGATGGAATTGTTACAAAACTGAACTAGAGACCTTTGAGTAAATGCAATTACCTTGTAGCAGTGTATTGGTTTAGACTCATCATTGCAATTATCCTGACGCCGTTCTTCTTTGCGGCGACCTACGTATGGAGATATACATGTCTACAACTCAGGGATTACTATGGAAGAAAGTCTGGTGAACAAACCATCGACCAGCATTTGCTAAATGCCCCTACCAATCAGCCCTCATCGTCCATAAGGCTCTGGGCGTGGCTGATAGCTTATAGTCTCATGGTGCTACTACTCGGTTGGTTTACCACTCTACTCTATTTTTCCTTCTTCCGGAATCTCTTCTCCTAAGTCTGCAACACCCCCATCTTAAACTCACTCACCGGTGCGTAGCCGGCCGCTTCGATCCCCGCCGAGATCCAGTCTCTCGTGGTTCTGGGGTCAATGATCTCGTCCACCCATAAGCGGGCGGCAGCGTAGTAAGGGCTGGTTTGTTTGTCGTAGCGGTCCGTGATCTTTTTTAGTA
Organism: Lewinella sp. 4G2; assembly: GCF_001625015.1. Classification (NCBI taxonomy): domain Bacteria; kingdom Pseudomonadati; phylum Bacteroidota; class Saprospiria; order Saprospirales; family Lewinellaceae; genus Lewinella; species Lewinella sp. 4G2. Next base: position 3,695,676 of record NZ_LVWJ02000014.1, on the reverse strand, counting down.
GGGCCTCCTCGTCCATTTTTGAGACGACTTCTCCCTTTGCCTTCTGGCTGCTGATCTGTATTTGTAGCAATACTTTGGCTGCCTGGGCACCACCCATCACGGCCAGGCGGGCGGTGGGCCACGATAGCATCAACCTGGGGTCGTAGGCACGCCCACACATCGCGTAATTGCCGGCACCGTAGCTGTTGCCACACACGATGCTGAACTTAGGCACGACGCTGTTGGCCATGGCGTTGACCATCTTTGCGCCGTCCTTGATGATGCCGCCCTGTTCGGAACGGCTGCCTACCATGAATCCGGAGACGTCGTGCAAAAACACCAGCGGAATCTTCTTCTGGTTGCAGATCATGATGAAGCGCGCGGCCTTGTCGGCGGAGTCAGAGTAAATCACGCCGCCAAATTGCATCTCGCCCTTACCACTCTTCACGACCTCGCGGTTGTTGGAGACAATACCAACACTCCACCCATCAATTCGCGCGTAGCCACAGAGCAGCGTCTGCCCGTACTCTTCTTTGAACTCAGTAAACTCGCCGCCGTCAACCAGCTGAGCGATGAGTTCGCGGCCGCTGTAGGGTTTGGCACGGTCTTCGGGAAGTACCCCGAGGATGCCGTCTTCACCACCGGGCGCTGCCGCGGGTGCGATGCGATTGAAGGGGGTGACGGGTGAGTTGGGCATTCTGCCAACGAGGTCCCGAATCTTCAACAGGCAGTCGGTATCATCGACGCATTTGTAGTCAATCACCCCGCTTACGGAAGCGTGCATGTCGGCGCCCCCAAGGTCTTCCTTATCCGCTTTTTCACCGATGGCGGCACGCACGAGGTAGGGCCCGGCCAAGAAAATACTGCCGGTTCCTTCCACGATCAGGCTTTCGTCGGACATGATCGGGAGGTAGGCGCCACCGGCCACACAACTGCCCATCACGGCGGCAATCTGGGGCACGCCCATCGCGCTCATCTGAGCATTGTTTCTGAAGATGCGCCCAAAATGATCCTTATCCGGGAAGATCTCGTCTTGCAGGGGGAGGTACACGCCGGCACTGTCTACCAGGTAGATAATGGGGACGCGATTCTCCATGGCAATTTCTTGCGCGCGGAGGTTCTTTTTGCCAGTAATGGGAAACCATGCGCCAGCCTTAACGGTCGCGTCATTGGCAACGATTACACACAGCCGCCCGTGTACGCGGCCGTAGCCGGTAATTACACCGGCAGCGGGGCAGCCACCGTGCTCTTCGTACATTTCGTAGCCGGCGAAGGCGCCGAACTCCAGGAAGTCCGTTCCCTCGTCTATGAGGGCGGCGACGCGTTCGCGGGCGGTCATTTTGCCGCGCTCGTGTTGTTTTGCGATGCGGCGTTTGCCACCTCCGAGGTGGATTTTATCGAGCCGGTGGTTGAGGCGGCTCACCATCAACAACATGTGGTCAGCATGTTCGGCGGCGGCTTTTTCTTGTTTGGTCATGATCGGTTGGGCTGAGGTTAGGCAGTAGCCGAAAAGTACGACATTAGCGCTAAGAAACTGACTACTTATGAGTGCTTCCTTAGTTGGCCTGATCATCGAGGTTGTCCTGTTTGCCTCAGGCCTTTACCTCTACCTCTTCGCCCGGGGCATCGTGAAATTGAGCGATTCCGAAGTCGGCCAGCGCGCCCGGGCCTTTCGCGACGAAAACAGTACCTGGATGCGGCTATTGGGCCTGGCCTTGGCCGCCATCATGGCGCTCAACATCTTTGCTCATTTCACCGAGCTGTAAAGCAACAACGGCCCCGCCACTGAGTGACGGAGCCGCGTGCTACCCTGAAGGAATCGTACCCGGAACGGGGGTCGAACCCGTACTTCCAGTACTGGAAACCAGATTTTAAGTCTGGCGCGTCTACCAATTCCGCCATCCGGGCGGGTACGGCGCAAAGGTAAAGTTTTCCGCCACTTTACCTACGTCTCTCCTTCAATTAAAAGTTTTCCAGAGGGGCGCTGACGCAGGTACTTAGTAATTGGGTAAATCCTGGATCTACCCAAAAACTCCGCACCTGCGGCAGCGCATAGGGACTTACCGAATAATAGTAACGTCTCCCCGAATAATATCGCCCTCCCCAATGTCGAGACGGAGAATGTAGTAATAAGTGCCCTCCGGCAGCGGGTCTCCGGATGAGCCAGTGCCGCCCCAGTCATTGTTGTACGGCTCTGCTTCAAAAACGATATCGCCCCAGCGGTTGAAGACAATGAACTCGCGGGTGGGGAAATCGCTGGCGCCACGCTCGAGTAATTCGAAGACGAAAACGTCATTCTTGCCGTCACCATTAGGCGTGATGGCGTTGTAGACCTGAGGGTCCTCACCGGCTGCATCGCTGTTGATGGTCAGGGTCGCGGTGGCGCAAAGTTCAGGACAAACGGTACTGCAAACTTCGTAATCAATCGTAGTGGTTTCGGTAAGACCGACGGGCGCCCGGAAGCTCAGTTCGCCATTTTCAAAGGAGGTGACCTCTCCGAATCCAGGATCCGTCAGTAATTCGACCGTGACCATGCTGGAAATGAGGTCGTTGTCGAGTAAGTTGATCGTTCCGGTTGTATTCAGTCCACTCAGGAATAGTTCATCATCTGCCGGCTCCGGCGTTAGTTCCGGATCGATCCGGATGGTGTCCGAGCTGTAGTTAGGGCAGCCATCCTGCGACAAAGTCCATACTAGTGAGATGCCGTCGCCGATGGCCGTAACACTGGCCGTATTACCTTCCGTACTGAAAACAGCCCCAGCATCTTCGAAGGACGTCCAAACTCCCGTCGTTCCAGGGGGAAGATTGGCGACCACGGTTGCGGTGTCACCACAAATCGTAAAGTCGTCGGGAAGTACGGCCCGCTCCATTTCGTTAATGCTGACGATTACGATTGAACTATCGGCGCAATTATTAACGGTATTGGTGACCACCAACACGTAGGCACCAATCCCAGAAACGAAGGGCATCGCTCCGTCGGCTCCGCTGATTATTTCACCTCCAGCTACTGCCGTCCATTCATAAATCACGGAGCCACCGGGTGGGGGAGAAGAAGCGCTGCCATCCAGTTGGGGCATATCTCCACAACTGATCTCGAAGTCTGTGCCAGCATCCGCAAAGGGCGTGTTGGCCGCAGCCGCAACAGTAATAGTATCCGCTACGGAACATCCAGCGTTGTCTTCGACGGTAAATACATAATCACCGGGCCCGGTGACGGTTACGATCAATGACCCGGTAGCAGGTTCGATGGTGTTACCGTCCAGACTCGCCCACGTAAATTGCTCACTCCCATCCTGAGCCAACACCGTGCCGGAGGCATCGAGCGTGATGACTGGATTGTTGCAATCAAAGCTGTCCGGTTCGGCGATGACGATCGTCGCTAGACTATCCTGAAAGTCAGCTACCCGGATACTGACGATGCTAACGCAGCTGGTTTCCAAATTGGTAACGGTTGCGTTGTAAGTGCCACCGCGGTCGACCTCAATAGCCGTGGTATCCTGGGGCAAATTGGTCCCGAAAGCGTCCGTCCAGCGGATGATGTAATCGTTGGGCTGGTCCAGGATATTAATAGATACCTCAGTGGATCGACGTTCGCAATCAAGCGCCGTACTCTCGTTGGTGGTGACGGAGGGTAAGTCGCGATCGGCGGTTATCAGGGCGTCCTGCGTAGCGGAACACCCCGTCGCCTCGTTGGTGACCGTTAATCGGTAGGTACCGGCAACGGTGACCTCCAGGATCGGACCGGTAACGTCGGAAACATCAGTGCCATCAACAATAGCCTCCCATGCGTACGTAAAATTGCCGTTGTTGGCCGTCTCACTGGCGTCGAGCACGATCGTTGACCGGTCACAGGAAATTACTGTGCCGTTTTGGGTCAGTGCGATGGCGGGGCGAACAGCTCCATCGTCATCGACAAAAACCTGATCAGTAGCTTCACAGCCAGTTTCCGGATCCGTGATGGTAACGGTGTAGAACCCAGCCTGAGTAGCCGTTGCCGTACGGACTGCACTAATATCTTGTCCGTTCGGATCCGCCCAGACGTAGGTATAGGACTCTTCGTCATCCACCATGACTTCAAGATCAACCGAGGAAGGAGCGCAGCCCAGGCCGCCGACGGTGTCGGCTAATTCGTATTCGGGGAAGCCGTTAGGTTCTAGTACCTGAACGGTGTCGGAAGCTTCACACCCCGTATCGTCATAGGTAGCAGTAAATACGTACTCTCCGGGTTGCAGAACAGAGATTTGCTCCGTATCACCTCCCGGTACGTCAACACCGTTGCGCGTCCAGTTAAATACGAGGACGCCACCGCCGAAACCAATTGCGGAGCCTTTGAGATCGACTGGCGTCGTACACCCTACGGCCACGTCGGGACCAGCCTGGACGTTTTCAGGGACCAGTGCTTCACCTACCAGGACAAAGGCTGTATCCGTACAAGAGGTGTTGGCCACCACGACCCGGTAAGACCCGGGGGACAGTACCCGAGGGTTAGCCACATTCACGTCGCCGGGGAAAATTGAACCGTCCATGGTGGACCATTCGTAAACCGTGCTATTATCAACATTCTGGTAAAGCGGCTCAATCAGAATGGGTGTATCGCCACACCCCGCCGTCAGAAATTCCGGAGGAATAATGCTGGGGATGCCAGCGGATGGGACGACGAATACCGTGTCCAAACGCGAACACGAGTTCGTCGTATCGCGAATCTCTACGACGTAACCGCCCAGACGGTCGGCGAAATAGGTATTGTTGGAACTGACGGGGAAACCCTCCTCGAGCTCCGTCCAGGAATAGAGGTAATCCGGGTTGAATTCTCCGACGGAGAGTTCCGCCGCAGTACCATCACAGTCCAGCTGCACTTCGTCCACCAGCGTTGAAACCGGTATGGCTACCTCATCAAAAATGTTGAAGCTGTCACGACTAGTACACTGCAAGTCAGCAAAGGTGACGGTAAGTCGGTACCTACCGGGTTGGTCGGTAGTAAACCCAACTCTACGGGAGGTAGTATCGATCACGTTACCCTGATTGGTTACGTGTTCCCACAGGTAAGTGACGTTCGGGCCGACGCTTGAATTACCACCCGTAACCGTGATCATGTCGTTGGCGCAGTCGATTTGGACATCCGGACCGGCGTCGGCCACGGGGGCGGGGCCAGGGCCAACGGCTACGGTATCCTGAGCGGTACAACCGAACTCATTGGTTACCTCAAGAATGTACTGGCCAATTTCAGTGACGACAAGAGTAATGGACCCGTCGGCTCGAACCTCTCCATTTTCAATGAAGCGCGTTTCATCCTCGTTGAGGAACAATAGGCGGTACGTGTCTCCCTCATTATTCGTACTCAACAGTTGAGTGGCCTGGGTACCATTACAGCTAAAGAACCGGTCTGGTCCGGCATTAGCGACCGCGGCAGAAGACTCGTCAAAGGGAATGAAGATGGAGTCGACCGTTTGAACGTCACTGCCCGGGGTATAAAGTGTAAACACCTGCATGCCTGGGGGCAGCCCACCGACTACGCCGTTGCGACCGATGCGGACGGGGTTAGTGGTGCGGATGAAGATGGGTTCGTTGTCGGGACGTGGAGCCGTTTCGTAAAGGATTTGACCGTCCATGCCATTTCCACAAGTAGAGGGAATGGCGGTCACATTCGTAATGATTATTCGGTCTTGGATGCACACTTCGCCGGTGTTGATGACGATGCTTCCGGGGCCCTCACTCGTCCGCGTGGGCGGGGTAGCATTGGGTTCCGCGGTAAGTTCGAAGCAGCCATCCCGGTTGAGCGTTTCGAAGCAAAAGGCAAACACTTGCGTTTCTTCGGTGCCTCCGTCCGTAGTTACCCCCGGCCCGCTTGCTGCAAAACTTAGCGTGATGATGCCGATGTCAACGCGCGATAGATCAAAGTTTGCGGCGTTCAAACCTGGCCAGGTGGTTTCGGATAGATCCAGTTCGTCGAAGCGTACACGGGCGGGGTCAAATCGAAATACGATTTCCGCCGTCTCAATGTCAGCAAACTGGTAGACGGAAACGGGTACGCAGAGCGTAGAGTCCAAAAAGGCTTCTGCATCGGCAACGTTCAGTCCAAAGCCATTTGGGAAAAGCACGCAGGTTTCTCCGGCAAAATCAGTGATGTCTACGGATTGCGGAGCGCTTTCTTCCGTGACGACGGCACTCGGAAGCACGGTTCGGGTCAGCGAGATAGAATCACACGTTCCCGGCTCCGCAGTCGTCCTGGCCCGATAGCAAATTTCGCCGATGGTTGTTCCGTCGTCGAGATTCAGTGCGTCACCGCTGTAGGTAAGTTGAACAATACCCGGTGAGAATTCAGCTGCGATGATGCCCGGGATGCTGGTCATCCAATCAGCATAATCGAAGAGCGCCGGCAAGGTTTCAACGTTCAACGTGAAGTCGGTCACCCCGACGAAGCCATCTACCTCAATGGGGAAGCACCGATCCTCAGAGCTGCGTAGACCAACGTCAGGAAAGCGGACGGCAACGCCACCCGGTCGCTCGATGGTGATGGCACAATTGCGGGGGTCAACTCCGTTAAAGACTCCGTTAGTTACCGAAACGATGTCATTACGGAAGTCAGAGACGGTCATTGGGCTAGTGCCACCAAAACCGATGGCATCGAAGCACAGGGTAAAGACCATTTCTCCTGAATCCAGCGAATTACCAGCGGGGAAACGAGAATCCCAGTCAAAAAAGAAGGTGCCCATGTCGGTCTGGTCGGTGATAAAATCATCCGCAGGGTTAATCACCAATGAGCTATTCCGATCACCGACGCCGGTAAAGCGTAATAGGTTTGGGTTCCAGGAGATGGCGTAATCCATCTTATCCATGTCGATAAAGTCAGTACCCGCCTGTACTTCAATACACACTTCCGTATCGCCGAAAGAAGGGTTTTCCGTGGGGCAGGCAATAACGACGTCGAACCCATTTGGGTTACAGGCATCGATGGCGAAGTCCGTACGGGTATCGATAATGGGGATACCGTTCTGGGCTTCCGTTGCCCCATTCGCCTCATTCGTAGTTTGGCTACCGGTGGGGCGCGGGAGTACCTCCATGACGATGTCGGACCGATCCGTACACTCACCCACTACATCATAACAAACCGTGAGGAGGGTACTTCCCGGTGCAAGGGACTCGGGAGATGGGGTAGGGGTGAACTGAGACCAAACTCCGAAAAAGGTAGCGTCCGTATCAAAACGGTGGGTACCTACGGTAATTTGGGGCAGGTCGGCTACGATGGTCACATCCCGCGGAAGGAGTACGGTCTCGTCCCAGCGGAAACCAAATTGATAGCTGGTAAGGTCCTCGAATCCAGACACCACGTCGATGTCCAAACAAAAGATATCCCCAGGTTGAAAATTACCGGTCTGACCATTGATCTCAAAGATGAGTGGGGCAACGCCAATAGTAACTGAACCGTTTTTGCGATCAGGGATTGCGAAAAGCCCGGAGTTACAGGTGCGGCGCTTGTTGAAAGCGACTGGAACTGTATCGTCCATACCATCGAATGGGACGGAGTCGGGTTTGTCGTAAATTTCTACGGGGTGGTTGGATCCGAAGTCACCCACTGCATCGTAGCAGGCTTCGAATAGCACGGCATCATCTGGTAGTGTAACCACGAAAGGAGCATCGACACACTCTACATCATCACCGTAACTGCGCCAGGAAACTGTAATGACACCTTCGAATAGGAAGTCCGTCAAGTTAAAATCATCCATGTCAAAACCCCCGATATCTGGATTGAGGTTTTGTACCCTGTTGAAGGTCAACCCACCATCCAGCTCGTGGCGAAGGGCGAAACTGAATTCTATCCCTCCGGAAAAATCGATGGCCGTGATGGGAAGGCAAACCGTTGAACCACTGGTCGCCTGCACGTCGGGCACCTGAAAAGTAACCGAGGGGTCGCTCTGTCCAAATGCCTGCAGGGAAGTGATGAGAAATAATACGAAGTAGATAGCGCGCATACGATGGATGCTTAAAATCAATTATTAGAGCGGGGGAGTGACGGTTTCAATCAGCCTAGCGGGTTAACGCAACGGCTAGTTGAATTTCGTGCGTCCCACCAACGGAAGGGCCAAAGGAAGAGAAGGAGTAGTCATAGCCATACCCAAGCCGGAAATTGGTGAGGGCGTTGTAGCTCTGCCCAACGTTAATACCCGCCTCGAAGTGGAAGTTACCGGCGGTGCTGATGCCGGCCCCTAAGTAGGGTGCAGAGGGCAGTTGGTACCGTAGGCTTAGGTCTGCGTTAAGGGGGGCACCTTCTACGTACTTCACCCAACTGCTGACCTCCAGAAAACTCTCGTCGGAGGTGAACCAATACCACCCCGCCATGGCGTAGTAATGGCGCAAACGCTGGACGCTGAAGTCGCCATTCTCGTCCTGAAACGTCACGTCAAAACCAAATACCTGAGGGATGGACAGGCCGGCGTAGAGGAGGTTGTAGTCGTTCACGTAACTGTAGCCATAAACACCAAGACCGATGTCGGGGTGGCCCTGGCTGCGATCGGCGCCGATGAGGAAATCATCCGCGTCGCGGACCACCAATTCACTAGCCTTCACGCGGTAACCAACGTAGCCAGCGGATAGGCCTACACTAATTCCGTAGTACTCGGGGTCCTGACTGATGACCGTGCCAATACGTCCGTAAGCGCCGGTGTAGCCCGTAGGGCCGGTCTGATCATTTAGCAGGTAGCCACCAGCCGTAATATTGACGGTGGCCCTGCTGGGGTTGACGAAGCTGCCCCGAATGATTTGCGTAGTGGGAGAGTTCTGAATGCCAGCCCACTGTTTGCGGTAGTTGGCGCCAAAGGTCATATCGTAACCGTAGGTCAAGAAGTCCGCCTCTAACGCCGCTGGATTGATGATGGTCGCATTTTCCCGGTACTGAGTAAAAAGGGAGAGCTGCTGGGAGAAAAGACTTCCGGAACCGGCCAGGGCACAGACAAGGCAGACTAGTCGAAAATACTTCATACACAGGGGGTTCTAACAAGCTGGTTCGTGAGTGCGCTGCCCTGGTCTAAATGGCTTTCACCAGGCTCGCATTTTAACGAAGCCGCCCCTGCGTTAATTGCTAACTAACGTAGGAATCAAGCGGCCACCGCTGCACTATAAAACGAAACTTTGATTGGTATCAATACTACGCTTGGGCCAAGAGGTGGAGTCAATACGTAAGACAACACCCACTGACCTAACGGGGCGCAAAAATACAACTTCTGCCACCAAAGCAGAAGCCCCACTTAGCTTGACACTGTTAAAGGGTAGCGTGCAGACGTTCAAGCAATAGCAAGTCAGTCGACTGGCTGTTGTAAGAATCCGGCGAGTAGAGATTGCAGAGCAATATTGAGTGCGTCAATCGCCTCTTTCATTTGCCAGGTCTCTTTGTCCCTCGTTTCTACGTAGTTACTGATTGCTCGAATTTGAACGGGTGGGATTCCATGATCCAAACAAGCTCTAAAAAAAGGTGCACCCTCCATGGTTTCCACTTCGGCGTCGGGCCAGCGCTTCAATAATTCTTCCCTGCGCCGCAGCGTTCCCGTGGTCTGTGAAACAGTCGCACCAGTCACGGCAGGGAAGGGTGTTGCCGTAGCAAGAGGCGGCAGGCGAAGCATTTCACCCAGATCAAATGGCTGGCCCGGATGTAGACCAATATCACCCAGACTTAAGAAGGCACCATCAGCACTTCCCGCCCCCAAGTCCGCAAAACATTCTGATGTGACTTGGACCACCGTCCCCAACGGTACATCGCGGTGGTAGGCGCCAGCTACACCCGCCTGCAGGACCATGTTGGGCCGTGGAGCCGAAGCAAAACGATTGCCCAGTACATAGGCAGTTGCGGCGGGCCCCACTCCCGTAAATAGTACTTCTATCTCTACGCTACCAAACTTCAGCAGATTGGCAACTTCTTCAAGCGCCCGTTGCCGCAACCACAACACGGTGGCCTCAACTTCGAAGGGAGTAGCGGCTAACAGTAGAATCCGGAAAAGAGGGGGCGTATCAGCGTTCACGCACAAGTGTTAAATCGAAGGGCCACTTATCTCATAAAGATAAATGGCCCTCTGGCGATTAATTGAAAATGAGCTTGAAGACTTTCCCTTTTCCATCGGGAAGCGTCAACGCCATGAAGTAGGCGCCGGGTGGTAGCCCACGGCCATCTACGTCCGTCCGCTGGTAGGATGTACGCCCGGTGCGTACGACCGCTCCACCGGCGTCAGTAATTAGCCAGGTAGTGCCCACCGGGGCATCAGCCAAGCGGTAAATACCGGCTTCCGTTTGGTAAACCTCAATTGAGTTGGGGTCCTCTACCTCGACGGTGATCACGTTGCTGAAGCTACGCTGATCGTCCTGATCCACCGTCTGTAAACGGTAGGCATTCGTACCAACTAAAGGATCAGGATCAGTGAAATTGTAGGTGATTTCCGCTGAGCTCGTTCCGGCTGCGGCAACCTCGCCAATTTTTAAGAATGAACCATCTGCACTTCTCCGCTCAATTTCAAAACGTGCGGTGTTCATTTCTGAGAGGGTCGTCCAGGTGAGGTCAACGTCGCCGTTGCGCTCTTCTCCAGTAAAGCTGCCCAATTGCGCAGGTAGGGTACCCAATAGCTGAATGCCGACCACAATTGGGTTGTGGTCGCTAAAACGGTAAAAGTCATCTGCATACAGAGCGGGGTTATTGTCCTCCGTGTCGTAATCCAGAGCGGTAGGCTCACTGGCATTTACTTCCCACGGCACGGCACCGGTGACCATGCTAGCCAGGTCTGCGGAGGCAATCGCGTGGTCCAGGCTGCCCCATTCGCCCCGGAAGACGTAGGAGGGTAGACCGCTGCACGGGAAGCTTCCGGCAGGAGCCAGTGCGGGGACCAGGTTCACGTATCCAGCGTCCGCAAATGAGGTGATGGGAACTTCTTCGCTGTAGGCGTTGAGGTCACCAATGACCAGGATGTTACTCGTCGTGGAGCCAGTAGGGTTGGTCGCTAACCAATCACGCAGTGCGGCTGCGGCTGCCTGGCGGGAGCCATCGCAACTGCCCGCGCCACCATCGTCGTCATCACCCGCACCACAAGAACCACCTTTACTCTTGAAGTGGTTTGCCGTGACGGTGATCTCCCCACCAAACCCATCGTTACCCACCTCAATAATGCGGAAGGTTTGAGCAACAGGAACGCGGTTACGTTGAAATACAGCCGCGGGTTGTGACAGGGAGGCTGCCGTGCCGGACTCCTCCACCACGGAGGCATCATAGATGAGTACCACTTTTATCTCGTCACCGCCCGTGTTGGGAGAAATAACGGCAGTGTACTGTTTGCTACACGATGCGTTGATGGCGTCAATCAGTGTTTGGGTAGCACCATTCGGGCCAAACCCATTGTTTTCAATCTCCACTAGCCCGATAATGTCAGCATCCAATTCACAGATGGCGGCGACAATTTTTGCTTCCTGCCGGTCAAATTCCTGGGCGTTATCCGCACCGCGTTGCCCCAGCGTAGTAAAGTAATTAAGGACGTTCATCCCAACAACGGTGAGGTTTCCGCCCACGTCAGGTGCCGAGGTGGGGCGTTCGTTCTCAACAATCGTGCCTGGATCGGTAGGTTGCAGGCGGTAGCCCGTGAAGCGTTCGTCCATCACGCCCGTGAGCCCCGTAAAGCGGTCTCCAGCCCGAAGGGTATTAGTAGGCGTCAGCTCCGTACCGTCAGGTAAAATGATGGGGAAGGTGTAGGTGCCAGTCCGCCCGTCGTCAACGATCAGTCGGCGCAAGTCCTGAGCGTCGTTGTAAGGGCCAAGTGCGCTTGGATCAGGCTCATTACATTCCGTGAACTGAATTAGTCGCTCGTCCACAGAAATTTCAAATTCACCAAATTGGCCGAGGCTGAAGTTATTCGTTACGTAAGCGTCGTCCACTAAAGTGACTAGCATCCCTTCAAAAGCTTCAAACGCCGCTTCATCAGCAAGTGGTAAGTCGAGCGAAGCCGGGGTGGGCAGTGCCTGGGCGGTAGCATCAATGGTGACTTCACCATTCGTAATATTAGCATTGATCTGCGTGAGACCACGATCTTCTTCTACCTGCCCGGTGACGGTAACCAGGTCGCCTTCATTTACGTCGGTAGTTCCACTGTAGAAGATCCAGATACCTTCTGACGTGGCGAGATCACCGTCTTGGTCCGCGTCCTCTTCCATGACAAAGAATCCGCCGAGACCCACACCGGTGCCGCCCTGGAAGTCACCAACGACCACAGCCTGGACGGTAACCTCTTGACCAGTGACAGCACTAGCCATTCCAGACCCTTGAATCGCACTGATGGCAATGGCGGAAACGGGTTCGTCGTCCAATACTTCAATGGTGGCGCTTCCACCCACGGTGAAAAAGTCGTCATCCGTAGAGGTCAGGGTAATCTCAATGGTCTCCGTGAACTCCGGATCGCTGTCATCCAGAGCTGACATGACGATTGTGGCTGAAGTAGTGCCACCAGCAATGAGCACGGAGCCCATACCAGTATCCGTATAGTCACTACCCGCCGTAGCGGATCCTGCTAGTGCGTAGGTAACCGTTACATCGCCGGCAACGCTTTCGCTGAGGGTGACAATGAAACTACCGTCAGTAGCCGGTTCCGCGACGTTATCCCCGGCCATCACGCTGATTGAAGGCCCCGGAGGCGTGGTGGTGTAGGAGCCGAAAGGGACGATGCCAGCATAGTCTCCAATTGCAACGCCATCTAGCAGGTCATTACCACCTAGTGCCCAGTTATCCGCTACCCAACCACCGTCGGGGCCGGTACTATTGACGCGGTACAGGTAGCTATCACGGTATAGATTGTCGCTCTCACCAATCTCTCCGCCAGTTTGGTCGATGATACCACTGCCCTGAGTGATGGTGAAAGCATCGTTACCGTTTCCAAAAATATTGGTGCCGGAGATCCGGTTGGCAAAGTCTCCACTATTGCCAAAGGCTTGGTCAAACTCAGCGAAATGGCTGGAATTGATGATGTACACAAACTCATCCGTATAGGTACCCGTAAGGGCGGTAAAGTCTTCAACGGAAGTGGAGCTGTTCGAATAACGTTCCAAACGGTATCCATCTAGATCGACGGTGCCGTTGACATAAATTTCCACCGCGCGAGGGATACCGCCAGATAGTCCGCCATCGAGAATGCCGGTGATGATCACCTCCTGTGCAAAGAGGGAAGTACTCGCAAAAAATGCGAGAAGTAGGTAAAGTGAACGCATAGTATGGGTTGGTTGGTTAGGGGATGCAGCGCGTAGGGCTAGCCTTGGTTGCTACGAAGGCGCAAAGGTAAAATCGGACTATATCCTGTAGGTTAATTCTGAAAGTTACTTACCTCGCGTAGTAACTCACAATGGAGGATTTCCCCAGAATCAGGCTATCCGCCATGAACAACACCATGGCGGGCATTTCCGAACCGGTGAGGTCCAGTTCGTCGCTTAGGGCGTACACGGTAAATACGTAGGGGTGAGCAGCGTCCCCCGGAGGCGGGCAGGGGCCGCCGTAGTCGCGGTCACCGTAGGAGTTGACGACCGTCTTTGCACCATTCGGCAAACCCGTGTGGTTCGCATTTCTTTTCAATTCCGAGGTTGAAGCTGGAAGGTTGAAAACAACCCAGTGCCACCATCCACCAGGTCCCGGAGCATCGGTGTCGTGGCAGGTAACGAGAAATGATTTGGTGCCGGCGGGCGGGTTCGTCCACGCGAGCGCGGGCGATTCATTGTTACCACCAGCGCCAAATCCGTCGTAGACGAAGGGCTGGTCAACGGAGCCACCAAGGTCCGAGCTACTAAGCGTAAAGGAGGGCATACCTAACTGTTTGGTTACTTGCCGTAACCTCATTCACCAACTTAGGTTTGCCATTAGGTCGTCTACTTCACCGCGGAGCAGAAAATTCCGTACTAGAACTTCGCGGAAGCGCCGACGAGCAGGTTGGTCCCAATCGTAGGGTATTGCACGAAACGCTCCCGCTTGTTATTTAGCAGGTTATTAACCCGCGCCCACAAACCAAAAGTCTCGTTGATTGAGAAATCAGCGTTGAGGCTGAAATCCAGTAGTGGGTTGAGATTGTCAACATCGCCCTCCTCGGTTTGAAAGGGTAGCCCATTTTCGACGTAGAAGTCGGCCCCAACGGTAAGCTTATCCTCCAGAAACTGGTGGGCGGCACCCAGGTTCAGCGTGAAACCCGGCAGGTGCCAGTTGGCTTCCAGGTTCTCCATGCTGTAAAAACGTTGGGCAACGCTGCCGTTAATGCGTAGGTCCTCGGTTGGTTCCATCGTGCCGGAAGCCTGAAGGGTGAAGATCTCCGCATCATCGTAAAGCACGTCGAATTTTGGGATGTCCTGGCCACGGTCCAATAAGTAAGTGGCGAGGTTATCCACGTTCTTATAGTCAGCTTCAAATCGGTAGCTGATGCCAGAGAAGGTACCGTCCACACCACCAAAAATTCGCCAGAATTCGGAGGTACGAACGCGCAGTCGGGTATCGATCCACGGGTTGTATTCGGAAAGCGTTTTCAGGGTGTTATTCTGCAAACCACCATCCCACCCCAGGAAGCCGGAAATTAATCCTTCGACTATGGGAGCGTTGACGCTAAAGTTGGGGAACACGTCGAAGTCATCTTCCTGCGAAGTGAGGTTCACCCCGACCTTCAACCTGGCCTTGCCCGCAATTGGGGTCGTGTAGCTAGGCATCAGGTACAGGTTGGTCAGGTTCTGTTTCGAGGTATCCCGGAAGCTAGTAAAATCCGCCCGGAACTTGAGGTCCAGCGGTTTCTCATCACTGATCCACTTCGTGCCGCCGATGTTGATGTCCAGGTTATTCTCCCGGACTGCTGGGTCCGCATCCATGATGTACATACTTACGCCAGCGGAGTAATCAATATCGGCGGCCGTCCGCGTGCCATTGAAGATCTCCGCGTTAACGGAGAAAGTGTTTAAGCGCTGACGCACGTCATCCTCATCAAACGAAGGCGCTTCAATTGAATCGGGGCGGGGTGCAAAGTTGTAGCCATAGTAGTACCGGCTCAGCGTCTCGTAACCCAGGCCACCTTTGATGGCAAATCCTTGGTCGAACAGGTAGCTACCATTGACGCCAAATTCTGAGTCGCTCGACCGCTGATTCTCCACGTTTCCATTATTGTTCAGGCTGTAGTGTTTGGCGAAAATGCCTAGGTCCGCATTGTCCACGCCGGTTAGGTCGTAACTCAGGTCACCGTACAGTGCATTTGGAAAACCGGCTCCAAGATTGATGTACCCATTCTTTGCCGGTGGCGCTTTCTCCTTTGAAATTCCGCGTGGCCGGATGATCGGCGCCGGGTACTCCATCGAAAGTGGAAGGTCACTGATCAAATACTGCTGACGAGCGCGGGCCGTATCCGCCGGCGGTGGGGTAGGGGAAACGCGGACTTTCTCCGCATCGGTCAACCGAGCAGAAAAGGTGGAAACGACGGTCACGTCACTGTTCTCAATACCAGGTTGCGCGTAGGCAACCGAGCTTACTACGGACAACAAACAAACGATAAGGGTAAGACGTAGCATGGGATCTTTATTAATGCGAGCACCTCAAACGGAGGGCTAAGTGGTCAAAAAGAGGAAGGTAAATAAGGGCGCTGCCGCAGGTGCAAAGCAATTGGGAGGGAGGACTTCCCAAAAGCTCAGTGGACTAATTATTACTGTCATCCATCTCCAGGTAGCCAGGACGGGTCGTCTTGGAAGGATCGTTGATCCGGCTGCTGCCCTGCTGTTCCGCCTTAGCTGCTGCCAGCTTAGTACGGGCTTCGGCAACGAGATCGGGGTCCGCGCTGTACGTATTGAGCAAGGCTTCCAACACGGCAACGGCCGTACCGGGGTCATTTTTCTTGCGGAGGACGTCGCTCCAAAGAATGAAGGACTTGGCCACCCAGTATTGGTGACCACTACTTTCCGTATTCGCATTGCTGGCCAGTTCTTCGGCCTTGTCCAGATCTCCTCCGAGATAGTAGCTATTGGCGACGAGGTAACGTGCTTCGGCAGTTTGCTCATCATCAGAGTTTTCGATGACGGTCGCAAACGCCTGGCGCGCCGCATTGAAGTCCTGCCGATCGTAGGCGATCTTACCCAGGTAGAAGTTAGCCGTCGTCCTTTGTTCCGAGGGAGCAATGGGATTCTGGGAAACCTTGCGGGCGTACGTCTCCGTAGCCTGGATGTCATTCAATCGGTAAGCCGCACGCAACGCTCCAATCTGAGCGTCGACTTTGACCTCCTGGTCTTCGGCCGCCTGCTCCAGCTGGGTGAAGAGGCGGTAGCTCTTCGTGAAGTCGCGTAGGCTATTGTAGGCAATTAGGCTGCCTTTTTTGAGGGAACTGACGTAGTAAGCGCTCGGGCCGGCGGCAATTACCGCTTCGTAATCACCAAGGGCTTCGGCGTACAAACGTTGGTTCAGGTAGGAATCCCCTCGGAAGTAGGTAGCCGAAAGGGCATTCGTGCTACGGGGATACTGGCGCAAATAATCCGTCAAAGCTGGAATGGCCCGCTCGTAGTTGCCATTCTCGTACTGGCTCACCGCCGCTTCGTAGACGATACTCTCCCTTCCGTCGGCGTCCAATTCCTGGCCGGGGATGGTGCTGAGGAAGTCAAAGTACAGATCGGAGCGGCCCATCTTCTTGACGTAGATCTCTTCCAGCGCCTTTTTTGCCACCTCCGACTCTTCCGGGGTCGGGTTGCTGGTGAATACCTGCTTGTAGTAGTTGATGGCCGCCTCGGTATTCCCCAGGTTGAAGGAGATTAGTCCGAGCTGAAGTAAACTCTGGTTGACGAGTAAAGACTTACCCCGGAAGTCACTTACAATACGGCGGAGGGGAGGCAGAGCCTGCTGCGGTTGGTTCAACTCCACGTAAGTAATCGCTGCCTGGTAAAGGGCATCATCGGCGTAAGCGTTGGTGGGGTAGCGCTGTACCAATTCCTCCATGGCGAGGATCTTCCGCGCCGGTTGCCCAGTCAAGCCTTCGATCATGCCCTTCTGGAAGATGGCGTAGACGAAGCCATTAGTTTTTCGCGTAATGGCGTCGTCGTAGTACACGCCGGCCTGGTTGTAGTTATTCTGGCTGAAGTAGCCGTCACCCGCCCGGAGGACGGCGTCGCCGAGTACCCGCTCCCGCACGTCGCGGTCGGAGATGTAGTTGATGTTGCGTTCGATGCCCTGCACCGTCTTCACGAAGTAATCCACGGAAGCCCGGTAGTTATTTTGCTTGAGGTAATTGTACCCCTGCAGATAGTTGCCCGTGTGGACGCTGGCCTGGTCCGGTAGGTTCTGCATGCCCGTGGCGAGGGCCAAAAACTGATTCGTCAACGCAATGCTTTGGGGGTAGTTACCCGCCATGTGTTCGATGTCGGCCTTCCAGTAGGTGGCCTGGGCCCTCAGCTTGCTGTCGATCGGTTGCTCCAGGCTACGGTCCAACAAAACCTTGGCACCTGCGACATCGCCCTTGCGGAGCAAAACCATCCCCTGGCCAAACGCCGCCCTTTGGTAAGCCTCCTGTAACTGCGGCGTGCGGTTGGGGATCTTTTCGAGTACCTCCAAGGCGCCGGCGAAGTCCTGCGATGAGCTGAAGATCTTCCCCATCAATTCCTGACCCTGCACGTAGTACTTGCTGGTCGTAGGCAAACTCTTGATGGCGGCCATGGCGTCCTGAGAAAAACCGAGTTCGTAGCTTAATTTGGCGTAATTGAAGAGCGCCTCCTCCTTGATGTTGGGGTCAAAGTTCATCCGGCTCGCGGCGCCAAAGGCATTGCGAGCAGCCGGGCCGTTACCCTGGCGCAGGTAGATATCACCGAGGTAATAGTTGGCGCTCTGGCCGGGAAGGCTGTTCTGCCCCGCCAAGTCCTTAAAGGATTCCTGAGCATTCTGGTATGCCTGGAGTTTGTACTGCGTGAAGCCAAGTTGGTACAACTCTTCCTCCTGCATCCGGCGGTTGCCACGGGCGTAGGCCTCCAGCAGCGGGCGGGCGCGGGTATAATCACCCTTCTCAAAGTAGGCCTGGCCGAGTAGCTGCGACATCTCCTTGGTATTCCGAACCGCCCGCGAACCCACTTTAGGTGCGGCGTACTCGATCAGCTCGTCGTAGCGCTTCTGGGCGAAGTAGATCTGGGTGAGGTAATAAGGTATGTAGGCTTTGTACTTCCGGTCCTTCTCCGCAATGCTGAACTGGCTGATGGCCTGGTCGTAATTGCCCTCGAAGAAGTAGATCATCCCGAGGTAGTAATTCGTCGGATAGTAGAACTCACCGGGGTCGGATTTACTGAACTGGAAGTAGCGCTTCGCTTCACCAAATTTTTTCTGGACGAAGTTGGTGTAGCCCAGCCGGAAATTAAGCTCCGCCCGCTGCTCGACGCTGAGTAGATCCGCCGGGACGCGCTTATAGTAATCCGTAGCCTTCTTCAGGTCACCTTCGTTGAAGTAGTAATTGGCAATCTCCAGCAGCGCTTCGTTAGCGATGGGATCTGGCTGGTAGCGCCGGACAAAATCCAGAATGAGTTTCTCTCCCTCAACCTTACCAAGACGGACGGCAATCTTCGCACGGTTCAATTCCGCCTTAGTACGAAGCAGTTCTGCTTCCGGCGTTTGGATCGGTAGCAGCATCTCGATGACCTCTTCGTACTCCCGCTGCGCTTTGGCGAGCAGATCTTCACTCTGGTCGGCTTCGGCTTTTTTAAAGGTGCGCCAGGCTTCCGTATATACGGTAGTGGCCTGGCCAGAAAGGGGGGCGTTGGCAAATAACAAGGTACCAATGAGGCCTGCAAGCAGGGCCCGGGTGACCTTCGGGAGTCGGTAATTCATGTGGTTTGGTCTCAGTAACGCTGGATATAAGGAAGGAAACTTTCGCAAATATACCGGTTGAATGGCTTTGCGGCGACATTTGGCTAAACGCTGTTACCTACCCAGATTAGTACACCCTCCCCGAATCGAGCGCGAAGAAATTTCAATTTTTTTCAAGAACGATAAAACCATATTGATACAATAGATGTAGATACATTGAATTTGAAGCGCAGCTTCTATTACTCACCCACAATAACTAATCATGTTCAAGTCACTTCTTCTCTTCACTACACTTCTTTTTACTGCCACCGTAGTGACAGTACCCGTGGACACCGCAGGCAGCCAGGTTACCTGGAAAGGCTACAAGGTCACCGGCAGCCACGAGGGCACCATCGCCATCCAGCAGGGCGACCTCGAATTCACCGACGGGCAACTCACGGGGGGCTCATTCGCAATTGATATGAGTAGCCTTAAGGCCACGGACATCACTGGGCAAGGCGCTACCAAACTGGAGGGCCACCTGAAGTCGGACGATTTCTTCGGTGTAGCCAACTACCCCACGGCCAAGTTGACCATCACCAACGTCGTATCCCGCGGCACCCCCGGCGAATACCGGGTGACGGGCGACATCACGATCAAGGAAACGACCAAGGAAATCCGCTTCAACACGAACGTCACCGAAAGCAACGGCGCTTACGTCGCCACCGCCGACATCAAGTTGGATCGCACCGACTTCGACGTGCGCTACGGCTCCGGCTCCTTCTTCGATAACCTGGGCGATAAGACCATTTACGATGAGTTTGACCTCAACGTTACGCTCGTCACCAAGCAGTAGCTCGAACTGAGCAATTGGGAAGGGGAAGTGGCTGGGGCTGCTTCCCCTTTTCTCGTTTTTCTACGCTTGGCCCGAACGGGCAGTCTCTGTAAAATCACGGCTGAAATCGTGCGGTATTGGACCGCAAGTATATATTTGCCCACCGAACGCCCCCAGTTGTAAGCCTCCAACTTCGAGACTTATGCGCTTACGACTACTCCAATACCTACTGCTTTTATCCTATTTCTGCCTGCATGCCTCGTCGGCTAAGGCTCAATCAGCAGGTAATCTGATGGTACCGCTTGGGCAACGGACGGTGATTACGGATTTTTCGGTGCAGTACGACACCGTATTCGTATTCGGGCGGCTCGAGTTGGCGCCGGAGGAGTCGTCAACCTTCCAATTCAATCACCTTGTAGTGCGGGGCGGCGAGCTAGTCACAAGCCCTGCCTCACCGCTGGAGTTGGCCAACTCAGCGGCAACGATAATTGTATATCAAGGCGGGAAGCTTACTCTCCATGGTAACAAAAATTTGACGTGCGCAGCTACCGTTTCCGTGGGCGCTGACGCAGGTGCGGTGAAGATTTCGCAAGTAAGCTTCGCGGGCGTAGGTGATCGAATCGAACTCGCCGGTGGGGTAGGGGGAAGCATTATTAATTGCCGCTTCGCCGTAACGAATGGGGTCGCCATCCAACTGAGCCCGGCGGGGCTGGGGAGCGGGTATCTCCTCGTAGGAAATTTCATTGAAGTGGCGGGAGTTGGGATCGGCATCCGTAGTGGAAGCCCGCTGCACACCATTCGAAACAACGAAATAAAATTGCTAGCGGAGGGCGTGGGGATTGAGTATGCCATCCACCCAGCTTACCGCGATTTCGTTTGGGACAATCGCACCACGAGCTTTGTTCTCGCCAAGAATACCATAGTGGGGAAGGGTGAAGGAATGGGCATCAAGATTCCCGCAATGCAGTTCCGCAAGAACGTCACCTTGGAGAACAACCAGGTGGAAGGTTGCCAAATTGGTGCATCAATAGAAGGCAACAGAATCGTGGCTACCGGCTGGGAATTGAATGGTAATAAAATGGGACTCTTGCTTGGTGATGCTTATCTCCAGGATACCCAGATTAAAATGGGTAATGAGGCAGGTATTCGAGTGATCGGTCCGCGGCCCCACCTGACCGACGTAATGGTGCACGGCTACCCCGTTGGTCTGCAGGTAGCTTCCCCGTTGGCCTCCGGCAATTTCGTTGATCGGCTTCAGTTGCACGGGGTGGACCAGGCCATCCAAATTCTCGTACCAGGTGAGGAGGGCTTATTTTTCCCCAATGGAGCCGAGTACCTGCTGCCAGCATCCGGATCTCCACCGATGAAAGCGAGCGGTCAAGTTTCAAGCAAGAAAATTGCTGGAGAAGATCAAGCAACGAATGCGTCCAAAGCTATGCACTGCGGTAGCCATCCACCGGCCGAGTTAGCGAAGGTTGACCAGGGCCACCACGCCCACCATCACGTTTCTCCCCCTTCTTCCGCCTTGCACCTGCGGCCGCGCCCACACGTGGCGAATAGTGAAGCTTGTACGGACTACGGCGACTGGATGGTTTGCCCGGAACAGTCCGTTGGAGAACTCACGGTGGCGACCGGTCACGGGCTTTCGGACCCGGTCCACGAGCACAATATTCCCCTGGCCGGGATGGAATTGAGCAACGCTTACGGACAATGGCCGTTAGTTGCCGACCACCAGGAAGCGACCACCGCCCTGGCTGCCGGAGTAGTTTATGAGCTGACCGAAGCTTTTGCCGGAGACCAGTACGACCTCAGTTTGAATTGGAATAGTACTTCGGAACAGCCGGCCTATTTATCCATCCCTTGCCCACACGACCGGCCTATGGTGTTCCGTGCACTCGGTGACCGGCTGCCGTATTTGACATCCAAAGAAAAAGTGTACGCAAGTAGTTCCTCCGCCTACTATTTCGATTCGGGAGCGGGTACGCTACACCTGGCCATTCAGGCGCGGGGCGGCGAAGAAACAGTCGTCATCTATAATGAACGCACGCGCACTGAATTGGTCGTCGACGAAGAACCAACCGTGGTGGACGTCCGATTTGACGCGGATGCCGAAGCCATGGTTTTCCGCTACCAATTGCCCCCAGGGACGGACGCAGAGTTACGGCTGACCGACATGTTTGGCACCGACTACCAAGTCTGGCGCGGAGCTACGGACGACAGCGGCTGGACGACGCGCAGCTACCCAATTGCCAGGGGTAAGCATCAGCCCGGTTGGTACTTTCTGAAGGTTGGCAACGACTACTTCAAGGGGCCAGTGGCCTATCCTGAGCCGATTGCTGCTGGTAACTCCCGCTAGCTTTTAAACGACTTCTTTTTAAATACACAACTCACACCAAATCAACATGAGGAATTCAATTGCACTAGCATTCCTACTTCTATTCTCCTTGTCCGCCACCGCTCAGCAAGCCTGGTCGGACCCCGCGACTTGGCCCGATGGTCAGCTACCCGCCGCCGGTGAACTCGTTACCATACCTGCTGGTAGGCACGTTGTAATGGATGTATCTCCGCCTTCGCTCAAGGGGTTGATGATAGCCGGAACGCTAAGCTTTGCGCAGCGGGACCTCAATCTCACCGCGGGCTACGTGCTCATCGAAGGCCACCTTGAAATCGGTACCGAAGATGAACCGTACACAGGCAATGCAGTCATCACCGTAAATGGACCGGACGAGGACGTGATGGGCATGGGCGCTCGCGTATTCGGTACCATGAATGGCGGCGGGCTGCAGATCCACGGCAGCTCGGCGGCCAAGACTACCTGGACGCAGATTGACGGCCACGCCTTCGTCGGAGCTACCTCACTGGTGACCACCGCCGCAATGAATTGGGAGGTCGGCGACGAGATCGTCCTAACTCCGAGTGGCTACCTCCTCGACGAAGCGGAAGTACTGACGATTACGGACATCAAGGGCCACACCATCAACTTTACGCCTGCCCTCGAGTACAACCATTGGGGGGAATTACAGACCTACGACGGCAAGGTGGTCGACGAACGCGCGGAAGTAGCCCTACTTACTCGCAACGTAACTATTCAGGGTCCGGAGTCCGCCGTAGAAGATGGTTACGGAGCGCACATTATGATCATGCCAGAGTCCGGCCCCGTCAACGTGGAGGGCCTCCAGGTTCTCCGGATGGGGCAGCCCGGCCGAGCTGCTCGCTACTCGTGGCACTGGCACCTGGCTGGAGACCGGACGGGCGACTACATCCGCCGAAGTACGGTGCGGGATGCCCTCCAACGGGGCTTCGTTGTACACGGCACGGACAACGTCCTGGTGGAAGAAAACGTGACTTACAACGTGAAGAACCACGCCTTCATCCCCGCCGAAGATGGCAACGAGATTGGTAACCTCTTCAGGGGTAACATCGCCATCCGTACCCACCGCACGGAAGATGGAACGATGGCCTTTCCGCACGGCCGCCATTCCGAAACGGCGAGTACCCAGAGTGAGCACCGGGCTTCCGCATTCTGGATGCGGAACTACCACAACCCACTGATCGGCAACGTAGCCGCCGGCGTGGAAGATGGTATTGGGTTCTTCTACGACCGCACGGGGCGCTCACGGGATTTTAATCATTTCGATCACCTGCCGCAGGCGGTAGTCTTTCAGGACAACGTCGCCCACGCCATCGGCGTACCCGGCCGGAATAACAACGCGGGTTCCAACGTCGCGATGTATGGCTTCACCGGGCATGGTTTTGGCCTTTTCGTAGATAATTTTGATATCGGTAACGAAGACGTTGAGCTCGACTTTAGCGACTTCCTGGCGTACAAGTGTGATATGACCGGGGTATGGAATGAAGAGACCAACATCATTTTTCACGACATGATCCTGGCCGATAATACCTCCGCCTTCCTGACGGGGGAAGCGCGGATTGAGGACTGTCTCGTCATCGGCAAGACCCGCGATACGATCGGCGGGGAAAACCGCGTGCTGCGCTACGGCCACGAACGGGCGGGCCTGTATACGGTCACCCAGGGCGGCCGGAAACGACCCCGTTTTGACCGGGTTAAGTTCATCAACATTACGGAAGGGACGGACCGACCCAGTGAGGCGGCGGCCTTCACCATCAACTATCAACTGGAGCACCGGCCGAATTACGTGCGCGACGTCATCTTTGAAAATTCCCTCGCCGCTCACTTCACCAACAACGGAGCGGGGGCGCGCAGGATAGGCCCCACCATGCTTTACGATGAGTACGGTCAATTGTCCGGCCTCGGCCAGCCGACGCTGATGACGCACACCATCAGCCCCATGGTCCGGGAGGATTGTATGCTGGCCGATGACCTGAATGCCTACCTCTGCCCGGCGGATAAGTACGTTGATATCAAGGTGCCGAAGATCAACCGCTACCGGTTCAATATGCCCCTTACCCAGGCCGACGGGTCCATCATTTACGATGGTGGCCTCTCCGAACGCTACAGCAGAATGAGAGCCGGGGAGGAAACCACCCTGGCCTGGGAAAACCAGGACGCGCCGCCCGCCGAATACCGAATGGGTTTTGCACCGACTGGCCTGCGGGTAAGTAATCACATCTACCTCAATGTCCCCTACCTCCAACCCGCCATCACGATGGTCGACCACCTAGACAGTTCCATTCCACGTTTAGCCTCTCGCACGGCGGTCCAGGCTGCCGATCGGACAGCATTCTTCATTGATACTGACCGGGAAGTGATCTACCTCAAAGCTTACGCGACTGGAGAGGGAGACGTTGACGGCTTTGATTACGTGGTCATTAGTGAAGGGGAACAGGACATCGTCGTCCTCGAACCAACTACGGGGACGCAAGCGTCGGAAGTATTGGAAGCAGTAAGCGTCTATCCCAATCCCGTCTCGCCGGATTCTCGTCTGCGGTTTACGATCAGCCAGGCAACTAAGCTCAACGTAGCGTTGACGGACGTCCTGGGCCGTAAACTTCGGTCCCTCTACGAGGGTGCCGTTCAATCGGGTCAAACGGAGGTACCCCTCAACATTATGGGCCTCCCTTCCGGCGTGTACCAAGTTCAGATGCAGTTCACCGATGGTAGTAGTAAGACAATTTCGGTGACTCGTTAAAGGCAAGCTGAGGGCAGATTGGCGCAAGACCATCAGGACTTAAATCACCGCTCCTCCAATTCCTTAAGCTCCTCCATCGGAATCACCTGCACCGGCCGATTAATGCTCTCTTCCAACGAAATAAAAGTCTCCGTACGCTGGATCCCCGGGTAGGCCTGAATCCTAGCCAGTACGTTCCGCAGGTGCTCCGTATCCCGGCAAACGATCTTGAGGAAGATACTGTAGACACCCGTCAGGTAATGGGCGCTGACGATCTCCTGAATATCCTTCAGGAAGGCCGTCGCCGGCGCGTACTCACTGCTGCTTTTCAGGTAGACACCGAGGAAGGCCGTTACGTCGTAACCCAATTTGGTGGGGTCTACGGTTAGGGTTTGTCCGGTGACGATGCCGGCGGCGATGAGCTTGTTCATCCGCACGTGGATGGTACCACCACTGACGAATAGTTTGGCGCCCAGTTCCGTGTAGGGGCGGCGGCTGTTTTCCATCAGCAGGGCCAGGATTTGGCGGTCCAGATCGTCCAGTTCGTAGTTTGCGGGCATGGTTTGGCGGCTTATTTCGCAAGGTAAGTTACTCCACCGCAACGGCCTTTGCCCGGATGGGTAAACCTTGCGGATGGTCGCTTTCCGCCACGGTAATGGAGGCACCAACGGGCATGCGTTCGCTCAGTAATTGGTAGAGGGTGACGTCGTAATCGTTGTTGGCTTCCGGCGTCTCCATCCACACTACGTACTCCAAGTCTCCAACGTGGCGCGTCCCGCCGCCGCATAGTTCGTAAGTGCGTTGCCAAAACCAATAGTTAGAATTTCTGTCGGGCCGGACACGCGTTCGGTACCAGATCTGCAGCGACCGCCAACGGGACCGGTGCAGGTACTGCTGGACGATATTGATCAGGCGAACGCTATCGACAAACTTGCGGTGGAGATCACTGGCAAGGAGGGTAGGGGCCCGGCGCTCGGCTCGGTACTCTCGGCTCCCCTTCCTGCGTGGACGGAAGTTTTTCACCTCGATTAACCACAAGCGATCGTCGGGGCTGATGGCAATGAAATCAACGCCCTTCAAGCCGTGGCCGGACAGACTTTGGTAGGCGGTGGTGTCGTCAAACTTCCGCACCGTCCAATCGGATGGGAAGGTGAATTCCAGATCCGACTCAAAAAAGGTGGTTGTGTTTGCGGGATCCATGCAGCCATCAAGTTAGGTCATTCTTGATTGGTGACAATTGGCTCCAAAGCCGGAGCAACTCCTGCTCTTCGCTTGCCCAGCAGAGTTCGGGGGCGGCTTCGGTACAGGCTCGCTGTAGCTCATTGTATGCTGCTTCATCATCTGCTACCGCCTGGATAAGCTTCGCCAAATCTGGTGCTACCAAGTCCTCTAGCAAGAGGTAGCAACCGTATTGATCCGCCAGCGCCCGGTATTCTGGAAAATCCATTTGTACGGAAGGTAGTCCTGCCTGCACGTAGTCAAGCGCTTTGTTCGCCAGGCTGTAATAATAACTCGGGCTCGAATTAGCTAATAAGTTGATACCCAACCAAGCACGACGCGTTAACTCTGGTAATTCGTCAGGCGGAATGAAGCCCAGAAACTTGACTCGGTCGGGATGCTTCAAGGTGACGGCGAGGGCCTGGAGTTGATCTTCTTCCGGTCCTGACCCGGCGATCCAAAGCACGCAATCTTCCAGCAAATCCATTGCTATGATAGCCGTTTCCAGACCACGCCCGGGGTTGAGCATCCCCTGGTACAAAATGATCTTTGGCTGATCTTCTAACGGTATATAAGGCGCTGCCGCGGGTGCTAACTGAGGTAGGTTGCGCACGGTGCCGAAGGGGTATCCGTACTCCTGCGCGAGTTGCTTAGCTAGTTGAGGGGCCACCGTATAGCGGAGATCAGTGAAGGGCATCAGCTGGCGCGCCAACCCTTTCCAGAAGCCACGAATTAAAGAGCGATTGACGACCTCCGGCGTCATGTGGAACCACTCGTGAGCGTCGAATACCAATTGCTGGGATCCGCGGGTGAGGGCGGCGCCTGCGGCGAGGGTGTCCACGTCCACCGAGCAAACGACGTCGTACTTCCAGTGGCGCAGTTCGCGGACCAGTTTGTAGTTGTACTCCAAATAAAACGCTTTGCCCGCATCAAACCGACAGGTGATGCGGTGCTGCCGGTAAGGACGTTCGGGTAGCGGCCGGCTGTTCTTCCGTAAGCGCCCAACGAGGACAACCTGGTGCCCGGCGTTGACGAGGCTGGTACAGATCCGATCCATCCGTTGGTCGTGACTCAGGTCATTGGTTACCGTGCAGACGATGTTCAAGGCTTGCGTAGTTGGCCGCCTTCGCGGATGATGAGGCCTTCCTCTACCAGCGCCGCGAGGGCTTCTTCGGTGGTCTCCCGGTGGATATTTCCGTAAGCCCGCGTGGCTTCTTCCACCGAGATGGAATTACCCCCTTCAATCTTGTTCTGGAGGGTTGCGTACAGTCGTTTCGGGGTGACGGATTTGGCGGACGTCTTTTGCGCCAAGCAGATATCGCACTTTCCGCAGGGAGCTGCCTCCGCTTCGCCGAAGTAGTGTAATAATAGGACGGAGCGGCACATCAGGTCTTTCTCACAGTAAGCGATCATGGTTTCCATGCGGACTTCGTGCCGTTCCTTCAGGAATTTGTAGGCCTTTTGGTCAATGGTGAGGTGATCCGGATTGATGCGGTCCCGCAGGAAGATCACTTGCGGGGCGTCCTTTTGTGGGAAGTATTCAATCACTTCTTCGGTGGCCATGATATTCAGGATGCGTTGGAGATCCGTTACCGATAGTTTGAGGAAGTTTGCCAGCGCCCCTTCGTCAATACTAACGGCTTGGAGGAAGGCACCGTGTGTGGTTCGCAAGATCGTTTTGATCAACCTTTCGGTACGGCGGTTCTTGATCTGGTAGTCGTACAATTGCTCTTTAGATACCAGGAATTGAATCTTCGCGGCCTGGTGCACGGCGTCGGTCAGGAGCAGGTAACCGGCCCTTTCCAGTGCTTTGAGTGCGGAAAGAGCTGGCCGGACCTCAAAGCCAAAGCGATTACAAAACTGGACGATGTCAAAGTCGTAGGCTTCCCCGTCGCCGGCACCGGTGGCCAATTGGAGGTAGCTGCCCAGAGCGCGGTACATCCGGCGGATTTCTGAAAGGGGCGGAAAGCTATCCTGCCACTGCCGGCGTAGTCGATTCCCGTCGCCACTATCGTAGAGCATGATGGCGTAGGCCAGGTTTCCGTCACGGCCGCCGCGCCCGGCCTCCTGGAAGTAAGCTTCCGGGGAATCCGGCGGACCGTAGTGAATGACGCTGGTAACGTCCGGCTTGTCGATACCCATTCCGAAGGCATTCGTAGCGACGATGACCCGGAGTTGGTTGTTGATCCAGGCTTCCTGGCGGGCGTCTTTTTCTTTGGGGTCTAATCCGGCGTGGTAGGCGGCGGCGCTGATCCCACATCTTTGCAGGTAGATAGCGATCTGCTTGGTGAGGCCCCGCGAGCGGACGTAGACGATGCTGCTACCGGGGACGCCGTCCAGCACTTTTTTGATCTGTTCGTTCTTGTTGCCGGGCCGCCGCACAACGTAGGCCAGGTTATCCCTTCCGAAACTTTGCTGGTAAACGAAGGCATCCCTTCTAAATTCAAGATGGTCCTGAATGTCGAGGATGACTTCCGGTGTTGCCGTGGCCGTTACGGCTATACATGGCACCTGCGTCAGCGCCCCGTGAACGTTCTTGTTGATGAGTTCCCGGACCTCAGCGATCTGGAGGTAAGGTGGGCGAAAATCGTAACCCCACTGGCTGATGCAATGGGCCTCGTCGACGGCCAGGAGGGAGACGTTCATCTTTTCCAGGCGCGCCCGGGCCATCTCCGTGCGGAGGCGCTCGGGGCTCATGTAGAGTAGCTTGGTGTTGCCGTAAACGGCGTTGTCGAAGATGCGGTCGATGTCGCGGTGGCGCAGGCCACTGTAGATGGCTTCGGCGATGATTCCCCTTTTACGCAGTTGCCGTACCTGGTCCTTCATCAGCGCAATGAGCGGGCTGATGACAATCGTAACGCCGGGAAGGGCGAGAGCGGGAACCTGAAAACAAAGGGATTTGCCCCCACCCGTCGGCAACAAAGCCAAGGTGTCCTGCCCCTGCATCACGGCCTCGATGATCTCCGCCTGGCCGGGGCGGAAGGAGGGATAACCCCAGTATTTCTGCAGGACTTCGGTAGGAGACAAGGGCGGCGAGGCTTTGCGCTAAGGTAACGATTGGGTAGGCAACTCGATGGAGCCGTCGCTATCCGAAAGGCCGCACCCAAGGTAGTTCCGTCGCGATCAGGCCACCGACGAATTCCCGTTCACGCCACCAAGGGTGGGGGAGACTGAGCCGGTCACTTTCGAAGCGGATGCGGTCCACAAAGATGATGTCGATATCGCAGGTTCTCGGGCCCCAGTGTTCTTTCCGGTCGCGACCAAGGTCTAGCTCAATTGTCTGAGTTGTAGCGAGTAATTGGTGAAGTTGGTCCGCTAATGGCAGCGACCCTGTGTGAGCGCTAAATACAGTGGGCTGAACCGTAATCACCTGATTGAGAAAATCTGGCTGATCGGTATTCCCCCAGGCGGCCGTATTGATCTCCTCGGTAGCTGCGGTGATGGGTCCAATGGTTTCAGTGATGGCTTTCCTGGCTCGTGCCAGTAATTCTGGCCGGTCGCCCAAATTTGTGCCGAGTGCGAGGGTGACTTGCCTGATCTTCATGGAATAAATGTATATCATTGCGGCCACTAATGAGCACCAAGACCCTCCCCAATTTTATTGCCGTTGAAGGCAACATCGGCGCTGGCAAGACCACCTTCGCTACGCGCCTGGCTAAGGAGGAGAACCGGAGGCTGATCCTGGAAAGTTTTGCGGATAACCCATTTCTGCCACCCTTTTACGAAGATCAGGAGCGGTACGGCTTTCCGGTAGAGCTATTCTTTATGGCGGAGCGGCACAAGCAGCTTTCGGCGGAATTGGCTCGGGCGGATCTTTTCTCGAATGGCACCATTGCCGACTACATTTTCGTGAAGACGCTGCTTTTTGCCCGCAATACCTTGAATGAGGAGGAGTTCCGGCTCTTCACCCGCATCTTCAAAACGATGGATGCTGGCTTCCCGGATCCGGATTTGATCGTTTATCTACACCGGCCGGTAAATGTCCTCCAACAGCAAATAGCCAAACGGGGCCGTAGTTACGAGCAGGACATTCAAAACGACTATTTGGCCTCGGTACAGCAGGCTTACACCAGCTACTTTGGGACCCAAAAGGATACGCCAGTGCTGATCCTAAAGCTTGGTTCGGCTGATTTTATGGGCAATCAAGCCGTCTACCAAAAAATGAAAGACGCGATCTCCAACGCTGCCACCGAGGGGGTGACGACCATCGAGATCGCGTCCTGAAAAGTTAAAAAAGGAGGGCGCGGGCCGTGTCTGAGCCGGGCGCCCTCACTCAGGGAAAAGGGTTAATAGGCTATATCAAAGGTTACTTCTACGTCGGTGCTGCCACCAACTGCCGCTGGGTTGCTGATGGTATTGTCAGCGCCTTTATTGGGTTCGTGGATAAGGGTGACCGTAAGTTCGCCGCTGGAGGAGGCGCCAGTCTGGAAGGTGGTCAGTAGACCGAGGGGTTCGCCGGCATCGTCCATGTCAGCGTAAGCCGGTGTAAGGTTCAAGCCATTGGTGACGACGTAGAACACCTGGTGCTCGTCGTCTTCTTCAAGTACTTCAGCGGCGATGTCTTCTACACCTCCGTCAGCCTCCACGGCGGTCAATTGGAGGGTGCCACTGTAGGTAGTATTTTCCTGGAAGTCGTTGACCTGGTTACGAACGGGGTCTAGGCCGCCGTCACCGTCGCGGTCCTGGAAGCTGAGGACGACCGCAGGCGCCGTACCGGAGGTTGGGGTTAGGGTCAGAATCACATCTGTGATCAGCTCCTCTTCGTTCTCAATTTCGGGGTCGTCATCCTCACAGCCAGTGAAGGAGAGACAGGCGAACAGGCCGAGGGAAAGGAGGGTGAATTTGTTAAGCAGTTTCATGTAGCGAGTTTGGTTTTTCGTTGGCTCAAAGATAGGTTGCTTTTCTTTTAATGCAACAATGTTGCGTTAAATTATTCTTTAGAACTTTAAGAGAGATAAGCCACTGAATCTTGAGCCAGCACCTTGGCGCAACTGCGTGTCAATACATGCGTTACATTTGCCTAACACTCAAAAAGTAACTATGGCCCGCCGTAAAACCGCAGCTCAGCAAGCCGTCCTGGAAATATTGCAACAGAATAATGAGGCGCTGAGCCACGAGGGAATCAGCGAGCGCTTAGCTGCTCCTTTGGATCGGGTAACCCTATACCGCATCCTAAATCGCTTTCTGGACGATGGACTGGTCCACCGCATCGTAGCCGATGATGGCCGCCAATATTTCGCAGGTTGTGAATCCGGTTGCAGCCATGATCGTCAGGCACACGGTCACCTACATTTTCGTTGTGTGATCTGTGATAAGGTGGAATGTTTGGACGAGCCCGTCGTGTATCACTTACCCAATAACTACCGGGCGGATAATTACAACATGATGGTGTCCGGGACTTGTGGGACTTGCCAGTCGGAGTGAAGGATTTTTTATTACGCATTATTGTTATTTCTTATTTGCATTATTTACATATGTTAAATTCTGAGGTTAGTCAATTTGAAGAATAAAATTCTAAACTATTTACGTGTGTATCTATTCGGTTGTTGCTAGTAGTCGACGCCTAAGCACCTTCATTCACCCATAACACTTCAACATGCTTCGTTTAGATACGACGCGCAAACTCCTTGCAGTTTGCGGTACTACTCTCTTATTGCTGCTCAGCACTTTCACTCTAGTCGCACAACACTGCCCGAACAAAACGGCCCTGGGCTCTACGGTTTCCGTCTGGGACTGGCAGCAGGCGCGGTACGACTTCCAATTGATAGGAGGCGCTCGGAACACAGCCTCTCCGTTCACCATCGTCAACAATAACATCCCACCCAACGTAGGGTACATTTCGTTGTCCAATGGGGTCCCGGATTACCTGCCCGAAAACGGTTGGGAACTTCTCTACCGAAACTTCGGCACCGTTGCTAACCCCGTCAATACGGCATCCTTCGGTCTGTATAACCGGTACACCGGCATGGTCCGCGCGCTGTTTTTCGTCGAGAATCGAAACCAAACTTTCAACCTGTCGTCCATCGATGTGAACTACACGACCGGGCAGGGCCAGTTTGATGACGGCGCCCACGTCTTACGGTATGCGTCGGATATCATCGAACCGCTCAACGAGTTCATCCCAACGACGACTGATGGCTTTGAGCAGTTCAACATCCTCCAAACTGGAGGGGTATGGTGCGTACTCGACTTCCCCGCCGCTTACGATCCCTGTGTCTGCGAGAGCCTCAGTTTAGTCTCTTTTCAACCGACTTTGCAGGCGATTACCGAAATCAATTTGATTATCGAAGGTACCGGCACATCGCAGGCGGTCTACAGCTCTTCCGGTGGCCCTAACTCTACGGAAATTGACGTAGCCGCAAGGATCTCCGAAGGTATCTTCGGTGGCTTGAAACGCTATAAAGATTATGGCTCCGTCACGGAAAAGATCAACCTTCTGTCGGATTTCAAATGGCTCCCAGTAGTAGGTGGGGTACTTAAAACCCTGGATTTTTTCGTCAACGGCAAAAAGACTTCCCCCACACTGCTTGGGTTTGAATCTGAGTACAGCTTTGATGCTACTGGCACCAACACCTTTACGCTGCCCGACAGTGAGGTGGGTATACTTACACCTGGCGCTGAATCACCCGCTAGTAATTCAGGTCTCGGCTCATTAGTACCGACCTATAATAATCCTCTTGGAGTCTTTGGGCTACTAGAAACACCCGTCGTTGAATTCAAAACGCAGTTTACCGAGAGCGGTAACTACCAGAATTGTACTTACGCTAATGAGTTGCTTACCCGCTACCGATTTGATGCCTCGTCCATCGTCTACACCATTAACTCAGCAGCAGGTCTGGAAGACAGACCGCTCTCTATCCAGGCAGCACTCCGATTCGGGTGCGAACAGATGTATCCGGACTGGGTGACTCAGGGGCGGGACGAAGTTTTGAGCCCGCAGTTTGGTCTTTTCCCCGGTGGGGATACCCCCAACGAGCTATTCACTCCGCTGCTGAACCTGGAATGCCTGGAAGATTACACGGTGGAGATTGCCCGGACCCAAACCGATATATATAACTCCCATTATCAAGAATGTGAATCGGATGAGAGCGGACTAGAATGCGATGATGTCAGGCTAATTCTGCTAGTCGCCCTGGAACGGACCGACGGAGAAGAAGGACAGGAGATCGTGCTCAGTCTTTCCTACAACGTAGACCTTCGCGAAGCCGACGGCTCTTTCGCCAGCATTCCAGACAATCCCTATCTGGGGGCGGACGTGGCCGATATCAACGCGAACTGCACGGATATTCCGGCACCCGCGCCGGCCAGCTACATAACTAGTTTCTGCAATGACGACTACGATGCCACCCTCGGCTCCCGTGGCCGCGCCTACCAATCGCCGACCTACGATATGTCCTACCTAGATAACTACGTGCCACCTACCACTGTAGTTGGTCCGGGGACAGGTACCGGACCGGTGGGCCCCTCCGTACCGGATAATGGCTACGGACCCGCCAGCATTGGCCGCGGGCTAACCGTATCGCCCAACCCTGCGTCGACTTCCATTACCATTACACCGCCAGACGTTGCGACAACTTACGGGACGTTGTTCGTCTATAGCCTAGATGGAACATTGATCACTTCCACCCGTGTTCAACTGGATGGCCCGGTTACACTCGACGTAAATTCCTTACACAGCGGTACCTATCTATTGCGCCTAGTTGATGGACAGAGCAACGAACTCGGCCAGAGTAGGGTAGTAGTCGAGTAGATATTTCCAAATTCTCTTTGCTTCGAAGGCAACTATTGCCAACAGAAAAGCCCCCGCTGAAAAGATTCAGCGGGGGCTTCCTGTTGGTCAGCTAGTGAGCTTTAACTCACGTCCGGCTTATTCGAAGATGTAACGAATACCAACCTGACCCTGGAAACGGCTGGAGAACAGACCCCGATCGTCGAAGAAGTTCTCAAAGTCGATGTTACCCTGCTCGTCGATCTGGTTGATGTCGAAGCTGTAGGTGGGGATGAGCGTACCGTCCTGGAAGCCCTGGAACTGAAGTACTTCGAAGTTGCTGGGGATGAAGTAGCGGCGGCCCCAGTCCTCGTTGATGAGGTTAGTGAGGTTGAGCGCTTCAAACGTGATCTGCAGGCGGTTGCGGCCGGCAAGTGGAATGTCCTGAGCAACTTTGATGTCTACGATCGTATTCCAAGGGCCGAAGTTCTCGTTGCGCTCCGTGTAGCGGCCAGCGGCGGGGCGCTCACCGTCGTTGGTAGCATCGAGGAAACGTTGGAACTGAGCTTCCTGTACACCTGCGGGTACTCCACGGTTCTCTACGAAGACGAGGTCGCTAGCATTGGCAGGAAGGAAGGCAAGGTTACGCTCCCGGCTGTCAGTACGGCCGGTGAAGGCAGGGTTACCAACGAGGAGAGAGTAAGGAGAAGCCTGGAAGGTTTCGCTGGTGAGCGTCAGGGTAGTCGCCCAATTGTTGGAAGCACCGTAGCTCCAGCTCTTGCTGACTACACCGAGGAAACGGCTACCGGCAGCGAAGTCAGAACGCATAACGCGCTGATCTACGTTACGGCCGTTGACGTTGTGGAGACCACGCCACTGCGAGCTGTTCTGGCTGCTCGTACCGTCAAATACACTGTAAGAGTCACCAAAGGAGTAGCTGGCCTGAACGAAGAGACCGTTCTTGAAGGGACGCTGCAGGCTGGCGGTAAGGTTGTAGCTATGTCCTTTGTTAGTGTTGTAACCTAGGACCACGCGGCCGTATTGGCGCAGGCCTGCTTCAGACAGACCAACAAGATCACTGCCACCTTCACCGTAGAACAAGCGATTGTCTGCGCCTTCGAGGTTGTCAGTAGCTGGGTTGATGTTCACGTTCTGGTAAGCGACGTTCTGCAGTACCTTATTGTAGAGCACGTCCAGTGTACCGATGAATCCACCGGGGAGCTTGCGGTCAACAGCGATACTAGCCTTGAGGAACTGGGGCAGTTTGAAGTCCTCGGCGAAGAGGTCTACGTTACCACCTGTAGGTACGTTGTTAAGATCAATATCACCGGGAGCTTGCGTCGCGAAGTCAGGGTTGAAGTTGATGATGTCCTGTGGGTTACCGTCACGGTCCGTAGCCTGCAGGCCGATGAAACCGGTGTTGATACCGTTGTTGTTGTAGGCACCACCTACCCATACGAGGGGAGCGCGGCTGGTAAAGATACCGAGGCCACCACGCATCTGTGTGCGCTTGTTGCCTTCGATGTCCCAGTTGAAGCCAACCCGTGGGCTGAAGAGCAACTGCGGGTCGATGAAGTCACCGGAGCGAGCGCCACGGAGGTCGTAAACATCGCTGAGGATGGGAAGTACCTCGTCGTTGAATTCGTCGTTCGTAGGCGTGTCACCGTACCAAGGAAGGTCGACGCGCAGACCGGCCGTGAAGTTAAAGCGGTCGGAGAATTGGATGCGGTCCTGAAAGTAAACACCCGCCTGGCCAGCGTTGAAGATGGCTGCGGCGGCGCTACCGTCACCCGTTACGTTGTCACGCAGGGAGTAGATGCGCTCGAATTCCGTAGCGGGGGCACCACTCGTGAACTGCTCGAGGCTGTTGTAGTCGTACAAACCGAAGTTGGAAGGAATGAACAGGTTCTCCGTGCTGTACAGCTCGACGTTACCACCGATCGTGAAGGTGTGCTTACCAGCGAAGATCTCGAAGTTGTCCGTGATCGTGATAATGTCCTGGTTCAACAGGTTAGCCGTAGAGAAACGCTCGGAACCAAACTGGATTAGGCCGCTACCATCCTGAATCCGGACGAAGGGGAAGGGATCACCATTCGGGTCACGATCATCACGCTGGAAAGTAGCGCCGATGACGAGGTTGTTACTCTTGTTGTTACCGATCATGGAGTTAATCTCCAGCGTACCACGGTAGGTAGAAGCCTTGAAGCGCTCTGAACTGCCGAGGAAGTTGATACCACGAGCGTTAGACTGAACACCTTCCAGGTTGTCCGCACCCACGTAAGCGAGGCTAAGGGAGACCTTGTTGCTTGGGTTGACGTTGTAGTCAAACTTCAAGTTCACTTTGTCACTCTGAAGGAAGGACTCGTTGTCGGTGAAAGTACCGGGCTCGTAACCGTACTCATTGCGGAGGAAGTCTCCGAGAGCGTTGATGTCCGCAATGCTGCTGGCACCTTCGTAATCGTCAGAATCAAATGGCTGGGGCGTAGTCTCGTCCTGGCGCTCGTAGTTAGCGAAGAAGAACAGCTTGTTCTCAATCAGTGGGCCACCTACGCGGAAACCGGTGGTGTAGGCCGTGAAGTCACTGAATTCAGCGCCGTCAAGGTTACCACGTACGAGGTTCTGGTCACGGTAGAAACCGTAAACGGAAGCTTCGAAGTTGTTGGAACCGGAACGTGTAATGGCGTTGATACTGGCACCAGCGAAGCCACCCTGACGAACGTCGAATGGAGCAAGGTTCACCTGGAAGGACTCAATGGCGTCTACGGAGATCGGAGATACACCCGTCTGGCCACCGTTAGTACCGGAGCCGGCGAGGCCGAACACGTCGTTACTTACCGCACCGTCGATGAAGATTGCATTGTAGCGGTTGTTAATACCACCAAAGCTGAGCTCAAGACCGTCGTTACCCTCACGGGTAGTGGACTGAGGCGTAAGGCGCGTAAAGTCACCAATTGAACGGCTAACGGCAGGAAGGGCAGCGATAGCCTCCTCGGTTACGGTCGTTTCCTGGCCGGTCTTCTGGCCATTGAATACGTCCGAACGGCTGGAAATCACTTCAACACCTTCCAATTCGACGGCATCGCCGCCCATCTTCTTGTTGAATTGGTAGGCCTGGCCGAGTTGTAGGGTCACGTTGTCCTCAACAATCGGCGCGTAGCCAACGTAAGTGACGGAGATCTGGTAAGGACCACCAACGCGCATGCCGGGGATACGGAAGAAGCCGTCAAGGTCCGTTACGTTACCGTAAGTAGAGCCAGAAGGCGTGTGGATTGCCTGGATCGTAGCTCCGATCAGTGGCTCACCGGAATCCTGATCGGTAATCTTACCGAAAATGGAAGCGGTCGTAACACCCTGTGCGGTCGCCGCCACGGAGAAGGCAAGCACCAGCAACAACGTGCCGAAAAATGAAGTAAAATTCCTCATACTAGCAGAAATTTGATTATGAAAAAGACCTTAATACACACGTCCCGTAGGGCGCTTTGGTGGTGCAAAGGTCCACATCAAATTCCTAGCCAATGTTAACTGTAAATTAAGTCTGTTTATCCAACGCCTGAGGTAGGCTTATAAGGTGAGAAATGGCCCTAATCCTGTCGGGCGAACACCTGCTTCAACAGTTCCGTATTTCGCAGGGCTGGGTTATCACGCAACTCCGTTTCCTTTACTTCGATCAGGCCAAACATTCCTTCGAGCGCGCGATTCGTCACGTAAGCGTCTAATTCCGGGTCGGTTTTTTTGACGAAAGGAATCTTATTGTACGCCGTGACGATGGAGCGCCATAAATCGGTCGCATTCACTTCGTCCAGTGAGCTTTTGATGACTGGTTGAAAAGCAGTGGTGAGGGCACTCGAAGTGTTCGATTCTAAGTATCGGGTAGCGGCGTCCTGCTCGCCCATCAGTAAGTTCATCGCATCCTTTATCGTCAGGCCCGTGATTGCGTCCACAAAAATGGGGCTGGCTTTGGAGGCCGCTAATTCTGCTGCCTGGTTCAGGCGCTGGGTGAGGTCCCGTTCTACGTTACCAAACCCGGGCAGGGCACTCACACGGCTAACGATCACTTGCGCTTCTTCGGGAATCAAAATCTTGTAGGGGCTAGCGTAGTAACCATTTTCGGTGGCCAGTTTTGTGACGGCCTTATCCACGCCCTGGTTAAGAGCTTCCTTGAGGCCCTCCCCAATCTTTTCTTCGGAAAGTGGACCTCCACCGCCAAGGACTTCGTCGGCCTGACTCTTTAGTTTGTTAAGCGTCTTCCCAAATTGAGCCTGGGCGGGAAGGGTAAAGAGCAGCGTAAGGGCAAAGAGAAAGATGGAGCGTCGTAACATATATAGGTGGATTATTCGCACTAAAGAACGGTACCGGCCCGAGGCCCGTTGTATCGTCACCGTTAAGGTTTACTTATTGTCGCGTCGCCATAGCACCCGGCTTCCTGATTGTCCCTGTATTCGGTCAATCAATCGTGCTCAATCTTCCACGCCTTCCTGGATCAGGTTACTAAGTAAGCGGTACAAGCGGGCAAATTCTGGGTGTCCGTTCAGTAATTTCAGGTGCTTATCCATTGTCGGCTTATCGTCGCGGGCGGCGGCTCCCGTCTGCAGTAGCTTGGGCTCGGTACCATCCTGCCGCAGGGCAGTATTTTTTATGATTGGCAGTAGCGCCTCAAAAGGAATATCCATCTCCTCACACAGATCGTAACTGATCTGGTACAACCAATTAGTAAAGTTGTTGCTGTAAACAGCAGCCAGATGAAGCCGCGCACGTTGCTGGCTATCAAGCGAGTAGGAAATTTGAGTCAAGGTGTCCACAAGGATACGAATACGGGTCTTACTGAAATCATTGTTCCCCTGGTAGGCTACCGGTAGATCCGTCCAGGGTAGGGGGGCGGTCCCTTTGCGGAGGCTACGAATTGGCCAGATCACCCCTTTATTTTCAAAGTGCCCATCAATCTTTTTCATGGCCGTCGCGCCACTGGTGTGGATCACTAACGTAGACGGCGGAAGTACGTGGCTGAGTTTACGCGAACACTCCGCTATCATCTTGTCCGGCACGGCCAGCACCACGGTATCCGGTGCAAACCGCACCAGACCGGCGTGGTCGATCACGCGCACCGGCCACTGGTGGCTCCTACTGGTGTGGCGGCTAACGGCAACTACCTGGTGGCCAAGAGATTTCAGCGCGGGCACGATGTGCCAGGCCAGGTTTCCAGTCCCAATGACCGCAATTTTATTCATAGCTGTAAAAGTAACCGGGCGCTGCCGCAGGTGCAAGGTGAAGGGGAAATGAGCCATCACGAAAAGACCAACTCCATTATTGCTGGACTCAATTTTAAACTGGACCCAGCCTACATGACCATAAAGAGGCAGGTGGCTATCCGGCCAAATCCTGACGGTAGAGTTCCTACCTTGGCTACAAATAACACGACGTGGCCATCAAACTCACTGAATACTCTCACGGCGCAGGCTGTGGCTGTAAGATATCTCCTGCTATCCTTGATAAGATCCTTTCCCAAACTAATCAGGGACCGGTCTACGAAC
The DNA here is from genome assembly GCF_001625015.1 of Lewinella sp. 4G2. Taxonomy (NCBI): domain Bacteria; kingdom Pseudomonadati; phylum Bacteroidota; class Saprospiria; order Saprospirales; family Lewinellaceae; genus Lewinella; species Lewinella sp. 4G2. Next base: position 3,656,543 of record NZ_LVWJ02000014.1, on the reverse strand, counting down.
AATTGTTGGTGGGCAATGACCAGCGGGATGATGCAGCAGTATTTGACCTAGGGGATGGAACCTCCATCATCTCCACCACCGACTTTTTCATGCCCATCGTGGACGACCCGCTCACCTTTGGCAAGATCGCAGCGACGAATGCAATCAGCGACGTTTATGCAATGGGAGGTACACCATTAATGGCCATCGCCATACTTGGGTGGCCCATCAAACAGCTACAAGCCGAAGTCGCCGGCACGGTCGTCGAGGGTGGCCGCCAGGCTTGTGAGGCAGCCGGAATCCCGCTCGCCGGTGGGCACAGTATTGACAGCCCGGAACCCATTTTTGGATTGGCCGTAACGGGAAGGGTACAGAATAAATACCTGAAGAAGAACGGTGGCGCCCACGCTGGCGATCTTCTTTTCCTGACTAAGCCACTCGGTGTTGGTATCCTCAGCACCGCGCAGAAAAAGAAAAAACTACGTACCGAAGATGCCCACTTGGCCGTCCAACAAATGACCAAACTGAACCGTATCGGGCAGGAGATTGGCCAACTGGACTACGTTCACGCCATGACGGACGTGACCGGCTTCGGCCTGCTCGGCCACCTAACGGAAATGTGTAATTCCAGCAATACTAAAGCCCGGATTCGACTGGATGATGTCCCCTTCATCGGCGATGGCGTATTGGACCACTACCTTGCGGAAGGCTGCATCCCCGGCGGTACAATCCGCAATTTGGACAGTTACGGACAAGGTATCAAAGCCGCTGATGACCGAGCGTTGCACCTACTCGCCGATCCCCAAACGAGCGGCGGGTTACTCTGTGCGGTCGCTACGGACCACGCCGACGAATTCATCGCGCTCTGCCAAACGCACGATATCCACTGTCGGCCGTTCGGTGCAATGGTTTCGGCGGGCGATCACCTGATTGAAGTGATTTAGGCACCCGTCAGCAGGCACATGCGAATTGAGTGAGGCTACTCCTGCTTCACCCGGGTTTTAGTGAACCATTTACCACCGTTCCAGATTGGAGTACCGAAACAGTTACCATATAATCCAACTCAGCCCTCAGTTATGACTCCAGTTTTTAAGCTTAGCAATTTGCCCGCCGGGCACACCCACCAATTTGACCATGGCGAATACAAAGTGCTACTTACTAACGTCGATGGGGAAGTTTACGCAGTGGAGTCCAAGTGTAGCCATTTTGGGCTTCCATTAGAGAATGCGGCCCTTTGTGAGCACCGCCTTCGGTGCCCCTTCCACCACGCTTGCTTTGATGTCCGCACCGGAGCTCAGATCGAAGCCCCCGGGCTGGATGGCATTGCGACCTTTGACGTTCGGGTGGACGGCGATGATATTCTGGTGGCAACGGAGCCTAAGGCTGCCTCCCCCCTTAACCCTGCACCTGCGGCAGCGCCCGAAAAATCGGACGAAGGGCATTATAAATACGCGATTGTCGGTGGTGGAATTGCCGCTGCCAACGCCGTGTACGGTATTCGCGAACACGATGGCGAAGGAAGCATCGTCATGATTACCAGCGAGGATCTGCCGCCTTACGACCGGACGCACGTTAGTAAGGCCCTGCTTTCCGGAGCCAAGGATCCCGCTGATCTGCCCTTGCACTCCGAAGAGTTTTACGCAAAGCAGGGAGTTGTTTTGCTCGAGAAAACGACCGCTGAGTCCGTCGATGTACGGGAAAAAAAGATCGTTGCCGATGGTAAAACACTGACGTACGACAAGGTGCTACTCGCCACGGGAGGCGCGCCGCGCAAGTTGGACGCACCCGGTGCGAAACTTGGTGGCATCTACACAATCCGGAACGCCAGGGATGGCCGCCGAATCCGCGAGCAAGTGAAGAAAGGCACGCCGGTGGTTATTGTCGGCGGCAGCTTCATTGGCCTTGAAAGCGCAATGAGCCTGGGTAAACAGGGGGGCAAGATCACCGTGATCTCCCCCGAAGAGACTTTGTTTGAGAAGCAATTTGGGAAAGAGGTTGGCGACTTCATCCAGCAACTCCACGAAGCCGCGGGCGTCAAATTCAAGCTGGGTGATAAGGTCAAGGAATTTGAAGGAAAGGGTAGCGTCCGCGCCGTCATCACGGAGGGCGGTGAACGACTCAAAGCAGACGTTGTCGTTGTCGGTATCGGCGTGCAACCCAGCACGAATTACCTTACTGGCCTGGCCGCTAACGATGACGGCGGTATTTCCGTAGATAATCATCTCGCTACGAGCGCGCCCGGTACTTACGTGGCGGGCGACATCGCCGAATACCCAGACCGCACCGGGGTCGCCCGAATCGAGCACTGGAAGGTAGCCGCGCAGCAGGGTAGAGTCGCCGGCAGAAACATGGCGGGGCACGCGGAACCTTACACGATGTTGCCCTTTTTCTGGAGCAACCAGCAGGGAACTAACCTACGCTACGCCGGGCACGCGACGGACTTTGATCAAGTATTACTCGACGGAGTGCCGGGCGAGACTTCATTTATTGCCTACTACGTAAAAGGTGAAACGCTACAGGCTGCTTTGGGCGTGAAGCGTGACAAGGACGTGGCGATTATCGCCGAGCAAATGAACGCCGGAAAGCTACCGCCCGTAGTGAATCTGGTGGGTACGAATTGGTCGGAATTCGCGGGCCAAAACTAGGCCTACTACGGGAACTATCCGGTGCTTTGCCTGGTTAGTAAGGACCCGAACTGCCTGCCTCCCGGTTGGCAAAACCTGCCCCCGACCCTGACCGTTACCACCGAGTATGACCTTACTGCCACGCGATACCTACGAAAAACTGGAGTTCGATAAGATCCTCGAACTCGTGGAGGCCAATTGCACCGGAGACATTGGCCGTGCCATCGTCCGCAACCTGGAGCCTTCAACTAAATTTAGGCAAATCAACCGCTGGCTCGATGAGACGGCAGAATTCAAAACGGGTTCCGACGAACGGAATATGTTCACCATCGGTGCCTACGAAGACGTCGAGGAGGAGCTACGGATGCTGCGCGTGGAAGGTTACGTGTTGAGTCAGACCGGTCTTGCCAAGTTGAACGTGCTGCTGTTGCAGGCTAAGGGGATCTTCAAATACTTTGAAAGTTCCAGCCTGCGCGGCACCTACCCGACGCTTTACGATCTGGTCCGGGAAGTCCACTACGAACCAGAACTATCCAAAGCCATTGAGCGGGTGATCGATGCAGAGGGTGTCATCCGGTCTGACGCATCCCCCGAACTAGCGCGGATCCGTCGGCTGATCGGTTCCAAGCAACGGGAAGTGGAGAAGACCTTCCGCCAGGTCATCGAAAAGTACAAGCGGGCCGGCTACCTGGCCGATACGGTCGAGAGTATGCGGAATGGTCGCAGGGTCCTGACGGTACCGAGTGAGAATAAGCGCAAGATCCGGGGTATAATTCACGATGAATCGGCCACGGGAAAAACGGCCTACATCGAGCCTAACGAAGTGATTGGAATCAACAACGACATCTTCGACTACCAGCAAGAAGAGAAGCGGGAGATCAACCGGATTCTGCGGGAGTTATCGGCGACGCTGCGTCCATACGTTGACCATATTCAATCTTACCAGGATCTCATCGCTTACCTCGATGTCATTCAGGCAAAGGCAAAGCTGGCCAAGTCCCTTAAAGCCGAACGGCCCAAGCTGGATGCGAAGCCGCGGATTGGAATCATCGAGGGCCGCCACCCAATCCTCTACCTCAAGAATAAGCAGTACGGCAAGAAGACCGTTCCCTTTGATCTTAAGCTGACCGGGAAGAATCGCATCCTGATGCTTTCCGGGCCGAACGCAGGTGGTAAATCGATCTCCATGAAGTCGGTCGGTATCCTCCAGTTGATGCTGCAGTGCGGTATGCTGGTGCCGGTGGATAGCGAATCAGAAATGGGCATCTTTCAAAAGATCTTTGCCGACATTGGTGATCAGCAGAGTATTGAAGATGATCTGTCCACCTACAGCTCTCGATTGAAAAACGCTAAGGAGTTTTTGGCGGCGGCGGACGATACGTCGTTGGTACTCATCGACGAATTTGGTTCGGGCACGGATCCGACTTCTGGTGGCGCCATCGCCGAAGGGGTACTCGACAGCCTGAATTACCGCAAGGTGTTTGGCGTCATCACCACCCACTACTCCAACCTCAAGATCTACGCGTACAAAGCGAAGGGAATTCTCAATGGTGGGATGCATTTCGATACGGAGACCCTCGCTCCAACTTACGAGTTGAAAATTGGCCGGCCGGGATCGAGCTACGCTTTTGAGATCGCCCAGAAATCCGGCTTACCCCGTCGCGTCCTACAGTATGCCCGCAAGAAGGCGGGTAAGAATGAGCGGGCCGTCGACCAACTACTCGTGGACCTTCAACGCGAGAAGGCGGAGTCCGAAGAAATGCTCGCCAACCTTGAACAGAAGCAGAAGACCCTTGATGCTTTGACCCGCACCTACGAAGAACTCCACAAGAACATGGAGGTCCGCCGTAAACGACTAAAGCTGGAGGCCAAGGAACAGGCCCTCGCCGAAACAGCGAAGTACAATAAGGAGATGGAGAACCTGATCCGTGACCTCCGGGAAGGCAAGAAGATCGAGGAAGCGAAGGAGAAAGCCAAGCAACTCCGGGAAAAGCGCGAATCAGTTGGTAAACAGGTGTCCGACCTGCGTGAAGATATTTACTACGCACCGACTACGAAGGAAGAAGAACCCATCAAAGAAGGTGATTTCGTCCGCCTCCGTGCGGGTGGTGCCACTGGGCAAGTGGAGAAGATTGACCGTAAGCGGGCCACCGTGATCGTCGGCGACCTACGCCTTCAAGTAAAACTACGCGATCTAGAACCGGCGAAGGATCAACTGACCGTCCGTCGGGAAAAGAGCGTCAGCAGCAGCCTCGGCGCTGCGGCGACCTTTTCTAATAAGTTGGACGTCCGCGGGATGCGCTACGAAGAAGTATTGGCGACCACCGAAGCTTTCGTCGATAATGCGCTCATGGCAAACGCCGATCAGTTACGCATCGTCCACGGCAAGGGCTCGGGGACTTTACGGCGCGCCGTGCGCCAAAAATTGAAAGAATACAATCATAATTTCTCGTTAAGCCACCCTCCCCGCGAAGCAGGCGGAGATGGGGTAACGATTGTAGATTTGTAACTCCTTGAGACTTTAGACTACAGACTGTAGACTAAATTCCCGGCCGCTCCAAGAACCACCCATTGTCGCTTCGCTCGGTTGTGAGGCCGCTAGGAGAACCTGATTTACTACGGACTGTAGACTACATACTATAAACTAGAGACTAAAATGGATACCAGTAATCTAGGCGTCGGAACCCGCCTCCGCCACCCAGCATTCGGAGATGGCGTTATCATAAAATTGTACAAAGCTGCCTACGACATCACCTTCATGACCTACGGGATCAAAACCGTTGGCCGCGATTATCAGGAATTTGAGGTCGTGGAAGCGATCGAAGCGGAAGAGGTTGCCAGTTTTAACGAGGCGGAGCAAGCGCTGGTGCGCATCCTTAGAACCTATAATGGCATTAGCGAAACCACACAGTTGGGTGATAAATGGGTGGACGGTAAACTTATCCTTAAGCCGGGAGAGGAAGGGCTGTCTTCCAAAGAAATGTCCATCGACGATTTCTTCCACAAGATCGTCATGGTACGCGACCGCCTCCGCGTAATGGAGCAACGCATCAACGCCAGCTCGATGACGGATGAGGAAAAAGTGAACCTACAGCAGTACATCACTCGCATCTATGGTTCGCTGACGAGCTTCAACGTACTCTTCCGGAGAAAGGAGGACCACTTTAAGGGAACGGGGCGGAAATAATAGGAGACTTTAGAGGCTAGATTTTCGATTTGAGCAACAGAGAATTTATTTTTCGCAACTCGCAACTCGCAACTCGCAACTCGCAACTCGCAACTTCGCAACTCGCAACTCGCAACTCGCAACTCGCAACTCGCAACTACTCCTCAATCAACCCCGAACCCACCTCAACATCAAACGGCTTACAGAAGTAAAGCACGTACTTAAAATCGTTGATGTCGACACCAGCGATGTCATACGTATGCGCGCCTCGGAAGATCTCCACCTTTCCAATTTCGTACGCGCCGGCCCGGCTGCGGGGATTATTACTGAGGTAGGCGTAGAGTCCGGGAAGACCACGGTCCGCATCGTAGTCGTCGGCGAACGTGAGTTGGAGTCCTTCGTCCTCAGTTTCCGAAAGGGTGAAGTTGCCGGTGAGTTTGTAGCTACTCGTAGTAGCAATGGTACCGGTCCGGACTTCTGGTTCGTCAATGATAACCGTGGAAGCGCCCACGATCATGGTTTCGGTCACCGTTGCAGTCTCACCAAATTGCACGTCCGTGTAGGATGCCGTGACGGTAGTTGAGCCTTCGGTAATTCCGGTGGCTAAGCCTGTCTGATCAACGGTGAGAATCGTTTCGTCGCCGGTGGACCAGGTAGCGTCTGCCTGCTCCTCGGCGCCCACGTTATTGAAGAAACGCGTTGACAACTGGAATGAGGTTCCTGCCTCTAGGGTATCCGGGAAGTCTGCCAACCGGATGGTAGGTTGCACGTAGTCATCTAATACATCTTCACCAATGCAAGCGGTGAATAGTAAGGCGGCGGCAAAGAACGTGAGTAAGCGAATCATAGTGGGTCGGTCTTCCTACGAAGGTACTGTCTTTCCCCGCTTTAGTACTGTCGCCCACCGTCAAAAGGAGCGGGAGCCATGAGCGCATCTTGGAAATGGATTTAATCTCACCGCTTTAGCTGGCACTAGCAAACGCAACTAGCAACCGGACAAAGCGGTAACATTATCGTGGGGATAATTTGGCGTCTGGGTACCTTTACGCTAATTATTTACCACCCCCAAATTACCCGCCGCATGGCAACGAAGACTTCCCCCCTGTCGGACACCGTCCTGAACATGACCGAATCGGCCACCCTTAAAATGGCGGCCCTCGGCCGTGAAGTCAAAGCGCAGGGCCACGATGTGATCAGCCTCAGCCTCGGGGAGCCCGATTTTGATACGCCGGAGCACATCAAAGAAGCCGCAAAGGTGGCACTGGATGAGGGATATACGAAGTACACTCCCGTCCCCGGTATCCCGGAACTGAAGCAGGCCATCGTCGACAAATTCAAGCGGGAGAATGGTCTTGATTACGCGCCGAATCAAATCGTTGTATCCACCGGTGCGAAGCAGTCCATTTACAACATCGCCCACGCGCTGCTGAACAAGGGTGACGAAGTCGTCATTCTCGCCCCATACTGGGTAAGCTACTCCGCCATCGTGGAGCTGGCCGGCGGCGTTCCCGTTACCGTTGGTGCGGGTATTGAAGATGACTACAAAGTCAGCGCGGAGGCCATCGAGGCGGCGATCACCGACAAAACTAAGTTCATTCTCTTCTCCAGCCCCTGTAATCCCACGGGGTCCGTTTACACTGCCGAAGAGTTGAGCGCCATTGCCAAAATGCTCCAGCGCCACCCCCACGTTTACGTAGTGGCTGATGAGATTTACGAATTGATCAACTTCACGGGTAAGCACGCTTCCATCGGTGCCTGCCCCGAAGTAGCGGACCGGACCATCACCGTCAACGGTTTCGCCAAGGGGTTCGCCATGACGGGCTGGAGACTCGGCTACATGGGCGCACCCGCTGAAATCGCGAAGGCCTGCGCCAAGCTGCAGGGACAGGCGACTTCCGGAGCTAACAGCATCGCTCAGCAGGCGGGCCTCCACGCACTAACGTCAGATTTGGCACCCAGCCACGCCATGAAGGACGCCTTCGCTAAACGCCGTGAGCTCATCATTGATGGCCTGAGTAAGATCGACGGCCTCAAGGTGAACCGCCCCCAGGGTGCCTTCTACCTCTTCCCGGATGCTTCCGCATTCTTCGGGAAGTCCAACGGAGAATACACGATCAATAATTCAGACGATCTGGCCGAGTACCTGCTCATGACGGCACACGTTGCTACGGTAGGCGGTAGTTCCTTCGGTGCCCCGAACTGTATCCGCATCAGCTACGCCGCTTCCGAGGAACAACTGACCGAAGCGATCCGGCGTATCGGTAAGGTGTTAGGCGAGCTGAAATAGTCCGACCATTTAAATAATCAAAAAGCCATCCTTCATAAATTTGAAGGGTGGCTTTTTTCGTATCCTTAAGTCATGAAAGACCTCTCCTATACCGGCGGCGCGCGGGTCGGCATGATGAATGCTTCCTTCCCCTTAGCTAAGCTCTTCGTTGAAGATGGTGCCCTGAACCTCAATGTTTTGCTACTGGGAAAGCACCGATTCCTACAAAGTCAGATCACGGCGCTACAGCACGTGACCAATGCCGTTGGGCTTGGTAAAGGCATTAAGATTGAGCATACGCACCCTACCTATTCCAACGAGTTGATCTTTTGGACCCTGAGTGACCCAGATAAAATACTGGACGAAATAGCTAATAGCCGCCTTGGTTTGACACAGAATGTAATCCGAAAGGAAAAGGTAGCAGCTAGTATTGGTGGTCTCCTCTCCGACGCAAACCCCTTAAAAGTCAGCTTCTTAATCGCAATCGCGCTCCTGAGTTTATTAGCCTTTGCACCGTTTATTATCAGCGCATTCACCACGGGTACACCCGACTTTCAACAGTTCATCTACCGCGGAGTAGCTGTTCAAGCCATTCTGGTAGGTGGTTTGCTTGGAGCCATCTACAGCCCAACTATCCGGGAATACGTGCTGAAAGAAGATGCAGAAATAACCCGGCACAAGCGTGGGCTGCTCACCTTCGTCTACCTCACCCTCTTCGCGATGTTTCTATTGTTGTTCGTTGGAGGGATGACGTCGAAGTTAATCGAAACGTTGCCTCCTCAGTAGGCACAGCAAGGCCGAACCGGTATTCATCACCGACACAGCAATTTCTACCGGTTCGGCGTTCAGCCTATTTCCCAATCGTATACCGTGCTCCCGTCCGTACCGTTCGGCCCTGGGTCGCGAAACCGGTCACCTCCACAAAGTCCGTATCCGTCAAGTTCCGGAGATCGGCGAAGAGGGTGAGGTTTTGCTTGGCGAGCAGTTTGTACTCCACGTAGAAGTTGACCAATAGGTAGGGATCTAGTTCCACGATGTTTTGGTTGAAACTCGCGTCGAAGAATACGTCTGGGCGGTCACCGGTGTATTGGGTCGTCAAGCGGGCCGTCAGGGGGAAGGAGGGGGTGTAGGTTAATCCAAACAGGCCGGATACGCGGGGGCGGCGGAAGAAATCTTCGGTGGTGGTGGGGTTACCGGAGAAGTCTTCAGAGGTGAGTTCTCCCTCCACGTAGGTGAAGTTGCCGTTGATGCTCAGCTGCTCACCAAGCTTAGCGAAGGCCTCTACTTCTACGCCCAAATCGTCGAGTTCGTCGCGGTTGAGGTAGCCGGGGTTGCCGAAGATGATAACGTCTTCAATCGTCCGTTGGAAGCCGGTAACGGAGAATCCATAATCACGCTCTTCATTTCGGTAGGCAAAACCCGCCTCGATGGAGGAACTAGTTTGGGGTTCTAATTCAGCATTGGCACCAAATGGACCGTACAGTTGGTCCAAAGTTGGGCTCTGGAAGGCGGTGGCATACGTTCCTCGCACGGTAAAACCCTTAATTACCTGGTATGCGAACCCGGTGGAGTAGTTCAACTGCCCGCCAAACGTCGAGTGGTTATTGTAGCGAATTGCAGCTTCCGCAAACCATCTTTCGTCCGTCCGAAATTCAGCTTGCAGGTAGGGACTCAAAGTAGTTACGTTATCGTCCGCATCCACGGGGGGATTGTCCAGCGTGAGTTTCTCGATCCTTGCCTGGGCACCCAGCGTCAGCGCCAAATTCTTCCAGCTTTTGTTGCCGAATACATCGGCTTGTTGGGCCCGGCCGGCAAAGTCGAAGTCGCCGAAGGCGGAGGAAAAAAGGCGGTCGGTCGCCACGTAATTGTAGCGCAGGCCGGCGGCAAAACCGGGTTCCGCGTAGTCGATGGCCAGGGCGGGGTTGACGAGTTCATTCTCGTAAGTATTCGCGTCGCTATCCTGGAAGGCACCGTCGTCGTAATCGCCATCGAATTGGGCGTACCGGATGCTAGGGCGGATGGTCCAGTGTTCGCTAGCATGATAGGTAAACGCTGCGTTGCCACTATAGCGACGGGCACCATCCCTTTCGAGTGGTGCAGGGTCGAAAAGTGGATCGGCTAGTTGTTCGGGGCTAAAAATAGCTTCGCTGATGCCCTTACTGTCGTAGACGTTGAAGCCCAGCGCGTAAGCTAATTTACCTTTCCGGCCGCGGGCGTCTGCGCCAGCCTCAAAGGTATCGAAGCTGCCGTAACTCGCCCGCAGGGTGACGGTAGGGTCGTCACTATTGGCTTTGCTAATGAGGTTAATGACCCCAGCCACTGCGTCAGAACCATATATGAGGGACTGAGCGCCGTGTACAATCTCAATCCGCTCAATCCCCTGAAGATCAAGGAGTCGTAGGTCAACGGCTCCACCAAGGGAAGAAGGGTCGATGAGCGGCTGCCCGTCCAGCAAAATGAGGGTGTATTGATTGGCACCATTACGCAGAAAAATGCTGCGGTCCTTGCCCGGCGCGCTGTAAGCACCATTCACGACGATGCCCGCCTGCTCGTTTAGTAATTGTCCAAGGTCGGTATTGCGCGCAACCGTAGCGGAATCAATAATGGTGACCTTGGTCGTCGACCGATCGAGTTGCTTCGGGAACCGCGTTCCGGTTATGATTACTTCATCACCGGTCGTCGTTAATTCAGGAGCTTCCTGCGCGGCAAGTCCGAGTGAGAGGGTAGAACAAAAAGAGAGAAAGAGTAAAATTCGCTTAGTCATGGGTAGGTAGCTTACCGGTAAAAAAGCGAAGCGCGTACGGGGAAACGCTGCTTTACGAACGCCGCAAAGCAGGGTAGGGGAAAGAGATCCACTGATCTTCATCCCGGGCGTAATGCCCCCAAACGGTTTTCGACTTTCTCACCGAAGTCAAGAAACATATGGTGCGTTCGGGCAGGTCTTCTGGCTCACTTCATTTCGGGCGGCCTTCCCAGATCTCTCCAGTGGCGTAGTGGCGCGAAACATTACGAAGCTTACAGCTGCGGGGACAGCTCCGGATTTACACCGGATTCCCTTTTACTTCCCGGGCGTTACGCCGGGATACCTGAATGCGGGGGCGAAGGTAAGTATAAGTCTATAGTCTGGAGTCTGTAGTCTGTAGTCTGGACCGGACGCTTGGAGGAGATCAACTCTTACTGCGTGCGAGTTGACCACGCTCCAAGGTCCTGATTGGGTGGTAACGGAATCAAAAACTACCACTTTATAGGTCCTTGTGGCGTCCGACGTAGGAGGTCCCGCAAGCGTCCGGTGTTGGCGGTGGGTTACTATCACCGGACGCTTGGAGGAGATCAACTCTTACTGCGTGCGAGTTGACCACGCTCCAAGGTCCTGATTGGGTGGTAACGGAATTAATAACCACCAATTGATAGGTCCTTGTGGCGTCCGACGCAGGAGGTCCCGCAAGCGTCCGGTAGTGGCGGCCACTATAGACTACAGACTATAGACTACAAACTCACCCTCCACCCCAAAAACACCCTCCTCCCCTGGTTCGAAGCAAAAACGTAAGTCGGGTCAAACGTCAATGCATTCGGGTTGGTGGGGGTCGGAATGACCGTGCCATCGGGATTAAAATCGACATCTTCATCAAATGGATCAAACGCACGCGCAATGCTATTTGCAGGTGGGGTGTAATTCAGGAGGTTTTTTACGCCGCCATAAACTTCCATACCGTTGGAGAAAGTCTTGGTTACCTGCAAGTTCTGGGTGGAGAACCAGCCCGAGTCGGCGGGGCGGTCGTCCATTTCGCCGAGGAGGGGAAGGTCGAGCGGGCCGTATACGTTGCCGGTGTAATCAAAAGTGATCTGCCGCTCCAGCCAGGGAATGCCAAGCCGCCAAACGCCACTGTAGGTTTCCGTGAGCAGTTGGCGTTCGCGCACGCCCTCCTTCACGGTGAAAACATCCTGCACGTTAAGGCCTACATTGACGCTGGCACCACCGCGAAAACTCACGTCCGTAGTGAGGCTGACGCCCTGACTAACGGCTCGCCCATCAAGGTTCGCGTAGATAATCTGGTTCGGGTTGGTCTCGTAATCCGGCAGGATCCGATTGCTAAAGTGGGTATACCAGGTGGAGGCGTCGAATGTCCACACCGCGCCGTTGCGGGCAAAGTGTTTGCGGACGTAATTCAGGTTGACGTTCCAGCTTTTCTCGGGTAGGAGCTCATCCGCAAAAACCAGATCGCGGGCACCCGTCAACGCGGCGTGGTCTTCGGTGAATACGTTGGCGACCCGGTAGCCATTGCCGACGCTCAGGCGCACGGTATTGAGGAGGTTTTGGCTGGACCATTTGTAATTCAATCGTGGCGTCAGGATGCTTCCGTGCACGGAATTGTGGTCGTACCGCAGTCCGCCGAGCAGGGTGTTGAATTCATTTAGGCGCCATTCATCCTGCACAAATAGCCCCGGCAAACTAATTTCGGAAACTTCCCGCGTGGCCGGCGTATCGTCGTTGTAGCGTGTGTAGCGGTAGGCACCTCCAAGCAGCAGATTGTGAGTACCGATCTCCTTTTGGTGCGTTAACTGCAAAAATCCAACTTGCTGGCTGGCGTTGTAGATAGTCTCCCCGTAAACGGAGTTTTGGTAGTGGCCGTTGGCGCTGAACTGCAGGGTGAGATTGGCCTTTGTCGGTAGTTCGTAGGTGCCAAAAGTTTCCCAGCGGTTGGTGTAGATGCTCTCGCCGTAGACTTCGTTCCCGCCACGGTCACCCCGGTTCCAATCGAGCTGCCCACCGAAACGGTCTTCGTAGAGGTAGCGCCCGGCGATGGTCAGCGCCCGTCCACTTTTGCGATCAAGGCTCCATTTATTAAAAACGGAGATGCGGTCCTGCAACGTAAGGTCGGTGAAGTCATCACCGTTGTTATCGATCGGGTTTTGGTAGTTGAAGTAGTTCACGCCGAGCAAACTCGTAGCGTTGCCAATTTTCGTTTTGTAGCCCAGGTCGGTATTTATCTCCCCCCAACCGCTGGCCATGATGTCCGCACTAATGCGGGGTGCATTTTCCGGCGATTTGGTGATGATGTTGATCAGTCCGCCCACCGCTTCCGAGCCGTAAAGTGTAGAGGCCGGGCCCTTGACAATCTCCACCCGTTCGATGAGGCTTTGCGGGATACCCGTCAACCCGTAAACCGTTGAAAGACCACTTACTATGGGCATTCCGTCAATCAGCACCATCGTGTACGGGCCCTCCAATCCGTTGATGTGAATATCACCGGTATTACAAACCGAACAGTTGAGCTGCGGCCGCACGCCATTCACCGTTTGAAGGGATTCAAATACGCTTGGTGTCGGGTTAGCCTTGAAATACTTCGCCGTAAAAACCTCCACCGGTACCGGACTACTGCTGCGGCTGGCGGAGCGCATCGTACCCGTCACGACTACGTCGGCCAGGGTAGCGGCGGTGGGTTCCAATTTAATTTCCAGCGGATTAATGGCTCCCACGGCCACCTCTTTCCCCGCAAAACCGACGGCGCTGATCCGAAGTAGCGTCCCCACGGGATACTCCGGAATAGTAAACCTGCCGTCGTATTCGGCAACGCTCCCGTCCCCCGAATCCGCCACCAACACCGAAGCGTAAGGGATGCCAACTCCCTGATCGTCCAGCACCACCCCGTGCAGCGTATTCTGGGCGCTGACGCAGGTGCAGAGGAAAAGGCAGAGTGCAAATGAGAGATATTTCATAAGCTGGGAACTCCCACAAAGATAAAGTGTTCTAAGTAATAAGTTAGATAAGTCTAACTTTGTTTAGCTGAATGGACATCTTTCACCGCTGATCCGGCATTATCTTCACACGAATGCGCAGCCCAACCGAAGAAAACTACCTGAAGGCATTACTGAAGCTCTCCGACGAGGACGGCCAGGTATCGGCGACCGCCCTGGGTAAACAATTGGGTGTGAGTTCCCCGTCCGTAAATAGCATGGTCCGCAAACTCAGTGAAAAGGGATTGGTGCACTACGCGAAATACAAGCCCCTATCCCTAACGGAGGCTGGGCGCAAAGCCGCCGCCCTCATCGTCCGTAAGCACCGTTTGACGGAAATGTTCCTGGTGGAAAAAATGGGTTTCGGCTGGGAAGAAGTCCACACCATCGCCGAGCAGATCGAGCACGTAGAAAGCCCCGCCTTCTTCAAACGGATGGACGATATGCTGGGCTACCCGTCGGTGGACCCACACGGTTCCCCAATCCCAACACCCGAAGGCCAGTTGGATCGACGGACCTCCCACCAAAAACTAAGCGACCGCAAAGAAGGGGAGGTGGTCTCCATCGTCGCACTTGCCCATAGCTCGAATGACTTCCTCCACTTCCTTAATGAACGGCAGTTGCGCCTGAACGATCAGTTGAGGATTGAGGGCGTGGAAGCGTTCGATGGATCAATGCGTGTCGCTTACGGTGATGGTTTGATGACCGTGTTGAGCAAGTTGGTTTGCGATAAGATACTGGTCGTTCCGGTTTGAGATTTGAGGTACGACAGATCCCGGTTTCGGACCTCCGGTCCGAATGTTCAGGTAATATTCTTGTAGTCAAGTCATTAACGCGTAGTAGAACAATTTCACAACTGAATAAACGGGACCGGAGGTCCCGTACCGAACCAACCCGAAGAAACGGGACCGGAGGTCCCGTACCACTACGCCAAGCCAGCCTCCGCCTCAATCGTAGCCAAATAATTATTCAACCGTTCCATCGGCTTCACGATGGCCACGCGGCCCGACCGCACAAATTCAAAAATCCCAAACTCCCGCAACTCACTGAGCAGCGCGGTGATTTCATGCTCGTGCCCCGTCTTTTCAATAACGACGTACTCAGGCTCAATCAGCAGCACCCGCGCGTTATGTTGGCGGATGAGCCGCTCGACTCGGTCTCCATTATTGAAGACCGCTACGGGTACTTTGTACAGCGCAATCTCCTGGTGCACGACTTCTTCATCGCTGTAGTAAAAGGCTTTGAGGACGTCAACCTGCTTATCGAGCTGAGCGCGAAGTTTGCGGACCATCTCTTCCGTAACCGCTACCACAATCGTAAAACGGTGGATAGTGGGATCAGAACTCTGGCTCGTCGTCAAACTCGCGATGTTAATGTTCCGGCGATTAAAGATGCCCACCACCCGCGAAAGCAGTCCCGCCTGGTCCTCCGTAAATACTGTAATCGTATAATTCTTAACCTCGCTCATTTTCTACAGATTTTAGATTTTAGAAGATAGATTCTAGACAGCCGCAACTAGAAACTAGCAACTAGAAACTTTTGCACTAGCAACTAGCAACTAGAAACTTGTAACTCGCAACTCGCAACTCGCAACTCGCCACTCGCACCTCGAAACTCATAACTCCTCCGGCCCCAACACCACCTCATGCACCCCCTTCCCACTCGGAACCATCGGGAAAACATTATCCTCCTTCACCGTATGGACGTGTAGCAAGTACGGACCGTCGTGCGCGAGCATTTCTGCGATAGCGCCGTCCACGTCTTTCGGGTCGCGGATAGTACGGCCCGGAACGCCAAAGCCTTTGGCGATGGTGACGAAATCCGGGTTTTCTAGCTCTACGGAGCTGTAGCGCTTTTCGTGGAAGAGCTGCTGCCACTGCCGCACCATTCCCAGGAAGTTATTATCGAGCAGCACGATCTTCACGCCGACATTCCATTGAGCGCATAGGCCTAACTCCTGCAGGGTCATCTGAAAACCACCGTCACCGATGAAAGCGATGGTTTCGCGGCTCGGGTCGGCGTACTTTGCTCCGAACGCTGCCGGTAAACCGTAGCCCATCGTGCCCGCCCCTCCGGAACTGACCCACTGGTCGTGGCCCTTGTATTCATAGTAGCGCGCGGCCATCATCTGGTGTTGGCCAACGTCAGTACAGACGATCGCCTGTCCATCGGTTTGGTTGGATACTTCGCGGATGACTTGCCCCATCCGAATCTCTCCTCCGTCAGTTGGGGTAATGGCTTCGCTGATGACGCGCTCCTCTTCGATCCGGGCGCACTCCGCAAAGCGGGCGGTCCAGTCGGGGTAGGACTTCTGCTCACAGGCGTCAATAAGTAGCTCCAGAGCATCCTTCGCGTCACCAAGGATGGGCGCGTGTGCAAAGACATTTTTACAGATCTCAGCTGGATCAACTTCGATGTGGACCACCTTCGCGTCGGGTAGATAGTACTTTAAATTACCCGTCACCCGGTCGTCGAAACGCATTCCGATGGCGATGATCACGTCGGCTTCGTTCTGCAGCAGGTTAGGCCCGTAATTACCGTGCATCCCCAGCATCCCGGTGAACAGTTCGTGGTCATTTGGGATGGCCGAAAGCCCGTGGCAGGTGGCGCCAACGGGGATACCCGTTTTCTCCACGAACTCCCGGAAGATCTCCTGCGCGTGCGCAATGTGGATACCGTGTCCGGCGAGGATCATCGGCCGCTCGGCACCATTGATTAAGTCCGCCGCCGCGCTGATTTGCGCGGGCTTCACCTTGTGGTGCGGGACGTAACTGCGGATATGCAATTTTTCCGGATACTCAAAGTCCACCATGGCGAGTTGCGCATCCTTAGTGATGTCGATCAGTACCGGACCGGGTCGGCCGCTATTCGCAATGAAGAAGGCCTTTTTGAATACCCAGCCAATGTCTTTTGGATCCGTGATCTGGTAGTTCCACTTCGTGACGGGGATGGTACAGTTGATGACGTCCACTTCCTGAAAGGCATCACTCCCCAGCAAGAAGCCGGGTACCTGACCGGTAATTGCCACCAACGGGAGAGAGTCGAGCAATGCGTCAATTAACCCCGTCAGTAAATTCGTGGCGCCGGGGCCGGAGGTCGCCATACACACGCCAGTCTGCCGTTTGATGCGGGCGTACCCCTCAGCGGCGTGGATGGCTCCCTGTTCGTGGCGAGGCAGAATGTGCGTGAGCTGGTCCTCAAAGTCAATCAGCGCATCGTAGACGGGCATGATCGCGCCACCGGGGTAACCAAAAATGGTGTCCACCCCTTCATTCACCAGACACTGTAGGAGGGCGTGAGCGCCATTCATATTGCCAGTGGTAGGCATTCCTTCGGAGGTGGCGGTATCAACTTTTTTAGTCATGACCATGATGATTTACTTTTCATGAATACTTCAGGGTGGGGGAGCGGCAGGGCCGTTTAAAGGTCCGTCACGCAACCTAACGATGCGCTGCTGACGAGCTTAGCGTATTTCTTGAGGACACCGGAGTCGGCCGTTGGGGCTGGCGGCGTCCAATTTGCGCGGCGTTGGGCCAATTCCTGATCACTGATTTCTACGTTGATCGTGTTCGCCTCCGCGTCAATCCGGATGATGTCACCATCCTCGATGAGGGCAATCCCACCGCCGGACATCGCCTCGGGGCTGATGTGACCAACCACGAATCCGTGGGTTCCCCCACTGAAGCGCCCATCGGTGATGAGGGCTACTTTCTTCCCGAGGCCCTGCCCCATGATCTCCGAGGTGGGCTTGAGCATTTCGGGCATGCCCGGCCCGCCCTTCGGCCCGCAGTAGCGGATGACGACAACGTCACCTTCCTTGATCTCCCGGCGGCCAATGGCCTGGTTCGCGGCCAGCTCTGAATTGAAGACCCGGGCGGTCCCCATGAAGTGCAGGCCTTCCTTCCCAGTGATCTTAGCCACGCAGCCTTCTTCCGCCAGGTTACCGTACAGGATGCGGAGGTGGCCGGTCTCTTTGATCGGTTGGTCGAATGGCTTGATGATGTCCTGGCCCTCTTTCAGATTCGTGGCTTCAAGGAGATTCTCTGCGAGCGTCTTCCCGGTTACGGTCATGCAGTCGCCGTGGAGGTAGCCTTTTTTGAGTAGCTCCTTCATCACGGCGGGGACGCCTCCAGCATAGTAAAGGTCTTCCATCACGTACTTGCCACTTGGCTTCAGGTCGGCGATGAACGGAACCCGGTCGCTTACCTTTTGGAAGTCGTCAATGGTAATATCCAGCCCGGCGGCGTGGCTCATCGCCAGGAGGTGCAGCACGGCGTTTGTACTTCCACCGAGAGCGATTAGCGTTACCATCGCATTTTCGAAGGCCTTCCGGGTGAGGATATCGCTCGGTTTGATGTCTTTCTTCAGTAGGTTGAGCATGTACTCACCGGTCCGGCGCGTGTCGGCCCGTTTGTCCGGGTGGTTGGCGGGGATGGAGCTGTTGTAGGGGAGGGCCATGCCCATCGCTTCAATGGCGGTGGCCATCGTGTTGGCGGTGTACATCCCCCCGCAGGCCCCGGAGCCTGGGCAGGCGTGGCGGATCACGCCTTTGTACCGTTCCTCGCTCACCTCTCCGGTACGGTATTTTCCGAGCACCTCGAAGGCGGATACGATATCCAATTTGTCGTCTTCGTAGCAGCCGGGGCTGATGGTGCCGCCAAAATGGAGGATCGCCGGGCGGTCCAAACGGCTCAGGGCGATCATGGCACCGGGCATGTTTTTATCGCAACCTACCACGGTTACCAGGCCATCGTACCACTGTGCGCCGGCTACGGTTTCAATCGAGTCCGCAATCACGTCGCGGCTCACGAGGCTAAAGCGCATTCCAGCCGTTCCCATCGAAATGCCGTCACTTACGCCGATGGTGTGGAAGATTAGCCCGATCTGCTCATCAAATTCATTGATGCCTTGTTTCACCTCTTCCGCGAGGCTATTCAGGTGCATATTACAGGGGTTGCCTTCCCAGCCGGTGGAGACCACGCCAATCTGCGCTTTGTCCATATCGGTATCGTCCAGGCCGATTGCGTAGAGCATGGCCCGGGCGGCGGGTTGTTCCGGGTTCGAGGTAACGTTTTTGCTGTATTTATTCAGTTCTGCCATTTGGGCGCTGACGCAGGTGCGTAGTAAGTTGGTGATGCGGTAAAGTATTGCCCACAAACATAAAAGCCGCTTTCCTTAAGGGGAGGAAAGCGGCTTTTACCGGGCGTCCGTGCTATGCGGCCTTCCTCTCGTTGGTGACGGGAATCACCACAATCTGTAGAAGGACCAGGACCACGAGCAGAAATAATTTCACCGCGAGTAAATGATTGTTTCACAATGTAGCGAAACGGCCCGCCCGCGATCAACCAGGATTGCCGGGCATTTACGACGGCAAACTAAGGGTTAATAGCGCTTGTGGTCGAAGCGAAACGTAGCCTGAAGGCCAAGCTGGTAAGTCAATAATTTGTTGGGTGTCCCGGCATCCTCGCCGTTCTGGTCGACCAACGCGATGTTGCGGTAAGGATCGCTTCGGCGAATAGTTGCCGTTGGCGTCAGCGTGATCAGGTCGGATATACCGATGTCGAGGCCGGCGCCACCGCCGTAGACCAGTCCACCTCCGGCATTATCAAATAAGCTCGACCCAAGGACGTCAATTGCAAATCCAGCGCTGCCCTGAATGAAAAAACCTTTCTGCAGCGCGGGTCCCTGCTTCCCGAACGTAGGGCAGTCGCAATCCCCGCCGAAATCAAAAGGGTAAACGTTTACTTCCATTTGCAGCCCGATACTGCTGTAGGTGGTGGATTGGTTGCTTTCCCGTAGGCCAGCCCGGGAGAAAAACAAAGTTGGTTGAAATTCGATCCTCTGGTTCGGCAGTCGGAACCAATAGTTCAGCTGTAATTCCGGACCATTATCCAGGTCGGCGTACCTACCTTCAGGCCACGCATCATTCTGTGGGACATCCAAATTGTTTACGTTGTAAAAAGCAGATACGCCGAATTGCGCGGCGGCGGGTACCGAACAGCAAAGGACCAGGAGTAGTAAGAAAATCCTCATACGGTTAATTTAACGGCAAAACGTATTTCCAATTGGAAGATTGCGCGTTTGGCGTCGCGGTTCCACGAAACGAGTCCTTGTACTATCCCCATCCCCTGGCACCTGCGGCAGCGCCCAAATCCCGAGCGTGAAATGAAAGATCAAATTGTAGAAGCAGTCTCCAGGTCCAACGTCCAAAATCGAAAGTCTAAGATCTAACTTCTATTCAATCAACGACCGAAACATCTTCCGCACCTCATTCACGCCCGAAACGCTGTACTTCGCCTCCGTACGGTCCGCACCTACTTTGATGCTGATGCCACTCTCGGGAAGGGCTTTGAAAATGTCCTCGTCGGTTGCGTCATCTCCGATGCCAAGTACGAAGTCGTACTCGTCTTTGTGCACGAAATGGCTGGTAGCCTTGCCCTTGTTGACGCCGGCGTTCTTGATCTCGACCACCTTGTTGCCTTCCAGGACCTGGAGATCCTGGTTCTGAATGAGGTAGGCGAGCATATCGCGAAACTCGCGGACGCGCTTATGGCCCAGATCCCGGTCGATGCTGCGGTAGTGCCAGGCGAGGCTGTAATCTTTCTCTTCGATGAAGGAGCCGGGCGTTCGGGCCACGAGGTTCTCGAGTAGGTCGCGCACCTTCGGCATCCAGCCGTCGACTACGTTAGGGTTGAGGTGCCACTTGTTGTCCTCCTTCATCCACACGCCGTGTTCGGCGGCCATCTCGACGTCGAGGTGGCCGAGCCATTTTTCGAGGGTGCCCTTATCGCGGCCGCTGTTGATGACGACGTTGTTCTTGGGGTCGGCGGCGAGACCGGAGAGGAGGCTGATCACTTCATCATCTGGGGAGACCGCCTGTGGGTCTTCGTTGAAGCCCATGAGGGTACCATCGTAATCAATGAAGAGCAAGCGGCTGCCTGCCTTGGTGTAGCTATCCTGAACCTGGGTCAGGGTGTCTCCACTGAGATGCGTGGTACTTCCCATTCTGTTGTTGTCTTTAAGTTTTTTCTGTTCTTTGATGAAGGTGGCCGCCCAATGCTTGACGTCGTAGCGCTTCAGTTTTTCCTGCATATTGGTCATGCGGGCCGCCTTTTCTTCGGCGGGCATTTCTAGTGCTTCCAGCAGCGCGTCTTCGATGTCCTTATTACTCTGGGGATTGACGGTGATGGCACCGTCGTTCAATTCGTGCACCGCCCCCGCCATTTCGCTGAGGATGAGGACTCCGTCTTTGGTATCTTCCTTAGCCGCGATGTATTCTTTGGCTACGAGGTTCATGCCGTCCCGCAGGGGGGTGATGAGTGCGATATCCGCTTCCTTATATAGAGTCGTCAGTGAGGCAAAATTGAGCGACCGGTAGTAGTAGTGTATCGGCATCCAGTCAAACGTGCCGTACTCGCTGTTGATCTGGCTGACCAATACGTCGACCTCGTGCTTCAAACTCTGGTACTGATCTACATTGGCCCGGCTGGGGACTACGATCATAATCAAATTTACCTGCCCTACGTAGCTGGGGTTATTCCGGATGAACTGCCCGAATGCCCGCACCCGCTGAGGGATGCCCTTTGTGTAATCCAGCCGGTCAACGCTGAGCACGATCTTGCGGCTCGCGTGCAGCCGGCGGATCTCTCCACTCCCTTTATCGCTTTCGGCGTTGACGTCCGGGTGGGCGTACTTCTCGTAGTTAATGCCCATTGGGAATACGTCCACGTTGATCTCCCGCTCGTTGATGCTCAGGCGGCCAAACTGATGTTCGTGCCCCGAGAGCCGGTAGGCTGCCGACAAGAAATGGCGCATGTAGCCAAAGGTGTGGAAGCCAATCTGGTCGGCTCCAAGGATACCGTCGAGGATCTGC
The DNA here is from genome assembly GCF_001625015.1 of Lewinella sp. 4G2. Classification (NCBI taxonomy): domain Bacteria; kingdom Pseudomonadati; phylum Bacteroidota; class Saprospiria; order Saprospirales; family Lewinellaceae; genus Lewinella; species Lewinella sp. 4G2. The sequence goes on along the minus strand of NZ_LVWJ02000014.1, from coordinate 3,634,899 downwards.
TTGCGCCAGGGGAGGATCCGGAATACCTCGTAGCTGGGAAAGGGGATGTGCAGGAAGAAGCCGATGCTGATGTTGGGGAACTTATCCCGAATCATTTGTGGCAACAGCATGAGCTGGTAATCGTGGACCCAGACCATGTCACCGTCCCGCAGGTGTTTCTCCGTTTCCTGAAAGAATTTGTAGTTGACTTCCTGGTAGGCGTCCCACATATCATCGTTGTAGGCCGTGTACTCCGTGAAGTAATGGAAGTGGGGCCAGATCGTTTTGTTACTGAAACCCTCGTAGTAGAGGTCGATCTCCTGCGGCGTAAGGAAAACCGGGGCCAGGTTCTTCTTGGCGAGGTCGGTTTTAACGGTTTCCCGCTCCCAATCGTCAGTGATGTCGACCCCCGGCCAGCCGATCCAGATCTTGTTGTAACTCTCGTCGAGGCTATTAAGGCCCGTTGCTAGCCCACCCGCGCTGGGGTGGTAGTGTAATTCGCCGGCGCTTCGGTTAATGGTAACTGGTAAACGGTTAGAAATAATAACTAGTCGAGACATACGTGCTGGGTGGTCGCCCGGCCAATCAATGCTATTGGCCAAGTCGTGTGATAAGTAAAACAGCTCAGCGAGCGCTGGCAGCAACAAAATACGGCCGGCTCCATTGCGGAACCGGCCGTGCGGGTACTTGTTCGTCACATTTTCCAACCCCCGGGCGGGAAATCATCCCTTTTCCTTGTTTTAGGACAAATCGTCCTAACAGAATACATCCGAGAAGTGGGAGCCACCGCTTACGGGCGCTTCTTGCGGGGTGTTTTGAAGAACTCTTTAAGTTCCTTCTCCGTCATGAAACCGTAGTCCTTCCAGGTCGTAACGGTGATCTTTTTGATGTCCCGGTAGTCCTTACCACGCTTGTTGGTGTGGACGCGCGTGAGGCTCTTGGTATACTTCTTGGCCAATGCACGGAGGCTTTGGTTGAAGCTCTCGTTGCCGAAGATCTTGATGTAGCTGGGGAATTGCTTTCCGGTGATCTCAAACCACTGGCGGTAGTCCGCTTCTTCCGTCCCCAAACCTTCGGCGAGGGTTTTGAAGTACTGGAGCACCGTGGCCCGGATGTTCTCCGCAAATGGACTCAGGCCGCTGTGCTTGGCGAGCTCTTCGGCAATCGCTTCGTGAACGCTGGTATTGACGTAGCCATCCTGGTGGATCTTATCCGTCAGGTTAAAGTAGGCCGTCAGTTTATCGTCGATGTTGCGGGAGATGATGCTGCCGAGGCGCTGCTCCTGCAGGGCGCCAAACTCAAACTCCCGGTCGTTTTTCAAGTCGAGGATCGTCTGGAGAACTTCGTCTGCCACCGCATCACCATTGGCCTTACGCTCGCGGTTGAGAACGGTGATGAGTTCCGCACGTTGTTCGGGCGTCTGCTCAAAGAAGGTGCCGTAAAAGACAATGGGGCGCAGAATTTCTTTGCGGCCGGCAAAATCCTCCTCGGTGATCATGGCGTGGAGGGTAGGGACGAGGGCGTCGTTGTTCAACTCACCACTGACCCGGAACTGCAGGAAGTCATTAAGGGCGTTGACGTGCGTATTGAGCTCCACCGTTTCCACTGGGAAGGGCGCGTAGTGGTAATTCCGACCCTTAAATTGCTTTTGGTAACGGCGGAAGATGCGGCGGCGGCCATCTGCCGTGCGCGCCTCACTCGTACGCAGCGCCTGCAGGAATTGGCGCACCCGTTTGCTGGGGATGCCGTCCACCAAAGAGGTCACGAAGATGTCTGAGCTCAACGCAAAACCCGCCTGGATGCTCTGGCCGATCCGCTGCTTGAGCTGGTCGAAATTGGAGTTCGCGGCAATGGCTTTCAGAATGGCACCAAAGTGATCGTTCTGGCGGGCGTAGTAAAATTGCTCGGTCACTTCACCACGGAGCACGGCGTAGCCGAGGATGCGGGGTAGGAACAAACCTTCGAAGCGCTCGTCGAACAACTGGCGCTCAAAAGCTTCAATTTCCAGTGGGCTGTAGTCGATCAACTGCTGGTGGGCCTGCTCAATTTGTGGCTCAAATTCCTGCTTGAGGGCTTCGTAATAACTGTCTTCCTCTTCATCCAGGTAGGCGGCCAGGTTGGGGCTGGCCTGAATGGCCTGGGCAATGGCCTCCAAATGCTGTTGGTAGGCTTCGTTTAGTGGGTACATCTGTTGGATAGCTATAATTACTAAAAGAAAACCTGGAAATGCGCATTGAAGCATTTCCAGGTTTACGCACTCCCGTGAGTGCTGGGGCGAAGGTAAGAAAAATTTTAGTCAGGTAGTCAGGTAGTCGGGTAGTCGGGTAGTCGGGTAGTCGGGTAGTACGGCACTACCCGACTACAAGACTACCCGACTACGATACTACCCGACTAATTTACTACACTTCCGAACCTCTACCCCCAAAACATCTTTCCCCAGTAACAAACCACTCCCACCTTGGCTAAAGAACTCATCAAACGCGATATATCCTGGCTGCACTTCAACGCGCGTGTCCTACAGGAGGCCGCTGACCACCGGGTGCCGCTCTACGAACGGATCAAATTCCTGGCGATCTATACCTCTAACCTGGATGAGTTCTACCGAGTCCGCGTAGCTAGTTTGCGGCAGTTCAAGAAGATCCCTAAAGAGCAACGGCGGGAACTCTTCGACTTCAAGCCGAAGAAGGAATTGAAGACCATCCGCAAAATGGTCAACGAGCAACAGGAGGAATTTGGCCGCATCTTCAACGATGAAATTTTGCCGGAACTCCGTGAAGAGCAGATCGACCTCATCCACAGCAACGAGATGACGCCCGAGCAGGCCGCCTTCGCCTCTGCCTACTTCGATAAGAATATTAAACCGCACCTCGAACTGCACTGGCTTCCCTCCAACGATGAAGACGCGCAGTTGCCTTTCATTAAAGATGGCCAATTGTGCCTGGCCGTGGAGATCAATTCGGAAGCCGCCCAGTCGGCCGGGGACGTGGCACTCGTTCCGCTCCCCACCAAAGAGTGCCCCCGCCTCATCGTGTTGCCCGATGATGAGACCCAGCCGGAAGTATTCCACGTCATTTTTCTGGACAGCATCATCCGCGCTAACCTATCCCGTTGGATGGGGCAGCCCGTCAACTTTGGCTATAGCTTTAAGCTTAGTCGGGACGCAGAACTGTACATCGACAATGAATTCGACGGGGAGCTGCACCGCAAGATTGAAAGCCGGCTCCAGCACCGCGAGGATGGATTACCTACTCGCTTTCTCTACGACGCAGCCATGCCCACCTGGATGCGTCGGCGGCTGAAAAAAGCACTTAATCTATCCAAATACGATATGATTCCGGGTGCTCGCTACCACAACTTTAACGACTTCTTCGGCTTCCCCCGCCCGGAAGGTCGGGATGATTTGACCTATACGCCACTCCCGCCATTGCCCGCTGCACAATTCGAAAACGTGGGGAGCATCATGGAGGTTATCCGTGCAAAAGACGTCCTGCTCAGCTTCCCTTACCAGCAGTACCATTACGTACCCGATCTAATCAGGGAGGCCGCGGACGACCCGTCCGTGCGCACCATCAGTATCACCCTTTACCGGGTCGCGGGGAAATCCAGCATCGTGGAGAACCTGCTTTACGCGCTGGAAAAGGGTAAGAAGGTAGAGGCATTTGTTGAAGCGAAGGCCCGGTTCGACGAGGCGAGTAATTTGTACTGGGGCAAGGCCCTCGAGGCTGCCGGTGCGTCTGTTCGCTACAGTTACCCGGCCGTCAAGGTGCACACGAAGTTGCTGCACATTTTGGCGAAAGAAGAGGAGTCCGGCGAGTACATCCACTACACCTACATCGGGACGGGCAATTTCAACGAGAAAACAGCCAAGTTGTATACGGACCACGCCTTACTGACCTGTAGGCCGGCGCTTGGGGAGGACGTTCTCCGCGTCTTTCAACTGCTGAAAGGGAAGCTGATCTTGCCCAACTGCAAACACCTTTTGGTGGCGCCATTCAACATGCACTCCACCTTTACTGAGTTGATCGACCACGAAATTGAACGGGCGCAGAATGGCCAGCACGGCTACTTATTCCTTAAAATGAATAGCCTAGAGGAAGCCGGTATCATTGCCAAAATTCGCGCCGCCGCCGCCGCCGGGGTGGAAGTGAAAATGATCGTCCGCGGCATCTGCCGCCTGGAGCCAGAGCCGGGCGAGAACATTCAGATCATCTCTATCATCGACCGCTTTTTGGAGCACGCCCGCATCTTCATCTTTGGTGGCCAGGAGCGCGAACGCATCTTCATGGGTTCGGCCGACTGGATGGACCGCAACCTCCACCGCCGCGTCGAGGTCGTCACGCCGATTCAGGATCCACTGGTGCGTTTGGAGTTACGGCGCATCATGGATCTGCAGTGGCGAGACAACCAAAAGGCCCGCATCATCTCCACCGACCGCCTCAACCAGTACCGTTCCGTTGGCCCAGATGAACCTACCTTCCGGGCCCAGACGGATATTTACGCCTACTTTCAGCGCAAATTTGAAGCCAAGCAATCAACTACCTAGCCCACCTCACACTTTCCGCTTTCGATGCTGACTTACAAGTCGGTAACTACCTTGGTGACTTAGTTCGCGGTAAAGAAGTGGCTGCCTTACCGCCGGGCATCAGAAGAGGGGTGGAGATGCACCGCGCCATTGATTTGCTAACCGATCAACATCCACAAGTCAAAGCGCTTAATGCACTGATTGCCAAGCGACACGGGCGCTACGCTTCCGTACTTACCGATATTGGCTTTGACCACTTCCTATTCCTTCACTGGCAGGACTTTGGCCCGGAGCCTTTTGCAACCTTTTGCACGACCACTTACCATCGCATCCTGCGGCAGCGCCCGCTGATGCCAGAGAAGGCGGCTCGATTTGCCACTGGCATGGTCGAAGGCAAATGGCTGCGGATGTACGGCACGGTCGCCGGCATGAATGACGTCTTCAGGCGCCTGAAAAAGCGACTGAGTCAGCCGGAATTACTCGACGGCGTTGACACCTTGCTCGTGGATCACCACGCCGAATTCAACCAGGCCTTCATCAGCTTGTTTCCCGATCTGCAAACCCTCGCCGATGGCTACCGACCCCAAACAACCGATCTTTCTGGACCTGAAACTGACCCGCTTCGCCCCCCAGCTTAACGTCAAGGAGGAAGGCAATAACCGCCTGGTGTTTGGCATGATCCGTAAGAAATGGTACGTCCTGCAACCCGAGGAATTCGTGCGCCAACTGCTATTGCATTTCCTCATTGGCGATATGAAATACAACCGTAACCGCATCACCGTGGAACGGGGAATCACCATCAACGACGGCGCCCGCCGTACCGACATCCTGGTTTTTGATCGCGATATGCGCCCCTTTTTACTCATCGAATGCAAGGCGCCCGGGGTGAAATTATCCACGGACACTTTCCGGCAGGCGGCCAATTACAATGGCGCGCTCCAAGTGCCCTACCTCATGATCTCCAACGGCAGAAAAAACGTGATCGCCGAGATCGATTACGCAGCCAAAGACTACGCTTTTCTGGATCGCGTACCGGAGTGGATCTAGGTGGCTTGCATCTATCCTTGCGCGCAACTCTCGAACGCTATTCAGCAAGCTAGGGCGCTGCCGCAGGTGCGGTGTAACGGGATAATTGGGCTAATTTTACGGTATCGAACCTCCACAGCCACTTTTGAAAATAACCGATCTGTCGATCTCCTTTGGGGATGAGAGGGAGGTACTATCTGGCTTCAACCTGGAGATCAAACCCGGAGAAATAGTGGGGCTTTCCGGTCCGAGCGGTAGCGGAAAATCACTCGTGGCAAAGACAATCACGCGAACCTTGCCAATTTCGGCTAGCTGGAGCGCTGAGTCGACGTCGTTCTGGACCAAAACAGATCAGAGGTTAGGCGTGACAACCATCAGCCAGAAGGCGCTCAAAAATTATCGCCAGCGTGAAGTTGGAATGATCTGGCAGGACCCAAGCCTGGCACTGAACCCCACCTTGACGATCGGCCAGCAACTTGAGGAAGCACTCACTGCCGTGGCAAAAAGCAGTACGCAGAATTTAGAGATTGCCTTAAAAGCAGCGCTAACGGAAGTACAGTTGCTGAACGACCAGGATCGAATACTGAGGTCGTACCCCCACCAGTTGAGTGGTGGCCAGCTACAACGAATCGTCATCGCCATGGCCATCGCCGGCGAGCCCCAACTGATCGTAGCGGACGAACCAACCACCGCACTGGATGACGAAAATGAAACGGCGCTTCTCGATCTGTTACGCCAATTGGTTGTCACTAAAAAATCTGCGCTTCTGCTAATTACGCACGACGTGAGGCTGCTTCGTCGGTATACGCAACGCATTGTTTCGATGCCCGACGTGACAAGTGGTGAGGCGACCATAGCTCAAAACCATTCGTCAAGGATACAATTGGCTGCTGACGCAATTGCGCTTAGCGTCCAGGATCTACAATTTGACTATGCCGCAGCTCATAAGCAAGGAGGGAAGTCACCAGATCAATGGTTACTCAACGAAATCAATCTATCAATAAGGACGGGTGAAATTGTCGCCCTGATCGGTAAAAGCGGGGTAGGGAAGTCAACCTTAGCAAAATTACTGATGGGTGAATTACAGCCCACGCACGGTGTGATCAATGTTTTTGATGGTAGAACAAGCCTGATCAGTCAATCCCCTGGCTTGAGTTTGAATCCTCGCCACTCGGTTGAGTTTGCCATTCAGGAAGTACTCAGATCCAATCGAAATCGCTGGGCAGAACACCAACCCGACTCTGCCGCCCTTTTATGCCAAGTGGACCTAGACCCTAGCCTTGTAGCAAGGTCCCTTCCTCATCAATTGAGTGGCGGGCAGCGACAACGGGTAGCAATTTGTCTTGCTTTAGCCACCAAGCCAACGGTCTTGATCGCGGATGAAACGGTATCTGCGCTGGACTCAGCTGTGAAAGCGGACATCTTACAACTGTACCACCGCCTGGCCCGAGAAAACAAAATGGCGCTACTGATGATCACCCACGATGTGGAGATGGCGCATCAGTTTGCGGATCGGGTGCTCCTGTTGCAGCACGGTCGTTTAGATATTAGTGACCCACTAGATTAACAGCCTTAAGGAGAATAAAAATAGGCTGCCCCTTAACACAAATGCTTCCCGCCTGCCGTTTCTGCTCCATGATCAGATACCTCCTGCTGTTAGTTCCCTTTCTTTTGAATAGTCAACTTGACGCCCAATCCTATGATGTTGGCTTAGGCCTACGGGTTGGTACGGATATTGGCGTGACGGCTCAGCTACGTTTGCCCCAAATCCATAAGAATTTCGTGCTGGAAGGGATCATTCAATCCAGCCTCCTCAAGAACCAGGGTAACCTGACGCTGTTGGGAAAGCAGCACCAAAACATCCTATCCCGCCGGGTAAACCTCTTCTACGGTGCTGGCGTCCACACCGGTTGGACGGACGAGTTGAACAAGGACGGGGAGCTCGCCAAGCGGCCCTTCGGTATCGATGGCATCATTGGGGCGGAGATCACCTTCGCAAGAGTCAACGTGAGCTACGACTTTAAGCCTGCTATCAACGTCCGTGGCGGCGATAGAATCCTGGATACGCAAACAGCAGTAAGTGTGCGCTACGTTTTAGCTAAGCGCAACGATGTGTGGCCCAAGAAAAAGCAACGCGCCAACCAGCGGGAACGCAACCGCAATCGCCGCGATAAGGACAAGGCTAAACGCAAAAAGCAACGTGAGAAGAACAAGGGCGATAAACGCTGGTACGAAGTTTGGAAGTCCAACTAGCGTAGACCGGTATACCACCCCACGGATCGTTGGTAGTTGTAGCAGATAATGGTTACGTCAGACAAGTAGAGTGGGTAATTCCTGGCCCTATTTCCGGTAATGCTCCAACGAATAGTCATCTAGCCAAATCTCTTGCTTCGGCCAATTATGGATGTAGGTCTTCAGGTAGGTGCCAGGATCGATGGTGCGGGGGAGGTGGACGTAGAAGGAAGCTTCCCCCCAAACTTGCGGTTGGCCGGTGTTCCAAATATTGCCATCCTCGTTCCCCACGAACACGGAGATGGGGACGCGGCGGGAGAATAATAGCTCATCATTACCATCACGAACTTCCGCCACGAGCGTACAGAGGTTGTCCCGGTTGGGGTAGGCAAACTTATTCTCCAGGTAACCGTGGAGGCCCACTCGAAAGTAATCACCAGCCATATCTCCACTTAAGGGAAGCCGCTCCGTCAGGTTAAAAAATTCACTGGGGGAATGGTAGGCGTAATCGCCGGTCCTGGCGTAGTAGTCACTCACTAGATCGCCTAGCTCGTTTCTATTTTCAAATGAAGTGCTGTCCACACGCTGAATCAGCCTGAGTTTGCTCTCGTTTGGCTGCAAGCTATTCGTGTGATAGGCCCGGAGCCCGTTCATACTGTTGCTGAGCTTACCGAAGCTGGCGAAGTAAAATGCCTGGTTGTGCCGTTCCGACCAAATGTAGCCCTCCCGCGATTGCCAGGTCTGGAATAGATTGAGGGCACCAAACAGGACGAGAGCAGTCACGGGTACCCACTTCCACCGTCGGGAACCCAGCAGAACCGCAAAGGCTGCCGCCAGCGGGAAGGCCAGGTAAGGGTAGGTCTCTACCATCGGTCGCTGCCCCAGGCTGGGGAAGTAGTTGTATACGTAGTAGCTGTAGTGGATCCAACACTGTAACACGACGAAGGAGAGGATGGGGAGTAACCAGCCCTTCGCGTACCGGCGCAGGTAAAAGAGCCCTACCAGGGCGAAGGCCATGATTGGCGTATAGATCAGCCAGCCATTGTCGAACGCGAAAAAGGCCTGCCAGACTCTGGGCTTCAAAAAGTTGAATCCTTCCCCTTGGTAAGGATTGAAAATGAAGTGTCCGCTTACGTAGTACCAATAGGCAATCTGGAGGGAGAAAACTGTCCCGAATCCAATGATGGCGGGGATGGCCAACTTCACATTCTTCAAGATGAAGTCCAGTCTTTTTTTGGCGGTCTCCCAGCTGCTCACGCCCCATACCACGGGTACGAGGGCGGCGACGATCTCTGGCACCCGCGTCAGCGCAATCAAACCGACGATCACGCCGAGTAAGCTGGCACGCCAGAGCGATGGCTTGTCCCAGAACTTGACCGTTGCGTAGAGCAGCCATGTGTGCAGGAAAAAGAGGAACCCGTGTGACATCGTCACGTAGTTCGTGTGGTAAAACAAATTTGTCGCGGCGACCAGTGCTACGCAAACGATCGTCACCGTGCGGTTGTCGAAGTACCGTTTCAATAAACCGATCAGCAGCCAAAAGGCCAAAGTGACGTAGGCGATGATGGAAAAGCCAACGGCTAGTACGTAGGGCCGCGTCCAGCCATTGGCCTCGTATTTGGGGGAAACACTGGCATACAGGTGGCCGAGGGCGAAGAACGGCGTTTCGAGTACCGGCACGCCAACGGTGTACTTGATGTAGCGGCGGCCCTTCTCCGTCAGGCGAACACCGTAGATATCCTCCCGCGGGTCTGCACTTGATGGGTTGACTTCCCGCAGCGTTGTGATCGTCTTATCGTAATCACCGACGTCTCCGTGCACGAAAGCGCTGACTACGTGCATGTAGTAGAAACAAGAATCACCGTGGTACAAGGTGTTCTCCCACCGGTCGATCACCAGGTTGCCGGTAACCAAGAAACCGGCGATAAAAAGAAGGAGCAGGCGGGAGTGCGTCAATTTCAGGTATTGGGATCAGCAAAGATAAGCGACGGCCCGGCATGGCATTGTTGAATTGCCTTAAGGCACTATGGCCTCCAGCCGCCAATTATCGTCCCCGGGAATACACTGAGCCCGGAGTCGCTGGTGGCCGTTGCGGCCGAGTTGTAGGACGTCGACGGTGAGCAGCCTACATTCCAAAATGACAAAATTCTCGGCGGCATAATTCGTCTCCTCCTGCGAAAGCTTGTCCCAGTCCTTCGGTAAGTCGTCTGGTGTGTCGGTGATTATCCGTCCGGGAGCGGACCGGGTAGCGTATGCTTTGCGGCTGTGCTTGGGAAGTGACAGGTATCGCTGTCGAGCAATGGGACCATCCAGTATAGTTACCTCACCCAGCGCCGTTACCTGCACACTACTGCGTGGGTCCCAAAAGCACCAGCTAAGGTAAGGGCTTCTTTGCCGGAGGTCATCTACCTTGAAACTGCGGTGGTCAGTATACGCCGTAAGTACTCCAGCAGTACGATCTACTTTGCGCAACACGACCGTGCGGGATCGCGGAGCGCTGACCCGTATGCCGTCAGGTAAAGTGTAACTGTGATCCGTAGAGATCGTAGCCGTGCTGAAGCGGTGCTTTTTATCGGCGCTGCCTCGTTGCAGGAGTTGCCAGGCAAGGTTCCATAGTTCACTAGTTGATTCCTGCATGGGCGGCTTATCAGATGGCGTTAATTAGACTTCGTAAAATATAATCCAAGTTGCTACAAGGATTTTCCTAATTAATATTGGGTGGTTTAACGGTGGGCAGCTAAATTTGCGACTCAACGAGACAATTTCAGCTCAAAATTTTCCTTAGGAAATTTCTAACACTTTGAGCTGTGACCTGCAAGAGATCCGGCCGTCAAATGGTCGTCTTCTGAAGCGAACAACCCTTAGATGGGTTCACAGAACGACGGTAAGATTTCTTCATGATATGAATATGGGTTTTAGGTGTTTTTCTAAGAGGGCTCAACGCTTACGTTGAGCTCTCATTTTTTTGCTGCACCTTTGGCCAACCATGGCTGCACCCCCAATCAAGACTTACCGGCTCGGCGAATTGGCCAACTTCATCCAACGTGTCTTCGCGCTGAATTTTCAGCAGGCAGTTTGGGTCAGCGCCGAGATTGGTCAGGCTAATGACAGCCGGGGTAACTGTTGGCTTACCCTGGTGGAGAAAGAAGAAGCTTCCGACGCTGTCAACGCGAGTCTCAGTGCGGTAGTCTGGAAGAGTAGTTTGTCATCCCTCCAACGCAAATACGGCATCCGCATCATGCGGGACCTGTTGCAGGACGGTACTTCCGTGCGCCTAAAGGTGTCCACCAGCTTTCACCAACGCTACGGTCTGCGCCTCGTAGTCGAGGACATCGACCCCAGCCACACCATTGGTGAACTGGAGCGCCGCCGCCAACTGACCCTGGAGAGGCTGAAGGCGGAAGGATTGCTCAGCAAGAATCGGGGGATAAGCCTATCCGCAACGCCCTTTAAATTGGCGATCATCTCCAGCGAAACGGCGGCCGGCCTGGCGGATTTCAAGGCTCAGATCGCCGCCAACCCCTACGGGTACCAGTTTGATCTACGGCTCTTCACGGCCGCCATGCAGGGCAACCGCACGGCACCGGAGATCATTTCACGCCTTAAGCAAATCCGACAGTGGCCGGAAACCTTCGATGCGGTGATTATCATCCGCGGCGGCGGGGGCAAAACTGATTTGGCGGCATTCGACGATGAAGACCTGGCCCGCGCCGTGGCGGACTACAACCTGCCCGTTCTTTCCGGCATCGGACACGAAACCGATATGGTAGTGTTGGACGCCGTCGTCCATACGAGCCTGAAGACGCCGACGGCCACCGCGGTATTTCTCATCGAGCGCTTGGTCCGTGCGGAGTCTCACCTAGTTAGGATTGGTCGAGAGATCGGCCACCTCACCCGGCAGCTACTATACCGCGAGCAACCGAAGTTGGAAAGATTACAACTCATGCTCAAGCACACCGCGAAGGCCAGCCTACAAACGGAAGGGCAGCGGCTACAGCGCGCTCGCGAGCAATTGGATCGACTACCGACGATCATACTCGACCGAGAGGAGACCAAACTCACCAGCCTGGAAAGCCTCCTCACCGCCCTCCGGCCCGAGACCACGCTGGCCCGTGGGTACAGCATGCTTACCCAGGACGGTAAATTGGTCACCTCAACCGCTGAACTTAAAGCGGGCTCCGTAGAGGCAAGATTTAAGGATGGGCGCGCCCAACTTACTGTACAGGCCACTGGCGGAATTAGTGAGTGATAGCATCACCGCCTCATTGTGAAAGCCTATTGGTACAGGAGGGATCCAACACGAACCATCGTGGACCCTTGTTGCAACGCAATCTGGTAGTCGCCGGACATTCCCATGCTAATTTCTTTAAACGCAGCGATTTCGCCTAAGGAAGTTGTTTCCTTTAGAGTTTCAAAGGTCTCTCGTAGTAGCGCAAATTCTTCCGCAATATCCTCATCGAGTTCCGTGTAGGTCGCCATACCCATTACTCCTACGAGATTGACCTTGCCGGAGAGCTCATCAAGTTTAAGCTCACGTAAAATTGCCGCAGGTTGGGTAGGGGAGAGTCCGTATTTAGAGGCTTCCTGTGCAATGTGGAACTGCAAAAGCACCGAAATGGTACGGTCATTTTTCCGCGCCTCCTTGGCAATCTCGAGGATCAGCCGGGCACTGTCTCCACTATGAATTAGGTGGATGAAAGGAGCGATCGCTTTCACCTTATTCCGCTGCAGGTGGCCAATGAAATGCCAGCGGATGTCCTTGGGTAAGGCAGCGTGCTTTTCCACAAGTTCTGGAACGCGGTTCTCTCCGAAGTCTCGTTGACCCAGGTCGTACAGCGCCTGAATTACCTCTAGTGGTTGACGCTTGGTGACGGCGACTAAGGTGGCGTTGGCTGACTCAACTTCCGCTTTTACGGCTTGGTACATTTCGACATTTAGCATTTTAAGAGTTTTTTGCCAGGTTTTAAGAATTAGCACACAATTTTATGTGGCAATACTTCCGTTCTTTGAAATAGTTGAGAGAGGGTAAGAAAACACGCTCTCGACGATACTATTACACAACGTATACACACACTTAGAAACAATCAAACAATGACTTACCTGATCGAAAAGAATGCTCGCCGCCACCGTCGCAACGCCAAGCTGATGACGGCACTGATTATGATCACCCTTATCGCCACCACTGCTTACTTCACCGGGGCGCTGGATCAAGTCCTGTTGGAATGGATTCACCAGGGCGAAGTAGCGCTTCCTCAGGCCCCGGTAGCCGCAGCGTAAACATTTCGCGCTTCGAACAGAAAAGCCCGGTGGCCAATGGTCACCGGGCTTTTTTATTGCGGATGTCTTGTGTTTACTTAACCTCGAACAACTCTACGTCGAAGATCAAAGCAGCGTAGGGTGGGATCTTGGGAGCGGAGCCCCGGGCACCGTAGGCCAGGTTGTAAGGAATGAAGAAACGGTACTTCGCGCCTTCCTTCATCAACTGTACACCTTCCGTCCAGCCAGGGATGACCTGATTGAGACCAAAGCTGATGGTTTGTCCGCGGTCTACGGAGCTGTCGAATACCGTTCCGTCGATCAGGGTGCCGTGGTAGTGTACCTCCACGGTTTCGGTAGCCGATGGGCTGGCGCCGGTACCTTCTTTTAATACTTCGTATTGTAGACCGGATTCGGTGACCTTTACTTCGGGGCGCTTAGCGTTCTCTGCGAGGAAGTCTTCGCCATCTTTGCGGAGTTCTTTGCTCTCCTCTTCCTGCTTGGCCTGCATGAAATTTTGGATGATCTTGTTAGCTTGGTCCGGTGAAATGGCGGCGGTGTTGGCGAGCCCTTCGGAGAAACCTTTGGCAAATTCGTCGGCGTTCACGTCGGTGAATCCTTGGCCGGATAAGTTCTTGGAGAGGACCACACCGAGTGCGTAGGATACTGAATCCATGTTGAGAGGGGAGTTTTGGGCAATCACATTACCCGTGAGTAGGCACAGCAAGATGCCCGTAAAAAGTTGTTTCATTTGGTTGGCTCTAGCTCATTGAGCAATTCGTTGTACGGAGTAGCCGATTCCGGATAGAATTAGCACCGTCGTACCAGCGAAGAACAACGTAAAGGAAGCGTTGGGGTTGAAACTTTCAACAAATTCTCCTGTCAGTAGGGCTAGTTCCTGGTTCATTATCCCAATGCCGGCACCTGCGTCAGCGCCCAGCAAACCGAGAGTCAGACCCACCGCCGAAAAAGTTAACCCGAGGGGAATTCCGTAAGCAAATAAGCGCGCCGTAACCGTGCGCAATCTGGCGGCCTTAAAGGCAGCGTCCAGCCGGACGAAATGGAAGTAGTTGGACAGTAGCAAGGTGAAGACGAACGCCAGACGGAAAAGCGGACTCGTCCAAAACCAGTAATCTACCAGTTCTTGTCCCCGCCACGCCATCACGGCGAGTAGGAAGACCAGGGTAGTCAAAATTGGGCGCATCGTTTCGGTCCATTCTGTACGGTAGATGGGCGTGAACACCAACAGACTAAGGAAATACACGACGTAACTAGCCGTGCAAACGCCCCAAAATACCGGCGCCTGCAAGCCCCCAAATAGCGCCGCCGTAACGGAAAATAGCGCAAGGTAGATTACTGGAGTTACCCAAGACTGACTGCGTAATCCCTTGCCGTACAGCAAGATACCGGTGGTGATCAACAGTAAAAGAGCAAGATACTTGACGGTGTTTACCGCCGCCACCTGCGCGAGCGCGTTTTGCAACATTGGTTCCTCCGCAAAGTCGGTCCTACTCTCGTACCAGGCGAGGTAATTATCGCGGCCGCCATCGTCGAGATATGCGTAAAAACGCAACAGACTGATACGCGCCTCATCGAGGTCGATGTCTACTTCCAGCGCTTGGTAGTACTGAGCGGTGGTCAAGGTCGATCCGTCAGTCGAATCAACGCGCTCTTCCCAGTTGGGTAAGTGGGCTTCCAGCCATTCGCCCAGGGCGTAGTTGAATACATTGGCCAACAGCAGGCAGAGGAAGATACCGGCCAGGCGTTTAGGCATTCTTTTCGGCGGATTCAAACAGGTGAAGCAGGTCGCTCAGCCGATCTTTCAGTTCGGACCGGTCAATGATGAAGTCGAGGAAGCCGTGTTCCAGCAAGAATTCAGAGGTCTGAAAGCCAGCGGGTAATTCTTTTTTGATGGTTTCCTTGACCACTCGCGGGCCGGCAAATGCGATCAGTGCTTCCGGCTCGGCAAAATTGATGTCCCCCAGCATGGCGTAGCTAGCGGTTACACCACCAGTGGTTGGGTCCGTCATCAGGCTGAAGTAGGGGACGCCTTCCTTAGCCAACTGACTGAGTTTGACGCTCGTTTTAGCCATCTGCATGAGGCTGAAGGCAGCCTCCATCATCCGCGCGCCACCGGATTTGCTAATGATAAGTAGGGGCGTACGGCTCGTCCGCGCTTCGTCGATGGCGAAGGCAATCTTCTCACCCACGACACTACCCATGGAGCCACCGATGAAACTGAAATCCATACAGGCAACTACCAATTGGCGACGGTTGATCTTGCCCCGGGCTACCCGAATTGCATCGATCAAACCCGTTTTCTTCTTTGCTGCCTCGAGGCGGGAGTCGTAGGTTTTCAGGTCTTTGAATTTCAGGATATCGACGGCCTTCATGTCCGCCTGGTACTCCTCATACTGCCCGTCAAAGATCACCTCAAAGTATTCCTCCGATCCAATCCGCTCGTGGTACTGGCAGTTGGGGCACTTGTACTGATTTTCGCGTAAGTCCTTGGTTGTCACCGTTTCGGTGCAGCGGGGGCACTTATACCAAAGACCTTGAGGGGTATCTTTCTTGTTCCTGGTCGTTGTTTGGATTCCACTCGTAAGGCGTTTAAACCATCCCATGTGCGCTATTTAGATTGGCGCGAAGATACACTTTATCCCCCCTTTTGCCCGTATCGGCGCCGGGTTGAATCCCACTTATCCATTTCATGCGCTGCCGCGGGTGCCGGGTAATTGGGACAAGACATAGGGTAGCGCGAAGATTGTGGACACATCCAGGATTTTTTGGGATCAATCCGCCCTTATATGTGGTGGCGACGGACCGAACACGCTACCTTAGGCGCTGTTTAACATTGTCATTACGGTATCACGCGTAATGGTACTTGCATTCATTAACCAACTACTAAACATGCAAAAATTACTCTTTTTGGGCTTGATGTCCTTGATCACGCTTTCCAGCTGCGTCAGCAAAAAACAATTTGAATCCGTCCAAGCTAAGCTGGATGCCCAGCAGGAAGAAATCTCCAAGCGGGATTTGGAACTCAATCGCTACGCCGAACGCCTCGCCGAATGTGAACGCCGTGAAACTGCCCTCCAGGGCCAGGTTAATAACGCGGAGACCCAGGTTCGTATCCGTGAAGAGCAGATCACCGACCTCAAGCAGCAGCGCGACAATAGCGTACAGCAAGTGGGCGACCTAACCGTCCTCAGCCAGGGAGCGAACCAGAATATTGGTAATACCCTCAAGCAACTGGAAGGTAAAGACCGCTACATCCGTCTCCTCCAAAACGCCAAGTCCAAGGCTGACTCGATTAACCTCGCCCTGGCCATCAACCTGAAGAACGTACTTAAGGACGGTATCGAGGACGACGACGTCAACATCCGCGTCGACAAAACGGTGGTCTACATCAACCTTTCCGATAAGATGCTTTACAAGTCCGGTAGCTACGAGATTACCGACCGCGCCGGTGAAGTGTTGCAGAAGATCGCCACCATCGCTAAAAGCCGTCCCAACCTTGAGCTTATGGTGGAAGGCTACACGGACAATGACCCCATCAACTCCGCCTGTGTGAAGGACAACTGGGATCTCTCCGTTCTCCGCTCTACCGCAGTAGTGAAAGCCCTGCAACAGAACTACAACATCGACCCCAATCGCCTGATCGCCGCCGGCCGCGGACAGTACAACACCCTGGCCAGCAACGACACGCCCCAGGGCAAAGCGACGAACCGCCGCACGCGAATCATCCTGTTGCCAAAACTGAACGAGTTCTACGATTTGCTGGACCCCGCGAAGGTCCCCGAATAACGAAGTACCTGCCCGATAGCCGCGAACACTGCGGTCATCCAAAATAAGCCCGGGAAATATTGGCCGCCGCACCAGCGATTGGCGAATATCTCCCGGGCTTTCTCTATTTTGCCAGCAACCCCACCGTTTGGTGCCAAAACCCCACTTCCCATGAGACTGATGCAACACAAGCGCGAAGCCTATTGGTTTTACCGCTACCTCTCCGTTTTCTACGACAAACTCGTTAACCCACTTTTCTGGACGGAAAGAATGCGCGAAAAGGCGCTCGATATCGGTTACTGGGATGATGCCGAAGACCTAAAGGTGATCGACGTGGGATCCGGAACCGGATTTACCACCGAAGGCATTGTGCAACGCGTCCCCGCCCGAAACGTCACGTGTGTGGATCAAAGCCCCCACCAAATGGCGCACGCCAAGGCTAAACGCGAGCTAGCGGGCTGCTCCTGGTACGAGGGCGATGCCGAGAACATCCCCTTCCCCGACGATACTTTTGACCGCTACGTTTCCGCCGGATCGATTGAATACTGGCCAGATCCACAACTGGGCGTCAACGAATCTTACCGTGTTATTAAACCCGGTGGCTGGGCGCTGCTGATTGGCCCTATCGAGCCGGTCAATCCCATCAGTAAGTTCGCAGCGAATACATGGATGCTCTTTCCACCGGAAGAGGATTACCACGAGTACTACCGGGAGGCGGGCTTCAAGAACGTCCAGTACACCTACGTAGCGCCGCACTGGCAGGAGAACGAACGCTACGGCATCGCCATCATTGGCCAGAAGCCAGCCGCTGGACCATCCCCCTCCACCTACCGCTCCGTGGCTCCCGAACAGAGCCTGGTGGATGCATCGCCCGAAGGCTACTCCCTTGGTCGTGGACTACTCCTGGCCGGAAGGGTCCTGGCTGGATCGGCCGCGGGATTCATCTTCATTCCAATGGCCCTTTTAGCATCAGTCACTGCACCGCTGCGGGGGATTGATGCCGAACCGGAACCACTGAACGATCATCAGAAAGTAGTACTTGTAGGTCTGGGCGTAGCTATTGGTGCGTGGATGCTCCACAAAGCTTTCGGTAGAAAATAGGGTGGCACCATCCAGGCAATTATACCCGAATAGTTTGACCAGCTTTCCACTTTACCCACTCCTCCTGGCTGGATGTGAAATATATGCGCATGCAACTTAATCAGAAGATCAAAGACTTCTACGATGCTTCCACGCCGCTTTGGTTAAATACCTGGGGTGAGCAGATGCACCACGGTTACTACGGCCCGGACGGTAATCGTGAGGTGGACCACCAGCAAGCGCAAGTCGACATGATCGAGGCTTTGTTGGAGTGGGGCCAGTGCCCGATCAAAGTCAGTCGTTTCCTCGACGCCGGATGCGGGGTCGGTGGAAGCAGCCGCTACCTGGCGCAGCGTTTCCCTGACGCCGTCGGATTGGGCGTGACGCTCAGCCCCGTCCAGGCCAACAACGGGCAACGGTACAACCGAGAGGCTGGCTTAAGCGACCGCCTCACCATTAAAGCGCAAGATCTGTTTACCCTTTCACCCGAGGATGTTGGCACCTTTGACATCATCTGGAGCATGGAATCCGCCGAGCACATGGCGGATAAGCAAGGGCTGATGGATCTCTTTTATTCCCTCCTCCGCCCTGGTGGGCAACTCCTGATGGCAACCTGGTGCCACCGGGAAGAACCACCGGCATTATCTGGCAAGGAACAGAAAATCCTGGGCAACATCTGCAAGCTGTATCACCTGCCTCCGATGGTGGCCATTTCAACTTTAGGAAAGGCGGCAAAGCTATCCGGATTCAGCAACGTCGCCACCGACGATTGGTCCAAAGCCGTAGAGCCGTTTTGGGGAGCGGTCATTGAAAGCGGATTAGACCCCAGGAATTGGCCGGGGCTGATTAAAGCAGGTATGTCCACCATCAAGGGCGCCTGGGCAATGCGGTACATGCGTCAGGGCTTCACTTCTGGAGCGATTGCCTACGGAATGGTCCGCGCAACAAAGCCCGCCGGATGATCACTTTCCTCAGGTTTGGCCGGGCACACACTTTGATTGGTACAACGCTGTCCTTACTGGCCGTCTACCTGATTGCAACCAGACAGTACGGTATACATGATTGGGGGATGTTCGCATGGTCCTTGTTCGTATGTCTTGCCGCCAACGTATACATCACGGGCCTGAACCAACTCACGGACGTTGAGATTGATCGGATCAACAAACCCTATCTACCGCTAGCCAGCGGTGCCTACACCATCGCGCAGGGTAGGTGGATTGTCGGCGTTTGTGGTGTTCTGGCGGTGATTGGGTCCTTGTGGTACCCACCGTATCTACCGCTCACCGTACTGTCTAGCATCGCGCTCGGTACGGCTTACAGTGCCGATCCTATTCGGCTAAAACGCTTTCACTTTTGGGCTGCCTTCTGCATTATCGTCGTGCGGGGGCTCATTGTTAATTTGATCCTGTACTTGCACTACGCTAAGTATCTGGGCGAAGCCGCAAGCGTTCCTCCAATCCCCCCAACGATCTGGTTGTTGACGGCGGTAATTTTTGTTTTTGGCGTCATCATCGCCTGGTACAAAGACTTGCCGGATACGGAAGGCGACGATGCCCATGGTATCCGCACCTTATCCCTCATCCGTTCTAAGGACTGGGTTTACCGGGCGGGTGCCATCTTGCTATCTTTCACATTGCTGGTAGCGGGTGCGTATGCGTTGGCCCAACATCAGTATTATCTGGGCGGAGGATTGATCATTTTACTCGTCGGTTTTGGGGTGAATACCCGTAGTTTGGATCTCACCGATCAGGCTTCCATCGCTCGTTTCTACCAGGGCACTTGGGTGGTATTCTTTGGAATCTACCTGGTGTTCGCAGTGTTTGGGTAACCTATTTTTACCCTTTCACTTGGCACCTGCGTCAGCGCCAAAATGACTTACTAGTACTTTTTCTTACTGATCTTATTGTAGGTGATCTGTTTCTGCGCTTTGCTCTTGAAGCGTTCTACACCCGTTGTCCGCAGAGACCGATGTTTGGTGGCACGGCCTTGAACGCGTGCCCGCCAGCGCTTCCAGCTGTTCAGCTTCAGTTCGCGCTTCATGAGTTTGATGACTTCCGCTTCGGTGAGGCCGAATTGAAATTCAATGGCGGCAAATGGCGTGCGGTCTTCCCAGGCCATTTCAATCACCCGGTCGATATCCCTATCGGTTAATTCTTCTTGCATACCACTATAACGGCTGCGGGGAGAATTGTTGAAGCCTAATTCATGCGGTTGCGCTTCACCAGGTACTGCTGTAGTACCGGACGGAAGCCAGCGTTGATGTCTGCCTCGACGTAGTCAATATCGTACTGGAGGCACTTCATGCGCAGTCGCTCTTTGTACGCGACGACTTGTTCTACGTAATATTCTTTGACCTGATTGGGCTGCAGCTTAACGCGCTCGCCGCTTTCCATGTCGATGAATTCGTAGGGCCGGTTTTCAAATTCAAAATCAATCTCCTTTTTCTTGTCGACGGTATGGAAAAGCACCACTTCGTGCTTGGCGTGTTTCAAGTGCTGTAGCGCCGCAAACAGATCCGCTTCACGTTCGCCGTCGTCAAACATATCACTGAAGATGATGACCAGTGAACGGCGGTGGATACTTTCCGCAATCTGGTGGAGCGCATCGGCGGTAGCCGTGTTCACGTCGCGGGTAGGGTTATCAATGATATTCTGCAGGTAAGTCAACAGGAGCCGGTAATGGGTCGTGCTGGACTTTGGCCGGGTGTGGATGTCCACCGTTTCGTCGAAGGTGCTGAGTCCAAACGCATCTCGCTGCTTCTTCAATAAATTCATTAAGCTCGCGGCGGCCAGGGCACTGAAGCGGATCTTGTTGATGTAGTCCTCACTGGTTTGCGTCACTTCGGGGAAGTACATGGAGGAGCTGGTATCGATCACTATCTGGCACCGCAGGTTCGTCTCCTCCTCGTAGCGCTTGGTGTACATCTTATCCGTTCGTGCATACACCTTCCAGTCTACGTTCTTCATCGGTTCCCCCTGGTTGTAGATGCGGTGCTCGGCGAACTCTACGCTAAACCCGTGAAAGGGGCTTTTATGCAGCCCAATGATGAAACCCTCGACGACCTGCCTGGCCAACAATTCAAAATTTCCTAAGTCTCTAACCTGGTCGTTCGTGATGAGATCCATCCAGTAATATTTGGGGTGAACAAGGGCGCTGCCGCGGGTGCAATGAAATTGGCGAGAATAAGTGGTCGCCGCCGGGCGGGCAAGGTAACCAACCGTCGAGGACTTTCCCACGTTTGTCTATACGTAACGCCCACTCTTTCGGTTGCGGTACTAACTTGAAGCTATGATTGGTAAAGTAAAACAATGGCTGGGCATCGAAGGCGTAAAGCTGGAGCTCATCGTCCCACCTGAATTCAGCCCCGAGCAGGGTAGGGTGTCGGGAACGATTCGGCTGACGAGTAAACACAGCCAAACCGTAACGGCATTCAAACTGGCGCTCATTGAAAAGTACTCCCGCGGCCGCGACGAAGACGTGTTGGTAGACGAATACCAACTCGGCGAAGAAGTAATTCGCAGGAAGGTAGAGGTCCCGGGCGGCGGCGTACCCGTTGATGTGGATTTTGTGCTCCCCTTCGTCCGGATCAGTTCGCCGGTGGAAGAATTTGGACGTCGCAACCCACTCTTTAAGGGGCTAGCCTGGGTCGCTAAGAAAACCCGCAACGCTTCCTCCGAGTTCCGCATCGAGGCTGAAGCCCAGGTAACGGGCGTTGGTTTGAACCCTTTCGATAAAGTTGTGCTGGAAGCGTAGCGGTTGCTTGATTCTGCTGACGCTGTAAGAGGCAATGCGCAATTCAGCTTTCGAAGTATCCCAAAATAGAAATGCTCCATCCCGCAAGGAATGGAGCATTTCATTTACCGGTACAATAGCTCGAAGCTAATGCGATGGCATCAGTAAGTACTACCGCTTCAGGATAGTAACTGCGCGAGCCGCCTGACCGTTTACGACCATCTGTACGTGGTAAGTACCAACGGCGAGGTCGCTGACGTCAAGTGCCTGGAAGTTGTTACCTCCTTGGCGAACACCCAGATCACGGTTGATCACCCGGCGGCCGAGGCCGTCAAAGATGGATACGTGTACGTCACTTGCCGTAGGCAGGTTAAACTCTACACCGAGCTGATCAGTAGCAGGGTTCGGGAAGAAACGGAGCATATCCAGCTGGGCGAAGTCACGGACAGCAGTGGTAGATTCCATGATCTCCTGACCGAAGCTGATCCATTCGATGTCGATGTCACCGGAGAAGAGGCCTTCACCATCATCCGGGTACATTACGATCGCCGTGATGCGCTGACCGTCCACTGGGCAAGGGCCCATGGAGCAGGCAGTACCACCGTATCCCCCATCTTCGAAGCTGGCGCCACCGTAAGTAAAGCGGTAGTTAGCGAACTCCTCACCCATGATGGTTTGCTCGGAGCCGGCGTTGGTAGATTCAAAGCCTGCTTCGTCCGCCATATCGATGCGGATATCAACACCTTCATCGCCTTCGGCCAGGTTGCGTACGCGAGCGCGAACAAACAGTGTGTTGCTGGAACCGACAAGGTCAGCCTTAGCGGCGCCACCGTCGGCATCCTGAAGGTTCAAGCGAACCTGCTGGAATGGAGTAGCTGTTCCGTCACCAGTAATGGTCAGGATGTCGTTGTCCACAGCTGCAGCAAGGCCGCTACCACGTACTTCAAACGCACCGGCTGCATTAGCCAGCGTATCGCTAAAGTTGACGATACCTACAGCGCTTTCCACGTCACGCCCTTCGATGGGTTGGCCGATGGAGATGTAGTCAATTTCAATGTTACCTTCGAACATACCTACACCGGGGCGGACGTACATGAAGATGCTCTTAATGGCCGTAGCATCAACGGGGCAAGGGGTGTCAGGGGAACAACCCTCAGCACCACCGTAACCGAAGTCAGTGTAGTTGCCGCTGAAGTTGTACTCGTAAGTACGCCACTCGCTGGAGATCGTCTTGACGATCGTCGTGTTGTTGGAGGATGACAATCCAGTCGTATCCGCTACGTCAATACGTAGGGTTTGCGGTGCACCGTCCGTACGGGCACGGATGAAGAGCTTGTTCTGTGCTTCCGTGAAGTCAAGCAGACGAGCAACGCGGGCCGTATCCTGGTCATCACTTGGGTCGTTGAAGTCGTAAGAGATCGTACCGAACTGTGAAGAGGTACCGTTACCGGCGATGTTCAGTGAGCCACCAGACTCAGATACTTCGAATCCTTCCGTCGGGCCGGTAAAGTCCACGCGGTCGTTGTCAAAATCATCAACGTAGATCTGAGGGGCCGCGGGCTCTGGTGGGTCAAGAGAAACACCGAAGCTAATGTAGTCAATGTCAATCTGGCCGGCAAAGGCACCGGTGCCCGGATCGATGTAGATCAGCAGTTCTTTAATGTTCTCACGGTCAAGCGCACAGGGAAGATTCTCTTCCGTACACGCAGTACCTGGGAATGCGATAGCGTTGGCTTCTTCAAAAGAATACTCGAATACGCGGAAAGTATCCGCCAATTCGAAACGGACCGCCTGGAGGTTGGAGCTCAGGTTATCAATGTCCTGAATGTCAACCCGGAAGACCGTACCTGCGGTTGCTGCACGAGCTTTGATGAAGATCGAAGGCTCGTCCGTCATGTCCACCGGCGTCAGCAGGTAATCGGGAGCGGGGCGGATCTGGTAGGCTAATGGCTGGAATTCACCGGAAGTACCGTCACCACTGATGGAAACGTGCGTCAATTCACCATTCTCATCCGCCGTACGGCTAACGGTAAAGGGATCGGGAACGAAGCCAAAGTTGGCCGCGGAAGAGTCGCTGTCCATCAAGTCCTGGTAAATGTCGGACATAGGAGCTACGAAAGGCGCCTCACCGAGAGCGATGAAGTCCAGTGCTACTACAGCGGTGAAACCTGGGAACGTTGGGTCCGGGTACATGAACGTAGCCTGAATGGTGGACAGGTCTACATCCGGATTGCTCACGGTGGAGAAGTCGAATTCGTAAACAACGTAGTCCGTAGTCACCTCAACCGTGATGGGCTGCATGTTACTGAAGGTGCCGTCACCATCGACGAGGTCGAAACGTAATGGCGTTCCATCTTCACTGGCCTTTGCGCGAACAAAAAGGCTTGGGGATTCAGTGATGTCAAACTGGCCACCAAAGTCAAAGTAAACACCGGCGAAAGCGCCGTTGGTACCCAGACCGGTGATGGTTGTTTCATTGTTAGCCTCCGCAATGGCGAAGTTGGTGTTCATGGCATCGGATACGACACCGTCGTCGAACTGATCGACGTAGATTGGTTGCGCCACCATTCCTGCCGAAAAGCAGAGGGCGAGGCAAATGAGTAAGAGTTTTTGCATGCTACTTGAGTTTTAAAAAGCGATTAAAGTATAAAGGTTGAAGGTGCCCCCGAAGTGGGACCTTAATTGATTCGATATTGGTAGCTCACATGGAATGAATTTTGATCCAAATGAGCTGCAACGGCGCTACTGTTGCTCTACTAGCTTGAGGTTGTCCACGTTGATCTCGACGCGGGCGCCGGTATCGTCACTATCCAAAAGTTGGACCTTGTAAGCAACAATCTTACCGGGGTCTACAACATTGCCGTTAAAGTTCTTGAAATTCACTAGCGGGATCTGGCGCGTTGTCCACCCCGGATCATTGAGCCTGATGGCAAACGTAAAGTCACCGGGGTTACCAGCGAGCTCCTTGAAACTAATGCCTAACCAGGTATCGCGGCGCCCGTTACTATTGACGTCTATTTCCACAAAAGTGTTAGTCACGGTGGAGGTAATTCCAATGGAGTCGGATTCAGCGGTAATCAGTGATTCCGCGCTGCCGACGAATCCTCCAGCCTCTTTTACGCCTGACAACTGAAGGAAATTTCCGTCAATGGGGGAGGGGAAAGAGTTTTTAATTAGCGCTACCGTACCCGCCCGTTGGTCAGTTGACCCTTTCAAACGGAGGTCGGTGGTGGTTGGAATGAAGCCATTGCCATCAAAGTCAGTGATGAGGCGACGGGTAAATGTGCGGAATGCAACGTTCGATTCAAAGTTGCCACCGTTTGCTTGTACCACGAGAAAGCCAGATACGACACCTTCCGGGACGATTACCACCATGCTATCCTCCGCGGCAAAAAGGATCTCTCCCTCAATACTGTCACGGCGTTCCATTTCATCCATGGGTGGCTCACCCGTACGGAACCACACTTTCAACGGTGGAGCAAAGAAGTTTTCACCGAGGATCGTGAGGGTATCACCCGGGTCCGCACTTCTGGGGCTAAAGGACTGAATGCCGGGAGGTAACTCGGATACCAGGAATGGGAAGGTGAAGGACCCACCATCCGTACGCACCGTCACCGTAGTCTCTCCCAGTGGCGTCCCGACGGGAACACGAAAGAGTAGGGCGACGTCGGAGTTATAAGCCGTATTGAAGGCAATCGGCGTGCCGTTGAACAACAGCTCACGAATCTCTCCAATGTTATTGCCTTTGAGGACAATTAACTCCTCCTCAGAACCGAATTCTGGTTCCACGGAAATGAATTCCGGCTCCGGCGTGTTGTCACAGGACGTTATGGAGAACACGATAGGAAGCAAGAAAGCTAATAGAAGGGTATGCCGTAGTTGCATGAATGTGTAAGTCTAGTATAGGAAACGCAAGAGTTTGTGGCCCACTACGTCCGCCTAATGCCGACGTAGTGGGTGACGTCTATTTGATAATTAGTAACCCGGGTTCTGCGTCAGATTCGGGTTGAGCTCCAGTTCGTTCGCGGGAAGTGGTTGCACCAATTTCTCGACGGTGAGGGTCTTACCGGCCAAACGCATGAGCGAAACGGCAGCTTCATCACCCTTACGCTTGATGTCGAACCAGCGCTTGCCTTCAAACATATATTCGCGGCGGCGCTCAAGATCAATGTCTTCTAACGTAATAACCTCCAGTGGCTCTAATCCAGCGCGGATGCGAATAGCATTGAATACTTCCAGCACCTGCGGGTCGAGAGAAACTCCACCGGTTTTGTTGGCTTCGGCCTCAGCGTATACGAGGTAGGCATCGGAAAGCCGCATCAGGCTGGCATTCTGGGGAGTACTCATAAAGCAAACATCCGGGCCGCCGCCGATGACGTACTTTTTGATGTTGGCACCAGATCCACCGGCACCATTATCTGGGTAGATGTAACCTTCACCGGGGTTGATGTCTTTGTATTCGTTGCCCGCTTCCATGAGCGTCCAGTAACGGCGAAGGTCACCGTCCTCCCAAATATCCTGCGAGGTAGTACCGGAAGCGCCCGTCTGTGGAGTAGTGGGAAGCACTACACCCCAACCATCACCAGCTCGGGTGATGTCCTGGCCAAAGGGAGCAAAGAATGCCTGACGCATGTTACCCGTCCCCCAGTTGCGACAGCCAGCGTACTGAATCTCGAATATGGACTCCGCGTTGTTATCGGAGATATTGGGGTCCCAAAGATCGCCGTAGTCTTCTAGCAGAGAGTAGACACCGGAGTCAATAATGTCTTTAGCCAGGGCGCTAGCTTCCTCATGCTCACCAAGGGTGAGGTGCACGTAGGCCAGGTACATTTTGGCTGCACCGATGGTGGCGCGGCTATTCTCGGTAGAAATGGGAAGATCCGTCGTGCCGGGTTCGAGATCCGCTTTAATAAATGCGTATACCTCGTCGACGG
Source organism: Lewinella sp. 4G2 (assembly GCF_001625015.1). Taxonomy (NCBI): domain Bacteria; kingdom Pseudomonadati; phylum Bacteroidota; class Saprospiria; order Saprospirales; family Lewinellaceae; genus Lewinella; species Lewinella sp. 4G2. Next base: position 3,608,352 of record NZ_LVWJ02000014.1, on the reverse strand, counting down.
AATTCCGCGAAGGCAGTAGGTCATCCTCAATCTTGGGGATTTCGGTAATGATCGGTACGCCACCGTAAACCCTTACAAGGTTGAAGTAGGAGATGCCCCGAAGGAAGCGAGCTTCCGCAATGAGTGCGGCACGCTCCTCGTCGGTCATAGTCGCTTCAGGAGCTTTATTGATGACGATGTTCGCCAGCGTAATTGCCCGGTAATGTGCGTTCCAGTATGAAGCAATATTACCGTTATTGGCGTTGGTCGCGAAGTTGTCGATTGCGTCACCTCCCGCCCGGCGGGCATCATCGCTGGGAAGCTCTTCTACCGACCAGGCCTCACCGTAGTAACCCTGAGATTGAAGGGCAGTGTAGATGGCCAGTGTCGCTAAATCGACCTCCTTCTGGTTTTGGAAGAAGTTATCTTCTGCGACCGTATCGATGGGCTGGCGGTCAAGAAACTCTTCCCCGCAACTGAAGACGGAAAAGGCTAAGCCTGTAAGTAAAAGTGTTTTCTTAAGCATGATGATTTATTGTAAATGCACAAATAAGGTACTGCTAGAAATTCGCATTCAGACCGAAAGTGACCGAACGAGCTAAGGGGTAACGACCATTATCCACTCCGTTAATGAGCGGGTTCTGGTTGAATGAGCCTACCTCGGGGTCGTAACCGGAGTATTCCGTCCACGTGACCAGGTTCTGGCCGGACAGGTATACCCGGAGGTTTTCCATCTTCATTTTCTTCAGTAGCAGCTGAGGGAAGGTGTATCCTAAGGAGATGTTTTTGAGGCGGACGAACGTTCCATCCTCAATAAAACGCGTGGAGATGCGAGTGTTGTTATTTGGGTCGAAGAAGGCCGACCGTGGTTCCGTAGTAGACGGATTTGTCGGCGTCCAGACCTCCAGCGCGCGGATCGACTGGTTACCAAATCCTTCAAACCGATCCGTCCGGCGACGGACGAGATTAAGTAGGTCATTACCGAAGACTCCTTGGAACAGGAAGTTCATGTCAAAACCCTTGTAGGAGAGGCGGTTGTTGATGTTTGCCGTAAAGTCGGGTAGCGGGTTGCCAATGAAGGTTTGGTCCGCTGCATCAATGACACCATCGTCATTCAGGTCCGCAAATTTGATATCACCCGCGCGCGTATCGGCGCTTTGGAATGGGGCCTCTGCTACCTCCGCTACGCTTTGGAAAATGCCTTCCCGCACGTACCCGTAGAACTGAGATATGGGGCGACCAACAACAGTCCGCGTCACTGGGATGCCTTCTACGCTGGCTACCAGGCTACCGTTATCACCCAGGTTCTTTACTTCATTAGTACTGCGGGTGAAGTTGAACGATGTGCTCCAATCGAGGGCACCGGTGGTGTTTTGCGTATTGATAGTCAGTTCAAATCCTTGGTTAAGGATTTCTCCAACGTTTACGAAGGGTGCGGAAAGTCCGCCAGTCGTACCCGGCAGCAGGGCGGGTAGCAGATTGTCTTCGGCCTTGCGGCTGTATACATCTGCAATGATCTCCAGACGGTTGTTGAAGAGTCCGATGTCGATACCCAGGTTGGTTTGCACGCTGCTTTCCCACTTCACGTTCGGGTTAGCGATGTTATTTAGTGTAAAGGCACCCGTAATTTGGTCTCCCTGTACGGCGGTGTACTGGCCCACCGTACTCTGGTAGCTGTAGAAACCAATTTCCTGGTTGCCCGTACCACCGTAACCGATCCGGACCTTAAGGTTGTCCAGCTTTTCCCAGTTAGCCAGGAAGGATTCGTTGCTTACCCGCCAGGCAAAGGCGGCGGAAGGGAATACACCGTAGCGATTGTTTGGTCCAAAACGGCTGGAGCCATCCGTCCGCAAAGTGGCCGTGACCTGGTAACGGTCGCTGAAGGAGTAATTAGCGCGGCCGAAGTAGGAAACGAGGGCGAAGTCACCCGCGCCACCGTTGTTATCCTGAACGGCGGCATTACCCAGGTTCAGGGCGATATTTTCGTTGTTCGGTAAGTCCAGTCGGCTGGCGGAACTGAATTCGTAGCCACCTTCCTGTGCCTCGAAGCCGGCGAGTACGGTGATGCGGTTGTTCTCGTTCAGTTGCTTGTCAAAGGTCAGCAGGTGCTTGTTGATCCAAAAGCGGTTCTTGTTCTCCCCCAAACGCAAGCTGGAACGCTGAGAAACGATCCCCCGGCTAAAGGCAGGCAGGAAGGTGCTCTGGCTGGCAAATAGGAGGTCTGTACCCGCTTCGGTCCGGTACTTTAACCAGGGGAACAGGTCCGCCTCGAGGTAGAAGTTAGCGAGCAAGCGGGTTTTCCGGTTGATGTCCTCCGTCTCGAGTGCCCGGGAAACCGGGTTCTGGAACAACAACTGAATTTCCTCCTGCGGGCCTGCGAAGCTACCGTCGGCATTCCGTACCGGAGCAGCCGGGGCAAAAGTGAGTGCCGAAAAGACGACACCACGGCTGTTATCGTTGAAACTGATGTTCTCCGTAGTCCGGCTTACCAGCAGAGAATTACCCACCCGGACTTTATCGTTGATTTGATGATCCAGGTTGATCTTTCCACTAAAGCGGTCGAAGGCGGAGCCAATAACGATGCCATCCGTGCGGGTAAAGCCACCAGATACGGCAAACTGCGTTCTTTCGCTACCGCCGCTCAGCGTCAGCTGCGCATTGCGGTTGTAGGCGGGGTTGAAGATCTCGTCCTGCCAATCGGTACCTCTGCCGAGTAGCTCCAGGTCCTGAAATTCTTCAATGTCTTCGTACCCAATGCGCGTGTAGTATTCAGCGTACTGGCGCAAGTCTAAAACGGGAACCTTTGTAGCCAGGGTTTGGCGGCCGATGTAAGACTCAAAGGAGATTTTGCTCTTACCGGCTTTTCCGCGCTTAGTCGTAATCAATACAACACCATTCGCGCCCCGAGCTCCGTAAATAGCCGTAGCGGAGGCGTCCTTGAGGATTTCGATGGATTCAATATCGTTTGGGTTGATGGTATTGAGCGTATTGGACGCCTGTACACTGCCTTCAACACCATCGTACTGTGAGCGGCTAACGCTATTGTCATTTACTACGGGTACACCGTCAATCACGTACAGCGGTTCCGCCGTCAGCGTAGAACCAATACCACGAATACGAATGGATACGGCGCCACCGGGGGCACCTGAGTTTTGCGTCACCTGAACACCTGCCGCTCGGCCCTGAATGGCTTGATCCAAACCCTGAACCGGAAGTTCCCGTAGCTCTTCCTCACCAATACTTGAAAGTGAGCCCGTTACGTCGGAGCGCTTGGCCGTACCGTAACCGATAACTACCACTTCATCAAGCTGGCTGCTATTGGGGGCAAGCTCCACGTTCATCACGGCGCGGTTGCCCACCTTAAGTTCTTTGGTTAGGTAGGATAGGTAACTGAATACGAGCACGTCGTCCGCTTCGGCGGAAAGGCTGTAGTTACCGTCAAAGTCCGTTACCGTACCAGTACTGGTGCCCTGCACGATGATGTTTACGCCAATGAGGGGCTCTCCGGTCTCTTCATCAGTGACCGTTCCCGTCACGGTACGGACGGGGACAATTGTTGCAGAGTCAGACCCGCTAGCAGCAAAAATGGCAGCGGGAGAACTCAAAAACAAGGTGGTGGTCAGCAGCAAGCTGCTCAGTGAAAACAAGTCTTTATACATGATCTTCAAACTAATCTAACTCGACACATCAAGGTGATATTACCGACCTAGATTGATACTAGGGAGTGTGACAATGATACGTTGAAACCCTTCTAAACGCTGCCATTTGCGCGACACGATTCAATTTATTTCCGTGCTTATCCACCCCTCATTTGGGTATTACTTGCCCTCCCTCGACGCGCAATCGATTGGAAGTTTGAGCCATTTATCCGGGTCCGCGATTCCCCATTTTTACCAGTTTTCAAACAAAAGGAAGAGTACCTTGCTGAAGCTGGATTTTGGATCAGTAACGTATGGTCCTGCATCTCGGTCCGGATTGTGGCACCTGCGGCAGCGCCCTATTTGATCACACGAAACTCTGATATGACTTACTCACAAAACCGAACAGACAATATGTTGGTCCGAAATCAAGCTTACATTGGTGGAGCCTGGGTTGATAGTACTACGGCCAAGTCCTTCGCCGTCACTAACCCGGCTTCTGGAGCGCGTATTGCGATGGTCACGGATTGTGGCGCGCCGGAAGCCAGGCAAGCTATCGAGGTAGCGGCCAGCGCTTTGGAGGATTGGAAATTACGGCCGGCAACGGAGCGGGCAAGCATCTTGCGGGCGTGGTACGATGAGGTAGATAAACATCATGATTCATTGGCATCGCTGATGACGGCGGAACAAGGTAAGCCACTGGGAGAAGCGGCAAGTGAGGTACGCTACGGCGCGAATTACCTGGCTTACTACGCGGCCGAAGCGGAACGCATCGCCGGTGATTTGCTTACGAATGGGCCAAACTCAGAAAGCCGCATCCACCAAGTTCCCGTAGGCGTCGTCGCCATCATCACTCCCTGGAATTTCCCGTTGGCAATGATTGCCCGTAAAGTGGCTCCGGCCCTCGCCGCTGGATGTACCGTCATCATCAAGCCCGCGGAGGATACGCCACTCACTGCACTCGCCCTGGCGGTGCTGGCTGAGCAAGCGGGCGTACCGGCTGGCGTCGTAAACGTGTTACCGACTTCAAATCCTACTCCCTTGGCACAAGTTCTACTTGATTCCATGGTAGTACGTAAACTGAGTTTCACGGGCTCCACGGCCGTAGGTAAACTCCTGATGCGCGAGAGTGCCGAGACATTAAAACGCCTTTCACTAGAATTGGGTGGAAATGCACCATTCATCGTGTTTCAGAACGCTGATTTAGATGGCGCTGTCGCAGGTGCGATGCAAGGAAAATTTCGGAACGCCGGCCAGACCTGTATCTGCCCCAACCGCTTTTTGGTGCACGAAAAATTCGTAGATGCCTTCACGGAAAAATTGATGGATAGAATGGCAGCTTTAATCGTTGGACCAGGTAATAAGGATGGAACCGACATTGGCCCCCTCATCAACGAAGCGGCCGCCAAAAAGGTAGACGACCTGATTGCTGATGCCGTTACAAAGGGTGCCCAACTCGTAATGGGTGGGAAGCGCTCCGCTCTGGGCGGCACCTACTTCGAACCAACCTTGCTGACCGGGTGCAAGCCCTCAATGGATTTGTGGCGCCAGGAGATCTTCGGGCCGGTCGTTGCCATCACCACCTTTGCGTCTGAGCGGGAAGCACTTGAAATGGCTAACGATACGGATGCCGGCCTCGCCGCTTATTTCTACAGCAATAATGTGGGCCAAATCCGCCGAGTTTCCGCCGCCCTGCATAGCGGGATGGTAGGGATCAACACCGGAGCCATCTCAGATCACCGTGCTCCTTTCGGTGGGGTAGGGGCGTCCGGTTTTGGTAGGGAGGGAGGTCCCTACGGGATTGAGGAGTATCTTACGACAAAGTACCTGCGGCAACAATTTTAGGAAGGCCATATGCCCGGTGCAAGAGCCAGCGAATTTTCGCAAACTGTGCTGTACCTTGGAGCCATGAAAGATCGCCAGCAAATTCTTGACTCCCTCCATCTTAGAACGCCCGTCGTGGCGAGCCCCATGTTCATCGTTAGCCGCCAGCAGCTCGTGATTGAATGCTGTAAGGCAGGAATCCTCGGTACTTTTCCAGCGCTTAATAATCGGACAACCGAAGGTTTCGAAGAATGGCTGGTTGAGATCAAAAGTGCTCTTGCTGCTGAAGAAAAGGCCACGGGGAAGAAGCTTCCGCCCTACGGTGTCAACCTGATTGTCCACAAAACCAATCCACGCGTAATGCCGGATCTGGAAGTGATCGTCCGCCAACAGGTACCACTGGTGATTACTTCCCTCGGTGCGGTGAAAGACGTTGTCGATGCCGTCCATAGTTACGGCGGATTGGTCTTCCACGACGTGACCAATACCTACCACGCGCAAAAGGCGATCGATGCTGGGTGCGACGGACTGATCTGCGTTGCCGCCGGAGCCGGTGGTCACGCCGGCACGCTGAACCCCATGCCCTTCGTAGCCGAGATTCGCAAGATGTTTGACGGGGTTGTATTGCTGGGTGGAGCCATCAGTACCGGTGACGACATCGCTTCCGCTCTTCAAATGGGGGCTGACCTTTGTTATATGGGGACACGCTTCATCGCCACTCAGGAGGCCATCGCGGATGAAGCTTATAAGCAAATGATCATCGATTCGGGCAGCAGAGAGATCATCTATACCGCCTCCGTCTCTGGCATCCCCGCAAACTGGATGGTCGGCAGTCTGGAGGCTGCCGGTATCACTAAAGATATGTGGGACCAAAAAGCCAAGGCCGACTTCGGCGCCGAGCACGAAGCAAAAGCCTGGAAGAATCTATGGAGCGCCGGGCACGGTGTGGCTACCATCCACGATAACCCGCCGGTGAGCGAATTGGTGGAGCGTCTGCATGATGATATGGTCGCCGCCATGCAGCGGCAAGCGGACCGCCTCGCTAACTACAAGTAAGGAATCATGAAAGTCACCATCAATGATCGGATAGCACGGGTCGACTTTGATCGGGCTGCAACGGCCAACAGCCTGGACCTAGCCGCCTGGCAAGCACTAGAGGATACGTTCACGGGATTGAGTGCTAACGATGAGGTTAACGTTATTGTCCTCACGGGGACGGGGAAACACTGGTGTGCCGGTATGGACCTCGTCGTTCTTCACGGTCTGGCGGCGCAGGCTCAGCCAGTTGGCCCGGAGACCAGGGCTAAGTTGGCCGGCTTCATTGCCAAGATCCAACGTAACATTACCGCGATTGCTAAATGTGATAAGCCAGTTTTGGCGGCCATTCAGGGTGGGTGCATTGGCGGCGGCGTCGCCATCGCTACGGCGTGTGACATCCGGTATTGTTCGGCGGACGCCTACTTCGTCGTGAAGGAAATCGACTTTGGAATCGTGGCGGATATTGGTACGCTGCAGCGATTGCCCCGCATCATTAACCCCGGCCTGACCACTGAGTTGGCGATGACGGGAAGGAAGATGGGTGCTGACGAGGGTAAGTCCGTAGGCTTCGTCAATGCCGTTCTTCCGGATTACGAAGAACTTATCCAACATACGCTCTCGGTAGCGAAGCAGATCGCCGAGAAAGATGCTGCAGCCATCACGGGTATCAAGCATCAGCTAGCCTACGCCGCGGACCATAATTTGGAGAATAGCCTGGAGGCCGTAGCGCACTACAGCGCTGGAGTAATGATGCGGAAGTTGAGCTAGATTTTGCGGGGGCCTATCAATAGCTAGTATCCAATTTTGCGCGGCTGGGTAACCTGTCAACTAGTAATTCTCGGAGTCCAGGTTTAAGGGTATTCAGAGGCCCAAAATGCAAGCTCCCGGTCCTCACCATTGAGATGAGACCGGGAGACAAAACAAAAAACAGCAGTCGCTGAAGGGTGCGCCGACGGTAAATCAGCGGAGCCCTAATTTCTTCACCAGTATTTCTCTAGGGGAAGAAGACCGGACCGGTTATTTCTACAGGTGCATGCTGAGCAATACTCTGCGCCGAAGAACGTCTTCACTTGAGTTTAATCCGCGTGAAGCACATGCCTTGCGGGGTTAGTACGGCTACTAGAGCTCGCTGACGCGCCGAACTACTTCGTAGAGCTTGGTGCTCATGTCCACTTCTTCGACGAAGGGATCGTACTCCAGGTAATTGGCCGAGATCAGTTTGAGGGATTTCACGCGGCGATTGCCACCGTCGTAGATCTTGTGAACGTACTTGATCCAGATCTTGCCGTTAGAACGAACGGCGTAGATGCGGTTGTCCTTGATCTCGTTGATGCTATCGATTTCCTTGCAGATCACGGTATCACCGCTGTTGATCACGGGCTCCATGGAGTTACCGTTAATGGGGAAGGCTACGTAGCCACCGCCACCCAGCCCCGGGATGCGGAAGAAATCATGTGTCTCCTGCACGAAGCTACTGTTATCGACCGGCGAACCGGCAAAGGCTTCGGTTGTGGTGAAGAGGATGTTGGGGGTAGGGGAGTCGGAGCCCTGCGGTTCTACCGGAGCGGGGAGATCGAACCCAAACGGAGTTCCTTCGCCCTCCAGGAGGTAGCTGTGGTTAACGCCGTACTCGTTGCACACGCGGCGCGCCTGCTCATAGTTGATGCAGCGCTTGTCGTCGTCGTTGAGGTAAGCGCGAACGATGTGGCCGTAGGACCGGTTGTTGAGGATCTTCTTGGCGAAATCTCCGAGGCCACGGCCATTTCGATCATTCTTGATGATCTTACCGCGCTCTTCTAAAATGCCGAAAACCTCGCGAAACCGCTTGTTAAGTTCTCTTCTGTCTTCTGTAATCATAATGTGGTATCAGTTGTATCTGGAAGCAAATTAAAACATTTCCAACAAGCCCCGCAAACTTTCCTCACATTTTCTTCAAATTTTATGTTTGTTTTCTCAAAATGGCTCCATTTTGTTGAATAATACACTTTGTTGGAAGCCTTGTTTTGAAAACTAACTTTCCACTACCGCTCTTCGTTACCGGCGAAGTCCACTCTGGGATAGGTATCCCGCACCCCAGTATTGCTCTTGTTTTCGTGTAGTCGCGGCTAGCGGTTTTGCGACGATGGAGCTTATAACCAGGGGCCCTCGATTTTGGGCGGCGATCAGCCGGCGTGAGTTGGGCGTACGGGCTACGACGAGCGCGCGTCCGTCTCCAGGTACCGTGAATCCGCTTTCCGCATTATTCAAGCTTTTGAAGGTCAGGTTACCCTGATTGATCAGTACGTGACCATTCGCTGCATTCATCCCTCCCTGCGAGGTTTCTACACCTCTTTCGTTCCCGATCAAAACGACGTCCAGTAAATCATCGTCGTTCAGGTCCACTGCCTGCCCACCGGATATCGGGCTGGCTTGCACCGAAGCGGGTAGTGGCATTATGAAAAACTTGCCACCATCATTCCTGAGTAGCACGCTCCTGCTTTCGTTGACCGACAGCAGTGACTCGGGGGGCGAACCAGCGAGGAACTGCCCGGCGTCGGCATCCGCAAAGTTGCGGTGGGTCAGGTATTCTGCTTTCACCTTGTTAACTTGTTTGGCGAAGTCGTTTCTGCCGAAGTAGGGGTAGGATCTGTATTCACCATCTACCGACCGCAGGTAGGTAAAGGGGATAAAATCGGTCCCCTTGTTGTCGTCAATGTCCCCAACGTAGGCTTGCACCGGGAACGTCGTTGATGGGCGCAGAATCGAATTTTCACCGGTATTTCCAATGATGTAGTCTACGTCTCCATCGTTATCGAAATCCCCCGGCGTGATGGATCGCCACCAACCAGTTGCCTCACCAAGATTTGTTACGGTAGTCTCATCTACGAATTGTTCGCCGTCATTTTTAAAGTAGCGAAGGGCAGACCATTCACCTGCGATCAACAAATCCTGATCACCGTCATTGTCCGCGTCGGTGAAGAGGGCATCAGAAACATTGGAGACGGATGCTAAATTACTCGTCCACTTTTCGTCTAACACGAACCGAAGTTTTCCAGAGGTTGATTCATTACGGTAGCAAGCGCTAGCGGCGGGGGTGGGGTAGGCGTGCGGGACCACCCGAGTACCCACGAAGAGGTCGAGGTCTCCATCTCCATCGATGTCCGAAGCGCGTACACAAGATCCTGATGCGACTATCTCTCCTTCCAAACCACCGGTCGCTCTAACGAACCGACCTCCAATATTTTCGTACAGGCGATCATCGTAGTCTCCATTTTCTAAATCGTATTCATAGCTCCCACTCACGATGTACAAATCCTCATCACCATCGCCGTCGGCATCGAAAAACAGGCTGCCCAGTTCTTCCGGCGCGTCTTCCGCATCGTTAATCAGGGTGGCCACGGGTTCGTATCCCGTCGCGTTTCCCATCAGAAACGATCCATTTTTCCCCAGGCTTCCACTCACGTAGAGGTCATCGTATCCATCTCCATCGATGTCGCTCACCGCCACCGCAGGCCCTTGCTCCGTTAGTTTATGGAGGAGCATGGGTTGAACGTTAAAATCGATATAATCCAAATCCTCGTGCACGTAAGGCGGGCTAGGCATTGTGGTCAAATACGGCGCTGCCGCGGGTGCCGAAGAAATGGGCAAGTCAGCAATGGGTGTCCCACCACCTGGGTGCAGACCTTTGGTGGGAAGGGTAGACACGGAACCGTAATCCCGCAACTCACCTCCTGGCCAGCGGACGACCACTTTGGTATCCAATCCGTGGATACCAGCTACTCTCAATTCCCGTCCCTGACTAGAGAGGTATCCACGGTGGGGGTGGAGGAAAAAACTCTCGAGCGAATCTCCGTTCAGGAGGATGACCTCCGCACCGAACCACTCCACGTCGGTCAGATCCTTCGCGGGCGCGATACGAATACTTGTCAACTTCGCATCCTCTCCACTAATCGTATTATTCCGGTACACGTGGGCGGCGTCGTAAATATTATTGGTGACGTAATCGAGGTCGCCATCTCCATCCAGGTCGGCGTAGGCAGCACCGTTGCTGAAGCTCGGCACGTCAATCCCCCAATTCAGGCTGGCGTCCTCGTAGGTAGGCATTCCATCAGCGATGGATACACCCCGGTAAGCCACGTTGGGAATTTTGACGGAGGGTATCTTAGGTAGCAGGGCTCCCGGGCTGAGGTACCGACTATTGGTGACGTTGTAATCCCCAAAGTCCTTATCCGTAATGTCTCTTGGGAAGCCATTTGTGATGATGATGTCCTTGATCCCGTCGAGGTCGAAATCAGCGACGAGGGGCGTCCAACTCCAGTCCGTTGCGGGCAAGCCAGCCTGCATGGCGACTTCCCCGTACTGGGGTAAATCGCTGAAGGTATCCGTCCGCAGGCCCCGGCTTAGTTGCAGCGTATTGCGGGTGAATTGTGGGTGGACGCCAAACCGCTCCAGGTTAATAAGGTAGGTGTAGTTGTTGGAGGCTAACATCATCTTCCGCCGCAGATTATCAGCTGGGAGCATGTCCACGGCGATGATATCGGGTAGGCCATCATTGTTAAGATCGGCCACGTCATTGCCCATCGCGCTGTAACTGGTGTGTTTGGTGATGCCGTAGCTGATCTCCTCAAATACGCGTTGCCCTTCTTTCTCGACGTTAAGGTAAGCCAGGTCATTGCTCAAATAATCGTTCGAAACGTAGAGGTCCGGCCACCCGTCCCGATTGAGGTCGCAGACCGTTGCGGCGAGGCTGAACCCTTGCTTTAGAATACCAGTCTCCTTACCTACTTCGGTAAAAACGATGTTACCGTCGACTTGGTCCTGTCGGTACAGCCGGTCCGTTCTGGAACCGGAGCCGTCATCCACCTTATTACTGAAGTCATTCGGCCGCTTGTTATCAACCATTTTGTTGATGAGCAGGAAGAGGTCCAAATCGCCATCGCCGTCGTAATCCAGCCATGCGCCCTGGGTGTTGTGGCTAGTGTCTGCAATACCGTAAGCAGGGGCAACATCTTTGAAGGTGGGAATACCCTTAGCGTCGTTTCCTTGATTAAGGAACAGCTGATTGGACCTATCCTTAGCTGCCTGGCGAGTGGTTGCACAAACGTAAATGTCGAGTAGCCCATCATTATTGACGTCCACTACCGTCACCCCATTATTCCAGCGGGACCCCCCACCGATGCCGGCTATCGTGGATACGTTACGAAAAGAAAAGTCCCCATCGTTGAGGTAGAGCTCATTCTCGGTGGCCGCCCCGGTAAAGAATAGGTCGGGCCGGCCGTCCTGATTAAAGTCCCCGACACCCACGCCGCCGCCGTTGTAGATGTATTCATTGGTCAAAATATTGAAGCTATCCGTTTCGCCCGGTTCATTCGTGAAGGTGATCCCCGTTTGCTCGGGGCTCAGCCGGTCAAACTGAGTTGGCGTAGTCGGTTCGCACGCAGTAGTTGCGGTGGCCAATCCAATGAACAGCAGTATGCGCCGGGCGATGTGGAACATGTTCGTTTAGTTAGGGTGGGAGGCAAAAGGGTAAATCGCAGAGAGCAGTTACTCCGCAACTTTACTTCGTAGCGTATTCGCTTAGGCGGTAGGTACGTAAGGTGTCGTCGTTGCACCCCACTAGCAATCCCTTGCCGCCATTGGCCAGATCGATGAAGGTGGCGTCCCGCACCTGGCCAGGAATATTGACACCTGCCTTTTGATTATCGACGTATTCCCATTCGCGGTTGCCTTTATTCAGCAGTAGGGTGCCGCGACCAGCGTCCGGCCTTCCTACCTGGGGGGTGACGCCAAATTGGTTGCCGCCTAGCCAGAGGTCGGGCCGGTCATCACCGTTGACGTCGCCAATGGCAACGGCGTACTGGCAGGTCAATTGAGCTTGCCAGGGCAGAGGTTCAATCCGGACGTTACCTTTCCCTTTGTTCCATACTACGCAGGACCGCAATTCGGTAGCGGTGCGGGATTCGGCGTCACTGCGTTCCTCGTCCGTGAAGAGGCTTTCGTAGGTAGCCTGCGCGTAGTCATTGTACTTCAGCGTTTTCCGTTTGAGGTGGGGCAGTTGGGCCTGAATGTCTTTCTTGGTCGCAAATGGGTAAGCCTTATCGTCGTGGGGCGGGAACCACTCTACGAGGATATCCGATTTCTGATTGCCATCGAAATCCTTCACGTGGAGGGAGAGCGGGCGCTCCGTGCTGGCCTTTAACTTAGAGTTGAGCCCCCAATTGCCAAGGACCAGGTCTTCTTTACCGTCACCATCCAGGTCAGCAGCTTCTACGGTGTTCCACCAGCCAGCGGAGTTGGGGATTTCAAAGATGCCACTGATCTCTCCGTCGTGGAGCATGAACGCTACGGTGATGGGCATCCAGTCACCCACCATGACGAGGTCGGGGCGCCCGTCGGTGTTGAGATCGGTCCAGACGGCGTCCGTTACCAATCCTGCCGTGGCGATGTCTCGCGGCGTCATCTTTAGCCAGCTTCCCTTTTCGTTGATGAAGAGGAAAGATTGAGCGGTCAGACCATAGTTTCCAGGAACACCGCGGCCGCCCATGTACAGATCAATGTCACCATCAAAATCGATATCCTCTGCCTTGATACAGCTGATTTCCCCTCCGGCGTACGGAGGCGCAAGTACATTATTGACTACGAGTACACCATTGACATTTTCGTAAAAGCGGACGGCGTACTTCAGGTAGCCACGCTCAAACTCATTTCCGCCGGAAGCGATCAGCAGATCCTGGTCACCGTCACCATCGCTATCGAAAAACGCTCCGGCCGTGCTTTCCCTTTGCTTGGTTGCATCGAAGGAACCGTTTGGCTTAAAGGCGAAAGTGCCGTCAGGCTGCTGTAGATAGAGTTTGTCCGGATCATCCCAGGAACCCAACGCAACGAAGTCCTCCAGTCCGTCTCCATTGACGTCTCCTTTTACGATTTCGGGACCTACTTCGGAAAGCTTCCGTAGTAGCAATGGCTCCACCGCAAAGTCATTGAAGTCATTTTCTACGTGGACGGCAGGGATATCCAGCAGATCATATGCCGCATCCAGCATAGGTTCTGCTGCGAACGCTTCGTCAGGCGCGGGAACCTCCTCCGCATCACTGTGATTCACGGTCAGGTAAGTATTGCTGGTGGGTTGGTTAATGGTCTGCATTTTGCCGTCGGGCCAGCGAATCTCGACGCGCTCTACTTCCGCGATATCTCCCAGACCGAAGATCAATTCAGGGCCACAGGAGCCGAGGTATCCACGGCTAGTAAATTGTTCCAGGGTCTGCTCGCGACCATCTTGGTACAGCGTCACCTTAGCGCCAATGCCTTCCGCGTTGCCCTCGGGGCCGTCCAGAATTAGACCCAGCCAACTCTGTCCGGATTGGCTACTCTGGTTGATGAACACCCCCGCCTTTTGGTTGGCATTATTGATGACGAGATCCAAATCGCCGTCCCCATCCAGGTCACCGTAGGCGGACCCGTTGGAGAACGAGGGATTGGCCAATCCAAGCGCGGCCGCGGCGTTGTCGAAGCGAAGTTCCCCTTGATTAATGAAGGCGTAGTTGGGTTGGTCGTTGTGCGGCATCAACTCAACGACGTCCCGCCAGTCGTAGCGGCCCTTTTCTCGGACGAGATCGCCCAGTTGCTCCTTATCTTGCAGAAAATCGGCAAAGTCCAGGTCCATGATGTCCCGGTAGATTCCATTGGCAACGAAGATGTCTTTCAGGCCATCGTTGTTCATGTCAAATAAAAGTGCGCCCCAGCTCCAATCGGTAGAGGCCACTCCGCTGTAATGGCCCGTTTCCCTGAAGTTGCCGTTGCCATCGTTTACCTGAAGGCAATTTTGTAAGATCTGGTGGTGATAGTCGAAACCAAATTTGATGGTCTCCGCGTCGTAGCTATCAAATACCGTTGAAGCTTTGATACGTTGGTTATCCCCCGGTAGCATATCTGTAGAGAAGATCTCGGTATCCCCATCATTATCCAGGTCTGCGGCATCGGACCCCATCGAACTGATGCTGACGTGGCCGGTCCGGTCCACCAATTCTTCGGAGAAAGTGCCGTCCTGCTGATTGATGTAGAGGTAATCTCTCTCCCAGAAGTCATTGCTGATGTAGATGTCCGTCCAACCGTCACTGTTTACGTCGGTAAGGGAGGAGCCAAGGCCAAATCCGATCCGGCTTCCGAGGATGTTTGCTTCCTCGCTCACGTCCGTAAACACCGGGTGGCCATTCGGCCCGGCGTCGTTTCGGAAAAGTTTATCGCCCCCTTCGTCGTCGCGCTCGTTCCGGTTCTCACCGCGGGCGTTGATCTTTTCGGGGTTGAGGTAGCTGTTGTTGAGTAGATACATATCCAGGTCGCCATCCCGATCGTAATCGAACCAGGCCGCCTGGGTGGAGTAACCCTGGTCCGCCAAGCCATAGGCCGCTGCGGCTTCGGTGAATTGTGGTACCCCTTGCTCATTGTTACCCTCGTTGATGTAGAGCAGGTTTTGCCGCGCTTCACCATCGTCTTTGCCCGATACACAGACGTAGAGATCCATTCGGCCATCAGCATTCACATCAACGGTAGTGACGCCCGTAGCCCATTTCCCTGCACCTGCGGCAGCGCCCTCGGCTAGTTGAAAATTGAGCTCCCCCTGGTTAAGGTAGAGTTGGTTCTCCCCCTGGTTGGCCGCAAAGTATAGATCATTTTGGCCATCGCCATTCAAATCGCCAATGGCAACCCCGGCGCCGTTATAAAATAGCCGGTAGGAAAGGACGTTGAATTCCTCACCCTCCGTAACGGTATTAATGAAATCTACCCCCGTTGCCGATTCTACGAACGGAACGTAGCTGTTTTCTGAGGTCGGATTATCAACGGTTCCATTGTCAACACAGGAAAAACACAACAGGGAAAAACTGAATAACGCCAGCAGTGATCGATTCATAAACAGTTTAAAATGATGCGGGGCGAAAGTAAGGATTTCTGCGTCCGGACGCTGTTAGGCCTTCGTCATTTTAGGGTGTTCGTCAGCACGATGGCGGCTGGCTTACGATCGGCGGGCCGGCGGAGATCGGGGAAGCCGTCCGGAAGGTAGGCAGCGAAGTTCCCAATGACAAGATCCAGGTCGCCGTCTCCATCTACGTCACCTTTGTCCATCACGATGAAGTGTTGATCTACCGGCTTCTCAAAACCGCTTGCTCGAAAGATCAAATCTTTAGTCTGCTCGAGGTACACGAAGCCCTTGATGGCGCGGTTCAGAGGTGGCACGAAGTAAGCAATGGCCGCCAGATCGACGTCTCCGTCCTGATCAAAATCAGCCGCTTCCACGCCGTAGGCACCGTGCAGGTGGTAGAAGTAGGTTTCGGTGAAAGCACCCGCTTCGTTGGAAAAAATCCGCACGCCATGATAGGGTTTTGGGATCGGGCGGTAATCATAATTATCACCGGCGGTGTGTATGAAATCCAGATCACCATCACCATCTACGTCGATTATTTCCAGATCGGAAGAGCCGTAGCTTGGAGGGAAGCGGACCAGGCGTTTAGCTCGTCGAAAGCCATCACCTGCGTAGTAGACTTCTATCCGTTCATCCCCCTGTGCAAACAGCGCTACAAGATCATCGTGTCCGTCTTGATTTAGATCAGCTACGCGCAACCGAATTGCACCGGGCGTCGGTGAAAGCGTAAGCTTTTCGCCCGCCGTAAGCAAACTAAGCGCACCCAGACGGTTGCCGTATTCCGCAATGGCGGTATCGATAACCCCATCCAAATTGAGATCCAGGGTAGCGTATGCGAGTGGTCTTCGGAGACTGTCTTCTCTGCTCGACTGCCCCGATAAGGTGCCGGATGGCACATCGGACGGAACGAGGCTTCCCATCATCAGGTGAGCATCACCAAACGCACTGGGCAACTGAGATACGGCGCTGCTGAGGGTATCTGTATTCGTTACGCGACCCCGCCCGTCGAAATTTCTCACTAGGCTCTTACCCTCTCGAAATAGCGTTGCTAAGGCAAACCCTTCCTCAGTTTGGGCGCTGACGCAGGTGCTAAGCGATGGGGCCGGGGTAACCGCCGGGTCCGTGATCTCCCTAATGGTGAAGCGATTCTGGGCGTAAACGGTTGGTACCTCCTCGGGAAGCGGAAGGGCGTTCGGCGCCCCCTCGATGAAGTAATTTTTCAAGGCCCTCCAAGTGCTATCCGGGATAGCGGGATCAGCCGGGAAGACCGTTTCCAGGTAAGGACGCTCCAACTCATCCTTTAAGTAAAAGTCCCGATCGTGTACTTCGTAAACACCCAGGTAGGCTCCCATCAGTGGCATGACTTTGGAGATCCAAATCTCCTTTGTGAGCAAATCGGGAGTAGGGGTGGCGTGGCAATTACCGCAGTGGATTTCGGCCAATTGCGCCTCCGTTGAAGTCGGTTCGGTTGACGTACAGTATGCTAGTGACAGTAGCAAAGCCGTCAGTCCGGCAAGTAAGAATAGGCTCTTCATAGTTATTATTGGAAGTAACCTTTGCGATTAGTGCCCATGTACTCCCCGAAGCTGATGCGATCAGCCGGCAGGTTCAACTCTCGGCGGGTGATCCGGATGTTTTTGAAGGAGTAAAATTCGAGCGGGTCAGCCATATTCACGGTGATTAGGTCGAGCTTCCCGTCGTGGTCGAGATCGGTCAGCAATGGAGTGGAGCCTAAGTTGGTGCCCAATTCAGAGGCGTTGGCTAGTCGGGGAGGCCCCTGCCCATTAGGAAAGACGTAGAGTTGGTTCCTTCTTAAGTTATTACTCCCGTACGCGGTGGAGTCCACCAGGATGTCATTAATGCTGAGCAAGACGTCCGGCCGGCCATCATTCGTAAAGTCTGCCACCACCGGTGAGGCATACTGGAAACTGCCGAGGGTGTCCTGAAACACAATGGTACCAGTCTTTCCGTCAATCAGCGTATGAACGGTGAACTCCGTATCCGGCCACGCACCGCGGCCGAAGCTGGCGAAAAAATCGGGCGTATCGTCGTCACCGTAGAAGTACCCCGGTGCGGGCATGACGTAGGTGTCGAAATCCCCTTCTGGGCCCGTTTCCCAAATTCTCTGGTTGGTACGCCCGTCGACGGCAATGACGCGGCCATCCACCGAGGCAACAACGATATCCGTCGTTCCGTCCATGTTGACATCGGTCAGCAGCGGTGGGGCAATCATTCCTTTAGTGCCGCCCCTTGCCACTATGTTTGATGAGCTAAGGTCTTCAGATAATACGTCGTTAAGGCTAACTCGGTAAAGGTTGCCACTGATGTCCTCTCCACCCGTACCGTAGATGACTTCGGGGCCATTACCGAAGTCATGTATCAACGGAGAAACGTAGGTTTCCTTGCCATCCGTGACCATGGCCTTGGCAATTACCTGGCCAGTTTTCCCACTTAAAACCATCAGGTATCCTGCTGGCCTTAAGGTGTCACCCGGCCTGGCTTTGACAAACCCTCCGTATGCGGAAAGTAGATCGTCGTACCCGTCCTCATCCTGATCATCTACCCACTGCGGGGTGAAAAAATTGAGTAGGGTAGTGTCGTTGACGTAATCCAACGTAGCGTCGTAGGGCAGGAATTCCCATAGTACCGCACCTGATTGGCCATCAATTGCCTTGAACATTGCCGAGCGCCCTCCGATGAATACGTCCTGTATACCGTCGTTCGTAATGTCCTGCAATATGGCGGAACCTACGATCTGATTGTGACCCGGTACTTGCCAGAGTAAGTGGCCGTCCCGTCCGTCAATAGCGAGCACGGCATTTTCCAAGCTGGTAAATTCTTTCGCCGCCCCACCCATCACGATGTCGAGATGCCCGTCATCATTTAAGTCGACTGCTACCGGAGACGAAGACGAGCCGATGGCGGGAATCTCTACTGACCAATCGTCAGCTTCGAAGGCGCAGGCACTGCAACATACGATGAGTAGCCAACCACAAATGTGAATACCTAAAGAACTAGGGTAGCTCATGGCGTAAAGATAACCGGGTAGTGAGGAAGGCAACTCGGGGTGTAGTGCAACCCATAAAGTAAGAAGCCCCCCATCCGCCGGAGCGAATGGAGGGCTTCATTATCCGATTAGGATAAGCTGGAACCTAGTAACCTGGGTTCTGGCGGAGCGTAGGCTCTCCGTCGACCAAACTCAGCTGAATAGCCTGAGTAGGGATCGGGAAAAGCATGTGGCGGGCCTGCACTTCGTTGCGAGCCTGCAGGAAGGGGCGGCGGTCCTCCTCTACGTCAAAGTAGTCCTCCATCGTATTGATGAAGTAGTCCTGTCCGTAGCGGCGGAGGTCAAACAGACGGTGGCCTTCGAAAGCAAGTTCGAGACGGCGCTCGAGACGTACCGCTTCGCGGGCATCATCCTGATCGGTCCATGCATCATCGTACGTACCCACGGCGTAGGATTGCACGGTGCTAGGATCATCAATCGGTACGGGGACTTCATCGGCGCCTTGAGCACAATTGCCGGCGCGCTCACGAATTTGATTCACTTTTGCACGGGCAGCTTCCAGGTCGCCGTTCTCAACGTCGATCTCAGCGAGCATAAGGATGACATCAGCGTAGCGGATAATTGGTACGTTAATTGGGCTCAACTGATTCGCTACCCAGCCTACATTGGAAGAGAATCCGTCAGCCTGGTTGAACTTCTTCGTGTTGTACTCGGAAGAGTAACCACGGTCACGTACCCAACCCGGAGCGTGCGTACCCCAGTTTAGGAAGGGGATTCCGTCACGACCAGCGATCCAGTCAAGACGGGGATCTACCAACTCATCGGGGGTAGGATTGGTGTCAAAGCTGTTGTCACGAAGTGGGAGACCATCTTCATCGACGCGGTAAGCGTTCACAAGGTTCTGGGTAGGCTGGTGGAAACCACAACAGCCGATCGGAGATCCACCGTGTGGGTTAGCCAAACGCATAGAGAAGTTGGCATTGTCACCCGCGGGGTCACCGTCGTTTACGGAAGCCTGGCTAGAGAAGATCATTCCGGAACCATCTTCACCACCAACGGAGAAGAGGTCGTGGTAACAATCCTGTAGCTCGTAGCCCTGTACTTTGTCCAGTGCCGTTTTAGCGGCAGCAAAGTTGCGATCGATCATGTGCAGACGCCCAAGGATGGCGTTCGCAGCACCGCTGGTAGCGCGACCGATGTCATTCTGAGTTGCTGGAAGTAGTGCGGCAGCATCTTCCAGATCCTTAATGATGTTCGGCAGAATATCCTGATCGTTCGGCTTACGGAAGTCAATTTCCAGTTCGTCAAAGTAGGGGATGTTCTTGAAAACCTTGTAGAGTTCAGAATGGTAATGGCCACGTAGGAAGGTAGCTTCACCGAGGAGGCGGTTCCGGTCATCATCACCAATATCGGTGTTGGCAGCCAGCAGACGAATAGTTTGGTTGGCTCGCACGATTCCGTCGTAGGATACGAGGAACTTCGCCTGAAAGTCATCGATGGAGGGGGCCCATTGGTAGAGTTCTACCTGCTGCAATGCAACGTTATCCGAAGGTTCGCTACCCTTGTGGGTATCATCCGAGGGGATGGATCCAAAGACCCAATTGTTGGCAGCCATGCCGGACCAACCTCCAGTTCCCCAGTCTTGTGCCCAACCGTCCGTACGAGAGTAAGCAGCGATCAGGGCTGCATCAATTCCCGCGCGAGCGCTCAGGTTAGTTTCCGCAAGTACGCCCTGCGGTGGAGTATCGAGGAATTCTTCCTCGTTACACGTCCAGGCCAGTGCACACAGGCCGGCCAGGGCGCCAAGTTTTAGTAATTTCTTCATTGTATATTATTTAAGATCTCAATTAAAACGCGGCGTTCACACCAAGCATGAAGATGCGAGTCGTCGGATAGTTACCATTGTCAACACCCATGAACAAGTCATCAGCGTCACCGCCACCGTTGTTACCGTTACCCAATCCGAAAGTGGAAAGTGCAGGGTCCAGGCCGGAGTAACCGGTGATGGTAAACAGGTTCTGGGCTTGAACGTAGAAGCGGAGTCTGCTAAATACGTCGCCACCGATAGAGTTCGGAAGGGTGTAGCCCAACTGAAGCTGCTTAAGTCGTACGTACGACCCGTCTTCGACGTAAAAATCGGAAGGCGTCCGGCTGTACGTATCATTAATGTTCAGCGCGGGCAAAGTGTTGTTAGGCGTCTCGGGGCTCCAGGAGTTGGTCAACAGTTCCGTACTGGCGTTCGTATCGAACTGACGGAAGATGGTGAATTGCTTGGTCGCGTTGAAGATGTCGTTACCGAAGCTACCGAAGAAGAACATCGTGAAATCGAAGTTCTTGTAGTCAACACCAATATTCAAACCGGCAGTCAGATCGGGGTGAGGGTTACCGATGATGGAAAGGTCAGCATCGTTGATGACACCGTCAGGCTGTCCGGTACGCATACCAGTCTCAGGGTCAAAACCGTCAACATCCTTGAAGCGGAAGGCACCTACACGGGCTTGCTCCTGGAAAGCAGTGGTTGGGTCACCATCCAGAGCGGCAGCAGCGTCCACTTCAGCCTGGTTCTGGAAGATACCGTCCGTCTGAAGACCGTAGAAGGAAGCAATTGACTCACCTACGCGGTTAATCTGGATGTTACCGATACGAATCTCCTGACCACCACGGCCGAAGAATTCTTCACGAACGCCGTCAATAGCGATGATCTCATTATTGTACTGGCTGATGTTGGCGCTGATGTTGAATTTAACATCCTGAATCTGAGGTCTCCAGCCCAAGGCCAGATCAAATCCACGGTTTTCCATTTCACCAATGTTCACGAACGCAGGTGCGATGTTACCCTGAGTGGTTGGGTTGGTCGGGTTGAAGAGTAGATCGTTGACCTTTGACTGGTAAAGGTCAAGCACAACGGTAACTTTTCCGTCCAGAATAGTAGCGTCGAAACCACCGTTGAGGGTGGCCTTTTCTTCCCATCCGGTTTGCGCGTTACCAAGGCTCGTGGCCGTGTAACCCGTAGCGAGTGAGTTGCCGCCGCCAATTGCGTAGAACGTGCTACCCGTTCCACCACCGAAGCGGTTTACAAAGTTGTAGTTGCCGAAATCCTGGTTACCAACGACACCGTAGCCAGCGCGAAGTTTCAGGTCGGTCAACCAGCTTACATCCTGCATGAAAGCTTCTTCGGAGATCCGGTAGCCGATACTGGCTGCGGGGAAGATGGCAAACTTTTCATCACCAAAGCGGCTGGAACCGTCACGGCGTACCGTAGCACTTAGCAACCACTTGTTATCGAAAGTGTAGTCCACCCGAGCAAACTGAGAGAGCAAGGTAGATTCGCTACCGCTACTACTCACGTTACGCGTTTCCGGGTTAGCAAGAGATGCGCTGAGGTAACGAGTAGAAAGGTCGCTGAGGAAGAATTGAGCGAAGCTACCGTTGATACCACGGAAGCGATCACGCAGTGCTTCGTAACCGGCGATTACACCTACGTTGTGGCGCTCACCGAAATTCTTCTGGTAATTCACGGTGTTCGTCCAAACCCAGCTGTAGCTCCGGTTGAGGTACTCAGAGAAGCTGTTCTGCGTAGTTGGCTCGGAGTTTTCAAAGGTCGGGTTGCCCCAGTTAAGGGCACCACCTACACCGTAGTTGAGGCCTACTTGAGACTTCAAACTCAGACCGTCGATCACCTCAAACTGTGCGAAGAGGCTACCGGTAACGTTGTCGAATTCACCAACATCGTCCTTATTGTACTCCGTACGGGCAACGGGGTTGGTACCGTTGGAGAGGCCAGTAGTCTTACCGGAGGCGAAGTTGACACCAGAGATGTCATATACTGGAATAATGGGCTGTGCCTTAACAATCTGCATCAGCGTACCCTGCTCACCCTGGTTACCACCGGGGACGCCTACCGAAGTAACGCGGCTGATGTTAAGGTTTTCGCCAATCGTCAGGCGGCCAACTTTCCACCGAGAGTTAGCGCGTAAGCTCATCCGTTGGAAGTAAGTGTTCCGCATCGTACCCTGCTGGTCCATGTAGTTCGCGGAGATACGGTAGGAACCCGCATCGTTACCACCACTGATGGCGAGGGTGTGGTCAGTAATTGGAGCAGTCTCCATCGTTTCTTCCCACCAGTTGGTGCCTTCGCGGTTGGCCCGCATGATCAGGTTGTTGGGGTAGCTGTAGAGCGACTCGTCCACCTCACCGTTCGTGAAACACTGGTCACAAGCAAAAATGTAATCGCTGGTCAGGTCAGTATTACCGTTGTCGCCGTAGATGGTACCAACACCGGGGAGGAGGCCCTGGTCAGTGTAACTACGTACGAAGATCTCAGCGTAATCCTCAGGGTTCTGAATGAGGATGTCATCCCAACCGCGTTCGTGGTCCTGCACACCGTAGTAGGCATCGTAGGTCACCTTGGGGCGGCCGGACTTACCTAGTTTGGTCGTGATGATCACTACACCATTAAGGGCACGCGTACCGTAGATCGAAGCCGCGGAGGCATCTTTCAGGATCTGCACGGACTCAATGTCATTCGGGTTGATATTATTGAGGAAGTTGTTTAACTGGGGAACTCCATCAACGATAATTAGCGGGTCATTTGACGTAAAGGAGGAAACACCACGAATACGAATGTTCGTACCCGATCCGGCAGCACCGGAAGTGGAAGTGTTTACACCAGTCGCCCGTCCTTCGAGTTGCTGGTTAACCGAAGTCGCCGCAACTGCGGTCAGCTCTTCGGAATCAATAACCGCAACGGCACCGGTGATGTCACCTTTCCGCTGCTGGGTGTAACCCGTTACAACGACCTGGTCCAGAACGGCAACGTCGGGAGCAAGGGTAACGTCAATCTGGCTACGGTTGCCAACGGTGATCCGTTGGGTCGCATAACCAGTGAAACTGATGATCAGTACATCTTCCGGGGATGCTTTGATCGTGAAGTTGCCATCAAGGTCGGCAACCGTACCGGTCGTCGTACCGTCCACGAGAACCGTGGCGCCTACGAGACCAAAACCTGTATCATCTAAAATGGTACCAGACACGGTCTGGCCAATGGCCCAACCGGTCGAAAGCAAAAGCATGACCGCTACGCCAAGCAGCCGCGGTAAGGCCCGCCAGCGTCGCCCGTCGTGAGCTTGTAAAATCTCTTTCATAAATCAAGTTTTGTATGAAAAAATAGTGAATGTAAAAAGGAGACCACGTCAGTCTCCAGGTTCTTTAATTGTGCTTTAGCTCGGGATGTAGGATGACAATTGGGGTACAACCAAAATAGGCAGTACACTGACGGCCCAATTCCAGTTAGCCTGATTGGTCGGTGACGCCGGAGACACGGCCCCGTGGATAGTGGTAAGTGTTAGTTGCATGATCAGACCTCAAACAGCGCGCAAAACAATGAAAATCCGTAGGTGATTTTTGCGCAGGTTATACACACCAAATGTGACCTATTTGCGGCAATTATCCAAGCGAGGGCAAAATTTTGTAGGCGGCGGGACTGATTGAAGGAATCAATCAAGCGTACTTCCGGACTGATCGTGTTAAAAATTCTGAAAATAAGATTAGCGAATTCAGGAATGTCATTGTTTATGACTAAGAGCCCGCCAGGTAGCGTTTGCACGTTCCAAATCATTAGGTACATCCACACCGAAACTCTTCTGGTCCGTCACGCCGACGTGGATTACAAGGTCATTTTCCAGCCAACGCAACTGCTCAAGTGACTCGTCTTGCTCCAAAAATCCAATCGATAGCATTGTGGCAGTACGCAATGCTTCAGCCCGGAACGCATAGATACCAATATGCTGAAGGTGTCTGCACTGCCTTAACCAGCGGCCGACCGGTTGGTCCCGCAAGAAGGGTATAGCGTGGCGGCTGAAGTAGAGTGCTTTTCCACTCCGCGTGCGGACGACCTTAACTACATTGGGCGACAACAGAGAGGCCTCGTCGTCTATGGGGTGAGCCAGCGTAGCGATGTCCACTGACTGCTCTTCGAAGGCTTCCACGATCTTGTCGATCTGCTCTTGTGCCACGAAGGGTTCGTCTCCCTGCACGTTGATTACAACTGTCGCTGCGGGATAGGCGAGGGCAACTTCGGCAACTCTGTCCGTTCCGGTTTTGTGGTTGGCTTTAGTCATCATGACCGTACCGCCGCGGCTCGCTACGTGGTCGTAAATGCGCTGGTCGTCGGTAGCAACAACCGTGACGTCTACCTTTCTATTGGCACTTACCCGGTCATATACGTGATCAACCATGGCTTTGTCGCCAATTTGCGCAAGGGGTTTTCCGGGGAAACGAGTACTGGCCCAGCGGGCGGGAATGACGGCTAAGACCATAAGTGATGATTTTACCCCGCCAAGTTAGCTACTGGTACCCTAGGATGGCGAGCATGCTCTCCGCCGTCTGAGTGGGGTAGAGTAGACGATCGGTCAAGTTACCCTGCTCGTCTAAGTCAATGAGGATGTGCTGCGGGCTTGGTATCATACAATGTTTGATGCCGCCGTAGCCAGAGATGCTATCCTGATAAGCACCGGTGTGGAAAAAACCGAGGTAGAGCGGTTCCACGTCATCGGCTTTATTCACCGGTAGGTAGACCTGACTTTCGTGGATCTCGCTATTGTAGTAATCCGAGTTGTCGCAGCTCAGGCCACCAATATTTACCCGGCGGTAATCATGGTCCCACTTGTTCACGGGAAGCAGGATGAACCGTTCATTTATACCCCACGCATCGGGCAAAGTCGTCATCAGCGAATTGTCGATCATGTACCACATCTCACTGTCGTTCTGCTGTTTCTGCTCCAGCACTGAGAAAATGGTTGCACCGCTTTCGCCTACGGTGTACTTCCCGAATTCTGTGTAGATATCGGGTTCAGTCACGTCCATTTCCTCGCAGGCTTCCAGGATATTCGCTACGATCTCCCGGACCATATACTTGTAGTCGAACTCAAAACCGAGGCTATTGCGAATGGGCATACCTCCACCAATATTCAGTCCCGTAAGGCTGGGGCTATGTTGTTTGAGTTCACCGTACAGCCGTACTGCCTTTTTGAGCTCTCCCCAGTAGTACAGGCTGTCCTTAATACCGGTATCCACGAAGAAATGGAGCATCGTTAGTTCCAACTTGGGGTTGCCCTTGATCCGATTTTCGAATAGTGGGATCACGTCGGCACCACGCAACCCTAGGCGGCTAGTGTAGAATTCAAAGTTGGGTTCCTCTTCCGTGGCGACCCTAATCCCAATTTTTGCAACACCCTGCACGTGCTGCTCGTAATAGTCAAGTTCATGTGCATTGTCCACGACGGCAATGACATTACTAAAGCCATCGTTCATCAACCCTACGATGGCGCTGAGGTAGTTGACGGGTTTGAAGCCGTTACAAACGATCTTTAGCGTTTTGTCAATCTTCCCGTTTTCGTACAACTTACGCACGAGCTCCACGTCGTAGGCGGAGCTCAATTCGAGTTGAGCGCCAAACTTTAGGGCCTCTTCCACTACGTGGGCAAAGTGAGAGCTTTTGGTGCAATAACAGTAGTGGTAGTTGCCGGTATATCCCTGGCTGCGCATCGCGCGACGGAACAAATTTCTCGCTTGCTTGATCTTGCGCCCGATACTTGGCAGATAGGTCAATTTCAGGGGCGTCCCGTATTTGTTGATCAAGTGAATCAACGGGATATTATTGAACGTCAAATAGCCTTTATCGAGGTCAAACCCTTCCTGTGGGAAGTAGAAGGTTTGGTCAATCAGATCAAAGTATTTGTTGGCCACCGGCGGTTAATTTTTGAGCTGCGGCGAAGTTAAGCTAGCGTATCCAATGCTTGTATACTGGCGCTGCCGCTGGTGCCGAGAAATAGGCAAGAATTAGGAATGACCTCGTAGGGAGCGATAGCAACTGAATAGAAAGGTAAGCACCTCTAACGAGATCAGTACTTGGCTTCGTTACTTCTTCATTATCTCAATCTCTAACCGTTCTCCGGTCAGCGTACCGCGCTTGAAGACGCCATCTTCGATGAGGAGTAATTCCCCAACGGAGCCAAATTTGATGCTGCTATCAACGGCGAATACGCGGTCACCAAAATAGCGTTTGATGGCGCTAAAAGAGGTGTGCCCTACCACTAAATGTTCTGCATCCAATTTTCTGAGGATGCGGGCAATGTCGTTCTGATCAAAGTCGCGGTCCAGAAAGTAGCCGCGGTACCACAATGGCCCCTGCCGTCCGTGTAGCAAGTCCAGGCGACCACTATTCATGGACACAATTTCTGCGCGGGGAGTAAGCAGATGCTTATGGTAGGTGTTGTTGATCTTCTCTAATCCGCCAATCTGGTAGACTACTTCTTTGCTAAAACCACCGTGGACATAAACAACATCGTTGATCTTTACGGTAAGGGGCAGGGTGCGAAGCCAGCGGCCAAGAAAGGAGTCGTTGCCGTATAACTTCTCGTAGGGATTTTTGAGCAAATCGATGGTATTGAGGTACCGCTTATGTACGTACCGCACGTCGCCCTCAATGACCATGGTTTCGTGGTTGCCCAGCAAGAAGTGCACCCGGCCACCAAACTCCGGCGCCTGTTGCTGCAAGTGGTAGATCAGCCACAGCGTAGCATTCACCTGGTCTCCACGATCAAAGACATCGCCCACGATCACGAGGTGCCCATCGCCAAAAGTCCAGTTTTCTTCCTCATCGATAATACCGTTTGCGATCAGTAGTTTGCGGGCCACGGCGTACTGGCCGTGAATATCGCTCAGGGCTGCAACTCGGGTAACGCCGCTGAAAGTAAACTGAAGCTGGCGGTTAAATTCGCGCTGAGGGTCAAAGGTTTCGGGGTGAAATCCGGGAAATGAAGGCAGGCTAGCAGTATCGGCACCCGTCAGAGAAAGCTCGTCGGCCCGGTCATCTTCGGGGTAAGCCCACTGTGCAATGGTTTCGTTTCTCTTGAACATCACGTAAGGCCCGTCGATTTCGTCGAGTTGTGCGGACGCCAGGAAAGGCACTAAGCAAAAGGCCAGAACGAGTGGGAAGAAACGGAGCAAGATGATCGAGTTAAGCAGGTTGCTGCAGTATCGCAGCCAATAATCAGAGCGCGCGGACAATTGACCAGTGTTCTGACGGACGCAACGCGCATAGTCACAAACCTGAAGCAGTCGTTAAGGGTTTGTTAGCGCAAAGGTAATTATTCTCTCAAGGGTTCGGAACATGGTGTGCTAAGAGGAAGGTTTGCTCGCCCCTTTGCTGGCTTCTACGTCAGCGCCTATGCTCTAAGACATAGGTGAGAGGCAGCGCCGGTAATAGCCAGCACAACACATAGCCAGGATTTCTACAATATGTTATGGCGTAAAAGCCATTCATTTGGCAGAGTTGCATTTTCCGTGAGAAATTGTAAGGCGACTTGACTTTGAGCCAAATAAAGTACCCGGCGCTAGCTCGTCATTGGGGTGGAAAGATTTTAGCAATCGGAAAATGACGGGTACTTGCGAAAGCATTCTTGTGTTCAGACCCCTTTACTTCTTATCTTGTGCAGCCCTAGTAAACTACCGGGCCCACCACGATTTAGCCCCTCTTACCAAGTACGCCAGCAATAAAAATTGTCTTCACTGATGCCTCTTTGCCCTTTGGCAAATGAGCACCAACAAACCGACATAATGCGCTACGTAGAAAACTCTCCAAAGCCTCAGGGCTTGTATACGCCCCACCTTGAATCGGATGCCTGTGGTACGGGCTTCATCGCCAACCTTGATGGCGTTGCGCAACACAAAACCGTGACGGATGCACTAACGATGCTGATCGCCATGGAGCACCGTGGCGCCTGCGGCTGTGAGCCCAATTCCGGTGACGGTGCCGGTATCCTTACGCAAATACCGCACGAGTTTTTTGCCAAGCAACTTGGCGCAAAGGGCAAAGCACTTCCCGAACATAGTAAGTACGGTGTAGGAATGATGTTTATGCCGGACGAAAAACAACTGGCGGAACGCTGTAAGTACTTGTTCGAAGACTATGCGGACGAAATGGGTTTCGATCTCCTCCATTACCGCAAGGTGCCTACCGACCACGAAGAGGTAGGCCCGACCAGCCGGGGGGTAGAGCCCCGTTTTGAACAGGTCTTCGTAGTACCCCGTGAGGAAATGGAGCCCGCCGCTTTAGAGCGCCGGCTGTTTGTACTTCGGAAGTACGCCACTCACAAGATCCACCTTACTTACCCAGAAACCAGGGACCTCTTCTACATCGCTAGTTTCAGCTACAAAACGATTGTCTACAAGGGGCAGCTGACTACCTGGCAAGTGCCCGGGTACTTCAGTGATCTTCAAGACATTGACTTTAAGTCGGCAATCGCACTGGTCCACAGCCGCTTTTCAACCAACACTGTGCCGAAGTGGAAGCTGGCTCAGCCCTTCCGGATGATCGCGCACAACGGTGAGATCAATACCATCCAGGGCAACGTGAACTGGTGGAAATCAAAGGAGAGTCTGATCCGCGAAACTTCGAAGTTCACTACCGACGAACTCGATAAAATTTACCCGGTCTGTGGTACGGGGCTCTCTGACTCTGCCAACTTCGACAACGTACTGGAGTTCCTGACCTTGAATGGCGTCAGCATTCCCCACGCACTCATGATGATGGTGCCCGAAGCCTGGCAGCACGACGAGCTGATGCCCGACTACAAGCGCGCCTTCTACGAATACACGAAGGGCCTGATGGAACCCTGGGACGGCCCGGCTTCCATTTGCTTTACTGACGGCATCCTAGTTGGAGCCACGCTAGACCGCAATGGCCTCCGCCCCAGCCGGTGGTGCCTGACCGACGACAATACCCTCATCGTAGCCTCCGAAGCGGGTGCCCTTCCGGTGGACCAAAGCACGGTAGTGCAAAAAGGCCGCCTGCAACCCGGCCGAATCCTCGTTGCTGACCTGCAGGAGCACCGCATTATTGGAGATGAAGAATTAAAGGAAACAATCTGTAAGCGCTTGCCCTACCGCGAGTGGTTGGACGAGCATCGTATCAGTATCGATGACCTTCCCCTCCGCCGGAAAGCTGCCATCAGCATGGGGGAGAAGACCTTGTTCCAGCGCCTGCAACTCTTTGGGTACACTAAGGAGGACCTGAACTTCATGCTGGAACCCATGATCAAGGGTAAGAAGGACCCAATTGGTTCCATGGGAGCGGATACTCCGCTGGCAGCTCTGAGCCTCCAGAGCCAGCACATTGCGAATTACTTCAAGCAACTATTCGCTCAGGTAACGAACCCGCCGATTGATCCGATCCGTGAGCGGAGCGTCATGTCCCTCTACGCCATGCTCGGTGAAACGGGAAACATCACCGAAGTGACGCCAGCGAACGCTAAGAATATTCATCTGGATAGCCCCGTCCTGACGAACGACAAGATGGCGGCGCTCAAGGAATTGCACCACCCAGACTTCCGGTCTGGTGTGATCGATATCGTGTTTAAGACGGACGGATTGGCCGGCCGGCTTCACGCTTCTCTTGAGCACATCAAAGCCCAGGCGGAAAGCCTCGTGCGGACAGGGCATAATATTTTGATCATCTCAGACCGGGCTGCCGATAGTAATAATGCGCCGGTACCATCCCTATTGGCAACGGGGGCTATCCACCATCACTTAGTCGAGTTGGGCCTGAGGGCGAAAACCAGCCTGGTGATTGAGGCTGGTGACGTGCGCGAGACGCACCACTTTGCAACCCTAATCGGTTACGGGGCCAGCGCCGTGAACCCATACGTAACCTACGCAGCGCTTTCTGACCTCCACACAAACGGAGTTTTTGACGAAGAGGGTCTGGAACGCAAGGAAGTACTGACCATCTACCGCAAAGCCATTGGAAAGGGTCTGCTGAAGATCATGTCGAAGATCGGAATCTCGACGCTACAGTCTTACCAGGGTGCACAGATCTTTGAAGCCGTTGGGTTGAATCACAAGGTGGTCAATGAATGCTTCCGGGGCTCCATTAGCCGGATCGAGGGTGTTGGCTACGACGGGCTGGCCAAAGAGGTTCTCGTCCGCCATGAACTCGCTTATCCACCGAAGCCGATTGCTAATCCTCGTTTGGAGGTTGGTGGCGTCTACCAGTGGAAACGCCGCGGTGAAGCACACACGTTCAACCCGAAAAGCATTCACTACCTGCAAATTGCCGCCAGAAAGAATGACGCGGAGGCCTACGAGAAGTATAAGGACACCATCAACGACCAGACGCAGAAGGCGCTGACCTTGCGCGGGTTGTTGGCTTTCCGTAAGGGTTCTCCAATTCCCATTGAGGAAGTAGAACCCGCCGAGGAAATCATGCAGCGCTTCGCTACTGGGGCCATGTCTTTTGGTTCCATTAGTTGGGAGGCACATACTACGTTGGCCATTGCCATGAACCGTATCGGTGCGAAGTCCAATTCCGGAGAGGGTGGGGAAGACCCCATTCGCTTTCAGGTGGATGAACAGGGTCGCAATATGCGGTCCGCTATCAAGCAGGTGGCTTCGGGGCGCTTTGGCGTCACCAGCCACTACCTCACGAATGCGGATGAGATCCAAATCAAGATGGCCCAGGGAGCCAAGCCCGGCGAGGGCGGCCAGCTTCCCGGACACAAAGTCGACGATTGGATCGGGCGCGTACGTAATTCAACGCCCGGGGTGGGTTTGATCTCGCCGCCCCCTCACCACGATATCTATTCCATCGAGGACCTGGCGCAGTTGATCTACGACCTCAAGAATGCCAACCGCAAGGCGCGTATCAACGTCAAATTAGTGTCCAAAGCCGGCGTTGGTATTATTGCTTCCGGCGTAGCTAAAGCAAAAGCAGACGCCATCCTGATTGCCGGCCACGATGGCGGTACGGGAGCCTCGCCGCTTAGTTCTATTCGCCACGCCGGTCTCCCCTGGGAGCTTGGGCTGTCGGAAACGCACCAAACGCTGGTCCGGAATAAACTCCGTGACCGGATCGTCCTACAGACCGATGGCCAGATCCGTACGGGTCGTGATCTCGTAATTGCCACGCTACTGGGTGCGGAAGAATACGGTGTAGCGACCGCAGCGCTGGTTGTGGAAGGCTGTATCATGATGCGGAAGTGCCACGTCAACACCTGCCCAGTTGGCATTGCTACTCAAAACCCTGAACTCCGGAAGCGTTTCACGGGTGACCCGGACCACGTCATCAATTTCTTCCGCTTCCTTGCGGAGGACATGCGATCCATTATGGCTGAGTTGGGCTACCGGACCGTCAACGAGATGGTTGGTAAAGTAGAACACCTCAAAGTCAACCCCGAAGCGGAACACTGGAAGTACCGAGCGCTGGATCTCAGCCCCATTCTCTACAAGGAAATCGCCGACGAGACAGTTGGCCTCTACAATAAGGTCGTTCAGGACCACGAGCTGGGCAGCGTAATTGATCGGCAACTCATCGCGAAGGCGAAGCCCGCACTGGAAGAGATTCAACCGGTGAACGAAGAATTCGCCATTGTCAATACTGACCGTGCCGTTGGGACGATGCTATCTAACGAGATAAGCCGCCGCTTTCACGGTGAGGGTCTGCCGGACGGAACGATCAAGTATCGCTTCCGGGGTTCAGCCGGTCAGTCCTTTGGTGCCTTTGGAGCTAAGGGCCTTGAATTCTTGCTGGAGGGTGAATCCAACGATTACTTTGGGAAGGGACTTAGTGGTGGCAGACTGATCGTAGTGCCCGACCGCAAGTCCAAATTTGATCCCCACGAGAATATCATTATTGGCAATGTCGCCTTCTACGGGGCTACCTCCGGAGAGGCCTACATAAAGGGTCAAGCTGGCGAACGATTTGCGGTACGGAATTCTGGCGTCAAAACTGTCGTCGAAGGAATTGGCGACCACGGTTGTGAGTACATGACTGGTGGGGTCGTCGTCGTCCTTGGATCTACGGGTAAGAACTTTGGCGCGGGCATGTCCGGCGGTATGGCCTACATCCTGGATGAGGATGGCACCTTTAAAGACCGCCTCAATGACGACATGGCTGATATCGAAAGACTGAACGCATTTGACGAGCAACTCCTCAAGCAGATGGTGACCAACCACAAAGTGTACACCAGCTCTAAAGCCGCCGCTGATTTACTAAAGGACTGGAATGGGGCACTGAGCCGATTCATCAAGGTCATGCCGCGCGATTACAAACGCGTGCTGGCTGAGAAGAAGATGGAGCCGCAAGTGGAGCTCAGTATTCCATCGTAGCTGATCGCTTGAGCGTTAAGCCGCTACGTTGCGGTTTTACGCTCAGTTGTAGCTGCAGGGGCTGTGAAACAGCTTTGTTTCCGCCCTTCGATTTCTAACTATTGAATTAAGAATATCATGGCTAATCCCCAAGGATTTTTGAACGTTACCCGCGAGTTACCCGCCAAACGGCCGGTCGAGCAGCGCAAACAGGATTGGAAGGAACTCTACGAACCGATGTCCGAGGAGAAGACGATCTCCCAGGCGAGCCGGTGCATGGATTGTGGGGTGCCATTCTGCCACAATGGTTGTCCGCTCGGCAACATCATTCCCGAGTTTAACGACGCCGTTTACGAGGAGGACTGGATGCTGGCCTTTCAAATTCTCAGCGAGACAAATAATTTCCCTGAGTTCACCGGACGCATTTGCCCGGCGCCCTGCGAAAGCGCTTGCGTGTTAGGGATCAATCAGCCGCCGGTGGCCATCGAACACATCGAGAAGAGCATTGCTGAAGAGGCCTTCAAGCGGGGGTACGCCCGTCCCAAGCCACCGGCTACCCGTACCGGAAAGAAGGTAGCGGTAGTTGGTTCGGGTCCAGCAGGTTTGGCGGCTGCGGCACAGCTCAATAAGGCGGGGCATACCGTCACCGTCTACGAGAGAAATACACGAGTCGGTGGTTTGCTGCGCTACGGCATCCCAGACTTTAAGCTGGAAAAATCCGTGATCGACCGCCGCGTTGATCTGATGGTGGCGGAAGGCATCAAGTTCGAAGTCAATGCTAACGTTGGTGTGAACGTGGAGGTGAAGCAATTAATGCGGGAGAACGAGGCCATCGTTCTGGCGGGGGGCTCTACCATTCCACGGGACATCCCGGCACCAGGGCGGCAGTTTCAGGGCGTCCATTTTGCGATGGAATTTTTGGAGCAAAACAACAAACGCGTCGCCGGCGATGACTTGACGGCCGTCCCGGAGATCCACGCAAAGGGCAAGAACGTCGTCGTGATTGGCGGTGGTGATACCGGAGCTGACTGTGTGGGAACGTCCAATCGCCACGGAGCCGCTTCCGTCACCCAAATTGAGATCATGGCAATGCCACCCGCCGAGCGGGACATCAATAGCTGGCCAAACTGGCCGATGATCTTACGGACTTCAACTTCTCACGAGGAAGGCTGTGAACGAGAATTTGCTGTCCTGACCGAAGAATTTTTGGGCGATGAAGACGGCAACTTGCGCGCTATCAAAACTGTGAACATCCGTTGGGGTAAGGACCAGACCGGGCGGAACACCTTTGTGAAAATTCCCGGAACGGAGCGCGAACTTCCCTGCGAGCTACTATTAATTGCCGCTGGATTCCTCCATCCCCAGCACGAAGGCCTGCTGGAGAAATTGGGTGTGGGCCTGGACAGCCGCCGCAACGTTGCGGCCAGCCCGGAACATAATTACCAAACCAGCGTGCCTAAGGTCTTTGCTGCGGGTGATATGCGCCGAGGGCAAAGCCTCGTCGTCTGGGCCATCTCGGAAGGCCGGGAGTGCGCGCGCTCCGTTGATGCTTTCCTGATGGGCGGAGAAAGTACCCTGGAGAGCAAAGATGTGGGGAAACTAGCCCTGGAGATTTAGCCACGTTGGTGTACGATGGACGACGATAGCAAGATGTATCCTTATATATAGGACAACAAATTGGGTAAGTCACGTTGTTACCTTAACACTTGGCTAAATCGTTAAGAGTACCTTTAGGAATAAGTGAAATCGAGGTTAAGCAGGGCGTAGGATTCGTCTTTGATCTCTTTTCGGCGTTTCTTTGGTACATAATCAAACACCTCAATCATGCGTAACAAATTCTCTCTCGCTATCCTGATGCTGCTGGCATTCACCCTCGTTAGCTTCGAAGCTGAAGCTCAGGTCCCTGGCCGCACTGGTACGACAACCGCCACTTCCCGCACCCGTACAGCTCCCGCTCGTACGACTACCCGGGTTAACCGCAGCACCCGTACGCAGACGCGTACTTCTACTGCGCCACGTACGTCGACGACTCGCCGTACTACTACGACTACCCGTCGGAACACCAACCCCGCTTACTGCCCTCCCGGTGGTAACGCCACTACGCGCCGTAGCACGGCCGGTACGACTCGCCGTACCACGACCACTACGCGCCGTTCCACTGGTAATACCAACACGCGTTACTCAGACCGTGACCGCAGCACGACTTCTTCGCGCAGCACCAACGGACGTTCCGCTACGACGCGTACCAGCACCCGCCCAAGCCGTGACCGCGTAGCTGGTGACGACATCTACACTGGCATCGCCCTCGACCGCGAGGCACGCAAAGCCGCCAAGGCGGAGCGTAAGGCCGAAAAGGCAGCCCGCAAGGCCGCTCGCAAGGCCCGCCGGTAGTCTTACTGACTGAACGAAAGTTCGCTTGCCCTCCACCATTCGTTTGGTGGAGGGCATTTTTGTTATTGGAAGCAACTTTTCACCCAGGCTAGTAATTAGTATTGGCGGCAAGGCTAGAAGTTTTCAGTCACTACGTCCAGCCGATGGGATTAGTCTTCTACCGTTACTTGCCATCTTCCGCCGCACCTGCGGCAGCGCCCTTAAACCTTCAAAATTCTAACGCACCTGAAACTACTAGATACTCCACCCACAGTCCCTTCTATGGTTATTGACCAGTCATTGATTCTTGCTAAACGCGAAAAATTGGAAGCCTGCAAGGCCTACCTCAAGGAGGAGTTTGTAGGTATCGATTCGATCATCGACGAATTGATCAATTACCTTCAGGTGTGGTATCTGCTGCCAGAGATCCTGACGCGGCCGGTGATCGTGAACCTGTGGGGTATGACTGGCGTGGGTAAGACTGACCTCGTCAGAAAAATGGTGCGCTTTTTAGATTTTCAGGACCGCTTTGCGGAGATTGAACTCAGCACCGGAGACGGCGGAACGAGTTGGAACGATACCGTATTCAATATGCTCGGCGAGCATGAGTTGAATAACGGCAAGCCAGCGATCGTGCTTTTCGATGAGATACAGCGCTTTAGCACCGTTGACGATAACGGCGCGCCCATTGTGCAGGCCAAGTACAATGACTTCTGGGAATTGTTGAGCGACGGACGCCTCAGCCGTAAGACGCGGGAGGACCTCGACACGACGCTCTACAACTACCTGAGCATGCGGAAGACCCGCGAGGAAGCTCGGAAAAAGGGTACGGAATCCGCACAGTCCGGCAAAATCACCACGTGGGAGGCCATCCAAATGAAACGGAATCTGATGCTGACCCAAAGCGTCATGGAACTTACGGAGATGACCGAGGACGACGTCATCGACATGATTCTGCGCGCGAAGGAGGAGAAGAAGATCTACGAGCCTATCAACCACGCCAAAACGTTGATCATTATCAGCGGTAACCTGGATGAGGCCTTCAATATGGCCGGCCAAACCAGCGAGGCGGATATTGACGCAGACATCTTCCACGCCTTCTCGGAGAAGGTTTCCATTGTGGACATCAAGAATGCGCTTTCCCGGAAATTCCGGCCGGAACAGGTAGCCCGCTT
Source organism: Lewinella sp. 4G2 (assembly GCF_001625015.1). Taxonomy (NCBI): domain Bacteria; kingdom Pseudomonadati; phylum Bacteroidota; class Saprospiria; order Saprospirales; family Lewinellaceae; genus Lewinella; species Lewinella sp. 4G2. The sequence continues at coordinate 3,572,280 of NZ_LVWJ02000014.1, read as the reverse complement.
TGGTAATATTCATTTGATCTACCGTAGTCTCAAACGGGAACACTTTGAGATCCTGATCCAAAAGGAAATTGACCGGGTTACCGGCAATCTTCAAGAGCGTGTAGGTTTACGCGTCGAGGTAGATCCGTCCGTAAATGAGTTGATCTACCGCAACGGGGTTTTCCCCGTGCAGGGGGTGCGGCCAGTGTTTAGTTCAGTCATTGACATTTTGGAGGCTAATCTGAGCACCTTCATGTTCGAGGCTTTGATGGTTAATCAGCATCACATCACGGTTAGCTACGATAGGCAAGGCAAAGCGTTGATTGGTAAATTTGGCCCCCACGAGAAATCAATCAAATATGTCGGACGGATCGACGCCGTACGCCAGAGCAACGAGGCCGATGTTACGGCTAATATTTCCGTACACGAGTGCGGCCACGCCGTGGTGTATATGGCCCTCACGGGAATGGTGCCCCTGCAGCTGAAAAGCCGGGTAGCCAACAGCTATGCGGGTGGTTTCACCTTCCCTCACCAGATGCATTCTACCAAAAAGAGCTTGCTGGATAAGGCCAAAATCTACCTCGCGGGTGGACTGGCCGAAGAATTGATTTTCGGTGCTGATCACGCTAGCGTCGGGCGCGTACACGACCGTATGGAGGCTTCGGGCATCCTGAATGATTACTTCCGCCAGTTTGGTTTCGACGAGAATTTCCAGGCGGTGTACAGCACGGAACACTACCCACACAAGATGGACTGGAAGGTGACTGATGAGCCCGTAGAAACACTGATGCGAGCCTTAGTAGCGGAGACCCATCAGTTGCTGGAAACGCACCGAGCGCTGTTGCTTGAACTGAGTCAATCACTGAATGAACACGGCTCATTAGAGGCGGAGGAAATCAAACCGATTGCGGTGCAACACGGATTGAATGTTGATATCTACCCCGAAGGCCATTTATACATCAATAACTACCGTGAGCGTCTTTAGATCCTGAGCAGTGGATGAGATAGGTACGCTCCCGATGCGCTCGGGAACCGATAAGCTGAAATGCTGAAATGCTGAAGGCGCTGCCGCGGGTGCAGTGTCATTGGACTGACTTTCACAAGATACTGTCTGATAACTTGCGGCATTTGACTTTCCCGCGATGTAGGAGGATTAACGAAGTAAATTGTAATAGTACTGAGCCTGCATTACCTATGAATTTGCGATCTTATTTACTCATCCAGCTTTTTCTCATTTGGGGACTGTCGGTTTCCGGGCAAACCAGGCAACTGCTGGTTCAATGGAATATTGATGGCACGACGGGTAAGATGCTGAATAGTGAGCTACCACTCTTTGGATTGGCATCCCGCAAACTGATTGTACCCGACGCGGGCATCGAACTACTCATTTTCGTTGATGAGGCAAAAGCTAACCTGGCTGCACATCAATTGGCATCAAATCCAATTGTTCTGCACGTGCAACGTGATCGCACCGTAGACTTTCGTAATCAGCCGAACGATGCCCAGTATTGGCGGCAAGCAAACAACCTGGATCGAACTGGCTTTACCGATGCCTGGAACCTGACGACCGGCGGGCAAACGCCCGATGGCCACGACATCGTAATCGCCGTGCTTGACGGCGGCTTCCAAACCAATCATCCGGACCTAAAGGCTAATCTTTGGACTAATCCAGCCGAAATACCAGACGATGGTAGAGATAATGATGGGAATGGATACGTCGACGACCGTTATGGCTGGAATATGGTGGACGGCACTCAGCGACTTAAGGTTGGGACGCACGGAACGCAGGTCATTGGTACGCTCGGTGCCGTAGGCGACAATGAACTTGGTATTACGGGGACTAATTGGAATACCAAGATGATGCTTTTCAGCATCCAACGTGAGTCACAGATCATTGAGGCTTACGAATACGTCCGCCAACAACGGAAACTATGGAATGAGACCCAGGGTAGGGAAGGGGCTTTCGTTGTCGCAACCAACGCCAGTTTTGGCGTCGAAGGTGGCACCTGCGACCAGTATCCGCTCTGGGGAGCCATGTACGACAAATTGGGAGCAGAAGGAATCCTCACGGCTGCAGCTACCGCTAACTTTAGTTGGGACGTAGATGAGCGGGGCGACATGCCTTCCGATTGCGAGACGGACTATCTGCTCAGCGTAGCTAACGTGGATACGCTGGATCGCTTGTACCGAATGTCCGCTTACGGCCGGGAGAACGTGGATCTTGGTGCTCCGGGAGAAGGCAGTTACAGCACGTTACCGGGGAATCAATTTGGTGGCTTTGGCAATACGAGCGCTGCCGCCCCATACGTGACAGGTGCCATTGCGTTGTTGTATTCCAGCCCCTGCCCCAGCTTTCACGACAAGGTGAAGACTGATCCTGCAGAGGCAGCTTTGATGATTCGGGATGTTCTACTAGCTGGAACAAAGACCCTTCCTTCCTTAGAATTCAGGACCAGTAGTGGTGGTATGCTCAACGTCGCCAAGAGCCAGGAATTACTTATTGAACTGTGTGAAGACGGTGAGGAGAGCGAACTAGCTGTTGCTAACGTAAGCCCCAACCCCACCAGTGACTTTACGGTAATCACCTTAAATAAATTGGTAATCAGTAATGAAGTGAGCGTACGCGTTTTTGACTTGAATGGGCGATTAGTGAGCACTCAGCGCCCAATAAGAATACCGGGCACGCCGGTTCAATTAGGGGTGAACCTTGGAGAGTTACCAAGCGGCTACTACCAAGTAATGGTAATTGAAAGAGAGGAAAGCACAACTACTCGAGTGATCGTGCACTAGAGATATTCTCGTGAAAGCCCGCCACTGAAATAGGTGGAGTTAGGGTTGTTACTCATCCAGTAATTTCTCAAAATTATACTGTAAATATCTTGCTACCTATCTAATTGGTGCCACTATCTTTGTTTAAAGTATAAGCTATGGCTGAAGAAGGCAATATTGAATTGGTTGTGGTCGACCGCCACGGAGAAGCTCACGAGTTGGAAGCCCCAACGGACATGAACATGAATTTGATGGAGGTTTGCAAAGCCTACGAGCTACCCGTTAAAGGCACGTGTGGGGGGATGGCACTCTGTAGCACCTGCCATTGCTACGTGCTATCCAATACTGAACTCCCGGAAATGGGGGAGGATGAGGAGGATATGCTCGACCAAGCTTTTTTCGTGGAGGACAATTCTCGCCTTGGTTGTCAGTTGCAGATGACGCCCGCGCTGAATGGATTACGCGTCCAGCTCGCACCCGAGGCGGACGATTAATTTTTCCAAAAACAAGATTAAACTTTGCCGTTTAAATTCTAGTTGTATATTTGCAGCCCCTTAACGAAGGGTGATAATAAAATAACAGCGCGGGGTGGAGCAGTTGGTAGCTCGTCGGGCTCATAACCCGAAGGTCACAGGTTCGAGTCCTGTCCCCGCTACTCAGTAAAACCGTTGTCGGCTTAGGCCGGCAGCGGTTTTTTTTATGTTTCAACGGGAAGTGCTTCCGGGAGCAACCAAGTCCAACGTTAAAGCATTTGCTTTCTATACAACAGATACCCAACGCCCCTTATGGCTACAGTAAAATTTACCTTTGAGGATAAGTCCATCGCCCCCAAGATCGTCGAAAACGTCGAGGCGGACATTAGCATCCTCGAAGTGACGGAGGATAACGATATCCACCTTAACCACAACTGCGGAGAAGTTTGTGCTTGCAGCACTTGCCACATCTACGTGCTTTCCGGTGAGGACGCGCTGGAAGAAATCAGCGATAAGGAAGAGGACTTCATTGACCGGGCCATTAATCCCCGTTTAGAAAGCCGGCTCGGATGCCAGGCTGTCATCCTCGACGAAGATGCTACCATTGAAGTGGAGATTCCCGACCAGAAGCAAATCATCGGCCACGAGCACTAGTGCCGGCTCCAGTCCTCATCCACAACTCACTACCAAATTACTACCCCTTGAGCTTTAAAGATTTTGACGATTTCCCATTCGGTTGGGCGGACCACGAAGATATTGCCATGGCCCTCTACGACCGTTTTGGTGACGAGTTTGGTCAGGACCGGATCTATCGCATTCGCTTCACCGATCTGCTCACGTGGATCCTGGAAATCCCCAGTTTCACCGGTACCAAGGAAGGCTCGACGGAGGAACACCTGGAGCAGATCCAGGCTAAGTGGGTCTACGAATGGCGGGACAACCAGTAAACGCCCGTGAACGATCTCGAGAAATTCCAACCCATCACCACCTTCATCTTCGACGTTGATGGGGTACTGACCAATTCCCAACTCCTCGTGCAGGAAGATGGGAGTTTACTGCGGAGCATGAACGTGCGGGATGGCTACGCCATTAAACGGGCCATCGAGCAGGGGTACAAGGTTGCCATCATTACTGGTGGGAAAAGTGAGGGCGTCGTTAGCCGCCTGGAAAATCTGGGTGTCGTTAACCTTTACTACGGGATCAAGGATAAGGTAGCCGCCTACCGGGAGTTCATGTACCTTTACGAGGATGAGATCACCTTTGAAAACGTCCTCTTTATGGGGGACGATATGGTGGACCTGCAAGTCATGAAACTCGTCGGATTACCCGCCTGCCCGAACGACGCCTGTCCGGAGATCCTTGGTATTTCCCAATACGTCAGCCACGCCAAGGGGGGCTACGGGGCTGCCCGCGACGTGATCGAGCGCGTCCTGAAGCTCCATGGGAAGTGGATGCCTTCCGATACGGACGATGGGGACGGTCTCCCCACTAGCGTGTGACTCAATTCCGTTCCGTTTTCCATCTTGCTTAGGGATTATTCCCCTCCCCATTTTATTGCACCTGCGGCAGCGCCCAGAAAAACTTCGGTATCCACCCGCCACTATGAGATCGCTTTGCATCTACTGGTGCAATGCACCATTTGAAGATTTCGACCCTATTCTTTTTCCTGTTTTTAATGCCTTCTTGTACTAACCCCGTCGCGCCGGAGACGGCAGAGCGAGAGCAGTATATCGTCATTTCCAATGATCTAGGCCTACGCGGCGGATTTATTGACCAGGGAAACATCATCACCTGGGAGGATGCCGGGATTACCGTGACATCGGCGATGGACCCGAATTACGTGCGCAAGTATGCGCTGCAAGATTCGTTAATCGTTGAAGGAGATGCACCTTCAGACTACTGGAGTTGGCAGCGTAAATCAGCGGAGACCATTACCGTATATGACCCTGCTGCCCAGAATCGCCATACTCTCCTACAATTACGTAACTATAAACCAGCGGTGAATCTGGACAGCGCACTTCGGCACGCGGCCCTGCGCCCACTTGCTGCGCCGGAACGATTTGCCCTGCAGAAAGAATCGGTGGACTATTACGTGCCGATGGAAAATGGGAAGGGCTGTGTGGTCAATAAATCCTACCGCATTGGTTTCCTGCAGCGCCAAGTAAAGGATGGTGTTCTGAACATGGGTGAAGATTTTTATCAACTCAATGAAGGGAAAGGACAAATCTACCGGGTGAGAAATGAATTCATCCAACCCATCCTGGCTACGGAATACGGGGAGGCGAACCACCGGGTGCTATTGATTGATTCCATCAGCACTGACCCGTTGACGATAATTGGCCGTAGGGTAAATACTTCCTCTTTTGGTCGACCGCAGGAGGTCGCACTTTCGGCTCTCGTCACGAATACCTCCCAGATTATTAGTGACCTTTCTGATTTCCAAGGACAAACGTCACCCCTAATAAGTACCGTTAAGGAGAAGCGGAGTGAATGGGCATCAGTAAGCTTTTCGGGAGACGAAGCCCGTAGGGGTATTTACCTGCCTGACTTCGAAACGCAGGAACTTACCTTGAGACTGGAAGGGCAAAATGGCTACTCCATTCTGACGCCGGACCGGACGATTGCGACCGGAAGCCTTTCCGCTCATCCGAGCGCGCCAGTGTTACGGAGTGGGGATACGTGCGATCCAAACCATTACGTCACTTACGTAGTCTCGGGTGATTCGTTGACACTGAAGTTCCCATTGCGCGTACACTTGCCGATGAATATGGAGAAGCAAGTTGGTAGTGTGTCTGGTAACGAGGCAGTGATGTACACTTATGAGGAATTTGCGGCCACCTTCGTTAAAAATCGGGCTGTGGAATTAGTACAGTAGATGAAGCGGAAGACAAGCTTGCACCCGATGGGAGTCGGCGGAATGAATAACCGACCCATCCGCTCTAACTAAAATGAGGAAGTAGGCGGTATTTGATACATTCTGTTTTTATACTTGTCGGTGCTCATTGTATATTCGCCCACTGAATAAAACAGCAGCATGTCCACACCCGCTACCCAAACGCCTCCGAATTATCTTGATGGCCTAAATGACGTGCAGCGTGCTGCCGTGACGACCACGGAAGGACCAGTTTTGGTGGTTGCGGGGCCCGGTTCGGGTAAGACGCGGGTGCTGACGTTTCGGATTGCCCACCTCATCGAGAAAGGGGCGGCGCCCTGGGAAATCCTGGCGCTGACGTTTACCAATAAGGCAGCCCGAGAGATGAAGGAGCGGATCAGTAAAGTCGTAGGAAACCGTGCGGGCAATATCTGGGCGGGCACCTTCCACAGTCTCTTCGCCCGGATCTTGCGGGTAGAGGCGAAGCACATCGGCTACCCAAGCAACTTTACGATTTACGACACGGACGATACGAAGAGCCTGATCAACCAGATCCTCAAAGAGATGAATCTGGATAAGAAGGTGTACCAAGCTAATGCGATCAAGAATCGGATCAGCAGTGCGAAATCCAGCCTGATTACCCCAAAGCTATACTCCGCCAACGAACAACTGCTCGCCGAGGACAAGGCCGCAAACATGCCGCTGGTCTACAAGATTTACACGGCCTACGTCAACCGCTGTAAGAAGGCGGGCGCGATGGACTTTGACGATCTGCTTTTCCGCCTTTTCGAGCTGTTCCAGAACCATCCTGACGTTGTCGGGAAGTACCGTAAGAAATTCAAGTACGTGTTGGTGGATGAGTTTCAGGACACAAATACGCTACAATATGCGATCGTAAAAAAGCTGGTCCAGTACCCCGACAGCCCCCGTAACATCTGCGTGGTGGGTGATGATGCGCAGTCGATCTACGCCTTCCGGGGAGCGACGATCCAGAATATCCTGGATTTTGAGCAGGACTTCTCCCAATTTGGCATCCAAACCTTTAAACTCGAGCAGAATTACCGGAGCACCGAGAACATCGTTGCAACCGCCAACGCCGTCATCAGCAATAATCGACGGCAGATCCAGAAAAAGATCTGGTCGGACAAAGGGCTGGGGGAGAAGATCAAGGTCATCCGGGAAATGGATGATAGCGGGGAAGGCCGCCGTGTGGCCGATACTATCCTGGAACAAAAGAACCGCCACCACTTGGCGAATGAGGACATCGCCATTCTTTACCGTACCAATGCACAGTCGCGGATCTTTGAAGAGTACCTCCGCCGGTTCAACATTGCGTACCGGGTGTACGGAGGAATGAGCTTCTACCAACGGAAGGAGGTAAAAGATATGGTCGCGTACCTGCGCCTGGTCGTGAATCCTAATGACGAGGAGGCTTTCCGCCGTACCATCAACTACCCGAAGCGGGGTATTGGCGGAACCAGCGTAGCCAAAGTCATTACCTTGGCCGGTCAGCAAAACATGACGGCCTTCGACGCGCTGAAGCACGTAAACCTGCCCACCAGGACGCGGCATAAGGCGGATGGCTTCATCGACATGATCGAGAAAGCCCGCACCAAGGTAGATACGGCTGATGCGTACGAAATTGCTGACCTCGTCGCCAAACGATCGGGCTTGCTGGATCTGTACCGTAATGACACTTCAATTGAAGGGATGGCCCGGCTGGAGAACTTCCAAAGTTTGCTGGATGGCATCAAGAGCTTTGTTGAAGAGGACACCGTTATTGACACGGAAACTTTGCCCGATAAATCGCTGGCTACCTACCTGCAAAACATTGCGCTGCTGACGGATTTTGATTCGGATACCAGCCAGAACAGCACGGACGTAGTGACGCTAATGTCCGTCCACGCCGCCAAGGGCCTCGAATACAAGTCGGTATTTGTAGTTGGACTCGAAGAAAAGCTCTTCCCTTCCTGGATGAGTATGGACTCGCTGGACGGGATGGACGAAGAGCGCCGACTTTTCTACGTGGCCATCACGCGTGCCGAGCAATTCCTGACGCTATCCTATGCTAACACCCGCTACCGCTACGGGAAAATGGTGATGAATGAGCCGAGCCGATTCTTAGCCGAAATCCCTGCGGATGCCATCGAGAGTACCACGCACAGCCGTACGCGGAGCCAGGGCCACGAGTACGACCCGGTACAGCGACAACGTGCGCGGGTGACGGGCATTACGCCACCGGTCAGAGCACGCGGAACGGCCAAATTCGCAAAACCCAAGATCGATCCCGCTGACTTCAAGCCAAGTCCTATTGCCGATATTGAGGCTGGCGCCAGGGTACTGCACCTCAAGTTTGGGGAGGGTAGGGTGACCAAAGTAGACGGCGGTGCCGGTAACCGAATCGCTACCATTCACTTCAGCGACTTACCCCAACCGGAGAAGCGCATTATGCTGAAGTTTGCCAAACTGCAAGTCATGCCGTAATGAACTTAGCCACCGCTGTAAGTTTTCGGTCCAAAGCACCACCGCGAAGTAGTAGCGAAGCTAAAGCACCACCACGAAGTAGCAGCGAAGCTAAAGCACCAAAAAAATCCCCCTCCTCAATCGACCTTTTCCCCCCAAAGGCGTTCGGTGTAAAAACAACCATTCAACAATGTTCAGACTTACTACCATTCTGGCCCTTTGCCTGTTTGCCTTTACCGCTTGCCAAGACACTGCCTCTACGAGTACCGACGAAGAAACTACGGTGGATACCACGCCTAATCCCGTTGCTCCGGTAGCCTCGGATACGGAAGTGACCGGTGAGAACTTCGTGATCAAGACCATCGACGGCGAGATCAAATCACCCCGTAAGGAGCTGGAAGGGCAGATTGCCAATGTTCCCGTTACTATCAACTACGGTAGCCCAGCGGTGAATGACCGTACGATCTACGGCGACCTCGTCCCCTACGAAAAGGTATGGCGCACCGGTGCCAACGAAGCGACTCGCATCACCTTTAAAGAACCCGTGCTTGTGGGTAAGGAAGGCAAGAAGCTTGCCGCCGGCACCTACGCGCTATTTACTCGCCCCAACAGCAAAACGGACTGGACGGTCATGTTCAACAAGAAAGCTGACCAGTGGGGTGCTTACGACTACGATGAGAAGGATGACGTAGTAGTCATCAAGGGTATGTCTCAGGAGCTTGGTTCCTCAGCGGAACGTATGGACTTCGCGCTTGACGGTGACAACATCAAGCTGATGTGGGCCGACCTCGCCGTAATGTTCCCCGTACAGAAGGCAGCTAAGTAAGCTGACCTTATACTAGTTATCCGTCCCCTTGGGGCGGCCGAACAAATCTTGCCCCGCCGGAGCCTTCCCAGCTTCGCGCGGGGCTTCTTCGTATTTGTGGTCGAACACTTTTTCTACTTCGAACCAAATGCCCTGGTCATCCAGCTCCAAGGAGTGGTAGCTACCATCCGGCACGTTGACGGGGCCTTCACCACTATTTCCTGGCATCATCACCAGGTTCTCGTAAATGATCCGATTGTTGTAGATGTCGTGGCGCATCACGACGGCGGACTCCGCACCGTACATCAGAATGATCCGTTTCCGATCTTCCATTAACAATCCCTCGGGGGTATACGTACGAAAAACCGGGGCGCCGAAACTGGGTTTGCCAAACTGATCGAAGGTCAGCACATCCAGAATCTTCTGGCGGCGGAACTTACCATAGCGATCGAAACCGAAGAGGAAGTACATGGTCTCGCCGTTGTACTTGCCGGCGGGGACGATATCGTAAGTCACGTAGCCCAGCCAATTGTCGGGCGTCAGCACCACGTTTTCCGGGTTTTCCCGTAGTTCATCGCCACGGTCCATTAGGGGAATCAGCTTCAATTTGGACTCATTAAACTGGATGGCCCCGTAGTGTCGATAGAGGTCGGCATCCACGTGTAGCTCCCAGCTGAAGATGCGAAATTTTTGATCTGGTGACTCCTTTACGACGACTCCCCGCAAGGAATCAAAAGGGTAGGAGTAGCTATTGGGCGTCTTCAGTGTCTCCACGAGTTCCTTGATCAGTTCCCGACACGCCGCAAAGCGCTGGTCGGCGGAGCTATCCGTATGCATTACGTAGGATAGGCCCACCAGTTTCTCTTCCTGGGCCTGTACCTCCCGCATCGCTTTCTTACTCAGACTCTTAGCTTGAGCGGAAAGCACCATTGGCGTGAGGCAGCAAAACAGTAGAATCAGGATAACTCGCATAGTAAGTAGAATGGCCGGTTACAATACGCCGCGGTGCCCGGAAAAGTATATCTTCGGCGGCAACTTTTAGGCTACGGTAACTTTATCGCACCAAAGCACCAAGCACCAAGCACCATAGCACCATAGCACCAAAGCACGAAGTAGCAGCGATAGCTAAAGCACCAACAAACCACCACGAAGTAGCAGCGAAGCTAAAGCTGTAAAGCACCAATCCTTAAACGCTCTCAATGATCACCCTTAGTCATGCAGGAAAGAAAGTCCTCGTCACCGGTTCCAGTAAGGGTGTCGGTGCCGCAACGGCCCGTCTATTCGCGGAGGCAGGTGCACAGGTTGCTATCCATTACTACCGGGATGAAGAAGGAGCGCGTGAGGTAATGTCCAGTCTACCCGGCGAAGGTCACGTATTCTTGCAAGCTGACGTCAGCAAGCCCGAATCCGCCCATCAACTCGTTGAACGGGCCCACGAACAACTCGGAGGATTGGATATTCTCGTCAATAATGCTGGCATTTTTCTCAAGCATTCAGTTGATGGAGGTTTGAGCTTTGATGAGTGGTTCAAGATATTCAAGCTGACCATGAATACAAATCTGATGGGCCCAGCGGCGGCCTCTTTCGCCGCCATCCAACTGATGCGGAAGCAGGGTGGCGGTAAGATCATCAACGTCGGCAGTCGGGGTGCCTACCGTGGCGAGGCGGGGCAGGTCGGCTACGGAGCGGCAAAAGCTGGTCTTCACGCACTTTCCCAGTCGCTCGCCCAGGAGGTGGGGAAGGATAACATTACCGTTCACGCCATCGCTCCGGGATTTATTGAGACAGCCATGGCCCGCCCTCACCTGCAGGGTGCGGCGGGCGCAGCCGTGAAGGCGCAAAGCCCGCTCAACCGGGTGGCCACCGTTGATGAAGTCGCGACGGCCATCCTCTTTCTCGCATCGCCGCAAGCGCAATTCACCACCGGTTCGGTAATGGACCTCAACGGAGCGAGTTATCTTCACTAGGTCATGAGCGACAAGCGGCAAATGGTTCTGGATGGTTCGGCGTTGCCCGGTGACTTTGCGGTCTTCGATCACTTCATCCGGCTGGAAGATATGGAGGCGACCGCACAACTGCTCGAAGGCAATAATATCAGCGTAAGACAGTCCAACCAGAATGGTGGGCAGTGGCGGGAGAACGTCATCATGGGTACGGCGCTTCAACCTGCCTACTACCTGGAAATCCCCACAAACAGCTTTGCTGCGGCGCGCTACCTGATCCGGGAGGCCGCCGAAGATGCCTGGACGGGAGATGCCATCCTCAGCCACCCCTACGCGGATTATACCGACGAGAGCTTGCTCGCCATCCTCGACCGGGAAGAGCGGTACGGGATTGAATCCGCCGTGGTAGCGCGCAACTTGCTGCTGCGCCGGGGCGTAGATTTGGAGTTACGTCCTATCCGAGATCGCCTTCGGGAACGGCAGTCCGCGCTGAGTGAAGGCCGGGAGGCTCCACTGTGGCAGGTCGTATTTGTGGCCCTGTTGGGACTGGCTTCCAGCCTGGTCTTCCAACCAATTTTGCTGTTATTCGCCGCGGGCATGTCGCTCAATTACTCCCGCGCGACCATCAAATCGGTCAACGGCGAAAAGTATTTCAAGTACGGGGCGCTGACGCGGGTGCGGGGCAAATGGATCGGGTGGCTCCTCATAATAGGCTTCATACTCGGTCTGGTGAACGCGCTCTACGGACACTGGATTCCCGTAACGCCAGTAAGAACGTGGTGGTGGATCTGGCGCTAGATTGGTGAAATAGACTACCATTGATGGTGCAGCCCTTAGCAGAGAACGGCAATCCACCAAAAGCAATCCTTTGCACTTTCTTCGGGGACACATTTACCGCCTGACATTCCCCACCGGCCAGTAAAATTGGGTAAGTTCACCTTCGTAATGAGGCTGCGTTACGGTGAAAATACCGTCGCACCAGCCACGATGTTTTCACTTTCGCTTTAAGTCGACCACCCACATGCCTACCCCCAAAGACCAAAACGCTACGGCGTACTGGAAGGAAAACCTCCGCTACCTGACAATCCTGCTGGTGATCTGGTTCCTCGTCTCCTACGGTGCGGGAATACTCTTTAAAGAACAGCTGGACGGCTTCAGACTCGGAGGCTTTAAACTTGGATTTTGGTTCGCGCAGCAGGGATCGATCTACGTATTCGTAGTACTCATTTTCGTGTACGTCCGGCTCATGAATAAGTTGGATAAGAAGTACGGCTACGACGAAGGGTGATACAGCTTTACGTAAAGTGTTATTCCTGAATTTGATCTCCCCATTACCGTCCGGACCCACCTCAATTTAAGCTCATGAACGTTCAAACCTGGACCTACCTACTGGTCGGGCTCACCTTCACCCTGTACATCGGGATTGCTATCTGGTCAAGGGCCGGTTCCACCAAGGAGTTCTACGTAGCTGGCGGTGGCGTATCTCCCCTGGCCAACGGAATGGCAACCGCCGCGGACTGGATGAGCGCCGCCTCCTTCCTCTCCATGGCGGGCATCATCGCTTTCTCCGGCTACGATGGTTCCGTCTACCTGATGGGTTGGACGGGGGGCTACGTTCTGCTGGCTCTCCTACTCGCCCCATACCTGAGGAAGTTCGGCAAATTCACCGTACCCGATTTCATTGGGGACAGGTACTACTCGAATACCGCCCGACTGGTCGCCGTCTTTTGTGCCCTGCTGGTTTCCTTCACCTACGTAGCCGGGCAGATGCGGGGGGTAGGCCTGGTGTTTTCCCGCTTCCTGGAGGTCGACATCAATACCGGAGTCATCATCGGCATGATCATCGTACTTTTTTACGCTGTCCTTGGGGGCATGAAGGGAATCACCTACACGCAGGTAGCTCAGTACTGCGTCCTCATTTTTGCCTTCATGGTGCCGGCCATCTTTATCTCCTTACAGATGACGGGCAACCCAATTCCACAGTTGGGGATGGGTAGTACCCTCGCGGATGGCTCCGGCACTTTCCTGCTGGATAAACTGGACGGCCTGAGTACTCAACTTGGTTTCAGTGCCTACACCGATGGATCTAAATCAACGATGGATGTTTTCGCCATCACCTTGGCCCTTATGGTTGGTACGGCGGGTTTGCCGCACGTGATCGTCCGCTTCTTTACGGTTAAAAGGGTGAAGGATGCCCGTAAGAGTGCCGGATACGCACTGCTGCTGATCGCCATCCTCTACACGGCAGCGCCGGCCATCGCCGTATTCGCCAAAACGAATATGATCGACAGCGTGGCGGGCAAGGCCTACACGGAGCAACCCGCCTGGCTGAAGAATTACGAAGGCATCGGCCTCATCGCCTGGACGGATAAAAATAACGACGGAATCGTCCAGTATGGCCCCGGTTCCGCTTTCGTTGGGAAGCCGGCCTATGACGGAGAAGTCCGGGCTGCCAACGGGGCACGAGTCACCACGAACGCTAATCCGGCTACCGCTAACGAACTGTACGTCGACCGCGACATCATGGTCCTGGCCAACCCCGAGATCGCCAACTTGCCGGATTGGGTTATTGCCCTTGTTGCCGCGGGAGCTCTTGCCGCTGCGCTCTCAACGGCCGCCGGTTTGCTCCTGGTGATTTCCGCCTCCGTATCTCACGATCTCATCAAAAAGGTCGTCAACCCAAACATCACTGAGCGGGGGGAATTGATTGCCGCTCGCCTGAGCGCCGTCGCTGCCGTTTGCGTGGCGGGCTACTTCGGCATCAATCCGCCCGGCTTCGTTGCCGCCGTAGTCGCTTTGGCTTTCGGACTAGCCGCAGCTTCCTTCTTCCCGGCTATCATCCTGGGCATCTTCTATAAGCGGATGAATAAAGAGGGTGCCATTAGTGGAATGGTCGTAGGCATCATCGCTATGCTTCTGTACATGATCAAGTACAAACTGGGTTGGTTCGACGAGGTGCTGCCTCCAAGCAGTGAATGGTGGTTCGGTATCAGCCCGGAGGGTTTCGGCACCATTGCCATGCTGATCAACTTCGTCGTTAGTTTGATGGTCTGTTACTTCACGGCTCCGCCGCCATTGGAGGTACAGGAGATTGTGGAGAATATTCGTATTCCTAGTGGGGCGGGGGAGGCGACGCATTAGTCGGTTTCTAGTTTCTAGTTGCTAGTGGGTAGTTACTGGTGAACTGGTCCTTTTACTAGCTTCTCAAACGTATCGACTAAATAACTATACCCGTATTTAAACGCAAGTAGATGCATAAAGGACGATTAATCACTATTCCTTAGATGAGCTTTGCAGCAAAACAAGACTATGGCAATTAGAGGATTTACCAAGCTACTCGCTTACAGTAAAGGGGAGGATTTGGCAGTGATGATTCAAGACCTATCACAAGCATTTCCAAAAGAGGAACAGTATAGTCTGACTGATCAAGTTCGGCGATCCTCCCGGTCAGTCTGCGCTAATTTGGCGGAGGCTTACGGAAAGCGACGCTACCCAAAGCACTTCATTTCCAAGGTCACGGATTCGCTCGGAGAAGCAAACGAAACCGTAACCTGGCTGCGTTTCGCCCGACGGTTTAACTACATTGACAATCAACAGTACCTTGCTGCAGAAGTACTGATTGAAGAAATTCTTCGCCTTTTGCAAGCAATGATCAAAGCGCCTGAAAAATTCTGTAAGTACAGAGAATAGTGAGTGGCGCACGAACAATGTTCAGCATGAACACTAGAAACTACCCACTAGAAACTAACAGATAGAAAATTCTGAGACCACAAGCAGTCCAAGCAGGCCAGAAAAAGTAAAATTAGAGTTTCATCCCTTGGGATACCAAAACCGTCCACTTCGCCTGGGTAACTACGTCAGGATCGGGCTGGGCACCGTCATAGTGCTAGCGGCTATCATCCTGTCCGTGTGGCCACGGGGGATAGATATGAAGGAGGTCGATACGGTACGAGTGGCAGGGAAACTTTCGGAAGATCCCGAATTCTTAACCTATCCCAGGCGCGATGAAGACCTAAGGCTGCGATTGGATAAATACGTTGCTGAATTCAAGCTTCCCAAAGGTATCCTGAGAGATGGTTTCGAGCAGCGGTTTAAGCGATTACGACAGGGTGATCAAGTATCACTAGCCATTGAAAAATCGGATACCTCCAGAGTTAATAGCAAGGATGCATCAATCACATTCTATGATATCCGCAGTGAACGAGGAGTACTACTCAGGCACGAGGATTACGTAGAAAATTATAACGAATCCGCCCAAGGTGCCCGCTGGTTCATTATCCTTCTTGGCATTGTCATCGCTGGAGGCGGTTACTTTTCTAGAGACTGATCATTGCACCGAGCTCCCCTCCGTATTTTGCACATCGAGCAACTACCCACTAGAAACTACCTATTAGAAACTCAACACTAGAAACTACCTACTAGAAACTCAACACTAGAAACTACCTACTAGAAACTAAAAACTAAACATGAGTAACTACCACATCAAGCACCTCGAAGAATACTGGCAAGTTTACCGCAAGTCCGTTCGGAATCCGGAAAGCTTTTGGGAAGAGATTGCCGAAGAGCATTTCCTGTGGCGGAAGCGGTGGGACAAAGTGTTGTCGTGGGATTTCAGCAAGCCGGAGATCAAGTGGTTTGAAGGGGCGCGACTGAACATCACGGAGAATTGCATCGACCGCCACGTAGCCACCCGGGGAGACAAGACCGCCATTCTGTTCGAACCCAACGATCCAACTGAGGCGGCGGAACACATCACTTACCGCGATCTCTACGAGCGGGTATGCCGTTTTGCCAACGTCCTGTCCGATCAGGGAGTTGGAAAGGGCGATCGGGTATGTATTTACCTTCCCATGATTCCGGAGCTCGCCGTATCCGTACTTGCCTGTGCAAGACTGGGAGCGGTGCATTCCGTTGTCTTCGCCGGCTTCAGTGCCACGGCATTGGCAACCCGCATCAACGATTGCGACTGTAAACTCGTCATTTGCTCCGATGGGTCTTACCGGGGGAAGAAGACCATTGACCTGAAGAAGATCGTCGACGAGGCGCTAGAAGAATGCCCCGGTGTCGAGACATCGCTGGTAGTCAAACGAACTGGTGGCCAGGTCACGATGAAGGAAGGTCGCGATAAGTGGGTTGCCCCATTGCTTGAAGCCGCTGACTCTCGTCGCGATGCAACCATTGTTGACGCCGAAGACCCGCTGTTCATCCTCTACACCTCCGGATCTACGGGTAAGCCGAAGGGGATGGTCCACACCACCGGTGGTTATATGGTCTATTCGGCCTATACCTTTAAAAATGTCTTCCAGTACCGCGAGGACGATGTGTACTGGTGTACCGCTGATATTGGCTGGATCACCGGGCACAGTTACATCGTCTACGGTCCCCTGGCCAACGGGGCGACGACGGTCATGTTTGAGGGAGTACCTTCCTACCCGGACTATGGCCGGTTTTGGGAGATCGTCGAAAAACATAAGGTTAATCAGTTTTACACGGCGCCTACCGCCATTCGTGCTTTAGCGAAAGAGAATCTCGAGTACGTTAACGGCCACGACCTCAGTAGTTTGAAGGTCCTGGGTACTGTCGGGGAACCCATCAACGAGGAAGCTTGGCACTGGTACAACGATAACGTCGGCAAAAAGAAAAGCCCCATCGTCGATACCTGGTGGCAAACCGAAACGGGGGGCATTATGATCAGTCCAATCCCTTACTCTACGCCTACGATCCCCACTTTTGCAACCCTGCCTTTACCTGGCATCCAACCGGTACTGATGGATGAGCAGGGGAAGGAGATCCAAGGCAATAGCGTGGAGGGACGTTTGGCCATCAAGTTTCCGTGGCCGTCCATCGCGCGGACGATCTACGGTAACCACGATCGCTACCGCGACACCTACTTCTCCGCGTACCCGGGAACCTACTTTACCGGTGACGGAGCACTCCGCGATGCCGTCGGCTACTACCGCATCACGGGCCGGGTGGATGACGTTATTATCGTTAGCGGCCACAACCTCGGTACGGCACCCATTGAAGACGCCATCAACGAGCACCCGGCGGTTGCGGAAAGCGCCATCGTCGGGTATCCGCACGACATCAAGGGCAACGCGCTTTACGGTTACATCACGCTGAAGGAAACCGGGGAAGGCCGTGACCACGGTAATCTTCGCAACGAGATCAATCAGCTCATCACCGACCGTATCGGCCCCATCGCTAAACTGCAAAAGATCCAGTTCACGCCCGGCCTTCCGAAGACACGGAGTGGGAAGATCATGCGGCGCATCCTCCGGAAGATCGCGGGGAAGGACACCTCAAATCTCGGCGACATCAGTACGCTGCTCAATCCCGAAGTCGTCCAACAGATCATGGATGAGGCGCTTACCGATTGATTAGCTGAGAGCTCTTGGAAATCAGCCCTCCAATTAAATTCAAGGTCACCTTAACCCATTTCTTGGCACCTGCGGCAGCGCAAAATCTGGATGCGGGCGCTGCCCCAGGTGCGAGGGAAGTGGGTGACGCACCAACGTGGTACGAATAGCTGGATGAACTAGCCCAGCTGCATGGGGACTTCCATCAACAGGATCCGACCAGCAGATTTGACCTGTAGATCGAAAGAGGCGGTATCCCAGAGGCCGTACCCATCGCGCGGCCCAAGGTCCTGCCCATCAATGGTGAACTCGCCGGATAGGATGAAGGCGTACACGCCATTAGTGGCTGGTGATTTCAGTTGGTGGGTGAACCGTTGACCGGAGGTTAAATCGCCCAGGTGGAACCAGGCATTCTGGTGAATCCACACCCCTTCAACGTCCTTAGTGGGCGACAAGATTTGACGCAGTTGGCCAGTAGTGCTACCGGGCTCCAGCGTAATCTGGTCGTAGCGTGGTTCAACCTGCCGCCGATTAGGGAAGAGCCAAATTTGGAGGAACTTCACGGGCGCAGCCGGGTCCGCATTGAACTCGCTGTGGCGAATCCCCGTGCCTGCGCTCATCACCTGGACGTCGCCTTGGCGGATGGTAGCCACGTTACCCATACTGTCTTTGTGCTGCAGATCACCCTCGAGTGGAATGGAAATGATCTCCATATTGTCGTGCGGGTGGGTGCCGAAGCCTCGGCCACCGGCAACTACATCGTCGTTCAAAACGCGCAAAACTCCAAAGTGCATCCGCTCCGGGTTGCGGTAGTTCGCGAAACTAAAGGTGTGGTGGCTATCGAGCCAGCCGTGGTTGGCGTGCCCCCGCGTTGCCGCCCGGTGCAGAACGTGTTTGCCGGACTTGACCTCTTCGTTGGGTAGGTGGTTGAAGCCGACGTCCTCCAGCAAGCGATCGTAGGTAGACTGTGGTTGGTCGGTTGCCTTGACCTTACCCGCAGCAATTACGCCGGCGGCGCCGAGGAGGGAATTGCGGAGGAATTTCTTGCGGTCCATAGGTAGGTGTACTTGTGTGTAGGTACAATGAAATAAGGATTTGAAAGGTTGAGTTGCTGTGGGCGATGTTGCCTATCTAATTAGAAATTTGGGTAAAGGCTATTTACTAGTAGTAGGGTAGGGGCTACGTACTCATTACTCGCCCAAAAACCCTGCCCCCGCCCGCTGCGCCAGCTGTACCAGTTTGTGGATTTATGCCTTTCACAGAGGTAAAGCGCACTCCAAATAACTGCAGGGCCATGGTGCGGGATCCACCTCCACTGACCATCAAGGCGCTGTGTTCGACTTCGCCTGGTCGCTGAATAAGGACTCCCGTAGCCCCTCCTCCACCACCGCCACGGGATCCACCCACGGTCGGGTCGGTATTGGTAAACTCGGATCCCCCTTTTTCGTGTAGGTAAATGGTTCAATAGTTCATGCGGTCACACTGCCTTGAAGGAATTCTGATTAAAGACTAGGGGTGATTCATTTCAGTCCGAGAGAGTAGTCCCACTCATTCCAGCGCTAGTTCTCCGCATTAAACTCAGCCAAAGACCGGTGTAATAATTTTAATTGTCAGTATGACAATTAAAAACTACCTTTGGCTCAATGAGTCCTTATTCTCAACAAGATCGGCTGCTGGTGGCGCTCGATTCGATCATTTTCGGCTTCGACGCCGGAGCCCTGAATCTGCTGTTGATCAAAAGAAATTTCGAGCCAGCGAGTGGGCGGTGGTCCCTGATGGGAGGCTTTCTGCGTGCCGGTGAATCACTGGATGCAGCGG
Source organism: Lewinella sp. 4G2 (assembly GCF_001625015.1). Lineage (NCBI taxonomy): Bacteria > Pseudomonadati > Bacteroidota > Saprospiria > Saprospirales > Lewinellaceae > Lewinella > Lewinella sp. 4G2. Next base: position 3,552,799 of record NZ_LVWJ02000014.1, on the reverse strand, counting down.
CCAGCCGGGTGCTCGAAGAACTGACTGGTTTGCAGCAGGTGTACCTCGAGCAGTTCCACGTTTTCGGGTCAGTGGATCGCGACCCGGTGGAGCGGACGATCTCGGTCGGCTATTATTCCCTCGTGAACCAAACGGTAGTCAGCCGGCAACTTTCCGATCGCTACGCTGCGCACTGGGTGCCCTTGCGCGAGGTACCAAAATTGATCTTTGACCACAATGCGATGGTCACGACCGCTCTTGCCCGCCTTCGCTACCAGGCGACGCATCAACCCATTGGGTTCGAGTTGTTGCCGGAACGCTTTACGCTTTCCCAACTGCAAAAGCTGTACGAGGCCATTTTTGATCGCCCCATCGACGCGGGAAATTTTCGCCGCCGCATCAAGAAGATGGATTTCATCGAACGGCTCGAAGAGAAAGACTTCAGCGACTCCAAGCGGGGCGCCTGGTACTACCGCTTCCACCCCGAACGCTACGCTGAAGCCCTTAAAAATGGCGGCACCTTTCTGCTAACTCCCTAACCCCAATACCATGAACCACTACACTTTAGGGATCGACTTTGGATCCGACAGCGTCAGAGCTCTCATCGTCAGCACCGAAACGGGTGAGGAGATGAACGCCAGCGTCCATTACTACCCAAGATGGAAAAAGGGAGAATACTGCCAACCCGCTGATAGCCAGTGGCGTCAACACCCGCTAGACTACCGGGAAAGCCTCACCGAGGTCGTCCTAAAAGTCGTCAACGGTGTGAGCGAAGAGGTACGTAGGGGGATTGCGGGAATTGCCGCGGACACTACTGGCTCCACACCCGTAGCGGTAGACCGGACCGGTACGCCGTTAGCCCTGGTTCCCGAGTTCGCCGATAATCCCAACGCGATGTTCGTACTCTGGAAGGACCATACGGCCATAGTTGAAGCGGAGGAGATTAATACGCTCTGCCATAGCTGGGATACGGACTACACCAAATACGAAGGTGGGACCTACAGTTCCGAGTGGTTTTGGGCGAAAGTCCTGCACGTCATTCGTGCCGACGCCGAGGTCGCGAAGGCCGCCTTTTCCTGGGTGGAACACTGCGATTGGATTCCCTTCCTCCTGAGTGGTGGAACCGACGTTACCGAGATGAAACGCAGCCGTTGCGCCGCCGGTCACAAGGCACTCTGGCACCCCGAGTGGGGTGGGTTGCCGCCAGAAAAGTTCCTGACCACGCTTGACCCTCAACTAGCGGGTATTCGCGAACGGCTTTTTGAAGAGACGTATACCTCTGATACCGTTGCCGGTCACCTGAGTAGGGAGTGGGCCGATGCGCTTCACCTGCCCACCGGGATTCCTATCATGGTGGGGGCGTTTGACGCTCACATGGGTGCCGTCGGAGGCCAAATCGAACCCTTCCAATTGTCGAAGGTGATGGGTACGTCAACCTGCGATATGTTGGTCATTCCGGCCGACCACCCAGCCGCCTCCAAGACGGTAAAGGGTATTTGCGGTCAGGTCGACGGATCGGTTTTACCCGGCATGCTTGGTCTCGAGGCAGGGCAGTCTGCTTTTGGTGACGTATTTGCCTGGTTCGCACGGCTACTCAGTTGGCCGCTGGAGAACATCCTGAGCCAAGACGAAAACCTCAGCCCGGACCTACGCAAACGTATGATCGACGATGCTAAATCTCGCTTGCTCCCCCAGCTCACGGAGGCTGCAGAACGATTAGTTCCGGATGGTGATATCGTTGCCGTAGACTGGTTTAATGGTCGCCGTACGCCCGACGCGGACCAGCGTTTGCAGGGTGCAATCGCGGGGCTCAACCTGGGTTCGGACGCGCCGCGGATCTTCCAGGCACTCGTCGAAAGCATCTGTTTTGGAGCCCGGCGCATCGTTACTCGCTTCGTGGAGGAGGGCATCCCGGTAGAAGGAATCATTGGGCTGGGTGGGGTAGCCCAGAAGTCACCCTACGTGATGCAAACGATGGCGGATATTCTGAACCGCCCCATTCGCATCGTGGCATCCGAGCAAACCTGTGCCTTGGGGGCGGCCATGTTTGCCGCCGTTGGTGCTGGCCTTCACCCCGATGTTCCTGCTGCGGTTACGGCAATGTCCGGCGGTTTTTCCGCGGAGTATTCGCCCAATCCTGAGTTGGTTGCGGTGTACGACGAACGTTTCCGCCGTTACCTCATGCTCGGGGAGGCCGCCGAGGCATTGGCCCGTTAATCCCTATTGCTTTGCACCTGCGTCAGCGCCCAGCGCCGCAAATATCGTATAATATGTCTGATTACCAGCAACTTAAGGAGACTGCCCACGCGGCGAATATGCAACTACCGGACCTGGGTCTGGTGCTATTCACCTTTGGCAATGCGAGTGCGGCGGATCACGAGCGTGGTGTATTTGCCATCAAACCAAGTGGCGTTCCCTACACCGAGTTAAAGGTTGAGGATATGGTTGTACTCAGTTTTGATAACGAACTGATAGAGGGTGACTTACGGCCGAGCAGCGATACCAAAACCCATGCATTATTATACAAGAATTGGCCCGAGGTCGGTGGTATCGTGCACACTCATTCTACCTACGGTACCGCCTGGGCTCAGACTCAACTTCCCATACCGATCATGGGGACAACCCACGCTGACCACCTCACGGTCGACATACCCTGCGCACCGCCGATGGCGGATGAAATGATTGCCGGAGACTACGAGCACGAAACTGGTTGGCAGATCATCAATCACCTCGCCCAACTCAACCTGGACCCGATGGAAATCGGGATGATCCTGGTGGGTAACCACGCACCTTTCACTTGGGGTAAGACCGCCGAAAAGGCCGTATACAATAGTGCAGTGCTGGAAGAAGTCGCACGCATGGCCCACCTCACCCTACAAATTAACCCCGCTGCGCCCCGCTTGAAGGACAGCCTCGTGACCAAGCACTGGGAACGCAAGCACGGAAAAAATGCCTACTACGGGCAGTAAAATTATGATCGAAACGACCACCAAAAGCCTCTGGTTCCTGACCGGAAGCCAGCACCTCTACGGCCCGGCAACGCTACAACAAGTTGCGGAAAATAGCCAGACCGTAGCGGAGGCTTTGCACAACAACGAAGTCATCCCTACCAGGGTGCTCTGGAAGCCAGTGCTTACTGGCTCCGATGAAGTTTACCAAACCATTCGCGCGGCCGAAATGGACGACGAATGCGTCGGCATCATTTGCTGGATGCACACATTTTCGCCGGCCAAAATGTGGATCCGTGGCCTGAGTATCCTCACCAAACCGATGTGCCACTTGCACACGCAATTTTTCCAGCACATCCCCTACGCGAGCATCGACATGGATTACATGAACCTCCACCAGAGCGCGCACGGAGGGCGGGAATTCGGGCACCTGTGCACTAAAATGGGCCTGGATCGCAAGGTCATCGTAGGGCACTGGGCGCTGCCGCGGGTGCAAAATAAAGTAGGAAGTTGGACGCGCGTAGCGCTGGGACGTGACGCTGAACGCAGGATGAAAGTCGCCCGGTTTGGGGACAATATGCGCAAAGTGGCCGTCACGGACGGCGACAAGGTAGCCGCCCAGATGACCTTTGGCTACGAGGTGGACGGTTTCGGGATTGGAGACCTGGTGGAGCGAATTAACGCCATATCCCAGCAACGAGTAAATGCCCTTCTTGAGGAGTATGCAACCACCTACGTACTGGACGACAACGTTCAGCCAGGCGGTGACCGACGCTCTAACCTGGAAGTGAGCGCCCGCAACGAACTGGGAATGGAAGACTTCCTGAAGGAAGGTAACTACACCGCCTTCACGGATACCTTCGAAGACCTGCACGGGATGAAACAACTGCCGGGTCTGGCGGTCCAGCGGCTAATGGAAAAAGGTTACGGCTTTGGCGGTGAAGGCGACTGGAAGACGGCTGCCCTCGTCCGGACGATGAAAGTAATGGGCCACGGCCTGCCGGGCGGGAATAGCTTTATGGAAGATTACACCTATGACTTTACACCGGGACAGGAAGGTGTCTTGGGCTCGCACATGCTGGAGATCTGCCCCAGTATCGCCGCGGACAAACCCCGGATCGCCTGCCATCCCCTCGGGATCGGCGGTAAGGATGACCCTTGCCGCCTGATCTTCACGGGAGGGAGTGGCCCCGCGCTGAATGCATCGGTAGTGGATATGGGAGATCGCTTTCGGTTGATCGTAAATACGGTGACCGCCAAGGTACCTGCCGCGGATCTTCCCAATCTGCCCGTGGCCCGCGTGCTGTGGGAAACACATCCGGATATGGAAACCGGCGTCGCGGCCTGGATCTACGCCGGCGGTGCTCATCATACTGGCTACAGCCAGAATTTGACCGCCGAACAGATGAACGACTACGCCGCGATGACTGGCATCGAGTGTATCACGATTGATGAGAGGACTAATCTCCTGGATATTAAGAATCGGGTAAGGATGGGTTAGCCCCGCTGCCACGGGATTACCCAAATAACGGGTAGAATACGGTCAACGCAGAATATTACCCCGGTTTACGACGAAAATGCCACCGAATGTAATGAGCGGAGTGTAGAGATTTGAGGAAATTCTTCACGCTTTAAATAGTCGTTACATGCAAACCTTCTTACCAACTATCAAAAACCTGCCGCTACTGCTGCTGCTGCTCCTCATCGGCCTTGGGCCGGTGCAGGAGCTGGCGGCCCAGCGAACCACGGTTAGCATTAACCCCAATGTCGTCCTCTCCGAACTGGGTGCAAGAAACAGGATTGGTCTTAACATGAACACCTGGTCGGATAACGACCGTAACACCTCGATCAAGAACGAGACGATGTTCAACAACATGGGAACGAAATTCATCCGTTTCCCGGGAGGCGAAAAGGCAGATGCCTATAAGTGGACGGCCAACATCAACCGACCTAACCCCGCTACGGCCACCATGCTGCGAAGAGGCCCGAATGATTTCCCCGTAACCGATAGCAAAGTCTGGAGCAATGGCGACTGGGCGGAGACGAACTACAACTTCGACATGTTCATCGCGGACTGTAAGGCGGCAAAGGCGGAGGCCGTAGTGGTGGTTGCCCTGGATTATGTTTTCAAGGAAAAGGACGAAGCACGGCGTCAGACTTTGGTGAACGAAGCCATTGGTTTAGCCACCGCCTGGGTCAAATACGCTAAGGACAATAATATTGATGTTGCCTACTGGGAGTTAGGCAATGAATCCTGGTTAGCCAACTCCAAGCAGTGGGCCGGCAAAAGGCTGTTTGATGGGAACACCAAGGCCTCCGCGAGGGCGTACGCTCAGGTTGCTAAGGTGATGGCCGACGAGATGAAAAAAGTCGATTCAAAGATCAAAATTGGCATCAATGCGGACGGAAAGGAATGGTACGACGAGGTTCAGCGAGTCTTTGATTTGCAACCGAGGGAGAAATTCGACTTTGTAGCCATTCATACGTATCCCTACGCGGGAGTCGACCGGTACGCCACCTATCGGAATCGGGTAAGAGATGCACTTACCAATTCGGTAGCGGGAGTGATATCGGCCAACGCGAGAGCCTTCCCGGCTGGTGGCAATCGAGCGCGGCCGAAGATCATCGTTACGGAGTTTTCCGCCAGTGGTTTTGCGGGTTCCAATAAGTACGAGCGCAATACGATTGGGCAAGCACTCGCCAATTTTGAGATGACGGCACAGTTGATGGGCGATTCCAGGGTGGCGTTTAGCCAATTCTGGGGTTCCCGCTACGATGTGGCCAGCCTACCGAAATCCGGGGATAGTGCCTGGAACGCCGTCAACAACAATAATGTACTCACGGCACAGGGTCGAGCGGTTAGCCTGATTGCTAAAAATGCAAAGGGCCAAATGATCAAATGCACGGAAAATAGCAAATTGGTCAACGCCTATGCCTCCCTAAATACGCCGAATAAAATCACGCTTTTCCTGGTCAACCGAGGGGCAGGGGATGAGATCGTCGACCTGGATATCCTCAACGCCGGGCAGGGCTTCGAAGCCAGCTACAATAGTTACAATGGTGGGAATTTGAAGGAAGATGCGGTGTCCTTTAGAAAAAGCCCCAACAGTAGTAAACGAACCACAAAGCGCGTCATCAAAGGCCTCCGGCTGGACCCCGTTTCCATCACGGTAGTGACCATCACTAAAACCGCGAGGAATTCCTCCAAAAATCTGGACGGGGGTTCCAGCGTCGCGCCAAATTCGGCAGTCTTCCCGAACCCATCCAGTGGGCAGTTTAATGTATCCTCCTCCCTACGGGGGCTTCCCTTCCGAGTTCAGGATGGTTCGGGTAAGCTCATTCAGCGGGGGAAGCTTACGAATACTATCATCGACGCAAGCACTTGGAAAGCGGGCGTGTACTTTCTGACGGTGGATACTTCTGAAGGGGCAGTGACCCACCGATTGGTTAAGCGATGAGCTTTGGCTCCGTTTCTCAGAACGAAGGCTAACGACTTTCACAACTTAGTGAATGTCTTTTTGCAAGAGGTGTCCGGGAATACTCCCGGCACCTCTTCTGCTTTGGCGACAAATGCAGTAAAACCAAGGGGTTTGCTCACTATTTACCCGCTTTACGACGAGAATTTACCCAACCCCGACTGATTAATCGACGGAAATTTACCCCTGTAATTGGGTAAGTGTTCGTCGCAGGACGGAACGATCCAAGTTTTAAATTTTTGATCATGTCAATGTTACACCGACTATTCTTCCTCGCCCTGGTATTGGGTCCGTTACTGACTGTTTCTGCTCAGGAACGAGTGACCATCTTCCCCGGCAGCCGGATCAATGACGTCAGCGACCAGCCCTTTGGCGTTAACCTTAATACCTTGAATGACGCACAGGAGAATCGGGCCGACGGCGCTCGATTGCTAGCCGAAGGTTTATCTGAAGGGGGGATGAAATTCTTGCGCTTCCCCGGTGGTGAGAAGTCGGATGTATATACCTGGGCCGCACCTCCGTACAACGACCCCAAGACCGCCGGTCTATCGCGGATCAGTCCGCTGGATTTCCCCGCGCAAAGCCCGAGTTTATGGAACTACGCCGATAGCACCTGGGCGCAGGATAACTACGATTTTGATGAATTCATGGCGGATTGCCAGATGCTCGGCGCAGAACCGGTGATCGTAGTTGCCTTTGACGGTATGTACAAGCCTGCTTTCCCCAGTGGCACTTCCCTGACTTACGATCAGGCCTTGACCATGGCGGTAGAATGGGTCCGCTACGCTAACATCACTAAAGGCTATGGGATCAAGTACTGGTCGTTGGGCAACGAAACTTTTAACGAAACTTCCTACGGTGGGTCCGACCCCGGTTATACCCAGTACGGAATTGATGCTGCTGCGTTTGCTCAGGAAATGAAGGCGGTAGACCCGTCCATCAAGATCGGGATCAACGGAGAAAATTTTAGTGACTTCGACCTGGCGCTGAAAGAATGCGCGCCTTACGTAGACTGGCTGGACGTCCATACCTATCCATCCTTTGGTTTTACGACCTACGACGATTACCGGAATACTGAGCTGGACGCTACTGCGGTGGTGGACCTCGCGCAGGCAGCCATCGAAAACGTGGCCGATGCCGATGACCGCGAACGACTGTTCATTGCGATGACGGAGATTTCAGCATACGGCTACAGCAAGGAATTGACCGGAGTCACTGAACCCTGGGACCAGGGAAACAACCTCGGGCAAGCATTAGCCAACTTCGACCTAATGGCCCAACTGGCCAACGATGACCGCCTCGAATTTTCTCAATTCTGGTCGTCCAGGTGGATCAATAATGACCTGCCGACCTCCCAACCTACCGATCTGCTCTCCAAGAAGAATGAGTTGACGGCGGGAGGCCTTGCGCTGTCCATCCTGAATACCGAAACGCTGGACTTTATGGTCCGGGCCCAGAGTACAACAACCGTCCGTGCCTTTGCCAGCGTGGAAGCTGGATCCGACCAATTGCGGGTATTCCTACTGAATAAGTCTACGGAGAGTTCTGATGTTGATCTTCAACTGGAGGGGTACCAACCGACCGGCAGTGCGCAACGGCAGGAGTTCACTGGAATTGACGTTACGGATGTCTGCCCCACTTATGACCTGGTAGATGACCTCATCCTGAATGGCCCCGAGAATACCGTGACCCTAGCGCCCAATTCCATTACGGTGCTGACGTTTGCCGGGAGCATCGACGTGTGTGGTACCAACCTTGTCGTCAACCCCGGATTTGAGGATAGCCCATCAACCATCGCGCCCTGGGAGCTGGCCCTCACCGGCGCTGGAAATGGGGGAGTGACGGGTGACCAAAAGAGCAGCGGCCTCTACTCTTGCTACGTGAATGGCAACGATGCCTATTTGTACCAAACGGTGACGGGGCTCACGCCGTCGACGGATTACGTGCTGTCCTACAGCGTGTATAATTTTAAAAACGGTGGATCCAACGTTTTCGTGGGAGCCAAGAATTTTGGTGGGGCGGAGGTTTCGCGGGAGATCGACGACACTGGTTTCGTTTTCGTGCCGGGTTCGCTATCCTTCACTACAGGTCCGGACGCCACCACGGTAGAAATCTACCTGTACAACTTTGATGATCTCACTTTTGCCTGGCTGGACGACGTCAGTTTGAACTGTGTTCAGGCTAGTCTTCCTACGGAACTACTTGAGTTTGGTGGGCGTCGAGACGGCAAAACCAATTTGCTCGCCTGGAAGGCCATCGAAGACGCCAATCTTCCGGCTTACGTAATTGAAACGAGTGCCGACGCGCAGGAATGGTCGGACCTGGCGCAAATCGCTGCTGCCGGGATCACTGGGGAATTACGTGCTTACAAGTACGCAGATGCGACCAGCGAGAGTAGATACTACCGGCTCCGGATGACGGAGTACGATGGCGCGACCACTTACTCATCTCCAGTCCACCTCGCGGGCGTAGCGGAGGAGGGTAGTGGTGTCTATCCTAATCCTGCCGCTGACTTCATTACCCTACCTGGTTTACAGCTGGGGACGGCCTACCGCATCGTCGATGCTCGTGGTCAGCTCGTCCTATCCGGTACCGTGACCGATGCACCGATCTCTTTACGGAGGCTGGTACCCGGCATCCATTTCTTAAAAGTTACCGGTGGCAGTACTCAGAAATTTCTGATTCGCTGAGCCACAAATTTCCAGGCCCGACTTGAGGGCCATCACTTACCATAAATCGATCAACTATGTTACCGACTATCTCCAGCCTTTTCTACACGATCCCCGCGTCGCTCCTCCTTTCTCTGACGCCACAACTGACGGACAATTCCGCACCAGCTAGTGCACCGGTCACAGCTATCACACTAAATAGTGCTGCTAACCTGGTACTGAATCCTGGTTTTGAGGACGACGTTGAGTCCATCCTACCGTGGGAACTTGCGGTTACCGGAAGCGGTAACGGAGGCCTGACGGACGAGCAAAAAGCCACGGGGCTCCAGTCAGCCTACACCAACGGGAATGATGCCTACCTATTTCAGATCGTGAATGGTCTGACTCCGGATACGGAGTACGTGCTTGACTTCAGCGTGTACAACTTCAAGAATGGGGGAGGCAATATTTTCGTCGGTGCCAAGAACTTTGGCGGCGAGGAGGTATCGCTGGAAGTGGACGACACCGGTTTCATCTTTGTTCCCGGACAGGTCACCTTCACGACTGGAGCGGAGGCTACCACGGCGGAGATCTACCTGTATAATTCGAATGATGCCACTTTCGGTTGGATCGATGACGTCAGCCTGATGGCCGTAGGTGCTACGAGTACCAATTGGTTGACGGAGGATGATGGTCAGGCGCTTCTCTTTCCGAACCCAGCCACCGAGTACATCACGCTGCCGAACGCGCCACGGGGTACTGAATACCGCATTTTCGATCAGTCCGGCCGCGTCGTGCAGCAGGGCCCCGTGACGGATGATCAAATTATCGTGGAGCGCCTTACTGCCGGTGTTTATTACTTGGCGGCGGAGAACCGCACTGCGCGTCGGTTCATCAAAAAGTAGGGTAGGGCTATTTGCTAGCCCCTTTCCCTGGTACCCGCGTCAGCGCCCAGATGGTCATGCTTGACTAACTGATTACTGACGATAGGGCTGCCCACTGAATCAATTTTCATTTTCCATTGGCGACCTGCTTTACAGCCGTCGACCAGCCTGGCTAGTGCCCGGAATCATCCAACATCTGCTATGCTTAACCAAGCACTTTCTTGCTTTTTGCTTCTTTGTTTATTCTTCTCTTCACCCCTCACGGGGCAGGAGGACCAGTTGTTTGATCACGACTGGCGCTTCCATCGCGGAGGCGCTTACGGAGCCGAGGCGGTTGCCCTAAACGATTCGATGTGGGAAGTCGTGAACCTGCCCCACGACTGGAGCCAGGACAATATCCCGAATACTGACTCTCCCTATTCTCCGGACGCGGAAAGCCAAGTGAACGGTGGCTTTACTGCCGGGGGTACGGGTTGGTACCGCAAGCATTTTACCCTGTCCGAAGCGGAACAAGGGAGAAACGTAGCCGTTCGTTTTGACGGTGTTTACCGTAATGCGCAAGTGTATTTGAACGGCGTGAAGCTGGGCAAGAATGCGTACGGATATACTTCTTTTAGGGTTGACCTCACCCCGTACCTTAAGCAAGATGGCGAAAATGTATTCGCCGTAAAATGCTCGAATCTGGGGGAGAATAGCCGCTGGTATTCCGGCTCCGGCATTTACCGCCACGTGTGGCTGGAAGTGAATGAAGCGAACTACCTGAAGCCCTGGGGAACGGTGGTGACGACCAGCGATGAGACATCGGGAGTAGCTACCGTCTCCGTGAAAACGGAGGCCGTGGTCACTACGTCGGAAGAAGTTAAAATAGTAAGCCGACTACTGGATCCGAATGGACAGGAAGTGGCACGTGGAGAAGACATCGTTGCCATATCTAACCCGGTGGCTGCCTTCACCCTGAAGGTTTCCGACCCCGAACTATGGTCGACGACAAGCCCGGCGCTTTATACGCTGGAAACGACGCTTACGTCTACTGGTAAGACCTGGGATAGAACGAATATTTCATTTGGCATTCGCAGCATTGAATTCTCAGCGGACGAAGGATTTTTGTTGAATGGCGAACCGACCTTACTAAAAGGAGGGTGCATCCACCACGACAACGGCCCACTGGGTGCCCGCGCACTGGACCGGGCCGAAGAGCGGAAGGTAGAGTTGATGAAGGCTTCCGGATTCAACGCGCTACGCATTTCCCATAACCCGCCGAGCCCGCACCTGCTGGACGTTTGTGACCGACTTGGCATCCTCGTGATCGATGAGGCTTTTGACATTTGGCAAGAGCCGAAAAACCCGCAGGACTACAGCCTGTACTTTGATGAATGGTGGGCACACGATCTGCGGTCGATGTTGCTCCGGGACCGGAACCACCCCAGCATCATCATGTGGAGTATTGGCAACGAAATCCCGGAGCGCGGTTCGCCTAAGGGCGTAAAGACGGCCGCCATGCTGGGGGATTTCATTCGAGCCATTGATGACTCCCGCCCGGTTACCTCCGCCGTCAATGGTCTGGGGAACGATAAGGACCCCTACTTTGCGACGCTGGACATCGCCGGATACAATTACGAAACGGGTGGCGACCACGGACGCAAGACCGTATTTGCTGATGACCACGCCCGCCTCCCCGAGCGAATCATGTACCAGTCGGAGAGCTACCCACGGGAAGCCTTCGGGGCCTGGCAATCGGTGCTGGACCACCCGTACGTGATTGGCGATTTCGTCTGGACGGCCTGGGACTACCTGGGAGAAGCGAGCATCGGTTGGTTGGGCTACACCCAAAAGGGATCTTTCTTTCCCTGGAATCTGGCTTACAACGGTGATTTCGATATCTGTGGCTGGAAGCGGCCGCAATCTTACTACCGCGATGCCGTCTGGATGGAAGACCAACTTTCGCTGTTCGTCCACGCCCCCACGCCTTCCTTCCCAGAAAAGAATGCGGATTTACAGAGTTGGTCAAAATGGGACTGGGACGACGTAGTTCCGCACTGGAACTGGTCCGGTTATGAAGGTGAGTTGCTGGACGTGGAAGTCTATTCTTCCTGCGAAGAGGTGGCCCTTTACCTGAACGACAAACTGCTGGAAAGACGACCAACTTCAGCACAAAATGAATTCCGTACTCGCTTTCGGGTGCCCTACGCTCCTGGCCAACTGCGGGCGGTAGGCTACCGTGACGGGAAAGTAGTCGAAGAGAAACGCCTGGTCACCGCATCGGCGGCAAAGCACTTAACCGCCACACCGGATCGGACGCAACTGCGCGCGGATGGCGGGGACCTCAGCTACATAACGGTGGTGGTGAACGACGAGCAGGGGACACGCTGCTTTGATTCCGAGGCCGACGTTACCTTTTCCATTTCCGGGCCGGGTGAGATCATTGCGGTGGGCAACTCGAATCCGCGGAGTACCGAGAGCTCTTTGGTCTGCAATCGGAAAGCCTGGCGCGGCCGCTGCATGGTCGTAGTACAAAGTACCGGAGCGGCGGGAACAATTTCCGTCACGGCCAGCGCGCCGGGGCTGAAGGCCGTCACCACCCAATTAACATCGACAACACCTTAATCGGTTTTCCGCTGGCTGATCCTGAGGGAAGACCCTCGTAGCGCGGCGACCACACTTCTTATCTATTAAAGCTTAATCATGCAATCAATTTTATCGAAGATCAGCTTGTTGGTTGTTCTCCTCCTGACGGTGGGGCAACTTTCAGCGCAGTCCACTTTACGGACGGGGTCCATCCAGGACCAGGAAGGTACACCACTCATTGGGGCGAGTATTCTTCTGGAGGGAACGAGCACCGGGGCTATTACGGACCTGGACGGCAACTTCAGTATTACCGCCAGTCCGGACGATGTGCTCTTAATATCCTATACGGGATACGCCACTCAGCGCATAACAGTGGGCAGTTCTACCAATCTTCCAATCGTGCTGGAAACAGACAGCGAAATGCTCGAGGAGATTGTAGTGATTGGCTACGGCGTACAGCAGAAGCGGGACGTAACCGGTGCGGTATCCGCCATCAAATCGGATGACCTGGATAAAACGAATGCGGTAACCATCGACAATATGTTGCAGGGTAAGGCGGCTGGGCTGAACATCACCGCACCGACCGCCCAACCGGGTGGTGCGCTGAGCATCAATATCCGCGGGGCGATCTCTCCAAATGGAGACAATAGCCCACTGTACGTAATTGATGGACTGCCAATTTCCAATAACTCGTCCACGGAATTCAACTCTACCACGGGTAATTTCAGAGGTGGCTTCGCCCGGAGCCCATTGGCGAACATCAACCCGAACGATATTGAGTCCATCGACGTACTGAAGGACGCCAGTGCTACCGCCATTTATGGCTCGGCAGCAGCCAACGGCGTCATCCTTATCACGACCAAGAAGGGTAGCGAGGGGCGTACTTCGATCAACTACAGTGGTACCTACTCCTTGCAGACTCCGAAGGACTTCATTCAGCCGCTTAACGCGCAGCAGTTCCGGGAGAACGCCAACTTATTCGCCGAGGAGCAGTACCGCTTCAATAACGGAATCGCGCCCTACGGCACGGGAACGGACATTAGTGGATTCACGCCCTTCTTTACTGAAGAGCAACTGGCGAACGTACCCGAGAGTACGGACTACCTGGGGCTCCTGCTCCGCAACGGTACTATTTCCGACCACAATATTTCCGTAACGGCCGGCACGAGCAAGACGAAGCTCTTTACTTCGTTCAACTTTTATGATCAGGCCGCCCTGCTGAAAGGCTCTAATTTTTCCCGGCTTAGTGGGCGAATCAACCTTGACCAGTCCTTCGGTGAGCGGGTGACCTTTAGCCTGGGCGCTACCTACAACGTGGTGAAGGCGGATAACGTCGCTACCGGGCAGGTAGGTGATATTGATAGCCCATCGTTGCTGCAATCAGCCCTACAATTTGCTCCTGATGTACCAGCGCGTACCGAGACGGGTGGCTTTTCGAGCGGCTATTACACACGGACGCCCAACCCTTTGAGCTTCCTGGAGATCACCAACCAAAATAATAGTACCCGACTGCTACTTACGCCGAAGTTGAAGGTAGAGGTTACCGATTGGCTCGACTTCAACCTGACCGGTGGTATTGATAATACGGCTACGGAACGGCGTTTCTTTGTTCCCGTAAGCGCAGGCTTCCCGACAGTTCCCCAGGGTAATGGACAACTCGGTAATACCAAGTTGAATAACTACAGCACGGAGGGTTATCTCAGTTTCCGGAAACAGTTTACCGACAGCCGGATATCAGCTATTGTCGGGGCGGGCTTTTACCGGAATACTTTCACGGACTTCTTCCTGAATGCCGTCGGCTTCAGCACGGATGCTTTTGGCTTGGATAATGTCGGCATCGCCTTCAACCGGGAGCAGAGTAGCGTTGGCTCAAATCGGACGGCTCGGAATAAGCTTTCCCAGTTTAACCGCATTAACTACACGCTCAAGGAGAAATACATTTTCCAGTTTACGGGACGGGTGGATGCGACCAGCAACTTTCCGGAAGAAAATGCCTACGGGTTCTTTCCCGGTGTTTCCGCCGGCTGGTTGATCAACGAGGAATCCTTCATGGACAATCTCAAGTGGCTCAACCGACTCAAACTACGGGCGGGTTATGGCACTTCGGGTAACGAGAGTATTACGGCGAATAATAACTACGCTTCTTCGCTTTACTCCCTTACCGGAGCATACCGCTACCTCATTGGTGGGCAGCTCTTCAATACGGGTTTCGTCCAATCGCAAATTGGGAACCCGGAATTGAAGTGGGAAACCAACGTGACGATCAACCTCGGCCTGGATTTCAGCCTCTTCAAAGGCCAGCGGATTACCGGCTCCCTGGATTATTTCCGCCGGACGGCTAACGACTTGCTTGACTTTCGGGTATTGCCTTCGTCCAATGCCATTACCCTTCAGGCGTTTAACGTTGGTTCCACCCGAAGTACTGGCGTTGAAATGACGCTCCGTACCCAGAACGTGGTGAGTGAAAAATTCAATTGGTCCACCTTGCTTACGCTAGGCACGGCCCGGAGTACGTGGGTAACCCGGAACCCAGCGGTTGAATTGGAACCCTACGTAAAAGTGGATGACCCCATCCGCGCTCAGTACGGCTGGCGGACTAATGGCTTAATCCGTGTCGGTGACGAAATTCCCGACCACCAGCCCAATGCAGTCCCCGGCAACATTCGCTACGTCGACTTAAATGATGATGGCGTCCTTGACATCAACGACGTGGACTACATCGGCAACTACGACCCCAAGGGCACCTTTGGCCTGTCGAATAACCTGAGTTATGGCAATTTCGATGTTTCAATAAATATCTACGGCGCCTACGGCCAATTGACGGGTGATGCTTTCCAGAGTTTCGTCGAACCCTTTACGCTTACCCGTGCGGGCGCTCCAACTAATGTGGAAGTGAATACGCTGAACATCTTCACTTCCTTCAATCCGGAGGGTATCTATCCGGGCTTTGCGGTTGACGTCGCTGCAGCTAATAACCCTTCCGGAGCGAATGATTACCGGTTCGTGGAGAACAGCTATTTCGCCCGCTTAAAGGATATCAATATTGGATACCAGATCCCCACGCAGGGTATCAAGGCAATTCAATCTGCACGGGTATTCCTCAACTTCAACAACCTCGGTTTCCTGACTAACATCGAAGGGTACGACCCCGAGATGGAACGTAATAATAATCCTTACCCGACGGCGCTGACAACTGCGTTTGGTGTCAATCTCAGCTTCTAAATCCAACAGATCATGTACTCAACCATACGCACTCTTTTCCTCGGTTTTCTCTTTTGTTGTTCCTTTTCGGCCTGCAACGATATTTTGGAACCGGAGATCTACAATCAGATCGATGCTGAACAGTTCCCTCAGAGTGAGGCGGATGTGGTTTCAGCGTTCATTCCATTCTACGCCCAATTCAATACGGATTACGGGAGTACGGACATTACCCGCGGGAACGTCTTTGATTTCTCTCTTTCCGCCAGTTTCCTCGGCTACACCTGGGCTACTTCAACCCAGACGGATGAGGCTTTCGACCTTTTCTTTTTCCCCTACAGTACGTACACCTTGGGCCCAGCCACGGTGCTGAACTCCAGTGGGGAAGCCTTTTACAACCGGGTTAGTTACGTGGCTAAACTGACGAGCCTAATCGATAAGATCGAGTCCTCCGATCTCGCGAATAAAGAAGCGCTGGTAGCCGAAGCCAGGGGCCTACGCGGGTGGTTTCAGTACGTGCTCTTCGACCTCTACGGCCCGGTCAGCGTGAAGCTGGACCCCGCAACGCTGGACGACAATGATTTTCTCGCCCGCCCTTCCGAAGCTGATTACGTAGCTGGCATGGAAAGTGATATGATGGCCGCCATCGACGGTCTGCCCAGCCGCTACAACGGAACCAACGACTGGGGCCGCCTCTCACAGGGCCCGGCCCGGATGCTGTTATTCAAGCTATACCTGCACTTGAAAGAATGGGAGGAAGCTGCCGCGATCGGTGAGGACCTGACGGAAATGGGATACGCATTGCAGGACGACTATAAAACTGTGTTCACCCAGGAGCAAAATTCGGAAGTCATTTTTGCGGTGCCTGGTGGCCCGGCGACTTTCAACATCTGGTACCCCTGCATCCTACCGTTTGACGCTAAAGAAGTGCTCGGTAACGACGTAACGATGGGGGAAAAGTACAAGCTCAACGAGATGCCCTGGTCGTTTTACGATACCTACGCGCCGGAGGATGAGCGCCTGGAAACCATCGCCGCTGAGTACGTCAACAACGGTGACCAGGTGATTGGCCGAGGCAATGGCCTCAGTGGAGCGATCCCAATGAAGTACACGAACTACGTAGAGAATGGTTTTGGTTTTGATTTTGTCCTTTTGCGATATGCGGACGTCCTGCTTTCCATGGCTGAAGTGACCAATGAGTTGGAAGGACCAAGTGCTACCGCGGTCGCCTACGCCAAGCAGGTGACTGACCGGGCGGGGACGACCATTCCCAGTTCTGCTACCGCGGATCGGGATGCCTTCCGAACTTTCCTGCTGGCTGAACGCGGGCGTGAATTGTACTGGGAGTTTGGTCTACGCCGTCAGGATTTGATCCGCCACGGTAAGCTAATTGAGAACGCTCAATTACGGGGAGTAAGCGCTGCCGCACACCAAGTACTGTGGCCGATTCCTTCGGACGTGATCATCGAAGCCGGTACGGTTATCGAACAGAACCCGGGATATTAAACCTTACCTTGCCAAGCCACGCTGAGGCGTTCATTTCCTAACCGTTAATCCTTCTATTATCCCATTCGTGCTGCTTCTGGTCCTGCTCCTATTCGTGCCGCTCGGGGTACAAGGTCAGGCAATAACGGCTACGGTATCATTCGACCAGTTAACGGTCAACGATGGCCTGTCTCACAGTGACGCTAATGCAGTTGTACAAGACGAGGAAGGTTTCGTTTGGATTGGCACCAATAAGGGATTAGACCGATTTGATGGCAATAGAATAAAGAGCTACTACTTCGAAATTGGCCATCCACATTCCCTGTCCGGCAACCGGATCAGTAAGCTTTACCACAGCCCGAAGGGAGATTTATGGGCGGGGACGCAGAATGGTGGCCTTAATCTTTACGACCGGTCCCTGGATCGCTTCATTCGGGTCAATGAGGATCAGTTCCCCGCAGAATTAGCTGCCACTGCGGCTCAGCTCAGTAGAGCGCACATCACCGCCATTACCGAAGACGGTAATGGCGGTTTGTGGGTGGGCACTTTCAACAAGGGTTTGTTTCTGATCTCCCGCAAGCCATCCGGTGCCTTTAGCATGTTACAACGGTTCTTCCCCGATGAGGACCGTAGGCTGGTACAAATACAGGATGCCGTCACCCTTGAAGATGGTTCCGTCCTCGTGGGCACCCAAGGAGGCTTATACCGCGTTCAGGACGAGCAGGTGGCTTTCGTCAAAGCTCCGTTCCGGAACATCAGGGCTTTTCATCGCACACCCGGTCTTGGTTGTTGGCTTATTGCGGATGGCAGCGTGTGGTTTACCGCGAGTACCGGCGATGCCCTTCAATTTTCAGTAGTTAGCTCTGCGATCGATTTCCCAGAATCGTTTTCAATTTGGTACGACTCGATTGGTAATCTCTGGATCGGCGGGGCGTACGGATTAAAGCGGTTTGAAAAACCGGACGTCGATGATTTTCTGAAAACAAAGCGCCCAATTGCGGGGGGGCGATTTGATGCATTCCGCGTACGACCCGAGGTAAAAGGCTCCCTCAATTCAGGGCGCATCCACGATCTTTTTGAGGATGAATCCAAGGTGCTCTGGGTGGCGACCAGTGCAGGAGGGATCAATAAATTGAACTTGCTGTCGAAACCTTTTGTAACCGAGAACAGCTCACTGCAACCAGGCTGGGGGCTTACGGACAACTACGTAAGTTCTATCCTTTCCGAGCCGCACCGCAACCATCTTTATTTAGGTACCCGTGACGGACTCGCAAGGATCAACACCCAGACCGGATCGACCAGTCATTTCCTGAAAAATGAGGACGGAGACGGCGACACCAAGATTGAGATCACCAGCCTTCTGAGAAGCTCAAACGGAGCGCTCTGGGCTGGTACGAATATTAGTGGGCTGCAGAAGATAAGTACAACCGGAGCCACTGAATTTTCGCTACTGCTACCGGAAGATGCGCCCTGGAAAAACAGCGTCATCGCACTGGCCGAGGATGATGAACAGAATTTGTGGGTAGCGACCCCATACCTGGGGCTGTTTCAATTGAACGCCACCGGTCAGGTCACGGCGAGGTACCGCACTGATGAAGAAAGCTTCCCAACGGATCACCTGACTTCGCTTCATTTCGATACCGTACATCAGGAACTCTGGGTGGGTACCCAAGATGCTGGACTGATAATAATGGATCTAGGTGGTGAACAGCCAGAGCTGAAACAGCACCTAAAGCACGAACCGACGGATGCCAACAGCTTGGCCGTCAACTACGTTTGGCCAGTCGCGGCCGGCAGTAACGGAGAATACTGGGTGGGAACGCTCGGTGGAGGGCTCCACCAACTCAATCGTGAGACCGATGGAAAAATATCCGTGACACGGTTATTGAAATATTTCCCCGATAGCGATGTAGAAAGTATTTTGATTGATAGCTCCGATAACCTGTGGCTCGGTGGGCAGGGAATTGCCAGGTTTGATCCCGTTCAGCAGGAGTATTTACGTTTTGACGTTGACGATGGCCTACAAAGCAATTCCTTTAAAGTAGCCTCGGCGAATAAGGATGCAAACGGCCGGCTGTGGTTTGGCGGGATCAATGGCGTTACCCATTTTGACCCGACCCAAATCAAAGTCAATCCGATCCCTCCGGTTGTGCGGATTACCGGATTACGTATACTCAACGAAACCGTCAGTATTGGGGAAGCACTCAACGGAAGGGTTGTCCTTCCCCGTAACCTTAGTTCCCTTGAAAAGCTGGACATCTATACCGGTGAGAACGACTTTTCGCTTGAATTTGTCTCGCTCCACTTCGCCAATCCCGCTAAGCATCAGTACGCTTACCAATTGGAAGGGTATACCATGCCGGGTAGCTGGGTTTCCGTGCCTCCGAGCCGGCTCAGCGCCAGTTTTGCTAACCTCGACGCGGGGGAATACACCTTCCGCGTAAAGTCTACGAACGGCGAAGGGGTATGGTCCAAAAACGAAGCGGGCTTGAATATTGTGGTGCATCCACCCTGGTTCGCCAGCAATCTAGCCAGATTGATCTATGGTCTGATTCTTTTGTTCTCCATCTGGCTGGCGCGGCGGCTCTTCCTGGCGCGCCAACGCTTGAAGGCCGATCTGCTCATCGAGCAATTGAACCGGGAGAAAGAGCGGGAGATGAACGACGTCAAGCTCAAGTTTTTCACCAACGTATCCCACGAACTCAGGACGCCACTTACGCTTATCCTCGGGCCCATTGAAGACCTGATGGCCAACGTTTCCAGCGACGCCGCCAAGCAGAAAATAGAGCTGCTGAATGGGCAGGCGCACAAATTGCTGGATACCGTCAATCAATTGATGAACTTCCAGAAAAATTCTGCAGAGCAGACCTTGTTTCAGCCCTTGAAACAAGACCTCACCACTTATCTGGAAGGTTTGCTCGAAGCTTATCAGTACCAGGCAAGTTCGAAGAACATCGAATTGATCTTTCGCAAGCCGGACAATCCCACAACCATTTACTTCGACGCGGCAAAAATGGAGGTATTGTTTACCAATCTTGTGGCCAACGCGCTGAAATACACCCCGGCACGCGGGCGCATTGAAATCGGCCTCGCGCTACATGGACATACCTCGGAGGACGCTGTACGGGAGGAAAGTAAACTCACCAATCACTACGTCGAGCTGACCGTCGCTGATAATGGGGTAGGGATCCAGGCAGATGAGCTGGACCGCATTTTCGACACCTATTACCAGGCGGCGCAAGCGGAGTCCATGCTCGTCAACGGAACTGGTATCGGTCTATCACTGGTTAAAAGTATCGTCCTGCTGCACGAGGGGACGCTTCAGGTTGACAGTGCTCCCGGCCGGGGCACGGCGTTCAAAATTCAGTTGCCGTGTGGTACCGGACATTTAGCGTCCGAATTTTTGCTTGCCCCGCAAAGCCTGGCACCTGCGGCAGCGCCAAACGAAGCGTCGCGGGAAGTGGTCGAAACGAATAATCGTACACCCGGTCCTGACGCTGGGCACCTGTTGATCGTCGAGGATAACGAGGAAGTCCTGGCCTACGTGGCGTCGGTTTTTGAAGATTCATTGCACATCACCACCGCCCGGGACGGGGCGGAGGCTTGGCCACTGATTGAGCAGCGGACACCCGACCTGATCATCAGCGACGTGATGATGGAACCGATGGACGGTTTGACGCTCTGCCAAATGGTGAAGGAGAACCCCGCCACGGCCCACGTCCCGGTGATCTTGCTTACCGCCCGGACGGCCACCGTGCACCAACTCGAGGGACATAACCGGGGTGCCGACGTTTATCTCACCAAGCCATTCGCCCCGCGACTATTGCGCGCGAAAGCATTGGCCCTGCTTGCGAATCGCCACAAGGTCGGCCGCTATCACCAACAGCAATCGTTGATGACACCCACGGCGCCGGATCTGCCCGATGAAGAGCAGGCGCTACTTTCCGACGCGATGGAAATTGTCGAAAAGAATATTGGCAACCCCGATTTTTCGGTAGAAACCTTGGTCGCTGAAATGAACATGAGCCATTCGGTGCTATACCGAAAATTGAAAAAAAGCACCGGTTTATCCCTGCAGCGTTTCATCAACAATGCCCGGATGCGGCGTGCCGCGCAGTTGTTGGAGGACAAGAATATCCGCATCGCGGAAGTAGCCATGCAGGTAGGTTTTGATGACCCGCATTACTTCAGCAAAACGTTTAGCAAGCACTTTGGGGTGCCGCCTTCGCGGTATGGTGAGTAGGGTGGGTCACGGGCCGTATGGCGATGGTTAAAATCAACGTTTGACTCAATCATCCGTCTCCAAACTTCCCCACCAATCTGCGTTGGGCGACCAATTTTCATCATACTGGGCGGCACGCGTTCGTTCCAGTCGTTCCTTCAAGCTTCCGCGGTAACTTTCTAGTACCGTGGTTCTGGCTTGTGGGTCGTACGTGGGGTCCTCTAGGGGATATTTGGCATTCTGGGCGTCCAGGAAAGACAATAATCGGGTACGCATTTCCTTTGCCCGCATAGGGTATTTAGTGGACAAATCCTGTTGCTCTCCGGCGTCAGTTGACAGCTGGTAAAGTTCATCCCGCCCGTCCTCGTAGTAGTGGATCAATTTCCAGTCGCCCCGCCGAAGAATTGAACTCGGTTCACCGCCCTGGTTCCCGTAGTGCGGGTAGTGCCAAACAAGATCGCGTTCCGGTAGTGTATCTCCCGAAAGTGCTGGAATCAGGCTGATGCCATCTCGGTGCTCTTCGGGTTGAAGGCGTAGGCCAGCCAATTCGAGCAGGGTAGGGTAGAGATCCACACCAGTCACCAAAGACGTCGGTTGCGAACCCGGCTCGGTATACCCCGGTGCGTAAAGTAATAGGGGAACCTTGATACCGCCCTCCCATTGGTACCCCTTTCCGCCACGAAGCGGTAGTAGGTTAGTGGAATAACCATCGCCACTGACGACACCGCCGTTGTCGGACGTAAAAACAATGATGGTACTGCTCAGTAAGCCGTTTGCTTCTAGTGAATCCAGTACGATCCCGACCGCGTCATCCATTTGTTCCACCAGCCCGGCGTATACCGGATAGTCCTGCGCCAAGCGGTAGGGCAGAACACGTTCCATGGTAAATCCCTCGTCCGCCACGCCCGCTTCTAAAGCTTTTCGGCGGTATTTATCCCACTTCGCCCGGGTACTTTGGACCGGCCCGTGCACGGCATAAAACGATAAGTAGGCGAAAAAACTACTGTCCTGGTAAGCGCTGATGAAATCGGCCGTTTCCCGTGCCAGACGGAGGGTTAGGTTCTCACCATTTTGTCCTTCGCGCAGTTTTGGATTTTTGAATGGCGCGTAGTAACCGCCGCGGGGTCCTCCACTTTCAAAACCTCCGACGTTGATCTCAAAACCGTGGTCCTCCGGCCAGGAGCCTTCGCTTCCAAGGTGCCATTTCCCGGCAAAAAAAGTTTTATATCCTGCCTCCCGGAAAGCCTCGGGCATGGTTTTGTTGGCGGCGGGAAGCGTACGCACGTATTCCGCGGGTAGTAGCTTGTTGTGCCGTTTGTGGGTCCGCCAGTTTTCTCCGGTACGCGCCCCGATCCAATCCGTTATGCCGTGGCGCGCTGGTATCTGTCCGGTTAGCAGACTGGCGCGGCTGGGGCTGCAAACCCGACAGTTTGCGTAGCCATTCGTGAACCGGGCGCCCATAGCGGCCAGCCGGTCTAGATTTGGCGTTTCGTAGTACGAGGAACCCATGCAGGCCAGGTCAGAATAGCCGAGGTCATCAGCCAGAATAAAGAGGACGTTGGGCTGATCGGGTGTCTTGACATTCTCCACAGTTCCTTCCTGCCTGGAAGCACACTTAGCCATCAACGCCAGCATCAACAACAGCACAAAGGCCCTGAACGAAATGGATTTCATGAAGCGCAGTTTAAACTGTTTAAGGGCGCTGCCGCGGGTGCGAGGTTAATTGGCAAGTAAGAAAATGACCACTATGAGACTGGAATAGAACCCCGGTATTTGGGGACTACTAATCAAACTCGCTAAGGTCCCACTCAGGGAGCCAGCGGAGCGTGGGATTCTCTTCTTCAAATTTAATGGGTAGCCACACGTAGGTACCGTCGATGGGGTTTTTGGGTGCCCACCTATCTCCCATAAAGATGAAGGCATTTTGCTTTCCAAGTACGGGAATCACGTAGGTACTTTGGCTACGAAACGTCTTCTTGAGGTCCTCTTCGCTTCCCCGGACGGGATTGCCCAGCTCCTCCCAGGGGCCAAATATCGTTGGCGCTTTGGCGGATCGCGCCGGGTTTGGCTTCCATCCCGTCAGACCGGAAGAGATCAAGTAATAAGTACTGTCCTTCTTGAATACGGCGGGGGCCTCGTTCCTTTTTCCGGGTAAAATTCTCACGTAATTATCCGTGACCTTGGTAAAATCGTCAGTCAATTCACTGACGTGCAGGGTTTGATTCTCTTCGGATGCGGTAATGTGGTAAGCAGTTCCGTCAGCATCTTTGAAAAGGGTCATATCCCGAGACATCTGCCCGCCTTCGTAATCCCTCACCAAGTAGGCACCGACCCTCCCCAGTTCCGGCCGCTTCAAGGAAGTGTCCTTAAGCGCGGTAGCTGCTAGTTGTTGCTGTTCCAAGGTGAAATTTTTGGGGTAGACCCCAGGGTGAAGTCGCCGACTGGTGAGATAGGTATACGGGCCGGTAACCTTATCGGCCGTAGCTACTCCGGCCAGTGCTGCCTCGTAACCTTTGCCCTTCAATTCGTGGTGGAACCACATGACGTACTTACCCGTCTTGTCGTTATAAATGACTTTTGGCCTTTCGATAGTTGACCCTTTTTGCAGCATACTCTTCGTATCGCCGTGTACGGCCAATGCAACGCCTTCGTTCGTCCACTCCGTTAGATTTTTCGAAGAATAGACCTGTACACCAACCATGGCCCGGTTACCTTCCTCACCCGCGATCTTATGTTCGCCAAACCAATAGTAAGTGTCGTCCTCGATGTATATGCCCCCGCCGTGGGCGTTGATGTGCTGTCCATCGGTATCCAGCCAGCGTTCAGCACCGGGTTTGATTGTTTTTTGCGCTTCGCGCGGTGCGGTCTTCTTTTGGTTACAGGAAAATAGTCCAGCCAAGCCAATCAATATCAGGGCAATTATTTGTGGTGAGGACGGCATTAAGAGTGGTTTGGGTTATTGACGGGTGTTTACTCGGTATTATCGACCGAATAGATTTACGTGACTGATTATTTGCGAGAATTCCGCATTTGGGCGGGGTCTTTGTAGAGCACGGTGTCATTCTGCATAAGCCGCTCGTAAATATGGCGGGTAACCTCGTTCCACCGTTCCCCTTCTACCCAGATCGGATCCTTCAGGGTATTTTCCCAGGCTTGGAGGGCCAAGCTTAGACTATCATGCAGGTCTTTATCGCTTGTTGCCAGGTTTGTGTCTTCGTCTATTATGTTGTTCCGGGAAGCGTAAACCACGTCGCCGAATTCATCCAGGTGGATGAGTTTATGATCGCCGTAGCGAATGGTGGACATCTCGTCCTTACGCCAGTACAAAGCCTCATGGTTAGGAGCCTGGCTATCCCCCTTCTCCAGCAGGGTAAGCAGGCTCGATCCGTCCAGGGCTGGGGCCGGGGTTCCACCGGCCGCGTGGATGGCAGTCGCGTAAACATCCAGCGAAGAAATCATCCCAAAGTGTTGATTGCCGGCAGGTAACCTATTGGGCCAACTGGCGAGGAAGGGAACCCGGAGGCCACCTTCAAACTGATTGCCTTTCCAGCCTTTTAGCGGGCCAACCGAACTGTCGTTACTGTGGGCACCACCGTTATCACTCAGGAAGAAGATCAGCGTATTTTCATACACGCCGTTTGCTTTGAGTGATTGAATGACCCGCCCTATGGCCCGGTCCATGGCGTATACCATGGCAGCGTAGACGGGTCGATCGTGGTTGGGAAAAAGAGCCAGATCTTCCTCGGTCGCCTCCATTGGCGTGTGCGGCGCATTGAAGGCGAGATAGGCGAAAAAGGGCCGGCTATCGGTAGCTCTCTGCTCGACGTACCGCGCGGCTTTGTCGCCTAGTTCATCGGTGAGGTATCCTTCAAAATTAGTCTGCGCATAATCGTCGAGTAAAGCGTGAGGATCCCCCGCCCGGTCAACTTTTGGATCAGGAAAATAGGTGCGCCCTCCGGCCAAAAACCCGTAAAAGTGGTCAAAACCATTACGCAATGGGTGCTGGTGTTCCATCTCGCCTAGGTGCCATTTACCGAAGGCTGCGGTGTGGTAGCCTTCATCCCGTAAAGCTTCGGCAATACTGATCTGGTTGGAATCGAAAGCTCGGGCTTGCAGGGGTTCCAGGTTACATTCGTGACCAAACCGTTGCTGGTAGCGCCCGGTCAGCAGGCCAGCCCGGCTGGGGCTACAAACACTGGCCGACACGTACGCCTGAGTAAAAATGGTACCGTCCAGAGCCAATTGGTCAAGATTAGGCGTCCGTAGATCAGCCGCCCCCTGGAAACCAAAATCCCCCCATCCGGCGTCGTCCGCCAGGATGAGAAGGATATTGGGTCGTGCTGGGCTTAGTACTTGGTCATCCGTAACAACGGTGGCGCGTTCCGAAGAAAAACAGCCACTAAGGCCGGTCAGCACCAGGGCCACAAGACAAATTCGTAGCGCCAGTTTCGAATAAGACATATGAATATGGGGATAGGGTAACTAAGGGGAATACGGATCGTGGTTGCAAAGAGTCGCGTTGAATGAGTAGACTTACCAGCCTGGATTCTGAACCACATTCGGGTTGTTATCCAATTCTCCAAGTGGGATGGGGAAGAACTCGTGTTTACCCGCTTCAAAAACTCGGTCGTGAAAGGAGATCGATGCATAAGCTTCGTCGACAATACCCCAGCGGAAGAGATCAAAGAGGCGATTGCCTTCGAAACCAAACTCCACCCGGCGCTCCAACCGAATGGCATCCCGCATACCCTCCTGGTCAAGACCTTCAGGAAGTCCGGGCATACCCACCCGGCTCCGCACCTGATTGACGGCAGCATAGATACTCTCGTCCGGGCCCGAGGCCTCATTGGCTGCCTCGGCGAACATGAGCAGGACGTCCGCATAACGGATCAGGTAAAAGTCCTGCCCTCCTTCCTGGCCACGTACGGGGTTAGTGTACTTTTGATAGGCGTAGGGGATTACGTAATCAGCGGGGACGAACGGAATATCGGCCTGATTTTCGCCTTCACGGGTAAAGGTGGCGTCCCAACGTGGGTCACGATTCTCCCAGGGCATCGCCGGATTGTATAATGGGCTTTCGCTAATGGAGAGACCGTCCGTCATCTGAAAGGATTCAACAAACTCCGGGAGTGGAAGAATATTGACGCGGTGGCCGGAAAATTCTTCTGTTTCCCCGGCAATGAATTGCGTGTATTTCACCGCCCAAATAATCTCGCTGGCGTTTTCGTTGGCCGGCGTGAAGAGCGCACCGTAATCTTCATAAAGGCTGAAATTCATATCCATTACTTGCTGGGCTGCGTCAGCGGCAGCCGCCCAGTTCTCTGCGTAGAGATTGGCCTTGGCCAGCATGGCGAGTGCAACGGCACGGTCCACGCGGGCGGGGACGTTGTCTGGCAAAAGGTCTACCGCAGTGGCGAGGTCGCTCAGAATGGCGGTGCGAATAACTTCCCGGTCCGTCGTAGCGGGAGGAGCGTCTAACTCGAGTGGCTCAGTAAAGAAAGGGACGTTACCGTAAAACGTCGTGAGATTCAAGTAACCCAGGGCGCGGAGCACCAGGGCTTCCCCGGTGAACTGGTCCTTAGCGGCCTGATTAATGTCCATGTCCGGGACGTTCGCCAAAACCTCATTAGCCCGGTTGATAACGGTGTAATTGCCCACCCAAAGTTGGCTTATTACGGCCGTCGTGTTTTGGTGTCGTCCTTCACTGATTTCGAGGTAGCCTTCAAAATCGAAGTTATTGTAGGCGTTATCGCTGGCCGCTTCAAAATCGAAGATGTTCTTGCCGTACAGGTTGTTGGGTTGCAGGGCGGAATAAATGCCGAGGACTGCGGCGTCAGCGTCTGCTTCCGTTTCCCAGAAGCTGAATTCGGTGACTGCATTTGGGTTATTGCGGGCAAGGAAATCAGACTCGCACGAGCAGAGGACTGTTACTAGTGCCAGGATATTTATAAGATTAGAAAATCGCATGATGTTATGGTTGCCAGTGCCAGTAGAAGAATTAAATCTTCTAGTGCACGGATTTGCTTAAATTGTTTGGAGGTAGTTGAGATCAGGCGGTCGGATAGCCGCTTTCGATGCCTAGAAGCTAACGGAGAGGCCAGCGGCGTAAGTAGTAGTTTGGGGGTGAAAGGCCATGTTTGTCACGCTCGGAAGCCGTTCCGGATCCCAGTCTTCCAGGCCGGTAAACGTGAGCAGATTCTGCCCACTTACGTAGACCCGCAGCTGGTTCAGCCCGACCTTGTCGAATGCCGGCCCTCTGAAGGTGTAGCCAAGTTGAACATTTTTAAGGCGTAGGTAACTTGCGTCTTCCAGCCAGTAAGAACTGATTGGTGAATTGAAAGCACCGGCCACGTTTACGCGAATAAACTCTTCACTGGGGTTCTCCGGCGTCCAGCGGTTCAGCCAGCGGCGTACGGTATTTGCCCGAGGGTTCTGTACACCATCGTTGCCCCACCCACGGCCGTAAACACTTACGTCACCAACGCCTTGAAAGAGGGCGGAAAAGTCAAAACCGGCGTAAGAGAAGTCCAGATTAAAACCGTAACTCAGCCCGGGGATTTGATTGCCAATGACGGTGCGGTCCTCATCGTTGATGACGCCATCACCGTTCTGGTCTTTGTACTTAAGGTCCCCTGGCGAGGTGCCTGCAAGTTGAGTGGCGTGCGCCTCCACCTCCTGTTCGGTTTGGAAGATACCGACTGCTTCGAGCCCGTAGAAGGAATTGATCGCTTCACCCTCCTGAGTGATGGTCACCCCATCAATGCGAATCTGGTCGTTAAAGTCAATGACTTCATTTTCCAGCGTAGCAAGGTTACCACTAATGCCAAAACGGAACTTTCCGAAGGTATTCTGGTAACCGGCCAGAAATTCCCAACCGCTGTTGTCCACAACCGCCGCGTTCTGGGTGGGTGAGCCAACCGCTCCGTAAGAAGGCGCCAAGGGAAGACTGGTCAGGATACCATCCGTCCGCTTCACGAAGTAATCCGCGCTGAGGTTGACCTTGCCGTTCCACAGGGCCACGTCGGCACCAATATTTGACGTCGTCGTTTCTTCCCAACGCAATGCGGGGTTGGCGTATCCGGTGATGGCGGCACCACTGATGATGTTGCCATCCGCATCGACGTAATTCTGCTCAATGTTGATGTTCTGAATGTAGGAGTAGTTGCCAATCTCCTGGTTACCTAGCGTTCCCCAACTGGCGCGGAATTTTACGTCGGCTACCTCCGCGATGCTTTCCAGAAAGGCTTCCTGAGTGGGGCGCCAACCAAGGCTGAACGATGGAAACACTCCGTACTGATTCTCACGCCCAAAACGGCTGGACCCATCACGGCGGATATTGGCCTCAAACAAGTAGCGATCGTCAAAAGTATAGTTGAAGCGACCGAATAAAGACTGCAGCGCCCAGTCTGACCGGCCGCCGGTCACGGTAGGGTCCGTGATCCCAGCGTCAAGTACGCTGAGCCCGCCGGCCAGATCCATCACGGAAGAACCAAAGTTGCGATTCTTGGTATCGATCGCGGAGTGCCCTACGAGCAAATCAAAAGAATGTTGGCCGATGCCCCGGTTATACGTCAGCAGATTATCAATTTGGTACTGGGCCCGACTGGCGAATTCGTTGATGAGCGAGTTGTTCCTAATGCCGCCGGCGAAGACGCCGTTGAAGCGGACCACCTGGGAGGTAGGGGTGAAAGACTCCAACGTAGATGAATTGTAGGAGTAGCCCAGATTGGTTTGGAAACGCAACCCATCCATTAATCGGATTCCGAAGTTACCCTGTAGGGTGATTCGGTCACTGATGTCCTGCAAATCTCCGAGCAGTACCCTTTCGATGGGGTTTTGTACCTGCTTTGGGTTGCCGGTTCCGAGGGTAGTGAACCCCGCCAGCTCCCCGGCAAAGTCTCCGGTGTTCCAACGCACCGGAACGAGTGGTTGGCTGAAATACATCCGGCGTACGATTGTGGTGGTCGATGCTGCGGATGCCCGGCGGTCCTGGCGGTAGGCACCGATATTCAGGCCGAAGTCTATTCGGTCACTAAGCTGCGTCTGTACGTTTGCCCGAAGGTTGTACCGCTTCGCTCCCTGCTTTTCAATGAGCCCATCTTGATCTTGAAAAGACCCGTTGACTTGGAATTGAGATTTTTCCGTACCGCCACTGATGCCAAGATCGTAGCGGCTGATGAAACCATTACCGAACACCTCGTCCTCCCAGTGGGTGTTTGGGTAGAGGTCCGGATTGTTTCCCGCCCGCAGGCTGTCAATGGTAGCCTCCGTGAAATACGCAGGGCGGCCGGCATTAATGCGGGCTTCGTTCTTAAGTTCGGCGTACTCCCAGGAATCCACGAACTCAGGCAGAATAGTTGCCCGTTGGGTGCCCTGGAAAGTGGAAAAATTGACCCGCGTCTTACCCGCCTTCCCGCGCTTGGTTGTCACGAGTACTACGCCGTTGGCCGCCCGCGCTCCGTAGATCGCTGATGACGCCGCATCCTTCAGGACGCTCACGCTTTCGATCTCACTCGGGCTCAGGTTCCCTAGGTCCCCGAGGGTTGACTGGAGGCCGTCAATCAGAACCAGTGGGTTGTTCTTTGCGGTGTTATTGGCGTCACCTCCAATGCTACCCGCGCCACGGATACGGATAATGGCTTGGTCCGAACCCGGTTGCCCGCCGGGCATGGTGAGCTGAACGCCCGCGGCCTGCCCCTGCAACAAATTGAGGGTATTAGGTACCGGGACGGCCGCCAGTTCCTCAGCGTTTATGGTGGAGATGGCCCCGGTCAGGTTGACCTTCTTCTGGGTGCCGTAGCCGACCACCACAATTTCGTCCAGTATCTCGCTATCGGGCTGCAGCGAGAGGTCAATCGACGCCCGGTTACCGACAGCTTCCCGTTGGGCACCGTAACCTGTGTAGGTAAAGTATAAGGTATCCACGGGGCTGGCCTGAATACTGTAGCGGCCATCAAAGTCGGTGACGGTGCCACTGGTTGTCCCTACAATCAGGACGGTCGCCCCGATGAGTGGCGTCCCATCCGGGTCGGTAATGGTTCCGGTGACCGTCCTGGCCTGAGCGTTTAGGGCAACGCTCCCGCAAAGGAGCAATAGCAACGTAAAGTATGTAGTAAGTTTTTGCATGACTGGTGAGTGCTTAGTTCGTTAGGACAAATGTCACTCAGTCCGGGAAAATAGGAGGGGGGTAAATCAGCCAACGGGGGGAGGTATTCACAGCAGGAGATGGCACTTTACGTTCCGCCCGGTAGCCCCCGGGTGCTTGACGGCCCAAACCCCGCCCGGTCGATTCAAGGTAAAATAGATTCGGCTCATCGAACGGATAACCCGTTGCGCGTCCGGTCCTTGCTCGTTGCACTGGGCTGGGTACCGGCGCGTTTGCGGATTTACACATTTACGATCCGCAACCTTGAATTTTCACACCTATTAGATCATGCGTTATTCTATTATGTTATTACTGGCCTTGGTGGCCACCACCTGCCTTACTGGGCAAAATCGCTTCGTTGACCCAGCAACCTCCACTAACCAGCGACCCCGGCTCCCGCCCAGATACGATAACCAGCGCTGGGAATTAGTCTTCAGCGACGAGTTCAATGACGGAGAGCTCAATCCTGACAAATGGGAAATCGTAGAGAGCCAGGAATCGCGAACCCCTCGGGGCACCCCCGGGGTGCTACCCATCAATCGGGTAGATTCGAATGGTTACTACGTCGACGAATGGTATTGGCGACGGGCTATGGTGGAAGAGAGCGGGGGCAGGCTGAATCTGGAAGCTCGGAAGATTGGCCCCGGCGTTATGCACACGGGGTCCGTGCGATCACGTCATCGGTACCAAGCGCGGTACGGCTACTACGAGTGTGAGGTTCGGATCGGCACCGCCGCCCAGGGTACCCACACAGCCTTCTGGCTGCAGGCCGATACCCAGAATGAACTGGGAGACTGGGGAATTGATGGAGCAGAAATTGACATATTCGAATCTGCCTGGCACACCGATGCAACTAACGTGGCTATTCACGCGGATGGGTACGACGAACATCAGACTACCAAAACATTCCGATACCGAACCCCGGGTTTGCACGATGAAGGGCTCCACACTTTTGGCATGCTTTGGACGCCCTCTTCAATTCAGATTTTTTACGATGGCCTCCCCGCGCGAAATGCCGACGGTGATCTCATCATCTACTCGACGGATAATGGGAATGGCCCCGAGCCCGATACCAGTGGATATTTCGTTCCCCGTGTTGGAGAATACTTGTGGTTGTCCAACGGAGCGAGTTTTGGCACGCCTGCCAAGGGATCTGGTAATCCATTCGTAGATCAATTCACCGACCACCCTCCTGGCTATCTGACCAGAGCGCGCTTTAACTACGTGCGGGTCTGGCAATTTCCGGAGGATCGGTGCGGAGAGCAGGAAATGGAGCTGGAAACATTTAGACCCAGCCCAGTTGATGCTTCCCTAACTCGGGTAGATCATAGCCAAGCGAGTGGCGGTAGGCATCTACTCGCATACGGTGTTCAAACGGGCGGGCGAATCGCTTTCCCAATGTGCCATAACGTTGAGGGCATATACACCATCTACCTGGATTACATCGCCCATCCCCGTAACGGACGCTGGGTCGCTGAAATTGAAGATGGATCCGGGAATTGGATACCTATCCGTTCATTCAGTATGTACGCTGCAAGTCCGGCAAGTCAGAGCGTCAGGTTTGCGAATGTTCGTTTAGGCCCGGGTAATCATCGCATCAGATTCAGATTTCTTGGGCCTCATCGTAATTCCCAAGGTCCAGGAACGAGAGGTTCTTTTGACCGCCTGCGAGTTGAATACGTATACGACCCACTTGATGACTTACCAGCAGAAACTGCCCAGGTTCAGCAATACGCCCAGGTTGCCGATGGCGATGAAGGACCCGTAAGCAATGACGCCCTCGGCAGCTCCGGAATAGCCCCGGTTACTCCCGCAAGCGCCAGCAATGCGAACAGCAATGCCAACAGCAATGTCATCAAAATTGGCAACAATGAGATTCAAGTATTCCCCAACCCAGTCCGGTCGCACGGAACCATTACGGTAGCATTAAGCGATGCTACAACCGGGGATTATTTAGCGCCAAGAAAGTTCTCAATTATCGACCAGACTGGCCGGGTGCGCAGCCAGCCTCAATTCAGTAGTGGCGGTTTGCACACCCTGAAGGACGTCAACTTGCCGCCGGGTGTGTACTACCTCTCCGAAGAAGGCAAACCGGAGAATACGACGCGTTTCGTCGTCGTCCGGTAAACATCCTGAGCGCCGGAGATCTGCTCGTCCACGGCGGCGAGCAGATCTCTTTTATATTTTGTATGATGCTCGATAAGTAGTGTTAGGCGCGGCCGCAGGTGCAGTATCGGTTGGGGGTAAACCCGACCGGCCCCAGTACCTGCGGACCGCGCTTTTTGATCAGGCCAGGCAGTCAAAGGGAACTCGTCCTCTTTTAGATTCCTATTTTATTCAGAGGACCGAATCCGTACCACGGATATTTGCCCACTCGATAGTAGGTAACGATTCTATTCCAGAAAGTGCTTCCAGCACCTGAAAATCCCATTTCGATGGGGGACCGGCAGACCACCACCTGGAAATCAGCGTCCGCGTGGCTCTGGCTGGCCGGATTGCCTCATTTCCCCCTTCATTTTGACGCTTTGCCCCCTTTCTGACACCTACGCTTGCGGGTAGTTTTGGGCATCCAACTAATCAACTGGTGGTGGCTGACTGGTCCTTGTTCGTTGCACCGAACATCGCACCCGCGGCAGCGCCCATTAAATCATTTAGTGCATTTAATCAACTTAGATATGCGATCTACTTTCACTTTCCTCTTTGGCCTGCTCCTGGCCGGATCCCTCGGCGCCCAGTCGTTCGTGGACCCCACAACTCCCTCCGACGCAGTGCCCGACTTCAGCGGAATGCCCGCGGATTGGGAGCTTGTTTTCAGCGACGAGTTTGGCGCTGATTCTCTTGACCTCACAAAGTGGGTAATGGACGATAGCCCCCGCAGCCGAGCCCCACGCGGTAACGATGAGGGGACGGGCTACATCATTAATGAATGGTACTGGCGGCCGGATAACGTCTCCGTCGAGAACGGTAATCTTGTATTGCGCGTGGATAAGGTGGACGACGGAATCATGCACACCGGCTCCGTTAGGTCGGACGGGCTTTACCAGTCGCGATATGGCTATTACGAGTGCCGGGTTTTGATTGGTCAGGCAGACCTGGGCACCCACACTGCTTTCTGGATGACCTCTGCGGGCCAGGCCAATATCGACAGCACCGGCCACGACGGAGCTGAAGTGGATATCTTCGAATCCGCATGGTACCAAGATTACACCAAGGCCGTCATTCACATCGACGGGTACGCGGAGGGGACGCGCGCCGCCAACACCCTGCGCTACGAGACCCCCGGGCTGCACAACGGAGAATACCACACTTTCGGCATGATGTGGACGGAAGATGAGATTCGAATCTACTACGATGGCGACCTCGGTGTGCGCGGTTTCGATACGACCGAAACGATCTACGGCGAGGTCAACGGAAACGAACGTTTTATTCCCCGCGTGGCCCAGTACTTGTGGCTCTCCAACGGTGCGAGTTTCGGAACCCCCGCGGCGGGCCCGGCGCCATTTATGGATAATTTCACCCTCGCCGAAAACGGCGTTCTGACCAGAGCCTATTTCGATTACGTTCGGGTGTGGCAGCCACCCAGTTTTGGCTGTGCAACGCCCGAACTCGAACTAGAGAATTTTACTCCGGAAAACGACGGGGGTACCGTCGCGGTAATCAATAACGCGGATGCCTCCGGCGGCAGCCACGTCCGGATGCGCGACGTCTCACCCGGGGACAACATTACTTTCGAGATTTGCCAGAATGTAGCGGGGTATTACACGCTGGAACTTACGCACCTGGCTTTCCTGAACTTTGGCACCTGGGCGGCCAGCGTGGAGGTGGAACCCGATGTCTGGGTTGATCTGCCCGGAGAGATTGACATGTATTCACGTGAATCGCGTTCCCGCTCGGTGGTGTTGCCCGAGATCTACCTGCCAATCGGGAACCACCGGGTACGCTTTACCAGCACCGGGCAGAACGCAGCATCCTCCAACTTCTTTGGCTCCTTTGATCGCCTGGACGTCAGCATATCCGATCTCCCCCAAACTTGTTTCGGTGCGGGGCCCGGCGGCAGTGTAAGCCTCACCGACATTGACGCAGAAGACGCTATTCTGAACGACGCAGAAATCCAGTCTTGCGCTACCGCCAGAAATGGTGAGTACGTGCGGCTGAGTACGGACAACGTGTCTTCAGTCGGCTTCATTGCCAACGTAGCCGAAGCGGGAACGTACGCACTCAACGTTGGTTACATGTCCGCTATCGACCGCCAGGCGGAGGTTGTAGTCAATGGCATCAGCCTGGGTGACCAAACCTTTACCGACAGCGGCCGCTGGTGCTTTGAGGGAGGTTCCCCCGGCTTGTTCACCATGGAAATTGCCCTGGAGGCCGGTGATAACGAAATCCTGATTGTACGCTCGGGCCCTCCGATCTTTGTGGATTACTTGGGAGTAGCGGAGATCTGTGAATCCCTCGCCTTGCCCATCGATCTGGCATACTTCCGAGCGGTGGCGCAGCAGAAATCCGTACTGTTAACCTGGGCAACCGCCAGTGAGGTGGATAATGATTTCGTCGCGGTAGAGCGCTCTACTGATGGCCTGAACTTCACCGAAATAGGCCGCCGCGACGGAGCAGGCACCCGTGATAGCCAATCAGACTACGAACTGCTGGATGAAGACCCGCAAACGGGCCTCAACTACTACCGCCTGCGCCAATTTGACTTGGACGGCTCGGTTAACTATTCTGAGGTGATCACGGTACGCTTTAGCGGCGAGGTACGTTCGGGCCTTAAGATTTATCCCACGCAGGTAAAATCCGGAAGCGCAATTACCGTCGATCTCACCGCCGCAGAACCGTCTACCGAGGCGCGACAGTTTACCATTGTAGATCAAGCGGGCCGGGAGGTAAGCAGCTACCAACTACAAAGCAGTGCGGTACATTCACTTCGTGGCCTCAGTCTTCCTCCCGGCCTTTATTACCTCACGGAAGTAGGCGTACCGGCAAGTACTACTCGCTTTGTGGTGGTACGTTAGCAAAATTTAGGAATCTGTCTAAAGTGTGTTACGCCGTTAGGGAGCGGCCAATATCTCCCGCTTAGGTTTTTATAGTATAGTCGAAGGGCGCGGTCGCAGGTGCGGGGTAAGATGGGTTGAGAGATCCCTCCCGCTACCCGCGGCCGCGCATTTTTTGCCTGTACCGACGCACGTAGGATTGGTAAAGGCCGAGGTAACCATAAAGGAATAGCATCTCCATTCGTTGATCTGAAAAATGGAATAGGAGCTATTATAACTAGAAATCAGCAACACTAAATTTATGCGATTCCCTGCCGGGTTACGCAACGGATTTTTGACCATGGTCAGTACATGCGCTTATTGGTTAACCTTATTTCCTTCACGGTACTTGGAGGGAAGGGTACCGAATTGTTCCTGAAAGGTTTGTCGAAAATACTTAGCGTCCTTAAAGCCCACCTCAAAAGCGATTTGGCTGATTGGAGTCTGGGGTTCCGCCCGTAAGCGTTCCGCCGCCAGGCGTAACCGGACGCTGCGGATGAAAGCTGAAATGGAGAGCCCCGTGAGGGACTTAAGCTTGCGGAATAGGGTGGAACGGCTCATAAAATTGGCCTTCGCGAGAGAGTCACCCGAAAGTTCTGCCGATCCGACCTGGTTCTCGATCAGCTCCGTTAATTGGCGTAGGAATTGCTCTTCGGGATCATCCGTAACCGTGACCACGCCCGGCTCAAAACGCAATTGGTTCAGGTAGTGCTTCCGCAACTTTTCCCGGTTACCAATCAGGCCGCGGATACGTGCGTGGAGGACTTCAGAACTGAAGGGCTTGGTCACGTAATCATCCGCCCCTTCCCGTAGACCGTTGACCTGAAAAACAGTGCTGGTGCGGGCCGTAAGTAAAATCACGGGAATATGGGAAGTGCTTATTTCCGTCTTCAGGCGTTTACAGAGTTCAATACCGTCCATTTTAGGCATCATCACATCGCTGACGACTAGGTCCGGCATTACTTCCTTAGCCTTACCCAAAGCTTCCTCACCGTCGCGGGCGGAGATGATGCGGTACTCTTTACTAAGTTGGCCGGTGAGGTAGGATAGGATCTCTGCGTTGTCGTCCACGAGCAAAAGGGAAAGTGGATTACTGGTGACCTCGGGTATGACCTCAACCGAATCTTCAGTCAGGGTAGGGTAGTGGCTCTCATCGTCGTGTCCACGGAAGTCCTGCAGCACCTCCAGGGCTTCAAGATGTGCTGCCCCTGCGGGAAGGCTTACGTGGAAGCTAGCGCCTCCCCGCTCATTCTTACGGTAGTTGATGGCCCCGTGATGGAGATCAACAATGCGGCGGGTAAAGGCAAGACCAATACCGCTACTGATGGGTAGGGAGGCATCTTCGAGGTGCAGTTGTACGAACCGATCAAAAATGCGGTGCTCTTCTGCCGGAGGGACGCCAGGTCCGTCATCACTGACTTCCAGATATAATCCGTTCTCCTCGCGGTAAAGGGTCACCCTCACCTCCCGCTCGCAAAATTTAAAGGCATTACTCAGCAGGTTACAAAGGACGATTTCCATCTTGTCCCGGTCGTAGTAAAAATTATCGAAATCTCCCTCCGTGGTGAATCGGTAATTGATGTAACGGCTGTCCGCTAGGGGTTGGAAGGATCGAAAGATTTCCCTGGCAAACTCACTAAAGTTGCCGGGAGCCGTTTTAAGTTGGAGCAGACCACTTTCGGCTTTACGGAAGTCAAGTAATTGGTTAACCAGATCGAGCAACCGGGCTGCGTTCCGATGGACGCCCGTAATAACGGATTGCGTTTCGGTAGCGAGCTTCCCACCGGCCAGGAGGTCGGTCAGGGGGCTCAGGATCAGTGTAAGGGGAGTCCGTAGCTCGTGGCTGATGTTGGTAAAGAAGGTAAGCTTTGCCTCGGTCAGTTCGCGTTCCTTGCGTTCAGAAAGTTCCGCCAACTCCGTCCGGCTGGTGAGCTCCTGGTGGCGAATGGCACCGCTGCGAATCCAGTAGATCATTAAGAGACCCATGAGGGCGTAGGCCAGGTAGGCGTAAACTGACCGCCAGGGTGGGGGAGGGATTGAAAGATTGAGCGCGAGGGGTGCACTCCAATTTACCCGATCCCGGCTGCCACGCAACTGAAATTTATAGTTACCGGGCCGGAGGCCGGTAAAGGAGATGTTACCGAATTCAGGAACTTCAATCCACTGATCACTCAGGCCACTCAGCCGGTACTGACTGACGAGGGTCTCCGTATTCTGATAATCCGTTACAGCGTAGGCTAAGGAAAAGCTGGCTGTCTTGTACGATAACTTCAGGGTACTCAGGTCATTGATCGCCTGCGGTAGCAGCACCTTGCCCGCGTATTCCTGGCCTACTTTGACCTGCTGGCCATCAACGTCGAGTGACGTCAGTACAAAGGCAGGCGGAGCGCCGGAGGTGACCGAATCCGGGTTGAAGAATACTAAGCCATCCGTACCCCCGAAGTATAGCTGGCCCAGCTCATCCACCGCCGCCGCGGCAATATTAAAGGCTCCCGCCGTGAGGCCATCCGCCGTACCGAAGGCCCGGACGACATCTTCTCCTTGGTTAAGGTGAAAGAGGCCCCGGGAGGTACTTCCCCAAAGTGTCCCCTCGGGGTGTCCGATGATTGCCGTCACGAAATCGTCCGGTAGGCCATCCGTGGTCGTAAAGTGGCGTTCGTAGGTCAGGTCTCCACTAGTGGCCACCGCAAAGCGGACGAGGCCGGCGGGGGTAGCGACGTATAATTTTCCTTCCCACAAGAGAAGGTCGTGACAAATTGGGCTCATGAGCGTGTCAATTCCCAGCATGGCGGGCGTTTCCAGCGTATTGGCCACAAAATCGTACCGATGGACGCCTCCGTAGGTACCGATCCACAGGTGATTTTCGTCTTCCGCAAATACACTTACCCTGGCGTTGACTAGCCTGTCTTCATCGCGGCTGAGTTTGATCCTGGAGGGTAGGCGTTCTCCATCTGTCAGGTAGTATAAGCCATCCACCTGGGAGCCAAGCCAAAGCCCTTTGTGTTTATCCTCATGCAGGGCTGCCATGTAGCTTACTGGTCCAGGAAGGTTCTTCACTTTTCCATCCGGCAACCGACGGTTTACTCCTTCACGGCTGGCTACGACCAGACCGCTTTCCGTTCTAGCGATAGCGTTGACCTTAGTTACGGGGAAGGCAGGAACTGCTACGGGATCGGAACCCGGCTTCCAGCGATGGATACCGCCTCCATTGGTGCCCAACCAGATTTCGTTTCCAAACTCGGTGTTGATGCAGCGGACGTTATTATCCACCAGCCCGGTACTCCGTTGGGGTTGGTTGCCCAGGTAACCGAAGCCACGGCGGGGCGCTAATTTCAGTACGCCCCCGAACGCGGTAGAAAGCCAGATTAGATCGTGGTCGTCAATGTGGATATCGACCACCGAACGATGGTTGGCGTTACCGGGCCCTTCGTAACTACGGTTGAGCTTAATTTCATTGATGTGGCCATTTTCGTCTCGCACGAATAAACCTGCCCCCCAGGTGCCTATCCACAACCTTCCGAATTGGTCCGCTTCTAGCGCTTGTATGCTGTAGCCAAGTGGAATCTCCGCGATTTGCCCGGTGCTGACGATAGAGAAAGTATTGAGGTCGAGGTAACTCAGATTGCGGCCCGCAGCCAGCCAGATCTTATTCTGCGTAGTGTCTTCCGTCAGGCGCGTCACCTTGCTTTCAGTTGAGAAACGGACAAACCGATCTTCGGAAGTCTGGTAATGGGCCAGGCTGCCGATGGCGCCGTACCAGATGTTCCCGTGGCGGTCGGAGGTGACACCGCGAATGCGACCTTCCTCTTCGAGGTGCATGACTACCTTGTTCGCATTAGGGTCGAGGACGAGCACTCCGTGGCCGTAGGTGCCAATCCAAAGCCGACCACGACCATCTTCGGCGAGTGCGAGAGCGCGGAGGTCATCGGCAACGAAATCCGAAAGTGCATCCAGATAACTGGTGAACTGGTCCAGACTGGGATTATAGCGCGAGATGCCACCGGTCTTGGTGGCAATCCAAAAATGGCCGTTTTGGGAGGGGCAGAGCAGTTCGATATTTTCGCTCTTTAGCCCTCCGGCTACCGTACGTGGGGTGTAGAGCTCGAAGCTACTTCCATCGTAGGAATTGAGACCACCTTCCGTGGCCATCCATTTGATACCCCGATAGTCCTCAATCAAATCGGCGACGTAGTTGCTCGCTAGACCGTCCGCCACGCCCAAATATTCGACCGAATATTCATCTTGGATATTGCCCTGAGCAATCAGAACCGGACCCGCAGCAGCGAATTGAAGTAGGATCAATAGCAGAATAGGATAAAGTTGCTTTAGCACGTTGGGAACTGAATCAGCTGTTAGTCAATTCGATCATAATTAGGCCTACAGTAGGTGCTGTAACGTGGATTGTATCGCTCGCACACTAGAAAACTTGGGTGCTTTATTTCCCTGGCTGCCCGGACCAAATTTAAGAAAGCCCTACAGTATGGAAATTCTTGGGATGTTAGCCCTTTATCGAGGCGAACAATTCAAGAGTGGTAGGTATTTGACCGATTTGCGGTGGGCAATGACCGATTTGCCCCTACTCGTTAAGGTGGTTTTATCCGATTGGGGTTATGGTTTGCAGTTAGAAGTACGAGTGCCGATCATCTACTGGAGTGAACCACTTGCGCTAGGCGAAGGAGTGGAAATGGAGCCAGAAGAAGTTGCAATTAGTAAGTGAATGCATTCCCGTTTGATTACACTTTGAATCAGTCCGCCCGCCATCGGCTTTTAACCATACAATAATGCTTACCCGTAGGGTAGGGGCCACATCCTCATCACTCGCCCAAAACCCCTGCACCCGCGACAGCGCCAAAATGTGTGGCTAACAAGGAGTGGTCTTTTGAAACGCCCCAACGATGCGTAACTTAAGATTTTAACGTACTTAACTGGTTTACTATGAAAAATTTCACTCGTTGCGCCGCTCTCTTTACAGTCGTCGCTGGCCTAACCGCCTGTGGCGCAAATCCCGCCGATTCGCCCGAACACAAGGCGATGATGGAGGAGCACGAAGCCATGGAAGCACAGCACGACGAATTGGCGGCCGACCATGATGCCATGGAAAAAGAGCACGC
Source organism: Lewinella sp. 4G2 (assembly GCF_001625015.1). Taxonomy (NCBI): domain Bacteria; kingdom Pseudomonadati; phylum Bacteroidota; class Saprospiria; order Saprospirales; family Lewinellaceae; genus Lewinella; species Lewinella sp. 4G2. The sequence continues at coordinate 3,512,108 of NZ_LVWJ02000014.1, read as the reverse complement.
GCAAATGTTCGACGACCACGGAGCCATCAGCGACCCGGAGGCTGACGCCGAACACGCCGCGCTTGAAGCCCGCCACGAAGCCGCCCTGGCCGAACACTCCGCGATGATGGCTAAGCATTCCGCAACGCTCGCCGAGCACGCCAAAATGATGGCCGCTCACTCCAGCGGCACCGTTGATATGGCCACCATGAAGGCAGACCATGACAAGATGAAGGCCGAGCACGAAGAGATCATGGCCGAGCATACCGCCATGGAGAAAGAACACGCCGAAATGAAAGTGGAGCACGAAAAAATGATGGAGGAGCACGCTGGGGAGGAGATGTAGAGGCTTCCCACCTGCCACTCACGGGCGAACTTATGCACTAATCAATCTGCTTTCCAAAATAGAAGGCAGCAGACGTTTGTAAGGTGGAAAGTCGTCGGGCCCGAAAATCCGGCCCGATTGGCTGAAGTGGATGAGTGTACTGGGCGCGTAGAGCCAAGCGCCCCAATCGGTATTCCAAGCGGGCAACCAGCCCCGTGTTGTAGGTATCGTACCATTCTTCATCACGAAATGTGGTCCTGCGGCCAGTCCATCCGCTCCATTGATGATGGTTGGCCCGCAGGATTCGGTTGATGTAAGCGCCACCCGCAATTCGAAAATTTCGGTAAAAGCGGTACGTGGGTAAAATACTCACCCGCAGATAGTTAGCGTCGAAATATACGTGTCCGCCATCGTCTGCGGTGTAGTCTACAATCCGGGCGCCCGTTTTGTAATAGTCAGCGTCCACCTGTACGCTGAGCTTTTGGCTTAAGTGTATGTTTGAGGTCGCACCCACTATGTAGTTACGGGATTTAAACTCTTGGACTACGTAGTAATACTTCTCCGGGCTCGAATCTGAGTAGCGGCTCCAAATTACGCCAAGACTCGGCCCGATCTGAACTTGGCCGTAGGAGCTGGTGGGTATAGCCAGCAGCAAAAAGAAGATGATGTAACTGCAAGTCGATTTAGTGTTAAGCATTGAAGATTTGGATATTAGGTGTCACCACAATATACATTAATGTGTCAAGTAGGCATCGAAAAGCTTTTCGGAAAGCAGTAGAATTATTATGTTAAGTAGAGCTTTTGAAAAATGGAATCCCGAGGAGTAGGGTGGTACACCTCCCAAATTTCAAGCTACCTTCCCCCAATGACACGCCTATTCAGACTCTGCAAGCTCATCAACTTCATCGCATCTACGTTGCTGCTGCTATTGGCAACCTACGTAATCCTTTCCCTAGTTTCATCACTTACGGATCCGCGCTACGACATTGATTCCGTGCTGAATGACGTAGCCTTCGCAGCCGCCAAACTTTGTATCGGGCTGGCGGCCGCATTGTTGGTTTTCTGTTCCGGTGTTGTCCGTTTCAAACAAGTGGATCCAATGATGCGAGATGACCTGGTTTGGGCGTGGCTGTTTGCGGTGCCTTGGTTGTTTGGGGTTGGGCTGTGGGTGGGTGGCTCTTTATAAAAGGATAGCCTATAATTTATGTTATGTTAAGTAATGGCTATTTATTGCTATCCGCAGTGCTTCTAATCTCTGCGCCAATCAACCGTGAAACCCGATATTTTGTTTTTACTATTGAACAGCACAACCAAAACCCAATACAATGGCAAATTACCACGTCACCTACGATCGCAACAAGAAAAAGTGGAAAGCAAAAAAGGCCGGTTCCGATCGCGCCTCAGGTTACGCAAACACCCAAGCTGAAGCTGAAAAGATGGCCAAAAAGTTCTCTGGCAACCAAGGCGGCGGAGAAGTACGAATTCACCGAAAGGACAACAACCATTTCAGAGATTCCGATACCGTAAAACCAGGAAACGACCCTAGAGATATTCCAGGATAAGCCGTCGTTCTATTCACTACACTGAATGCCAGGCGGCGGGGCGCTCTAGAACATCTCTCCTTCCTGAGCGTTACCTTCCCGTGCGGCTCTTCACCCAAATATTATCGCTCTACGTTATCCTCCTGGCATTTATGCCCTGCCAGGACGGTCGTATCCCTGTATCGCAAGATGCCCCAGCGCACGTTCACGCCGCTGATCCCGAGCACGAGCACCCTGATTCCGAGCACGAAGACCACTGTACCCCATTCTGCATCTGCGCTTGCTGCGGTGCCGTCCTCGACGCTCCCCCAACTCTGCTGGCGCTGGAAGAGGAACCCACTCCCCTGCCCCCTAAGGGCAGCACCCAGCCCCGGGCCGTTCAAAACTGGAACCCCGGCAGCTACGCCGACGGCAGCTGGCAACCCCCGCGATTCGCTTAAACCAATCCCAGGGATATCTATGTCCCGTACTAACCCATTGGTTTAATCCATGGGCGGATCACTCATGCCTCGATTTCCCAGCGTGATTGGCTGCATTTTGTAAGCCCACCGACCGCCCCGGTAACTATAGTCTATGTTTGACAAGCTTATCGCTTATTCCGTCCGGAATAAGTTGGTGGTCGGTTTATTCGTCCTGGCGCTCATCGTCTGGGGTGTATTCTCCCTCCGCCAAATTCCCATCGATGCCGTTCCCGACATCACCAACAACCAGGTGCAGGTAATCACCTCCTCCCCCACCCTGGCCACCCAGGAGGTGGAACAATTCATCACCACCCCCGTCGAGTTGGCGCTGCAGAACTTGCAGGACCTCGTCGAAATCCGCTCCATATCCCGCTTCGGCCTCTCGGTCGTCACCGTCGTGTTCGAGGAGAGCACCGATATCTACCTCGCCCGCCAGCTGGTCAGCGAACACCTCAAAGAAGCGGAGGAGAACATCGCCGAGGGGCTGGGTACGCCGACCATGTCCCCCATCTCCACCGGTCTTGGTGAGATCTATCAGTACGTCGTCCGGCCCGAAGAAGGCTATGAAGACCGGTACTCCGCCACCGAGCTCCGCAGCATCCAGGACTGGATCGTCAGCCGACAACTCTCCGGCATCGAAGGCGTCGTGGAGATCAATACCATGGGCGGTTACCTGAAACAGTACGAAGTTGCTGTAAACCCAGACTTACTCAAATCAGTCGGGATCAGTATCAACGACGTGTTCACCGCCCTCGAAAACAGCAACGAGAATACCGGCGGTGCCTACATCGAGAAAAACCCTCGCACCTACTATATCCGCACCAACGGCATCGTCGGCAGCCTGGAAGATGTCCGCAAGATCGTCGTCGATGTTCGCGCCGGTCGCCCCATCCTGGTGCAGGATGTCGCCACCGTCCAGTTCGGGAAAGCCCCCCGCTACGGTGCGCTCGTCCGCAACGGGGAGGAAGCCGTCGGCGGTCGCGTCATGATGCTCAAAGGGGCCAATTCCGCTGCCGTCACCGAGCGGGTTAAAGCACGGGTAGAGCAGGTACAGAAGTCTTTGCCCGAAGGCGTGGTCATCGAGCCTTACCTCGTCCGCGACAAGCTGGTCTCCACCGCCATCGGCACCGTGCAGACCAACCTCATTGAGGGCGGACTCATCGTCATCTTTATCCTGATCCTTCTGCTGGGTAACTGGCGGGCCGGCCTCATCGTCGCCTCCGTCATTCCCCTGGCCATGCTCTTCGCCATCTCTATGATGAACCTGCTCGGCATCTCCGCCAACCTGATGAGTCTCGGAGCCATCGATTTCGGCCTCATCGTCGACGGGGCTGTCATCATCGTCGAATCCATCGTCCACCGCCTTACCCACAAGTTCGGTGGCCAGCAGCTTACCCAGGCGCAGATGAACGACGAGGTTACTACCTCCTCCGTTAAGATTCGTGGCTCCGCCGCCTTCGGCGAGATCATCATCCTGATGGTCTACATTCCCATTCTTGCCCTGGTTGGCATCGAAGGAAAAATGTTCCGCCCCATGGCCCAAACCGTTATGCTCGCCATCGCCGGAGCCCTCATCCTCTCCCTGACTTACGTACCGATGATGTCCGCCCTCTTCCTCAGCAAGAAGGTGAGCAACAAAACAACGATCGCCGATCGCATCATCGGCTTTTTCCAGCGGCTGTACCAGCCCGTTCTCCGCGCTGCGCTACGGTTCAAGACTGCGTTCGTACTGGCTACCGTTGTCCTCTTCGCCGCCAGTCTCTGGGTCTTCTCCCGCATGGGCGGCGAGTTCATCCCCACCCTCGAAGAAGGTGACCTGGCCATGCAACAGATCCTCCCGCCCGGCACCTCACTCGCCCAAAGCGTCGAGATGACTAAAATGGTCCAAAAAAAGCTGCTTGCCGATTTCCCTGAAATCGAAGAAGTCGTCACCAACATCGGTGCGGCCGAGATCCCGACCGATCCCATGCCCGTCGAGATCGGCGACTACACCCTCGTCATGAAACCAAAAGACGAATGGACCACGGCCGACAACCGTCAGGATATGTTTGAACGTATCGAGAAATCGCTGAAAGTCTTTCCTGGTCTGGGCCTTGAGTTCTCCCAACCTATCCAACTCCGCTTTAACGAACTGATGACCGGAGCCAAAGCCGACATCGCCATCAAACTCTACGGCGAAGATCTTGATCTCGCTTACCAGAAAGCAAAAGAAGCCGAAGCGATCATAGCCGGTATCCCCGGCGCCGGTACGGTCAACGTCGAACAGACGGTAGGTATGCCGCAGATCCTGATTGACTTCAACTACCCGAAGATGGCCCAGTACGGCCTCCAGGTCAAGGACGTTAACCGCGTAGTCAGCGCCGCCTTCGCCGGTGCCAGCGCCGGTACGGTTTACGAGGGCGAGCGTCGCTTCGACCTTACCGTCCGACTGCAGGAAAACTTCCGCACGGATATCGATGACGTCGCTAACCTGTACATCCCACTCCCCGGCGGAGCGCAAATCCCCCTGCGCGAAGTCGCCAACGTCGATCTCGTCGATGCCCCCATGCAGATCAGCCGCGAAAACACCAACCGCCGCATCGTCATCGGTGTCAACGTCGGGGACACCGACGTAGAAACACTGGTCAGCGACATACGGCAAGCCCTGGACGCTAATGTTGAGCTGCCACCCGGCTATTATTTCACCTACGGTGGCCAGTTTGAGAACCTCCAGGCGGCCTCGGCCCGTCTTTCGATCGCCGTACCCGCTGCCCTCGCACTCATCTTCATTTTGTTGTTTTTCACCTTTGGTAGCTTTTCCCAGGCCGCTCTGATCTTCGTCGCCATCCCGCTATCCGCCATCGGCGGCATCCTGGCCCTCGAACTCCGCGGAATGCCCTTCAGCATCTCCGCCGGCATCGGTTTCATTGCCCTTTTCGGCGTGGCGGTCCTCAACGGAATCGTCCTCATCGGCTATTTCAATCAGCTTAAGCAGGAGGGTTGGAACGACGTCCGCGCCCGCATCCTGGAAGGCACCAAGGTGCGGTTGCGCCCCGTCATCATGACCGCCGCCGTGGCGTCCCTCGGCTTCCTTCCTATGGCGCTGTCCAACTCCGGTGGGGCCGAGGTGCAGCGGCCACTGGCTACCGTCGTTATCGGCGGACTGATCACGGCCACCTTCCTCACGCTCATCATCTTGCCTATTCTCTACAGCTGGCTCGAAAAATGGCAGGACCGCAGAACAGCGCCCGGCATCGCCGCACCCCTACTTCTTCTCCCCTTCCTCTTCTTCTCTTTTGGGGCGCGGGCGCAGGTGCAAGGGTTGAGTTTGCAAGAAGCGGTGGAGGTTGCTGTCAGCAACAACCCCGCCGTCCGGGCGGCGGATCAGCGGGTAGACAAAAGTCGTTCCCTACAAAACCTGAAGTACCAACCCGGGCTCACCGATGTCAGCTACCAGGGCGACGGTCTGTTCCGCGAAAACGGCCAGCGCGTCAACATGCTCTCCGTCGTCCAGGAGTTCCCCCACCCCGCAACGGTCCGGGCCGCAAACGCCGCGCAGGATGCCGTAGTAGCCGGCAATACCGTCCGTGGCCAACTCACCCGCGCCGAGCTGACCTTCCGGGTGCGCCGGACCTACTATGAGTTACAGCAGCGCGAAGCACTGTTACGTCTTTACGATCGGCTCGTCAGTATTCACGAGGAGTACCTGCGCGTCGCCACCGTCCGCGTCGAGGCGGGGGCCGCTAACCGGTTAGAGTCCCTGAATCTGCGGGCGTCGCTGACGGAGTATCAGTCGCTGGCCGAGCGGACGCGCATCGAGGTAGCCGCGCTGCAAAGACAACTGGGCGGTTTGTTAGCAACGGACCGACCGGTTACCGCCGCCGACACGCTGTCGCTCGTCCCTAATCTACCAATCGCCGACACCATGCTTACCGGACTTTCCGTAGCCTTGGCGGAGACCGAGGTGGCTACCGCCCGCGCCGAAATCTCCGGACTGGAAGCCCGCTTAAAACCTGGTTTCCGCCTGGGCTACGCCGCCCAGCAATACTTCGAGGGCGGTTACCTCCACGGACTGGAAGCAGGTGTAACACTGCCGCTGTTCAATCAGACGACGAAACGACGGATCGAGGCGCAGCGCCTCGGCGTCACCATCGCCGAAACTCAGCTAAGCGCCGAACGGCTACGCTTCGAAAATGAGGTCCTGGCTACCCGGGCCGAGGTAACCCAGACCAGCGCCACGGCGGAGTACTACGCCGAGCAACTGGCCGCCGTTAATCCCGAGATCATCCGCATTTCGCGACTGAATTATCAGGCCGGTGAGATTACGTACCTGGAACTGCTCAGTGCCCTCCGCTTAGTTGGTACCAATAGCCGCGCGCACCTCGCCGCGGTGCGCGACCACAACCTCGCCGTCGCCCGCCTGCGCTACCTCCTCAACCAATAATAACTATCCCGCCCTGCGTGCATCCCGTACCCGGGCGTTCAACATAAGTAAGATGAAAAATCCCATTCTCACGCTCCTCGCCTCGCTCCTGTTAACCCTCCTTTGCACCTGCGGCCCCGCCCATGAACACAAAGAGGGCGACGGTCACGATAACGGCGCATCCACCGTAGAAATGGCGACAAAATCGCCTTCCGTTGACCATAGCAGTGAAGACGATGACCATACTCACGGTGAAGACGAACACGGCGACGAAGGCATCCACCTGACCTCCGAGCAGATCGAAACGATGGACATAAAATTCGGCGACTTCACCCAAATGAAAGTCAACGGTTACCTAAGCGCCACCGGTACCCTGGGCCTGCCGCCTAATGCTTACGCCGCCGTAAGCGCCCGCGCCGCCGGCTTCATCCGCAACGCCCGCAACTACGTCGAAGGTGACTACGTCAAGCGCGGAGCCGTCATCGCCATTCTCGAGAACCCCGAATTCATTGAACACCAACGGCAGTACCTCGAAGCCACCGCCGAACTAGTATTCCTACGGCAAGAACTTGACCGCCAGGAAACGCTCGCCAGTGCTGAGGCTGGTATTCTCCGCGAGGTCCAGCGGCTGCGTAGCCAGGTCGCCGCTAAAACCGCCAACGTCAAAGGGTTACAACAACGCCTTCAGTACCTCGGCATTAAAACCGATGAACTCACCCCCGACAACATCACCCAGCGGATCACCCTTTTCTCGCCCCGCTCCGGCTACATCACCTCGATCAGTCTCCACGACGGCATGTACGTTGAACCCAGCACCGAGTTAATGGAAGTCATCGACGAGGAGCACCTCCACCTCGAACTGGATGTATTCGAACGCGACATCGCTCAAGTTGAAAAAGGACAGCGGGTCACCTACCAAATCCCTGCTCTGGGCTTACAACAATACGAAGCCGAGGTCCACGTCATCGGCAAGGAGTTTAACGCCGAGAACAAGACCGTCCGCGTACACGCTCACCTGAAGGGCGATCAGCCCACCTTTATCCGCGATCTGTTCGCCGAGGCCCGCATCTGGTTGACGAATCAAACCGTCCAGGCACTTCCCGAAGCGGCCGTCTTACGCGAAGGGGAAGGCGCTTACGTATTCATCGCCCCCGTTCAGCGCTCCAACGATGAAGTGGAATTTGAAAAACTAATGGTCAAACCTGGCGCAACCGACAACGGGTACACTGCCGTAGAATTACTCAACACACTGCCCAAAGGAATGCAAATAGTCACTGAAGGAGCTTACTACGTCTACGCCCAAAGTCAGGCGGGAGAACTCGAACACGAACACTAGACCGCCATGAATAAATCCACTTTCAAAGTTACCGCCATGGATTGCTCCGCCGAGGAGCAAATGATACGTATGAAGTTAGAGCCGCTCTCCCAGGTAGAGCGGCTCGACTTCGACCTACCGGCGCGCAAGCTCGTCGTGTATCACCGCAACGAAGCTGCACGACTCGCAAAGTCACTCGGCGAACTGGGATTAGGGGAAAGTCTTCTTAGTACGGAAGCCGCCGACCTACCCCTCCACAATAATGAAGAGGACGCCCAGCAAAAACGCATCCTCTGGTGGGTACTCGGCATCAACGCCGCCTTCTTCGTCGTGGAGATGGCATTCGGACTGATCTCCGGATCCATGGGTCTCGTCGCCGACTCCCTCGATATGCTCGCCGATGCGCTCGTATACGCGCTCAGCCTCCTGGTTGTAGGCGCCGCCGTTGCCCGTAAAAAGCAGATCGCCGGTTATAGCGGCTACCTTCAGCTGGGGCTGGCCATCATGGGCTTTGCCGAAGTCATCCGCCGCTTTTTGGGCTACGGTGAGGTGCCTGACTTCAAGGTTATGATTGTAGTAGCTGCTTTGGCGCTGATCGGCAACGCCGTCTGTCTCTGGCTCATCCAGCAAACCAAGCGTGGTGAAGCCCATATGGAAGCCAGTTACATCTTCACCTCTAACGACATTATCATCAATTTCGGGGTCATTCTCTCCGGCGTCCTCGTCTATCTCACCGCTACTCGCTGGCCCGACCTGATCGTCGGTTCTATCGTCTTCGCCATCGTGCTGCGGGGTGCTTTCCGCATCCTTAAACTATCTAAATAATCCATATCACCACATAATTATGAGTAAGCTACAACTAGACCTCCCCGTCCTCCTCCCCGAAGTCCCAGGCGAGCGTGATCTGTGCGTCACCCGCCTGCTGTCCGCCCTTAACGCCGAAGGCGGCATCGAAAAAGCCCATCTGAAGGACGGTACACCACCGCAGGTGTGTATCCACTACGATCCCGACCAGGTCGCATTGGAAAAAGTGAAAGCCATCGCTCGCCGCGCCGGAGCAGAGATCACCGAACGGTACCGGCATCTTTTACTGGACGTCACCGGCATCCGCCACCAGCGGCACGCCCGCCAGGTAGGCGCACAGATTGGGAAAGCCGGCGGAATTACCGAAGCTGTTGTCTCCGGAGCCGGCGTAGCCCGCGTCGAATACGATACTAACTTGACCGACGAGCGCGCCGTACTGGCCGCCGTCCGGAGGACGGACATTCAAATTATGGGAGATGCCGCCGCACCTCCACACGCTGACCACGATGACCACTCCGGTCATGATCACGGTCCCGGCGAACACGGAAAAACAAAACACAGTGCCGGCGATGGCCATAACCACGATCACGGCGGCATCTTTGGCGAGAATACCGAACTCTACTTCGCTATCGGTAGTGGTGTGTTTTGGCTCGTCGGGCTTATCCTCAGTTTTATCGGTGGGGTGCCCGAACTCGTCTCTACGGTTCTGTACGGCATAGCTATTCTTCTGGGTGGGTATTTCATCCTCATCGAGGCTTTTCAGACCATCCGTCAGGGTAAGTTTGAAATCGACTTCCTGATGTTGGTGGCCGCCGCCGGTGCCTGCGCCCTAGGGGAATTCCAGGAGGCAGCCCTTTTACTTTTCCTCTTCAGCATCGGCCACGCCCTGGAGAACTACGCCATGGGCCGCGCCCGAAAATCCATTGCTGCCTTGTCGGACTTGGCTCCACCCACCGCCCTGGTCAAACGCAACGGTGCCACTACTGAGGTAGGCGTAGCCGAGCTGGTGGTGGGTGACGTCATCGTCGTTCGTCCTAATTCTAAAATCGCCGCCGACGGTGTGATCGTCAGCGGTACCTCGGCCGTCGATCAGGCCCCAATCACGGGGGAGAGCGTACCCGTGGACAAAATGCCCGTAGCGGATACGGAAGCCGAGGTCGACCTCGACACCTTACCCGCGGAACACCGCGCCTTCGCCGGTACCATTAACGGTAGCTCCCCGCTGGAGATTCGCGTGCTTAAGCTGGCCGGTGACAGTACCCTTTCCCGCCTCGTCACCCTCGTGAAGGAAGCGGAAACCCAGCAGTCCCCCACTCAGCAGCTGACCGATAAGTTCGAGCGTTACTTCGTCCCCGCCGTCATCGCCCTGGCGGTACTCTTACTGTTCGCCTTCCTGGTGATCGACGAACCCTTCTCCGCCAGCTTCTACCGTTCCATGGCCGTCCTGGTTGCGGCCTCCCCCTGCGCGCTGGCCATCTCTACCCCCTCTGCCGTACTGGCCGGCGTCGCCCGCGCCGCGCGGCAGGGCGTACTCATCAAGGGCGGTCGTCCGCTCGAAGATCTCGGCGGCATCAACGCCCTCGCCTTCGACAAAACCGGTACCCTCACCGAGGGCAGACCTCGCCTCACCCAGGTAACGCCCGTCGGCGAAACCACGAAATCCGAACTGCTCACCGTCGCCGTTGCCGTCGAGGAACTCAGCGACCACCCCCTGGCCGCTGCCATCGTCACCGGTGGTAAAGAACGTTTAGGTTCCGAAGCCTCCATCCCCGCCGCTGAGAACCTGGAAGCCCTGACCGCCCGCGGCGTGAAGGCTACGGTGAAAGGGAAGGCGGTTCACATTGGTAATCGTCGCTTGTTCCGCGAACTCACCGGTAAGGAAATTCCCGGAGACATCGATCAGCGAATGGCTGAACTGGAGTCCACTGGCAATACCGCCATGATCGTTCACCAAGCCGACCGTTACCTCGGTATCATCGCCGTCATGGACGTGGCCCGCCCCGAAGCCAAAGCCACCCTGGCCGCGCTCAAAGACGTCGGCATCCGCAAAATGGTCATGCTCACCGGCGACCACCAGAAAGTCGCCGACGCCGTAGCCGCCGACATTGGCATCACCGATCCCCTCGGCGGCCTGCTACCCGAAGACAAGGTTGCCGCCATCGAGCGCCTCCGCACCGAAGAAGGTATGGTCGCCATGATCGGCGACGGCGTAAACGATGCGCCCGCTATGGCCAAATCTACCGTCGGCATCGCCATGGGCGCCGCCGGCTCCGATGTCGCCCTCGAAACCGCCGACGTTGCTCTCATGGCCGACCGGCTCGATAACCTTCCCTTCGCCATCGGCCTCAGTAGAAAAGCCAAATCCATCATCCGCCAAAACCTAATCATGAGCCTGGGCATGGTAGTCATCCTTATTCCCTTGACGCTGCTGGGCATTGCCGAGATCGGGCCGGCTGTAGTCGCGCACGAAGGGTCTACGCTGGTAGTGGTGGGGAATGCGCTGCGGTTGTTGGCTTACAAACGCTGATTTCCAGCTCGATGGTAATGGCGTACTCCCTTATCTTCGTCACTAAACCTCCTGTTATCTACCATGACTTTTTACTGGAAAATGCCTGAGGGTCTGCAGCCCCACTACCAAAAGGAACTTACTGACTACCGAGCCGCTTTTGCCACCGGTAATCTATCCCGGGCGTGGGAGCATCTTGAACGGGCTCACATTCTCGGTCAGCCCTGGGCTGTCGAGCACTCAGCGGTACACTGGTACATGCTTAGGTTTGGCTTCGCCATCAAAAGTGGGAAGGAGATTCGGGGGCAGATCCTGCGCTTAGTCTTTGGCGGCGTCAAATCCTTTGTCGGTAAAGTCCCAACGGGCAATACTGGAGGGGCTAACGTCCCTCCCTTGCAGCCGATGGAAATTCCGGAGGATTTACAAGAGATGATGGCGCCTTTTCAGACAGTATAAATCAAAGTTGCCTCGGTATTTACGAATGTGTAGCTAACGGGTATTTGGGGCCTCTACTAATCTTTCACGAAAATAAATTGATCGTTGACCCGGGTCGAAAAGTAAATCAAACAAGCGTATTGTTTCCAACCCCAGGACACCATCATACATGTCGTGTAGTCCTAAGGCGCCCTTTTGATCTTTACCCAACCAGACGTTGATACTATCCACCTTAAGCGTTTTATCAATCCGCAGTGAACTAATGCTCAGCGAGCATCCAGATGAGCTACCTCCGATCCCCTCACTAGTCGATGAAGAGCAGTCATCATCGCTGACTACTGAAAAAAGCTGTTCTTGTTTGGCTTTTCGGTGAGTGAGTGCTAGTGCATCCGCTGACCCCATGTCAAAGAGAACGTTAGCGGTAATAACCCGATCCGCCGCTATTTCAGCTTCTACGGTGACCATCGGTTTGCGGTAAGCAATCTTGTACTGTACTCGTGAATAAGTTTCGAAATCTTCGGGTAGTCTATTCAACAGAGTGAACGTCTCTTCATCGAAATCAATTTTGGCGATGAAATCTTTGAATAAGTCGTAACCGATGATCCCATCTATCCGATGATCAAGCACATCACCGAGCATTGAGTCCAGTGCCATCATTCTGACCTTTTCGGGTGTGAATTCCCTTCCATCAAACTTCAACTGGATCTCACTCAAATATTCGTGAGCCAGTTTACCCTCACCCGCGCCATAGGTGAAAGAACGATCAGCTGTCGACAGAGTGTCCAGCGCGTGATGCATTGCAAACGTTCTATCAAGGATCAAATCATTCGCCCCAGTGTCAAACAAAAACACACCGTCGATAGAATCATTTACCGTTGCAACGATATACAAGTGAGAGGTTAATTCAACGGGTGGAGGTCGCAGTTCAACTGATGTATTTCGGACGGCTTCTACGGCAATTATTTCGGGTGATTTATCTTGCTCACATCCGCTAAGCGGGAACAAGAGAACAACGTAAACAAGGATATTCCGATAGTTCATTTTGTGTTTATAGGTTCACTCAATTATACTACCAAAACCCGACTGACACGTCAGCTTGCTGACCAGAATATGGTCTGGAAACTGACGGCGGTTCTATTAGTCATCGTTCTCCAGCCGGTAAATTATCTTCTTCATCCGCGCAATCTCCCGCTCCTGCGCCTCGATGATTTCCTTAGCCAGCTCAATAGCCTCGGGATCCTCCAAATGAGCTTTCTGGCTTACCATGATCGCCGAGGAATGGTGCGGAATCATCGCCCGCATCCACGCTACGTCATCAACGAAAGTCTGCTGCCGGAGAATGTGATAGGTGCCGGCACCAATGAGCAGCGCGGCGGCGATAATCGCATAGTTCCACCGCTTGTCTTTATACATTCCCCACATGAAAAGCAGCATCGTGATCGCCATCGGGGCGATCATCAGGATGGTCATGTAGGTCCGGGTCTGAGCCAGGTAAATGTGGTCGAAGCGGTCGACATTGAGGTACATAATGGCGTACATGATGACGAAACTGGTCATCATCATCAGGCCGAATTTTATGTAGGGATTCATGCCTTGGTCGTGGTCTTTCATATTATGATTTTTGGGCGCGGCCGCGGGTGCGGTGTAGGGTTGATGGAGCGAGGATTAAGGGGATGTAGGTTATTCCAGTGTTGCGATGACTTTGCCACAAGTGAGCATCCGTTCTCCGAAGTAAGGGTTACGGATTTCCTTAGTGTCACTAAACCAGTCCGCTCCCGCACTATCAAAAGCCATCGGACAATGCTGCTTATAAATCGTACCACCGGTGATCCCCTGTCGCAGCAGGGGCTCCAGTTCCTTGGTCATAGCACCAAAGGCAACCCGCTGAGCGGCAACGTCGTCGGTGGCGGCTATCGTGGTCGCGGCAGTCCTCAACTCGGGGTAGTCCTCGCCCAGGGATTCGGCCAGGTTTCCTGCGGCCGCGGCGGCATCTCCCCCATCGTCGTTCACCAGAGCAGTACGCAGTTTGAGGTAGTGCTGAAAAACGGCACCGGTCATCCCGTCGGCGAAGGTCGCGTCGAAGCTATCCGGGGTGGCAGCTTTTTCGGCTTTGACGGCGCTCGGCGGGTCAATGCCAACTTCCTGGTGGTTGGTACCATCACCGCAGGCGACAAGGAATAGGATGGGGAAAAACAGAATAAGACGTTGCATAATAGATGTTGAAATGATTTAGAATATCAGCATGAGTGCGGCCATGGCCACCATGCCGACGTCCTCCACGATGGTTACGGTACTCATCGGTAAGTTGAACACATCGCCCAGGCAGGCGCACTTAATCTTTCGTTTATTGAGGTTGCTCTGGATCACGCCAATGCTACTCACCCCGAGCACGACGATGGTTATTACGTTAGTCAACATCGGCGTCAGGTTGATGAGATAAGCGATACCCAAACCCAATTCGATGAAGGGGTAGATAAAACCCCAGGTCCGCCACCGGCCCGCTATGACATCGTACATCGCATAGCTATCTGCGAATCCGCGCAAATTGAGCAGTTTGAAGAAGGCGAAGACGATAAAGAACCCCGCCATAAAGTGGCGCATCCATAGCCAGCCGTCAAAATTCGCCAGCGGCCATTGCGCCAGTATGGTCACCAGCAAAATGAAGCCGATAATCATGATGAGCGGCCGATAGGTATAAACGGAAGGATCAGGTGGCAGATCGGCGGATACCGGCGAAGAAACAGGCACTGAGGCTGCGGGCTGCTTTTCAACCGGAGCAATACGGTAGTGGCCGATGCCGGCCTGTAATTCGTCGAGCTTAACGGCACGATCTACCTCAAGCCTTACCTGCGGAGCATCCAGCTGAACGTCCGCCGACTGGACGCCCAAAACGGTTTCCAAACCTTTACGCACAGTGTTTACGCAACTACCGCAGGTCATCCCTTCAACCTTATACTCCGTAACCATCGTTTTATGTTTCGGGCTCTTACCGGTCAAGGTTCGAACGTGTGATCTTCATTTGTGCTGAGTAAACAAGCCCCCGTCTCCTCCTGCTTTTCATTATTTTACGATCACTTGCGAAATTTTGTGATTACACTTTAGTCAGGTCCATTCCTCGGTAGTTACCACGTCGTCGGAAGGCACCCGGCGACTCCCCGATCGATCGCCGAAAATCCGCGCTGAAATAGGCCGCCGTACCGTACCCCAGGCGGTAACCTATTTGACTGATCAGTTCATCGGTCGTCGTCAGTAACCGTTTGGCGCGCTCCAACCGGTGTGCCCGAAAAAAGTCTTCGACGGTCCGCCCCTCTCCGGCGGAGAAAACGTGACTGATGTGGCTATAGCTCATCCCCGTTTGCTCCACCAGGTGATCGGATAATTTCTCCGGACGCTGATCAACTTCCTTATAAGTGTAATCAATGATCAGTCCCCGTAGCCGACTAATCGAACCATCGCCTCCTCTATCTAGCGAGAATCCTACCCGGTGCAGTTCCTCAATCAATTTCGCGGAGGGGATAGAGGAGTCATCCGGCGGAACACCCGCTACATAGCCCAACTCAATCCGTTGCACCACATAACCGGCATCCTCAAAGATTGCTCGTACACTCGTCACGCAGCGCGGACACACCATGTGCCGCACGTAAAATTCTTGTGTTTCTCTCTTACTACTCATAACTCCGCCTTTACGTATCCGCACTTCATCATCAAATCCCCGAAATAAGGGTTACGCACCTGCTCCTCATCCGACAGCCAATTCGCCCCGACGTTATCAAAAGCCATCGGGCAGTGCTGCACGTAGTAGTCACCGCTCACCCCGAAGGAGGTGAGTGCATTAATTAGTGCCTGGGATAAAAAACCAAATTGCTCCCGCTGCGCCGCTACGTCGTCCTTCTTCAGCAGGGTGTCGGCATGGGTGCCGATCGCCTCCAGTTGCTGCATCCAGTACATATGAGCTTCGTCTTTAACTAGCGACATATTCACGTTCGCTAAGGCTTCACGGAGCGTGGCAATCAGTGATTCGTCCGCCGTTTCCGTGGCGACCATCTGGTCCTTCAGCGGCAGATAGGCTTCCACCACTTTCCCCAGCTGCTTCCGAAAGGCTTCCGGTGTCTCGTCCCGGTAATTCGGAATGACCATAGCGGTCGCATCCTCCGGCTCCCGACCCTGAATCAGCACGTCCCGGTTCATCATGCTCGCCTTATTGTTCAACTGGGCCGAGGCATCGATCTGGAAGGCACCGTTAAAGACCACCCGCTCACCGGCAGCCAGGCCCGCCGTGATCCTATAGCCGTCCCCCACCCTTTCACCAACCGTAACCTCCCGAAACTCATAAGTCGGCACTGATGCATCCGGCACTTCAACGTAGACGACCGAGCGTTCCCCCGTCCAAAGGACCGCGCTGCGCGGCACCACCAGCTCATCGGCCGGGACGGCGCTTGCGCTTGACCCGTCCGCCGAGCGGTCTCCAACGAGGATTTTCCCTTCCACGAACATCCCCGGCTTTAACCGCCCATTTCGGTTACTGACTTCGGCCCGCACCGCCGCCGTCCGCGTCGTCGGGTCCAGCACAGGATCAATGAAAGTGACGCGGGCAGCATAGGTTTCTCCAGGCCGGGAATTCACGGAAAAAGACACCCGGTCCCCTACGCTGACGCGCGCCAGGTCTTCCTCGTAGGCGTCAAACAACGCCCAGAGATTGCTCAGATTGGTGTAGGTATACAGCGCCCCTCCAGCTTTAACGTACTCCCCTACCTCAGCTTTGGTTTCCAGGATCGTCCCGCTACGGTCCGCGTACACCGGGAAGTTGCTGATGACTTCACCGGTGCTTTCAAGTTCGGCAACCTGCTCTTCGGTCACTTCAAGGTTGAGCAACTTCGCTCGCGCCGCCGCCACTAATTCCGGATTTACGTCAACAAATTTTCTGGCCTGCAGCAGCTCCTCCTGAGCAACGACCAGGTCAGGAGAATACACCGTAGCGATCTGCTGTCCGGCGCGTACCTGCTCTCCCGCAAAGGATACGAACAGACGCTCGATCCGCCCGCCAAATTCCGATACCTCAACGGCCGCCGTCCGGGCATCGGGGGCCAATCTTCCGCTTAGCTTCAACCCCGCTCCTCCAACTTCCTTAGCACCTGCGTCCGCGCCCATATCACCTGAAACACTACCCACCACCACCATCCTGACCCGCGCCATCGCCACGGCCGCCTCCGTCATCGTCAGCACCGCCGGACCGGTTGAATTACCCGTTTCCAAGGGGATAAGGTCCATACCGCAAAGCGGGCAGTCGCCCGGTCCGTCCTGCTGAATTTGCGGATGCATCGAGCAGGTCCAAATCTGCGCTCCGGCATCAGTAGACGTTGTAGTATGGTCGTGCCCGGCGTGATCATCTTCGGCCATTTCCTTTCCATCAAAGAGTAAGTATCCTGCCAGCAGACCGAGCGCCAGCGCGCCAACTAAGTAAAGTATCGTTCGCGTTTTCATCTTCAGTTCGTGATTAGGTAGCGGTCGATGACCGCACGTTGTAAAAGAATAGTGGTTCGGGCCATTACGGCCCGCGTACGCAGGTCGATTAACTGGTTCTCCAGCCGCAACAACTCATCGAAAGCACGCTGACCGTTGGCGTATTCGCTGCGCGCAATCGCCAGCGTGGCGTCCAGTACCCGCGTTTGTTCGCCGAAGAAAGACAACTCGTTTGCGGCGTTGTCAATGGCATTTAGCGCCCGCCGGATCGCGGCCCGAAACTCATTCTCGGTCGCCTCCCGCCGGGCATCCAGCGCGCGGATGCGGACTTCCTCCTCCTGCCGCTTGGCGGTAAACTTTCGCTTGCTCAGGGGAATGCGGACCATCGCCCGCGGCAGGATCACGTCGCGGCCGTTACCCGCCGGCTCCGCGTCGTCGCGCTGGCCTACAGCGATGTAGTCGACGCCTACGCCAAAGTCCGGCCGCTGGTCCAGCTTCGTCAGCTCAATCGCCAGTTCGTTAATGGCCTGTTGCTGCCGAAAGATGAGCAGGCCCGGGTGCTGACTTAGATCGGGATCATCGGCGGCGAGATCAGGGGCAAAATCCAGGGTTTCAGCTACTCGTTCGGCGACGTTTAGCTCAGCGCTCACCTGGGTATCCGCCGGGCGGTTGAGCAGTTCGTTGATGACGACCATCTCCTGTCGGACCAAGTAACGCAGCTCGGCCAGTTGCCGCTCCGTTTGCTGGCTTTGTAGCTGCACCCGGTATACGTCTACGGAACTTCCTTTGCCGCTCTCCACCCGGGCCAGCGCGAGTTGTTCCAGGCTCTCGTACAATCGCAGACTCTCTTCCAGTACCACCCGCCGGTCCTGTAATCCGGCGAGGCTGAAGTAGGCCTTTTCCAGCCGGTAGATCAGTGTCAGTTGTAGCGCGGCCGCTTTCTGCAGTAACGGACGTGCGCGAGCATCGGCTACGCTAGCCATCGCCGCCAGCTTACCGGGCCAGGGCAGCATCTGCGTCGCACCGATCCGGAACTGCTGCGGACCAGTCCGCGTCTCTACCGGCAGCACAAAAACGCCGGCGCCAATCTCCAGGTCGGGCAACTGGTTCAACTGACCACTAACCCGCATTGCCGCCTCATAGTCCAGGTCCAGTGCCCGCAACTTGGGATTCTCCTGGCGCAGTTCCGCCTTCAGGCTGTCTAGACTCTGGGCGCGGACGCAGGTGCAAAGGAAGGTTGTTAGCAGCAGTGCCGCCACACGCGGCAGCCACGAGCGCAGCGAGCAAAGACGTGCGGAGCTAATCAAAAATCGTCTATCGTCTATCGTTAATCGTCTATCACTCCCTTGCATATCACTTCAGTTTTAGTATAACCTCCTCCCGCAAGCACCAAAGCACCGGCACCGTAAACATCGTCACCACCTGCAGCGCCATCCCCCCGAAACTCGGAATCGCCATCGGTAGCATAATGTCCGCTCCCCGCCCCGTCGCCGTCAGCACGGGCAGCAAAGCCAGCAGCGTTGTCGCCGTCGTCATCATCGCCGGGCGGACGCGCCGCAGACCACCTTCAATCACGGCCGCGCGGATTTCCTTGACGTCATCCGGGCTGTTCCGTGCGAAACTGTCCCGCAGGAACGTAGCCACCAGCACCCCGTCGTCGGTCGCAATGCCGAACAGTGCCAGGAAGCCGACCCAGACCGCCACGCTCAGGTTGATCGTCCGCATCTGAAAAAGGTCGCGCAGGTTCCTGCCGAAGAAGTTGAGGTCCAGGAAGTCCGGGTTAGCGTAACCGCCCAGCAGGAGGAAACCGCCGGAGAAGGCGACGAAGACCCCGCTGAACACCATCAATGCGGTGGTGACGGACTTGAACTGGAAGTAGAGGATCAGGAAGATGAGGGCCAGGGCGATGGGGACAACCAGGGCCAACCGCTCGTTGGCCCGCACCTGCTGTTCGTAGTTGCCGGCAAAGCGGTAGCTGACACCGGCGGGGATGTCCAGGTCGCCGGCGTCGGTCAACCCTTCGAGGTATGCCTGAGCGTTATTGACGACCTCTACCTCAGAGTAGCCTTCCTCGCGGTCGAAGAGCACATAACCCACCAAAAAACCATCTTCGGACTTGATCGACTGCGGCCCCTGCTCATAGCGGACATCGATCAGCTCACCGAGCCGAATCTGTCCGCTACGGGTCGGCACCAAGATGTTCTTAATCGATACCGGATCGTCGCGTAACTCCCGCGGGTAGCGCAGGCGGACGGCGTACCGCTCCCGCCCCTCCACCGTGGTCGTCATCGTCATGCCGCCGACGGCCGCCATGATCTGTTGCTGAACGTCGGTCACACTTAAACCATAGCGAGCGATGGCGTCCCGCCGCACGTCGAGCAGCAGGTAAGGCTTCCCGACAATACGATCAGCAAAGACCGCCGCGTCTTTCACCCCCTCGATATTCTTCAACTCCCGCTCCAGTTCCAGGCCGAACGCTTCGATGGTGGCCAGGTCCGGCCCCCGTACCTTGATTCCCATTGGGGCCCGCATCCCCGTTTGCAGCATCACCAGCCGGGTTTCGATGGGCTGTAATTTCGGTGCCGAGGTAACTCCGGGG
Organism: Lewinella sp. 4G2; assembly: GCF_001625015.1. Lineage (NCBI taxonomy): Bacteria > Pseudomonadati > Bacteroidota > Saprospiria > Saprospirales > Lewinellaceae > Lewinella > Lewinella sp. 4G2. Next base: position 3,492,281 of record NZ_LVWJ02000014.1, on the reverse strand, counting down.
AGTTGGGCGGCCGCGATGATCTCGTCCCAAATGTCGTCGGGGGATTTGATGTGGTCGCGCCATTGTCTGTAATACTGACCGTGCTCGTCTTCGACGAGATTGGCGATTGGCGATCGGCGATTCTCGATTCTTGATTTGGCTACCGCACGGCTTTGCTCGCTGCGCTCGTCACGTCGGACGAACTCGCCGTTCTCGTCGACTTTAAACCGCAGCCGCCGCCCATCCGCATCCGTAGCGTACTCCGATTTATACAAGATCATATTCTCGTACATCGATAGCGGGGCCGGGTCCAGCGGGCTATTTACCCGGCCCGCTTTACCCACCACCATCTCCACCTCGGGAATCGTCGTGACCGCCATATCCAGAGTGCGCAGATTTCGGCGGTTCTCCTCGATGCCGGCGTGGGGCATACTGGTCGGCATCAGCAGGAAGGCCCCCTCCCCTAGTGCCGGCATGAATTCCTCACCAATACTGCGGTAAGACTGAAATCCGGCGAAGATCAGCCCGGCAATTACCAGCAGGAAGAGCAGTTTAACCCGGAGCAGAAAGCCCAGGATCACTGTATAAAAGTGGATGATGAGCCAGAAGAAACCCAGCAAACTACCCGCGACTACCACCACGAAGAGGAAGTTTGTCGCCTGGCTCTGGTCCACCCCAAGCGGCAACCAATAGCCCGCCAGCAGCCAGGCAAGAACCAGAGCGACGGCGACGTTGACGGCCGTCTGCAAACCCCGCTCCTTCATCCCCATCTCCGCACCTGCGGCCGCGCCCCAAATCGCCGTCGTTGCTCCGAGTAGCCCCGCCAGGATCGCTACCATACCCAGCCACCAAGCGACGAATACCCAGGCTAAAACGCCCCCCACGACTAACAGGGCATTACCTACAATCTTAGTCCGCTTACTATCCCGGTCCCACCCCAAAACCGTATGCGCCAGCGCCGGAATGATCACAAGCGCCACCACGATCGCCGCCACCAGCGCAAACGTCTTCGTAAACGCCAGCGGCCGGAACAGCTTGCCCTCTGCGGCCTCCATCGTGAAGACCGGCAGGAAGCTAATAATGGTCGTCGCCACCGCCGTCAGTACCGCTGAACCGACTTCGATCGTTGCCTCATAAATGCTTTCTAATCTGCTCTCTCCCGGCGGCGGATCATTCAGCCTGTAGATCATGCTCTCCGTCAGTACGATCCCCATATCCACCATCGTCCCGATCGCAATGGCGATGCCCGACAGGGCCACGATGTTAGCGTCCACCCCGAAGTACCGCATCGCGATGAAGCACATCAGCACCGCTACCGGCAACGTCCCCGCCACCAGTAGCGAAGATTTGAGATTGAACAGCAAGAGAATGACCACGATCGCAGTGATCAGGATCTCCAGTGTCAGTGCTTCCTCCAGCGTCCCGATGGTCTCGCGGATCAGTTCAGAACGGTCGTAGAACGGAACAACCGTCACCTGACTTACCGTTCCGTCCTCCAGTTCTCGCCGCGGTAAGCCCGGCGCCAACTCCGCAATCTTTTCCTTCACGTTATTGATCACCTCCAGCGGATTCGCCCCGTAGCGCGCCACCACTACCCCACCGACGGCCTCCGCGCCCGACTTGTCCAAAATGCCCCGCCGCGCGGCCGGCCCAACGTTCACCCGCGCCACGTCGCGCAGGTACACCGGTACGTTGTTCCGCTCGCTGACCACGGCCATCTCCAATTCGTCGAGGTTATCCAGGTACCCCAACCCGCGCACGAAATATTCCGCCAGGTTGATCTCTAGCGTAGCCGCGCCGACGTCCAGGTTAGAACCTTTCACCGCCGCCATCACCTGACCGAGCGTAATCCCGTACACCCGCATCTTATCCGGGTCCACATCCACCTGGTATTCCTTGACGAAACCGCCGATGCTGGCCACTTCACTCACGCCACCGGCCGCACTGAGGCCGTAGCGGACGTAAAAATCCTGGATGCTCCGCAACTCGTCCAGGTCCCAGCCACCAACCGGTGTACCGTCCGCCGCGCGCCCTTCGAGCGTGTACCAGAATACCTGACCGAGCGCCGTGGCGTCCGGTCCCAGGGTAGGCGTTGCGTTTTCCGGCAGCAGCCCCGCCGGCAGGGAATTCAGCTTCTCCAGTATTCGGCTGCGCGACCAGTAAAACTCAACGTTCTCTTCGAAAATCAGATAGATGCTCGAAAAGCCGAACATGGAGTTAGAGCGCACGGACTTGACCCCGGGTATCCCCAGCAAAGCAGAGGTGAGCGGGTAGGTGATCTGGTCCTCTACATCCTGCGGCGACTGCCCCATCCACTTGGTGAAAACGATCTGCTGGTTCTCACCAATATCGGGGATGGCGTCAACCGCGACGGGATCGCGCGGCAGGCCGGGCAGGTCAAAATCAAACGGTGCGGTCGCCAGCCCCCAGCCGACGAAGAGGAGGAGTAAAAGCCAGACCACCAGCTTATTCTCTAGGAAAAAGCGTACGAAAGCGATAAGCATAAAACTACGGTTGATGAAAATCACGGAAGCCCCGGACAGCAGCAGCTGGCGGGGTAAATGGATTACATCAACTAGTTAAATGCGAAACACCTGGAATTCACGGACCGGGTCCGGTATCAACGGAGGTGGGTGGTAGTGCTCGTACCGACTCTTCTTGCGCGGACGCGGGTGCAGAGGAAGGTGGGAAAAGAGCCGGGGCGGGAAGTCCGCGGGCAACGCGACAAGTGTAGGTAATGCCTCCACGGTCGTCTGTTCCTGGTCGTCAATTTGCACCAACTCCGACTCATCGTCACAGCACCCTTTCTTCCCTTCCGTCTCCTCCTCCACGGGAGCCGGGTGGAACGGACACTGCTTTTTTGCCTGGTCTTTATGACACTTCTCCGCTTCGCCAAAAATGGCGACCGCCTTTAACTCTCCCATACAGAAATGACGATTTACCGTCACCCCGGCCGAACCGAAGAGGACGAGCGTCGCCAGTAGTATGTGCAGTAGTCTAAGCAAATTTGCGGGCTGTTTCCGTGGTAAAGATACGGGCAAGGGGCGGAGAAGGTTCAGGACTGCATAATATGGATAAGTTTTGCGAGATGTGATAAGGAGTACGGACATTTTAATGTGATTCACAGGTACCTTTTTGCTATTAGATGGGAGAAATCATTGATTATTAGAATTTTCTAACTGTGTATTTGGACTTTGTCCGATCTACTCTAAGACTTCTATTTTATTTAGGTAAGCGTTTCTAAAGAGGGTGTATATAAATGTGTGTCTGCCAGAGGGTGTATACAAATGTGTGTCTGCGAGGGTGTATATAAATGTGTGTCTGCCAATAAAATCAGACATTGAGTCATGGCAACAAAGAAACAAGATACCTCACCGCGTAAATACGCCAATTTTATCCGAAGTCACTGTCCTATCTAAGAAAGGAATCTCCTCCATCCAATCACCCTGCACCCGCGACAGCGCCCATTAATCCCAAACCTTCAAAATCTCCCGGTTAGCTAGATTATAATACCAATGTCGTCAAGCGGTACATAACGCAGGACCAAATTGTAAGAGATCTTCCGTTTCACCATTGCAAACCCGCCGAGCTCCAGTCAAGTCGTAAAGATGGTCAAGTGGCATGGCTGAGCTTCGAAATTTAGCACTAACTGCATCCCTTTGCGCTATATTAACCTCACAAATAGGACCAAAAAAAGAACCCACTACTCCCACTACTAACCCTCCTCCTCCTAACCACAACCCTCTCCGCCCAGTCCACCTCCCACGCCAAAACCGCCCAGGCCGCAGCCGAAGTTGAAGCCAAAGTGATCGAATGGCGCCACCACGTGCACCAGAACCCGGAGCTGAGCAATCGGGAATTTGAGACGGGCAAGTACATCGCGGCTCACCTAAAAAGTTTGGGTATGGAGGTGCAGGAGAACGTAGCCCACACCGGCGTGGTAGGTATTTTGAAGGGGGACAAGCCCGGTGGGGTCATTGCCCTGCGCGCGGATATTGATGCCTTGCCGGTCATAGAGGAAGTGGACCTGCCGTGGGCGAGCACCGTCAAAACCACTTACCTGGGTAAGGAAGTCGGCGTAATGCACGCCTGCGGCCACGATACCCACGTCGCGATGCTGATGGGCGCCGCGGAAGTACTCACCAAACGCAAAGCTGATATCGAAGGCACCGTCGTATTTATGTTTCAACCTGCCGAAGAGGGCGCACCCCAAGGCGAAGAGGGGGGCGCCGAATTGATGATCAAAGAAGGGGTGCTCGCTGACAACAACGTCGACGTAGCCTTCGGCATCCACATCAACGCGCAGACGCCACTTGGGGAAGTCAATTATAAACCCGGCGGAGCGATGGCCGCGTCAAACACGTTCGAGATCAAGGTGAAGGGCAAACAAGCCCACGGCTCCCGGCCCTGGAAAAGCGTCGACCCCGTCGTGGCCGCCGCGCAGATCATCATGGGGTTGCAGACCATCGTCTCACGCCAAACGGAACTGACCAAAGAGGCCGCCGTCATCACCGTTGGTAAAATTGACGGGGGCGTTCGTTCCAACATCATCCCCGACGAAGTCACTATGATCGGTACCATCCGCACGCTCGACGAAGACATGAAAGCCGACATTTTTGAGCGTATCGAACGGACGGCCACCAATATCGCCGCGTCGAGCGGAGCAACCGCCGAAGTGAAGATCAGCAAGGGTTACCCGGTCACCTTTAACGACCCGGCCATCACCCGCCGCCTGATGCCCATCGTTGCGGCCACGGCCGGGGAAGATAACATCAACCTGATCCGCGCGATCACCGGCGCGGAAGACTTTTCCTTTTACGCCCAGCAAGTACCCAGCTTATTCATCTTCCTGGGTGGGATGGACCCGGCCAAAGACCCTCGGAGGTCGGCGGCAACCACACGCCGACCTTTCAAATAGACGACCGGGCCATGAAATTAGGGGTGGAGATCTACACCAACATTGCGTTGGATTATCTGAGTGGGCAGGCGCGATAAGGCTTTGTGGTAGGGAAGCTCCCCTACCCTAGTGCAGAATCTTAAATGATGTATTTAATAATATAGTATTGAAATGACGGCGCCCAATCAATAGCTCGTCCTGTAAATAACTATTGCGCTCACGCCGGTGCATTGAATAACCGGAACGCGAACAAATTCAGTAAGGACGAACCCGTAAGCTGCGGACTACTTGCTACAAACAAGGGGATGCTTGACTTCACATCCCTACTTTACCACCCTTGATTTTTTAGCCAAGCAACGGCATCCTCCAACCAAGTATGGATCGGCCCCACCAAATCATTCGCACTCCCAAAACCATGGCCGCCCGCAGCATAAATACGCAGGTCCGCCGGAACGCCGTGCTGGACCAACGCCTCCACGTAGCGGATGGAATTATGCACCGGCACCCCCTGATCATCAGCAGCGTGGACCAATAACGCCGGCGGCGTTGTCGCGTTGACTTGGGTGGGGATATTATAATAGGCCATCAACTCAGCATCGGGCTGCTTGCCTAGCAGATTGTCCTGACTGCCACTATGCCCTGACTTATCAGGATCCATACTCAGCACCGGATAGACCAAAATGCTGGCATCCGGCCGGCTGGAATGTCGGGCCAAGCCATTCGCAGAACCATCACCTTCCAGCGGATGTACCGACGCCGACCCCGCCAGATGGCCACCCGCCGAGAAACCCATCAGCGCAATCTTATCCGGCCCAAAGCCTAAGGAATCAGCGAGGGAACGGACCAGCCGCATCCCATTTCGGGCATCATCCAACGCAAAGTGGGTCTTGCACGGGAGCGCTACCCTACCCGGCAACCGGTGCTTGAGGACGAATACGTGAAAGCCGGCGCCAGTTAAGTGGCGGGCAATGTCTACCCCTTCGTAATCCCAGGCCTGTACCCAGTACCCACCGCCAGGGATGACGACGACCGCTCCTTTCGCTTGCATTCGCGGAATCGGGGCGAAATGAAGTAACGCTGGTTCCGCAACGTTGCTCAGCATCTGGCCGAAGAGGGTGTCGCTTACCCATTCATCCTGGCCCATCGCCGGACAATTTTCGCCAGTGGGTAGGGACATCCAGGTTTGGGCGGATAATGAATTCAAGAATAGCATTGAAAGAACGATCAGACCAGTACGCATGGTGAGCGGGTTGAATTAGAGTAGCACCTACAATATAGGGGAGACCTCCCGTTGAAAGCCTCCCCTATTTTATAAGTCCGTGTTAGCCTATCGTCTTTATTCGATGATCACCCGGCCCTGGGTAATCAGCCCTTCACCGCGGATGCGCCAGGTGTAGGCACCCGCCGGTAGCTGGGGCAATGGGATTTGCGCGTCGCTAGAAATGCGGTGCTCCCCTACCCGCTCGCCGGTAGCGTTGAAGATTTCAAATTCGTAGTTACCCGATTCTCTGAGCAGGACGTTAAGGGTCTCACCACTCGTAGCGGGATTCGGATACACGGTCACCGGCCCCGCAAAACCATTCAGCAGTACGCTGCGGACGTCGGAGTATTCGAACGTACCGTCGGCGTCCACCATTTTTAGGCGGTAGTACTGGCGGCCGCGGTTCGGGCTTTCGTCCAGGAATTGGTACCGGGCTGCTTGCCCCACTTCCCCGGCACCTGCGACAGCGCCCAGGTATTCGAAGGTGTTGCCGTTATCACTGCGTTCGATCTCGTAGCGGTCGAAGCCTTCCTCGGAACTGGACGCCCAGTAAAGCCGAACTGCTTTGCGGCCCTCTACGGTAGCGTCGAAGCGCATCAATTCAACGGGAAGCAACTGGCTGGTGCCGATGATGAACTGGCTGAAGGAAGTTTGACCATTGCCCGCTCCGAAAACGACGGTGCCCGCATCGCCGGCCGTAGCGGAAGTAGCTGTTGCTACTGCGTCATCCCAGGTAGCGCCGTGAGCTTCGCTGCTGCGCTTGAAGAGCTCGATGGCCTCCGGTTTGGCTGACATTTCATCGGTTACGGGGACGCCTTCAAAAGTCATTCCCGCGAGTTCCGTAAAGGTTTCGTTTGCACCGTAGTTGTGGACGACCCAGTAACTCTCCGCAAGATTTTCGGAGACGGGAAGGACATCCGGTTGGAGATCAATTCGGGTGACACACAGCTCGCCGTCGGGCACCGTTCCCGCCGCGAAGTCGAGGGTGAGACCCGTCTCACCAAACGCCTGAGCGCCCGCGGCAAGTACGTCCTGGCGCTGACTGACGCCGGGGCCGACCGGGCAATCCGACGTCATCCGCGCGGCCGCTCCGTTGAGGCGAGCGTGGACGCCTCCGGCCCGGTTCAGGATCAAACCATCATCGTGGTTGAATTGGTAGTAGGCGAGGTAGTCGGGGTCATCTTCGGGGATGCGCGTGAGGTGCATAAGCTCCCGAATCTCGTCCTTGCTCATGGTACGGGATAGCATGACGATCTCGTCGAATTCGCCTTTAAAATTACGGGAGCCGAACGACCGATCGTAACCAAAGGTGTAGCTACCGCTAAAGTCAATTTCCGGCACCGTCCAATTGCGGACGCTCGGGACGCCATTGACGTAAAGCGTGAACTTGGTGTCGTCAACCGTGATGGCAACGTGGTTCCATTCATCGGGCACGATCGCCAAACGACTGTTGAACTGCCAGTGGCTGGCACCCGGATAGTGGAAGCCGAGCGTCTCGTTGGAGAAGTGATAATTCAACTTGAAACCGGAATCGCCGCCGGCCATGATCGTTTTGAAGTACCCCTGTACACCGTCGGGCTTGATCCACATGGATACCGTGAAATTGTTGGTTTCGTCGACCTCCAAGGCTCTAACCGTAGCGATATGATCATTCCGGGCCGCGCTGACGTAAGCCGAATTGCCGGGTAGCTCATCGGGCTGACAGGCATCTCCGACGTTGACTTCGATAGACTTTGAATCAGACTGCCCGCCTTGAGTAACGGTTAAGGTAACTGTATACTTACCGGGTGTGGGGAAGAGCGCCGATACCTCTCTTTCGTTGAGTGCCCCTTCGGCTACGGTGCCGCCGCCAAGATCCCATTCGTAGGTAGCTTCGGCGAGGGCTACGGAGTAACTATCAAAATTGACCGGATCGGAAGTACACTGGACCTCCTTACCCTCAACGAAAGGCTGAGCGATCGGCGCCCAATCCTGCTGCACCAACGGCATTTCCCAGATGCCCATATCACTGGCGTAACGAATTTTGTTGTCGCGGTAGAAGGGCAACATTTTTTGTGGGCGAGCACTTGCGGGTAAGTTGGCGGAGCAGTCTACCCAGTCGGTCATGTCCTTATCGCGGTAGTAAACCTTGGCGGGGAAAGTGCCGGCCGCGCCACCCCGGTCGCTGCCGATGTAAACGCCGCCGTTGGAACCAACATGGTGGGTGAAAGCTTGGTACCGGCGGCCTTCAAGGGTGGGCGTATGCCAACTCGTCCAGCTACTGCCGCCGTCGTTACTGTACCAAACCCGGTCGCGATTGTTGTTGCCAAAGGAGCCCTGGGCGTGTTCGTCCATCACCCAGAGTTCGTCGGCGTCCGTGCCACTGGCGGCAATGCGCATGCCGCGGATACGGTTGCTGGGGATGCCGGGAGGAGTGGTCATACCCGTCCATGATACGCCGCGGTCGGTCGATCGCCACAAGCTGTTGTTCGCAACGAGGTAGAAATAATCGGGGTCGGCGCGGCTGATGTCGAAGGCCCAGACAGTCTGGCCAAAATCATTAAGGCTCTCCCAGGTGATGCCCCCGTCTTCGGAACGGTAGATGAAGTTGTCCTCCCCAATGTAGTGAACGTTGTAGTCCTCCCGGTCCACGAGCAGGTTGCTGTAGTAAGCACCGTAGCGGGGGTCATTCGGGTTATCCTTCGTGAAGGTGAAGGTGCCTTCCGCCTCCTGAGTGTGATCATCGGGAATGATGGTGTTGGCAATATCGTCGAAAATCGCGTACCGCTCCTTGCCGTGCCAGGCGTGGCCGGTCGCGCTTTCGGCGCCGCCCATCCGCAAGCTGAGTTGTGGTGGGTAGTTTTCGTGTAGCGCAGTATTGCCATTATGGTACCGACCGCCGATCATGTAATCCTCGTTCCAGCCCTGGTCGAATCCCCAAAAGTGGACGCCACTGAGGCCATCGATCCGCGGTTCCCAGTTGGCCACGTCGGTGAAAAAGTCAGTGGAATAGTTGATGCCGCCATCCGTGGTGATCCATGTATCGTCGCCGATGGAGATCATTTCCTGGATGTCGGGGTGAATGTCAAATGGCCCGTTGTAACCGCCCACGTAGGTCCAGTTAACACCGCCATCGACTGACTTCAATGCGGTGGTGGTAGCGAAGATCACCTCATCAGCGTCGTTGTCGCTGACCATGATGTCCAGGTCATAGTATCCCTGGCCATTGGTGAGATTGAGTTCCGGAGTCCGGCCTTCGGCTATTTCCGTCCAGGTCGCCCCCGCATCGGTACTCTTCATTACGAATGGCGTTTTGCTTACGGGGTCGGTCAGAATCCCCGCGTAGATAACGTTAGCGTCGGCGGGCGTTACGTCCATGCGGCCCCCACTGTGGTCGAGGTAAGTGCCCCATCCGGACATTGAAAGCGTGAAGGTCAGACCGCCGTCTTCAGATTTGTAGAAGTTGGTCACTCGTGGGCTGCCTTCCCGAATTAAAGCGTAAACCACGTCGTTATCGTCCGGCTTAATGGCGAGGTCCATCACCTCTCCGGGGTGGGTTTGGGCCCAGGTCACGCCGTTGTCGGTACTGCGGAGGATGCCCTGACCACTACCGGCCACAACGAAGGAAGCGTCGTCCGCAAAGTGAATGGTATTGCAGGAGAGGCCAGCCGTGGTGCGCTGCACCGTCCAGGTTGTACCGAAATCCGTCGACCGCATGATGTCGGTCTTCGTGCCGACCAGGACTTCGTCGTCGTTCAGTGGATTGAAAGCAAATACGTTAAGGGCATTTGCGAAGTTGAAAGTGTTGACGGCCTCCCAGTTGAGCCCCTTATCGGTACTCAGGAATACTTCTCCGGTTTCGCAGCCGGCGATTAGCTTGCTCTGGTCCAGCGGCGAAACGGCCATGGCGTAGATGTTGGATTGCCAGGGCGCCACCTGTTCGTCGGGGCGGTGTTCGGCGCGCCAAATGGTCATGGTGGGTCCAGCCAGCGTCCAATTGCCGTTGGATTTCAATTGCGTGTTTGCACTTTCCTTTGCGGCGTTGCGTACCAATTGCTTTTGCCGGTAGGCGATCAGTTCTTCCGTGGTGTAGCGCCGGACGATTCCGTTATCGTCAATAAAAGGCTTAGCGCCCTCCATCCACTGCAGGTAGTATTTGGCGTAGGGATTACGCTCCAAATCCTCGTGCCATTCGTGAACGTCGCGCTGCCCGTAGTGCGCCGCGTGGAGTTCCATGACGGCATCAACGTTGACCGTCGCTTCGTAGAGCGGCTTAGCGTAATCCGGCATATCAGCGCTCGGTGCCGGAGTCGTCGTGAGGTCCGTAAAGTGCCACGGCGGAAGACCCGTTTGAGCACTAGCCACGAGGCTGGCGGCAACGACGAGGAGGAGAGAAAATAGCGTACGCGCTGGGCGCCCGCTAGCGAGCAGGTTTGTTGCGTAAGTCATGAGAGGAGTTTAAACAGGAATACTATAAGCACAATACAAAACAAATGTAAGCATTGTTATACAGGCGAAATCATGGGTTCTCCGTTGATTCTCATCTTTTTACCTCTTTTCGGAATGTATTTACAGGTGTAAGCATTATATTGTTACGACTTACAATCATGGTCGGTACGCGGTGCCACGCTTTGTAGCTTTTAAACAACACTTGAACAGACTTTTCCATCCGTCTTTTGGTATTGCGTACCACCATATTTTATGCTCCCCAGCAGGCTCTTGGATTTTGCCGATCTATCCGACTCTTGTATCCATTCCACGTTTTGCATTCTGGGAGCAGGGCGCTGCCGCAGGTGCCGGGAAAAGGGTGGAGCCCTACCCCACCAACTGATTGGACGCCAAAACAAAGGGAGTCCACCCAAGTATTTACGGACCAATCTGACAACAGAAAATGAGCCTGGCTAGTGGCGAACGATTTAGCCCACCAGTCATTACCTTAGTGCAAATACAAGTCCACGCACATGCCAGATTTACCCATCTTACTTATTCTCGCCCTCTTCATCGGTTTCTTGGTGGTGACGGGTAGCTTTTTCACCGTCAAGCAGCAATCCATGGTCATCCTGGAACGGCTGGGGCGCTTCACCTCCATTCGGGGGCCTGGCTTTCACTTCAAGATCCCCTTCATCGATAAGGTGGCCGGCCGCATGAGCCTCAAGGTCAAGCAGCTCGACGTAAACGTAGAGACGAAGACGAAGGACAACGTATTCGTCAAGCTCAAGGTGAGTGTGCAGTACGTAGTCGGCCGCGACAGTGTCTACGATGCCTTTTACAAATTGGACCGCCCCGACGAGCAGATCAACTCCTACATCTTCGACGTCGTCCGGGCCGAAGTTCCTAAAATGATCCTTGATGATGTATTCGTCCGGAAGGATGACATCGCCAACGCCATCAAGGGCGAATTGCAGGACGCCATGCAGAATTATGGTTACAACATTGTCCGTGCCCTCGTTACCGACATCGACCCTGACGCCACGGTAAAATCCGCCATGAACCGGATCAACGCTGCCGAACGAGAAAAACTCGCCGCCGAGTACGAAGGGGAATCCGAGCGCATCCGGATCGTCGCCAAGGCCAAGGCCGAAGCCGAATCCAAGCGCCTCCAGGGCCAGGGTATCGCCGACCAGCGCCGCGAGATCGCGAAGGGTCTGGAAGAATCCGTAGACATCCTTAACTCCGTAGGCATCAACAGCCAGGAAGCCTCGGCGTTGATCGTCGTCACCCAGCACTACGACACCCTACAGAGTATGGGCGAGAACGTAAACTCCAACCTCATCATGCTACCGAATGCCCCCACCGCAGGCTCCGACATGCTCAGCCAAATGACGGCCAGCTTTATCGCCAGCCAGCAAATGGGTGAAGAAATGAAGTCCAGCTCCGACGCCCTCAAGGCGGCCAAAAACAAGGAGAAGATCAAACTTCAACGCTAAGGAGTACTCGTCCCAAAACAGATGAAGATCCTCATCACCGGGCCGGAAAGCAGTGGCAAGTCAACGTTAGCGCGTCGGCTTGCCATTGCGCTTTCTGGTACCTACGTCCCGGAGTTCGCCCGCGAATACTTGGCGGAGCGCAACGGCGAATACGAGCGGGAGGACCTGGTTGCCATCCTCCGCGGCCAGCAAAACCTCGAACGAGCGGCTGAACTTTCGGGCCGGTCTCCCCTGGTTTGTGATACGGGCGCGCTGGTGCTGTACGTGTGGTCGCAGGTGAAGTATGGTGCAGCACATCCTTTGATCACCCAGGCAGTCGCCAAGATGGACTACGATCATATTTTCCTTTGCGCACCCGACTTACCGTGGGCCCCTGACCCACTCCGCGAACACTCCGATCCGGCGGACCGGCAGGCTATTTTTGATCGGTACGTGGCGGTTTTGGAGGATTTTGGATTGAGCTATCGGGTGGTTGCGGGGGAGGATCGGCTTGGTGGGGTTTTGCGGGGGGTGGGGAAATAACGAAAATCCGGGGATCTTAACGAAAACCCGGGATCTTTCGAGGCTTCGCCTCTCTGATCCCGGGCTATCATGGTGACCCCTACCGGGGTCGCATAAAGTAGAATGGGCCACCTGACGGTGTGCCATCGCTACGCAGGCCGGCCCTTCGGGACGGGCAGTCGTGCAGCGCCGCAGGCCTCCCCAACTCTCCAACCTCCCCTACTCCTGCGAAACAAGCGCCGCAGGCCTCTCCAACCTGTAACCCGCCGCGTAAAGTAGAATGGGCCACCTAACGGTGTGCCATCGCTACGCAGGCCGGCCCTTCGGGGCGGGCAGTCGTGCAGCGCCGCAGGCCTCCCCATCCTCTCCAGCTCCTGCGAAACGCCATTTGCAAAAGGCAGTGAACACAAGAGTCAACTCCCGTTCTCTTATGCTCTACCTCTCCTGCGAAACCCCGCCACGGGCCTCATCGACCTTTCGGACTCCTGCTTGCACGTAGTACTGCTAAGCAAAATCTAATCTCCAAACGTCCGCCCCGCCTCCTTAGCCATCATCGCGTTGATCAAAAACTGGTACCCCAGCAAACCAACCCCCGCCAGCAAAAGCAAGGTCGAATTCAGTAGGGCCACCCCCGCCAAGCCCACCAAACCAATCGCAGCCGTAGCCAGTGAGGTAATCGTCTTTTGCCGTTCCCGCACGGGATTGAGAAATGAGCCAAACGGGATCATCATTCCCACCCCAAGAAATGCACCAAGGAGTAATTGTTCCACCCCCGTGAAAGAATAGGCAACCGCACAAAAGATGCTCACGGCCAGTGACCCACCGACCAGTTTGGCCATCAACTTGTCATCGTCGTCCAACAGCAGTCGGCCGTACTTATTGGTTAGTAGGTAGAAGTTCATCAGCGGGCCGATGATCCAGGATAACAGAAACAGCCCTACGCATAGGTATACGATTGGGTAAAGGAACGGCGCCAGGTCCGGCCGGTCCCCCGCCAGCCGGCTGAGGTAGCGGACGGCGAGGTACAAACCAATCGAAATTCCGTAGGACGCCCCACCAGACAGCCGACTCATCGCCATCTGGTAGGCGAAGTACCCACGGTAGATGGGGTTCCGTGCCTTCAATCCCTCCAGCATCACGTACCGCGCCATGTCGTTTTGCGGATTCAGACTAAGGGCGTACCGGGCCCGCTCTAGTGCCTCCTTATACTTCCCCGCCGTGAGCAAAGAATAGGCGTGGCCGGCAATGGTGGATGGGTTCTCGGGGTCGAGGTGCAGCGCATCTTCGACGGTGATGGCGACGTCCTCCCGACCGAGGATACTCGCCGCCATAATGCGCAAGTTCAGCGCCTGCGTATCTTCTGGCTCGATGGCGAGCGCCTCATCCGCGTACTTGATCGCCCCGTCGTAATTCCGCTGGTTGAGGCGGATACGCGCCAGCATCGTAAAGGCATCCGCATCCCGTGCATCCTGGTCCAGAATAGCCCGGGCGTACTGCTCGGCGACGGCGTACTTATCCTCCGCCAATTCCACCTCGGCGGCGAGGTAAAGAACGACGGTATTGTCGGGGTTTTCCGCCAACAATGGCCCCATGATCTCTCGGGCTTTTTCCTTGTCCCCGGTGCTCAGTAAGACCTTGGTGTACATGATTAGCGCGTAGCCATCATCGGGGCTGGTAGCCAGGTAGGTCTCCAACAAATCCCGGGCTTCCGGCAGCCGGTCCTGTTGAAGAAAGAAGTCGAGTCTTTGTTGAAGGGCTTCGGGTGACATGTATTTCTACTGTTAAAAGGATGGACTATCCTAAATGGACGCCTCACGACGTCTCCCCTCTCCTCTGGAGAGGGGCCGGGGGAGAGGGCTAGGAGACTTGGTAGGTATACTTGGATGCACCTATGTCCACTATTCCTCTCCTACTTCAAATGCTTCAAAATATCATCGTACAAACCTCCCTTATTCGCGAAGGTAGCGTAATTCCGTGCCGTCGTAAACCACTCTGTAGTCGAAGGGCGGTGGCGCTTCGCGGCGTCCAGCAAATGTTTGGTTTGGATCGGTTCTGGTACGCCTGTTTGGATCGCCTTTTCCAGGATCGTTTCCACGGCGATATCAATCACCGCATTCAGATCGGCGCCAGAGAAATCCTTCGTGGCGCGGGCAACCTTGGTGTAGTCAACCTTACCCAGCGGCTTGCCCTCCAACTTCAGTTTCAGGATGGCCTCCCTACCCTGCTCGTCCGGCGGCGGGACGAAAATAATGCGGTCAAAGCGGCCCGGACGGCGGAAGGCGCTGTCCAGGTGCCAGGGGACGTTCGTGGCGCCAATGATGAGGAGACCATCGTTATTCGCCTCGATGCCATCCAGCTCGGCCAGGAACTGGTTGATGAGGTTGCGACCGGCGGATTGCCGCATATCGGAACGCTTCGCCCCGAGGGCATCCACTTCGTCGAAGAACAGGACGCAGGGTGCTTTCCGGCGCGCCAGGTCAAAGTATTCGGCGAGTTGCTTCTCGGAATTGCCGATCCACATATCGAGTACGTCGTTTAGACCAACGCTGATGAAGTTAGCATCGATCTGTCCGGCGGTGGCCCGGGCGATGAAGGTCTTTCCACAACCGGGTGGGCCGTAAAGCAGGATCCCGCCACCCACCTTCTTGCCATAGCTCTTGTACAAGTCCGCGTGCTTCAGGGGTTGGATGATCTTCAGGTCGATCTCTCGCTTCACCTGTTCCATTCCACCAACGTCAGTGAAACTGGTGTCGGGCTTCTCCATCAGGCGGCTGTCATCCTCGAAAGCTTCCAGGGTGAAGTCGATGTCGCGGCCCAGGCGGAAGAGGCCGTCGAGTTCGTCGTCGGCTACCTCATCGTCGTCATCTACGGCATTGCGGTAGACTTCTCCGGCCCGGGTTTGATCACCATCCTTCAGGTAAGCTTTGGCGATGAGGACGCGTACGGCGGGGGAAAGCAATACCGGGTCGTCCACCTCTTCAAAAATGATGAGGCAGGTGGAATACTTCTCCTGCGCGAAGTAGCTCTCAATGAGGTACTCCTTCAGGTCCATCGCGAAAGGTTCCTTGCGGATCAGGTGGTTTAACTCCTTGTCCAGTTCGGCGTGGTGTCCGCCCTCTTCCCGCAACGCCTCAATCAGCAGCCGGCGGATGTACTCATTATCAGGGGAAGCGGCCAGTGCCTGCCGCAGATTGTCAATATTGTTACCCATGCTCATGGTGCGTATAGGTGATGCGCTAACTGTTTCACGCAATTAGTGAAGACTGATTCCCTAAGATCAAGAATGCCGTAAATCGAGTTTCTCTTGAGCTACCGTCAATCTATACTTGATCCCAGCCATCCAAAAACCCATCAGCGTCCAGCCAATAATGATCGGGTAAAAGATCATCCGCATGGTGTTATCCAGGTCCTCACCACCCAACGCTGGGTTACCGGCGGCACCGGGGTGCAAAGAATTACCTGAGATCCGCGGAATGATGTAGATCAGAGGAATCAAGGCCGCGAAAGCGAAGATGTTGTAGCTAGCGCTCAAACGGGCTCGTTGTTCCGGATCTTGAATGGCGGCCCTCAGGGCGAAATAGCCCGCGTAAATCAACAGCGCGATCAGGGTCGTGAATTGCTTGATGTCCCAACTCCAGAAACTGCCCCAGGTGTACTTGGCCCACAGCGCGCCGGTCAGCAGGCCAAGAATGCCGAAAAGCATTCCTACGCTGGTGAAGGCGACGGACCAAAAGTCTGCACGATCGCGGTAGCTGACGATCGATGTCTCAGTAATGTGTTGCCCACGGCTTCTGCGCAAATACTTTACGGCGTACGTACAAGCCGCGATAAAAACGAACATCATCGCAAACCACAGGCTCACGTGGAAGTAGGTGTTCCGAATCGTCTCCCCCAGTAAGCCGCGGTACGGGAAGGTCATTTTGTCGCTTGTATACAGGTCTCCTTTCGCTATACCCCCGGTCCATCCGGCATTAGCCGTTTCTGTATCGGGAGGTGTATTTGCTTGGCGAATGGTGATACCGACGGCATCCACGAACGAACCGTCGTTCGGCGTCGACAGGATGAGGGGGTAGGTCTTGGCTTCTCCGGCTTCCAGCTCCGCATCCGGGAGGTACGACGGAATATCAAACCTAAGGGTAGCCCTTCGGTCGTCCTTGATCTTTACTTCGGAAGCGGAGATCGCCAGGCCATCGCCCGCCCGAACCCATGCCTTTGCACCTGCGCGAGCGCCCAACTCGTCCCGCCCAGAATCGGGAGCAGCGCCCAAGAATGAGGTGTTATAACCGATCACCTCTAGCGTCACGGATTCTCCCGGTGTAGCACTGCGTGGCGAAACGCTCACTAAGTTGGGTTTAAGCGGCACGAGCATCCCGAACACGATTCCGTATACGACGAGCAGCACGCCCAGGATTTTCCACCAATTTTGGCGCATCATTCTCTCCATGTGGTAAAGATAATCGCCCCGTGGGCGCTGACGCAGGTGCCGGGTGAAGGGGAAGGGGATTGGGATTCTTTTTGACGAAATTCTGCTAATCCTGTAGTTGGAACTATAAAGTTAACTCAACCCTCCTGGTGCTTTGGTGCTTTAGTGCTTTGGATACCAACGCACCAAAGTACCAAAGTACCAAAGCACCAATGAACGCTCCCCAAGCCAAAAAACAACCCAAAACCCTCTCCGCCCACGGCCACGACCGAATTGACAACTACTACTGGCTCAACCAACGCGAAGACAGCGAAGTGATCGACTACCTCAATGCCGAGAACGCCTGGTTTGAAGAGCGGACGAAAGGCTACAAGTCCTTCGAAGAAGACCTGTTCGAAGAGATCAAGAGTCGCATCAAAAAGGACGACGAATCCGTCCCCTACACTTCGCGCGGTTACGAATACCAAGTCAAATATAACACTGAGGATCAGTATCCTATCTACACCCGGCGGAAAGTTGACGAGAAGGACGTAAGTGTATTGTTGGACGTCAACGAACTCGCAGAACCACACGACTTCTACAACGTCGGCGGGATGTCCATCAGCGACGATAACCGCTACCTGGCTTACGGTGAGGACACAATTAGCCGGCGGATCTACACCATTCGGATTAAGGATTTGGAAACCGGTCACTACCTGCCCGACGTCATCCCCAACACGACCGGCGGCGGTGTTTGGAGTGCGGATGGCAAGTACCTTTTCTACTCCATCAAGGACGAAGCCCTGCGCCCCTACAAGATCATGCGCCACGAAATTGGCCAGGCGCCGCAGGACGACGTGGTGATCTTCGAAGAAAAAGATGAGACCTTTCGCGCCTTCGTCTACCGGGGCAAAAGCCGCAAGTACATCATTATCGGTAGCGCGCAGACGGTGAGTAACGAGTACCAACTCATTCCGGCGGATAAGCCACTAGCGGAGCCGAGGATGTTTCAAGCCCGGGAACGCAACCTGGAGTACGGCATCGCCCACATCGAAGACCGCTTCTACGTGCTGACCAATCTCAACGCTAAAAACTTTCAACTGATGGTCGTCGGTGAAGACCATACGGAAAAAGAGAACTGGCAAACCGTCATCCCCACCCGCGATGATACCTTACTGGAGGGCGTAGAATTGTTCCGCAACTACCTCGTCCTGACCGAACGTACGAATGGGCTGACCCAACTGCGCGTCGTCCCCTTAGCGGAGGACAAATCCGTCCAGCTGGATGACAGCTACTACCTCGCCTTTAACGACGAGGCCTACATGGCCTACACCGGAAAGAACCCGGATTTTGACTCTACTACCCTGCGCTACGGCTACCAATCGATGACTACGCCGGCCTCGACGTATGATTACGACCTGGAGACGCGCGAGCAAGTCTTACTTAAGCAGCAACCGGTTCTGGGCACCTTCAGCCCGGACAATTACGTAGGCGAACGCCGCTTCTCCGAAAGTCGGGACGGAACCCAGGTGCCGCTAAGCATCGTCTACAAAAAGGGCACCGAACTAAACGGGGAAGCCCCCCTCCTACTCTACGCCTACGGTAGCTACGGCCACAGTATGGACCCCTACTTCTCCTCCACCCGACTTTCGCTGCTGGACCGCGGCTTCATCTTCGTGATCGCCCACATCCGCGGCGGCGAAGAAATGGGCCGCCACTGGTACGAAGACGGCAAGCTCCTCAAGAAAAAGAACACCTTCAATGACTTCATCGACGCCGGGGAATGGCTGATTGCCAACAACTACACCCGCAGGGAAAATCTCTTCGCCATGGGTGGCAGCGCCGGTGGTTTGCTGATGGGCGCCATCATCAACCAGCGCCCCGATCTCTGGGCCGGCGTAGTCGCCCAGGTCCCCTTCGTGGACGTGGTGACGACCATGCTCGATGACAGCATCCCCCTTACCACGGGGGAATACGATGAGTGGGGTAACCCCAATGAAAAGGAGTATTACGAATACATGCTCAGTTACAGCCCCTACGACCAGGTCAAAGCTCAGGACTACCCCAACCTACTGATCACGACTGGTCTGCACGACAGCCAGGTCCAATACTGGGAGCCCGCTAAGTGGATCGCCAAGATCCGCGAACTTCGCACCAACGATAACGAACTCGTGATGAACACCAACATGGAAGCGGGCCACGGCGGCGCCTCAGGCCGTTTCGACGCCATCAAAGAAGTGGCGCGGGACTACGCTTGGGTGCTAAATCAAGCTGGTTTAGCGGGCTAACACGATGCTGACGCGGACAAAAGCAAACATGGGGTTTAGCGTATGGGTTTTAGTAGTGACTAAACTACGAGTGCATGTACCTCCTCTACGATACCAACCTGGCCGCTGACTGGCCCTACCTACTTGGAATTGCCGTAATTCTACTCGGCATGGTTCTCTACTACCTAAAGGTAAAACGCGAACAGGCCGAGCGCGCTGCTGCCCAGCACGATCCCCGCAGCCACGTTGTCAATGATTCCAATTACAATATCGCTCGGGAGGGCATGGATGGGCATCGAACCGAAGAAATGTCGCCCACCGAGGCGCGCAACGCGGTTTCTACCTTGAAGGAAACCGAACAAGTACCGACCCGGGCGGAGTACAACGCGATTAAAGATGATCTGAGCAAAGCTTGATCGAAACGCCTGAAACTAATCTACCTTTGGCCCGCCGTTACAACCGTGACGGCGGGCTTTCCATTATCCCACAATTAAGAAAGTTTTAAGACTGGTGGCGGCGACTAAATTCGTCCGCGCGGCGTCTACCAATTACTGACTGCTCCAAGCATTGAAGAAACTCGATAAACTCATGACGCGGCAATTCATTGGTCCCTTCCTGGTGACCTTTGCCATTGCCATGTTCGTCCTCATCATGCAGGCGCTCTGGCAGTACCTGGAGCGGATCGCCGGTAAGGGGCTGAGTTTCTTTACAGTAATGGAGTTGCTATCCTATAAGTGCGTCGGGCTCGTCCCGTTGGCGCTGCCATTAGGTTTACTGATCTCTTCCGTGATGGTGCTGGGTGGGATGGCCGAGCACTATGAGTTGTCCAGCATCAAGAGTGCGGGCACCAGCTTGCTGCGGATCATGGCACCGCTGATCGTTTTCGGCGTCCTCGCCGCCGGGGCCAGCTTTGCGGTATCGGATTACGTCATCCCCGCCGCCAATTTGCAATTTGGGGCCCGGATGTACGACATCAACCAGAAGAAGCCCACGCTCAATATGGAGGCCGGCTTGTTCAATACCGACTTCAGCCAATTCGCCATCCGCCTCGGTGAGCGCAACACGAATGGCCGCGATATTGCCGATGTCCTCATCTACGACCACACCAAAGCAGCAACCGGTGAACTCGCTCAGATCACCGCGGAGACCGGAGAAATGTTTACCACCGACGACGGCCAGGAGATGATCATGCGGCTCGATTCCGGTGTGCAGTATTCCGAACGGCGGCCGACCGGCAAGGCCCGGAAATCCCTTCCCTACGTCCGTACCTACTTCGATGAATACCGCAAAGTGTTCGACCTCAGTGAGTTCGCCCTCAATGAAACGGACCCATCATTGTTTGCGACCAACCGGTCCATGCTGGCGACCTGGCAGCTGCAGGCAGGGGTTGACTCTATCGATACAGACATCAAAGTGCGTAAGCAGACCATCAGCAACCATACCGTCAGCTATCTACCGCAACTCCGGCGGGATACGGTGGTCTACCGAGAAAAGGATGCGCCGAAGTTCGTCGATAAAACCTTGGAGGGGACGGCACCAGAATCCGTGAAGAGCAGCAAAGCGCGGGCTGATTCCATCGCCAACGCTGCCCTTAATGCCCAAGCGCAGCGGACGGTAACGGAGGAACTGGCCGACCAGGAGAACATGGAAGTCGTCACCCAAACGGAGGTCGAGAAGGATTCGGCTCGATTGGCCAAAGCCCGCCTCAACGTACTGGTGGTAGCCTCCAAAGATTGGCCCGGCATTGAGCGCCTGGTGGATTCGGTGAAGTGGGAATCGCGTTCGCGCATCTACAATCGTAGCCGCTCCGCCATGCGGTCCGTTGTCAGTCAGGCCAGTTCGGTCCAGCGGATTTTGCCCAGCATCTACGAAACGCGGGTCAAGTACATCTACGACATGCACATGAAGTACAGCATGGCCCTGGTCTGCATCATCTTCATTTTCATTGGCGCACCCATGGGTGCCATTGTTCGAAAAGGAGGGTTCGGTTATCCGATTCTCGTCAGCATCATCTTCTTCGTCATTTTCATCATCCTCACGATCTTTTGTCGCAAACTCGCGGAAAGCTTCGTGGTAGATGCCGCTTTGGCCGGGTGGCTCCCCTGCATCATCCTCTTTCCGGTCAGCCTCTACATCACCTCCCGCGCCATGAAGGACGCCAAGTTGGTGGACACAGATGCTGCCTTGGCACCCATCAAAAACTTCTTCAAGCGGATTTTCGGTAAGAAAGATGAGGGCGCTGCCGCAGGTGCCGAGGAAGTGAGCAAGTAACAAAGGGTAATTACCAAACGGTGGACGGTAGCGGATACTTAGTAGGATACCTGAAGTGACGGACAGGGAACAACACGGGGAGGTTGTTGCAGGGGAATGCTCACGGAAGCCCGATATTGCGACCCGATGATCGCCCCCAAACCCCAAGTCCGGACGGAACGCTGGCCCAGTCAGTTTGCTAAGCAAAACTGGCCTTTTCTGGTGGTGGCGCTTCTGCTGGTGCTGGGTAACTCTTACTTGTTGTTCACTTCCAACCAGGGGGATGCCCTAATTGCCATCAATCAGCTACGCCGCCCTGCTTACGATGTCTTTTTTAAGGTTGGGACTCACTTCGCCGAGCCTGTCGCTTACGTTGCCGTCGTTCTGATTGTAAGTGCCTTCAGCTACCGGAAGGCGATCTTTTCCGTGGTGAGTGGCGCGGTCGCCGGCATCCTGGCGGGCTTAGCGAAACTATACTTCGGCCAGGCCCGCCCCATGCGTTGGTTCTTCGATAATTACGAGGAGGTCTGGCACGGCCTGAACCACTTCGAAGAAGAATGGCGCAGTTGGGACGCCTTCAGCAGCTTCCCCAGCGGGCATACCGCCTCCGCTTTTGCGCTGTATGGATTTCTCGCCTTCAACGCCCGCCGCGGCAAATTGAGCGTGTCTTTGGTCTGTCTAGCCATCGCGGTCATGGTAGGCTTCAGCCGAATGTACCTGCTCTATCATTTCTTGCGAGACGTGACCGCTGGAGCCGTCCTGGGCCTGCTCGTAGCCATCTCCGTCTATTACCTTCAAGACCGCCTCTCAAGCAGGTACACACTGCTTGACATTGGTTGGGCGGATAGGTTTCGAAAGCTCCCGCCGGTGCAAGGGCAGGTGCCCGTCCCGTAATGAGACCTTATTAAGTTAGATTTTAAAGCTCAGACGGCGCTGTCTAAAATCTAAAATCCAACGTCTAAAGTCTCTCCAACAATCATAAATGGAAAAGGCATCCTTGTCCCAAAGCAATTACCTTTGGCGGCAGTAAAAAGACTAACAATGCCCTACCCTACCATCGCCGTAATCCGAGAAGGAAAAGTCCCACCAGATAGCCGGGTGCCGTTAACTCCCGAACAGGTAGCGGAACTAAAAAGTCGGGGTATCGACATCGTAGTGCAACCCAGCGAAGGGCGCGTCTTCAAAGACAGTGAATACGCGGATTTGGGCGTCCCCATCGTTGAGGACATCAATGACCGGGAGTTGCTACTAGGCGTAAAGGAAGTACCGATCGATCAACTCATTCCGGGGAAGACCTACTGCTTTTTCGCCCACGTCGCTAAAGAGCAACCGTATAACCAGAAGCTGATGCGGGCCCTCTTGGATAAAGGCATCCGGATGATCGATTACGAATACCTTACTGATGACCGAGGGCGGCGCCTGATCGCCTTTGGCTACTGGGCTGGCATGGTGGGCGCCCACAACGCTATTTGGACCTACGGCAACCGGACCGGAGCCTTCTTCCTCCCCCGCCTCAAAGACCTGTTTGATTACGAAGCCGCTAAGGAAGCCTACGCTAAACTGGAATTACCGCCTATACGGGTCGTACTCACCGGTACCGGAAGAGTTGGAAAAGGTGCGGCTCAGGTACTCACCGACATAGGATTCGAAAAGGTGACTCCCGAGGACTATCTGGACGGAAAAGGCAAATCTGTGTTTACTCAGCTGAAAGTAAAAGACTACGCAGCTTTACCCAACGGCGAAGACTTCACCAAGCAGGAGTTCTACGCTGACGGGGAAGCATTCATCAGTAAATTTGCCCCCTTTGCCGCCATGTCGGATGTATTCGTGAACGGCATTTTCTGGGATGGTAAGGCTCCGGCCTTCTTCACCAAAGAGGAAATGAAAGGTGATGATTTCCGTATCAAAGTGATCGGTGACGTCACCTGTGACATTGCGCCGGCAGCATCGGTTCCCTCAACGTTGTATGCTTCCACGATTGCGGAGCCGGTTTTCGGTTATGATCCCCAAACCGGTAAGGCTACGGATGCCTACCGGGATGATTGCATCGACGTCATGTCCATCGATAACCTGCCCAGCGAATTGCCGCGCGATGCCAGTGCAGCCTTCGGGGCTACCTTCATCAAGAAGATCCTGCCTGAGTTTGAAAAGGACCAATCCGACATTCTGGATCGCGCCAGCATCACCGTCGGTGGAGAGCTAGGACCGAAGTACGGGTACCTCGAAAGCTACAGCAAGGGAGGCGAATAGACCTTCGTTAAGTTTTGTCAATAATACGAACGGCCTCCGCCAGATTTTGCACAGGTGCGTAGAGGTTATCTTTCTTGAACCAGGTCACCTGTCGCTTAGCGTAGCGGCGGCTGTTCTGTTTGATGAGTTCAACCGTTCGCTCTAGATCATACTCCCCAGCAAAGTAGGGCCACCACTCCCGGTAGCCGACGGTTTGCAGGGAAGCTAGTTGGCGGTATTTACTGAGGGACTTAACCTCCTCCTGTAGTCCAGCCTCCAGCATCAGATCTACGCGGCGGTTGATCCGGTCGTACAGCTCCGGTCGGAGAAGATCTGTCGTCAGGTAGATGGGTTGGAAGGGCCGCTGTGGGCGCTTCCCCAGGAAGGAGGAGTAAGGTAGACCCGCCGTCACACTTACTTCGAGCGCCCTTTGTACCCGTCGCTGATTTTGGCGGTCAACTACCTTCGCGTAGTTCGGATCCAGCGTATTCAGGTGGGTCAACAATTCTTCGAGGCCTCCCCCATCCCACCAGCTTTGCACCTGCGACCGCGCCGCATTGGTCACTGCAGGAAATTCGTCCAGGCCTTCGGCAAACGCGCGGAGAAATAAACCACTGCCCCCCACGAGGATGAGGTGACTGACGGTAGTAAACTTTTGTTGGTACAGTTCGAGCGCTTCGGCGGCGAACCGGCCGGCAGCGAGTGGCTCCGTGACGCTTCGGTCCGCGATAAAATGATGGGGCGCAGCCGCTAATTCTGATGCATTCGGCCGCGCGTTACCGATGGACATCTCCCGGTAGAACTGCCGACTATCACCGCTGATGATCTCCGTCCCGTAATGCTGAGCGAGTTCGATGGCGAGCCTGGTCTTCCCACTAGCGGTGGGCCCACCAACGACGATTAGCTTGGTGCGTTGGTCCACTAAGCAACGGGTTCCAGAATGCCGTGGACGAAGCGTTCCGTTGCTGTGGCGACGTCTTCCTGCCCCGCAAGCGCACGAATGAAGGCACTTCCGATGATGGCACCGTTCGCGTATTCACAGGCGGTCCGGAATGATTTGGCGTCACTAATTCCAAAGCCGATGAGTTTCGGTTGAGGTAGATCGAGCGCGGCAATACGCGCGAAATAGGCTTTCTGCTCCTCCGTAATCTCTCCTGCCTTACCGGTGATGCTGCTGCTCGATACCACGTAGATGAAGCCCGTGGAAAGCGCACCGATTTGCTGAATACGCTCCTCCGTAGTCTGAGGCGTGATGAGAAAGGTCACCTGGAGATCATACTTCTCCGCGATGGGCCGGAATTCTTGTTCGTACTCGAATACGGGTAGATCGGGTAAAATCAGTCCATCCGCACCAGCTTCCTTGGCGGCTTTGGCGAAGCGCTCCATTCCGTATTGCATCACTTGGTTGAAGTAGCCCATCAAGACCATTGGGACCTGCGTTTTGGCGCGGGCTTCTTTGAGTTGCTGGAAAAGTATGTCCAGCGTAAGGCCGTTATTCAGCGCTTGCATGCTACTCTTCTGAATAGTCTCGCCGTCGGCCATCGGGTCGGAGTACGGGACCCCGACTTCGATGAGATCTGCCCCCGCATCAGCCAAACTGGTGATGATCTCGACGGTATCATTCAATTTTGGGTAGCCAGCCGTGAAGTAGACGTTTAGCAGGTTGCTGGATTTCTCCTGAAAGAGTTTTGTGAGTCGATTCATTGGGCATCGCTTTGATCGAGGTAAGTAGAAAAGGCGGCGAGGTCCTTATCCCCGCGACCACTGAGGCAAACCACGATGACGTCGTCCGGGCCATACTCCATCTGATCCAGAGCAGCGAAAGCGTGGGCCGTTTCAAGGGCGGGGATGATGCCTTCGGTACGGGAACAGAACAGAGCGGCGGCGAGCGCATCTTCGTCGGTAACCGCAATGGCTTCCGCCCGTTTGCTGTCAATCAGGAACGCGTGGAGCGGCCCGATGCCGGGATAATCCAGGCCTGCGGAGATGCTGTAGGGTTCCACGATTTGGCCATCGTCCGTCTGCATGAGCAGGGTGCGTGATCCGTGAATGATCCCTTCCGTGCCGAGGACGGAGGTAGCCGCGCTTTCACCGGAGTGAACACCAAGGCCAGCCGCTTCCACGGAGACGAGGCGCACCCGGTCGTCGTTGAGGTAGTGGTAGAATGCGCCGGCGGCGTTGCTCCCGCCCCCAACGCAGGCGACAACGGCATCCGGATAATCGCGGCCCAGCTTTTCTTGAAGCTGCCATTTCATCTCTTCGGAGATGACGGATTGGAAACGCGCTACCATATCCGGATACGGATGCGGACCAACCACGGAGCCGATGATGTAGTGGGTATCCTCCGGGTTGTTGATCCAGTCGCGAATGGCCTCATTTGTGGCATCCTTGAGGGTCCGGGAACCACTCATGGCAGGGCGAACTTCCGCACCGAGCATCCGCATGCGGGCAACGTTAGGTGCCTGGCGGGCGATGTCGACCTCTCCCATGTATACGATGCACTGGAGACCGACGAGGGCACATACCGTAGCCGTGGCAACGCCGTGTTGCCCCGCACCGGTTTCGGCGATGATGCGCTTCTTACCGAGGCGCTGGGCAACAAGAATTTGCCCGATGGTATTGTTGATCTTGTGGGCGCCGGTGTGGTTAAGGTCTTCCCTTTTCAGGTAGATCTGTGTGCCAAAGTGCTCACTCATACGCTTGGCAAAATAGAGTGGACTTGGCCGCCCGACGTAGTCCTTGAGCAAGTCGTCAAATTCCTGCTTGAAGGCGGGGTCCGCCGTCATTTCGCGGTAGGTTTTACGCAGCTCTTCAATGTTGGGGTGCAACATCTCTGGGATGTAGGCGCCACCGAACCGACCGTAGTAGCCGCGCTCGTCAACGTCGATGTGGGGTCTCTTTGTCATGGTAGTTTATTTACTTGCACTTACTACTAAGCTTTGATGAGCGAAGCCATTCTGCTTTTGGTAAAGTTGATGAGATTTTTGATCATCACCCGTCCGTGTTCCGTCATAATGCTCTCGGGGTGAAACTGCACGCCGAATATTGGATACTCACGGTGCTGGAGGGCCATCACGCCGCCAAATTCGCCGGTGGCAGTTTGCACCAATTCGGCGGGCATCGTTTGCGGATCAATCACCCAGCTGTGGTAACGGCCGGCGTTGAAGGCTTTTGGAATTTCCGCAAAGATCACGTCGTCATCAGTCGAGCGTTCCATGGTGGTTTCAATACCGTGGTACACCTGGTCCAAATTCACGAGCTCACCGCCAAAGGCTTCTCCAATCGCCTGATGGCCGAGGCAAACACCAAAGATGACTTTTTCAGCAGCGTAGTTTTTGATCAGGTTGGGCATGATGCCGGCTTCCTCCGGAATTCCAGGCCCTGGAGAAAGTACGATGAGATCATACTTCGCTATTTCATCAAGATCAATCTCATCGTTTCTAAAGACATCGATGGACTCCCCTACCTCTTCCTCGATGTACTGGACGAGGTTGTAGACAAACGAGTCGTAATTATCAAGAACAAGTATTTTCAAAATGAGAAAATTTTGGATGAGTAAAACAAATGTGCCATCTATTGAATATCGGCGGCAACTAAATTAGATCAATGGTAAATCTTCCGCCTTATCTAACGCCTTCGTGAGGGCTCCCAACTTGTTGTAGACCTCCTGACATTCACTCTCCTCGTTGGAGGCAGCTACTATTCCCGCCCCCGCCTGGTAGTACAGCGTATTATCCTGGCTAAAGAAGGAGCGGATCAGGATCGCCTGGTTCATCCCACCGTCAAAAGTGATCAAACCAATTGCGCCACCGTAGAAGCCACGTTGCTGGTTCTCGTACTGATTGATCAGTTCCATCGCCCGATATTTTGGCGCGCCGGAAAGCGTTCCGGCGGGAAAAGTGTCGCCAAAAATCCGGACTGTCTCATTGGTTGATTCCAAGTCCCCAACAACCGTAGAGACGAGGTGAATGACGTGGCTGTAATAGTGCACCTCCCGTAAACTTTCAACGCGTACCTTTTTGGTATGGCGGCTCAAGTCGTTACGAGCCAGGTCCACCAGCATGACGTGCTCGGCATTTTCTTTGGGGTCCGCCAGTAGTTTTTCGGTTGCGCGTTTGTCTTCGGCGGGGTTACCAGTCCTGCGGTAGGTACCCGCGATGGGATTGACCGTTGCCCGCCCCTTTGCAATTACCATTTGGCTCTCGGGGCTCGACCCCATGATCCGGTAATCTCCGTAGTCGAAGTAGAAGAGGTATGGGCTGGGATTAATACTGCGGAGGGCACGGTAGACCTGGAATTCATCCCCCCGAAAATGCTGCATGAACTGGCGGCTGAGGACCAATTGAAAAACGTCCCCACGGCGGCAGTGGTATTTCCCTTTCGCCACCATGTTTTTAAAGTCCTGATCGGACAGGTTAGATGACTCTTCGCCAAGCCGGCGAAAGGGATGCACTCCCCCACCCCGTTTGATGGCGGCCTTGACCTTTTCGACCTCGCTGGCAGCACCAGCGGGCAGGTTTTCGATGATCATCAACTCATCCCGGTAGTGGTGGAAGACCAATACGTACCGGTAGAGATGGTAGCGGATGTCTGGCGCACGCAGCACCTTAGGGTTATTAAACTTGAGGGTATCGAAGTACTGGACCCCTTCAAAATTGGTGTGCCCCACCAGGCCGTTGAACTGCTGAATGAGCGGATCCGCATCGTCTCCCCGCAGCTCAAAACTGCCCAGAAATGCCTGCAAGGTATCGGATACCGTATTGACACCCTTAGCTGCCAGTTTAGTCTCTAGTGGCTGGCCAACAACCTCGGTTCGGATCACGCCGTCCGCTACCCGGAAGGAAGCCAGTGTTTCCAGCCCGATGACTGAGTAGTAATGTTCGTTGTCCCGACTCTCGTTGGATTCCAGCAAAACGGGGTCCGTAAAATCATCCCGGAGGGCCAGGTAGAGCAGCACCGGGGTCAGGTGGTCCGCCGTCATCCGGGTGGTCCGGACGGTGATCTTTGTTTTGGTAGTCGGGGAAGCTGTGTCAGTCAAGGAGAATAATTAATGTCGGAAGTCGCCGGTGGGTCTAAGTGGAGCTGCAGGACCACAAAAAAAGCCCGCCGGAGCTAACCGACGGGCTTAAATATTTTATGGTTTTACGCAAACCAGGGCCGCATCAGATCGCTCGGGAGTGAGGATGCTGCCACCAAATTGTGTTGTGCGTAAATAAGTGCATGGTGCAAATGTAGTCCAGCTAACGGAGAATAACAAACCTGCTCTACATGCGGGTGGGCATCTCGATCCCAAGCAAGTTCATACCGGATTTAAGCGCGTGGCCTACTGCCCGACATAATTGTAAACGGAAGGCAATCGCTGCCGGGGTCTCCGCTTTCAGGATTGAATGATCGTGCCAGAACTTGTGTAGGCTCTTGGCCAGATCGTAGCAGTACATGGCAATGACGCTAGGGTCGTTATTCTCCGCGGCGTCCTTGATCAGCTCCGGGAAAGCGTACAACTGATTGGCCAGTTCCCGCTCCGCCGGGGCAAGATCAGTGTATTCCGCTGCAGCGGAAACGTCATAATCCAATCCCGCTTTCCGCCATACGGCTTGGGTCCGTACGTAGGCGTTCTGTACGTAGGGGCCGGTTTGCCCCTGCATATCCACCGACTCTTTCGGGTCGAAGGTCATCCGTTTCTGGGGGCCAACTTTAATGATGTGAAACTTCAGCGCGGCCATCCCGATTTGCCGGATGATCGCGTCCTGCTCCTCCTGCGAGAGGCCTTCGGTGGCGGCCCGTTCCTGGCTGGCGAGTTTAGCTTCCAGGACGACCTCTTTCATTAGGTCATCAGCGTCGACGATGGTGCCCTCCCGGCTTTTCATCCGGCCCGTGGGTAAGTCGACCATGCCGTAGCTGAGGTGGTAGAGTCCGTTGGCGTAGGGTTCTTCCAGGCGTTTGAGGAGTTCGAAGAGCGTGGCGAAGTGATGGTTCTGTTCGTCACCCACAACGTAGATCATGCGCTTGGCACCGAAGTCGTCGTACCGTAACCGGGCCGTTCCCAGATCCTGGGTAATGTAGATACTCGTACCGTCGGCCCGCATGAGGGTTTTTTCGGAGAGCTTGGCGTCGGTCAGGTCGGCAAAAATCGAGCCGTCCTCCCGCTTTTGGAACACTTCCTTTTCGAGGCCGCGGTCGATCATGTCCTTACCTAGCTTGTAGGTATCGGATTCGTAGTAGAGTTTATCGAAAGTGACGCCGAGGTTCTGGTAGGTTTCCTCGAAGCCTTCGTAGACCCAGCCATTCATTTTTTTCCAGAGGGCGACGGTATCCGCCTCCCCGGCTTCCCAGTCGAGGAGCATCTGCTTGGCTTCTGCGCCCAACTGGCTGTAGTCGTTGAAGTACTTTTTGGAATAGCCTTTGAAGAACTTCTCCTCGGAGACGCCTTCCTTAGCCAAGCTTTGGTAAACCTGCTGTCCTTCTTCCGTGGATTGCCAAGCCTTGTATTCCGCCTGGAACTTCTGTTCGAAGAGGACGTAAAAATCACCGACAAAATGGTCGGGCTTCTTTCCAGTACTCTCGGGCGTTGCTCCCTCCCCAAACTTCTTCCAGGCGAGCATGGATTTACAGATCGCGATGCCCCGATCGTTAATGATTTGTACATTTTTCACGTCGTAGCCAGCCTTCTTTAGCAACTGGCTGGAGGACCAACCCAGGAGGATGTTTCGGATGTGCCCAAGGTGGAGCGGCTTATTGGTGTTGGGGCTGGCGAATTCCACCACTACCTTTTCGCCGTTGGCGGGTGCCTGGCCGAAGTCAGCGTTCTGCGGCCCGTCCAGCACAAACTCTTTCCAATAATTATCCGCGATGACGAGGTTAAGGAAGCCTTTGATAACGTTGTAGTCGGCTACTTCCGCTACGTTTTCTTTCAGGTGTGCTCCTAGTTCTTCGGCGATTACGTCTGGCTTTTTCCGGGCGATTCGCGTTAAGGGAAAGGTTACAATCGTGTACTCGCCTTCGAACTCCCGGCGGGTAGTCTGTAGGGTAACTTCCTGGCCGCTGGCGTCGGTGGCATAGAGTTCCGAAAGTGCCCGTTGGACGGCTTCAGTGAGAATGGTAGTGAGGGACTTTTTCATAGGCGGGGCGAATTTAGGGCTTGTAACGCTAAGGGCTGTGGATAAGGTCCGAACCCAAAATTTTTTTGGGGCACTCCTCAATCCTGGTTTTCCACTCCAGATCAATGTTTATCCGGGTTTGGCACGAACTCCCGTATGCTTGATTCCATACCTTGCACCTGCGGCAGCGCAAAAATGAAGAACAGAGTGACATAACTCGCGTTGCAGTAATGTGTAAACACGTAAAGCCATGTCCCAGCAACTCCGAACCGGCACGATTCTGCTCGCTGAACCATTCATGTTAGACGGTAATTTTAAGCGCTCCACCGTGCTGCTGGTGGACCACAGCCACGACGGTAGCGTAGGATTCATCCTGAATCGCAAAATGGAGCTCTCCGTAACCGAACTCGTGGATGATCTGGAAGACTTTGACGCCCCCGTTTACTTTGGCGGACCAGTTGGCTCCGACACCGTTCATTACCTCCACTGTAAGGGTGATTTGATTGAAGGAGCCGATGAGATATCTCGCGGCGTATATTGGGGTGGTGACTACGAGAAACTTAAAACGCTCATCAACAACAAGTTGATAACGCCGAATGACATACGTTTCTACGTCGGTTACAGTGGCTGGAGCGAAAACCAACTAGAGGAAGAAATGGAGATTGGTAGTTGGGTAACCGCACAGATGGACGCCAACTACCTCTTCAAAACTAGTCCGGATGAGCTCTGGAAAAAAATCATGAGCGACAAGGGACATAATTTCAGCGTAATCGCCGAAATTGAGGACAGCCCTAATTATAACTAAGCATCTCGCTTAGGGATGTGACACTTTGCACAGAAGAGCAATAATCTCTATTGCCGCTTTTTGGACCGCATTTTCGGCTTATTCCATTCCTCTTTCTGGGCAAACTCCACCACGTTCTTCATGATGGCGATCATGGACATGAAGACCAGGTAGCCGAACGTGACGACAAAAAAGATCCATGTGTAGGAACCGGCTTCGCCGATCGGAACGCCGCTGAAGGCCCAGGCGGACAGGCCAGAAAGCAAGGCCAGGCCCATAAAACTGTAAATACTTCGCCCCCAGTATTTGAGGATGTTCTTGGTCGTGGCACTCATGATGGCGTTGAACAGCGCGTAAAAGAGTAAGAAACTCGCCGCGCACAGCCAGGCCCACCGGTTATTCACCACATCTTCCGTGCTGGCGCTGACGCCCGTCCCAACTGCCTGAAACAGGAAAACGGCCAGCAGAACACCGCCGGCCTGGTAGATGGGGTCAATCTTCTTTTCAAAAATGGAGGTCTCTGCCATAATGCACTACTTTCGTGGGTGTAACGTAGACTTACGATTAAGGTTATCATTCCATGCCACTAATCACCCCGACGGCTTATTTCCCCCCGGCCCACTGGTTTGTCGCCGCAGCCAAAGCGGGTGAATGGCAGCTGGAAGCTCACGAAAATTACCAGCGGAAGGGGTTTCGCAACCGGGCGCAAATTGCGGGGCCAAACGGGCTCCTTTACCTGTCCGTGCCTCTACAAAAAGGCAAGAACCAGCGCATGCCAATTCGCGAAGTAAGCGTGGGTACCGAAGATGATTGGCGGCGGGAACACGTAGCCTCCATTCGTGCAGCTTACGGGCGAGCGCCTTTTTATGAATACTACGCCGACCCGATCCTCCAAGCCATTACCGCCGCAAGCGATAATCTCTTTGAGCTAAATTATGAACTGATTCAGCTCATTATTGACGGTTTGGGCATGAACATTAAGCTCCACAAAACCGCCAACTTTCAAGCCCTTCCTCGTACCCAAAATCTACCCCGCCTCGCGCCGTACCAACAAGTCTTTACGGATCGCCATGGCTTCCGCAGCGACCTGTCAATTCTAGACGCACTCTTCTGCCTCGGGCCAAGCCTGACCACGCACCCTACTCTGATCCAGGATACGAACGACATGCACGAGGGCGCTGCCGCAGGTGCGGTGCAAGGACCGAATAAGACCAACCTCACACCAAGGACGACCAGCTAAAACAAAGACATGACCCCACTATTAGATGCCGATCTACAGGCGACGCGGGCCAGGCTCGAAGAGATCATCAAGAACCTCCACGAACTGACGCTACGTATCGGTCACGAGGAAATGGCAAACACGGTGAGCGATCTCCGCAACCGCATCTTCGAACCCTTCATGTTCGTCATCGTGGGGGAAGTGAAAGCCGGCAAATCCAGCTTCGTCAACGCCCTCCTGGATACCGGGCAAGAAATAGCCAAGGCCGCCCCCCAACCGATGACGGATACGATCCAGCAAATCATCTATGGCGAGGAACACCGGGAAGTGATGGTCAATCCCTTTCTGAAGAAGATCTTTCTACCGGTGGAAATCCTCAAGGAAATAGCCATTGTCGATACGCCGGGGACCAACACGATCGTCGAGCACCACCAGGAGATTACCGAGCAATTTATCCCGGCCAGCGATCTGATCGTTTTTGTGTTTGAAGCCAAGAATCCGTACCGCCAATCGGCTTGGGATTTCTTCAAATACATCCACGGAGACTGGCGCAAGAAGACCATCTTCGTCCTCCAGCAAAAAGATTTGGCTAGCGAGAACGAACTCACGACCAATCTCGGCGGCGTTGCAGAAAAGGCCATCAAGGAAGGCATCGAGGCCCCGAAGGTTTTCGCCGTCAGCGCCAAGCTAGAGCAAGAGAAAACTGGTGACAGCGGATTTGGGCCCCTGCGTGAGTACATCAGCCAAAACATCACCGGAGGTAAGGCACCACGCCTGAAACTCGGGAATAGCATCATCACCGCCGAGACCATCAACGAAAAGATCGCGGATGGTCTGCTCCTGCGTCGCCGCCAGTTCGAAGCGGATACGGAGTTCCGCCGTGAGATTGAGGAAACGCTAACGGAGCAAACGGCCCAGAGCAAAAAGCAGGTTGATCTGATGGTCGAGAACATCCTCCTTACTTACGATAACATTACCCGTACGCGGTTGGAGGAACTTCGTAGCGGCCTCTCGATGTTTGGCCTGGTCAAACGCAGTTTCGCCTCCACCTTCGGCTCTACCCCTAACGCAGAAGATTGGTTGAGCAACCTGGCCAGTGGATTAGAAGAAGAACTCAACGGCAAGCTAAAGGCCCGCCTCAACGAAAACGTGGTAGACCTAGCCGAGTCTATTCAGCAGATGGTCAAGATGATTGACCTGAAGATCCGCAATAGCGAGACCATCCTCAAAAATGACCACGAACTGTTTTCCGACATCGCCGAGCGTAGAGAAAACGTACTGCGGGACTTGCAGGACCAATTCAACCGCTTCGTCAGCAACACGGAGAATTTCACGGATGAATCCATCTTCGCCGACCGTGGCAATCTGACACCCAATATCGCTGCGGGTGGTGGGATTGCGGCGCTTGGCGTCATCCTCGCTACAGTTACCACAGGCTCGGTTTTTGACATCACCGGCGGGATCCTGACCACCGTGGGCCTGCTGTTCGCCGGCTTCAGCACCCGCGGTAAGCGCCGCCGCATCGTGGACGGTTTCGAAGCGGAGATCGCCGTCGGCCGCAACAAACTCTCCGCTGAGCTGGAAGACAAGCTCAAAGCCTACATCGAATCCCTCCGTAAAAAGATCGAAGCCAACTTCGGCCGTTTCGACGAAAACCTGAAGCGGGAGGAGAATACGTTGCTCATTCTTGAAGGCAGCCACCAGGAAATTCGGGAGGAGTTGACGGTTATGGGGGCAGCGATGAAGTAGCAAGTGATGCATTGTTTCGCAGGAGCAGGAGAGGTTGGGGAGGCCTGCGGCGCTGTATGACATTCCGTCCCGAAGGGCCGGCTTGAGTAGCGATGGCACACCGTTAGGTGGCCCATTCTACTTCATCCGGAGAATTTCGAGTTACGGATATCTACCACATAGTAAACGCGAAGCAAATCAGTCCTCACTAATCGAGATTCGAGTATCGAGAATCATTAAACACTTACCTTCGCCCCATGGTATATTTAACCCGCCGCGTAACCTTTAACGCGGCTCACAAACTTCACGTCGAGGGGTGGTCCGAAGAGAAGAACCGTTCCATATTTGGCAAGTGTTCCAATAAGAATTGGCATGGCCACAATTACGAGCTGTTCGTCACCGTAAAGGGCCAACCTGACCCGCTTACTGGTTTTGTTCTGGATGCCAAGGCGCTGCGTGATCTGATTAAAAAAGAGGTGACGGATGATCTTGACCACTCCAATTTGAATCTCGACGTAGACTGGATGCCGAAAGATGTGCAGCCCACCACGGAGAACATTGCCATCAGAATTTTTGAGCGGATCGAAGCCCAAGTCAATGAACTAGGCGCTCAGTTGTACTCCGTTCGCCTCCACGAAACCGAAAACATTTACGCCGAATATTTTGGCCCCAACGGAAAGTAAGCATGCCCTTTAGCAAAGATTTAAAGTACGACCCCGCCATTACCGAAGCGCTGGCCGAGAATTACACCTCCATCATCGAAGGGGCCGGCGAAGACGTAAACCGCGAAGGATTGCTCAAGACCCCGGAACGGGCATCTAAAGCGATGCAGTTTCTCACCCAGGGCTACGAGCAGGACGCGGAAGCCATTCTCAAGGGCGCCATGTTCGCGGAGGATTACTCGGAGATGGTCATCGTTAAGAATATCGAGTTCTACAGCCTCTGTGAACACCACCTACTCCCCTTCTTCGGGAAGGCCCACATCGCCTACATTCCTGAAGGCTACATCGTTGGCCTCAGTAAGATCCCGCGTGTAGTTGACGTATTCGCCCGCCGCTTCCAGGTGCAGGAACGCTTAACGGATCAGATCCTGAACTCCATCCAAAAGACCCTCAACCCAATGGGCGTCGCCGTAGTCATTGAAGCCCAACACATGTGCATGATGATGCGCGGCGTGCAAAAGCAGGCTTCTGTCACCACGACCTCCGCTTTTACTGGAGCCTTCAAAAGCGAGCGTACGCGGAACGAGTTCCTAAAGTTGATCACGAGCGATTTGACGTAGACTATAGACTACAGACTGCAGACTACAGACTTAAATGACGCGGCCGCTCCAAGAACCCAAAATTGTCGCTTCGCTCGGTTTTGGCGCCGCGTGGAGAGCGTATTTCGTCAACTACAGACTCCAGACTATAGACTATAGACTATCTAGCCACCTAACTATCCCCGCCACACTCATATACGGCGGGTTCGCCGCCCGGTAAGCACCAATCACTGCTTCCTCTACCCCTTCGGATCGAAGCTCCTCTTCCAGCATCTTAGTGAAACCTGGGACGAGGTCTTCCGTCTTCGTTGTTGGTGTTTTTCTCTCTGCAATCCAATCGACGTAGCTATGCAGCCTTTTCCCGAGCGCTTCGAGGTGGCCTTCGGGACTGACTTTGCCGTAGTGGGTTAAGTAAAAGGCATTCGCATTCAGGGAGGCCAGGCGATCCAGTGAAGCATCCCACGCTACGACGTCGATATCCGGTGGAGGACAGGGGGGAACTACCGGGCCTCCTTTGATCATCACACCTCCGACGTCTCCCGTAAAGACAATGTCTCCGACTTGCCACGCGATGTGGTGAGAGGCGTGCCCAGGGGTATGATGAGCAGTCCAATTATTGCCGCCAATACTGAGTTGCTCGCGATCGGCAACCGCAGCAATGCGATTCGGCTCAATTTGCTCCATCTTGCCCCAGAGGCGTTCCATGTTGGCTTCACCGTAGATCCGGGCAGCGGAATTGTATAAGCGCGTAGGGTCAATCATGTGCTTGAGACCCCGGGGGTGAACGTAGACCTTTACGCCACGATTGGCCCACCACCAGGCGGCCCCAGCGTGATCGAAGTGGATGTGGGTCAGCAATAGCGTATGTACATCGTCGGGGCTTATTCCGGCTTCCTCTAGTCCGGCAAGCAGGCGCTCGTGGCTGGCGAAGGGGCCACATTCAACGAGGGTGTAACCAGCGTCGTCCTGGACGGCAAAACTGGCGATGGCAGCTTCCTCTCCCAAAAATTGGAGATCAATCGTACTTACCTGCATAGTCCATAATTTAGAGGGCAATCTACGACGAGACCCTGCATCTACGTCAGCGCCCCATGGGAGGAGGGAATTAATATTTCTAAACAAGATGCGCCCGAGACCTGAGGGCTACTTTTGTTTTCAACCATTACCTGACTGAATAATCGAAACCGTTCTCTACTTCGCTGCCGTAACGTTAGGGCTCATTGGCGTAGTCGGTACGCTGATGCCATTCATTCCGAAAGACGATTATTGGATCAGAGGTTGGGACTACCCACGCCTTCAATTGACCTTCATCCTTGGCGTCAGTGCCCTGTGCTGGGTCCTGGCCACGGACGTAACGTTGATTGGCTGGAACACGGCCGTCGGAATCTTGCTGTCCACGGCAACACTATATCAAGCCTACCGAATACTTCCCTACACGAAGTTATGGTCCACCCAGAGCCGTAACGCTCAGCACCGGGAACACGATGAGAAGCACCTGCGCCTAATGGTTTGTAATGTGTTACAAACCAATGAGCAATCAGACAAAGTCATCGCGCTGGTGCAGAAACACCAACCGGATATGTTGGTGACGCTAGAGACCAACGGCTGGTGGGAAGCACAACTCGACAAAGCGATCCTCTCGGACTACCCTCACAAAGTGGCCGTACCACTGGAGAATTTATATGGCATCCACCTCTACTCCAAACTTGAATTAATCGATCCCGAAATCACCTACCGGATTACGGAAGACATCCCCGGTATCAATACCAGCATAAAGCTGGGGTGTGGTCACGAGGTATTTATGTATTTCGTTCACCCAATGCCACCGTCGCCAACGGAAGCATACGCTTCGACCGGCAGGGACGCGGAACTGGCCCTGGTGGGTAAGCAAGTAAAGGAGCATGGGGGTACTTCAATCGTAGCCGGCGACTTGAACGACGTTGCCTGGTCCCACTCTACCCGCCTGTTTCAACGTCTGAGTGGCTTGCTAGACCCGAGAATCGGCCGCGGCCTCTTCGCTACCTTCCACGCCGAATATTGGCTGGCGCGCTGGCCACTGGATCACCTCTTCCATACGCCGGACCTGGCCCTGGTATCCTTGCAACGACTGCCCTACGTAGGCAGCGATCACTTCCCGATCCTGGTAGAATTAAGCTACGAGCCGCAGGAAAACGAAGAGGAGGGGCCGACGGCTGATCAGGAAGATCACGACGAGGCTGATGAAACCATCGCTAAAGCCAAGAAAAAAGAAGAAGACACGGTCGCTTCAGCAGTAGAAGGATAATCTGACGTTGGATGCAAAAGAATTTCAATCCGTGTTCGCAAAAAGTTGGCAAATTTGGATTTCTAAGCAGGTAGTGTTGTTAAGGGAAAGTATCTTTGTCGGCCGCCGTCCACTCCACCAGATCTTCCCTCATGAATAATGTCGTCTCGCAGCGCTTCATCAAATGCCACAACAAACTGCGGGAAGACAAAACGGTACGGAGTAGTCGAGCTTTTGCTTTGTCGCTGGAGTACCTACCACAGTCTCTCTCAGAAATACTGAAGGGCCGGCGCGACGTAACCATCGAACTACTACGTAAGGCGATCGCCAAGTACAAGATCAACCCCGTTTACATCATGACCGGTGACGGACCGATGTTCATGACCGACGAAACCAACAAGAGTTTCCGAGTGCTCAGTACCATACGTACAACCCAGGATGAAGAACTGATCGTACACGTCCCTCAACCCGCCCAATCAAGCTACGCGAATGATTTGGGAGACCCCTCTTTCATTCAGGAACTCCCCGCCTACAGCCTTCCGGATTACAAGTACAAAGTGGGTACGCACCGAAGTTTTGACGTACCCGGTGATAGCATGGAACCAACGCTGTTTGAGGGCGATAAGGTGGTCTGCTCCTTCCTCGAACCGACGCTCTGGGCCTCGGGCATCAAGGACAACTTTGCCTACGTCATTGTCACCCGCAGCGATGTGGTCGTCCGGCGCGTCAAAAACCTGATCGAGGAGAGCAAGGAATTGGAGTTGCTTCCCGAGAACAAGTTTTACGAGCCCAACCGGGTTAGCCTGGCGGAACTACGGGAGATCTGGTACGTCCGAGCGCGGATCACCCCCTTCCTCCCCTCCCCCCAAAACGTACAGCGTTACGCGCACGATGAGATGAGCCAACTGAAGGAAACGGTCCTCAAGCAGAGCCAGATGCTGAATAATTTGACTACGGCGGTGGATAAGTTGTCTCGGAAGTAGTCTTTTAGTAGCGTAGTCGGGTAGTCGGGTAGTTAAGTCGCTACTCACTGACTACTTTATAGTCCCAGGTTACTTCTACGCCGCCGGCTTTCAGCATTAGGCTGACGCTGCACATTTTTTCCATACTCAGGCGGCAGGCGCGTTCGGCTTTTTTCTCGTCGATGTCGCCGACTAATTCGTAGCTGACGTGGATGCCGGTAAAGATGCGCGGTTCTTCATCGCGTCGTTCTCCGGTTACGGCGATGCGGATGTCTTTGAGGTCCTGACGCTGCTTCTTAAGCAGGAGGATAATGTCAATCGAGCTGCAGGCACCGACGGCGGATAGGACCATTTCCATCGGCCGCATACCGTTATTGTTGCCTCCAATCGCTGGGCTGCCGTCGGAAACGACGGTAAGCCCGTCTGCGTTGGTTGCCTCAAGGTTGAAGGCATCATCGATGCGGTGAAGATTGATGGTCATGGCGTGTGTTTCTGCAAGAAAGCGTACGACTTAGATAAGTTGAGTTAGAATTCCTAATTCGGGTACTCCATCTCCGTATCGATGCCTACGGCTTCGTGCCACTCCAACCCGTGCGGGCCGAGTTTTTCCAGGAAGGGGTCGGGATTAAATTCCTCTACGTTGAAAACGCCCGCACCGGTCCACTCTCCGGTAAGGAACATCATCGCACCGGTCATCGCCGGCACCCCGGTGGTGTAGCTTACGCCCTGAGCGCCCGTCTCTTCGAAGGCGGCGGCGTGGGAACAATTGTTCCAGATGTAATAGGTTTTGTCCTTTCCGTCTTTGATGCCCTTAATCCGGCAGCCGATGGAGGTTTGCCCGGTATAGTTGTCACCTAGGCTGCCGGGGTCGGGCAGCACGGTTTTTAGGAATTCCAGAGGAATGATCTCGTGGCCCTGGTGCATCACCGGCTCAATGCCAGCCATTCCGATATTTTGGATGACCCGTAGATGGGTCAGGTATTCTTCGCCAAAGGTCATCCAGAAACGAGCCCTCTTGATGGTGGGGAAGTTCTTTACCAGGCTCTCCAATTCTTCGTGGTATAGCACGTAACTAGCCTTGGGGCCGACGTCCGGATAGTTCAGGTCTTTTTTGATGCTGAATGGCGAAATTTCTACCCACTCGCCGTTTTCCCAGTACTTCCCGTTCTGGGTGATCTCCCGAATATTTATTTCCGGGTTGAAGTTGGTGGCGAAGGCCTTTCCGTGGTCGCCAGCGTTTGCATCCACGATATCCAGGTAGTGGATCTCATCAAAATGGTGCTTGGCTGCGTAGGACGTAAATACCTGCGTAACGCCTGGATCAAATCCACACCCGAGAATGGCCGTCAGCCCGGCTTCCTTAAAACGCTCCTGGTAGGCCCACTGGTGGCCGTATTCGAACTTGGCTTCCTCCTTCGGCTCGTAGTTAGCCGTATCGAGGTAGTGGACGCCGGCGTTGAGGCAGGCATCCATAATGGTGAGGTCCTGATACGGAAGCGCCAGGTGTACTACCAGTTTCGGCTGGTATTCCTGAAGAAGCGCCGTCAGGGCTGGCACATCCTCTGCATCAATGGCACGTGTTGTGATCTTGTCGTAACCCAACTGTTGTCGGATGTCGGCAGCTATGGCATCGCACTTACTTACGGTGCGGCTGGCGATCATGAATTCCGAAAACACTTCCGGGTGTTGGGCACACTTAAAGGCAGCAACCCGGGCAACTCCGCCCGCGCCGATGATCATTATCCTACTCATCACTCAATTATTTGCTGGTACGTAGCTTGATAACCTGGCTGCCTTAGGGCAGATTTGGGAAGTCAACCGCTGAAGGTTTTTCGATTGGCGTGATCATGGGTAGATCAACCACCTTGGCTTCCTTCGGGCCAACCGTCATGAACCGCAGGAACCCGCCGTGAGATTCGGCAACGTGGTGGGCGAAGCTCTTGAAATCTTTATAGTAGAGATAGCCAAATGGGGCGGGCAATTTGGCCAGCACGTCGTTCAGTTTGCCCAGTCGTTCGGCGATGGCTGCCTGGCGCGCGTTCAGTTCGGCGGGCAGTTCGACGCTCAGTGCGTTGATGCGCTCACCCAGATTTTCGCCCACGATTTCGTAGTAGGCGATCAGGTTACCCAGGTTGTTAAAGCCTCGGATGTTGGCCAGTCGTTTAGCTTCGGCGAGTTCTACCTCATCCATATCGTCATCTGCCCCGGCTACGAGGATCG
The DNA here is from genome assembly GCF_001625015.1 of Lewinella sp. 4G2. Classification (NCBI taxonomy): domain Bacteria; kingdom Pseudomonadati; phylum Bacteroidota; class Saprospiria; order Saprospirales; family Lewinellaceae; genus Lewinella; species Lewinella sp. 4G2. Next base: position 3,451,055 of record NZ_LVWJ02000014.1, on the reverse strand, counting down.
TGATGAGGGGGATAGCGTCGTACATGGCCTGTTCTTCGGCCTTGGAGAGGTTATTGAATTCTTTAAGCATATTTGGTCGTTCTTTGTCGCAAATATAGACGCGGTGCGTCAAAAACGACCACATCATGCAACAAGCTATTTATTTTCTCTTCGCGATCGTTGCGGGTGTGATGCTCCCCATTCAGGCCGGCCTCAACACGGAGATTGGTCGCAAACTGGATAGCCCGATGTACGCCACGTTGGTGTCGTTTGCCGTGGGTTCCATTGGCCTAATTCTTTACCTCCTATTCACCCGTGAGGATTGGGGGGCCATCAAGGAAGCCGGCACCCTCCCCTGGTATTACTGGACGGGCGGCTTGCTCGGCGCCGTTTACGTCGCGGCCATCATTGTCCTTACGCCGCGGCTCGGCATTGCGCTTACGTTCGGCCTCACCGTCGCCGCCCAAATGGTCTTTGGCGTCATCATGGACCACTACGGCTGGCTGGGCGTCCGCGAGTCTCCCATCAACTGGATGCGGGTACTCGGCGTCTTTCTGATCGTTGCGGGAGTCGTCATTGTAAGGACGCAGCAAACCATTGTGGATTAGGGCGCTGCCGCGGGTGCAGAATGATTGGGGTTCGGATTTAACGTAGGGGTTTGGAACCAGGGCCTGAGAGTAGCTAGACGGAATCTCTTATGGTGCGTTGGTGCTTTGGTGCTTTGGATGGGCCACTTTGAATTTGGGGGCGGACGGGTAACTCCTTCCCCGGCGCTGGAATAAAGCGTACCTTTGCGCCATTTTTAAGCAAAGCCCCTCCGCCTCAACTGTTTAATGACTAAATGGTAGCTGGCAGGATTGGTCCATTCTCTCCGACCATGACTAAGTACCTTAACCTGTTCGACTTCTCTCAGGAAGTTGATTACCGCACGGAAATCCTTTCTGGTTTGACGGTAGCGCTGGCGCTGATTCCCGAAGCCGTCGCCTTCGCCTTGATTGCCGGCCTGGATCCATTGATTGGTCTCTACGCCGCTTTCGTGATGGGTCTCGTGACTGCCGTTCTGGGTGGCCGGCCAGGTATGATCTCCGGAGCAACCGGTGCCGTGGCGGTCGTTATCGCTCCACTGGTAACCACCCTGGTGGCCAGTGGAATGGATAATAGCCAGGCCGCGTATTACGTCTTTGCCGCCATCATCCTGGCGGGATTGCTGCAAGTCCTAGCGGGAGTGCTGAGGTTGGGTAAACTGATGCGCCTCGTCCCCCACCCCGTCGTATTCGGCTTTGTAAATGGCTTGGCCATCATCATTTTCACCGCCCAGTTGGGCCAATTCAAGACCGACACCGGAGAGTGGGCCACTGGGATGCCACTCTTCATTTCCCTAGCTCTGGTCGGACTCGTGATGTTCATCATGTGGGGCTTGCCGAAGATCAGTAAAGCGGTCCCTTCCGGCCTCGTAGGTATTCTAGTCGTCTTCGCCATCGTGGTTGGCTTTGATATTGATACTAAGACGGTGGGCGACATCGCCTCCATCGAAGGAGGATTCCCAATGCCGGCCGTTCCCGAGATTGCCTGGAGCTTCGATACCCTCAAAATGCTCATGCCCTACGCCCTCGTCGTCGCCTTGGTCGGTTTGATTGAGAGTTTGCTCACCCTCAACATCGTGGATGAGATCACTGAAACCCGCGGTCGGGGCAACAAGGAAGCCGTCGCTCAGGGGCTCGGCAACATCCTCAGCGGCTTCACTGGCGGTATGGGTGGTTGCGCGATGATCGGCCAGTCGCTGATCAATATTAGCTCCGGTGCTCGAGCCCGGCTTTCCGGCATTTTCGCCGCCATCATGCTCCTCATCTTCATCATGTTCGGGGCCAGCCTGATTGAACGTCTACCCATGGCTGCACTGACTGGGATCATGATCATGGTGGCCATTGGCACCTTCGAGTGGGCCAGCCTGAAGACGTTTGGTAAAATGCCTAAATGGGACCTGTTTGTAATGGTTCTAGTCACGGTCATCACCATCGTTATTCATAACCTGGCGTACGCCGTGATTGCTGGCGTAGTGGTCGCGTCCCTGGTGTTTGCCTACGAAAATGCGAAGATGATCCGCGCCCGCAAGCGCATCGAAGCGGATGGCTCAAAAGTCTACGAGATCTACGGCCCCCTCTTCTTCGGCTCCGTACAAACCTTCAATACCAAATTCGACGTCCTCGGTGACCCCGACAATATCGTGATCGACTTCATGGAAAGCCGCGTCGTGGACATGTCCGCCATCGAAGCCCTCAACCGTCTGACGGAGCGTTACGAAAAGGTGGGAAAGCACGTAACCATCAAACACCTCAGCCCGGACTCCCGCCGGCTCCTGAACAACGCAGAAGACCTGATTGACATCAACGTCACGGAGGATCCGACTTATAAGGTGATGACGGACTTTGAATAGTCTGTAGTCTACAGTCTGTATTCTAGAGTCGGGAGACTACAGACTATAGACTACAGACTAATTACTACCTCAAAAGGATCACACTCCCCTGCCGCACCACCGCCCGTCCATCCACCAACGTAGCCTCAAGCTTCCACACCAGTGTTTGTGGCTGAATATTACGTCCGCTGACGGTGCCATCCCATCCCCATTCTCGCGAGGTGGCAACCGGGTCGTACTGGCTGTCGTATAGCCTTGCCCCCCAGCGGTTGTAGATGGTGAAACGGTCAATGCTTTGAACCTGGCCGCCGGTGAAGGGGCGGAATAGATCGTTCGTCCCGTCCGCATTCGGGCTGAAGGCGGTGGGAACGTAGATATCTGCTAAGTCTTCAACCTCCACGAACACGGCGTCGCGCAGGCGGCAGCCTTCGGGGCTTTCCAACTCCAGGACGAAACGGGTGGCTTCGAAGGGGCGGACCCAAATGGGCTCCATTCCAATTGACGGTAAGACTGTACCTTCCGTTGACCATATTGCCGTGAAATCCGCCATGGTAGTGGTGTAATTAAGTTGCAGGCTATCCCCCAAACTAATGAGCGTATCCTGACGGAATTCCAACGTTGCAGCGTCTGGCCTGAGGAGGGAAAAATTCGCGTCCGTAGTACACCCGTCGCTACCCTGGGCCGTCAGTTGGTAGTCGCCGAGGGGGAGGTCTTCGTAGAATAAGCGGTCCGTCAGCAAACCTCCGTTGATGCGATAACGGAAAGGTCCGTTGCCACCGCTTACCCCAGTGATGAGTAGTTCCCCGTCGTCATCCTCCGGGCATTCCGGTTGGGTAAGTTCGAAAAGAAAGGAATCAATCGGCGTAGCTACCCGCTCCACTTCAACGGTCTCTCCGCGCTGGCAACCATTAACGATGTCAGTAATGGTCAGCCGGTGCGTGCCTGGTTCGGTGGATCGATACCGGTACGGATCAGGGAGCAGCCCACCGTCCCCTTCGGGAGCAGTCCAGGTTAAGATGAAACGTTCCCCCTGGCTGCTGCCACGCGCATCCAATATGGTCACCTGCCGCTCACAATTCAGGGGTTCAGGCTCCGCAAATTGTAACCTGGGCTGGACGCGATCGGAGATGAGGGGAACTACGATCGTATCGGCACACCCATTTCTTAGTAGCCTACTGACTAATTGGTACTGACCAGCAACCGTCAACGCTATACTTCGTCCTACGCCCAGTAGGCTATCGGTAGCATTCAGCCAGCTATACGCTTGGGTAAAATCCGCATCCGCCACGCGGACAACTGCAGTATCCCGAAGGCAATTGAGGACGGGAATTGGCTCCGTCGCAAATACTGGCGGAGTAAGGTCCTCGGTAATTTCTAACGCTGAAGTATCCAGGCATCCATTTTCAACGTCCGTTACCCGAAGTTGAACCGAACCCCCACCAGTAAAAGCCTGGGTAGGCGCTTCACCAAGTTGGCCGTCGTTCAGGAACCACCTTCGTGTCACGGGCCGGCCTGCACTTTCAAGAGTGGACCGAAGTACTAGTTGCGGCTGGTTACAGGTGAGTGTCAGCCCGTCCGGTGCAAGGATGGAACTTGTTGGTGATACGGTGTCAGCGGCGATGGTAACGAGATCCGCCCCCGAGCAGCCGTTGGAGGGGTCGGTAATATTTAGTTGGTACGTTCCCGGTCGGCTGACCGTCGGATCAAGCACCGGGGGCAATCCTAATAGTTCTCCATCCACCGTAGTCCAATGGATAATTCCCTGGTCAGAGATTGATCCGAATGACCCATTTAGTGGCACCTGCGGCAGCGCACAGGTGACGGTATCCGGAAGCCCAGCATCAACGATTGGAGCACGCTCATCGCGGATGATGTCGACGCTATCGACGTCCGAACACTGGTTGCGGGTGTTGAAGGCCGTCAGAAAATACCGATCCGGCTGAAAGATGGTTGGCCCTAGTGTATTGGCTTCATCGATCGCAAACCCTACCCTGGAAGTCCAGGTATACGCTACGGAGGACGCTCCGTTTTCAAGAATGCGACCATCGAGTGCAAGGCTATTCAGATCACACTGGAAGGTATCGGGGAGTCCTGCATCCACAACGGGTTCCAGCAAATCGGCGGACACGTTTACCTCAAACTCATTGGTGCAGCCCGACCTGGTATTGACCAACTGGAACCGAAACAAGCCCGGACCGCTAACGGCAATGGTACCCGGAGCAATTTCCGGAACTGGATTGCCAACTCCTTCGATGATCTCTTCCCAACCATACTCTACGGCTGGAACGCCGATGACTCCGCCGATCAGTTCAACGGCACGGGCGGAACAGTTGAGCGTGGTGTCCAGGAGGGGAACGATTGCCGGCAGTGCTTCGTCCCGGGCCACTTCGGTGGAGGACGTTGCCGAGCAACCATTCACCGTATCCCGGACCGTTAGTTCGTAGGTCCCTTCACACCTGACGATTGGGTTAAGTGTTGCGCCACCGTCAATACAGGCAGGAGCGATTTCGCTGGTCCAGGCATAGGTCAGCCGGCGGCCGAAATCGCTGTCGGTGCCATCCAGTACCCGCCGTTTGGCGTCGCAATTAATGGTACGCATCGGCCCCGCCACCGAGCGCGGGGTAAGGGTGTCAATGCCGACGGTAACCGTATCCGTAGTACTACACAGGCTGAACCGATCCACGACCTGGACGGTGTAAGTGCCGGGCGTTGAGGTGGCTAACAATTGATTATTTCCGTTGGGAATTGATGTCCCAAATAGCGACCAATTGTATTCAAAATCTCTTCCTGCGTAGCTGGTGTCCCGCCCGAGCAACACCTCCATTTCCCGGCAAGTAATTATCCGGTCGTCTCCCGCGGACGAGCTCGGCAAACTGCGGGCATCCATTACGTTTACCGCCACACTGTTGGTGAGGCCAAACTCGTTGGTAGCAACGATTTCGTAGGTGCCAACCCGGCTTACGGACAACGTACTATCTCGCTCCGTTCGCAAGCGAACGCCATTGCGCGACCACCGAAATGTACAGTCCGCACAGCCGTCACGGAAGGTAGGCCGCAGGACCAATCCACCGGGCGCACAGGTCAACACCGTATCCGACAACGCGGGAAACGGCGGGCAGGGAAGTTGAGGAATGGCTACCTCCGCCGTAGCCGAACAGCCATTATTCACCCGGGTGACGGTGGCTAAAAAGGTCCCGGCAGACCCAATCGTGAGGGAGTCGAGGTCAGTTGGCCCGATGAGGTTTGGTCCGGACCATTCGTAAGTGAATTCATCCCCCCGCGTGGCGATTACGCGGACCACTGAGCTCGTACCGTCACAGGGGAAGCCGTCGCTGGAGGCCGTGGCCTGCGGTGTCTCCCGATCGTCAATAATGACGACATTGTCGAGTCGGGAGCAACCCGTTTCGGTCTGGGTAACTTCCAGCAGATAAGTACCAGGGACGGTCACATCGACTCGCTGACCGAAGCCAATCGTGTCGGCGTTGGTATCCGTCCAGAGGTATTGCAGCAGCAGCCCCTGGCTACTTCCCGTCCCATCCAGGGTGATGCGTGGTCTGTAGCAGTCAATAGTATCACGTAATCCTGCATCGGCGATTGGTCGTTGCTGGTTGCGGATTACGTCCACGTAGGCGGTGTCGGATAATCCCGATATCGTATTTGTCACCACGAGCCCAAGGCGGCCTTCGGTAAAGACATTCAGTTGCCGGACACCAGGGACTTCTTGAGTGATCATATCCGCAGGAATCAGCCAGTCGATTATAGAATTCTCGCTTGCGGGTTGAGCGAACGTGGCGTCCGCAGTAACGAAGGGTCGATTACAAGTGATGCTATCCACCGGCAGAAGGAGGGCCAGTAACGGGCAGTCCGCGGTCACAAAAACGGAGGCCGTGTCGAGGCAGGAGCCATCGAAATTACCCAGGATCAATTGGTAGTTGCCCGGTACGTCTACCTCCGGGGCCAGGCCCGTCAGGTCGACCTCCCGGCCTTCCCGTAGCCACCGCACGGAGGCAGCCGGAGAGCTGTTACGGGCGTTGAGTTGCACGGTTCCCGTAGTACAATCCAGCAGGAGCGTATCGGGCAGAATGGCCACCACGCTATTGTCGGCCAGAAAAACTTCTACGGAGGCGGAGGTTTCGCAGCCATTGTCCAGGTTCAGCACGCGGTGGGTATAGATTCCCGGGCAAGCAACCCTCACGGAAGACTGATTTGCGTTCTCAGGGAGGCAGGGACCGGTCCAAGATCTAAGCGCAGTAAAGGGAGAGGAATTCCCATCATCCTCCAGTAAGACTTCTTCCACAAAACAGTCAAAGTCAATGGGTTGCGATAATTCAACGATCGGTTGGTTGAGGTCGGTTCGGACGCGGATGGTATCCTCGTTTGCGCAACCATTTCGGCTATTGGTAGCTGAAAACAGATAGATATCATCAGTCGCGGTGACCGGTAAAAATCGATCGGTGCTGACTGTAGCTAGCCCCTGGTCGACACTTCGCCAAGCGTATTCGATATCAACCCCAGTACTCGTATTCTGACCACCCAGGGTCGCTGCCGAGAGGAAGCAATTGAGTGTTAATTCGGGTGGCCCAGCGTCGGCGATGGGTGTGAGGGTATCGATGGGCACCGCAATTTGTCCACTATCCGCACAGCCATTTACGATGTCGGTGATGACCAGTTCGTAAAGTCCACCCTGCCGCACGGTGAGGCGCTGTTCCTGGCCGATGATCTCGGTTGAAGCGGCTTCCGTCCAAACGTAGTTTACTTCATGGCCGGCGGTGAAGTTGCCGCCGGAGAGTATTCGTTCCGGTTCAAAGCAAGTAATGGGCGCTGCCGCAGGTGCCAGGTTGAGTAGGACGGGTACGGTATCAACCGGTACGGTGAACGTCGTATCGTTCGAGCAACCGGACTCCCTGTTTTCTACGGACAAACGGTAAGTACCCCCGTGCTGAGTTGGGAGGACTGAACCAATGATTTCCATCCCCCCGTTGAGTGGCGTCCATCGATAGGAGAGTTGATCATTATCATCCTGGAGGGTATCCGCATTGAGGGTGATGGCGGGGTTTGCGCAAGTGATCACCTCATTTCCGAACACCGTAGCTCTTGGAACTTCGACGTCCTCGAGAATATCCACGAAAGTGTCCAAGGTACACCCCGTACTCGGGCTGGTAATCCGCAAGTTGTAACGCCCTGGCTGGTCGAAGAAAACTAGGGAACTATCCGCTCCGCTGTTGATCCCCATTCCACTGGGGCTTTGCCAACTGAACTGATCTCCCGGACGGATCGGCACGAGACTTACGTCCACCCCAATCACCGGATGGCGACAGGTGATGACGTTGCAGTTATCCCCAACCTCCGTACACGGCACCGGCGGCAGCGCCCCACCGGCAGGTGTTACGAAACCCAGGTCGGCCTCGAGGGGTTGGCGGGCTTCGGCAATCATCACCGTATCGGCTGCTTCGCAACGGATGCCCCGCGTAGCGACGGACAGACGGAAAACGTAAGCGCCTGGTTCCCGCACCGTAATGGCCAGTTCATTCGTAATTAATTGACCCGTGATATCGTACCATCCAAAATCTTCGGTGAATGCTAATTGACTTGGCCCGGCGTCCAACACCACGGAATCGGCACGGCAATCCAGCTGGGGGGTAAAGGGTTCGTACTGGATTGAAGGGGCAAGTGCGATCAAATCGAGCGTAACGGTGGAATCACACCCATCCGCCGCCGTGATGGTCCTGGTGAAGACGCCGGAGTTCGAGAATGCTTCGTCACCGATTGAAAAGACCTCCCCAGCACAAACTGCCGTCGCCACCGAACTACGGATGGGTGGATTGACGGTCAGGTTGAGGGTAACAATGCTATCGCAGCCAAACTGAGAGCTTAGGGTATCCTGAAAGCGACCACTCGTGTTGATGAACCGATCTCCCAGAGGGAAAAAGTCCTCCGCGCAGATGGTCGCATCGACGGTCTGGCGAAGCGTATCGACCACCCGCAGATCAAGTACGATGACACTGTCGCAGTCGAACTGTCCTCTGACCACATCACGGTAAAGTCCTGGTGCGGAGTAGTTGGAATTGCCGACGCTCGTGGAACCGCTACTACAGATTGTACGGAGCAGGAAGGTAGTGTCCGGCGGAGGTACAAGATTGACTACCTGGCACTCGGTAGCGAGGTTGCCACAGAGTATCGGAGCGCTACCCTCCAGATTGTTCCGCAGGCTCTCGGGCGAAAAAAAACCATCCAGTGGGAGCAGACCTAGTTCGCTACGGCGGTGACTCAGGCCACAGATCTCGTATCGCCCGGCGGGACTTCCGGCCAAATTGGGATCGGTCTGCAGATCAATCAAAGAGTCGTTACGAAACACTGCGTAGGTGTACCCGTATTCCAGGGCATTCGGCCGGGGCTGTCGGTAGCGGGGGCGCAGATTTAGCGGCAAGGTGCTAGGCTCGGCACAGGTTGAGATATCTTCCAAATCAGGAAATTCCCCGGCGTCGGCCAGGCAGCAGGGGCCATCGCTGTGGCGGTCATCGCAGAACTCGAGTTGAAGAAAGGTCATTATCCCCTGCTGCCCGTCCCGGCTGTTGTTGATGAGGAGTTCCCAGTCCCCGTTCAGGCTTCCTTCGTTGAAGGAGGTGAGACACTGGCGTGATGGGTAATAGGAACCAGTAAAAGTGCCAAAGGCGGGCCAATTGAATGGGTTCGCATTGTTCCAGCGCAGCGGCGCTCCGGGGTCCGGCGCGGCTGGGTCGCTACAACGTTGGAAGTCGATGAACCACCGGGCTAGGCTCGTGGGGGGCCGGGACTGATCCGTTTGCGGACCGACCAGCTGCACCGTATCTCCGGCTGGTGAAACTAGCGAAAGCGTCAACCCATAAACGTAGGTATGCTGGAAGTAGACCTTGACGTTACACAATGATTGGTTGGTAGCGGCCAAATTCCCGTTTAGGTAGCCGGAGATGGGCACGACGAGGCGGGTCTCCCCTAACTGCGCGATATCGATCGTATCCGTTACCCCACAACGCTGCGCCCGGCCGGTGCCGGCCAGGACGAATAAAGCGAGCATCACGATGTAAGTACGTACCATGGCGCAGCGGCGTGCGGGCTTAGGTAAAGATACGAAGTGGCCTGGCCTTGGTAAATTCGGTACCGGAGGGTGAACAATAGCGCCAATTTTTGGCTATGCTTGACATCGCTAATAACCTAAGACGCGCCACAGTATGAACGACGACCTAGAGCTGAACGAAGACATCATCATGGAAGCGCTGAACGATCAATCCCTGGAACTGGTCGACCCCACATTACCCCAATTAATGACAATTCTGCCCGTCGTTCAGCGGCCGATTTTTCCGGGTATGCCCCTCCCTCTAGGTTTTGGGGGGCGGCCCCTGCTCATCTCCCTCAAATTGGCAACGGAGCAACACGATGGCTACATCGGCATCGTACTCGCCGAAGAGGAGAATGAGGAAGATTATCGGGAATCTATCTACTACAACACCGGTGTCGTTTGCCAGGTGGTGAAAACCATTGAGACCGGACCGGGCAACGCACAGGTGATCGTCAACCCCATCAAACGCTTTCGCCGCGAACGGGTGGTACAAACGGAGCCCCAACTGCGGTGGCGGGTGACTTACGACAACCAACCAAAAACGAAGCCGGACCAGGAAATGAAAGCCTACATGCTGGCCATCAGTTCCGAAATTCAACAATTACTGGCACTCAACCCACTCTTTAAGGAGCAGGTGAACATGGTTGTTAGCCAACTCAACTACGATAATCCGGGCCAGACGATGGACATCGTGTCCAATCTCATCAGCGCCGACCGGGAGAAGCTGCAAACATTGCTGGACACCTGGGACATCGGCGAACGGGCAAAGCTATTGCTCGCCGTCATCAAAGAAGAACTTCAGGTTGCCAAGATCCAGCAACGGATCAACAAGCAGATCGAAGAAGGCGTCGCGACCCAGCAAAAGGAATACTTCCTGCGGGAACAGCTAAAAGCCATCCGCCGCGAACTTGGGGAAGAAAAAGAGGACGGCGAATCCATCACCGAAAGGATTTTGCAGCAACTGGGAGACAAGACCGTCCCCGCCGAAGCCCGCGAACAGTTCGACCGGGAGCTCAAGAAACTGAAGACGCTCAATACGCAGAGCCCGGAGTTCAACGTCACCCGTACCTATCTGGAAACCTTCGCCGGCTTACCCTGGGGCATCTTTTCACCGGACGCCACGTCCATCCCCGAAGCGAGGGAAATCCTGAACGAGGATCATTATGGGTTGGGGGATGTCAAAGACACCATTCTGGAGTTTTTGGCCACCATCCTGAAGCGTAGTAGCGTGGCGGGTTCCATCATCTGTATGGTAGGCCCTCCGGGTGTGGGTAAAACTTCGATTGGTCAATCCATCGCCCGATCGCTGGGTAGGAAATTCTACCGTTTCAGTGTCGGTGGGATGCGGGATGAGGCAGAGATCAAAGGTCACCGCCGCACTTACATCGGCGCCTTACCTGGTAAGCTTATTCAAGCCCTCAACCGGGCGGAAACGAGTAACCCGGTCATCATGCTCGATGAGATCGATAAGATCAGTGCCGGCAGCCAGGGCGACCCCGCCTCCGCCCTCCTGGAAGTCCTCGACCCGGAACAGAACGAGACTTTCGTGGATCACTACCTGGACGTTCCCTACGACCTATCGAACGTGCTTTTCGTTTGTACGGCCAATCAGCTGGACACCATTCCCGGCCCTTTGCTGGACCGCATGGAAGTAATCCGCCTCAGTGGATACGTACTGGAAGAAAAGTTGGAGATCGCGAAGCGCTACCTCATCCCGAAACAACTCAAAGAGCACGGCTTCGCCAGTGACGAGGTGACCTTTGACGACGAAGCTCTCCACTTCCTGGTTGACCGCTACGCGCGCGAGGCCGGCGTTCGGAACCTGGAGAAACAATTGCGGAAGATCATTCGCAAATTGGTACTGCGGGAGGCGGAATCTGACGCTACCTCCTTCACCGTTACGGTGGACAGCGTGAAAGCAATGCTCGGTAAACCGCGGTTCCAAACCGAAAAGCTGTACAAGAAACCCAGCGCCGGCGTCGTGCTGGGCTTAGCCTACACCAGTATGGGAGGAGCCACCTTGTACATCGAGGCCCGCGGCATCCCACATGCCGGCGGCGGCTTCCGGCTGACCGGCCAACTGGGCGACGTGATGAAGGAAAGTGCTCAGATTGCGCTGAGCTACGTCAAATCCTTACTCAGCAAACAGGGGGAGGATTACTTCGATACCCATCAGGTCCACCTCCACGTCCCGGCTGGCGCAACGCCGAAAGATGGACCGAGTGCAGGCATCACAATTGCCCTCGCGCTGTACACCTTAGCAACCGATCAAGCGCCAATGGGCAACCTCGCCATGACGGGAGAGCTTACCCTCACCGGACGCGTACTGCCCATCGGTGGCGTCAAGGAAAAGACCATTGGCGCCCGCCGGGTCGGCATCAAAAACCTGATCTTCCCCGACGAAAACCTGCGAGACTGGGAAGATCTGGACGACTACATCAAGGAAGGAATCAGCGCTACTTTTGCCAGCAGATTCGAAGATGTGCTGGAGGTGGCCGTAAAAGGCTATATCCCAAGCTGATTTGTCTCACGACCCAATCTTACGACCGACTCAACGAACAACTGCATGAAATTTGGCGCCGCCGTTGACCTCAGCAAGGTAAACTTCGAATTCCCCATCGATCCGCTGGCCAATCGGGCGCGATTGGATCGGTTCGAGCTCGGCCCCACCGAAGGAAAGCCCCGGATCTACCTGGGCGCAACGGGTTGGTCCATGCGCGAATGGGTAGGAAAGTGGTACCCCAAGGGAACAAAGTCTGCGGAGTACTTACGGGAATACGGCAAGCAATTCAATACCATTGAGCTTAATACCACTCACTACCGAATCCCGGACGCGGACCTGGTCCGCCGCTGGGTAGAAGCCGTTCCCGCTGACTTTAGGTTTTGCCCCAAACTACCGCAACACATCAGCCACCGTACGGATTTTGGCCACCGGGAAGGCCACCTCACCAACTTCGTTGCGGCACTTGACGGGATGGGTGAAAAGATGGGTTGCGCCTTTGCTCAACTGCCCCCCTACTTTGATTACGCGCGCCTGGATCAGCTGAAAGTTTTGCTGAGCCGTTGGCCCCGGCTTCTACCCCTGGCCGTAGAGTTGCGCCACGAAAGTTGGTTCGCCGACCCGTTCGTCACGGAAGAGTTGATGGATACATTGGCCGCTCACGGCACCGCAGCGGTGATTACGGATGTCTCTGGCCGACGTGACGTCCTCCACAATTACGTAACGGCTCCGCGCGCAATGGTCCGCTTCGTTGGAAACGGTCTCGTGACCTCCGACTACGAACGGTTGAAGGTTTGGGGGGATAAGTTGCGGGAATGGAATTTACCCGAAACCTACTTCTTCCCCCACGAGCCGGAAAACGTGCTTGCGCCGGATGCCAGTGCCTGGTTTGCTGGGCATCTGCGGGAGATGGGCTTTGCGGAAGTGCGGGGGCCGGTGGATTTGAGTGGGTTGGGGCAGCAGTCGTTGTTCTAGTGAATATATTTCGCAGGAGCAGGAGAGGTTGGGGAGGCCTGCGGCGCTGGTTCCCGGCCTCTGGCCGGGATTGTTAGAACGTTTAATTGAAAATCGTAGCTTTTCAATAATTGTAAATTTTCCAGGCAAACTTGATTCTGAAAAGTGTTTTACAGAGTGATACAGTACGGTCATTACCTAAAATCCAGACCAGAGTCCGAAACCGTAGCGCCGCAGGCCTCTAAAACTCTCCAACCTCCCCTTCTCTTGCGAAATAGAAGTACTGTCTGGCAAACAGTGTAGTTATCAATATAAAAATCCGGACCAGAGGTCCGAAACCGTAGCGCCGCAGGCCTCTCCATCTCCCCATCCTCCCCTACTCCTGCGTGCACGAAGTACTGCGAAGCAAAACAGAACCACGCCAAGGCAAGAGAAAATACCCACTGCGGAGTCTCCAAAAGCAGTACCTTCCCCCTCCAAAACCTCCCGCCTCAAAATGTCCAAATTCCCCAGCATTCCCCGCGATATTTCCTGGTTATCCTTTAACCACCGTGTACTGCAGGAAGCCAAGGACCCCACCGTCCCCCTCTTCGAGCGGATCAAATTTTTGGCCATTTACAGTAGCAATTTGGATGAGTTCTTCCGCGTCCGGATGGCCAACCACCGCAATTTGGTCCGGGTAGGTAAGAAAACGAAAAAGGAACTCGACATCAGCCCCAAGGATACCGTCAAGAATATCCAACGGACGGTCAATCGGCAGCAGGCGGAGTTCAGTCGGATCTTTGAAAATAAGATCATCCCCAAGCTGCAGAAGAACGGGATTCGGCTCAAGCGACGGCTGGACATGAACGAGGAGGAAAGCAACTTTGTCGAAGACTACTTCCGCCAAAACATGCTGCCCTACGTACAGCCGGTATTGCTGAATAAGGACATGGTGCGCCCCTTCCTCAACAATGCCCAGCTGTACCTCTCCATTCTGATGCACGAAAAGGGCAGCAAGAAAGCGGCCTACGCCATCGTCAAGATCCCCAGCGATCACCTGCCGCGCTTCATTGAACTGCCCGAAACGGACGGTTTCCGCAACCTCATCATGCTGGACGACATCGTACGCCACTCCGTCAGTATGATGTTCCCTGGCTACAACATTGACGATACCTACAGCATCAAGTTGACGCGAGACGCGGAGTTGTACATCGACGATGAGTTCAGTGGAGACCTACTTGAGAAAATTAAGACCAGCCTCAAACGCCGTCACGTCGGCCCCGCCAGCCGCTTCGTCTACGACCGGACGATGGCGCCCAAACTGCTGGATTACCTGACCCACAGTTTCCAGTTAGAGCGCTACGATATCCTGGCCGAGGGGCGCTACCATAATAATTTCGACTTTTTTGGCTTCCCCGATTTTGGCCTCACTAAGCTGAAGAATCCTGCGCAACCGCCCCTGCCCTATCCACCATTGGAGGATACTAGCGACTACTGGGGTGCCATTCAGGAGCGCGATCATTTACTGCACGTACCTTACCAGAGTTATGAGAGCGTCGTTCGGTTTTTCGAGACCGCTGCGGATGACCCTGACGTTACCCACATCAAGATCGTGCAGTACCGGGTAGCCCGGAAGAGCCGGATCATGAAGGCGCTCATGCGCGCAGTTAAGGCCGGTAAGCAAGTCAGCGTTTTCATTGAAGTGAAGGCGCGATTCGACGAAGAGGCTAACCTTCGGTGGGGGGAAAAATTGGAGGCTGCGGGCGTCCACGTCAACTACAGTTTTCCCGGTGTGAAGGTCCACTCCAAGTTGGCGCTCGTCCGGCGCTTTACGGAAGGGAAGGAAAGCATTTACTGCTACTTAGCCACGGGTAACTTCCACGAAGACACGGCCAAGGTCTATTCCGACTTCGGCATCTTCACGGCGGACAAGCGCCTGACCACCGAAGTCTCCCGCATCTTCAGCTACCTCGAAAATGTACAGGATCCGGACCTTCCCTTCGAGCAATTGTTGGTCGGTCAATTCAATCTGCGGGATGGCTTGGAGGAACTCATCGCTTACGAGGTGGCCGAAGCCAAGGCCGGCCGGAAAGGCTACATGATGTTGAAAATGAACAGCCTGCAGGATCCCCGCATGATCGATCTACTCTACAAGGCGGGACGAGCGGGGGTCGAAATTGACCTCATCATCCGCGGGATCTGTTGTCTCGTTCCCGGCATGCCTGGCATCAGCGAAAACATCCGCGCCATCAGCATTGTCGATCGTTACTTAGAGCACGCGCGGGTATTCCATTTTCACCACAGTGGTGAGGACAAACTCTACATGTCCTCCGCCGATTTTATGACCCGCAACCTGAGTTACCGGATCGAAACGACCTTCCCGGTACTGGACCCAGCCATCAAAACGCGGATACTCGAATTTATGCAGGTTCAACTCCAGGACAACGTCAAAGCCAGGCTGCTAAATGACCAGAACGCGAACAAATATTACCGTGGCGGCAGTGACCTCCGCATTCGTGCGCAGGAGGAAACCTACCACATGATCAAGCGCGAACTGGTCGCCATGCAGGAGGAGACATCCTTGTAATCACGCCTCCGAATTTCGCTGCTGTTGCCTGAATGTCATTGCTTCCGGCAGGGCGGCGAGAGTAAGGCCACCCAGGAAGAGCAGTAAATTCCAGTACCAGGCCATTGGTTCTTCCCCAATCTTCAGGTAGCGCGTTTCCTCATCTACGAGAACACCATTTTCTTCCCAATGCGCGGGGTTAGTGATCGCGGGCGTTGCCACGAGACCTTTAAAATCCTTGGTTTGTACCAGTACTTCCCGAGCATTTTGCGCTGTCGCAGGTGCCGGGTAATCGGACCAAGCAATCAGGACCGGCGTAGCGGTTTCACCCCGAGCTACGGCCTCCGTTTGCTCCCCCGTCAGTAAGGGACGCTGGATGGTGGGCGCGGCCCAAAAGCCACCGGACTCCGTCGCAAGTTTAGCACTCCCTAAGTAGGCATTAGTGACGGCGATGTAATCCGCATCGCCTAGTCCGTCGTTGGCGAGCGTAGCCAGGTCCAGCGTTCGGAGGCTGTGGGTGCCAAAGCGGCTACTCACGAGGCCGTTGCAACCATTGATCATGAATACGATACCGGCGAAGAGGAGTAAATAGCGGAAGATTGCGCGCATGTCGCAAGTTAAGCTGGTCCCTTCATTATCTTGCCCTTCGAAGCTTAACCCTCTTTCATGCAGCGCAACTTGTACCTCGCCTTCTTTGCAATCCTTATGGCCTCTTCACTCTATGGTCAGCAGGAATCCGTATTCGATGACGACCCCATGCAACACTTACCGCTGGGGATGGAGAAATCGAAATACATCATCCGCGAACCTACGGGGCTGGCGGACGTCGACATGCGGGTAGAGCCGCCCAACTGGTGGGTTGGAATGGTCGACCCACGGGTGGAGGTGCTCATTTACGATGAGGGCGTCGCTAACTACACGGAAGCAAGCGTCGATCACCCCGGGGTGACGGTCGAATACGTCAAAAGACTGGAGAACCCCAATTATCTTTTTGTCGGTTTATACGTGGCTGCCGGTACTCAACCTGGCGCCTTCCCCATCCGCCTGGCATCCAGCGGCAGCGCCCTGGGTAATAAGGCAATGCGCGGCGAAAAACTGGTGGAGTACCGTCTGGCCCCTCACCCCAGAAATACCTGGGAGGGCCGCGAACCCTTGAGCTCTAAAGATCTGATCTACCTCATCATGCCGGACCGCTTCGCCAACGGAGATGAAAGTAATGACAAAGTGTACACTGCAACCGATACCCTTTTGAATCGGGATAAATTGCTCTTCCGCCACGGAGGCGACCTCCAGGGTGTAATTGACCGACTGGATTACCTGGAAGAACTTGGCGTGACGGCCCTCTGGCTGAATCCGGTGCTGGAAAATGACCAGCCCTACGCCAGCTACCACGGGTACGCCGTGAGTGATCACTACCAGATTGACCCACGGTTTGGGAACAATGAAAAGTACCGGGAGTTGGTGAAGGCTGCGCACAGCAGGGGGATCAAGATCGTGATGGACGTGATCTTCAACCACTGTGGTGACCAACACTACCAAATTAAAGACATCCCATCCAGCGATTGGATCCACCAGTGGCCGACCTATACCCAGAGCAACTTTCGGGCGACGACCATTTTTGACCCCCACGGCTCCGAGGCGGACAAGCGGAAGATGCTCGACGGTTGGTTCGATAACCACATGCCGGACCTCAACCAGGAGAATGAACACCTCGCGAACTACCTGATCAACAACAGTATCTGGTGGACACTCTATTCCGATCAGGATGCGTTTCGGATTGACACTTATACTTACCCGGACACAAAATTCATGGCTCGTTGGAACCAACGCTTGCTCGAGGAGGTGCCCCACGTCGGGCTATTTGGAGAGACTTGGGTGCCCCACATCGGCATCCAAAGTTGGTACGTAGGCGGAGAGAAGTTGCATCAGGACATCAATACCAACCTCCCCGGCGTTACGGATTTTCAAATTTATTACGCCCTCCACGAGGCGATGGCGAAAGACCCAACTTGGACGGATGGGGTGATGCGCCTCTACTATACGCTGGCGCAAGATCACCTCTACCCTAACCCGGAAAACAACGTCGTTTTTCTTGATAACCACGATATCAGCCGCCTTTACTCCACCTTTGGTAAGGACCTGAATAAAATGAAAAGCGCCATGTCTCTGCTGCTGACGATGCGCGGTATCCCCAGTATCTATTACGGGACAGAAGCCCTACTGGAAGGTTCCGGCGGCGCGTTCGGTGAAGCTGGCAGGCTGGATTTTCCGGGCGGATTCCCCGGTGACCCAACCAATTTATTTGAAGAGAGCGACCGGTCCGTCGACCAAAATGCCATCTACATACACATTAAAACCCTGGCGAACTACCGCAAAAACAGCGCGGCACTGACGATCGGGACACTCACCCAATTCGTACCACGTGATGGGGTCTACGTTTACTTCCGCCGCTCCGGCAGCGAGACGGTAATGACAATCTTTAATGGCAATTCGACCCCAAGGGTGCTGGATGATTGGACGCCATTTGCGGAGATCACGGGTGGATTCCGGACAGCAAAAGAGCTGTCGGGCGCAGGGGGCACGACAGCTCTTGAAGGATTTAATCTGGAATTGGCCGGTAAAGAGGCCAAGGTTTATATCCTGGGCCACTAACTAGGGAACTAACAGAGTGGGCCGCCGTCTCCGCTGCTATTGTACTTTAAATCGGTAGGTGATCTCACCACACTGACGGGCCGGTGCCGTTGGGTTGGGCTTAAACTTCCAGGTGGCCGCGTTGCGCTCAGCGGACCGAAGTAGCTGGGCATCGGTGGTTGTCGATCCCGTCAGTTGGCGTTCGGCGCTCACAACGTTTCCGTCGGGACCCACGCAAACACGGACGACTACGGTTCCCGTCTTCTGGGTGTTTTCCCTTACCCGGGGGCTGGAGAGGACCCCACGGCCGCCGAGGCCGCCGGATACCATGCCGTTGCCCGTAGAGATTCCTTCCAGTCGGTCGGCGTTGGGATCACCGTTCTCAACGCCCTGGTTGCCGGGAGTTCCGGTGGTGCCTCTGCCGCTTCCCGTTCCACCGAGGGCACCGGCCACGCGTGCGGCGGCGGCGTCTGCTTCCGCTTTTTTACGGGCGGCCTCTTCTGCCTCTGCCTGGCGTCGGGCAGCTTCCGCGGCTTCGGCTTTGCGGCGGCGTTCATCGGCTAATTCTTGCTGACGGCGCTGTTCGCGTAATTCGGCTTCCCGCTGCTGGCGTTCAGTCTCCTTTTGTTGGTTGATGCGCTGTTGCTCCTGACGCTGGCGTTCGGCTTCAGCTTTTTTGCGCGCTTCTTCCTTGGCTTTCTGCTTACGAATGGCGATCTCCTGTGGCGTTTCCGTGACGACAACCTCGCGCTGTACGGGAACGGGCTCCGGTTCAGCAGCCGTTGGGGGTGGCGGTGGTGGAGGGGTAGCTGGCGTCGGTTCTACTTCTTCGCGCGGAGGAGTTGGCTCAGCAGCAGCCGGTGGTGGAGCATTGTTGTCGCCCTGGCCCACGTCGATCATCCCCAGATTCACCAGGATGCCTGGCTGGCCCGGTTTGGGGAGCGTAGTAAAGAAGATGGGAATGATCAGAAGCAAAAGAAATAGGATCAGCCCGATGATGGCACCGACCTTACCCTGACGATCTCCTCTAATTTCTGCTGCAGTTAGCTCTTGCATAGTGCGAGTGGTTTCAGTAGCCTCCGTTTTGATAGGCTCGGGTGACTGTACGAGTTTATTCAGTCTTTCGTACGGCACTTGGATGTAAAACTACGTGAGAATGCACATTAGTGTGGAAAGAAAATAGAAATAGGGCTTAGAAGGAGGTTTGATGTATAATTTGGACGTCACCCAAATCTGAAATGCATCACTGCCCTACCTTTTTAAAGCTCATCTCACAGTAATAATATCATATTCGGTCATGGTGCTCCTTTGGCCACCAAATACAACAGATAGATCAACACAAACTGCACGACCAAGCGGACGGTAGCAATCGTATGGCTTCCAATTACTGGTCTTTCCTTAAGCAAATCCAACACGTGAAGCGGAAGGAATATGAGCATCAGCGCAAGGGCTAGCCATGCAGACCAACGGAGGGTACCCGGAAAGAAAAGCCCCAACCCGATCCCAATCTCCGCCAGTCCAGCGGCGTAATTAGCGGTCAGTTTCGGAAACCAATTGGGCATGAAGGCATCGTAAAAGGCTGGATTGATAAAATGGTAGGCCCCAGCTAGAACCAGGATAACACCGAAAGCATAGGTGAAGAGAGTGAGCATTGGCTAAAGGTACTACCATTGCACCCCCAGGCGGAGTTCCATCCGTGAGCGGAGGGATTGCGTCGAAAGTTGCTCGGTCTGGTCCTTACCCGGGACGTAATGGCCGATCAAAGCCGCGAACTTTTTGCTGCCATGCCAACCGACCGAAAGTGAACTACGGGTTTGTAAGCCCACCGAAAGCCGGTCGGTACTGGGGACGCTGCTACCAAACCGGTCGATGCGAGTAGAGCGCAATTCCGGCCCCAGGAATACTACGGGCGTGATGAAGTACCGCTCCTTGAAAATATAATTGTACACGTAACCGCCACCGACGCTCAGGCGAATTTGATTGTATCCCGTTAGTAATTCAACATCATCATTTGCTGGTCGGAGGTTGAGCCCATCCGCGCGGAGTTGATTGTAAATTGCCGTCCCACCCAGAAGCCAGCCGCCACGAGATTTCAATTGTCGTTCGCGCTGGTTGAAGCTGGACCGCATACTCACCCGCCGCTTACCCATGATGTGGTAGCCATGGAGGAAGGCGGTGAACAACTTCACGTCCGGCCGAAATACACTTTCGTTTTCGGGGCCAGTTAGGCGAAACCCTTCGGTAATTTGGAAGCGGGTCTGCACAAATCCATAGCGTCGAAAGAGGCGCAGCCCCAGCCCGAAGTTTTTGGTCGGCTCATCTTCTGGGGCCGTTCCCAAGTCACTGATCGCATAAGAGAAGGTGTAGCTGGCAAATCCGTACCGACCGCCCAGCCGGAGGGCCAGGTTACGGTTATCCAACTGAAAGGTTTCCCCTTGCGCCGTGGTGAATTCGGCGAAGTCGTTGATGACTCTTAGGCCACCATTGATTCGATAGCGGAACGGTAGATCCTCCACGTAGATCGAATCCCAACGTTGGGCACCCATTTGCGCAACGCTAATCATCAACCAACATAGTACAATTAACCGGAGCATAGGTAACAATGGATAATCCGTCGAACCAAACGTAGCCGGAGCTACGGAAGGTATAGCCACGCCCGCATATACTTTGTTCGCGTGGGCTTCTACAAAAACGAGCGGGCGCCCTCGTATAAGGACGCCCGCTCGACTGGTGGGTAATGGTAAGCATTTCGGCTTAGTACATCATCAGGCTTTCGTCGCGCTTGCCCGCTTTGCGGTTCTTACCCTTGGTGCGTTCCGCCAGTTTGATGGCAGCGTAAGCATTGGCAAGACCACCCGTAGCGGAGAGGTCGGAGAACTTCACGGTCTCTTCGCTACCGGGCTTCGTCACTTCCAGGTTCACGGGGAGGGCACTTTCCAGAATGATCTGCTTCACCTGCTTAGCTTTCAGGTCGGGGAAGTAGCTACGTACGAGCGCAGCGATACCCGCTACCATCGGCGCGGCCATAGAAGTACCATTGAAGGAAGCGTATTCAGATCCAGGAATAGTAGAGTAGATATCGCGGCCGGGTGCAAAGACGTCCACCATCTTCTTATTGTAGTTGGAGAAGCTGGCGGGTAGGTTCTCGTCGTAAAAGGCACTGGCGGCACCGACGGTTATCCAGGTCTTACCGGTGCGCTTTTTGCCCTGGTAAGTGTCATTGGGGAAGTTATTGGTCAGCGTCAGCATCTTACCGTCGTTACCAGCTGCGTGGACGAGGATGACGTCGTTCTTTTCCGCATACTTCATGGCGGCGTCGACAGCCTTCTTGTAGGGGCTGTAACCCTTACCAAAGCTCATGTTGATCACGGAAGCACCGTTGTCAACGGCATAACGGATGGCATTAGCCACGTCCTTATCCCGCTCGTCACCGTTGGGGACGGTACGGATGGACATGATCTCGACCTTCGCACCACCGACACCATTCACGCCGAGGTTGTTGTCGCGTACGGCGGCAATGATACCGGCTACGTGGGTGCCGTGTCCGGCATCGGGGCCGGTTACGTCGCTGTTACCGTAGTTACGGTCGTCAAGGTCGCCGGGGTTGTCACCTACAATATTGCGGGCGTCGAAGTCGGGGTTGTAATTGTACTCAGCCTGGCTGGCGAAGTACTCTACGGCACCGTTGAGGTCTTCGTACAGTTCCTGTACTGTGGCACCGTTAGTCGTTGCGTTGGCGACGACGCCCTGGATGCGGGTCGTCATCATGTCCTTATCCTTAATGGCGGCCACGTCGGCGGCGGTAACCTTTTCGATGGGCTTACCCGTCTTAGCGACGATAGATTTGATGCCCTCCTGGATGGCTTTGTACTGCTCGTACTGAGGGCCAACTTCAGCCATCTTATCGGTAACGATCTTCTCGTATTCCTTGTACGCATCGTACTCCTTCTTCTCCTTCTTGGAGAGACCATCGCGGTTGCGGTTATTGTACTTGGCCTTGTACGTATTGTAGAGGCGAACGACTTCCAGGTTTTCGTAGTTGATGTTGCGGCCATCGGCGCCACCAATGAAGTTCCAGCCATGGACGTCGTCTACGTAACCGTTGCGATCGTCGTCGATACCGTTGCCGGGAATCTCATCCTCATTGGTCCAGATGACATCTTTGAGGTCCTCATGCTCGATGTCTACGCCAGAGTCAATGACGGCGACGACAACCTTCTTGGCTTTCTTACCGGCAAGGTAGTTGTGTGCTTTCTGGGCGCTTACGCCAGGGTAGTTGTCGGACTCACGGTCGAGGTCCCACCAATTCTTAGGGGTTTCGGTCTGGGCGGAGAGGGCGACGCTGCAAAGGAGCGCTGCCAGGAGGAAATACTGTCTCATATTATTTGGTTAGTTCCCGCAAAGAAAGTTAGAAATGCGGAAAACGGGGTGAATGCCGTCGATGATGCGTCGCCGCACCACAATTAGGCTGCAAAACGAAGGAATAACGGCTGACGGCCACCGTCGGTTCTTAAAGAAGGCTTAAACTACCACTACCTGAATTGAAGAGAATTAGATAACCCGGAAGGATGCTAGATCCCTTCCTCCTCCAGTATTCAGAACTACCTTTACGCCATGACCTTTGCTGATCTGAACCTCTCCAACCCACTCCTGAATGCCCTCGATGATCTCGGCATTTCCAGCCCGACCGCCATTCAGGAAAAAGTGTTCTCGCCCATCATGGCGGGGCGGGACGTGATCGGTATTGCCCAAACCGGTACGGGTAAGACATTTGCTTACCTGCTGCCTTCACTGCGTTTGTGGAAGTTCACCAAGTCGGCTTATCCGCAGATCCTCATCATTGTCCCTACGCGGGAGCTCGTTATTCAGGTGGTGCAGGAGGCCGAGAAACTTTGCGGCTACATGAACGTAGAGATCGTCGGCGTGTACGGTGGCACCAACATCAAAACGCACAAAGCAGAAATTGAGGTCGGAACGGACGTCGTCGTTGGCACTCCCGGCAGATTGGTGGACCTGTTGCGAGATGGCGTCCTGAAGCTCAAGGAGGTCAAGCGTCTAATACTGGATGAGGTCGACGAAATGCTCGACCAGGGTTTTAAGACCCAGTTGAATGACATCGTGGATTTTCTACCCAAGAAGAGGCAGCACCTATTCTTCTCGGCAACGATGGTGCCCGAAGTGATGCAGACCATCAACCAGTTCACGGAGTACTACGAGGTGATTGAGACGGCGCCATCGGGAGCTCCCCTGGCCAACATTGAGCAATACGTTTACTCAGCTCCGAACTTCAACGGTAAAGCCAATTTACTGGAGCACCTGCTGCGGGAAGATTTAGACATGAAAAAAGTCCTCGTCTTCTGCGCTACCCGCCGGCTTGCTGACGCGCTGTACGAACGCATGGAACCCGTTTTTGGGGAGTCCATCGGCGTCATTCACAGTTCCAAATCGCAGAACTACCGGATCAATTCTATTCGGAGTTTTGACGACGGCACCTTTCGGGTAATGATCGCAACGGACCTAGTCGCCCGAGGAATCGACGTAAGCGCGGTCACCCACGTCATCAATTTCGACCTATCCGATAATCCGGAGAAGCACATCCACCGCATTGGCCGCACGGGGCGGGCGGAACAAAAAGGGGTAGCCATCTCCTTCGTGTCCGAAACCGAACTGCCGTACCGCCAGGAAATAGAAGAATTGATGGGCACCACGATTCCGGATCGGGAGGTACCCGAAGTCGTAAACTTCACGGAAGAGCTAATCGACCTGGAGAAAGACCCCGCCTACATCGAGGAGGAGGTCAGTTGGCTACGACCCGAGGTAAATCAGCAAGCCTACCACGAAAAAAGCGCCAAAAATTCCAAGGTAAATGTCCGCAAAGGTCGCCGCGATAAGATGATGGCCAAGTACAGCAAACCCATTACCCGGGGCGCAAAACCCAGGGGCAAGAAAAAGAAGAAGCGGAAGTAATCTAGGGGGGCGAGCGAATGTCGATCGTGAAGGCAACGCTTGGTCTACTCCTACTCTACAATTTCGTAATCGATCTTCAGCTTACGGAGGGAGCGGAAGGCGGAACTTTCGTTGAAGGAGACCTCGACTTCTACGGGAGAACCTTCAAGAAGAATGTCGGTCAACTCAGCACCGAGGTTCTGGTCGATATCGTCACCAATGTCGGAGAGGGTGCGGGCGATGGCACGTTTGTCGGGGCGATCGGCGTCGCAAGAAATTAGTTTGAGCTGCATTTTGTTTGTTATTTAAAGCAAAAATAAACATTATGCGTTAAAAATACAAATGAGTTAGCCAATTAGTGCGCCATTGGTATCTGCCGGTCTGTCACCATATCACATTGCTCACTGATCCTTCATCGCTGAAGCGTACATACTCGCTGGCGTGCTTACTTTGGGGAAACTTTTCCCCATGCGTTTCCCTCCCTGCTTAGTGTTGGTGTTACTCGCCCACTTCCTCTGCACCTGCGGCAGCGCCGAAAAATCCTCCGCTTCACCAATGGCACAAAAGCATACAATTGACTGGCAGGGGCACCGCGGCTGCCGTGGCCTGTTGCCCGAAAATACCATTCCGGCTTTCCTGCACGCGCTGACCTACCAGGAAATACAGACCCTGGAATTGGACGTGGTGATCTCGAAAGACAATAAGGTGATTGTGAGCCACGAGCCCTGGCTGAGTACGGAAATTTGCCGCAGCGCGAATGGTGAAGAGTTGACCGACGAAAAGATCAGCCTACGGAGCCTGACCGCAGCGGAGATTGCGGAGTATGATTGTGGTACGAAACAGCATCCACGCTTCCCCGAACAGGCCAACCGACCGGCGGCAAAACCGACCCTTTTGGCTGTGTTCGCAGCGGTGGAAGCCTACTGCAAGGAGCATGATCGTACCCTACCCCGCTTCAATGTCGAGCTGAAGTACGAGCCGGCTCTAGAGCCGGACTACGTACCCGGCAGATCCGCATTTGCTTCGCTTGTATTGCAGGATCTGGATACCTGGGGGCACCCTGAATTGGTCACGCTACAGTGTTTCGATCCCCCTACCCTGGCGGAGATCAAACGGCAGAATTCCGCAATCACGCTGGCGTATCTGGATGAGTTCCCCGGTGACCTAAGCACTAAGATGGATACGCTTGGTTTTGTACCCCAGATCTACAGCCCCTACGAGATTCACATTGACGCCCAACTGATGGAAGAAGCCAAGACGCTCGGTATGCAAGTGATCCCCTGGACCGTCAATGACACGACTCGAATGCAGACGCTGTTGGCGCTTGGCGTGGACGGCATCATCACGGATTATCCAAACCGAATCCCCCGCCAATGAGACTGCTATTTCCTTTGGTAGGAATGGCTTTTCTCCTGCTAACCAGTGCCTGTACCCCCCCACCCCAAGTGGCCAATACAGAAAAAGATGCACCACCACGCCGCAGCGTGCGGAGGGGTTTGTATCAATCCGCTACGCACCGTTTTATCTACTGCGTGGATCAGGATAAGGACGCTGCTGAATTGGTTAACCTGTTGCACCAAATTGCAAGCTCTCAACCACAGGGCAAGCGGATCGAGGTCATTAGCTGTGCTGGCATATCGACCGATTCCCTGGCTAGTGGGCACATCAGTATAATTGGCAACCAGCTTCCCTTGGGCGCCGCCTCGGTGCTGCAGCTGGGAGGTAAAGGAGCCGTATTCGACCAATCCAAAACGCTGGCCCCCGAAGACGTTTTATTGCTCCCCTACTACCGCAACCCGTGGAACAATGGACGCAGTTCCGCCGGCATCTACTACAGTGCCTCGCTACCTAGATTAGTTGAGGTCCTGCGGGAAGAAATGGCGAGCCGCGATAACGGCTTTTTCTACGCTCCGTGGGCCTTCGAGATCCACCAGCCGGCGGGTGGACGCGTCTACGGAAGTTTTAAAGATTCCACCTGGAACTTCGACGCGGAGGCAGAGATCACTTTGTCCAACGCCACCGACCCGCTCGTATCCGATGGCGACTTTCAGCTCTTCGCGATGGACGGCTACGAAGCAGGCGCCGACACTACCCTCCTCAAACAAACGCTTGCTTACGTGGCGGCTCAGGTTCGGCGTACGTTTGGCAGCGAATGCGGTGGTAATACCGAAGTCCGTCTCTACCCCAACCTCGAGCGGATTGGCTTACGCACCGGCTCAATGCAACCAGCTCAGTATGACGAAGCCCGTGGAATCCTGCATTTGGTGGCTCCTTTCTTTACCGAGCAAACCTTAATTTTTGAACCGGAGATCTGGCGCGTCTACACCGAAGGATGCCTGAAGCAGGTACTCACCGCCGACCAGAGTGCAGCGCTCGTCGCCTTCGCACAAGAAAAGGCCGGTAAGAATAGCTTGCAAACCAGCATTTACAACCAGCTGCAAGACAGGGCTTTACAATATGCTACCACAAATGTGGCGAAGCAGCCGTATCCACAGCGGGCAGATCATAGATCCACCAATGCCATCAGGATGCGGGCGCTGGCGCGGGTGCGGGGTACGGACGGAATGGCTTACGCCGACCTTCTACGTTCAGTACCGGCCGATGAGCAAGTATTTCCAACCCAACTGATTCCGGAAGCGTCGGACCTGAAGAAATTGGGCCCGACCCCACCACTGCCCAATATACTGGCGGGAATGACCTTCGCCCACGAGGGCTACCGAATTCATAATGGGTACGGTGGCACCAAGGTGGGGCCGTCACTGGACAGCCTGGCCAAACTGGGCGTTAATGCGCTATCGGTCGTTCCCTACACCTTTCAGCGCCACGCCGAGCGAACGGCTGGCTTTCACATCAGCCAGAGCGCTGGTGGAGAGAACGATGCGGCCACGATCCATTCCCTCAGAGAAGCGAAACGCCGTGGTTGGTACACCCTCCTCAAACCCCAGATCTGGGTGGGTGACGGCTGGCCGGGCTCCATCAACGTGAAGGACAACGAAGACGCCAACCAGTGGTTCGAGAATTACGGCTACTGGATCATGCACTACGCCCTGATGGCTGAAGCCGAGCAAGTGGACGGGTTAGTAATCGGTACCGAGCTCGTACGGATGACGCTGGGTTACCCCGATGCTTGGCGACGGCTCATCGCTGATATCCGTAAAGTGTACTCCGGCCATTTGACCTACGCAGCAAACTGGGGGGAAGAATTCGAGCAACTCACTTTCTGGGAAGACCTGGACATAATTGGCCTGAACTCCTATTATCCGCTCAGCGACCAGGATAAACCCAGCGATGAAGAACTGCTTACCGGCGCCCGGGAATGGGTGACCATGGCAACTTCCCTTGCACAACGCACCGGCAAACCCATTTGGCTCACGGAAACCGGCTACCGGTCCGTCAGCCAAGCCTGGAAAAACCCGCACGCGGAGACCAACGGGCGGCCGCAAAGCGACGAAGACCAAGCGCGTTGCTACCGAGCGCTGACCCAAGCGTTACGGGAAAACCCAGGATTTACGGGTGTTTTCATCTGGAAATGGCCGTCCTACTTAGGGTACGAAGGCGGACGGGGAAGGGAGGCCACCGGCTTCACACCAGGTGGGAAATCGGCCGCGATGGAGCTGGAAAAGTTTTACCGCACCTGGCTGGATTGAGGCGATTTCCTTTCGTAGAGATGGCCCGACAATTGGTATATTGGCCCACTAATCACTAAACCATTTAGCAATGGCCAAAATATATCTACCATGTCGGGAAACTTCACTTTCGAACTACTCTGTATTGACCCCGATGACATTGTCAACCACGAAGGATTTATCCGTGCGATCAGCTACAGCGGCGCCATCTTCAATGGTAAAACACCCATCATCACGCAGAACCTCGACGGTGTCCCCTACATAAAGGGGGAGAATGAATTGTTTGTCCATATCGTCCCCATTGACACCAGTAAAATCATCACCGAGTTAGTAGAAAGTGCCTTTATCGTCCGCGTTGAGAGTCGGTATTTTGAAGAGCTGGAACCATTGCGTCAGCGGATGCTGCGCCACTTCCGGGAGACGCTGAAGTTTGCCCACATACGGATATTGCAGGACGACATTTCGTCGGAAATTGCCAACCAGCTCTACCCGAAGATCAACGCGGTGGAGAACCTGCTACGGCGCTACCTCATCAAATTCTTCTTTCAGCGCGTAGGCATCGCCTGGTGGGATGTGACGGCAACGCCCAAGATGATCGATAAGGTGCGGGGCCGCCAAAGGAACCGCTCCAACCAGTTCAGCCACTTTATCAACAGCGACATCGAGTTCGCCGACTTTGATGACCTGGGTTTGCTGATCTACAAGCAATCCACTGGTTTCAACGACCCGGAACGTGTGTTGGAAATGCTCGACGAGATCAATTCGATGGAGGATCTCAACACCCTTAAACAGAATCTGCAGGGTAATTACACAAAATACTTCAAGACGTTCTTCCGCGATAAGAACTTCGAGAAGTTGTGGAAGGAGATGTCCCGCATCCGTAACAAGGTAGCCCACCAGGCTACCTTTTTCCACGCGGAATTGCTGAAGGGGAAGGCACTATCCAGTGAGCTGACCCGCATCATCGTAGACGCTGAGCAACACATTGACGAGATTGTCCTCAGTTTGAAGGAGAAGAAGGCCATTCACCAAGCGGCCATCACGGTGGTCCAGGAGGAAGAGGAAGAAGCCGCTGCCGTTCAGGATAGGGCCGTCAACGTAGGTCAGGCGGCTCCCGTTCAGCAAATGGGCCACCAGGCGCCGACGAACCAGAAACTGGACGACTTTGATAACCGCGTCAAACTGACCGGCCCGCGGGTAATTGGTAAGATCAAACTCGAGCGCAAGGTCAAGACCTACCACAAGACTGCTGCGCCGGGGTACATCATCATCACCGAAGAGGAGATCCTGGATGAATTGCAGATTGCCCGGGAGTTAAGTTATACCGATTACGTTGGCCTGAAGTGGTTTGTTACCCAGTTTCTGAGCAACAAGGGATTTGCCGTAGGCCCCACCTATTCCCTGGTCAATATTTTGATTGAGCAAGGCGTGGTGGAATTGTACGACATCGAGAATGCAGAGGGCCATAAGATCAAGGCCGTACGCTTTCCGGCGGAGGAGGAGCTGGACATTGACGAAGACTGAGAAAGTAAAAGAATATGGCAGCCGGCAAACGAGACATCACCGAAGGGAAGGTGCATCGCAACATTTTCTTCATCCTCGTTGCCTTGGTAACGGCGGTCTTCTTCGGCATGATCGGACCGTTCATCCTGACCGTTCTCTGGGCGGTTGTGCTATCGATCATCTTTTACGGTTTGTACCGGTGGATCCTGAAGGGTTTTGGCGTGAAGCGGCAGGCACTGGCGGCAGGGGTAACCTGTGTGCTCGTGTTTCTTTTTGTCATCGTCCCGTTCACCCTTTTAGGGTTTGCCCTGGTTGGACAGGCGACCGATCTTTTTGTGGCGATTCAAGCCGGTGAGGTCGACCCCAACGTGGTCATCAACTACGCTGAGGAGCGGCTACCGGCCCTTACCGACCAACTCAGTAAGTACGGTATTGAAGTTAACGACGTACGTACGCGGGTAACTGAATTCATCGTGAGTACGGGGCAATCAATCGCGGGTAGTGCCCTGAGTTTTACCGGTAACCTCATCAACACCTTCGTGCAATTCACGCTCATGCTCTACTTGTTGTTCTTCTTTCTGAAGGACGGTCGGTCGATTGTTAGAAAGATGATCGATACCATCCCGCTGGGCAACGTGCGGGAACGGAAAATCGTCCGCCGCTTCTCCCAGGTTAGTAGGGCTACCCTGAAGGGAACGGTCATTGTTGCGATGACGCAAGGCGCAATTGGTGGGATTCTTTTCTGGGCTGTTGGCATTCAGGCGCCTCTGTTGTGGGGGGTAGCGATGACCTTCCTGGCCTTGTTACCCGTTGGTGGTAGCGCGATCATCTGGGTACCGGCTGCGGTCATTCTCTTTATCGAAGGCAGTGTACTCGAGTCCGTCATCATCGTGGCGGTGGGTTCCTTAATTATCGGGCTAGTCGATAACTTGCTTCGGCCCCTGCTCGTCGGGAGAGATACGGAAATGCCGGACTACCTGGTGCTCATCTCTACGCTGGGGGGAATCTCTTACTTTGGCCTCAGCGGTTTTGTGATCGGTCCTACGCTGGCAGCTTTATTCATCACGTTTTGGGAAATGATGGGGCAGGACTTTGGTGGAAAGAGCGCCTAAGTTTGGGCAGAACTATCCGTGTTACTTGCCCTTTGCCCGGCACCCGCGGCAGCGCCCAAATTTGTCAACATTGATCACTTCGATGAAGGAGCGTCAATGCGATCCCCGCCGGGACAACTTGTTGCTTTGCTGCGCATTACTTTTGCTGACGAAGCAATAGCCTATGCCCGATTCAAAGACCAATTACTGGATACCCGTTCTCTTCGCCCTTACCCTGGTGGCGGGCCTGTTCCTGGGCTACCGGCTGAACTACGATGGCCCGCTGATTGCCAGCAACGGAGACCAGGGAGGGATCGGTGGCGGCCGGCTGGAGGAGATCCTGAATTACGTCGACGCCCGCTACGTGGACGACGCGGATATCGAAGAACTTCAGGAAACTGCCATCAACGCGTTGATGGAGGGTCTGGACCCGCACAGCAGCTACATTCCGGCGGACGAACTTAAGGCGATAGATGAGTCCATGCAGGGCAATTTCGATGGCATCGGAATCGAATTTCTCGTGGTTGACGATACCATCAACGTCATTTCCGCACTATCGGGTGGGCCAAGTGACGCGGCAGGTATTCTATCCGGTGACCAGATCATTATGGTTGAAGACAGCGTGGTGACCGGTGTGTCCACCTACGGCATCGACCCGGCATCCTTGATGCGTGGCGAGCAGGGCTCGCAGGTGGCGGTGACGATTCGTCGGCCCGGCGTATTTGAAGCTCAGGAATTCAGTATTACCAGGGCGCCCATCCCGCTGTTCAGCGTCGATGCGGCCTATTTACTGGAGCCCAAAACGGCCTACGTAAAGATCAATCGTTTTAGCCGTGACACCTACGATGAATTCGTCAAGGCCCTCGAAAGCCAACTGGAGAAAAAGGATGCCCACAACCTGGTGATTGACCTGCGCGGCAACCCCGGTGGCTACCTTCAGGAAGCCACCAAGATGCTGAGCCAGCTTTTCGTGGAGAAGAATCTCTTACTGGTGTATACCGAAGGCAGAAGCTCCCGCCGGGCCGAGTACAAGACGAACGGGCGCGCGTTCTACAATATTCAGAAGATTGCCGTGCTGGTGGATGAGAGCTCGGCCAGCGCCAGTGAAATCGTGGCGGGTGCCATCCAGGACCACGACCGAGGCATCATCGTCGGCCGCCGCACTTTCGGAAAGGGACTCGTACAGGAGCAGTACCCTCTGCAAGATGAATCGGCCTTACGATTAACTATTGCCCGTTACTACACGCCGTCAGGCCGCAGTATTCAGCGCTCCTACGAAGAGGGGGAAGACCAGTACCGTTCGGATATCCACCGACGCTACAACAACGGGGAGTTGACGGGGGAAAGCGACTTCTCCCAGGATAGCTCCGAACTGTTCTACACCGACAATGGCCACCCGGTATTCGGAGGTGGTGGCATTACACCGGATTACTTCGTTCCGTTGGATACTACCCTGAACGATGAAAGCTTCTTGCGCCTACGCCAACAGGTACCCGCCTACCTCTTTAGTTATATCCGCAAACACACCGAGTTAGCCGACTATGAAGGAGTTGAGGACTTCAAGGATTTTAAAATTGATGAGCGCGAATTGCTAGCGGGCCTGAGTGCTCGCTTGGAGGAGGAGCAACGTAGCGCCCTGCAGCCGCTTGATAACCGGTCGACATCAGAGCTGACTCACTTTTTCCGCGCCCGCTTAGCCAAGCAACTGTTTGGGAACTCCGCCTACTACGAGATCCTGAATGAGCGCGATGATATCGTGAACGAAGCGCTACGTCTGATGATGACGAACGATCCAATTGCGGAAGCACGTAAGAATTAGCCCTTCACCTAATTACCACGCAATAAAGCACCCCGCTGTTGGTTTAGAATGACTTAAGCCGTTAGTGCAGATTCGTAGCTAATTCGGAGATCATTGCACTCGCCGCGCCCATTGCTCACTATGTTACCGACTACCATCCGTTTGAAGACAATTCACTTGTCGCGCCGCCCCTTTGTGGCCCTCATGCTGCTCATCCTAATCTGTTTGGGCTCTACCGATCTGATGGCGCAGAGAAATCGTAGTACTAAAGGCAACTCGGAAACCTGGCCTCCGACCCGTGGCTACGGGCGCACTACACTGGGCCATTCCCTCCAGCAAGTCTTCCACCGCCACTATGACGTCTGTGGTTTTGGTAAAGCTGAAGGCAAGCGTGATTACACCCCACCCTCCATCGAAAACTTCTTGGGGAAACGCAGCCTGCGCAGCCACGTTGAGGAAGCAAACGTAAACGGAGGAAACCTACTGAACTACGTATTCTCAGCCGAAGAGGTACAAGTCCGCTTCGACGCTATACAATTTCGCCCGGACCACCTGTTGTTTACCACTTCTACCGGAGTGGATCTTAACCCGCAACCGCGACCCGGATTCGACGCTTTCGTCCTGACAAAAAACTGCGGTGGCTACCTCAAGGCTTCGATTGACGCTGGCTTTAAACCACCCTACGTTAGCCTCACGGCAGCGTTGGAGGCGGACGACCAGCGGAATAGCACCGTGGTTGCCGTAGCGGGTAGTTTTATCAGCCCGCTTACGGAGATCCTCGCGGCCAACGATGAACGCACCACCGAACTCCTCATGGAGCTGTGGCAATTCTACGCCGGCAATCCCCAATTCGAAGGGCAAGCTTATTACCTCGCCGGCTTTGATGGGCTACTCGTGAAGCACCTGACCGAAGCCGGATCCATTCGTCAACTCGAACGGGGTATCGGTGCTAACGTAAGCCTTCCCCTGGCGGGCCACCTTGGTGGGGACTTGACCATCACCAAAAGCAACGAGGAAGAGTTCTCGGGGACTGATTGGCAGACGCTGGTCTTCAGCGACTTCAATACTCAGTACCGGCGGGAAGACCTATTTGCACCACTACCCACGGCGGGGGCCATTCGTCGCTATTTCGCCAAACGTTCGATCGCGGAAGTGTCCAACGCAACAGTGGAAGCCGTGCGGACAGGAGCACCGCACCGGTTTCAGTTTGAGCTGCCAGGCCTACCCGCAAACCTGGCGGGGGCCAGCTGGCGTGTCCAGGATATTGACGGCAGTTGCTACGAATCCGTCAGTGATCTTAAGGTCTTTTGCAAACCCGACAGAACCGGTCTCGTAGTAGAAATGACCGCAGCGGTAAACGGAGATCAGTTCACCAATCCGCTGGTCTCCGGTGTTGAAGTTGTTCCCGCTAATTTTACGATGGTACTTCCCAACCAAGGAGGCCTTCCCTCCCTTGGCTTTCCGGTGGAGGTACAACTTCCGGTGACCCAGCACCCTTTGCTGCAAGCCCTCCCTTCCCGCTTTGAGTTGCAACGGGAAAACAACGGTGCCTACGCCCTGAGATGGCACCTCCACTACGCGGTAACGGACGATTTGAACCCCATAGATGCAGATGAAGGAATGCGGGTCACGGCAGTGAATTTAGGAGAGCCAGGTGACGCCATCGCCGTACGCGCAATCAGTGCAGAAATAGATGAGCGCCGTGGCCTGGTCGAGGTAGTCTTACAGACCTACGGCAGTTGGCCGTTGGACCGCATCGATGACAGCACGATGCCTTCTCAGCCGGTCCGGCTGGAACTTGAATTCTCCGTTGCCGGTGGAAACCACCGCGTGCGTCGCCAACTCACCGCAGAGGTCGCCATGCCCAATCTGCTGGAGCTGGCAACCGATGAATGAGAAGTAATCACGGTTTTTCTGCAGAGATATTAAATTAACCCTACTGGAAAGCAGCCAGCGGTGGCAGGGATGATCCACGCAGGAAGTCGTCCGTAGTCATTCTTTTGCGGCCCGCCATCTGGAGCTCATGGAGGAAAAGATAGCCCCCACTGACGGCTACTTTCAAAAAGGTCTTGTCGTCGGATAAGATTAATCCAGCCGGATCCTGATGGTCGTGTTCTTGGAATGTAGCCTTGATGATCTTCACCTGGGCGTTGTTCAGCATTGTCCAGGCCGCCGGGTACGGGCTGAGGCCGCGAACGAAGTTGTGGATGGTCTGGCCGGGCTGTTCCCAATTGATGCGGCAATTTTCCCGGAAAAGCTTTGGTGCCGGACACGCCAGGGAGGCATCCTGGACCTTCAACTCGTATTCACCGGTCTCGAGCATCTTAACGGTATCGAGTAGCAATTCCGCTCCTTCCAGCATCATGCGGTCGTGGACATCCCCTGCGGTGTCATTTGGTCCAATGGGAATGGTACGCTGGGCGAGCATATCGCCGGTATCAATTTGGTGCGTGATCTTGAAGGTGGTACAGCCCGTTTCTGCCTCGCCATTGATCACCGCCCAGTTGATGGGGGCAGCGCCACGGTACTTCGGCAAAAGGGATCCGTGAAGGTTGAAGGTGCCCAGACGAGGCATATTCCAAACCGCCTCGGGTAGCATCCGAAAGGCCACCACGATTTGCAGGTCCGCCCGTAAAGCGCGAAGCTCGTCCTGAAATTCCGGAGACTTCAAGTTGCGTGGTTGAAGGACGGGGATGCCGTGACGGACCGCACATTTCTTTACGGCGGACTCCAATAACTTCTTGTTACCCCGCCCGCCCATTTTATCAGTTGCGGTGATGACGCCCACCACCGGATAATCGGCTGCGATGAGGATCTCCAGACTGGGGACGGCAAATTCGGGCGTACCCATAAAAACGATGCGTGGCTTCATGCCGCGAATTTGACTATTTTTCGCCAAAGACCACCGGTAATGGAGCAGGAACGAAAAGAATTTAGCTGGGTAAATCAGGATGGCCAGCGTATTGTGGGCACACACTGGAGTATACCGACCCCACGCGCAGTCATCGGCGTGATCCACGGCATCGGCGAACACGCCGGGCGCTACGACCATTACGTGGCCTCTTTTAACGAGGCGGGGTTTGCCGTGTTGGGATACGATCGCGTGGGCCACGGCAAAAGCGAAGGGAAACGTGGGCACGCCAAGCAGTACGACCAACTTTTAGATGAGATTGAGGTGATACTTGACCAGTGCCGGGAAGCCTATCCCGGACTCCCTGTATTTCTCTACGGTCACAGTATGGGTGGGCAGTTGCTCTTACAATACTTAATTCAGCGGAAGCCTGAAGTGTCGGGTGCCATCGTTTCCGCTCCGCACATCCAGTTGCCGGAAAAACCTAACCCATTCCAGGTTGGTCTGGGCCGGCTCATGCGCAAGATCAAGCCGGATTTTACGCAACCTACTCCCTTGGATCTAAGCAAACTCAGCCGAGACCCGCAAGTGGCCGTAGCCTATCAGCAGGACCCACTCGTTCACCGGCAGGTCAGTGCGCAATTGGGGTTGGATTTATTAGAGAGGGCGGAAGAACTGAATGCCTGGACCGGCACCCTACCGGTTCCTACCCTGATGATGCACGGTACGGCGGATGGAATTACCTCCCACGCAGCCAGCGAGGCCTTTAGCCGTCGAAATGGTCTTGTGGAGACCTTTAAATCCTGGCCCGGCTACTACCACGAGTTGCACAACGAGCCCACGTGGCCCGAGGTAGCGAAATTCGTACATGACTGGATCACTAGGCAGTTATAGCAACTGTTGAGCTAATGCTCACCCCCGCTTCTGTCATTTCCTCGATGGCTGCTTCAACGTCACCAGCGTTCATATTTACCCCACGGCAGGCGTCCTCAAGTAAGACGGTATTGAATCCCTCTCCGACGGCATCCAGCGCGGTGAATTTTACGCAGTAGTCAGTCGCTACTCCGAGGACGTGAACTTCCGTAATTCCTTGTTCGCGCAGCCACTCCCCCATTCCCGTGGCTTTGCGGTGACCATTGTCGTAGAAACCGCTGTAGCTATCGATTTCCGGGTCGGTACCCTTTCGAAACACCTTGGTAATCCCGTCAACGTTTAGCTCCGCAACGAATTCAGATCCCCAGGTATCCTGTACGCAGTGTATGGGCCACAACACTTGTGGCAATCCGTGCAGATCAATTACCTGACCGGGTTTACGCCACGGATGGTTCGCCGCAAAACTGCCATGGTTTGCCGGGTGCCAATCCTGCGTAGCCACCACCGTACGGTATTTCTGCATAGCAGCGTTGGCCAGCGGGATTACCTGGTCGGCTTCCAGTACGGGAAGCATGCCGGTGGGCATGAAGTCCACCTGCAGGTCGACAAGAATTAGAGCGGTCTCTTCAGAAAACATAGTTAGTTTATTTATCAAACTAAGTAACGGCCAATGGCGGCATTTTGTTGTCGCCGCAGTCCATTAGCGCGGCCGTTAGTCAAGCACGGCCGTAACCGCCGACCAAATAGCATCCGCTACTTCGGGTACTGAGCCGCTAGCATCGACTGTACGAATATTCTCTCCCACTCCAAAATGTTCGAAGGCCAAATGGAAGCTTTCGCGTACGTGTTGCAATTTCTCGCGGGTCTCGTAGATCTCTTTGTCTCCCCCTCTAGCGTCAATTCTTTGCAGACTCACTTCCGGGTCGAGGTCCAGGAAGAGGGTAAGATCCGCCGGCAAAGTTTGCTTCGCCAGGGCGTTGATGGAAGCAATCCAGTTTGGATTCGCGTATTCACTTTGGTACGCCAGGCTAGAGAAATAATAGCGGCTGGCGATCACGTGGTAGCCAGCTTCCAATTTAGCCAGAATGCCTTCGGTGGGGTGAAATAGGTGTTCAATGCGATCGGCAGCAAAGAGAGCGGCTACCGTTTTCATGTCGGCTTCAATGGCGCCACTTAAGATGGAGCGAAGGAATTTTCCCGTGGGTAAATCAGTCGGCTCTCCCGTCAGGTAGCAGGCTTGGCCCAGACCCTGCAGCTGGTCTCGCAACAATTCAATCTGGGTGGTTTTACCACTGCCGTCGAGTCCTTCCACGACGATAAATAAGGGTCGGCTCATATTGCAGGGGTTATGCTGGCTTAAATTTTTCTCTACCACTGCGGTCCACCACCGTCGAGCTGGCTTGCTGGGTACCCTGCAGAACTACGTCCATGATATTCACGTGCGCCGGTTGAGCGAACATGAAGTATACGGCATCGGCAACGTCCCGCGAGCGCAGTGGTTGGAAGTCCTCGTAGATCTTGGCGCGTTGGCGATCGCCGTCGAAGCGCACCACCGCAAATTCAGTTTCTTCGACGTGTGCGGGGCAGATCTGGCCGACGCGGATCCCGTATTTCACCAAATCGAGGCGCATTGCGTACGTGAGGGCATCCACGGCGTGTTTGGTGGCACAATACACGTTACCATTTGGGTATACTTCCTTACCAGCCGTGCTACAGACATTGATAATTGTACCTGCTCCGCGCGAGACCATTAGTGGGCTCACCTCCCGAGTAAGTGTCAGGAGACCCTTTAGGTTGACGTCAATCATCTCATCCCAGTGGTCATAATCGCCTTCGTGGATGGGGTCAAATCCCTTAGCCTTTCCGGCGTTATTTAGCAGCAGATCGATTTTTTTCCAGTCTTCCGGGAGAGCGCTAAGCTTTCTTGAGAGTTTTTCACGGTCCCGCACATCCGCCGTGATGAGGTGGCATTCGGTGCCGTAGTTGGCGTCAAGTTCTGCTGCCAGTTCTTCCAGCCGGGCGGTTCTTCTGGCGAGCAGGATCAGTCGGCAACCCGCTGCGGCGAGTCTGACTGAAGTTGCCCGTCCAATACCCGAAGTGGCACCACTAATAAGGGCGGTTTTACCTTCCAGTCCTTTCGTTTTGGGCGCTGACGCGGGTGCCGTGAGATGGGAAGGGGCTACCCCACCCTCCCGCAAAAGGGCCGCCTCCAACTCTTCAATTCGAGCCTGCATCCGTTCGATGGCCTTCTTGCCCCGGTTGGACGTATCTGACTTAAAGCGCAGTTTCTGAGCGAAGGCCTGCTGGTTCACCGCCGTATCGTAAGTCGAATCCAGGTGAACGGCCGTGCGGTAGAAATTCCTGGCAGCCGTTAGTTTACCCCGCCGGTGCATGAGCACGGCCAGGGCGTAATGAGCCGCTGCGTGCCCCGGCGTAATGTCGATGGCACGCTTCAGCCATTTGATGGCTTTTTTCGTGGATCCCTGGTGAGTGTACAACATCATCCCGTAGCGGTAGCGGGCGTCACCATTTTGGGGCTCATCCCGGACTGCCCGGCGGAAGTAAGTGATGGCCTCCGTACTCCGGTTGGGAAACTGCTCACTAACGAGGCAGCCGAGCCGGTAATTGAGGTCGGGGTACAGGGGATCAACGTCCCTAAGTTG
This sequence comes from Lewinella sp. 4G2, assembly GCF_001625015.1. Taxonomy (NCBI): domain Bacteria; kingdom Pseudomonadati; phylum Bacteroidota; class Saprospiria; order Saprospirales; family Lewinellaceae; genus Lewinella; species Lewinella sp. 4G2. The sequence goes on along the minus strand of NZ_LVWJ02000014.1, from coordinate 3,412,583 downwards.
CAGCCAATCCAGGTAAGCGCTCTCGTAGTCTTCCAACAGCAGGCTTAATTCTCCGCTGAGGAATAGCGCGCCCTTGTGGTCGTGGAAGTCCTCCAGCATTTTATTAAGCTCGAGGAGGGCGATCTCGGGTGACTCCGAGTCCATGGCCAGCATTAAGGCGTAGTTGTAGGCCACGTCGGGGTAATCGGGGAGTTGTTCGCGCCCGCCGGCCAGCAGGGCGAGTCCGGCCTCCGCATCGCCATCTTCGTATAGGTTCCACGCGCGGCTGATCCAAAGTTTTGCTTGGGTGTCCGGATCGACATCGTAAACGGGTGCATCACTTTCTTCCTCCAACGGCAGCTCTTGCTTGGGGATACTTGCCTTTTTCTTAGGGGATTTATTTTTAGCCAGAGGAGCCGTTTCAACTTTTGGCGGACCTTCCCCACTCACTTCCTCTGCACCTGCGTCAGCGCCCTGATTGGATAGCAGTTGGATGCCGGGAACACCAGCAAATTGCTCCGCCTGGTGCGCCGCAAAAGAGTGATGGACCTCGGGAGCTTTGATGAGAGAAAACAGGTCTGCGTAGGCCCCGGATTCCAGATCAGACTGAGTGGTGTGCGGAGAATCAGCGAGGTGGTTCAGTATTTCGGGCAACTCCTGCTGGATGGTACGGACCCGGTCGAGGTAGCGGCGGAAAGGATTGTTTTGATTAAGGTTGAGGTCTTTGGTCTTGTCGGTTAGATCCCGGAAGGAATCATTCCAGTAATTCTCGTAGACAGCCCGTTGCTCATCATCCGACAGATCGGTTTGTACGACGACAATTTCCTGCAAGTCTTCATCGTACGTCCGGGTTTTCAAAGAAACCAGGAGGGTGTCCCGCCGACCGATTAGAAAGGATGACGCGCCGAACAAACAGTTAGCGTTGCGCAGAAAATGATCGCTGAGGAGTACGATGAGTGGCCCGGACTCGGCGTCCAACATACCAGCCATCAGCGCGCCGCCGGTGGTGGTCTCGACGCCGAAGTGATTTATGGTGACGAAACCTTCCAGGTCATCCGCAATTTGCTGGGCCGCGGGTTGGTCTTCGATGGAATAAGCGAGGGAGATACTCAACATGCGCGCAAGGTAGCGCGGCCCCGCAGGAAATTGATAGGTTTGGCTTAAAAAGGAAGCGCCGTAACGTCCACGTTTCCGCCCGTTAGAATGATTCCTACATGTTTATTTGCAAAAGCCTCCCGGTAGCGGAGGACTGCGGCGAAAGGGACGGCACAGCTGGGTTCAATAATGATCTTCATTCTCTCCCAGATGAGTCGGGTTGCTTCGATGATCTCTTGCTCGGAGACCAGTAAGATCTTCGGCACTCGTTTTTGGATGATCTGGAAGGTGCGCTCGCCGAGGTTAGTGCGAAGCCCATCCGCTACGGTCCGGTTATCTACGTTTGCTTCGATCCGCCCCGTCTGAAGGGAACGGTGTGCGTCATCGACGTTTTCCGGCTCGGCGCCCCAGACGGTGGCTTGCAAGCTAAAGTATCGGGCGGCAAGGGCGGTACCGGCGAGTAATCCGCCACCACCGACGGGTGCCAGGATGTAATCCAGCGTGGTTTTGGTATCACGGATCAACTCGATGCCCGCGGTTGCCTGCCCGGCGACTACGCCGAAGTCATTGAATGGGTGAATAAAGGCGGCCCCCGTTGCCGCAACTACGTCGTTCAATGCAGCCTGACGTTCCTCCGGGGTGTTGTTGCAAAAAGAGATCTGCGCTCCATAGCCCTGGACCGCTGCGATCTTGACCTTTGGCGCATCGTGTGGCATTACGATATAGGCTGGCACACCGAGCGTACGGGCTGCCCGAGCGACGGCCTGGGCGTGGTTCCCCGAACTATGAGTGGCCAACCCCGCCTTGATTTCCTCCGGGCCAAACCGCAATGCTGCACTTGCTGCTCCCCGCATCTTAAAGGCGCCAATTTTCTGAAAGTTTTCGCACTTAAAGTGTAGGTGACAACCAGCCATCTCGTCCAGGCTTTCGCAACGCATAATCGGGGTGCGGTGAATGAACGGTTGGATGGCTTCGTGGGTGAGTAGTAGGTCTGCCTGGTTGGGTGGTTGGGTTAGGGGGCGGAGTTCAATCATTTTTTTAGAGACGTTAGATGTTGGACTTTAGATTTTGGACGATGGAAATTACAATTTCTGAGGGAGCAGCTTGTGCTTGGACGGACCTGTGCAGTAGGAGCTTAAAAATTGTAAGTAGTTCTAATACCACTGAATCCCATTTACCGGGAAGTGCAGCTTTCGCTGCTTGTAAGTAACGAAAAAGCCAGCTCACGGCGCGATGGCGATGAGCTGGCTTTCAACACAACCGGTTGGTTGCTTTGGATCTGTACTTGAGTTCTACTGCAGTTTTACAAGCTGTCCGTTTACCTCTTCGAGAACGAAAGCACCATCGTAACCCATGGAGCGGGCGCGGGCCTTCATGGTGTTGGCTTCACCGATGCTATTCAGACCGCCGATCAGGAACAGGGTTATGTTGCCGCGGTTGCGCGTTTCGAGCGCACCAAGCTGGGAAGCTTTGGAACGATCAAAGTTTTGCGGTTGGCCATACGCGCCCAACTGTACTTTGTAACGACCAGTAGAGACTGGCGCGGTAGTTGTGGTTGTCGAGGGCGTGTAGGTAGAAGCAGTGGAAGTGCTGCGCGTAGTACCGGAGGAAACGCCAGTATCAGCTACCACGAAGGCTCCGTTGTAGCCAGCGGCTTTTGCGCGGGCGGCGGCGGCATCTGCCTCAGCACGCGTAGCGAATACACCCATTCTAACTTTGTAGCTGGAGCCCGTATCTACGGAATAGACGTTGCCCACTGAACTCACGTTGGAAAATTTACCAAGATCCGGAGTGGACCGTAAGCTCGCAATCTGTACACTGTAACCAGTGATGTTGGAGGTTGACGTAGTCGTGGTTGGGTAAGTCGTCGTAGAAGTCGTAGTCGTGGTCGTAGGAGCCGTGGTAGTCGTCCGGGGCGGCGTTGTGGTGGTAGTGGCCGGTCCGCTGGCGGAAGGTAGCAGCGTGGTGTTGCCGAGGATGTTGCGGTCACCAGTGGTGTTCGTAACGGGGAATTTAACTCCGAGGAAGTTTTCCGCATCGATGCTGATATCGTAAGGAATGCCAGGCTTGAGCTCAATGATATACTCGCCGTCGACGTTGGTAAACATCGTGAGGGAAGCACCCGTGGGGCGTTGCGTGACCCGGATGTTAGCCATGGGAATAGGATAGCCAGTTTGAGCGTTGGTTACCAAACCACGGTAGGTTCCGGGAGGCGTTGGGCCACCAGGAACGGGCGTAGTTGTGTCGCGTCCGCTAGTGGGAGCCGTCGTAGTACCCGGAGTAGTCGTGGTACCCGGAGTGGTCGTTACCCTACCCGGAACGGTGGTCGTAGTATTAGGATCAACCTGTCCGGGGACGGTGGTAGTCGGAAAAGTAGTGCTTCCAGTACCGGTAACTGGGTTTGCGGGAGCTTCGCCAGTGGTGATCTTGTAAATATCCTCCATCCCCATTCCGCCGATGCGGTTAGAAGAAACGTACCCTACGGAAGTGATGGGATCCGTGATGAAGCCAATATCGTCGCGGGTAGAGTTGATCCCCTCCCCCATGTGGTAAAGGGTAATGGGCTGCTTGCCGGACATCTCCGCGCGAAACACATCGTAAGCGCCTAATCCCTGATGATGGTTACTGGAGAAGTACAACGATTTTCCATCGTAAAAGGGGGTGATCTCGTGGCCAACGGAGTTAACGGTGGTGCCCAAGTTCTCGGGAACGCTGGACCAGGTGCCACCTGAGCGTTCGGAACGGTAGATGTCGTAGCCACCGTAGCCTTCGGGCCGGTCGCTGCTAAAGTAGATCGTATTACCGTCAGCAGAGAACGTACCGTATCCGGAGTTGTAGGTGGTGCCGTTAAAGGGCAGCGGCTGTACGTTGAGCCATTCACCGCGTTCGTTCACGTCGGCGATGTAGAGCGCCATCGTGATGCCGGCTTCGGGAATCATCCGCGTCCCCGCAGTGAAGTTGTTCTGGGTGAAGATTACCTGACGGCCGTCCGGAGTATAGCTGACCGGGCCAACGTTCCCGGCGCTCGGACGGTAGCCAGTCTCCAGCGTAAGGGCCTGGCCGATGTTGCCGGCCGGGCCGATGGCAGCAACGTAGGGTGCATTACTAGCTTGACCCGTAAAGGATTGGCCACTCAAAGTCCGTGCGGAGTTGAAGACCAATTGTTGGGATGAAGGCAGGCTCGGTCCAAAGTCACTGGACGGTGAATTGCTCATTACCGAGGTGGCGGTGAAGCCGGCACTGACTCCCGTTTGGGCCTTGGCGAAGTCGCAGCTCTGGGCGAAGTGATTTCCTTTGACCACGTCGTGGTCCCGGGCGTACAGCAGGTAAAACTGTTTGGCCTCGTCGTAACGGCCCAGCGCCTTGAGGACGTGCGCGTGTTCCAGGATGGTCTCCGCGCTTACTTTCTTCTGCAGTACCGCTTTCTGGTAATTGGTATGCGCAGCCTGCATTTGGTTGAGCATCCGGTAAGAATCGGCGATCCGGCTGAGGGACTCGAGGTCATCCGGGCGGCGAGTCAGGGCCTTCTTGTAGTTTTCGATGGCCAGGTTGTACGCCTTGAGCTCGTACTCTTTGTTGGCCGTGTTGCGGTCGCGGCGGAACTGCGCGCTTACCGGTAGTGCCATCACTAGCAGGGCTAGCAGCAGCAAGCTGGAGAATAGGTTTTTCATTTTTGGAATCAGTTTAAGCTAAAAAGGTGCTCCGGAGAGCGGGGATACTATATAATGGAGCCGAGTTGGAACGGCTGGAAGGTCAGTTGAAAGGCTAAACGTGAATTTGGTAGGCGAAAGATAGGAATTTGTTGGAAAGCCAAAGGTTTTTGGCTAAGTCTGGTAGTACGGGGAATGAGTTAAGTTCAAAATGTTCCCCGAAAACTGCTTATAGAATCCACTCCGGAAAAAGGACAACAAGGGCAATCAACACTACCTGGATCAACAGGAACGGCAGTATCCCCCGATACAGATGTACAGTCTTGACTTCCGGCGGCGCCACCCCCTTCAGGTAGAACAGGGCGAATCCGAACGGTGGCGACAGGAAACTCGTCTGTAGGTTGATGCCCAGAAGCACACCTAACCAAATCAGATCGGTACCATACCCTACGAAAAGCGGCGTCACGACCGGGACGATGATGAAGACGATTTCGATGAAGTCAATAAAGAAACCGGCGATGAACACAACGACCATCACCAGTGCCAGGAACTGATATTCCGTCAAGTCGCTCCGTTCGATGAGGTGCACCAGAAAGGAGTCCCCTCCCAACTCCCGGAAGACCAGGCTGAACGTAGTGGCACCCAGCAAGATCATAAACACCATCGAAGTCAGGTGAGTGGTCTCACGACACACCAGCTTAGTGGTATCCCAGGTTAGTTTACGCTGGCTGAGGGTAAGCAGCATGGCACCAGCCGCACCGATGGCGGCCGCTTCGGTGGGGGAAGCCCATCCGGCCAGGATACTTCCCAGAACGGCTACAATTAATATCAATGGCAGCACTAGAGAACCGAACAATCGCTTAAAGAAGGTAGCGTCCCAGGGTTCCACCTGGCGTTCCCCCGGCGGAAGGGCCGTTGGTTTGAAGATGCCCAGTAGTAACACATAAAGAATGTAAGCGCCTACCAACAGGGCGCTGGGCACGAGGGCCGCAGCGAACAACTTCCCCACCGAGACGCCGAGTACACTACCCAGTAGCACCAGGACTACCGAAGGTGGAATGATCTGCCCCAGCGTTCCTGAAGCAGCGATCACTCCAGTGGCAATACTTGGTTCGTACCCTTTCTTCAACATGGGTGGGAGGCTGATGAGCCCCATCGTCACCACCGTCGCCCCCACAATGCCGGTAGAAGCCGCCAGCAAGGCCCCGACGATAATCACCGACACGGCCATCCCCCCGCGCACGCGGCCAAAGAGATCGGCCATCGTCCGGAGCATCCTTTCGGCGAGGCCGGAGCGCTCCAGCATGATGCCCATGAAGATGAAAAGGGGAACGGCCAGGAGGACACTGTTTTCCATCACGCCCATTACCCGGTTAGGCAATAGGGTCAGGACGGATACGTCGAGAAAGCAAAGTGCGTAGATCAGGCTGAGGCCACCAAGGGTAAAGGCAACGGGGTAACCGTACAGCACCAGCAAAAAGATGCTGGCAAACAGGATCAAGGCCAAGACGGGAAGCATAGCAGCAAGGTACGGTCGCCCGGTCTGATGTTCGTCAGTCGAGTTGCGAAGGCTCGTGTTCGGGGTTGGCACCTGGCTCGGGCTCGAGGTACACCTTGCCTCCGGTGGCCATCGCTTGCAGCAATAGCAGACCGGCGGCAAAGGGAATCATCGCCTTGATGGGAAAGAAGTAAGGTATACCATTCGGGTTCGGGCTACCCTCAGCGGAAGCCCATGCCTCTGCCGCGTAGTGCCAGCCGGTCAGTAGAAGGACGGCGGCCCAGGGAAGTAAGAAAATGAGGGTGCCCACGAGATTTACCACGCGGCGATCCTTATGGGTGAACTTCTCGTAAAAAAGATCGACCCGCACGTGGCGGTCGTGCTGCATGGCGTAGGGAATGCCGAGCATGAAGATGACGGCGAATAGGTGCCACTCCAATTCTATCACCCAGGCCCCCGTCAGGGAAAAGATGGTGCGTAGGCCTACGTCAATTACGATAACGGCAATCAGCATGAGATTGAGGTACCCGGCCGCCTTACCAACGAAGGCAACGAGGGATTCAATGGCTCTTACGGTGCGCATGGGTAAGGTGTGTTAGGTAGTTCAGGTGTTTGGGGGAAGTAGAACGCTTTAGCTAAAGGTAAGAAATGAGGAGTAAAAGCATCCTTTGTTAATGCAGATAATATCGCTGCTGACCTAGTTGTAGACCGCCACTGCTATGCTTAATCATTCAAAACTGAGTAGGGTCTGATGGATGATGTACCCCTTTTCCGCCTTCTCGTCCCAGGGCAAAAGGCTACAGGCTTGCAGGTCGGCATTGCAGCAATTCCGGCACTGGGTGTGGCGGGCATCCAGGAATCGTTCTACCAGTCCAATGCCCGGAGCATACCGTTCGAAGGCCTGCCGGTACTCAATGGCGTTGTTCACCTCTGCCTGAATGACGAGTTGGGTTTCGGTAAGTGCATTCCCATTTAGCGTTGTATCCAGCATAGTTGGAGCGTAACGATAATTCCAACCGTTGTAAACGTCAAGGAATTCGCCGCCGACGGGGATGTCCTGGGTAACGTCGAAAGCCACGTTGCCATCCCACGATCGGTTGGGCGTGATGGGGAAGATCAGCTTGGTGAAGGTCAGGTTGTCTTCGGTCCGAAAGGCGGCGGTTTCCGCCTTTTGGAGGGTGTACGTCTGGACAAACTGCCATTCTGCAGATCCGTCCGTACGTTGCCAGCGTTCCCCTCGGTAGACGGTTTGCCCATCACCCGTAGTGAACGATTCAACCAATTGCTCCCGCACCTGCGACCGCGCCGTATCGTAACGCACGCCACGCGATAGCCCTACTAACACGATGCTGTCCTGAGCATAAATAACGGGGCGATTCAGCTCGACGGGAAAGTAATCCTGGTCGGAAGCCAGATCGACCGGGTCCGCAACTTCCTCGTTACAGGATGCGAGCAGGCAGAGCGCGAAAATTGATATATAGAAACGCATGGAGCAAAGGTAAGCCGGGCATCGGCGACAAGGATAGCAGCAAGCCGCCGGCCACCCTATTTGACGTTGATTAACGTAAATAAAGGGAATCGTGGTACCCGCCGTGCTAACTTGCGACTCCTTAAGCAGCAGGAAGTCCTGGCCACTGCAGAACTTTTCGCAAACCCCACCCATTGGGCGAATATGGATAAAGTAAGAATTGACAAATGGCTCTGGGCCGTGCGCATTTTCAAGAGCCGTACCCTTTCGGGTGACATCGTCCGAAGTAACAAAGTCCGTGTTAACGGGACGGTCGTGAAACCAAGCTTTTCCGTTACTGTGGGTGACCGGGTGAGCGTCGTCCGAAACGGCTTCAACATGGAATACGAAGTGGTAAAGATCCTGGACAAGCGCGTTGGCGCACCGATCGCCGTTACTGCCTACATCGACCACACCCCCGAGGAAGAATTGACTAAATTCAAGGATTGGTTCGTCGGGAAGAGTGGTTCCGAATTTCGCGAGAAAGGCAAAGGGCGGCCCACCAAACGGGAGCGCCGGGAGATCGATACCTTTAAGGATGATGAGTTCAGTTCGTAAGTTCGCCCCGGCTGCGCTGCGGCCATCACCCCTTCAATAAAGCACCTTGCCCCCCACCCCAGCCTCTCCAGCTAGCCCTTCCCCCAAACCGGAACCGGTTGGTATCATCGGTGCCGGTTCCTTCGGTACGGCTATGGCTAACTTGATGGCACTGAATACTGACGTATTGGTGTACAGCCGCAACCGGCAGGTGGTAGAGCAACTACAAAAAGATCGCTTCCGCTTCGGCGTTGAACTGCACCCCCGCGTACGGGTGGTGAACGATCTGGCACGGGTGGCCGGGGAATGCCAGTTGATCTTCCCCATCGTGCCTTCCAACAACTTCAGGACGATGATGCGCAGCATCACCAAGTACCTAGAGCCCGCCCACGTGCTGATTCATGGAACCAAAGGTTTTGACATCACGGAAGTGGAACTGAATGACATTCCGAAAAAGGGACTGCGCCGGCGGCAGGTCCATACGATGACTGACGTCATTAAAGAGGAAAGTGTCGTCGTCCGAGTGGGTGCCCTCACCGGGCCTAACCTGGCGCGGGAGTTACTGGACGGCCAACCCTCCGCCTCCGTTGTGGCCAGTAAATTTGATGAAGTGATCACCCGAGCTCAGGCCGTGCTGGCCTCGCAGCAACTGCACGTCTTCGAAACTCACGATCTTTTAGGAGCAGAGTTGGCCGGCGTCCTTAAGAACGTGATTGCACTTGGTTCCGGCATTCTTAAGGGATTTGGCCTCGGCAAGAATATCCAGGCCATGCTCATCACGCGTGGTCTCCACGAAATGATCTACTTCGGCCGCGCCCTCGGCAGTGAAAACCGCGCCTTCTTCGGGACGGCCGGCATTGGTGACCTTATCGCCACGGCCACCTCTCGCAAAAGCCGCAACTACACCTTTGGCTACCGGTTGGGTAGCGGTGAAAAACTGGCCGAGGTGATGGAGACCAGCCAGGAACTGGCCGAAGGCGTCCGTACCCTGATGGTTACGCGCCACCTGGCTAAAGATTTGCGCCTGCGGGTCCCTATCACGGAGATGCTGTACCGGATCGTCTTTGAAGACTTCCCCATCAAGGAAGCGATGGATTACCTCATTACCTACCCTTACGACGTTGACGTCGATTTCTTGTAATATTGCTCTATGAAGTTTAAGCAGTTCATTCCACATATCGTCGCCGTCGTGATGTTTTACGCGGCGGTGTTCATCGTCTTTGCCCCGCAGTTTGATGGTAAGGACCTCCGGCAGGGAGATATCGAAGCTTACAAGGGCTCCTCCGCCGAGATGGGCGCCTACCAGCGTACGGAAGGCCGACGCATGAACTGGACGGGTACGAGTTTTGGGGGGATGCCTACCTACCAAGTCAAGACCATTTCTAAAGGGAACTTACTTCGATCATTAGAAGCGCCGATCAGGAGTTACCTGGGTGGCGCAGCTGGCATCTTCTTTGGCGGTTTGATCTGTGCGTATCTATTCCTGATCATCGTAGGAGTAAATCCCTGGTTAAGTATAGCGGGCGCGTTCGCGATTGCGCTGGCCACCAACAATATGGTCCTCTGGGGCGCTGGGCACGGGACGAAGACAAGAACGCTGCTGTATCTGCCGCTAATAGCGAGTGGGCTTATCGTAGCTTTCCGACAGAAATACCTGGCGGGAGGGGTACTTTTTGCGCTAGGCATGGGGCTCGCTATCCTCTCGAATCACCCGCAGATGCTTTACTATTTCGGGATCACGGTACCGATTTTCGGTATTGCAAAACTGGTACAAGCAATCAGGCAGAAAAAACTAAAGGAATTCGCTTTAGCTAGTGCTGCATTGCTAGTAGGACTTATTGTTGCCCTGGGCGCGGGTGCGAGTAACGTGCTTCCAACCCGGGAATATGCTGCAGCAACTATGCGGGGTGGGCAGGTCCTGGAAAAGCCAGTAGCCAGCTCATCTGGCGGCGCAAACACTGGTTCTGGACTTGATTGGGATTACGCCATGCAGTGGAGTAATGGCTTCAAGGACGCGATTGCCACCTACGCCCCAATGGCAGCAGGTGGCGGAAGTGGAGAGACGGTTTCCTCTACCTCATCCTTTGGAAAAGCGATCAAACGGGCTGGCTTCAATATTCGCAGCCAATTTATGGCGCCGCTGTACCATGGCTCCCTGCCCTTCACGGAAGGGCCGATCTACCTCGGTGCGGTGGTGTGGGCCATCTTCATATTCGGGCTCTTCACGGCAAAAAGGCCCGAGGCTGCCTGGTTGGGCGGTGGCACCCTCCTCATCATGCTCATGGCGATGGGCTCCAACCTGGAAGGGTTCAACCGATTTCTGTTTGACAATGTCCCCCTCCTCAATAAATTCCGGACGCCTAATTCCGCCCTCTCCATCACCACATTCATGATGGCATCCCTGGGGATCTTGGGAATTACCCGTTGGTCGAAAACTCTGACAAAATCTCCTGAGCGAGCGCGGAAGCAATTGCTCTACGCTGGCATCACTGCCGGAACCTTAGGTTTTCTGGTAGCCGTAGTTCTGCCAAGCTTTATCACCTTTTCGGGCGCCAATGATGCACCTACCCTAAGCCGAATGCTCGGTGGTGCTGACGTGGGCGCAAACTTGCTCCAGGCACTAGAGGATACCCGCCAGGAAGCTTACTCCGACAGCGCCTGGCGGAGTTTCCTCTACGTTGGCCTCACCTTCGGTCTATTGTTTGCCTGGTTTAAACAATTAGTCAACCCCACCATTGCGGGACTCATCCTGGCTGCCCTGGTAGTGTTCGACTTCTCGGGCATCAATAAAGAATACATTGGAGAGGACGCTTGGGTACGGAAAAGAAAATTAGGGACCAGGCCACCTACCACTCCGGCAGATGATCTGATCCTCGCCGATAAAGATCCCAACTTCCGGGTACTGAATTTGACGGTCAACACCTTCAACGACGCGTCCACCAGTTTCTACCACAAAAGCATTGGTGGCTACTCCGCCGTCAAAATGCGCCGTTACCAGGATCTAATCGACGGCTACCTGCTGAAGCGCGATCAGGATGTGTTGAACATGCTCAACACCAAGTACTTTATCGTCCCCGGTGAAAATAACACGCCGCAAGCCCGTAAAAATCCGGCGGCCTACGGTAATGCTTGGTTGGTGAATCAAGTCGAAGTGGTGAGCAGTAATACCGCTGAATTCGAAGCCTTGGGCACCGTAGAGGATCTGAAGAAGACCGCTATTGTCCACGAAGATTTTGCGGACGTGGTAGCTGGTATCAGCCCAAGTGGCGAGGGCAGTATTCAACTCACTAAGTACATCCCCGATAATCTGACCTACGCCTTCGATTCACCCTCAGAACAATTGGTCGTGTTTTCCGAGATGTGGTACGGCCCCGACCTGGGTTGGGAAGCCACCATCGACGGTAAACCAGCTGAGTTAATCCGGACCAATTACATTCTACGTGGCCTTCGGGTACCGGCCGGACAACACGAAATTGAAATGGTTTTCAACCCCGGTTCCTACAATCTTGGGGTAACGCTGAGTTACATCTGTAGCCTGTTAATTATACTAGGTGCGGCCGGTTTGCTGGCTTACCGTTACCTGAAGCAACGGCGGGTGGAGAATACGGCGGTGCCGGTGGAGGAGTTGTAGTACCGACCTTTTAACCCGGGGTCTTGCACAATCGGTATTCTATTACGATGAATAAAAGACTTGCCTAACCGCGGTCTATAACGAAAACCTAGGGTCGTGTTTTACCAGGCGTCTATAACGATGAATTAGATCGTATTCTACCAGGCGTCAATAACGACAAATCAAAATCGTGTTCACCCCGGGCCTCAATAACGAAAACCCAGGGTCGTCAGCCTGCGGCTGCTTGACCCTGGGCTAACTTGCGTGTCCCTCCGGGACACTTAGGCGGTAGCGGTGGTACCTACTTCGTTCGTCGTTCCTTCACTACTACCTGGCGGCCGTCCGCTTTCGCAGCATCTAGGAAGAATTCGCGGTAACTATCGTACTCGGTGGCGGGGATGTTGAAGGGTACTAGCTTGAGCGTCCGCACCCACTCCAATTGGTTACCCTTGACGGCGATGGTGGACCTGTATTCGCCAGCAGCGTGATCGAGATCAATCCGTTCGGGGCCGAGGCTTTCGATCTCCATATTATTGGGGAGGGTGATTCTTACGGTATCCACGTAGAAACGGGATTCTTCGCTCCGAACTTCCGTGCGGCGCTTTTCCAGCCTTTCGGGGACGCCGTAAGCCGAATACTTGTTGACGGGGATAAACATCCGTTTGCCCATGGAGCGGGCGTACTTATTCAACTTGGTGTGGTAGTGTAGCTTAGCTTCGGGTGCGTCCGGTACTACGCTTAATTCGTAGGTACTACCGTGGACGTCCGGGATCGTTCCCGTACGGTGGAGCGCTTTGATCTGCTCCCGCTGGTCTGGCAATTCATCCTGCAGGTTGCGGTACCGATCGTGGGTAGTACCGAAGTAGTGGTTGTGAAAATCCAATTCCGCGCCGCCATCTTCCAGGACGGTCACCGCGAGGGTTTGTAGTTGTCCGTTCTCAGCAGGTGAGGTTCGGGGGATTTCCGCTAGCCGGCCGCCTTCGGGGGTGACGTGCAGTACCGTTCGCCCTTCGGTAAAGCTGCCCAGGTAGCCCGTCGGATTATTACTGCTCGTACATTCCAGGTACATATCCTCGGCGGGGACGTAAAGGATCATGTGGTTGAAGTAGGGGTTTGCGAATTCCTCCGATTTAGGCATCCGGACTTCATCGCCGGCTTCCACGAGTACGTGGTAGGATTCAATTCCAATTTCGTTGAGCATCGCGGCCATATAGTTACTCAGCGCTTTGCAATCGCCGTAGCGATTTTCCTCCACGTAGCTCACGGGGAAAGGTTGCCAACCACCGATGCCGAGCTGGACGCTGATGTAGCGCGTTCTCTCTTGCATTAAGCGGTACAATGCGTCAATCTTCGCAAAATTGGTCTCCTTGTCGTCGGTTACTTGGTGTACCAATGCTTTGAGTTCCGGGGTAAGCACGTCGCGGTCCACGTAGAGTTGCTGCATGAATTGGCCCAGTTGGTTCCAGTCTGAAAAACTCCCTTCGTACCCATCCGCGTTGAATTTTTTAAAAGTAGTGATCAGAAAGGGCATTTGCTGGCTAAAGACCGGAGCCAGCACTTCGTGACTTACGGCGGGGATGTCCGCCAATTTCCACTCGTAGACCATGGGGTCCGATCCAGAAATGGTGGGTTCCGGAATGTTGTTACCCTGTACATTCAGACCGACGGATGCCGGCACCGTCACTCGAATCGTCGCCTGCTGGAGTGACTGATCATATTGCAAGGGCGCCACGGAAGGGGCACCCATTACCATACCGATTCCCTCCATTTTCTTTTCGTAAGTCTTGACGATTGTGTACGGATACTTGGCGTACTCCATCGAAGCGTACATCACCCGGCCGTTACCGTCAAAGCCATCTACGGCCCGAAAGTCGTTAATGGCTGATTTCTTGAGCTTCCCCAGTTTCTCCCCCAACGGACCGAATATTTCTGCTTCCAATTTCGTGACCCGCGACGTACCCTTGTCGTACCTCGCCGAAACGTCCGACAGCGACGCGTGCTTACTGTTGAGAATAGTTATTGTCTCCGTCACGGTTACGGTCGATTCTCGATCGGAGTACACCACGTAATCGTACGTCAAATCACGCACCACGGAGTTTGCGTTTTCTTTCAATTTCTCGGGGAGCGTTAGAATGGAATACTGAAAATCTTGCGCTGCCGCGGGTGCGGAGCAAAGGGCAAGTAACAATAGGATAACTGCACGCATCATTTAGCCTTCTTTAGTACGATGACGGATTCTTGCGCTTCGATGACCAGCTCAAACAACTCCTTCAGCACGGGATATTCCGCGGCCGAATAAACCGTCCGGTTGATGCTGACGCGGTGCTCCAGGTTGATCTTCCCATCTTCCTGCCCGAGGACGCGGAACAGCGAGACCATCGACCCATCCTCAGACTTCACGATGAAGGACTCCGGAATTTCGTCGACGACGTACCCTTCCGGCAAATTGATGGTCGTGATGTAGCGTTTCACCCAGGGGTAGTTGAAATCCATTGGGTAGAGCCGGCGTTCCGTGTCCACAAGTTCTTTATCCAGTGCAGTAACGAGAATTGGCTGCAAATAGAGGTAGTCATCGACCACGTCCGCCATCGGTACTTCGAGGTGCATCGAGTATTTCATGTCGCCACTTTTGACGTCTCCGTCCATCACCTCCATATCCACGAGTGAGGCCTCAGGAAAACGCTTTGCAATGTTTTCTGCGATGGGAAATTCCATATCCTCTTCCATATTGGCAACACGGATTCGATCCGAGTAAGCAAAGTAGCTATCGCTTTTGGCGATGATCTCAGTGGTGGCGGTACCATCATCTTGTAAATCTGCAGTAACCATGATGGTGCTCTTTGCGGCGGGCGTAGTCGGCTCCACCCAGCGTGGATTGTCCGGGTCAGCAATCATCACCGCGCCGTTGAGGGCGGAGGACCGGGGCAATCCCATTGGCCGGCGGCGGTCATTAGGGTCCAGGAACGTCCATTCGCCGTCTAGTTTGGCGTACACCATGGCGTGCTCGAATTGGGCCATGATGGGGAAGACCTGGATCGGTGCTCCCCGGTCGCGAAGGGATACCAACGCTGGTTGCGCTTCGATATCCGCACGGCGCAGGAGGGCCAGGAGCATGAAGGCCATCTCCCCGCTGTCGCCTTCCTTCGCCTCAAAAGTGCGATCGGGAGAGTGGTCGCTCGTCCAGTCGTGCACCTCATTCCAGACGACGTTGTTGATCACGAAATCGTAGAGCGCCTGTGCCTTTTCCGTTTCGGTGGTGAGGCCGGCTAATTTGGGTTCGGCCACTTTCCAAACGCCATTGGAAAGGCCACCTTGCTTGTAGGCTTTGCCGAACTCCGTCCAGCCGTCCATCGCCTTGATGGTCTGCGGCCAATCCGTGAAGATCTTGCGGACGGTACCGTCCGGTGGGTAGAAGTTCCGTAGCTGGTATTGGACGTACGGGAGGTAATCCAAAAAGTTATTGACGTACGGCTGGTATTCGTAGGAAGGCAGGTCGTAGTACCCAAAAGTGTTGATGTTGATCTGGTGCGTCCTACTCCCTAATTGCTGCGTAGTGTTACGGTGTTGCTTGACGTCGTAATTAGTACTCGTCCCAATGTTGACGTACTCGAACATGTCCAGAATGCGGGAGCTGTACTCTACGTACCGCACCGGAATATCCTCCTGAAACTGGAAACGACTGGGAACGACAATGTTTTCGGTAGAATAATTATACTGATACTCAATGATCGCCCCCTCCTTCACGCCGGGGAAAGTAAACTTAATCAGGTTCACGTCATCGCTATACTTGGACCGTACGAAGTCCCGCCCCTTCAGCTTGACCACTTTCTCCCCGGGAATAAAAATGCAAGCATTGATATCGGTCATGCTTTCAGTTTTGGGGCGGTAGTACAGTTCTACCGTCGCGCGGTCAAAGCTGGATTCCCGAATGAGTTTCACCCGACGGTGAACCCGCTGTGTCCGGCGGGGCGTATTGGAAGCATCAAAATTGATTTCGAGGCTCATCCGGTCAAACAGAACGTAAGCCTCGGTGGAAGAATCACGGCCGGTGGGCATGTAGGAGAATTCTCCCGCGCTGAGTTTCCCGTATTTAATATCGAGTGGTTCGCGGTCCTGGGCGCACAGTCCGGTTGTGATCAGGAGGAGAAGTAGGAACAGGTTGAGGTGTTTCATTTAAATGGGGTTAGGCCCTCCCCGCAGTAAATCTTCGCTCTTTAGTGATTGCTGACAATTCGCTTAACGCAACGTAAACTAGGGTCGGACCGTGAAAAATTAAGGTGCACCAATTATGGCGCCTGGCAACAATATATGGATTCTATCTCGCATATCACACTATGTATTTCGGAGAGCGGGAGAGCTTGGGGAGGCCTGCGGCGCTTACGTCTACTATTAACCCGTCCCGAAGGGCCGGCCTACGTAGCGATGGCACACCGTCAGGTGGCCCATTCTACAAATCATGTTTAGCTATTTCGCATGAGCAGGGGAGGTTGGGGAGGCCTGCGGCGCTTATTTTGCTTCGCAGTACTTCGTGCTCGCATGAGAGGTAGAGGTTTGGAGAATAAGAGTTTGGTAAATTTCACCTGTTTTGTTCTAAGGTATTTTCCCATGAGCAGGAGATGTTGGGGAGGCCTGCGGCGCTTACGTCCACAATCAATCCGTCCCGTAGGGCCGGCCTACGTAGCGATGGCACATCGTCAGTTGGCCCATTCTACAAATCATGTTTAGCTATTTCGCATGAGCAGGAGAGGTTGGGGAGGTCTGCGGCGCTTACGTCCACAATCAATCCGTCCCGTAGGGCCGGTCTACGTAGCGATGGCACACCGTCAGGTGGCCCATTCTACAAATCATGTTTAGCTATTTCGCATGAGCAGGAGAGGTTGGGGAGGCCTGCGGCGCTTACGCCCACAATCAACCCGTCCCGAAGGGCCGGCCTACGTAGCGATGGCACACCGTCAGGTGGCCCATTCTACCAAGCGAGGCCGGTGGCCAATTCCACAAACAGCAGACGGTAACCACCACCACCCACCCCCACATTTTCGTTAAATCCCTACCTTACCCTCCCCAAATAAACCAGTATGCTCATCCGCCCCTTCCTCTCTTTAATTCTTACCTGTTTCGTCACCATCTCCCTCTCCGCTGGAGGTGGAATGTGGCTGCCCCTCCTCCTGGAGAACCTCAACGAAGAGGAAATGCAGGCCATGGGGATGAAGATCTCCGCAAAGGATATCTACGATATCAACAACAGCAGCCTTAAGGATGCCATCGTCCACTTCGGTGGGTTCTGTACCGGAGAGGTGATCTCTAATCAAGGGCTCGTCCTCACCAATCACCACTGTGGATTTGGGGCCATCCAGAGCCATTCAACGCTGGAGGATAACGTTCTGGAAAATGGCTTTTGGGCCAAGAACAAGATGGAAGAAAAACCCAACGCCGGGCTCTTCGTCACCTTCATCGAACGCATCGAAGACGTTTCCGACCAGGTGCTCGCAGGGGTGACGGATGAGCTGAGCGAGTCTGATCGGGACAAATTGATCTCCGGCAACATCGATGCCCTTAAAGAAGGCTACCAACTCAACAAGTTCGAGGAAGTGCTCGTCAAGCCTTTCTACGATGGTAACCAGTACTTCGCCTTCGTCACCAAAAAGTACACCGACGTGCGCTTGGTGGGTACCCCACCCTCTTCCATTGGTAAATACGGCGCCGACACCGATAACTGGGAATGGCCCCGCCACACCGGCGACTTCAGCCTCTTCCGCATCTACACCGCCCCCGACGGCAGCCCGGCCGACTACGCTCCTGAGAACGTGGCGATGACGCCCAAAAAGCACCTCGAAATCAGCATGGCCGGCGTCAAACCCGGCGACTTCTCCATGATCTTTGGCTTCCCCGGCCGCACGGATCAGTACCTCAGCGCCGAAGCCATGCGCCAACGGACGGAGGTCGTCAACCCCATCCGCATCGGCATGCGGGACAAGAGCCTAGCCGTCATCGATAGCGCCATGCGGGCCAACCCACAGGTAAAAATCGATTACGCCAGTAAGCAGGCCCGCATCGCTAATTCCTGGAAAAAGTGGCGCGGCGAAAGCGAAGGCGTAGCCACCTTTGATGGGATAGAAAATCGGTCCGCCATGGAAACCGAGTACAATCAGCGGCTGGCGGCCAAACCTAACGCTAAGCAGGCCTACGGCAACCTACTTCCAGAGATCAATAGCATCATCGCGAAGCGGGAAGAAGTCGCAAAAGCACGCGCCTACGTCAGTGAGATCAACTACAACGTCGATCTATTTCGCATCGCCAGCGTACTCCGTGGCCAACTCCGGGTCGCGGATAACAACGGCATCGAAGCCTTCACCGCCCGAGTGCCTCGGATCGTGAACTACCTGAAGAATTTCTACAAGGGCTACAATGCGGAGATCGACAAGCGGGTCGCGCTAGCCCTGTTGCCGGCTTACTACGAGGAATTACCGGAGCAGTACCAGAGCCAGTACGTCCGCGATCAGGCCGACTTCGCCGGTAGCCAGAGCCGCGTTATTCAGGACCTCTTCAACCGCAGCTACCTCACCCGCGGGGACCGGCTGATCAACTTGCTGGAAACCAATCCTCAGGGTGCGGTGGACATGATCAAGGGCGACATGGCCTACCAATTCGTCCTTCAGCTCAATAAGCACAACGAAACCCACGTGGTCGATATCTACAATGAGTACCAACAGCGCCTAGCACCCCTCCAACGCCAGTACATGAAGGGCTTGATGACGATGTTCCCCGAAAAAAGATTCTACCCGGATGCCAACTCCACCCTCCGCGTCAGCTACGGCAAATTCGAAGGCTTCGAGGGTCTCGACGGCAAGGACAACCACTACATGACCTACCTCGACGGCGTCATCGACAAGTACGTCCCCGGCGATTACGAATTCGACCTACCGGCCAAACTCATTGAATTGCACGAGGGAAAGGACTACGGCCAATACGCCACCGCCGACGGCAAATTACCCGTCTGCGTCCTCGGTTCCAACCACACCACCGGTGGCAACTCCGGTAGCCCCGCCCTGGATGCCAACGGTCGCCTCGTCGGCCTCAACTTCGATCGTACCTGGCAGAGCACAATGAGCGACGTTAATTACGACCCCGCCATTTGCCGGAATATCATGGTCGACGTTCGGTACGTGCTCTTCCTGATTGATAAATTGGGCGGTGCGCCACACTTGGTGGAGGAGATGACTTTGGTGAAATAGCCGAAAGGCGGTACCCTACTTCACCACGAAGCCATTCAGTAAATCGTGAATCATTTCCTGGTTGCGCTTCCAAACGGTTTCGGTTGTCCAGGTAACGAATTGCACGGAGCCGGCATCGTTGGAATAGTAGTAGCTGTCGAAGACAATCACCAGACCATTCAGGTCCGCTTTGAGGACGCCACGCAGCAGGTCCGTTCCGTTGACGTTGCGCGCTTCCACGGATAGGATTTCGGATTTCTTGCCAGAGCTCTCGTCAAGTGTGTTCTTGGCTATCAACAAGAGTTTGTCCTTCGAGATTTCTGTCTCCTCGGCGATGACGACACACCAAATATCTCTTTCCTTGCCCTGAATGGCGAAGGTCGCATCTTCATTGAGCGTGGCGGGTGGTACCCGCTTCCAAACGCTGGCGTCGTACTTGACGTCGAACATATCGTTCGGGGCCGTCAGTACCTTTTGGGCCTTCGCGGGTGTGGTGAAGGGCGCTTCAATTTCAACGATGTCGAGTTCCTGGTTCAGGTAGTCAAACACCGTTTCCTGCTCGGGCATTTCGTCGAGCATGTCGTAGCTCCACGTGCCGTTGTCGTAGACGAAGATGGTGTCTCCGTATTCGGTCACGGCAAGGGTTTGGGCGGATACCGAGATGATGGGAAGTAGAAGCGCTATGGCAAGTAATAGTAGATTGGGGGTGTATTTCATGCCGCAAAATAAGCGACAAATAGAAACTTCATCTTTCGGAGAAGCCTGAAGAGATTACTGAATTAATCCTACCGAGGTGCTGACTACTTGAGCCAACCGACGCGCCGTTTCCATTTTTCATATTGCAGTTTGCGTTCGGCGTGGCCTACCCTGGGGTAATCGCTTGCTCTTTGCGCGCGATCTCTCATCTTTTTAGTTCTTTCGGCGAGTGAATCCAGTCCGAGAGCGGCACGCCGTTCATCCACCCCGTCCGCGTCAGCGATTGGTTGAGGAGAGAGTTCGCCGTTTGCATCGTAATCAAATTGGGTGCCGTAGGTCTGCGGCCGGTTTTCAAAGATGGCGATGCGATCTTCCAGGTAGGCTAGGCGGACGCGTTCGCGCAGGTTAGCCGCTGGTTCCGCCTTCAGTACATCGCGGCACGCTCGCATGAAATTTGGCCGGCTGATCGCGTGCTGTACGATGAGCCAAGCAGCTTCGGCGGCTTCGGGCTCAACCCTACTTTCGGTGGGGAAACCTAACTGGGAAATCACCCTCTCCAAACGGTCCGCATTCTTAACGTGCAGGGCTTCCATAGCCACATCATACCCCTCCCCCAGCCTGCCTTCCGCGATGAGAGCATCCCGTAGCGCGAGGTCTTCGCGGGCCCATTTTACTAGTTCCGCTTTTGCCCAATCCAGGGTGATTTTTTCCATATCAGTTCACCTTACATTCAGACATCCACAAGTTGGCGCTGCCGCGGGTGCCAGGGAGATGGGCGAGTAAACCGGGCCTTACCTATTGTTTCTTGTTCCTTGGCTTTGCACCTGCGGCAGCGCCCTGATTGTTGAGTGGAAGATAGGAATGAACGGAGAATTTGTGAAGGGTGACCTGACTATGTAGAATGGGCCAACGTGCGGTAGTGAATAAGCCGACGTGCGGTGAAGAATGGACCACCATGCCAAGTAGAATGGGCCACCTGACGGTGTGCCATCGCTACGTAGGCCGGCCCTTCGGGACGGCTTGATGAGCGTGGATAACATCGCGGGCACCCAGGAAGAAAAAGGCGTAGCTGGCTAATGCGACAAGGTGGGAGAAGGTATCGGCGTCGAGGAGGCCGGGGATGGCGATGCCGAGGGCCTGGATGAGGGAGGCGGCCGTCATCACCACACCGTATGTCGCCAACCAGGTGCGGCCTGGGCCGGCCTTGCGCTGAAGGAGATTCATGGCGACGAAAAGGACCAGCACCGGGGTGAAATTGCCGATGACGAGCAGGAAATTATCCGTCAGAAAGGACGCTGCAACAAAACCTACCAGTTGGAGAAAAGCGATGGGCATGAGTACTTTCCGGGCGTTTGGCAGGTAGGTGAGAATGGTGTAGCGGAAGAGGCAAAAAGTGCCGGCGGCGATCATCAGGTAGGTGATGAGCCGAGGGATAAAGCGGGCGCCAAGGGGCTCGAAAAATCCGTGGTCTACCCCACCCAGAAACGGTGCGGCACCGGCAAAGAGCATGAAAAAGCAAAGCAGCCCGGGGCGGGAATGCGGAGCGGACAGCCTACCGAAGAGCCAGCCGGACATGAATAAGCAGCAGGCCGCTAGGGCGAAATCGGAGAGGGCGATAAGCTGGGTTGGGGAAAACATGGGCGAAATTGATGCTCAATTTCGATTCTCGATTCTCAAAATTGGATTCTCGATACTCGATACTCGATTAGTGAGGACTGAATGGCTACCGCAAGTATATGCTCACTGCGTTCGTACAGCGTAAGAATGGTAGATCTAGTTTTTAATTTTTTGTACAACTCTGCTACCTGATCCCATCTCTATTTGAGATGGACCTTTTTGCGTTCGAATCAATAGACATTGATCTTTAGTCCAACGGAAAGTGCATAGGGGCGCAATTGGCTTACCTCAAGGCGCGTGCCTTCGTAGGGAATTAATGCGTCCGGATCGTAGAGGCCGCGGACGGAAAGGGCGTGTTGAACGAAGACCGCGTAGCGAAGGCCAATGGGCGCGGTAGCTCCGGCGATGATGGCTACGTCGATGTCGCGAAATTCGAGGCCGACTTCGTTGATGGGTGGCGCGGCGCGGAGTTGATCAAAAAAGCCACGGTTGGCAGTACTGAATTTGATGAGCCGCGTGACCTTGGCGCCGACCTGGAGGATAGGACTTCGGTACAAAGCAAAATTGTCCCGCTTACCCGTGGCCTTGCGGTTACCGATGCGGTAGTTCAGTAGTATGGGTACCTGGATCATGGACAGGTTGAGCTGGGTGCCGTTGCCCCCGTCGATGCGGATCTCCTCCGCGTTGGGCTGCGCTCCTTCGCGGGAGTACCCTACCCCAACCGTAAGAAAAAGCTCCGGCCGAAAAAGTACCTGCGTCTCTACCCCAAATCGTATCCCCGGCTTGCGGTACCCGAAGTACCGATCTCCGTGGATTTGGGACATGTTGAGGCCGACCATTGCGGCGGCAGCGAACTTTTGGTTGCGGTCGGGCTGGGCGGTGAGGGCCAGGGAGAAGGTTAGGAAGAGGAGGGTTAGGTGGGGGCGCAAATTTTGGGACTTTAGACGTTGGATTTTAGACTTTGGACTTTGGACTTTGGATTTTGGATTTTGGATTTTGGAATATTACTGAAAGGTATGGGTCCGCCACCTGACGGTGGAGAGTCATGGGCTTGTTGTTACCCATTTGGGGCAAGAGTTTGGAAAAATACTGGGTTTTCGGTCACGGGAAGACGCTGAGATCGTCCAAGTATAAAACCAGATACTATGGATACTCAATCTTTTCTTGAAATTGTTGTCTACACGCCAACGGAAATGGCTCAGGACACTTTTCTACCTGTCGTTAGCAAGGCCGCAAAGCTCCTGTGGGACAAGGCCTCCGGACTACGGTGGTGGAGCCACTGGGTCGGAGAGGACGGACAGATGCGTGCCGACGTGGTTTGTTGGGATGGTCTCGACTCCGCCTTCGCCGCCGCAGAAATGGTGATGGCGGACCCTGATTTCCAATTCTTCTCCGCCGCCATTGCGGCCGTTCAGCACATGGGGCACTACCGGTCGTCCGTCAACGCGGCAGACCTTCGAGGTACTATGGAAACGAAATCAGGACTACTGGAGCTGGCCCTCTTTTCCACTAAAGACCCCGCCACCAGCCACGCCATCCACCCAAAACTGCATAGCCTCTTGTCGCAACGGGAAGGGTGCCATCACCACGCGATGCTGCGCCACGACAAGGATGCCGATGTGCTGGGCGACCTGGCCATCTGGCAATCCAAGGAACAACACGAACTGGCCGCAGCCGCCCTGATGGGATTACCCGAACTCGGTCCGTACTTTAGTAGCATTTCCGAAATGAAGGTCTTCGGCCTTTTTGCGGCGGCTGGTACCGACGGCGGGCCGATCATTAAACTTAACTAGCTCAATGCTTACCGATAACAGCGATTTGCTCGATGAGCAATTGGTGGAGATGGCCACGAATGGCGACCTGAGTGCCCTTGATCAATTGATCCGGCGGCACCAGGCCTTCATTTACAACGTGGCGCTACGCTACGCCCTCAGCCCGCAGGATGCGCAGGATTTATCGCAGGAGGCGCTGGTAAAAATCGTCACCCGCATTGGCCAGTTTGCCGGCAAATCGTCCTTCCGCACCTGGGCGTACCGGATAGTCGTCAACACTTTCCTGGATGCCGAGAAAACGCCGCTGGAAGGTGAGATCACTAGTTTTGAACAGTATGGTGAGGCGCTCGATAGTATGCTCTTGCAGCCACTACAATTGCCTGCGGACACCGAGCCGGATGCCGGCCTCATCGTCGAAGAAGCTAAACTAGGTTGTATGCTCGGAATGCTCCTCTGTCTGGACCGCAAACAACGCCTGGTCTTTATTCTGGGGGACCTTTTCGGGGTGCCTTCCGCCGTGGGTGCGGAGGTATTTGGCGTTCCGGCGGATACGTACCGTAAACGACTGCAACGCGCCCGCCGTGATCTACGCAACTTTATGAATGCGAAGTGTGGGCTCATCAACAAAGCTAACCCCTGCCGTTGCCGGGCCAAAACCACCGCCTTCATCGCCGCCGGCTGGGTGGATCCGCAACAACTCAAATTCACCCGCCCTACCCTGCGGACGGTGGCTCAACGAGCTAAAGCCGCCGTTGGCCCCGTCGACACTTTGCTAGCGGATGACTACGTAGAGTTGTACCGGCAACACCCCTACTACGATGGCCCGGACTGGGCGGTGCGGTTCCGAAAGTTGGTGGCGGATGAGCGGGTGCGGGAGGTGTTTGATCTATAGACGTTGGATTTTAGACGTTGGATTTTGGACGGTGGATATGGACGTTGGACGTTGCTTTTTGGACGTTGCATTCGGCATTTTGGACGGCCTATTGTCAAATAAGTGATCCTGAAAGGATCCCCGGTAGCCCAGGGTCCCAAGGTCCGTAGGACCGACGACCCTGGATTTTCGTTAATTCCCAACCTAAAAACCCCGATCTACATAGCGATGCCACCTTTCCGGCAGCCCAGATATAATTCCCCAATTAATTGGTTAACCAAATAGCCACACGCCCCATTGCCAACCCACTAGCACACATTAGCAATCTCTAACGCCAACAGAATGGCACAAGCGCGGCACAATTACGCATATGGATTTACTTATTTTATAAACCCTTGCCTACCAATCAAATACGATACTTTATAAGCATCGTACGTGTCTCCACACCATACCAAAACAAGCGACTTTTCTTGCCATCGGATTGGTCAACCAAATATTTGGTCAACCAATTAACTTTGCTATCTTTGGGGCAGAACTTTGACTACCCGGACATCATCATCACACATGTTACACAACTTTAATCAGATCAAGGTGGACTCCCCCGTCGACATGATCATTAAACAGATGCGGGCGCTCATCACTTCAGGGCAACTTTCCCCCGGAGATCGGCTGCCGGCGGAGCGCAAGCTGGCCGAACGATTGGGCGTCAGCCGCGGCCACGTGCGGGATGCACTACGCAAGTTGGAGTTCTACGGTATTCTGCGTACCCTCCCCCAAAGCGGTACCGTTGTATCAGGTCTGGGTATTGCCGCTTTGGAAGGACTGATCACGGACGTCCTCCAACTTGAAGAAAGCGATTTTGCGTCCCTCGTAGAGACCCGCGTGATGTTAGAAATTCAGTGCGTTAAGCTGGCTGCCATGCGCCGGACGGACGAAGATCTCGTAGAGATCCAACGCGCCATTGAGGCTTATGAAGTCAAGACCGCTGCGGGTGAGTCCTCCATCGAAGAGGATTTAATGTATCACCTCAGTATCGCTGACGCGAGTAAAAATGGCGTACTCAAGTCGTTGATGATGGTTATCACTCCGGATATCATCCGGTACCACATGAACTACCGCGTCTGTGACGATAAAACAGAATTCCGAGCTCACCTGGAGCACGAAGAGATTCTACGTCACATCCGCCGCAAGGACGTGGAGGGTGCCGAGGAAGCCATGCGCCGCCACCTGAAGGACGTTGTGAACTTCAGCAAGGGTTTGCAAACCTAAAAGCTATCGGGCGCCCGAGCTGATTCTCACCAATCCAGCTTTGGCGCTCACTTTCTTATAAGTCGATTCAAAATACTTTCACTACTGAGGCCGGCAAATTTTAAGCGCCGGCCACCACCGAAATAACCCAATTCTACCAATGGGTTTGGAGGGATAACTTGGTTATGGTTTTGCGAATACGCTCTTGCGTTAACGGTCAGTTACTTGTCCGTTGCTAACCTTGACCTACCCTCTTTAGCGGCAGCCGATCAGCACTACAAAATACACTTCTTTGCACCCTATCCTTCACTCTGCACCCGCGGCAGCGCCCACATCAACCTCCTTGCGGTGGTTAGTCTGTCTAATGCTCTTGATAGCTGCTCTTGGTTGCGAAGCACCTGCTCCGACAGATTTTCGCGCACAACTGGACGCCGCCGGACCGGGGGACCGAATCGTCGTGCCCAACGGAACGTACACAGATGAGGAATTTGCGCTACACGCCATGGGAACATCAGAGAACCCGATCTACCTGGTCGCGGAAACGGATGGCGGTGTCATTTTGGAAGGTGAATCCAGTTTGGCCATTTCCGGTGAATACATCATTGTTGAAGGCTTCGTTTTCCAAAACGGTTTCACCCCAACGAGTGAAGTGATTAGCTTTCGGACGGAAGAAGGCGTCTGTAATCATTGCCGCGTGACGCAGTGCGTGGTCGACAATTACAACCCCAATGAGCGCTTTGATAGTGACTACTGGGTGGCCCTCTACGGGCGCAACAACCGCGTAGATCACAATAGCTTCGTCGGGAAACGCAACCAGGGCGTTTTACTGGCCGTGCGCCTTGGCGATGAAGCCGACCGCGAGAACTACCACCGGGTTGACCACAACTATTTCGGTTATCGGGGTACGTTGGGTTCGAATGGCGGGGAGACGCTGCGCATCGGTACCTCGCACTACTGCATGTTCAACTCTAACACGCTCGTGGAGGCCAATCTCTTTGAGCAGTGCAACGGCGAAGTGGAGATTATTTCCAATAAGTCCGGCCAGAACATCTACCGCTACAACACTTTCAGGAATAGCCGCGGCACGCTGACGATCCGTCACGGTGATGAGACGACCATCAACAATAACTTCTTCTTCGGTTCCGGATTGGCTCACACGGGCGGTATCCGCGTGATCAACGCTAAGCAAACCGTAGTGAATAACTACCTCAGTGGCCTCCAGGGATATCGGTTTCGCAGTGCGTTGACGGTGATGAATGGCGTACCCAATTCCCCGTTGAACCGCTACGTTCAGGTCACGGATTCGGATATCAGCCGCAACATACTGGTGGAATGTGCGAACGTGGGCCTCGCGGTGGGTAGCGACGCCGAACGCAGCGCAACGCCGGACCGGACGACCTTCACCGACAACGTATTCTACCGCAAATCCGGTGGCTCTCTATTCAACGTTTTTGACGACCTCTCCGGCATCACCTTCCGGGGCAATCTGCTCAGCGATGGCTTGAAACCACTACAATCTACCGGTTTTGAGAGCCGTGAGATAAACCTCGAAGATGTTGGAAATGGCATTCTATTACCCAGCGGTTTAGCGGTGTCGGACAGTATTCGCCGGGGTATCGACCTCATGGCGACCGCCGAAAATACGGGAGCTTCCTACTACGAGATGGACGTACAGGAACCCTTCTTCGCGACCGGAAAAACGATCGACGTCAGCCCAGGTACCAACACCATCTGGGAAGCCGTGCGTAGCTCTTCGCGCGGTGACGTTTTGCGCCTCACCGCCGCGGGGGAATACCGTACCACGAAATCCATCGATCTCCCCCACCCCATCAGCGTGATCGCTGCGGAGGGTCTGGCGGAAAAGCCGACGCTGCTCTTCGAAAAAACAACGCTTTTTAACATCGAAAACGGGGGTTCGCTAATGCTCCGTGGCGTCAAAGTGGATGGCAAGGCCTGCCGCGACCGCCCACTGAACGCCGTCGTCCGCACCAGCCGCTACAGCATGATCAGGAACTACAAGCTATTCATTGAGGATTGCGACTTTACGGACCTGGACATCAACCACAGCTTCAACGTCCTGCGCGTATACAAGAACACCTTTGCGGACTCGATCGTGCTGCGCAATAATCGCTTTGAAAACGTCTCCGGCAGCGTGCTCGCCCTCGACCGGGAAACGGATGATATTGGCGTGTATAATGCCCAATCAGTGGTCGTTGAAAACTGCCTGTTTGATGATATCGGTCAGGAAGCCATCCACATCCACCGGGGCGGCCGCGATGAAAGCACGCTGGGCCCGATGGTGACCATCAAGGACTGCACTTTCGACGAAATTGGTGGCGACAAACGCAACCGCACGGGGGCTTCGATCCGCCTCCACGGCACGCAAGTGGTACAGATTGACGGTTGCATTTTCGACGATTCCAAACCGGTTGCCCTCCACCTGGTGGTCGGTGAGCCGGTGGTCGACATTACCAATTCCGTCTTCTCCGGCGGCACGAAACTCGTAGACAACGGCGAACCCTACCGCACGGCGGGGCTCAAACGTGATTTGACGGAACCGATGACTTCTCTTAACGGCCGGGCGATCGGTACTAGGCTGGAATGATTATGTGGAAACTTTTGGTTGGTGTTGGAATCCTCTCCCCCGGCCCCTCTCCGAAGGAGAGGGGAGACGTGATAGACGTGATAGATGTGAGCAATGTATCGGCTGTTATTACTAAGCTTGCGTCAATCACAACAGCGGCGCTTATACTAGTTCTGCTGTTCTCTTGCGAAAATGAGGCAGGAAAGTCTGTTGCTAGCGAAGAATACGCGCCCGCTTTTCAGGAGCAGTTGGCGCTGACGCAGGTGCAAGTAGAAAAGGTGATGCAGGCTGGGATTGAAGTGCCTACGCCAAAGGACATGGCCGGTGGGCCGACGCACGAAATCCACAAACAGAATTGGTATACCCTACGGGATGCCGGCGCGCTGTACCGACTGACCGGCGACGAACGTTACGCCGTCTTCCTACGGGATGCGCTGTTGCTGTACGCCGAGCGCTACCCGACGTGGCCCACTCACCCGACGGACCGGTCTTACGCCACCGGGAAGATCTTCTGGCAGTGCCTCAATGACGCCAATTGGTTGGTGTACGTCAGCCAGGGCTATAACGATATCTACGACTGGCTCGATGAAGACAACCGCCAGAAACTGGACAACGAACTCTTCCGGCCGATGGCGGACTTCCTATCCGTTGAGAACCCGCAATTCTTCAACCGAATCCACAACCATTCCACCTGGGGCAGCGCTGCGGTGGGGATGATCGGCCTGGTAATGGAAGATGACTCCCTCGTCAACCGCGCCCTCTACGGCTTACCGCCGGACGTGTTACCAGATGACCTGCGGGATGACGATACGGGCAAGATCAAAGACAAATACGGGCGCGCTGGTTTCCTGGCGCAGCTCGACCTCAGCTTTTCTCCGGATGGCTACTTCACGGAAGGGCCTTATTATTTGCGGTACGCACTGTCACCTTTTTTACTGTTCGGCCGCGCGCTGGCCACCGAACGCCCCGAAATTGGCGTGCTGGATTACCGGGATGGCATCCTTAAAAAGGCCGTCCTCGGTATGCTCAACCAAGCGGACCCGACCGGTGATTTTTTTCCCATCAACGACAGCCAGAAGGGCATGTCCGTTTACTCGCCGGAAGTGGTGAAGGCCGTTGATTACGCGTGGTACCACTTCGGTCGCGACCCGATGTTACTATCGTTGGCCGAGCAACAGGGGGCATTTACCCTCGACGTTGAAGGGGCGGCCGTTGCCGACGCTATTGCGGCGGGTGAAGCCGTCCCCTACCAACCTTCCCCCGTAGCTTTTATGGATGGCCCCGAAGGTGATGAAGGTGGCGTGGGCGTCCTCCGGGCCTACGGATCGGACGACGCCCAAACTTGCCTCGTAATGAAGTACTCCGCGCAGGGAATGGGCCACGGTCACTACGACAAATTGGCCTACTCGCTTTACAACGAAAAGGGGGAGGTGATCCAGGATTACGGCGCGGCCCGGTGGGTTAACATCGATCAGAAAGGCGGCGGTCGTTACCTTAAGGAGAACAACAGTTGGGCTAAGCACACGCTGGCGCACAACACCCTGGTGATCGACGAAACCTCTCAGTACGAAGGCAAGATCAGCATCGCGGAGGATCTTCACCCCGACCTTTATACTTTTGACGTAGCCAATACGGATCAGCAATTAGTAAGTGCCACAACCGACAATGCCTATCCGGGTCGTGATCTGCAACGTTTTAACCTACTGGTGACAATCGATGCGTTTACCCAACCGCTGATGGTAGATGTATTTCGTTCCGCTGGAACCAAAAACGCCCAGCACGATCTCCCAACTTGGTACCTGGGTGAGTTACTGCAAACGAACTTCCCTTACGCTACCCGAAACCGGCTCCAACCTCTGGGTAACGGACACGGCTATCAGCACGTGTACGCGGAAGCCAGCGGCGTACCGAAGCCCGGCGTAGCCCACATCAACTGGCTACACAAAGGCACCTTCTACACCCAAACCATGGCTACGCAGCCGGGTGACGAAATCCTGTTCCTGCGACTGGGCGCTAACGACCCCGAGTTCAACCTTCGGCGTGACCCGGGCTTCCTACTCCGTCGTACGGCAGCCACAACTACCTTCGCCTCCGTACTGGAAACGCACGGTAGTTACGATCCTCGGGAAGAGGTGCCCCGCCGCCCCTATGGTGAAGTTGCTAATCTGGAATTGGTGATAGATACGGAGGACTACGTAGCCCTTCAACTAACGCATAATGACGGAACAACGTGGGTACTCACCCTCGCGCTTCAGGATCCCGACAGGACTACCGAACACCAATTAAAAATCAACGGGCAGACCTTCAGCTGGAAGGGCGTCCATCACCTCATAAAAACAGACAATGAAAGCAAGTAAAGAATTTCTCTACGGCGACGAGATCCCCTGGGAAGAGGTCGGCCCTGGACTCAAACGGCAGATCCACGGCTGCGACGACAAGATCATGCTCGTAAAGGTGCACTTCGAGCCCGGCGCGGTCGGCCAGCTACACGAGCATTACCACAGTCAAGTCACCTACGTCGAAAGTGGC
Organism: Lewinella sp. 4G2; assembly: GCF_001625015.1. Lineage (NCBI taxonomy): Bacteria > Pseudomonadati > Bacteroidota > Saprospiria > Saprospirales > Lewinellaceae > Lewinella > Lewinella sp. 4G2. The sequence continues at coordinate 3,382,179 of NZ_LVWJ02000014.1, read as the reverse complement.
GAATTTGAGATGACGATTGGGGATGAGGTCCGTACCATCAAAGGTGGAGATTCTTACTACATACCCCCCCACGTGATGCACGGTTGCGTATGCACGAAAGCCGGCGTCCTGATCGACGTATTCAGCCCCCACCGTGAGGACTTCGTCGATTCAATCAAGCACTAGATGAAACTCAAAGGACTAAGGTGGTGGGTCGTGGGTTTGATCGCCCTGGCTACCGTCATCAATTACATCGACCGGCAGTCGCTCAGCGTGCTGTGGCCGGACATTTCTCAGGAGCTGTATCCGGATTATACGGCGGATGAGCGGAAGGAGGTGTACGCTTTTATCAGCGTGGTCTTCATCTTTTCCTACGCTTTTGGGCAGGCCATTTTCGGTCGCATTTTTGATTGGATCGGTACCCGGTTGGGTTTTGTCCTCTCAATTGGGGTTTGGTCGCTGGCAACCGCCGCGCACGCCCTGGCCCAAGGGGTGGCGAGTTTCTCCATCTTCCGTTCCATTCTCGGCATATCCGAAGCCGGCAACTGGCCCGGAGCTACGAAGGGGAACGCGGAGTGGTTTCCAACTAAGGAGCGGGCCTTTGCGCAGGGAATTTTCAATTCCGGTGCGGCGATTGGTGGAATCATTTCGATACCCATCATTTCTATTTTGGCGGCGACCTATAGCTGGCAGACGATCTTTATCCTGGTGGGTATAGTTGGTTTGCTCTGGCTCATCCCCTGGCTGATTCTGGTGAAAGCACCACCGCGTGAACACCCCTGGATAACCGAAGAGGAGCGACAGTACATCCTCACTGGTCAGCAGAATCAGGACCTCGATCGAGACGGAGCATTCGATGAAGGCTATAACCCGAGTTTTGGGAAGTTGCTTAGCCACCGCGAGAGTTGGGGCGTCATCCTGGCCACCGCCGTGATTGATCCCATCTGGTGGCTATTCATTGTGTGGATTCCCATCTACCTATTTGAGTCCTACGGCATCTCCACGCAGGAGATCAAGGACTTCGGTTGGATCCCATACGTTGGCGCGATGTTTGGCGCCTGGTTCGGAGGCCTGATGGCTCAGAACCGCATTAAAGCAGGTAAGACGGTGGACTACACGCGCAAGCTCGTCATCACCCTTGGTTGTCTCATCATGCTTCCTAGCCTGTTGGCGCTCTCCAATCCAGGTGGCCCACTGGCGGCATCCCTGATTATGGCCGTCGTGCTGTTTGGTTTCCAGACGGCCATTGGTAACGTGCAGACCCTGCCCAGTGACTTTTTTGGTGGCAAGACGGTCGGGACGTTATCCGGAATCGCTGGTACCGCCGCCAAGTTAACCGGTGCGGCCATGACGGCCCTGGTGCCTTGGTTGACTCAAGGCGGTAACTATACTACCGTTTTCGTGATTGGTGCGGTGATGGCCCTGATCGCCATTGCGAGTATTTGGTTCCTGTGCCCGCGCATCGCTCCATTAAACGCAAAAGAGGATTCTATTTTCCTTGACCGGTAGTCAACCAACCCTTTTCCCCAGAGTACCTTTATTAATTGAACTAAAATAAATATACCATGAGTAATTCAACCGCAAGAGTAGCCATCGTAACCGGCGCTACGAGTGGAATCGGCGCTGAAGTCGCCAAACGCCTCTGCGAAGACGGCTACCGGGTAGTCCTGAACGGTCGCGACGAAGAAGCTGGCAACGCCAAAGTAAAAGAGCTAAAGGCTGCCGGCCACGATGCCACCTTCCGTGCCTTCGACGTTACCGACGAGGTAGCCGTAGGTGAGCACATCAAGGCCATCGGCGAAGAATACGGCCGCATCGACGTACTGGTGAACAACGCTGGTGGCCTTGGTGGCCGCAGCCGTTTCGAGGAAATGACCACGGAGTTCTTCCGTAAAGTCATGGCCCTGAACCTGGACAGCGTATTCTTTGCGTCCCGCGCCGCCATCCCCTACCTGAAAAAGGGAGAGCACCCGACGATCATCAACTTCACTTCCAACGCAGCCTGGAATGCGGGTGGCCCCGGAGCGGGCATTTACGGTACGTCCAAAGCTGCCGTCCACGCCATTACCCGCGCACTGGCCAAGGATTTGGCGGAGTACGGTATCCGCGTTAACGCAGTGTCTCCCGGCACGATTGATACGCCCTTTCACCAGCAGATCAAATCCACGAAGCCCGAGGTCTTTGCTTCCTGGGCGAAGAACATCATGCTCGGCCGCCTCGGTGCACCCGAGGATGTAGCCGGCGTAGTCGCTTTCCTGGCGGGCAAAGACGCTGCATTCATGACGGCCGAGACCATCCAGGTAGGTGGTGGCCAGGCGTTGGGGATCTAGAATGACCTGATATTCGAAGCACCTCAGCATGATCTGAAGAGATTCGCATTAACCCAGAATTGGATGGCGTGGCCATTTGGTTCTGGGTTTTTTGTTTTTGTATATGGGTAGCTTGGCTCCGCAAATACCCGCAATTTATAAGTTATAGGCGCCACTAAATCAACCTGTTCATATAGCAGCATCTATGTAATACTACATTCGTACTGTACGCTATGCACACCTGCTCTTCTATCCCGTACCCTGAGGGCGCTGCCGCAGGTGCGAAGCAATAGGACGGAGGACAAAGTGGATGCTGACCCAATTTTCATAGTACCTGACCTGATTAGACAAGTGAAGGCCGACTGGCTGGAGGAAATTTGTACTTAACAAAACAACCACCATGACTTCCACGAAGAAAATCTTCAACGCTAAAGACTACACCAACGCTCCCCAGCAGCTCCGTAAGACACGATTAATTAATGCTCCCATCGAAGAAGTGTGGGATGTCGTCGCCAACCACGGCGGGATGACGGAATGGATGCCAATGATCTCCCACGTGGAGTTGACTAAACCCAACGCAAACGGCGAGTTCACCGAAGGCTGCGAACGGGAATGTCAATTTGGCCCTGACCTACTAAAAGAAAAGATCGTTTTTTGGGACGCCCCCTACGGCTACGCCTACCAGATCGCCGATATGCACTTGGTGAAGGACCACGTCGGTTACATCCAACTGCAACCAAAGGGTTCCGGGACGGAGGTCATCTGGACGCAGTACTTTTACCCCAACAGTAATTTCGCGATGAATTTCGTTGCCCGCCAGATCATGATGCCGGGGGTGATGAGCAAAGCGCTGAAGAATCTAGGTAAACAAGTAGCATGATCACCCAGCACCACGCCTTTGAACTGGCCGGTAAAAAAACTTTTGAGCGCGTCGTTGGGTGCCCGCCTTTACGCGTCCCGGTTGTCATGCCCGACGAGGCCTGCTTTTATTACGTAATTGAAGGCGATAGCCGATCCTACACCCCTACGGGGACGGTGAAGCAGCAAGCAGATGAGGGGCTGGTTCTACGTTGCGGAAATTACTTTTCGGAGTTTTTGAGCAATCGAAGTGACCGTTTCGAAGCCGTGGCCATCCACCTCTACGCGGATACGCTCCGGATGATCTACGACCGTGACTTTCCGGACTTCCTGGCGGAAATCGACCGGGTGCAGCCCATCCACTTTGAACACCGGGTAGCGTCAGAACTCATTACTGCTTACATCAATGGACTACAGTTTTACTTCGATAACCCCGCCCTGGTCAATGATGAGTTGCAAAAGCTGAAGATCAAGGAATTACTCCTCCTGCTGGCCCGAACGGAGAAGGCTGCCGACGTCCGCCGCTTGATTGCCGGATTATTTACGCCAACTACTTATGACTTTCAGTCCGTGATTGAGGTCAACCTCTACGAAGATTTGAGTACCGAGGAACTCGCCCACCTTTGCGGGATGAGCCTCTCTACCTTTAAACGAACCTTCCGAAAGACTTACGGCGATGCACCCGCTGGCTTCATCCGTCAGCGACGGCTGGAGCGGGCGGCGGAGTTACTTCGCAGAACCGATGGGCGAATTTCCGACGTGGCTTACGACTGCGGATTTAAAGAACTGGCCCACTTTTCGCGGACGTTCCAGAAGGTTTACGGGGTCTCGCCTACGGAGTGGAGACGGGGTCATTAGATTGGGTAGTTCTCTCCTGCAATACCTTGCCCACCAACCGCATTACTCCGCTCTTTTGCCCCCCTACCCTGCACCTGCGGCAGCGCCAGCTACTGAAATGGAATATTGGGGTTCGGCAAATTATTGGGTCGGCGCTATCTTCGGGTATGTTCAGATACTTACCCGTACTGCTAATTTTCTTTGCTTGTAATACCCCGGAAACCACCGTGGTGGCGACGACCAAACCGTCCATTGAAGACCAATTTGCCGGGTTCTGGTTGGGGCAGTGCATTGCTAATTGGACGGGCCTGGTAACCGAGATGGACAAGGTGGGGAATATTGGTGATATCCAGACCGGGGCGTTCTACACCAGGGAGGATTGGGGTGGTCCGGACCAACCTAATATCTGGTCCGGCGATACCATTAGCCACCTTTCTCCGACGATCGATTTTGTGTTGGTTAAACCCGATTCGGCGTGGGGAGCGGATGACGATACGGATATCGAATATATTTACCAGGAGCTATTGCTGCGTCACGATACTGCCCTCTTGAGCCCGACGCAAATCCGTGATGGTTGGCTGCGACACATTAAATCGGATGAAGAAAATTATTTGTGGGTAAGCAATGAACGCGCTCTGCGCCTGATGGAAGATGGCACCTTACCACCGGCAACGTCGAATCCCACAAATAATGAGCATTACGATATGATCGACGCGCAATTAACGACGGAGATTTTCGGGCTCTACGCACCCGGTGACGTCGACCTCGCACTCCGATTAGCGGAATTACCGATCCGCGTCGCCGCGGCGGAGGAAGCAGCGGAAATTGCTCGCTTCTACGTAGCGTTGTATGCATTGGCGGCGGATACTGAGTTGGCCGCCGGTGAAAAAGCCCCCGTGCAGGAACTGGCGGATGCCGCCAAAACCCAGCTAGTGGAAGGCCACTACCCACGGGCGATGTACGAATTCGTCAAAGCCCGCCACGCCGCTGGGATCCCCTGGGAACAGTGCCGTGATGAAATCTACCAGCGGTATCAGGTGACGGGTGCAGATGGCTACGACGTCACCTCAAGGAAGCTCTATTGCAACGGGTGCTTTGCGGCGGGTATCAACTTTGCGGCCTCCTTGGTTTCTCTATTTTACGGAGATGGCGATTTCGTGGAGACCGTCAAAATTGGCACCCTGGCCGGTTGGGATAGCGACAACCCGACAGCGACCTGGGGCGGCCTGCTTGGGTTTATGTACGGGCGGGAGGCCATTCAATCCCTCTTCGACGAGCCGCTTTCGGATCGTTTCTGGATCCACCGAACGCGCGTTGGTTTTGCGGGGGATGGGTTTGATGATTTTTCGTCGATGGCGGCGAAGGGGGTGCGGGTGAGGGAGTTGGTGGAGAGGTTGGAGGCCGTGAACTAAAGGTCTGAACCAGATTGCCAACTGACTGGACGGGGCAGCCAAACGGTAACAGCGGGTAAGGCGGAACTTTGTTCCATTCAATCACCAAACCGATACTGCCATGAAAAAGCACATCACTACTACCAACCCGATTTCCGCCCCCGCCTCCGAAGTATGGGCTAACCTACGCACTGGCGAAGGCGTCGACAAGTGGCTTCCGCCCGTGACCGCCTGCCGCGTCGAGGGTAACCGCCGTTACTGCGAAGCCGGTGAGGCGCGCCTGGAAGAAACCATCGAGGAGAGTAACGACGAGGCCATGACCTTCCGCTACTCCATCCAGAAGCAGGACATGATGCCCGTCATTGACATCGAGGGAACCATGCGCGTCGAAGCCGTTGACGCTAATAATTGCCTGCTGCACTGGGACGTCGACTTCGGCGTAGAGAGTGAAGAACTCTTCGCCCAACTCGAGCCTAATATTAAAGGTATGTACGCCGCCGCGGCCGCCGGCCTTGGGGAACTTGCCTTAGCTTAGTACACATGAACCGTAGTGAACTCCTGCAGAAGTGGAAGGGTAACAAGGGTTACACCCTGAAACTGATTAGCGCCATGCCCGACGAGTATTGGGATTTTAAACCTACACCTGAGGTTAAATCTTTCCGGTCGCAGTTTGCCCACCTGACCACCTGGATGCGGACCCACAGCCGCTTCGTGACCGGAGTGACGATGGAAAAGCCCTCGGTGAAGACTCGAGAAGATATTCTGTGGCACTTGACGGAATTCTTTGATGCCCTGCTCGCCTACTTGAAGGAAGCGGACGAAGGTGCACTTGATGAAATTGTGCCCGTCTTTTACGGAAAGCGTTCTAAGGAATTCATTTTACAGGTAATGGACAACCACCTCTCCCACCACCGGGGGCAGGTGGTTGTCTATTTACGTTTGTGTAGGGTGGTGCCGCCGGGGTACCGGGGATGGTGAGAGAACGTAAGAATTACTTGAAGACAATTGTCTAGCATGTACCCGGAGATCAGTTTTTCTGGCGCGGACGCAGGTGCAAAGGCAATTGGGGATCAGGACGCCCTAAGCCGACGGAATACACTACATTCAGTTCCACATAACAAAACTTTTTTGCCGTGCGACGTCTGCTGAATTCACTCCTCTACCTTCTACTTGTGCTTAGCTACCAAGCAGTATCAGCGCAGTCCGCTCCACCGGAGAATAAAACTCAAAGGGAGTTGCGCGTAAGCGCCGACGGAAGCCACCTAGTGACGGGCGCCGGCCTACCCTTCTTCTACCTCGCCGACACGGCCTGGGAGTTGCTCCACCGCTGTGACGAAGCGGAAAGTAGGATGTACCTCAAGGACCGCGCCGCCAAGGGCATCAATGTTATCCAGACCGTCATCTTGGCGGAGCTCGAAGGCTTGACCGTCCCGTCCGCCAACGGTCACCTTCCGCTCCGGAACCTCGACCCCGCGCGGCCGAACGAGGAATACTTTCAGCACGTGGATGCCGTGGTCAGGCTGGCAGATAGCCTGGGGCTTTATCTGGGACTCCTGCCGACCTGGGGCGATAAGTTTAACAAGAAATGGGGCGTCGGCCCAGAGGTATTCACGCCGGAGAACGCCCGGACCTTCGGCCGCTTCCTCGGTGAGCGTTACCGTAACAACAACGTTATCTGGATCCTGGGTGGGGACCGCATTCCGGAAGAACCGGAGGATTTTGCCATTGTCCGTGCAATGGCGGCCGGTCTGCGCGCCGCCGTCGACCGGCGACAACTGATTACCTACCACCCCCAGGGGGGCTACAAATCCAGCGACTACTTCCCGAACGACGACTGGCTGGATTTTCACATGTTCCAGTCGGGCCACGGCGGCAGCGGCAATAAATTGGACTACAAGTTTCCCCCCGAGGTCCTGGCCGAGGCACCCGGTAAACCAGTCATCAATGGTGAGCCTTGCTACGAGGATCACCCCATCAACTGGCGCCCGGTCAACGGCTGGTTCACCGACTTCGACACCCGCCGCGCTGCCTACTGGAGCGTACTGGCCGGCACTGCCGGCCATACCTTCGGCAACCACAGTATCTGGCAGATGTGGCAACCCGGTCGTGCGCCCATTTCCAGCGCCCGGACCGACTGGCGGACGGCCTTACGGTACCCCGGCGTAAGGCAGATGGGTTACCTGCGGCGCCTTATGGAAGGTCTGCCCTTTTGGGAGCTGAGCCCGGACGCCGACCTGTTTACCGCCATACCTAACAGCTCGGGCCGCGAAACCCTGGTCGTCAGGACACAGGACACAGGTTTGGTGATCGCCTATACCCCTTACGGTGACCGGCTGGAGATACGGCGAGATCGCCTGCCGGGAAAGGTAATCTGCTCCTGGTTCGACCCGCGAAGCGGAAATTCCATCCCTTTTAAAGCAGCTCAAACCGAAGATATGTTACTGTTCGACCCACCCTTTGAACCGGCTCCGGGGAACGACTGGGTGCTGGTCGTTAGAGCGGAAGACCGGTAATTAGGAAAAGCTATGGGTGAGTCGCTTAAGTAGATTTCAACGCGATCGGAGTTATCCCAAAGAAAGAATGAGTTAAAGCGACGCCCATCCTCTTGCTCTTTTATTCTATCCTGGCACCTGCGGCCGCGCCCTAACTCCGTGACCCGAAACGACAAATATCGGACCCGAACGACCAAGCCCGCCGCCCCAACCGCCCGGACCTTTGTGGTAACAAAAACAACCACAAATGCTTACCAGACTTTTCCTCTTTCCCGTACTCGCCACCCTGCTGGCCAGTTGTTCCATCGCCAATCTGCAAACGGATGTGCTGGCTGATAATCAGGTCGCTAACGCCGAAAGCAAGGGGCGCGAACTGCTGCAAATAACCTACGAAAAGATGGGTTACGATGCCCTGCAGGACGTTGAGGTTTACGAAGTGACCTCCAAATTCACCTGGTCTCCCGTATGGTCTTCCATGCCCATGAACTCGTTGCCGGGCGCAAAGGGAAACGACATTCAATTCCGTTTCGCGGCGAATACTTTTGATGGCCAGGTGGAATTTCTTGAGGGTCGCAAACAGGGGCAGATCATGGGAATCCAGAGTTGGGAGGGCTATCAGCGGGATGATGCTTCGGCCGCCGTTGAAAGCCTGGGCAGCAAACGGTACCCCTGGGGACTGGCTACGTACCACTACCTAGCCGAAGCCCCAATGCGCTTGCTGGGGGCCGACATTATCCGGTACGCAGGTGAGCGTGAGTTTGATGGGCAGCATTACGATCTCGTCTTCGTCACCTGGGGAGACGGCACGCAGAAGAAAGAGTACGACCAGTGGTTATTGTACATCAACAAAGCCACCGGATTTACGGACTTGACAGAATTGACCATCACTGATTTCTTTCTCCCAATGCCGGGTGGCATGAAGAATGCGACCGTGCGTTTTCCAGAGCGTGTTAAGACTTCCATCGGTGCTCACCTTCCGGCTACGACGGTTATCCAGCTTGGGCACCCGAAAGAGGATATTGAGAAGGATGTGTACACGTTTACCTTTCGGGATTTTAAGTTTGATACGTTTGAGAAAGCGGTGTTGTATCCTTTGGATGGGTTGCCAGTTTATGGGGATAGTAAGCCTAGGGAATGATTTGTTGGTGGGTTATTATTGTAGAATGGACCACCTGAAGGTGTGCCATCGCTACGTAGGCCGGCCCTTCGGGACGAAGTGAATGGCGCAGCCCTTACATTCGTGCCTGTCAATTAAATTCGATATGCTGCGCAAGACCGTCACGAGTATTCATCCACTTTCCGAGGCAGAACTTGAACAACTAGAGGGTATTTGCCACGAGAGGTCCTATGCCAAAGGGGAACACTTATTTTGGTCGGGCGATGTGTGCAGGGGTCTATACTTCGTGAAGCAAGGTGTCGTGGGTTTGTACGGTTTACGCGACGGTAAGGAGATATACCAGGACTTTTTTCTAGACGGCCAGTTTGCTACCGATGTAAGCAGCCTCGTCAGCCAGGAGCCGAGTAGTTTGTTCTTGCGCGCAGTGGAGGGTAGTACCATCAAGTACATACGGCGGGAAGACCTGCTTGGGCTGTACGAACAATCCAGTAATTTCCAACACCTGGGCCGCAAGGTGCTGGAACAGCTTTTGGTTGGCCGTACGGAGTTGTCCGTTCGACAGAGCACGCTGAGTGCGGTGGAGCGTTACCAATACGTGCTCGAGCACCAGCCAGCGTTACTCGAGCGGATCACCTTACGACACCTGGCTACCTACCTGGGTATGACAAGAGAAACCCTGAGCCGGGTCCGGCGGAAGAAATAATTCGATGGATTGATGAGGAGGTAGAATGTGACAAATGTCACACGCTAACCCGAGCAGTACGCGGAAATTTGTGGAAACAAAAATCCTTCAACTATGCGTTTCGCCTCTTTTTTCTTCCTACTCGGCGCCCTCACCTTCGTTAGCTGCGCTACTTCCTCCACGCCTTCAAATAATGATAGCATGAATGCTGCTCCTCAAGCCGTTATTGCCGCCTTTGCGGACGCCATCGCTACCAACGATGCCGCCGCTTTGGAGGCCATCCTCCATCCTAACTTCACCGTGATCATCCCCCGCTACCCTACGGCGGATAAGAATTCGGTACTGGACCGGGACACCTACATTCAACTCATCGGTAGCAAGAAGATTGGTGGCGAGCGCTACACCGTGACCTACGACCAAACTACAGTCATCGATTACAATGCCAACCTGATGGTCACCTTTGATGGCCCAAATACCATCATGCAGGCAACCTTTCTGTTGACGGAGGTTAGTGAAGGAGATTGGCAGATTGTAGTGGATTACCCGATTTTGCGGAATAAGTAATTAAATAATTGGAATACCCCATCGCTGAATTCGAGATGGGGTACTATTAGTAGAATGGGCCACCTGATGGTGTGCCATCGCTACTCAAGCCGGCCCTTCGGGACAGGGTGAATCAATCAATAGGATATTGGATAGTTAGAACAAATTCAAAATACAACTTAAAAACAGAGCCGCAACCCATCATTAGGCAACGGCTCTGACTAAATAAAATATGTAAGGGAAGGCATTGCCTACTTCGCCGCCCCCTCCATTTTCACCAACCGGTATTTAAAATCACCATACTCCCCCGCCTGCTTATAATCCTTAAGCACTTTCTTGGCGTTCGCCGACCCACCCGTCACGTGTTCGCCGGTAGCCAGGTAGTGGTCCAGACCGATGAGGGTTTCGTTGAGGCTGCTCTTGAAGGAGCTGGCTGCCATGCCGCCCATGAAGGCAGGTTTGGTACGGAAAGAAAATTCGTAGCCAGCCGTGGAGGTGCCATCGCCGTTGTCCACGACAGAGTAGATGGCGAAGCTGTTGTCGAGATCGAGCGGGAATTTTTGGGCGTCGATGATGACGTTCTTCATCACCATATTTTCGTTGTCGAGTTCGGCGATGCGTTCCTTCGTCCAGCGGCTGCCCTTGGCATTAAAACTACATTTCCGTTCCACGCCCACGGCGCCTTTCAATGAGCCGGATACGTAATCCGAAGTGTAGATGAATGGGGAGAAATTGGATATCTCGCCGTAGTCACCGACGAGGGCTTCCCAAACCCGTTCGGCGGGCGCGTCAATGACGCGGGTAATGGTCATTTTGCGGTAATCCTTACTCATACTCTGCGCCGAAAGCGAGAAAGAAGCCAGCATAATGGCGGCAAGGATAAATATTGAATAAATACGTGATGTACGTTGCATAATGGCATGGTTTGTCCGTCTCAACGCCGTATGGTTTTGGCGCTGACGCGGGTACAATGAAATTGGTTTAAAATGGGTAACGGGAGGCTGCGGAACCTCACCCTGACGTTTTAGAGTAAACAATCAGGGAAGGAAATACCAAGGGATGATCAGGCCGCCTGCAAAGGCCGCTTCTTTAACTCCTTGGCCTTCTTAGCGCTCGGCTTACCAGTCTCGACGTAGTGCTTGAAATCCTTGCCCGCCTGCTTGATAGCGCCGCCAAGTTTCATCTTCATCATCGGCTTCATGAGAAACCCCATTACACCCTGCAGCTCGCCAATGAAGTGGATGTCCACCTGCGTCTGGTTGCCTTTCGGCGTAAGGCGCCAGTTGTTGACGCCGGACTTTACGAAGCCAGGAAAGCCTTCGATGACGGCGTAGGCAAGGTGGTAGTGCTTGGCATCAAAGGTTTTGATGACCTCCTTGATCTTCCCGAAGTCCGTGTCACATGCCCGGTTGTTACACGCAGCCCCTTCGATTTGGGGAGCACCGTAGCCTTCGGAGTGGTAAAGCCCGGAAGCCCATTTGGCGGCGCCGCCGAAGTCGTTGCCGAGGACGTCCCAAACTTGATCGATGGGTTTGTTGACGGTGAAAGTAGTTTTGATTTCCATGGTTCTTTTATTAGATGGTTACGCTTTGGATGCGGAGAATGAATGGGTGTTACAAAAGGGACGAGATTTAATTCATTTATTTGAACATTGGCATTCGTCACCCTAGCTTGCGGCAAACCCAACCTTAGCCCTATGGAAGTCACCCTCACCATCGAAGACACTAAAGGCACCGCCCACGTCGGCCCACTCTCGGACCCTACTGCCCACATGGAGTTTTCCATCGCAGGACCGCAGTTGATCATCATCAGCCACACGGAAGTGGGTGAGTCGCTACGGGGCCAGGGCGTTGGCCGGCAGCTGCTCGATAAGGTGGTGGAGCACGCGCGGGCCAACGGCATCAAGATCATGCCGCTCTGCCCCTACGCGAAGAGTGTGTTCGATAAGGACCCTTCGATTGGGGATGTGTTGAAATAGGGTACGCTATTTAAAATACCGCATCAACTCATCATTCTCCAGGATTTCATCAATAACGGTCTGCTTGTCAAAATCCCGGCGCGCGGGGTGGTCGCGGAACAGCTCGGTATACTTCTCCTCGAAGGCATCCCCCGCCACGGCGTGGTGTTCCGTCGCGTAGGCGGCGATCTTGGATTTGAAACCGACGTTGAACTGCATGTTGCCCTCGTCCAGGGCGCCCATTTTCTTCAGGGTACGCGCTTTCTTCGGGCAGCGGCAGGGGTTGGTCTTGTTGACGAGCCCGCACTTATTGTTCATATAATTGTACAGTTCCTTGCGCGCCCGGTGGAGCTTGACGCGAAAGTTTTGGGGGGAGACCTCAAAGATCTCAGCGCCGACGTTGTGGTCGATCCCGAAGCTGTCGCCGAGGATGTAAATCAGGCGTTGCTCGCGGGTCAAACACATGAGCATGCCGGACATGCACCGGATCTTCATCTCCCTGCTCAACTCCTCTTGCGCTATTTCCTCCTCACGGGTGAGTTCGCTGTTGGGAACGGCATCGAGTTGGGCACCGTAATCGGCGAAGGAGCTGAAGGAGTCCTCCGTTTTGCGGCGCTTTCCCATTAGAAATTCATTCATCACGATGCGGTAGAGCCAGGTACGGAAGCTGCTCTTCCCCTGAAATAGGGCGAGCTTGGTGATGACCTTGAGTAAGGTTTCCTGGGTAAGGTCCAGGGCATCGTTGGCGTCGTGGACCATCTTCCAGGCCACGTTGTAAATGAAGGGTTGGTGGAGCTTCACTAGTTGGTCTAGCGCACTGCGGTCGCCCGATACCGCCGCTTCGACGAGTTGACGGTTTTCCGCTTCGTTATACTGTCCGGTAAGGGGATTTTGCATCGGTTGTTTTAGGTTTAGATGCACGGAGGGCGCTGGTGTTACAAAACTAGCGGTAAAACAAACAACGCGTGTACGTGAGGGCAGCGCCGTAGCTTTACCGACATGAAAGCGCTGCACCGCCTCTCCGGTATCGTCATCACCATTTTCATCCTGGCGCACTTGCTCAACCACGCCTACATCTACGTTGGGCCAGCAGCACACCTTGCATTCATGGAGCGACTGCGGATCGTGTACCGCCACCCTCTGGTCGAAGTCCCGCTGCTACTGGCCGTCTGCTTCCAAATTTACTCCGGTATTCAAATGGTGTGGCATGGCCGCCGGATTAATTGGCGAGGTCTGGACCGTATCCAACGGTGGAGCGGAGCCTATCTGGCCTCGTTTTTCCTCATTCACCTAAGTGCTGTACTCGCCGGAAGGTGGATTCTTGACCTGGACACCAACTTCTATTTCGGAGCGGCCGGGCTCAATACCTTTCCGCTATTCCTGTTCTTCATTCCGTACTACGCCTTGGCCATTGTGGCATTTTTTGGTCACTTGGGTGCCGTCCACGGGAAGAAGATGACCGGGAAGATTATTGGGATAAGTCCGCAGGGTCAGGGGTATTCCATCTTGGCACTAGGCGTGATAATTGCCGGAGCGACAATCTTCGGTTTGACGAATGGCTTTCGCTGGTTCGCGATCCCCGAAGCGTACTGGTTGTTTGGGATTGAGTAGTAGGCTTCACTTCAGATCATCCGTAAAATGACCACCGTGGGTGCCCTGCCCCATCTTCTTCTGGTTGAAAGTAACGGACGCTCCGCGCGGTATGGACAGGCTCACCCACTCCTCCCCTTTCAGCATACGGCCTACGTAGACGATCTGGCCAACGTGGTAAGCGTAGTGCATCATCTGCCGGTTGAAGGCTTCGGTCAGAGTATGTTGCTGGTTGCGGATTAAAATGGTCGCTGTGTACTTATCCGGGGTAATCGAATCGGTGGCCCTAAAAAGGCAATCCCAACCTTCATTCCACTTATTCAATAGATCGGCCTTGGTGCGGATGACCTCCTCGAATTCCTGATCGCGGTGGCGCCACTCCTTTTCCCCGTCGGAGTTGAGGAAGTCCGTCCAACGGGATTTCATATTGCCGTGCAGGTGGTTTACCATCACGGCGATGGAGTTGCTGTTACTACCCGGTACATGGAGTAGTTGGCTTTCGGTAAGTTGATCGAAGGTCCGGTCGCCGAGGGTGCGGTAGTACTCGAACTGTTTGCGGACGCTAGTTAGGTAGTTTTCCATATTATTTGCTGCTCCGTTCAGCTAAATGTCTATACTCTAAGTCACGATAATTTCGCCAACAATTTCCCCGCCCTACCCGATACCGACTTCCGCTCATCCTCCACCTGCCGCTCCAACTGAGGGATGAGGTAGGCTTTCAAGTCCTCATCCTTCTTTGCCCATTCCGCCAACGTATTCATCGTCTGGGAAAGGACGATCCAGTCGGTGTGCGTTTCCAGGTTATGCTTCATGAGGCCAATGGCGGCCGTCCGCTGGTCTTCGTTCAGGTCCTTTTGAAGTAAGAGAAAGAGCTGAGACAGCGTCCACTGCGTAGAAGCCTGGTCAATCAGGGAGACGTCCTCCAGCAAACGATCGATGTAGGGAATTAGCAAGGATTTGTCCTCCTTGCCGATACGCTTTATAGCATTGGAAACCCGCAAACGGACCGTTTCGTCGTCACTAAAATAGCAGTCGAATAGATCGCTGAATAATGCCTGGTCGGCCAGCACCTCATCGACAATTTCCACGGTATTGCCGAGGGAATTCGGGTGGCCGCCGCGGAGACGTTCATCAAAACTGTTTATGGGGTCGGATGGCACAGCAAAAGGTCTTCAGTTCCGCCGCAGGCATTAGATCAGATCGTTGTGGTTGTAATTCTCGTTAAGCTCCCGGAGCTTAAGTTGCTCCTCCTCACGGGCTAGTTCCTTTTCACGCCGCAATTCCTCCCGCAACTCTCGCTTCCGCTTTAACCGGTCAATTTCCTTCTCCAGGGCATCTTCTTCCCAATCTTCATCGATACCGAGGACGCCCAGATTTTCGGCTCCAAAAGCGCTGTAATAATGAGAGATCAGCCCAATACCCCAGGTGATCCCGATGATGAGGACGGGCAGGATCTCTCCATTGTTCTCGAAGTACATTAAGGCGTAGAAAAGTCCGAGCGTACACACGTAGGCGAAGAGGTGGTAGAAGAAGCTTTTTTTGTTCTTCACCTTCTCCGCGGCCTTTTCGTAGAGGTCTTCGTCGCTTTGTCTCATATTTATGTATTGCCAGACTAAGATACAAAATGCTCGGAAGCAGAAAAATTTAGGGCCAAACGATGGTTGCTTCATTAACGTAGACCATACCAACTTTCTCAACTTTAAAAGCCCAAACGTTCCCCAGCCTTAATAATGTCTTTCTTAGCAAACGGGTGTGCCTCCGTGGTGAACACGTGGGTATCCAGCCCAACTGTTTCACTGCCACCATAGAGCAAATAGAAGTACTTGAGCGTCTCTGCCACGAAGAACGTCGCCATTTCATCATCCCGCTCGCCCGTGCGCACATCTTTGAGGTGGGTGAATGCTACCTCAGTACGGCAGCACTCCTTTAACCGGGTAAAGTAATCTCGGGCAAAAGTCCGGTACCTTTCGTCGCCCGTGGCGGCGTGCAGGTAATAGGCGGATTCTATTACTTCGGGGTTCAATTGGTGGTAGCCATTCACGACGGTATCTGCTGCATAGTTGTACACCATTGGTGTCATTCCGTGTTTGGTGACGACGACGTCCCATGCATTAAACGCATGTTTTGCGCGATCCACGTCGTCCGCTAATACCAGTAGGGCGGGGAAATAGGCATCCCACAGCGTAATTTCCGTTTGCGTGACCTCGCCAGTCTCCATCGTGACGCGCGGGTACCAAAGCAAACTATCCTGCTCGTCGGGCAGGTAGTTTTGGATGGCGCTGATGTTGTCGTCCCAAATTTCCTTCAACTCGGGGTCACCAAACAGTAGATAAGCTTTGTATAAGTATTCGAAGTAGCTATCCGCGTAGGCACCCACCATGCTATTGGTTTCCGTCCACTCCCCCGTTTCCACATTTATGTCGCGGCCGAACAATCCGATTACTGACCGGCGGGTATTGAGGGCCAGCGTCGCCCGCTTTCCAGTTTGGTAGTATTTGGCGTCGTTCGTGTAATAACTCAACAGGCCCAATTCCAGCAAGTACGATCCCGCTTCGGCCACATTCACTATCGCACCGCTCGGTTTTCCCGTTTTTAAATTCACGTAGTAGTAAGGCATTCCCGTTGGTGAGTCGAAGGCGGGTAGCATCCGGTCACCAAAATCGGCTGCTTTGGCCAGTACGGCGGGGTTCTTTGTTTCGGCGTACATCGCCAACAAACCGCCCAGGACGCGAATATTTACCTCAAATACCTTCACGTCGATATCCCGGTCAAAACTGATCGAGTCCGCCACGTACCTTTCAATACGGTTAGCTTGCTCGTCGAGTCCCATCAGCTTTAGCGTGCTGTAACCGTCAATCGGCGAGATGAAGATCGGCTCCGCGTACCAATCCCGATAGCTTTTGCTGAGCGGCAGTAAATTATCGTGCGGCCAGGCGTACCGTTCGTAGGCCGCCCATACCCGTTCGGTTTCCGCGCGTACCTCAGCGGCCAATTTAGCATATTCAGGGGGCGCTGTTCCCGATAAAATGCGGGACGAGGTTGGCGCTCGCGCAGGTGCCGGGTCATTGGGTGAAGGAGCGGGGTTGGTTTGGCAGGAGAGTAGGCAAAGTAGCAGGATTGTACTCACAAATTGAAACCGGTGGTGCATGGATGAGTTGATAACGAGGTGCAATGAAGACACCAAAATACAATTCAACCATCGTTGGTCCTTTGCCTCGTCTGGTAAAATCTATCGGATTCTGGTTAATATCATTCCAACCTTCACTCCTTTGAAAGTCGCGCTGCCACCTCATCGTAATACTCCTGCGTCACCACCTCCGTCCAGGTAGTAGGTGCGCCGCCACCGTAGAGCGCCAGGTAGGTCACGTCACTCGTTTTGGTAGAGGAATGCCAGTGTTCGGTTTCCTTGTCGCATTTTATCACGTCGCCCTCTCTCAAGATGACTGGGTCCTTCCCCCGCTCCTGATAATAGGCCTCTCCTTCAACGATAACCAACACTTGGGCCGTGGCGTGGCGGTGCCAATCCAGCGTCGAATTGGCTTTGAAGGTCGCCTTCGTAATGTTATACCCCAAATCCTCATCGTCGTGGATCAACGGGTTCAACCACGCTTCCCCGAGGTAGTGGGTGTTGGGTGCCTTGCGACCTTCCGTTTGGTAGGAGTTGATTTGGTACGCAGACTGCTGAGCGCACGCGGGGAGGGTTAGCAGAACGAGGCAGAGCTTATATAGGTGGCGCATGATGTACAAAAATTAAATCTCAATGTACGTTCATTCACCGATTTCAAGGGCGCTGCCGCGGGTGCGGTGGAGGTGGGTAATGGAGCTTGGGATGATAAACGAAACCGTAGGGATTGACCGTAACGCTGCGACAAAGCGAGAACGTGGGGGTTGATCATCCCAATACAATAAACGAAAACGTGGGGGTTGATCATCGCAATACAATAAACGAAAACGTGGGGGTTGACAATCGCAATACAATAAACGAAAACGTGGGGGTTGACCCCCACGCTACGATAGACGCCCCGCCGGGGCTGGATGGTTACTAGTTAATGAACGAATACCAGTCCCGAATGGGACGGGCCACCTTAGCGTAGGGTGGAACGGGTCGCGAGACCGTGGAACCCTACGTATTCGTTTATTCACACCATACCGTGGAACCCTACGTATTAGTTCAATCACGCCGTATCGTGGATATCATACGTGTTGATTCAATCACGCCATATCGTGGATATCATACGTGTTCGTTCAATCACGCCATATCGTGAAACCCTACGCATTCGTGTAATCATCCGAAACCGTGGCACCCGACGTATTTGATAATACACGTAAAATCGTGAAACCCATGTAACGTCCAACGAAAACGTGGGGGTTGACCCCCACGCTACGGTAGACGCCCCGCTGGGGCTGGCTTGCATATATCGGCAAACGAATACGTAGGGTTCCGTGGCCCTTCGGCCTACTCCACCCTACGCTAAGGGGAACCGTCCCTTCGGGACTATCACTCCGCCGAAATCATCAACCGCAACAACTCTTCCCTACCTTCCAAATTCTTACTCCCGGAAACCCGGTACACCTCCGCCGGCGGGGCGGCCCGATACACCGTATCGCGGACGGTGACGTAGATCGGTTCCGAAGATGGCCGGTAGACGGTATCGCGGACGATGCGGGTCACGTATTTATACTTCGGTAGGTATAGGGTATCCGTTTGGGCGATGCGTACGGTATCCGTCCTGATGACGGGGGGAGGTACTACTGCGGCAAGTTCCACCAATTCGGTTGGGCGGGATACGTACAGACCTCCCGCCAGCAGGAACAGCAACCAGCCGGCAGCGGCGACGAAGGGCCAGATGGAGGTCCTTTCTTTGCGTTGCCCTTCCCCTTTTCCCTGCACCTGCGCGAGCGCCAAACTCGTCCCGCCTTTTATCGGGAGCGGCGCCACATTCGTTGCATTCGAGAAGGCAGCGAGCAGCGCCGGACCGGGTAACGCGGAGGACTGACCTGTACTCAACTGCTGACTGAGCTCCCGGTGAGCATCGTACTCCTCACGGCTGATTTGGTCGCGGACGGCGGGCGGCAACTCATCGTAACGGTGGTCGGCGAGGTAATCGAGGTAATCCATAATTATTTGTTGGTCGTGGTAGGGCGGAGGATGGCGGCGAGCTTTTTGAGGCCGTAATGGAGGCGACTTTTGACGGTGCCGGGCGCGCAATCAAGGGCATCGGCGATCTCCTCAATGGAGTAATTCTGGCGGAAACGGAGGTCGACGCAGAGCCGTTGCGGCTCGGGCAATTGGCTGATGGCGCGTTGTAAGGCTTGTTTATCCGGCTCCGAATCTCGCTGCTCAAAAAGGGGTTGCCGGGCGGCGAATTCCCCCTGTCGGCGGAGGCGACGCTCCGTCCCTCGGTACTCATTTTTAAGCAAATTGGCGGCGATGTGGAAGAGTAGCGGACCAAGATCGTCGGGCGCGGAAACAGCATTGTCGCGCGCCTCCCGGAAGGCCCGGCTCTCCAACAGGCGCAGGAAAACTTGTTGGCGCAAGTCCTCGGCGCGGGCCGCATCGCTACCGGCGCGGGGCAGGAAATAGGCGTAGAGGCGCGCTCCGTACCTCCGGTAGAGATCGGTGAAAGCGGCCTGGTCTCCCTGGCTGGCGGCGATGAGTAGTTGGCGGTCGGTCAAGGTATTGGCTAATCTACGTACATCATGATGAGCCGGAAACCGACGCCCGGGTGGGGCAAAGCAAGTTGTTGGGTGGAGCCGACCTTGATGCGTTCGGCGGGGTCGAGGTAGCTTCCTCCGGCGGCAGTCCCTTCCGGGTGGACCATGGTGGCCGCATTTCCGGCCATGTTGTACAAACCGTAGTCGTTGGGGTAATAGGCATCGGCCTGCACGGTTAAAAAGCCGCCATCGTCGTCGTACTCACACTCCACGTTCGTTCGTTCGAGGATTTCGGCCCGCTTCCTGGGAGAGAGATAAGTGGAAACGGAGATCTTTTCGCGGAAAATCTTGGTCTCTTCCAGCGAAACCGGGTGCAGCATATTCAGATTTCCCAGGATGCAGCCCTTAGAGTTGCGGTAATACGGCCCGCCCCACGGATAGGGCGCGTACTCCCGGCCGCCCTGCGCCGCGTAGGCGTATTCCGTGGCCTCAAATAACCGGAAACGAACGTTGCGCCCGTCCGGCCTTTTCGGGTCGCTGTTGTAGACCTGGGCCAACCAGATGGCGTACAATTCCGCGGCCTCGTAGCTGATGTTAACCACCGGGTGGGCGGCGTAGCGCGGGTCGACACCCATGATCATATTGACGTACGATTCCGCATCCGCGGTTTCCAGCAAGGCTTTTTTCAGCGTATCCAGGTTGGGCCGGGCGACCTCTACCCTACTCAACAGATCAAAATCGCGCTGCCGCAGGAGGTCCTCCAAAAAGCTTTGGTATTCCGCGTTGGTGACGTTCGTTTCACCCGCGTAAAAGCCGTTAATGCTGGTCGTGGATTTATCGCGAACATCCGTATAATTTCCGGAGGGCACGTAGGAAAATCCTTTCGCGATATCCTTGGCCCGCAGGTCCACGTCGGCCCCGGCGAGGGCGGGCAGCGCGGCTTCCGGCGCGATGATTTTATTGACTGTTTCGGAGACCCCGGCGCGGTCAGCGATGCCGGAGATCAAATCCTTCAAATCGGCCAGTTTCGGTTCGGCTTCGTAGAGCGTGAGCAGAGCGGGCAGGTAATTTTGGTTGAGCTGGTCGGCGACGCGCTGCCGCGGCCCTTCGGCAAAGGGAAAGCGCAGCTGTTCGAGCCGCCAGGTGTGGCGGTAGAGTTGGGCGATCCGGTCCAGGTTATCGAGCGGCTTTTCGCTGATGCGGAGGGTGAGGCCGGTCAGGTAAAAGTCCTTCGCGCGGTCGGCGGGTAGGGTTTCGCGGGCGGTCGTGGCGACGTACACGTCATTTGCTTGGCGGGCGAGCAGGGCAAAAGGGTCGGTATCCGGTTCCCGACCCTTCGGCAGTTTGATGCCGAGGCGGTCCACAACGACCTCCCGGTAAGCGGGAAAATTCACCAGCAGGTTGTAGTTGATCACGTGTACGTCCGGCCGCACCCGGTAGGCGCTCTGGAGGAGCCAACTGGGGTAGGTATCGGCGTCGCCGTAGGTGAGCAACACCCCGTTCTGGCCTACGCTCATCAGCTGGTTGTAGTTGTACTCCATCACCCCTTCCGGAATGGCCCGCCGCCGGTGCATATCGATCAGCGTTTGGTCCCGCCGCGCCCACTGTCCGATGATCGTGTAGTAGGCCGAGAGCGCGGTCGCGGCCTCCAGCCGGTTGGGGTCGGCGGCGTTGGCCCGTACGAGGTGGGCGTGGCGCAGGGTTGGGTCCTTGGCATCGGCGAAACGCAGGTAATTCAGTTCAAAACTGTTCGCTTCTAACCGCTCTTCGGCCATGGCGAGGATGTCGGGCAAGTCGTACGTCCCCTCCGCAAATCGGTTGGCGTAGTGGGCGGCCTTGTAGTAGTTCCAGATGGCGTTGGCGTCGCTGCATTCGCCGGTGGCGATGGCTTCCCAGTCTGCTGCTTGCTTAGCGTAATACTCCGGGTTGTGTTGCTCAAATAGCAAGCTCACGAATGGTTCCGGGGCGCTTAGTGGTAATAGGGTTTTAGGGGTTGCGGGCGCTGCTCCCGATAAAATGCGGGACAAGTTTGGCGCTCGCGCAGGTGCCGGGAAATGGGGTTCGGAATGGGCGGAGAGGGTTTGGGTGGCGAGGAAGGTGAGGAGGAGGATTATGATCAGGGCGAGGCGTTGGGACATGGGGTTTTTTGGGGTGGTATACCCCGTGGGGGGGTGGGCGTTCAAATTCGGGGGGATTTTTTGGGAGAGGGGTTTCTTTGGGAATCGAAATTGGCGGGATTGACGACCATGTTTCGATCAACGGAAACGCGGGAAGCAACGGAAACGTGGGCGGTAATGAAAACGTGGGGGGCAACGAAAACGTGGGCCGTAACGAAAACGTGGGGGTTGACCCCCACGCTACGGTAGACGCCCCGCTGGGGCTGGGATTTTTGCGTTGGGAAACGAATACGTAGGGTTTCACGGTCTCGCGACCTGTTACACCCTACGCTAAGGTGATCCGTCCCTTCGGGACTATTACCGGGTGCGGCGGTAGGTGGTTTGTACCACGTGTTCCAGGAATACCTCGACCTTGACGAGATCGAAGGTTAGGCGGTCGGTCAATTCGCCGAAGAGGGAGGCACCGCCACCCAGCAGGATGGGTATGGTCGTGATGCATAATTCATCCACCAAATCGTCACGGAGGAAGGATTGGATGGTGGCGCCGCCATCCACGTAGAGCGTTTCGTAGCCAGCCTGATGGAGTTGATCTACGACTTTCATAGGAGTGCCACGGGTTAGAGATACTTTATCCCTTAGCTCCGCCGGCACCTTTTTTAGGGTATTGCTCAGGACGAATACGGGTTTGGCATAGGGCCATTCCACCCCAAACGCGAGGACGGTCTCAAACGTCGTGCGGCCCATGACGACAGCGTCGATCTCGTTCATGAGGGCGACGAAACCCATATCGTTTTGGGTGGGGTTGGGAGTGGTTTCGAGCCAGTCGAGTTCGCCGTTGGGGCCGGCTAGGTAGCCGTCTAGGGAGGTGGCGGTGAAGATTTTTGTTTTTGGCATTTGGGGGAGAATTGACGCGCGTTGGTAAGGTAGGCCTGTCTCGACAATTCCGTCGTTTCACGAATACTAGTCCCGAACGGGACGGTCTCCCTTAGCGTAGGGTGGAACAGGTCGCGAGACCGTGGAACCCTACGTGTTCGTTCAATCATGCCAAATCGTGAAACCCTACGCGTTCGTTTGACGATGTTTGACCGTGGAATCATCGAAAACGCGGATTGGTCCCGCCCAATGACAAACGAAAACGTGGGGATTGATACGTCGAATATTAATCGAAAACGTGGGGGTTGACCCATCTAACGATGAACGAAAACGTGGGGAACCATCCCCACGCTACAATAAACGCCCCTCCGGGACTGTACGCAACAACCTCCGGCATCATTCACCGTTACCCCACCAAATACCGTTCCCCAAATGCCCACCCCACCCAACCGCATCGAAATCACCTCCCCCACCCAACTCCGCGAATGGCTCGCCGCCAACTACGCCCAGGAAGCTTCCGTGTGGCTCGTCACCTACAAGAAATCGACGCCAAGTAAGTATTTCTCCAATTCGGAGATGCTCGACGAACTGCTCGCCTATGGGTGGATGGACGGGCGGCGCATGAAGCTCGACGACGAACGGACGATGCAGCTCATCTCCCCCCGCCGCGTCGAGCACTGGTCGAAAACGTACAAGGATCGCGTCGCCAAACTGGAGAAGGAAGGGCGCATGGCCGAACCGGGGCGGGCGGCAGTGGCCCGGGGCAAAGCGTCCGGCTTGTGGGATTTTTTGAATGATGTCGATGCGCTTATACAGCCGGATGACCTCAAGGCCGCCCTCGCCCAGAACGCCGTAGCGGAGGAGTTCTTTAACGCCCTCTCCCCCGCCCGGATGCGCTTCGCGTTGCGGTGGATCAAGCTGGCCAAAGGAGCGGATACGCGGGCGCGGCGGATTGCGAAGGTGGTGGAGTTGTCGGGTCAGGGGGAGCGGGTGGCGGGGAGTTAGGGAGATACCCGCGCTACAACAGTCGCAATCGTCGGTCTACATCCACAACACGACGAACGAAAGCGTGGGGAACCATCCACGAGACAACCAACGAAAACGTGGGGAATTCATCCCCACGCTACAATAGACGCCCCTCCAGGGCTAGCAATCCCCCCCTACTCAGCATCACCTAGGATCTCGTTGATGGTAGCGCGCATTTCCTTGATAGCCTGCTGATTGTATTCCCGGTCAGTGGGTAGGGCGGCAAAATCTGCCTCCAACTCCTTTAACCGGTTTGGTTCGTCCAGGGCACGCAACAGCGCTATTTTACGAAAGAGAAACGCCGGTTCGGGGGATCGTTTAAAGCGCGCCTCATTGTCGCTATAGAGTTGTTGAAGCAGGCCCTTACGTTTCGCGGGCTCGGCGCTGGCTTCGTAAAGTTTGACCAATTGCAGGCCCGTCAGGTAGTTGTCCTTCTGGTTGGTCATTACGGATTGATAGCGGGTTTCCGCGGCCGCGTACCGGCCAAGCGCCACGAGATTGTTGGCTATGTGGTTGTCCAGGTTCAGGCGTTGCCGTTGCCAGCGTGCAGGGTTCATCCGGGGTGGCGGGGGGCCGTCGAGCAGACCGGTGAGGATGGTGATAGCATCTTTGTGAGCTCCGATATTTGTTTTACTCATCGCCAGCTTCAGGCGCGGCTTGAAAGTTGGTTTCCCAGCCTTTTCCATCAGGTGGAGGAGGTGTTCCAGGGTCCGGTCCAACGCTAGCAATAAGTGGCTTTTCGTGGGGTACGCGGTGATCAGAAAGGCCTCTCGCGTACGCTCGTCGAAATAGTGCTGACTTTCCGCCGGCATCCTCGCGATACTGGCGAGCAGACTACCCTTTTGCTCGTTGAGCCAAGCATCTTCCGGCGCAAGTGAGATAGCCCTGTCAATGGCGGAGATGGCGGCGTCGTAATCCCCAATTTGCCGGCACATCGTGGAGAGGTGGGCCCAAGCTTCCGAGTTTTTCGGGTAGGCCGCCAGCAGTTTTCGGAAGGCAGTGATGGCCTCGGCTTCGCGCCCTTCCTGGTGGTAAAGATCGGTCGCTTCTTTCAGGAGTTGTTGCTCAGTCATCAAGTTTCAAGTGGTGTCTAGACACTAAGGTAGGGTCAATCGGTCAACCGCCAGTCCTTCTACTCGATCCTTTCCTGGCACCCGCGGCAGCGCCCGACTTAGCCTTATTTGGCGCTGACGCAGGTGCGATGCAAATGGTTAGGAGCAGTTATTGGGTTTCACAAATATGGAATGATAAACGTCAAAACAATCCGCAGCCGCAAACAAGATGGGTTATCGACAATTAAAACGTACGAACAAACAAATGACAACATGCAAATCTCCGCCGACACCCGTTTTGAAATCCTCGACGTCATCCACGCCTACAACATGGCGGCGGACAAAAAGGACGTGGAAGAAACCTTGACCTACTACGTTGAAGAAGGCCAAATCACCGGCGACCTGAGTACGGGAAAGGGCCACGCCGCGATGCGGGAAGACCTACCCAATATCTTCAAATCCGAAGTCACGCTAAAGCGGCATCTGGTGAATAACGTACGGTTCTTCCCCGGGGAGGTGGAAGGCGACGTCAAGGTTACCTACGTCCTGCTGGTGATGGAGGCTCAGGCTGCCCCTCTCTCCATTGCCACCTCAATCGTAACTGACCACTTCCGCCTGGTTGGGGACGGATGGAAAATTGTAGTCCACCACGTGGCCGTTGACCCGAGCGCCCGGTGGTTGGTGAAGGCGGGGGCGAAGGCGGTGGAGATTATTGAGGAGGTGAAGGATCGGTTGTCTTAGGGGGCTGAGGATGTAGAGGTCCGTTGTTGGTGGGTGAATCAGCGAATACTGTGGAGCGCATGGGCCGTGCGTGAATAAACTAATACGTAGGATTCCACGGTCTCGCGACCTGTTTCATCCTACGCTAAGTTGGACCGTCCCTTCGGGACTTCTGCTAATGGATCCATCGAAAACGTAGGCCTCCGTTGCCTGCAGCACCTCTAACCCACGCTACGGTAGACGCCCCGCTGGGGCTGGATTACACGGAGGTATATAAGAATTTTACGCGGCGTTGCTGGAGAGTGTGTATCATGGCCTCAAACTCTTTATTCTTGGTCTCCGATGGTAAGTGGAACTCGAAGGAATAGGTGTCGTGGATGGTATGAAATTCAACCACGCTACCGAATTCGACGAGATAGTTCTCCTTTCGCCCCTCATGTTGCCAGGAGGAACGGCGGCGGATCGTCAGATTGGTAACGTCGGTGTATAGGAATTCTTTAGACGGATGGCCATCGTAGTGAACACGCAGTTTATCCTGATAAATATCTAAAGTGCCCAGGCTACGGACATCACGATGTCCTTCGTGCAAAGCATAGGCGATGCCTACCGTGACAACCAATGCAATAAGCAAGTGGATGACATCCAGGCCCAGTTTATCTGCCCATATAAAGTCAGCCCCTTGATTACTGAACCAGCTCGCTGGGGCGCCGATTAGCAACCATACCAAAACAAATAGCAGCGCATAGATACCATACCGGAGGGGAAGGTATTTGTGGAATTTTGAGGAGTTGATGAGGTCGGCGGTGAAGAGGGGCATTGTAGGGAAGTTAATCAAACTTGCTATGGTCTAAATTCATATTTATCAACTTAATTGTAAAAATCATCAACTAACACTTTATTCGACAGGCGAATACTTTAGATAACTCAACGCACTCCTAATTCCTGACAATTATCGCTATGGATTGCCTCAAATCTAATCTTGAATGAGCGAGGTTCCGGATTTGGTTTTCCGAATCTATAGGCGCTACGACGGTATTCAAGGAAGTCTAATACAACTTCACCGTAGATGGTCTGCCCAGATCGAATAGCTTTATCAATTGTCAAAAGAGTTTCAATCACGACGGTGCTATCGATTCCATCCTCTATATCCGAGGATTCTACAAATTTGGCAGTTACACAGCGTGTATTTAGGTCAACACCTAAATCGACGAAATAGCCGAAAAGATAATCGTAATATATCAACTTCATAAATGCGCTATCTCCTAAAGTGCAATACCTAGCAACCTCTTGTATTTGCGAGTCCGATACGTCTCGCCATGTGTGATCCGCATAAGACGCTTTGGATTTCGGCAGCAAAGAATCTACCACTACTTTGCCCCGGCCGGTACATGAGTCTACGGTTTGCGCATGCCCGGAGACGGCTATACAGACTGTGATTAACCACCCTAATATTAATTTTTGCATGTTTGGGTTTGTTTACTAGGATCCTATTAATTATGCATCTTTCCTCAACCTAAACCGCGCAAATGCAGCCCGCGCCACATCCTCATAATTGACTTCAGTCAATTGATCATGATACCATTGCACTCCATCGGAAATGAGATCCTGCAAGCCATTGTAAAGCATATAAAATTCTTGCAGCCCAACTGGTGGCAGGTGTAAATCAATATACAATTGGTGTAGGGGGAAGAGCTGTTTCACAACGTCTTCCATGGAAGTATAAGTTAGTCTACTTTCAATGTAGCGTACGTATTGGGCCACCCAATAATCAACGTCATCAGCATCAACCTTCATATCCGTGAATATTTGTTGAACTATCTCTTTGGCTTCAAACTGGTTAATGGGCTGTTGAAGCACGATAAGCTCCATTAAGGATTCGTGCTCGTGGCCGGAGGTATAGTTCCGGTAAGCCCAATCCTGCCACTTTTTGTCTACGCTCAATCCCAGGATGAAATCGAGAACGAATGATGGTGTATCGGGTGTCATGGCTTAAATGTAAGGCACCAGTCCCGAAGGGACGATCCACCTTAGCGTAGGATGGAACGGGCCGCGAGGCCGTGGAATCCTACGTGTTCGTTTTATACCGCGAGGCCGTGGGTAACTACACGTTCGTTGCATCCCGCGAGGCCGTGGAATCCTACGTGTTCGTTTCATCCCGCATGGCCGTGGAACCTACGTATTCGTTTCATCCCGCATGGCCGTAGAATCTACCTCCCAGCAATCCTACACCTAAACTTGGTAAATCACCGTGGTCATTTGTAAATTCACTTCCACTAGGCTTAGGGCGTACGCAATCAAAGCCGCCACGTGCGAGAGCGCGAACCCAATGATCCACCTACTATTTTAATTCATCAATCGAGGCCATGAATTTTAAATACTGCTTCATCTTGTCGATGCTGATGACCACATACTCACTGCAAGCACAGTACTTTCGAGAACTTGCATCTACGCCCTTTGATGGCGTAATACAAAGCTCGGTAGCTTTCGAGGACGTGGACGCAGACGGCGATCTCGACCTGCTCATCACCGGTCGGAATAATGACGAAGAAGGCATCTCAAAACTATATCTCAATGACGGTGAAGGGAATTTCTCCGTGCAGCAAAACACCACTTTGGAGGGGGTACAATTCAGTGCCACCGCATTTTCTGATGTCGACGGTGATGGGGATAAAGATCTTCTCCTTACTGGGCATGGAACAGAACCAATCGCGAAATTGTACCTCAACGACGGAACGGGTGTCTTTACCGAAAAGTCCAACACCCCATTCGATGGTGTTGGCTCAAGCGCGGTCTCTTTTGGCGACGTAGACCGAGATGGAGACGAAGACCTACTCCTGACCGGATCCACCAAAAATGAGAGAATAGCAAAACTTTACAAGAACGAGGGAATGGGGACCTTCGTCGAGGTAAAGGGCACCCCGTTCACCGGGGTAGCCTCAAGTGCTACTGCCTTTGCGGACGTAGATGGAGACAATGACCTGGATGTCTTAATTACAGGAAGAGACGCGAACCTACAATCCAGTACCAAACTGTTTTTGAATGATGGGAATGGGGGATTCTCGGAAAAGACGGGAACTGCCATCACCAATCTTCACTACAGTACCGTCGTATTCTCAGATGTAAATGGTGATGATGCACCGGACCTGATAATTTCTGGTACATCTTCATCTAACGGAATGAACCAGCCAATCAGCGAGATCTACCTCAACGACGCTGCGGGCAACTTCACCTTGCTCTCCGGTCTGCCCTTTGAAGGCCATTTCTATGGTAGCGTAGCCTGCTCGGATATTGATGGTGATGGCGATCAGGATCTTATCGTAACTGGTGGAATAAACGAGTCACACGCAAAACTTTACCTTAACAATGGAAACGCAATTTTCTCGGAGGCCCAGAATGAAGCGCTAACCGGCGTATGGTACAGCTCCATCGCTTTTGCGGACGTAGATGGTGACGAGGCCCAAGACGTACTCATCACTGGATCCGTTGATTTTAACGGTAAGCAGCTCACTGCAAAACTGTACCGAAATGTTGGCTTAGTAAATAGCGTTGGTTCAACCGCCTCAGATCTATCTATCGACTATTCTCTCTTCCCCAATCCAACAGCGGCGGAATTCGTGAACGTTCGTTTCGTATCATTATCCCCGGAGGAAGTATCACTACAAGTCTACAATTCAGAAGGGATCCTCGTGCGAAGACAAGCGACGAGGACGACAACGGGAACCCAAACAATCAAGCTGGATGTATCCCACCTGGCGCGGGGAATTTACTTTGTAGAACTACTTGTACAAGGGCAAAGCCGTACAGCAGAGTTGATCATACGATAAGTCAGTTCTTCTTACGTTTAGGTTGGTTCGGGACAAGCTTAGGCGAAATTCGATAGCCTTTTATCACCAGGGCGGGGTGAGCCATAGACATAGGGTCTAATACCTTAAGTCCCCATTAGCACCTCCATCCCAAAACATCGCACCCGCGGCAGCGCCTAACGGTTTAAAGATGAAGAAAGATGGCGGTTTGTGTACCATTGAATGCGTGACGACCGGCGAGCGGGTCATTTGCAAGCGGAAGTGACTGCTTGACCCCCAATCCAATACCAAACTCAATATGGGGCGCTGACGCAGGTGCGAAGAAATTGGGAGGTGGGCAAGGATAGGTTGTCGCTCTGTAGTAAAAATGAGCTAGATGTAGCGATGGATGCAAGACTACCACTCATCCGGTAGCGTACCAAAAACGTTGTGTCCGCCGAACCAAATCACCCCGTTAGCGTCCCGCTCCATGTACAGGTTCAATTGACCCTGGGGAAGTTCGCTATTCGTATTGTCGATAATAATGAGGGTATCCGCTGAAAGGCTGTAGTAAGAAAAGCCGTTGGTGTGGGAGTAGATGATACTTTCGTCGCTACCGCGTTCAATAATGTCGAACGCCGGGCGGCTGGGTACAGTCAGTTCTTCGTTGGTGTACGTATTCACCACTTCATTGAATTTAACTTGCGTCAATGCGCCGAAGGATACCTTGACGAATACGCCACCTGACTCCGCTGGGGATATTTGGGAGATCCTCGTGATATCCGTGAAAGGTGAGTTGGGGTGTTCCGTCCACGCTTCGTCCCGGAATTGAAAGAGTCTCCCCTGGTTGGCGTACCACACTACACCGTCGGAGTCCACCGCCATAGGGCCGCCGAAGAAGGAAGTGTTAGCCCCGGAGGTTACCTTTTGCAAACCTGAGTTCGTATCGTCGTAGGTAAGTAATTCTCCGTTTCGGTAACGTGATACGCCGGCGCCGTGGGCGATCCAGACATCCTTCTTGTTAAGATCCGCAATCACACGATTCACGCCTTCCGGAATGGTGATGCTGGACCAGGTCTCACTTTCAATTTCGAATACGGCGACCTCACTGTAGATGAAGCCAGTGGAGTACAGGTACAATTTTCCGTCCGGCCCGGCGACGGTCCACCGGGGTGATAGAATGCCCAGATCACCGGGCGGCGTGAAGTATTGAAAGGTTTCGTCACTAATGTTGTAGGAGAACAGCACGTTCTTTTCGGCCTCCCGGCGGTAGGTCGTCCCCCAAATAAAGCCCGGGATCTGGGTGGTGAAGTCCAACACGCTAAAGTTGCCCGATTCGTTGATGACAGGTAGTTCAACTAGGTTAAGCTCGAAAGAGTCAACGACGTTGACGACTTCTTCTTCCTCCTCAGGTAATCCGGGGTCGGGGCTAAGCATGTCTTCGTCTTCGCAGGCGCTGATGAGTAGGGCGAGGAGCAAAAGGTAGTAAGTGTATTTCATGGGTTTGGTGTGTGGTGTTGCCCTCAATATAGGTCGTAGGAGTCGGTTGGCAAAGAAGCCAAATGAGTGATTAACAGGAAATTAAGTGCGTTGTTGGCTAGTTGTATACCGGCTACACCTTACCTTTTTAATTCCTTTTCGAGGATATCGATGAAATCCTTATAAACCGATACACCCGTCTTACTCAGGGCGTTCTCCTCCGCTTGAGTCAACATTTGGTGTGCTTTCTTGACGTCTTTGGTCACGCCTACTCCTTTAAAGTAGTAGAATGCC
This sequence comes from Lewinella sp. 4G2, assembly GCF_001625015.1. Taxonomy (NCBI): domain Bacteria; kingdom Pseudomonadati; phylum Bacteroidota; class Saprospiria; order Saprospirales; family Lewinellaceae; genus Lewinella; species Lewinella sp. 4G2. The sequence goes on along the minus strand of NZ_LVWJ02000014.1, from coordinate 3,351,426 downwards.
AGATCCGCCAGCGCGTTATCGTTGCCGAGGTCCACGCATTTATTTACTAGAGCAATTCCTTTCTGGTAATCCTGCTGCCCACCAGTCCCTCTCATATAGATTCTCGACAATTTTAGGAGCGCCCTTTCCTGATACCAACGGTTAGTGAGTAAGCTTTCCAATAGCGCGATCGCTTCCTCTATCTGCTCTGGCTGTTCGTCGATGATGAAATCAGCCAATTCGTAGATATCTTCCGTATTGCCGCAAGCTATGGCTTTTTTCCGCCATTTGATTACGGCTTCAACGTCTACTTCATCCTGGTAATAATAGTAGTTCGCGATCTCGTGCGCGGCTTCCGGATGGTGGTGTGCCGCCGCTCTGAGGTAGATGGACAGTGCAAATTCGTTTCGATCCACGGAGAAGTACTCGTCGTACTCCGAGGTCATCAATGCATTGGCGTAATCGACCAGACTCCCGGGGCACTGCTCGAGTGCACTGAAGTCTTGTTGCTCCCAATTGTCATCGTCAATCTCATCGATGAGTCGCTGCGTGACGGGGTAAAGAGTGATCTCACAGAACGAGAACGCGTAGAAAGAGAGGTCGCCGTCACTATCTAGGTGCTTGATAGCGGTCGTCGTTTTATCCGGATCAGAATAGAAAAGCACTTCCTCATTGTCGTTGTCGGCGAAGGCGAAAGCTACCTCGGGAATTGCCTTGCTTTTTCTGAGTTCCTGCGTGCGCGTGGCGCATTTTTCGAGTGGCCAGAACGTCCAATCGTCAAAACGGAATTCGATTGTGGTGGCGGTATTGACATCATCACCACGGAAGGCTAGATAGTCATCCGGGAGTTGGATTTCTAGTATGGTTTGGAGGTCTTGGGTGGTCATGGGTGGGCGGGTGTACTAATTACGAAGGAGTTCAGGCAATATGATCCTTATACTGGAAAGGTGGGGAGTGGTGAAAACGTCTCTTTTAAGGTAGATTGTTGGGGTGATTGTAACAAGAATGACAACGCATGGGTGGCGTATAATGGGAACGCAGGACGCGACGAAAATGTGGGACTCCGTTGCCTGAGGATATTCTGACCCACGCTGCGCCAACGAAAACGTGGGCCTCCGTTGCTTGCGGCCGGTCTAACCCGCCAACGAAAACGTGGGTCTCTGTTGCCTGCGGCAACTCTAACCCACGCTACAATAGACGCCCCGCTGGGGCTCCTTACCTCCTAGGCACAGGCAATTCTATTCTTTAATCGGCAGTTTTACCCCGGCTTCTACTTTGAATTCCAGATGGTTTGCGGCCGGTGGGATGGGGCAAGAATAACCCGTCGTATAGGCACAGTAAGGATGGTAAGCCTGATTGAAATCAATGACGATATTGCCGTCGCTGGGTAGTTTGGCCTCGATGTAGCGGCCACCGGCGTAGGTGTCGCTACCATTGGTTAGATCGGTGAAGGGGATGAAGAGATAGTCACTTTCCGGGGCGGTGGGTTTGAAGACCTGGAGCTCCTGGTCTTTACCACTTAACTGGAAGGCTGCGGTACCGTACAGTTGGTACTCCTTCTGCTCCCCACTGCTGGTTTCCATGCTGACAATTTGGTCGGCGTTACTGTTCTGCGAGAACTTGGCGGTCACTCTATTTGATTCACTGACGGGGAAGAAGCCGTGGCCACCTCCGGCCCTAAAGTCAGCAATATCTTCTTGTGGTAACGGGGTTGTGAACTCGTCGTAATACTCATCATTCAATCCCCACTGGAATGACTTGATTTCGTCGGCGTAGGAAGTATAGGACTTGCGTTGCAAAATGTTTTCTAAGTAAATCCCATTGGGCAGTAGCACCATGAAGTGGTATTCGTCTCCATCGATATGAAAAATATTGGCCGTTACGGGCTCGCCATTCGGGAAAAGGCTACCGGCAGGATTCTTCAGTTCGTAACGGCTGTTGTTGAGCCACTTCAACTCCAATTTCACCTCCTGGCCTTGTAATCTTTCGGTCTGAACTGGGCCATTCCTTTCCACTTGAGCTATTTTTCCCGGTGCAATGACGTTTGTGTACGTACCATCAGAAATTTCCGACAAGGGGTACGGGAATTCCTTTTCGAAGAGGACACTATCCCGTCTATTCGTTTCTTCCCAAGCAAAATTGACCAGATCATTTACGTAAGTCGCCATACCGTGTTCTACGTAGTGGTTATCCGCCAAAAACAGCTCGCGGATGGCCGCGCCATGGGGGGATTCCATCAGTGTAATCAGACTATCAATCCGCGCTGGAGCCATAGAGGCGACGGCGGCACTAACAGCCTCATAGTGGCGGGAAAGGGCAGAATTAGGAACCTCCTGGCTAGCTACTTTGATGAAATAAGCATCCTCTTCCATAAACTGGAAGTCCGGATTATTCTGCAAGGCAACACCGAAGCGTTGTTGAAAATCCTCCACCGTATAAAGTAGGTCGATCAGTTTGCCCTGGCTTTCGGTCAGTTCGGCTTCCTGGGCTTGGAGACCATTTAGGTGAAAGGCAAATACACCTAAGAATACGAAGAGTAGTTTGTGGAAATGGGGTGCGGACACGTTAGCTGGGTTTTAGTCCAAATGTACAATTTTTTGCCCCTGGCCTTGGGTGGGCACCTTGGTTCGACTCCATCCATTATTTCTCCATCCCAAAACATCGCACCTGCGGCAGCGCCACGCAGTAAGTCCCGTACTTTGTCGGGGCGCCCAGATATTCCTGATCTCGTAATACCCAACAACTCCCCCTAACCCACCAAATCACGAAGACCTTTATATTTCGTCCTACCTACGGGCAATTCCGTACCGCTCTGGAGGACGGCCGTGTATTTGCCGCCACCTTCGATGCGAATCTGACGGATCTGCTGCAAATCGACCAAGTAGGATTTGTGGACGCGGTGAAAACTCGTAGGTAATAAGGTAGCCAGTTTATCCAGGCTCTTGCCGTGCAGGAATGTGGTGCCATTCAGGAGGACGATCTCCGCGTACACACCGGCGCCCTGCACGTGGCTGATCTCGGCTACCGGGAGCAGATTAATGGCACCCTTCTTGCGGACCGACAGATACTTCAGCGGGGCATCCGGCTGGGCGGTCCGATCACTGGTGCGGGAGAAGGCACGGAAAAGCCGCGCGGCATTGAAGGGCTTGGGGACAAAATCGAGCACCCCGTATTCAAAGGCTTCCAGCGCGCGGTCGTGGTAGGCGGATACGATGACGACGTGGCAGGAAAGAGAGGTCATCTCCTGCAGGACGGTGAAGCCATCCTCGCCGTTCAGATTGAGGTCGAGCAACAACAGATCAACCTGATGTTCATCCAGATAGGCGCGGCCGGTCTTGACGGAATCACGGTGAGCTAGCGCCGTTAGCTGGTCGCCAAAATAGTCGGTGGCCATGCGTTGCACGCGGCGGGCAATGCGATTCTCGTCCTCAATGATCAACAGGTGCATAATCAGGTGATTGGAAAGGTGATGGTGGTACGCCATCCGCCTTCAATTGGCCCGTCGGTGAGGGACCATTGGCTGCCAAAACTTTCTTCCAGGCGGGAGTGAATGTAAGCCATGCCGGTACCCGTGCCGGTACTCCGGGCGGTAGCGTGCGGGCGCGCGAAGACGGTGAGCTCGTAAGTGACGGCCCCGGAACCCGCGGCGGTTTCGGCGCGTAAATGGAAGCGCACCCTCCCCTGCTCATCTGGCTTGGAGTGGGTAACGCCATTTTCCACTAGCGTGAGCAAAATGCCCGGTGGCAGCTTGGCTTCGGGGTCGAGGTTGGCTTCGGTCCATTCGTAGCTGATCTCCTTCCTGAATTCCATGACGCGCAAATGGGACCGACACAACAACAGGGCCTGGCTAAGCGGAATACTTTCCTTATCCGCGACCGAGTGAAAGAGCATGAATTCTTCGGATAATGCCTCAATAAATTCCACACTTTTCGCGGGTGATTCCTCCACCCAATCGATGAGGGAGGTCAGGGTATTGAGCAGAAAATGCGGCTGGATATTCTTGCGCAAGAGTTCATTTTCTAACCTACTCGCGCGCGTCAAACCAGCTTCGTAGGCAAGTTGCTGGGTCTGACTACGCCGGGCGAGTAAGTACAGCTGGACGATCACCAGTAGCGCAAAACTGAGGAAAAGACTGATGTCGTAGTCAAAGATCAGCAGGTTGAACGTGCGCTGGGCAACGACCCACGGGATAGCGTAAAATAGCAGCAAGATCAAGAGCAGCAGCCGGCTTTCCGGTAGCTTCTTCCATACCGCGAAGGCCGTGATCAGGATGGTCGCCAGCCAGGCAACAATGCTCATGGCCTGAACCGTCGTATCGTAGCGCAGTTCTACCGTAGTGAGGTAAAGGCCCAGACTAGCGGCGTACAACAGCAGCAACCAGCGCTTTTTCGGCGTATCGAAATAGACCAGAAAGAACCAGGGGGTGAGCAGCGCCAGGATCAAAGTCATAATACCTATGGCCAGCAAGCGCGTGTAGTGAAAGGTGTATTCGTAGGCGTACAGAAATTTCCAGTATTCCATGATGAGCAAGCCGAAGAACAGCAGGCACATCAGCCCAAAGATCAGTCGGGCGGGGTCGCGCCCCCGGAAAAACAGCAGTAAATAGTAGATACCGGCCGAGAGAAACATGCCGCCGAGAATCAGCATACAGGCGGCTACCAGCAGGCCCGTTCGGCCCAGCTGAAAATACTCCCCGAGATAAAAAGTGTGCCAACTGGCGTAGGGCGGGCCGTGGAAGTGAGCCACCCGCAGGGCCAGCACGTGGTCACCGGCCAGATCCAGTGAATCCGGCAGCCGGAGATAGGAGGTGAAGCGGCCGGGTACTTCGGTATTTTCATCCGTCCCGACGACGCCCGAACCGCCAATAGCGACACCATCCCAGTACGCTTCGTAGGTGCCGATGGAAACGATGCGCAGCCCCTTCGTTTCGATGGCAGCCAGTTGCTCCGCCGTCCAGTTTGTGCGAAAGCGGACCCAGTAGTTGGTGTGGCCCTCGACGCCGGACGCGCTGATCCAGTCCGCATCGTCCAGGTCAGGGTCCGACCAAGTGGCATCGTCACCCAGTTTGATGGATCGCTCTACCGGGAACAGTTGCACCTCCTGTACGTCGCACGAACACAGCAGTAGCCCTAGAAAGAAGAGCAAGATGAATGGTGGGCAACTGATTTTCATAAGTAGATATCGCCGGTTGTCACGTGACTAGAACGGCTCCGTTTCAGCAAAGAAAAGGAGCGTCGTTGCGTCATCCGTGCAGTTGGCAAAGCCCCGGTGCAGTTGGCAAGTTAATACCTTGTTGGCCGGGTTCGGGCACCTAGTTTTACTGCATCACCAACAAAGAAACCTACCATGCAGACTACAAAAAATACTACCGCTACCCTTCTCCAGTGCCAACTCGATCACGACCAAAACTCCGTCGGAGGCGCTTCCGGGTCCCGACCCCATTTGCTTACCCAATTCAGCCTCGTCGCTACCCTGTTCCTGCTTTTCTTCCTCGTTGGGGTTTCCCTGGAAGCACAGACACCGCTCGATCGGCAGGATGAGCTCGTGGCCAAGGCCGATGCGATCATTGCCCAGAGCGTTGAAGCCAGGGATTTCGCCGGCCTTTCAGCGGGCATTTTCATCGATGACAAGATCCGGTGGGCCGGCGGCGGCGGCTACCTGAACGTAGCGGAACGGACGCCCGCCACCAAGGATATGCTTCACCGCATCGCCTCCATCAGCAAACCGATGACGGCCGTCGCCATCCTGCAACTCGCCCGCGCCGGCAAATTGGACCTCGGCGCTTCGATTGATACCTATCTACCTGACAGTAAGATTCGGAGTAAGGATAAGATCACCGTACGGCAACTGCTCAACCACACTTCCGGCATCAAAGCATACGCTTCGGAAAAGGAGTTCGTGAATTTTGTGGAATACCCGAACAGCGCGGCCGCCATGGATATATTCCAAACCCGCAAGCTGCGATTCAAGCCCGGGAAGGGATTCCAGTACACGACTTATGGCTATACGGTACTCGGTGCAATTATCGAAGCCGTCACCGGAGACAGCTACGCCGCCTATATGCGAAAAAATGTCTGGGAACCCGCGGGCATGATTAATACGGATATCGAGGTAGCCGGCAAATCTTATCCCAACAAATCCAGCCTCTACGGGATGACGGCCACCGGAGACTTCCAGGATGACCCTCAGGACAACCTCAGCAACAAGTACGCCGGCGGCGGCATCCACTCCACGGCGGAGGACCTGCTACGCTTTGGCCAGGCAATTCTGGATAACGAATTACTCACCGAGGCCGAACTAAAAAGTATGCGAAAGTATCCCGACATAGCGCGGCACGACACGCCCTACGGTTTGGGTTGGTACGTCCATGAGAGCGCGGATTTCGGTCGCGTGGTTCGCCACGGTGGTGCCCAGTCTGGCACCAGCACCTACCTCACGATTTACCTCGATGCGCGCGTGGTCGTGGCCATTATTGGCAATACGTCCGGGGCTGACATGGAGATCGGTGGCCTGCGTTACCAGCTTGGCCGCACGGCCCTGTCGCCGGAAACCCTCAATGAGCCCCTCCGCCCCATCACCCAATTATCGACCGCGCAACTGCAGCAATTTACCGGCACTTATGCCTATCCGGATGGTGGGGTCTCCAGCATCGTTCTCCGCGGTAGTCAGCTCTACGGCGAGGCGAAGGGGGCGCCGACCATCAAGCTGTACCCAGCTTCAGAAACGGCCATCTTCGCCCGCGTCTACCCCATTGAATTTAATTTCGAAAAGGAAACAGACGGTAGCCTGCGCGTCATTGATCGCGTGATGAACGGCGAGCGGGTCCTTTGCGAGCGCAAGTAAATATTTGCTCCTCCAACCAATTTATATGCACAATTGGGCGCTGCCGCAGGTGCGAAGGAATTGGGAGGTGGGCAAGGATAAGATATCACCCTGCAGTAAGCATGAGTACGGTGTGGCGATAGATGAATCCCTTTGGCTAGATTTGGTGTGGAGTGTGGGACGACTGTTGTATCACATAAAATGAATGTAATGTCCTAATTCAAGGCCTGATACCCACTCCGCATGAGCCGAATGGAAATACCATCAGCCTGCTGGAGGATGATGACGGATGATTTGTCTAATGCGGTTGACATACTGAATTCATGGCTGGTGGCCTCCGCCACGGCAAATGGAATGGCAACGGACAGGTCATCCGTATCCCGAAAAGCGTGGACCAGAACGGGAAAGTCCAGCGCGATACTCCGGTCAATACGGAATTTATTCAACGGCGAAGTCAGACCAACTGGAGGATGAAATACGCTGAGGTCCGCACCATTGGTACCGAAGGCCTCCCCCGCCCCATTCGTGAGGATGACGGCTTCCTGCGGTCTGACCGATCGGTAGAGCGCCTGTTCGAATGCGGGGCTGGATGCCGGATGATAGCGTTCCTGATCGACCGTCAGGGGGTCCACGCCACCGAGCAGGTGAAGCTGTCTACCCATTTGTGGCCATTCGGTGTACTTGTTGGTCTCCGATTCAATCAGGTGGCCGAACCCGCTGTGGATGACCAACTTGTCATTCGGAAACCGTTCGGCGTAGCGCAGGATGTTTTCGGCCTGCACCCTTTCCCGGTCGGCACCGTAAATGGTATCGTTGGCTTCGTACTCAAAGAGTTTGTACCCCAACTCGACGGCGTGCTTAAGCATCTCGGCAAATTCGGGATCCTGCACGTACGTTCCGCTCTCTGTTGATATTTGTTGGGGATCATCAATAAATCCCGCCGGTTCGTTTACGATCAGGGCCTCCGCGCCGAGGTGGCGATACCCCTGGTCGTACAGGTCCTCCAGCAGGGAATGCGTGAAAGCGCGGTGCTGGGAGTTGTGGTGCGCTTCGTTCAGTATCGTAAACCGATGGCTCGCTGATTGCTCAAGAATAACTTTTTTCGCGGGGATGGTATTGGGGAAATCCCTCATCACCTGATCGGTAGAAAAGGTATCGAGGTCTTCCCAACCGTAGGCCCGCTTGAGTGCTGACCGGCTGCTGTCCCACATAGCGATGGCCAGTTCCTCCTGGCCGATGAAGGCGTATTGCTTCGCCGCCGGCTCAAAGCGAAAGATGTTCCCCGTGTCGCTAGCTACCTCCTGCCGGATCGCCTCCGAACTACTGTACGGACTTGCAAAAGTGACCGGCTCGTACTTGGAGCAAGATTGAAGTGACAACAAGAATAGGAAACACAGTGAGGCGGTCAGTCTAAACATTCAGTCAGCAATTACTGGTGGGGATTGCTGGGTGGATGCGGGATTGGGGGAGTTTGGTGGGTGGGTAAATGCCTTTTCAGGCCAACGAAAACTTGGGCCGCCATAGCCTACGGTAATTATGACTCACGCTGCGGTACCGAAAACGTGGGGCGCAATAGCCTAGGGTAAATCTGACCTAGGTTGCGGCAACGAAAACGTGGGCCTCCGTTACCTACGGTAACTCTAACCCACGCTACAATAGACGCCCCGCTGGGGCTGGTATTTATGAACTGATGATTGTCAGCTGGTAAACCCCGCCAGCAAATCCACAATCTCTTCGTGTTCTTTGATTACCTCTTCCGTCTGGTAGTCTTTGACGTCCTCCAGCTCCCACTTTGCCTTTTCTAATGCTGTTGAGATATCTTTTGCACTAAACGTGGTGCGACCTTGTTTGAGGAGATATTCCACTACCGCCGGGGAGGAGGTGTAGGTGAGGGGCGTGTGATCGTTGTCGCAGGATACGTTGATGGTAGCACCGTTCTCCACCAGTAGTTTTACCAGGTCCAGGTGGTTGCGGTTGGCGGCCACCATTAAGGGTGTCATTCCACTTTGTGGGGATTTCTGGTTGACGTCCAGGCCCATTTGGAGGAGTTGCCGGGCCACTTCCACGTAGCCGGTGAAACCGGTTTTGAAAAGCGCGGATTCTCCATCGTCGCCGACAAGGTGAACGTCGGCACCTTGGCGCATCAGGAAGAGAGCTATCTCTTCATTCGGGCCTAGAATGGAGGCTAGCAACAGTGGTGTATTCCACTTGTTGCTGGCGTTCAGGTTACCTCCATCCTGGTAGTATTGGCGGATTCCCATTAAGTCGCCGGCGGTCAGGTAGGTTTCTATTTTTTTGCCATACTTGGCGTTGCTCTTCTCCTTCTTTAGTCTCGGGAGCGGGGCACCAGCCAACTTCGATACCTTAATTGGGTGCACGGGTCTACCAGGGTCGGCCAGAAAAATTTCGAGGCTTCCGCTGGGCAAGGCTACCCGTTCCGGCTCTTCGTAACAACCATCCGAAAGCTGCGCGTTCGTTTCCTCGATCACCGCTTTTACGGTTTCGTCCAAAATCTGACCAGGAATGTCCAGTTCCACGAGCGTCAGTACACGCTGTTGCTTGGGGTCGAAAGAGAATTGAACCCTTGAACCCGTAATCTCTACCGCTGGCAGGTTATCATCGAGGTATTTGTGGAGGTCCTGATCTGAAAATTGGTGTTGAGAAAGGGCGGCAAGTTCTGCTCCAAACTTCTTCAAATCCTGGGGGAGCAGGTGGGCTTCGTAGGTGAGTTGCAAGGTCATTACTAAGTCAGCTTATTTGGGTTGACTAAAATCCTTAATCCTCCGCAAAATAGCGTTCTCCTTGTAGTTGGTTAGACTACGTTGGCAACTGCCAACTGTGCTTCCCGTTTTAAACGTTTGATCTCCTCGATCCCTTCTTCAAATGTGATTGCGTTGCGGTACCCCAGCTCCGCGCGAGCCAGGCTATCGTCCACTGAGAATTCCTTACCCATCAGTCGGATCATCAGTGGGGCGACGGGCGGTTTAGACTTGAGGCCGAAAAGCTTATACGTCTGATGAAAGGTATGAGCCGCGGCCGTAGCGATCCAGAGCGGGAGACGTTTCTCGCCGGGGTCCAGGCCTTCTGCATTCAACAAGGTGGTGAAAAATGTTTTAAGGGGTCGGCGATCACCGTCGGTTACGAAATAGGCCTTTCCGCTCTCGGGGCTGGTAAATGCCGCCAGGATCGCACTGGCCAAATTCTTCACGTGGATGGTGGACAACACGTGTTCACCCCCATTCACCCACCGCCACTTACCGCTCTTGACGTTTTCGAGAAGATCATCATAATGAGGATTATTCGGGCCCCAGATCGCGGGCGGGCGGAGGGCGATGGTAGAGAAATGTGCAGCATTCCGTTCGAGTACGTACCGTTCGGCAATGGCCTTCGTTTTGGGGTACAACTCCGGCGGCAGGCAATTGTCGGCGGCCGCTTCCGTCATTTTGATGATCGGGGAGCCGCTGATGACCGGGGCCGCACTGATGTAGACGAATTTCTCAACGCCGTTCTTTTCGGCTTTGCGCAGCAGGTCCCTGGTCGCCTCCACGTTGATGGCGTAGTAAGGCGCCGGGTCCACGGTGATGTTCATGTAGGCCGCTACGTGCAGCACGTAACGGCATTTTTTGAGTGCTGCTTCGACCTGCCCGGATAGCGCGAGTAGATCGCCTTCCACGGCCACGGCACCGAGCGCTACTACTTTTTGAACCGCCTTAGGGCTTCGGGCCAGGGCATAAACGACGAAACCACGCTCTACTAAAATGGGAATAACGTGGCTACCTACGAACCCGGAACCACCGGTAACAAATACTGATCTATGCTTTTCCATAGGGCAAAGATCCGGTGGGCATGGACCGGCTCCCCTACCCTTTTGGTCGTTTTACTTACCCTTTTGATTTTTAATTTTATTCGGAGCATATCCGAAATACTTTTTAAAAGCGCGGGTAAATTTAGTCGGGTCCGCATACCCGATTTCGTAGCTGAGATTGGCGATACTATCCGTACCATTCTTCAATTTCTCCAGTGCCAAGTCCATTTTCACCTTCATCAGAAATTGCTTGGGCGACCGGTCATAAAGCAGTCTAAATGCGTGATTAAACTTCGTCGTGCTCATCCCCGCAGCTTTAGCGAGTTCGGAAACCTTAACCGTAAATAGTTTCCCATTAGCAGCGTGGGTTTCAAGACTGATGCGGATCCGCGCCACGTCATCGTCCGAAACTTTCAGGGCCGCCAGACCGTCGATCCGCTTATCCAGCGCCTTGAAAAAGGTCTCCAGGAAGGCGGACAGTTTGGTAAAGGATTGAAGCTTATTCTCTACAATGAAAAGCTGGCGAATCAGTTGTTCCTGGTGAACGGAGAGCCACAAACTGTAGTAGGACGAGGCACGCAAATACCGAGCTATTTCATGCTCGCTGAAAAACGTCTTTAAGAAATCGGCGTGCAGTTGGATGATGATATTTTCTCCGCGTTCCCCACGATTTAGCCGGTGGCGCACTTTCGTGTTCTCGGGATAATACACCATGGCGCTATCGTTTCGGACCGAAGACACCACGGTTTCCCCATTTATTTCCTTGGCCATTTCACTGGCGGAAAGGTTCACGTTCAGCAGGATAGACTCACTATTGACCGGATTCACGGATGAAAAGATGAAGGCCTGCTCAATACCGTATTTGAACGAGAGTACGGTGGCCTTTCCGCCGAAGGACAAGTCTTGCAGTGTTCCCGTCACGAGGTGATTGTGCAGCAGGAAACCTTCTTCCGTTGCTACGCCCGCAAAATGATCGATGAATTGCTCCCGCAGGGCGCGGCTGATGTCAATGGTGACGGTCTCCATTTGGTATGGGCTTAGGTGATGGTTGCCCGTCGAACTGCTCTGGCATCCTCCCCGGCCGTAAAATACCTCTAACTTATTAAGGCAGCACTTGGAGTTGGCCTGTGCCCCCTTTTTCGCTCATCCTAAAAAACTTCGCACCTGCGGCAGCGCCCTGATCCTGATTAGATCGTTTAGGCGCTGACGCGGGTGCGAGGGAATGGGGAATGCGATGTTGAACGAACACGTAGGATTACGTGGCCTCGTAATGTTGTTAAACGAATACGTAGGATTACGTGGCGTTGCGGTGGAAATGAACGAAAACGTAGGATTCCGTGGCCTCGCGGCCTACTCCATCCTACGCTAAATTGGACCGGACCTTCGGCCCTAGTTATTGGTGGGGGGCATTCCGATTTTTACGGTTAGCATTTTGGTGCCAAAATCGGTGGTCTCATTGTAGTTGCCGCCGAGTATGAACAGCGTTTGGCCGTCCGTAGCCGCATCGATGGCGGCCTGGATGGAGGGGTAGCCGTTGGTGGCGTCGTCCAGAAAAGCCACGTCGTTGGGGACGACGGCGGAGGAGAGGACAATACCGCCCGAGCCGCCCGAGAAGCTGGTGATGCCGGTGAATTCAGCGTACTCGATGCCGGCTACCAAGCCGCTCGTGCTCGCAAGCGAAATGGATTCATCGTATTGTGGCGCGACGTACGGACCGCCTACATTCTTGAAGTGGCGGAAGCCGTTCGGCGTAGCGTATTTGTAGGTGTAGTTGCAATCCGGATTGGCGGTGATATACTCGTCGGCGGCAGTCTCCATGGCCATGCGCTCGCTGCTTGGGTAGTAGAAGCGAACGTCATAGGTACCGTTGAGCGTGCCGGTGAAATCGACGTTCCAGGAGCGGGGCAGTTCGTAGCGGCGCTCGCCGGGAGAGTTACCCTGGGTACAATCGCCAGCTTCGGTGGACTCGACGTAGAACGTACCATTGTTCCTGACACTGACCTGTGGGAGCACGGTGGCGCCGGCAAAGTCACCCTTAATCGAAAGGATGATTACGCCGCCGCCGGTGACGAAATGAGTCCAACCATCGTTGTCCGTGCAGCTGGAAGTCGCCGTTTCCGTACCGACCGGGATGTACCCGAAGAGCGCTGGTGAGACGGTGACCGAGGCATCGGCCGTCGTGTTGCAGTTGCCTTCGCGACGGGCGTAATACGTGGTCTCAACGGTAGGCGATACAGTGACCGTCGGCCCCGAACCCAGCAAGGAGCCCGTACCATTCGGACCGGTGTACCAGCGAATTACTGCACCCGTCCCGACGATGCCACCGCTTGCAGATAGGACGATATTGGTATTGGGGCAGACGCCCGGGGAGACCGGCGCGATTGTTGGCGGGGTGGAATTAGTCTCTACCGTCACCGTTGCCGACGTACCCAGACCGCTGGTGCGAACGCAGCCATTATCGTCTACAACGGAACTAAGGGAATAAATGGTGGTCGTAGTTGGCGTGACGGGAATTTGGGTGCCGGAGGTGAGGTTCTGGTAGCTGGTACCGTTAAACACGAGGTCGAAGGGCGCCGTACCGGAAGTCGCGGTAAAGGTGAGGTTGGCGGAGTTGCCCTCACAGATGGTCGCGTCTCCGGTAAGGCTGCCGTTAGGGAGTGGCTTGACGGTTACGGTGACTACGTTGGAAAAACCAGTTATGCCGCAATTATCGGTAGCACGGCGGCGGTAGTAAACCGTTTGGGACAAACCAGCAGGCGGGTTATAGCTAAGGTTAGTAGCCGTACCGATGTTGCGCCAATTAACTTGATCGATGCTAATCTGCCACTGATATAAAATATTAGTACCGAATGAAACACCGGCAGCGGTGGAGGCCAAATTACTTGGGTTGCCGCCGGAGCAAATAGTTTGCGTGCCACTTATAGAACCGGGATTAAGGGAGGTCGCATCCTGAAGGCGGATATGATCGATCCACCCCCGGTCTTCGCCCGCACTGATGCTACCATTTTTTTGATAGCGCCATTCAATAATATTGTACCCGGCATCGAGCGGGATGGTGACCGTAGCCCACCTGGTTTGCCCGGAGATCTGCCGGACGAGGACGTTGTTTTTGTACAACTGAAGGTAGTCGCCGTCGACCTCAGAGGAGACGCGCCAGTCGAACGTGAGCGTCTCTTTACACCTGGTAGTGAAGCGCAGGTTGGAGTGAGCGTTGTCTCCGATGGTACCGGAGGCGGCGCAGTCGCTCCCCCCGTTAGCCCAGTTGCCGACGGCGCCCCAGAAGGGTCTTGAACCGCCGGCAAGTAATTGCTCATCAACGAAATCGGTTGCTAATCGCAGGTCGATTGTCGTATAGCGGTACCGATAGTTGATGCCCATGCTGTAATTGCCGCTACCGCAGGTTTCATTACCGATACGCCAGGTATTTTCCAACGGGTCCGTAAAGGGATAGACGCATGTAGTTTGCGTGCGGCAGTCATCCCCGTTGTCGAATTCACACCGAGGGTTTTCATCGTTTTCCCAGGCATCTAATCTTGCCCGGAGTTCCGTAGCGGCAATATTGTTCCTTACGATACGAGTGAATTGTCCAGATACGGTGGTGCTCCCGTTGGCGTCCTGCGTAGTGCAGGCACCGCCGACTTCCGTTGTGAATTCATCGTCGCTAAACCACGATTTCCAGGTATAGTCTTCGTCTCCGAACAGATCGTTACACATGTTTTGGGCCTGGTAACTATTTACCAATGCTTCGTAATCGACGTTCTGTGCGGTGAGGTAAACAGGTAGCCCCATCAGGGCAGTGATCACCAACGTAGTGGCAAGGGTGCGATAGTATGAAAACATGAGGTGACAGCATTAAACATCTGCGGCAATCTGCGTTGCCGGTTTGGAAAATTGAGGTGAATGCTGCGAAGACGTGTGTAGGTGGGGCTAAGGTAAATGATTGTTGGTGTTTTGACAAATAGGTCGTTTGGGCGCTGCCGCGGGTGCGGGGTAATTGATGGGATTAAACGAACATGGGGGAATTCGTGGCCTTGCAGTTGGAATGAACGAACACGCAGGATTCCGTGGCCTCGCGTTATTAAACGAACACGTAGGATTTCGTGGCCTCACGTTATTGAACGAACACGTAGGATTTCGTGGCCTCCCGGCCTACTCCATCCTACGCTAAGGTGGACCGGACCTTCGGCCCTAGGACTTTAATAGGCGATAGGTGATTTAACGAACGCATAGGGTTTCGTTGCTTGACGGTCTACTCCTCGTATTTCAGGGTACGGATGTCCGCAATGAGTTGGTTGACGGAGGTTTTGTTGAGGCCATTGTAGATGCCCCGGATGTAGCGGTGCTTGTCCACCAGGACGAAGTTTTCCGTGTGGAGGAAATCGTCCTCACCCTTTTTGAGCCCCAAGCTTTCTTCGACGAAATAGTCGTGGCGGCCGAGTTTGTAGATTGCCTGCTGGTCGCCGGTGACGAGGTGCCATTTGCGTGAGACGATCTCCTTCTCCTCCGCGTAGCGCTTCAGGACCGGGACGGAATCGTATTTGGGGGTGACGGAATGCGAAAGCAGGAGCACTTCGTCATCGTCGAGAAACTCGTCCTGGAGGAGTTTCATGTTATCCGTCATCTTCGGGCAAATGCCGGGGCAAACGGTGAAGAAGAAATCAGCGACGTAGATCTTGCCGGCAAATGTTTGCTCGGTTACGGTTTCGCCTTCCTGGTTGAGGAGTTCGAAGGGCCCAATGCGGTGAAAGGTATCGGGCGGAGCAACACCTGCTTCCATCCAGAGCGGAGTGAACGTAGCTTCCTGGTAAAAGGGAAGGCGGTCTACCCTACTACCGTTGACCTCAGAGTCGACGTTACAGGATAGTAACTGGAGCATGGCGAGCACCATCAGCATTCTATTGACCATACACCACGGTTTCGTTCTCCAGGCCGTAGCAGAGGGCGGCTTTTTTCAGGCCAAAGATCCGGCCGTTTTTGGCTTCGTAATTGGCGTATAATTCACCGTTTTTACGGAAGGCGCGCTGGAGACCCTCTTCTCTACCCATTTCGAGATGGAGGACTTTATACAATTCGCCGGTGGGGTACCATTTTCGTTGTTCGCCGTGGGCCTTACCCCGCTCGTAGTGAAGGTGAGCTAGCAATACGTGGCCGGATTCCTTGGCCCAGGTTTTCTTATCACCGTGTAATTTTCCATGGACAAAGTGGGCTTCCTGCCGCAAGTGGCCATCAGCAAACCAGCGGGAAGCAGGACCGTGTTTCTTGCCGGCAATAAAACCCATCCGTTCTTCAAGTGAACCATCGGGGAAGGCAACTACCGCATGGCCTGAATAGGGTGACGCATCAAGTAGCCACACCGCTCCTTGAGGGTTGTAAGTAAGTAGTGCCTTATCGACGGTGGTATCCGGGATCACTGCCTCGACGGGTTGCGGCTCGGTTGTTGAGGTAACGGCTACCACAGCGGGTTCCATACCGCAAGCGGAAAGGAACAAGGTGAGTAATAGCAAGAGGGAAACCTGGCCCGTCATTGGCAGCATTCGTGGAAATCGGTAATCAAGATGGCGGAGGGGCAGAACGCATTGTCCACCCTACATAATTGTACTGGGCGTTCCTTTCAGGTCTACCCCGAACAGCACGATCAGGTTACCGATGTACAGTTCGTTGATGATATGGTAATGGTAAAAGGACTGGCCGCTACTGTGCTGGGTCGCGGAACTGTGGCCGCCGGATTCATCCAGATCACCGGGGTAATCACTACTGGCGCTACAGCGGCGACCGTAGATGAGAAAGCCATCCGCCATGATGCCAACGAGCTTCTCGTCGTCGTGAGACAGCACGGTATTTTCCGGTACGTCCATCGACTCGACGTGGTAGTGGTAGCCCGAGGGGCCGTTGTGCGCACCGGCGTAATCGAAGGTTTCCGCGATCTCAAGTTCTAGGGGGCGGTTGGGGCCTTCCGTATCGTTGAAGATGGGGACACCGGTTACGGATATACCAATTGGTCCGAGGCCGGTAGCCGTGCTGGAGGCAGCCAATTCCGGCGAGGCCGGTAGGGTGACCGACAGGTTGCGCTCGCCAATCCGGCCGGGCGTCTGGGCTGCGGCCACGACTGGTGAAATGTACAGAGGGTCCGTCTCCTCGAAGTAGGGAGACGTATGGTTTGGGATTCCCGTCGTTTCGATGTTGATCTCGTCGCCATCAAAAGAAATGGTAACTGCGTCCTGGTTAAACTCATCGAAGGCGCTGATGGGGGTACCTACGGCGCCACCGGCATCATTGGTATCGGTATTATCCGCCACGAAACCCTCGGGTTGTTCGCAGGCGGATTCGGTTACGTCCGGGTTACCGAGGCCGTCACCGTCGGCGTCCTGGTACCAGGTGGATTCGGTGCAGGCCATGCCGTCGTCGTCGTTACAAGCAATAAGGGTGCACAGGGATAGGGCGAAGAGGAGCCCGGAGATGGGTTTTATCATGGTGTGGGTTGGGTTTGGTGGTTGGACCGCAAGGTAGGTGGGAATCCTTCGGTGGGGTGGAATGTATTTGGCTAAGGTGGGGATATTGGATAGGTGATATGCGATATGCGATATGTGATATGCGAAATTCGATTGAACGAACACGTAGGATTCCGTGGCCTCGCGGTGGGATTGAACGAACACGTAGGATTCCGTGGCCTTGCGGTGGGATTGAACGAACACGTAGGATTTCGTGGCCTCGCGGCCTACTCCATCCTACGCTAAGGTGGACCGGACCTTCGGCCCTTGTTTAGTGGTGGATGACGATCTTCTTCGATTGTAATAGTTGGGGGCCGTTGAAGGCAGTTAGGACGTAAATGCCGTTTGGTAGGAGGGCAGTATTTAAATTGGCGGCACCTGCGGTGCGTGGGAGGTTGGTGGATAGGACGATCTGACCGTTGAGGTTTAGGATGTCTATCCTCGTCGTGCGGATATCCAGGTTATCCAATTGGAGGACGTTATTGGCGGGTATGGGATAGGCATTAATTGTTGAGACGGTCGTTTCAGGAGAGGTTGACGTGGTGGATTCCTCGTAAGCGTTGGGGCCCACATCCGCAGGGGTGAGGGGTGGGTAGCGGATGGATTCGAGGGAGTAGTGATCAGCGCCCACGGTGCTCGGGGAGGTTCTGGCATGGCCGTCGATATCCTGTGCGACGGGGTCCATCCCGTTAGTAAGGTCGAAGGTGGGGGTATTTTGGGTTGACCGCCAGATGCCGAGGTATTCGTCGAAGGTCAAGTTCGGGTCTAAATTTACAACCGCGGTTTCATCAAAGGTGGTGGTAGTGGCGCCAGTAAGTAGGGAAGCTTCGCCCGTGGGGTACATCAGGTTATTGGACCAGGTGATCTCATCTCCCTGGTCGTTGTTGGGATCGACGATGGCCACCAGGCTATTTTCCGATCCGGTGATGAGGTTGTTGGCGATGGTGATGTCCTTTAGCCCTTTATTGTATCGATTGGCGTTATCGAAGCCGATCTCAATCCCGTGGCTATTATTGACGAGGGTGTTGTACGCGATTGTCACCCGCTCCGCGCGGAAGTGTTTGGACAGGCTGGAGCTCTCCCCATCGATAGCATCTCCTTGCGTGAGAGTGATAGGAGCGTCCCAGCGGGTGCCGGTCAAACCCTCCATATAATTATTGATGATGAGGTGATCAGTACCATAGATTCGGATACCGCCAGTTTGCAACAGCGACCCGGTGGCGGATACGCTGATGGGTTTATCGTCGCCAAAAAAGTAGTTGCCCTCTACCCTATTCCGGTTGCCGTGGCGGAGGGAAAGTGTCCCGTAGCTGGCGATGAAGGTGTTGTGGCGGATGACGTTATCGCACGTCTTAACCGAAATGATCTCCGGGTCGCCGTCGCAGTCCTCAAACAGGTTGCGTTCCAGAATGGTGTGGCCGCTGCTGAGGGACATTTGGCTCCATCCAACCCGGATCGATTCCTGACCGTTGACCGCCCGCGGTCCGTTATTGCGGAAGTAGTTATGGTCGATCGTATCGTTGGTAGATTGGTAGTAGACCTTGGTGGAACCGGTCGCGTCATTCGAACCATCCACCGTAATGAAGTGGCCGGGCGAAGTCTTGTTCTGGAAGGTATTGTGGTCGATCCGATTGTGGTGGCTGGGGTACTCGAAGGGGAATACATTATCGTTCCAGACGCCCCCGATGAATACCCATTTGATGGATTCCGAAGTCTCCAACTCAAATACATTGCGGGTGATACGGATGTGGTTACACCCCTCCAGCTTCACCAGGGTTTCGTCTCCCTTCGCATCGAACACAAATCCTTGTAGCACGACGTGAGCGGACTTTTTCAGCACGAACTTGGACTCTCCAGTTAGGGTCACACCACCCACCGTTTCCGCCTTGATGATGACCGGTTTATCCGCAGTGCCCACTACCTGTACGGTCGCTTCAAAATCTCGGTAGGTGCCGTCGGAAACGATGAAGGTGCCGCCGTCGGTAGATCGGTTGACGGCGCTTACGAGGTCGTCCGGATCGTCGAAATAGGCCTGCGCGTCGAGGTGGCCGACGAAGAGGAAGAGTAGTACGGCAGCGTACACCCTCATCATTCGCGTCATTCGGGTTTGGTTCTTCTTGGAAGGTGTGGTCATTGACTTCGGGGCTGATCAGCCTAGCTTGTTTGTCGGTTAAGGTAAGGAGTTTCTTACGCTCCTATTCTCATTTGTCCACATCATCTCGGATATGTCTTTGTGCACTCCATCCTTAGCTTTGCACCTGCGGCAGCGCCCGGTGGATATGTGATATTGGATTGGTGATATGTGATATTTGATTTAACGAACACGTGGAATCCGAGGCCGATCGATGTGATTGAACGAATACGTGGGATTGCGTGGCCCTGCGGTGGTAAATGAACACGTAGGATTCCGTGGCCCTGCGGTGGGATTGAACGAATACGTAGGATTCCGTGGCCCTGCGGCCTACTCCATCCTACGCTAAGGTGGATCGGACCTTCGGCCCTGGTGGTTTGTTAAGCATTGATACTCTTTTATTTTTATAGATAATTGAGCGTTACCGTTAGCCCACTAAAGTTGTCCGAAATCCCGCCTACCAACTAATTTACCTTGCTTATCACTCACGGAATCCGGATGTTAGACCGTCTACGGATGGGGAGCTATCACTTTCCACCTGATCCTATTAACGTGCTGGAACAATCCCTTAAGGCACGACCATCTAAACCTTACACCATGCAGCCACGCTATTTACTCCTCTTTTTTGCCGTCGTATTTGCTACTGTGCTTAACGGCCAGGCCAACTTACCCGTCCTCTACTCCACCGACACGGTTATTTCCCTGAGGAATGGAGATGATGCAGAGACAGAAAGTTGGAGACTGGCTCCTGAACTGTACCCGGACCAATTTTCCTCCAGTAAACTGGGCGAAAGCGTCACGTTCATATCTGACCTGGACTCCATCAGTTACACGTTGAAAGAAGGGGAAGCCTTTGACTTCGTGGTGGTTCGCGGAACGGACTCTGCCTTTACCCGTATCGTCTACGAGGTATCCAAACTTCAGGTATTGAAAGCCTACGCAGCCTACGATACTGATGAACGGATGGATATCCCCAACTTTACCTATGCATCTGCCGATAGCCCCTACCTGCTGGCCTTGCGAGAGAAATACCATTTGGATTCTATTGCCGGCCAGGGCAATGATATATCCCAAATGCTTAACCTCATGCGGTGGGTGCACAACGCCGTTGAACACGATGGAGGCAAAAATAATCCCACCACCATGGACGCAGACGCCCTGATCACCACCTGTGGGGCGGGCAAAGGCACATTGAATTGCCGCGGACTCGGCGTCGTACTGAATGAAGTGTATCTGGCGATGGGCATTCCTTCCCGCTTCGTGACGTGCCTTCCCCGGGATACCACCGATTTTGATTGCCACGTGATCAACACGGCCTATTCCCAACACCTGGATAAATGGGTCTGGTTGGACCCAACGCAAAACGCCTACGTCATGAACGAAGAGGGTACTTTATTAAGCATCCCGGAAGTACGCGAACGGCTTATCAACGACGAACCGTTGCTCATCAACCCCGACGCAAACTGGAACTACCGCGCCACCACCGACAAGGAATGGTACCTCGGGTATTACATGGCCAAAAATCTGTATCGTTTTGCTACGCCACTACACAGCACCTATGGGTACGAAACTAGTGCAACGAATAAGCAACGTGTCTACGTAGAACTCCGGCCGGCCGGAACAGCTCAGGAGCTACCAGCCAAAGCAGTTGAGACCTGGGCGGATAACGTCAACGTAACTACCTACCGGACGCATAACCCTGGCCTGTTTTGGACGAAGCCGGTAGTTGGTGTGAAATGAGTCCGTGCAATTTTGGGCTCATGATTATGTTTGAGCTGGCAATTTTGCGCTGCCGCGGGTGCACGGTAAGGACCGAGAAAGGGGTTGATGTGCAATAACGATTCAAACTCGAATCCTTGAATCTAGTAGACGAATTCAATATCAATACTCGCGGTGTTGTCGAGCAGCAGCATTGGAATATCCTCCAGGTTAATGGAATAGAAATTGACGTCACCCTTCAGTACGAAAAGGTGGGATCTTGAGAGATAACGACTGAGTAGTTTAGTGCCGTCCTCCCCGAAGAAAACGAGCCGGTAATGGGACTTTCTACGTCGCTCTTCGATCTCAAAATCAACCGGAGACATCACTTCCAAGCGGTAGGTCTGCAAGCCGTAGCCGAAACCGTACGCGTGTTCCAAGATGCCATCCGTTTCGTACTGGTAATTGCTTAATCCGCGTTTGATAACTACTTGGTCGAGCACCTCCACTTGTTGACTCTGGAAGTAGATGGTAAAATCGGTCTTGATGCCACCTAACTGTTGAGAGAGTGGTTGGGCAGATAGCATGGTGCTTAGGGAAAAGAAGAATAGCAGAGTTAGGGTTTTCATGGTTGGGTGTTTGCTGGTGTAAATTCGACAGTGAAAATAAAGATGGGACATCGTGGAAAGTCCAGCAAGTATGCCAGCCAGTCCTTTATTATGATCACTTTAACTGAATCTGTTAGGTTACTTTAAATAAAACCAGCGATGCCAAGTGGCTCTCTCGATACTGCGTATCACTAATTGCTCCAGTTGTGATGATTCGATGCTTTAATCAGTCTTGTATTACCAATTCCTTACAGGTCCAATTCACTTCTCAACCTCCATTTCATTCTGATGTGATAGCTAGTCCCAAACCTCAAGCAAACTTGGAAAATAAATATAAAACGAGGACACTGAACAGAGTCAGGAAAAAGATCGTATAGGCTATTTCTAGCAGAACAAACTTTTGGGATATACTCTTACTCATGAAGAAATTAAACCGTGTCAAGTTACCTATCTGGAGGTCCTGAGACTCAACGACTTTTTCCATCGACGCTTCGTAGTCGCTGAAAGAGACGTCGTCGATTAAGAAGAAGTTATTCTCTTCAAGTTTCGGGTAGCTACTCTTTACCACTTTGTTCAGGACGGCGTAAAGTTTGTAACTGAAAGGTTTGGCAACGAGTATCGCGAACAGCAATGAGATGGATAAGCCTATGATCAAAACTGGAACGAAGTATTGATTCAAACTCAGATTGACGTTAAAGTAGCTTTCAAATACGATCAAACTTGATACCAATGCAGTATTCAACCTGATCAAAATGGACGCCTTTTTGTCCGCGATGGAGATTGAGCTCATCAACAAACGACTCTGGTTCTTCAGATACGTATCTAAGGTTTTGCTCTTGAACGCTTTCTTTGATGACCCTTTTTTGGACTTGGCCTTGATTGTGTCAATACTTGCATCGCTTTCCCGCATCGGTGTATTCTTTTCATTATTTGCCCCCACTGCCGGTGATTTTTTTTGCATTGAGGTGGATCCACGGAAATCGCTCTAAATTGGCAATCTAACTAGTTACCGTTCCACTAAGGATGAATCGCTTGAAAACTCGCGCTGACTTGGTTGAAGGGACGAGGAATCGTCCCAAGAAAGCGTGGTAACAGCAATTTCGGAAAACAATATGACTTTTGCAAGGTGGGCCTCCGTGGACCCTTCAGGTGGTAATTGCCGAAAAGCAGTACTAGGGACAAGTTGATACCGCTGCAAATACGGCTCACACATGGAGCGGCCAGTAGCCATTAATTTCGATAGAAGTCCGTATAAATCAACTGGCCAATCAGTTTGCCTGGCTGGTTCATCCCCATTTAATTGCACCTGCGGCAGCGCCCTCTGCTACTCAATACGCTTTTCCATATTCTGCAAGGACTTCAGATAAAGATTAAGGTGAAAGGCGCGGAGTTCGGCGTGGCGAGTGAGTTTGGCCAAGTCGGAACCCATTTCACGGTATAGACGCTCCGGGTCCGGAAGGCACTGACGCATATTGCTGGGCTCGACGCTTCGCAGGCACATGAGATCGACGTACTCGGCGATCTCCGCGATGGTTTCCAGCGTAATGGCGTCGTGACGGGCTAGGTCTTGCTGGACGTAATCACGACGAAAAGCGGACAGCGACGCGAGGGAGGAGCGGTATTCAAGGTCCTCAATAAGCAGCAGGTCGCCGGCGGCGGACATTTGTTCGTAAACCATCGGCTCGAAGCCACGGAAGACGCCGCGCTGCAAAACAGTTCCGATGGCTTCGAGGGCTTGAGGGAGGGATTCCGGGTTTTTGTTTCTAAGCAGATCGATACCCGTCCCTAAGTCTTCCAGGTCGTTAAGTGCGTCGGCGATATTGCTCTGCGTGGCGTCGATCTCGTAGGCGATTTCCTCCGTGATGGCATCCTGGTATATCTCCAGTTTATTATTGTCACGTGCCCTATCGCCGCAGCGGTTTACCCCGAAGGCGATGAATAGGGAAACAATGATCAGGGATACTTGTAAAAGGTAATCTTTCCAGTTTTTGACGGACATAGGGGTGTAGCTGATGCGGATGAAAGATACGTGAAAAGTTTCAATTAAAGCGACAAATAGAACGAAAGAAGTAAGCCTCTAAAATCATTGATCACATACATATTAAAGATAAGCAGGCGCTGCCGCAGGTGCGCAGTAAGGACTGACGAATGGGATTGTTTTTGTAGGTGTGTATCAATTTTTTGACACGGGTTTATTCTAATTCCGTTAACCAAGGATAGCATAATGCAAAAGATTCTCTCCAAGTCATATTCCAGTGCCCACCATTGGATTTTCCTCCTGCTATGATTGCAAAATTTAATGAATTATCATCCATTGCTTGAGATTCAAATTTAGTAAAGATTGCTTCCGCATCCGTTATCATCTCTTTTCCTTCATTTGACCCTACCCTGATAAAGATTTTTTTGCCGCCTAAATTAGCTTCAGAGAGATACATAGCCATCAGACGTTCTCTATCTACTATCGACGTTTCCGAGCCTTCGTGTCCCGATAGCGCTCCGGTAAATCTCGATCTGAACTCAACAGGTAATATCGACCATTGACCACTTCACTACCCTCTTGAAAGCATCCTAAGCATTCCTGCCGATAGTAGATTTCGTATACTCGATTAGGTAATGACTTTACTCCGATGTACTTCCCCGCTAGTGCGTTGCAGATACTAAGGTATTCGTAGGACTTCCAGCGCAAAGCGCCGCTCAATGACACCTTACGCACTGACATGTCCGCTCCATATTCAGGAGCACGTACCTTCTGCTTATACTGTCTCGACGACCAATCATGTACTGCAGCGGGTGTCCGCATGTCTAATGCTTCGTGAGGCCGCATCTCGTTATACTCCTTCACAAATAAGTTCATAGAGCGATTCTGAGTCCTTAGGTCGACCTGACCTGGACTACAGCATTCCGCCTTTAAATCTCGGTGCATTCTTTCGTGACGCCCGTTTTGTGAAGGGCTCCCAGGATCGCTAAACACTGGCACTATATCGTGATCTAACAACCAATAAGATAGAGAGCCAAAGCCCCGCGGGCTCTGGATACTAGCGAAAGCACTACCATTGTCACTGTGTAGATACTCAGGTTGTCCATAGCGCTGAAAAAGAGCTTAGAGCTCCTTCTGAGTATCCCACCATGTCTCCTTGTACTGTCCTTTAGCTAAGAGTAGGTAGCGGCTTTTAGAGTCGCACACTGTCATTGGAGAGCATCTTCTGCCATTCCCCAGGTAGAACTTACCCTTATGGTCTACGGACCATATCTCATTGTTTGCGCAAGGATCAAACACCGGACGCTGGGGCTCAACTAAACGCCTTCTCTTATTAGGAGTAATCAGCTTTTCACGTTTCAGAATATTATTGATAGTCGTTGTACTTGGCACCGCCTCTTCAATATACTCCTCTAAGAGTTTGACCCGAATCTTCCTGGCTCCCCATTGATTCTTATCCTTTCGCAAACGCCAGAACTTGATTCGGTCAATTATATAATCCGGCGTCGCATTCGGACTGGATGATGGACGACGAGATCGCTGTGCAAAGCAATTATCTCCTTCAGCTTGGTATCGAGCTACGAGATTATACCCCGCCTGGCGGCTAATCTTGTAGGCTCTGCAAAGACTTGAAAATGAATATTCGTCCGTTAGGCAATCACGTATGAATGATTGCTGTTGGTCCATCGATGAACTGCTTTTAAATGGCATGATTTTTAATCAAATCTCGCCAATTAAAAGTGTCAAGTATGTCTCTTGTACGTTGTCAAGTTTGTCTGTTGACCGACCTCGTCACGCCCAACGTTTGCAGCCGCGCAGCCCGCGCCTCCCACCTAAGATAAGGCAAAGCAAAGGATGGTCCCTCCCCCAAAACTTCGGCTCCGCCCCACCGACGATCCGCGCGGGGGGTGACGCGGCTGCGGTGTTCTGCGAATTTTATTTTGTCAATAAAGTTGGATTTACGGTCTGCCCTATTTTCTGATAGAGCCTATTGTAGGTCATCTGAATCCATAAAAGTTATCAATGAATCCAATGAGTTCAGAAATCCTCCCGGAAGCATCTATCGTTCCAAAGTAGACACCATCTGATAGCGTATGATGATCTTCGATCAACCTCCAACGAAAATAGAAGCGGTTGTGGTGACAATTTATGTCATCAACTATAGTTAATTTATGACTTATTCTACTTCGAAATAAAGTCACCAATCCAACTAGCTTATCTCTACCAATAATTTCTTCAGGAACATGAGTATCACTATAAATGATATCTTTAGAGGTGGACAATCTAATTAGTTCACCTCTTCTGTCTGAGTGGGGAGAGTTCCAACCTTCTATAAAAGTGATTATTATATCCATTAGTAAATAATTTCAGTTTTTGAGGGGTCGTCTAGTAACTCAATATACTTCTCTGCGACACTACTCGGGTGATATTTATCTGCACCTTCATGCATATGGCCCATGATAGTTATCAAGCCCACATTTATATTGTGCTTATTCAATAATGGGTTAAGTTGGTAGACAAGATTTTTCAATGAAGCCTTTCCTAAAGACAGGGAACCAAAATCAGAACTAGGATTTTCCGAAAAAACAGCACCTGTGAAAATTACTGTACCCCTCTTGTCAGATAGATGTTGAATATTACTTTTAACTACCTCAAGACCATTCAAAACAGTAATTTTGTAGTCATCTAACATTTCTGATATATTATCCTCTAAAATACCACGCATCTTTAACGCAGCAGCATTATAGATAATGAGATCAACACCTCCAAGTTCAGCGACAAGTTCACTAACTGCTTGCAGTAATCTGTCCGTATCATATGCATCTGCCACCCTAAACGTAGTAGAAACTCCTTTTATCATGTTGGAGCTGGAATATTTTTCTAGTCTATCTTTACTTCTACTTATGATGCCTAGTCGATAACCTCTGCCTCCCAATAGATGACCTACATAGTGACTTACCCCAGGTCCGTATCCAATTATGATAGCTGTCTTCATGGTTTGTTTCTTAGTGAAGCGCAAAACTATGTTTCTTAAACTACCTACACAATAACTATCCACATGGATAGTATAAACTTGTCTTATGAAATTTGAAGGAAAAGAAATTAGATTATCCGTCAGAAATGAGAGCTTTCATTGCTCTATGGATTTAGTCAATCGATACATTAGTGGGAAATAGAGATTACCAATACTCTGGTATCTTAGTCAGGAGAAGCTTCGGTTTAACCAAATCAAAAAATTGATTCCCGAAATCACTGACAAAACTCTTACAGATCAACTGAAAAAACTCGAAAAAGATAAATTAATAGTTAGAGTAGAGATTAAAAGTAAGGAGCCAAAAATAGTAGAATATAGTTTAACCGATTTTGGGGAAAGTTTAAATCCACTCTTACAATTGATGGTCGATTGGAGTCATCAGTTTTTTAAGGAAGAGGGGAAAATTATATTTCAATAGCTTGTTTTGTTGATTTCGCAGAACGATTACAGCCCACGCAGGCCGCGTCTTTAACTTTACTAAGATACTCAATTGGAACTAAAAGGGCACTGGGCC
This sequence comes from Lewinella sp. 4G2, assembly GCF_001625015.1. NCBI lineage: Bacteria > Pseudomonadati > Bacteroidota > Saprospiria > Saprospirales > Lewinellaceae > Lewinella > Lewinella sp. 4G2. The sequence continues at coordinate 3,324,369 of NZ_LVWJ02000014.1, read as the reverse complement.
GGTAAGCGAGCATGGCCAAAACTCCGGAGCTTGCGGAGGACTTTTGGCCATCCGAGTGTTCGGACCAGTGGCCGGGCTATGGACTTAATATTACAATCGACTCGAAGTAACAGCGGCTTGACGTGGATTGCCGTGTTGGGCAGATTTTATTAATTAGACCAATCATAGATCTACTCACCCATATAGATTTGGTTATCCGTATATGTTTGCTGGTTAAGGAGCCTAGTTATCTAGATTCGATTACTCAACACTCCATCGGTAATGGATGATCGTGATGAAGCCCTGCCTATAATCCATCCTGCTCACTAATCATATTCAAAAAGTCTCTGGTTCTGATGACTTTCATCTTTGGGAATTCAGTTTCCTTCAAAACATTTAAGTGCTTGTCATCAGTCACAATGAATTGAGCATTTCCATTGAGTGCACAATCGACAAATTTGTTATCATGCGCATCCGCGTATATTGCGGCCCATTTAAAATATATTTCAATCTTATTCACGTCAGGCGACCTCATCAAGAAGTTACCAATGTTTTCTGCAACTATTGCATTTGTTCTTTGCTCTAGTATTTCAACGTATTCGGAAAGAACATCATTAGAAACGACCAAAGTGATTTGACCGTGGAGAAGTGAATCAAATATTGGACGGAATTTAGATTTTCGACCAATTGAAACGATCAGGCTATTTGTATCTAATACAACTCTCACTGCTCGCTGAATTCCTTATCTCCTTCTAGCCAGTTCTCCATAGTTTGATCAGACCAGTTTTTCTCCTTCCAAAGCCTATCCATCTCAGCGCTGGCTTTCTCAGCAAAGAAATTTGCCAAAGTCCGTTTAAGAGAGATCAGGTCATCATCATCAAGATCATGACTAAACATCTTCATCAGTTCAAGCTGTACGTTAGTTAGTGGTGATTCTAGTACCATTTTGACATCTTTTGTCTTCTAATCGATAGTAACAGGTTAGGCCATTTTTAAGTTTCGCCTGTCAGGAGTCTGTACATTTTCCGCCTAACACAACAGTGAACGAACGTCCTCTGAGGCATAGTGTTTGTTTCTTTCTGGCCCAACACGACCATGAACGAACGTATTCTAAGTCATAGTATTTATTCTGTTACGCCCAACGTTTGCAGTCGCGCAGCCCGCGCGCACCACCAAAGATAGGGCAAAGCACAAGATGGTCCCTCCCCCGAAACTTAGGCTCCACCCCACCGGCGATCCGCGTGGGTTGACGCGGCTGCGGTGTTCCATGCATCTAAATTTCCTGTAAGCCAATTGCTTTTAGGAAAGCAAATGTTCCATCATAGAAACGAATATCTCGTGTTTGATCTCTTGAGTCGCCTTCTGGAATAAAGATGATCATACCTTGTCTCGCCCTAGTCAGCAACACCCTGTATGAATTCAACAAATATTGTTGATCAACATCCTTCTTGATCTTCTGCCACTTGGTCCCACTCAGTTTTCTGAAATTCCATTCATTATTTTCATCAAGAAATAAATTTGCTCCCCATGCTAAACAAGTCCAATCTATTTCTAGACCTTGAATATCAAACTCAGTTGCAACTTCCTCTAGAAAGTCTGACGACCTAATGTCAGAACTTGTGTTTAAAAACCAATTGGAAGGTACTATTGAATGAGCAACGTCCACGCTAACAGTTCTTAGCCTTTTAGCTCCTGACGATGATACTATTCCGATCCTCTCTGTTCCTCTTCGTCGGAATCTTAACCATTGCTTTGCTTTCTTTAAACTTCTAGTCACCACGATAGGAAATTCTTTGTGAATCGATTCGTAAGTTTGCTGACATCGTAGCAGGTTAACATCAAGTAAGCTTTGTACGAATTCTGACACCCGTTCGGATCTAAATGATCTAACTGAGACAGCAAGATGTAAGTTAGTCTCTCTATTTCCGTTGTACTTTAGCCACGATATAGACTCGGTGGTCCTCAAGTAATTTTGATCTTGAACAATCTGCTCCGAAAAATAGACCTTCCAATCAGTATACGAATTACCTAGAGAAGCTACCCATTCCTCTAATCCTGCTTCACCAGTGTTTATCTCTTGTCCACCACCGATGAGACAAACTATGGTACACCAGTCACTATGCCGATCCATTACGCTGATTAAGAATTCCGGTTCTGACATATCAAAATCTGAAACTCCCTTCTTACGAGACATAAAATCAGAAGCTTGTTTTTTTGTCCATGCACGTTGGGCTTCATCAAATACTACGACTTTCTCAACTGGCGGCTTAATTGACCTTAAATTATCATCTCGAAAGTGGTGAATATTTTGGATGAAAGCGTTCGATTTTATTGCTGCTTCTTTTTTTGTGATGATTACTCCCGAGCTTTTTCCTGTTCTGACTTCATCGCGCGTTAACGCTTCTCTTAATACATCGACTAGAGGGCCGTTTCCAGAAAGGAATACTGCATGTTCATCCTCATCAACTTTCATTCGACTTGTTGCAATATTTAAACCAGCCAAGGTTTTACCTGCTCCTGGAACCCCTGTTACAAAGCATATCGATTTTTGTCTACTTTGCTTCGAGGATTCTATTATTGAGCTAAGACAGTTCGCTGTTTTAGATAAATTTATCGCTCCGGAGTCAGACCTTGATATCTCGTCGACATTATGCCCTTTATATAATGCCTGAGCTGCTTGGACGATTGTTGGAGTGGGCTTATAGCTAGAATTTTCCCATGCCCCTACATTTAGACAAGAACTAACATCTAATCCATCTATGTATTTAATAAATGGACCTAGGTTCTCAGCATTCAACTTCACTACATTTGAAATATTCTTGATGAACTCTAAAGAGAAACTCTCCTCGTACCCCTTCGTACAGACTAGTACCGGAATTAGAAGTGCAGAATGGCTCCCTTCATGAAAGTTCTGTAGATCAATTGAATAATCGAGTACTTGCTCAACGGCATGTTTTGGGTAAGACTTTTCACCGATTTTAAATTCTACGACCAGAATTATGCCATTGATAATTAAAATATTATCAACTCTTTTACCCATTCTGGGAATTCCAAACTCAAAATAAATTTTACCTCTAATATTATCATCGATAGCTTCCTGTAGTAGTTGAATTTGCGAAACCCATGCGTTCTTTTGTAGATCGTTTAGATCAAATGAATGATTTAGGCTTAATTCGCCCAGGATATGGTTGACTTCTAATTTCTTGAACTCACTAAATTGATCATCATAATAGCTTCTTTTCACTGTCTCTGTTTTTTACATTGCATGGAACGATTGCAGCCCACGCAGGCCGCGTCCTTGACGCCACTAAGATACTCAATCGGAACTAAAAGGCCACTGGGCCGATAAGTGAGCATGGCCAAAACTCCGGAGCCTGCGGAGGACTTTTGGACATCCGAGTGTTCGGACCAGTGGCCGGGCTTTGGACGTAATACTACAATCGACTTGAAGTGACAGCGGCTTGACGTGGAGTGCAGTGTTGGGCGGATTTTTATTTCTCGTAAGTTATTCTGACTCTTGTCATTGTTTTACTTTTCATACAGCGGTCGGCTTTGCGAATAACGTCATGTGACTACAACTCCTTATGCCTATTTCTATAGTCAGATCTAAATGCAAGCATGCTGAAATAATTAGACTTTAAGAATTCGAGTCTTTCTTTAATTAATTTGACGTGTTCGTATTCAAGATTTTCCCTTAGCATTTTGATAAATCGAATCTCACCATCTTCAGGTATGTTTCCGTCGAAATAAGATTCACAATAGTACGATTCTGCTTTTGAAAGTTGTAACAAATCTGCTCCAGACTAAACCACCCCTTATAATATTACAATCCTAAGAATTCGGTAAGGCTTTCGGCTAAAATGATATTTGCTTCGCTAATATCCTCAGTATAATTGCATGGAACTGTCAGTACTATCAACGTGCAATCAGATGACACTTCTAGATAACTGTAATATACACTATCCCCTCCAGTTTGGGCAAAGACTGTAGAATTCTGTGGTGTCAAATCAGACCTGAATTCACTATCAATTGTAGGAATAATTCCGGCATAATAAAAATATAGATTCGGAAATTTTCTTTGAATTGTCTCTGCTAATTGATAAGAAACATTGCTTGCTTGGCTTCATTGTTATTCGCTTATGCTTTGATCTGCATACGGAAGCAGAGCCACATCTCTGAGACTTCCAAGTAACGTTTGCGTTTTAACCTTTGAAACAGCCATATTCATCCGCATCGTATACTTTTATAGCGTCCTCAATAGTATTCACTTCTTTCGCCGGTGTATACGCATGCCATTTCAAGTCTGCCCTCATCCAGTAGATTTTCCAGATGTTTCTTGATTTAACATATGTGAATTTTACATTTGGATATGAACGGTAATCGGCTAAATTCCCATAGTCTCTTGGTCGTACCTCATTTATATAAACTGAATGATTCTCAATACTGTAATTAATATCGAGGTTAGGCCTAATTTCGGCGGGTGGCCTAATTGATTGAACGTACTGATCTAAATATTCTTTTATATTATCCATACTCTTTCTCTTTTATTTAGTCGAACACCTAAATCATCGAATGTCATCAAGTGCGTTATTTTATACTTTCTTCGCCTAACACAACGATGAATAAACGTATTCTAAGTCATAGTATTTATTCCTTTTGCGCCCAACGATTGCAGTGCACGCAGGCCGCGTCCTTGACTCCACTAAGATACTAAACCGAAACTGAAAGGCCACTGGGCCGATAAGCGAGCATGGCCAAAACTCCGGAGCTTGCGGAGGACTTTTGGACATCCGAGTGAACGGACCAGTGGCCGGTCTTAGGACGTAATAGAGCCGTCGACCCGAAGTGATAGCGGCTTGACGTGGATTGCAGTGTTGGGCGGATGTTATCTTCTTAAGATAATCGATCTCTTTGTCTCTTCAAGATCAGCATACTCTGCCCTATCGTAATTCGTGACTAATTTGTTATTAATAAGGTACTCAACAATGCCTGACGAAATAAATTCCTTTTTTTCTAAATCGTACATGGCTAAGTATCTATTTATCAAACTTTTCGAAAACTTTTCGTGGTTTCCGTTTATAGCGTAGCCTTGATGGGCTCTTTCTAAATGGTATTTATAAAGTTTGATAAGAAAGTTAGTCACTTCATACTCGTATATATCAGTATTAACTAATTCGCTGTAAAATTGAAGTTCGAATTTGCTAAATTCTGAATTAAGGTTATCCGAAAGAGATAAATGGCCGAACGTTACTGAACCAAGTCTATCTATAAATTCTTCTTGATAAAACTGTCTACGGCTTTCTGTTTTTCGTGCTCTTTCGATTTCTTGTTGCAAAATCTCATCAACATTGACAAAATGTTTAATCAAGATAGTTTTGAATGTATCAATTGCATTTTCATCCTGACAAGTCATATAAAAGTTTCCAATGTCTTGTTTAACATATTGCTTTACAACACTATCAACTAAAGAAGCAGAAATTGATTCATCAACGTGTAATATGACCGCAACGCTGTCTCTTAGCCTTTCCGGAAGCTTTACTCTATGTTGAGCTACCTTTAGCCATATTTCATGCATATTACTTAATGATTTCGCCCTATAACCGTGCGAATATTTTATCTGAGTATCACCAACATTTGTAACTGGACCAATGTAGGTTGGCAACCATAATTGTTTCGCGGGGTAATCAGATTCTATATAACTACAATAAGGCAAGTTGATATCTAAACCAGTGCTATTGTAATAATCAATTTTCTGATGCTTGATACTATTATTTACTCGCTGAAGCGTATAGGCTATTGAATCCTCGAAAGAAAGCTCTAAAGTTGTAAAATTCTCTATCCCGTATTTACGGATACCATGGCCACTTGGTAGATAAATTATACTATCTTTTAGAGATAATTTCCCTTGACCTACCCTTTCGTTTAAGTAATATAAATAGACTACCGAATCATTGACTATCTCAATATGTTGTACATCTAAATCACTTTGAGTTAATAGCTTCTCAACATGGTAATGGCCGTTTAGGTCTAATTTTCTCTCGCAACTCCATGAAGTGATAAGGATTAGAAGTACTGCTATTTGGATAATTACTTTTGCCATACTAAATTCAGAAGTGAGCTATAGATTTTACTATTCTTTTTAGCCCAACACAACGATGAACGAACGTATTCTAAGTCAAAGTATTTGTTCTTTCTCACCCAACGTGACGATGATCGAACGTATTCTAAGTCATTGTATTTATTCTTTTACGCCCAACGATTGCAGCCCACGCAGGCCGCATCCTTGACTCCACTAAGATACTCAATCGGAACTAAAAGGCCACTGGGCCGATAAGCGAGCATGGCCAAAACTCCGGAGCTTGCGGAGGACTTTTGGCCATCCGAGTGTTCGGACCAGTGGCCGGGCTTTGGACGTAATACTACAATCGACTTGAAGTGACAGCGGCTTGACGTGGATTGCAGTGTTGGGCGGATAATATTCAATCCTGTATTCATCTTACAGTAATTCTAACATAATTAATTACTATGTCGCTTAAGGCCTCCGCGTACCCGTCATTGCCAATTTTTGCTTGCAACGACGGGTATACATTTTCCTCATCACTATTCTCTATTAAATTAATCCTCTTTTCCACAATGAAGAGTAATCTATCCAGTTTTTTTTCTACCGTATTGTCAAAGAATTCAGCGTTGAAAAACTTCCATCGTTCCCCAATCTCAATTTTCTTCACAATTCTCTTTTTGTAGCAAAATTGAATTTCTGATAAATTTGACTTATCCCATTCGATAGAAGAAAACTTATTATTTACCGCCTCCTGTATTAATTTATTAAGTTCATAATTCAATATCAAAAAGTTTGCCTCCCAATAAGAAACACTTCTTGGCTTATGAAATTCTTCTTTTGTTTGTAATTCAGGAATTCTTGAAAACTCTTCTCCTACGCTATAAATTGTTCCAGCAGAATAAATACCATTTACATCAAATGATACATAATCATCTTTGCAATTTTTCAGAACGTTTTCTAATTGATATGGTGCTTTGTCATTATTAAAATGAAAAAACATTGGGTAAAAATCTTGTTTCAGGTTGACGTGATTACCCCTTAACCGTAACTCATCAAAGCCATATAAATTGATAGTTTCAAAAGGCATCTTCAGTCCATATTCTTTAAAATTTAAAAAGTAAATATTATCTACCCCTCCTTCATAATTTTCGATTGTCCAAATGTCAAAATCTTTAGATTTGTCTTCAATACCGAGGTTGCCTTTACCTTTTCTAGATTTGTATTTTATGTCTAAACAATTTTCCTCTTCATTGACGAAGTAAATTACTTTTTCCCAAAGTTCCCCACCTGTTTCAGCTAAATTTAAACAAATTGCATGGCAATCGATATCCTTTATTTTATGTTTCTTAGGTATTACCCTTAGCATTTTATTTACGATCATTGCCATGACTTCATATTTTAATCTATTTATTGAAAAGTACACAAAGATCAGCGAACGTCAGTATACTTTTTTGATTCCTTTTACCACCAACACGATGATGAACGAACGTATTCTAAATCATAGTATTTATTCTTTTACGCCCAACGATTGCAGCCCACGCAGGCCGCATCCTTAACTCCACTAAGATACTCAATCGGAACTAAAAGGCCACTGGGCCGTTAAGCGAGCATGGCCAAAACTCCGGAGCTTGCGGAGGACTTTTGGCCATCCGAGTGTTCGGACCAGTGGCCGGGCTTCGGACGTAATACTACAATCGACTCGAAGTGACAGCGGCTTGACGTGGATTGCAGTGTTGGGCGAATGATTGTTTTAATTTCGCCTGTTAGTTTAATACTGGGACATTTCAATTATGTCAAAATTGGACAGCCAGTCTTTCTTTTTTATAAATTGTCCGTTTGAGTCTTTATACATGTAAAGTGCATTAGAGCTCGGATCAATTAGCATGGTATCTTTTAGAAATCCTTTATCATACGGTTGAATATCGAATATGATTAGTGAGTCACTCAGATGGTATTTTCCATTAATTGTTTCAGTATAACCAAACATACCATTAATTTCTGTAGTCACTCCACCATCCGTTCTAAACACGAGAGTGTACGAATATAAGTCATCAACCATTATAGCTTTTATTATTACAGCTGATTTAAATAGCTCTGAGTTATAAATAGTCGTCGTAAGAAGTAGAACAGCAAAAGAAACATGGAAAACTTTACTAAGAAACATCATTTTACCTTTGCCATTTAACACTCTATAGATTATAAAGATTAAAGTCGAAATGTAGATACAAAACATAATTAAAAGCAGAAGTCCATATTCAAATAAATATATGAATGCTCCGCCTTCAAAACTATTGTAGTACCAGAAGAACATTGAAACAACTGAAACAACTGAGAAAAAATCAATCCATTTATACAGTATCGTATCATTGTGTTTCATGGTAATTACTCTTATTCTTTATATTACAATCCTGAATACCAAGTGATTTAACTCTTAGCTCCACTCGACGGCTTATTATGTCTATTCATTAGTACTGGCTTCCCATGTGTAAACTTATCATCTTTATTAGATTGCTCAGAGATTTGTCCACGTCCTTTAATTCTTATTATTCGATTTCGCCCAACGATTGCAGCCCACGCAGGCCGCGTCCTCGACTCCACTAAGATACTCAATCGGAACTGAAAGGCCACTGGGCCGATAAGCGAGCATGGCCAAAACTCCGGAGCCTGCGGAGGACTTTTGGCCATCCGAGTGTTCGGACCAGTGGCCGGGCTTTGGACGTAGTTCTATAATAGACTCGAAACGACAGCGGCTTGACGTGGATTGCAGTGTTGGGCGGATGATAAGACTTTCTTCATTGCTTTACGACCTCATATTATGAGTTCACTTTTCTATTTGCTTGTTGTTTGCTCGATGATCACATTCTTCTATTTATTCAAAGTTAGCTTTTGAATTCAATGTACTTTAGCTGCTTTACGATGTCTTTCTTGAAGCTAAATTAGCGGCTTGTTTTATAGGCTGCCGTGTTTATTATTTTTTCAATTGTATCTATTTGCTTTTTCAAATCATCTGTTTCCATTTCATCATCATTATCCTCATTCTGGAATTTTCCTTTCGAGAATTCCTTCCAATCATCAACAAATCTGTCAAGTTTATTTGTTCCATTTATTTTATCTAAATATTTGACCGCTTGGAAGATATTGCCTTGATCAAAATAGAGGTCTTTTCGTTTAAGATAATATTCTAAGTATCTCTCTAAATATTCATTTCCTTTTTCGTCATTGAAATAAGCTAAGACTTTTGCATATGTTCTTCCTGCATAACAAACTTCACTTTTTAACAAATGAGTTCCGATTATTTCGATGTACTCCTTTTTATCTTTAACGGCAGCGAAGAATGCACCTGTTGAACGAGTTCGCCAATTAAAATCACCTAAATTTTTGTGGATAACTTCATCACTTATTTTAGGGCGCAATTCGACTATTCTATTAACCCATTCTTCATCATTTCTATGAAGTTCAAAATAAAAAGGAATCACCCATTCTTCTCGGAATGATTGGTCTATTTCAATTTCGTTTTTATAAGATTCCAATTCTTCAAATGGCGAATTGTGTCTAACAGTTGCACCCGCAGAATGTAATTTTATTGTTTCATTTAATCTATCATCTTCCATTGTAGGGTTATTGTCTTTTACTTTTTCGCCCAACACGACGATGAACGAACGTATTCTAAGTCATAGTGTTTATTCTTTCTCGCCCAACGATTGCAGCCCACGCAGGCCGCGTCCTTGACTCCACTAAGATAGTCAATCGGAACTAAAAGGCCACTGGGCCGATAAGCGAGCATGGCCAAAACTCCGGAGCTCTGCGGAGGACTTTTGGACATCCGAGTGTTCGGATCGGTGGCCGGGCTTTGGACGAAATACAGCCTTCGACTCGAAGTGACAGCGGCTTGCCGTGGATTGCAGTGTTGGGCGGATGATAGTAAATTTCACCCTATCGCTCGATGGGATCTTATCTACCAGATCAAAATTGAATTTTGTCGATAATTACTTTTGACTTTATAGACAAACACTTACAACTGCGACATCATCATTTGTTGATAAGTTTTCATTATCCAAATATCCATCCATTTTATTTTGTATACTTCGTTGATCCGGATTTACGCGTATCATTAAATCCGCAATTATTTGTCTTTGCCTGATGTTTCTCACTGGCTCATCGAAGTCATCCGAAAAAGTAAATATACCATCTGATGATATTGATATTGATTTTTCAAATGTCGTAGACAAGATTTGCCTTTGGTCGCTGAACCAATCCTCAAAGATTTCGTCTAAGTGATAGCCAACATAATCAGGTCGATTAGATTGGTCGTATTCATATATCTTGTCATCAATAGAGATTAAACCATCGCCTATTGTAATAACAGATACCTCTTTGGTCTTACTATCAAACACCGCTACTATCAAGGTAGCCAATAATTCATATTTATCAAGCTGAAGTGTATCTCTAATCATTTTGACTTTATTAAAAAGTCCTTTCAAAATCACCATTAAAAGACCATCAATATTTGGTTCACTCTTACCGATGAAACTTAAGTTATAGTGGACCTTGGCTATCTCCTTAAGCACTTTCATGAATAAAGTCGACGCAAAGTGACTTTCAGTACCCATCGAACAACCATCGGAAACCGCGATTAGGAACCGACTTTCATCGATTTGAAAATTTCCACATGAATCTTCACAGTGATTAGTGTGGTGCTTTCCTATTCTTGTCAATGTATCTATCATCATATCTTATACAGTGATACTAGTTATTCGTTACTCCTTGTAGGCGAAAGTTCAACGATTGTCCGTTCAGCTCAAAAATACCTTTGGCATTATAGGAAGATCAATAAACGCAATCTAGTGATTTAGCATTATTCCTTTGGATCCGACATGACGATAAACGAACGTATTCTAAGTCATAGTGTTTATCCTGTTTCGCCCAGCGTGACGATGAACGAACGTATTCTAAGTCATAGTATTTATTCGTTACGCCCAACGATTGCAGCCCACGCAGGCCGCGTCCTTAATTCCACTAAGATACTCAATCGGAACTAAAAGGCCACTGGGCCGCTAAGCGAGCATGGCCAAAACTCCGGAGCTTGCGGAGGACTTTTGGACATCCGAGTATGCGGACCAGTGGCCGGGCACGAACTGTAGCAGAGCCATTGACTCGAAGTGACAGCGGCTTGACGTGGATGCAGTGTTGGGCGAGTACTTTTATTTGTTAACGAGGCGTAACCGCTGTCCTGTTAGGCAAATCATATTAGCCTCTACCAAGGTGACACCTTTGCACATATAGTGCATTCAACACCTCTACATTGCTATACGAAAAGCAAATCTTGTCCCGATCGGTTCTCCATTCTTCATAGCCGGTTTTGTAACCTTAATTTGCTCGCCAATCTCAATGAGATATTTCCTATGACTTTCGATGGCTGTCTTGGCTTTTACTGTCTTGATTGTGCCGTCTTTACTGATTTCAAGTAGTATCACACCCTGCCCTTCAAGATCAATTTTATATTTTTCCTCAGTCTCTTTAATTTTATTGTTCAGCCAAATGTTTTGCTTCTCAATAATAAATTGAAATTCTGGCAATGACTCTGTATGTACCGAAAGTTCCTCCCCATCTTCAAAATATTGTTTCATAAATTGGATTACCTTTCCTCTCTCATAAACCACGATTTCTTTAAGTTGCCCATTCTCATAAAACTCTTTACTTTCTCCATGATATTTTATTTTATATGCTTCTAATTTGAGTTCAAATGTTTCGACCGACGAATATGGTTTTTTGGCATAAAAGTCTATAACTGATTTCAAGCTCCCATCTTTATAATAGCTTTTATATTGGTAGGAATTCTTTTCATCCAGCGTAACTATTTCAGATGATTGACCATTTAGATTCATAGAAATCACAACGAGTATGACTAAATAAATAAGTTGTATTGTTTGCCTCATATTTTCATTCTAATTTTTGAAACGAAATATTGGTGCCGCAGAAATTAGCCGGTACTTAAAGTATTTTGTTTATCCAAACACTTAGTGCGGCAACCGACTTCGAATGCTCATCATTATTCCGTTTCGCCCAACAAGTAAATATATTCACTGGTGTAGACCGAAAAAAATGATGCAAAATGTACGATTATACTTCTATTTTCATTATAAAAAATTTATCCCATTTAGGGATGATAGAGTCCGTAGAGTCTAATCCTTGTCTTGGTCTATATTGAAGATCCATGAAACTTTTCCATCTTCTTCTTCAATTTCATCAGCTACTTGATCAAGTAAGCTATGAAAACTATCTTGTAATGAATAAAATTCATCTTTATAGTGTATCCACGCAGGTGAATTCAGTACAATTTCGTTCGCATCGTTAATAGAACATCTATACTTCTTCCTAATATACTTTACAGTCTCTAGTAAGGATTGTCCATCTTTTTTCATTTGCTCAATCTTATTATAATCATCATTCATACTAACTCACTGTTTGTATTTCGCCCAACGATTGCAGCCCACGCAGGCCGCGTCCTTGACTCCACTAAGATACTCAATCGGAACTAAAAGGCCAATGGGCCGATAAACGAGCATGGCCAAAACTCCGGAGCTTGCGGAGGACTTTTGGACATCCGAGTGTTCGGACCAGTGGCCGGGCTTTGGACGTAGACTAGCCATCGACTCGAAGTGACAGCGGCTTGACGTGGATTGCAGTGTTGGGCGGATAATAAGACCATGTTTATTAGGTTACGACCTGATACTACGAGTTTACTTTTCTGCTTAATTCTACTTGTTCGATGTTTACATTCTTCTATCTATTCAAATTTGCCTATTGTATTCAATGTACTTTAGCCCCTTTACGATGTCTTTCTTGAAGCTACCACTGACCTCACTAAGCCAATTTGGATGAAAATCATCCTTATAATTCTGCAATTCAGCAAGCGCGTAACCTATAATTTGTGATGGAAGATAGCCTTTAGTTGATGTAGACCAACCGCCCCATCCATCATCGGATTGCCATTGACTAAAAGTAAATCGACTTGCTCCCATAAATAAGCCGAATCCATACGCAATAGATAAGAGATCGGTTAGTATTTCATTCTCTGATTCTTGAAAGTAATATCCCTTCTCCTCCATAATGACATAATGACTCAGTTCGTGACTTAGCGTAGAAATCATAGATGTAGGATTTAACAATTCTTTCTCTTCTAGTAAGATATTGCCAATATTATCATCTTGATAATATAGACCTGCTGACCCTCCACCATCACGATTGACGATTATTTTACTTCGAGGTTCATTTGGATCATCTTTATAAATTCCGAATTTAATTCGGTGCGAACTAATTTGAAAGTAATCACACAGTATATTGAGAGTTTCTTCGGCACTTTCGTAGGTACCATCAAATTCTACTGGAAAGTATTGAGAATTCAAAAGAAATGTAGGCTGCTTTTGAAGATTAATAAAGTTCAGATTTATCCATTTAAGTTTCTCTTCAATCCAGAGCCGATCCTGCTCTGTTATTGGACACTTTGGCTTTCGCTTCCAGAACATAGTGATAGATTTAATAAAAGATTGTAAACGTAATTACTCACTTTATATCGTAATTACCAGCGATGAACGAACGTATTCTAAGTCATAGAATTTATTCCTTTACGCCCGACACGACGATAAACAAACGTATTCTAAGTCATAGTATTTATTCCTTCTCGCCCAACGATTGCAGCCCACGCAGGCCGCGTCTTTGACTCCACTAAGATAATCAATCGGAACTAAAAGGCCACTGGGCCGAAAAGCGAGCATGGCCAAAACTCCGTAGCTTGCGGAGGACTTTTGGCCATCCGAGTGTTCGGACCAGTGGCCGGGCATGAACCGTAATAAAAGGCTGAACTCGAAGTGACAGCGGCTTGACGTGGATGCAGTGTTGGGCGGATGATCCTATTAAAGAATTGTGTCGGTTTCGACGTCACAATTTCATGTAAAACACTTTTAACAAGACAAATAGTGAGTTACTAAAATGACCGGACCAGACCGAAAAATTGTAAACGTGTTCTCGATTTCTCCTAAATCAATTTCAATGATAGTAAATCCATCCGTTCTTTTGTAAGAAATCAATTTCGGCAAAGAGACATCGTTTTGGTCTAATCTATATGAATTAAGTACTAACAAAAGAACCTCATTTACAGTCCAATCTTTTAGAATGTAGGTTGTAGAAGATGCTCTATTCCAGATTCTACTAATTTCTACATTCTCGCCAAATTTGGTGTTCACAATTGTTCCGAATTCATTTTTCTGACTACTTGAATCAGTCATCTCACAAGTTCTAGAGATATAAGATGCCAGGTCATCATAATGAAGATGGTCTACATTATCAATAGCTGCATACGCTTCCTTGTCTGAAACATAACCTGAGAAAACATACCCTATTTCATCATCAATGGTGACTTTAATATAGCCTCCTTCTAAATAAACACCTTCCACAAGAGTACTAACTTTAAAATCTGCAGCGCTGTTGAAATTATAGTTTTCTTTTGCAATAAGAATATCGCCCAACTTCATCCTCTGTAGTACTTCAGAATCTGCTGAAGGTTCACTTCTAAGTAGAAGGTTTTCACCTGCCCATACATAGAGTGTATCTCCCGTTTGAATTGTAGACTGAGAATATATATTAATATTACAGAAAGCAAAAAAAGTGGCCAGAAAGAAAGATTTCATAGTAACTTATACTTAGAGTTAGATAATTATCGTAAGACACTTAGGTAACGGCGGTTAAAACTTTATGACTAATTATAAACAGTTCGCCCATTGATTTTGTCGGGTATTACGAAATGCTAGACAATCGTAGTTTTGTACATATTATTTATTCGGTTACGCCCAACGATTGCAGCCCACGCAGGCCGCGTCCTTCACTCCACTAAGATACTCAATCGGAACTAAAAGGCCACTGGGCCGATAAGCGAGCATGGCCAAAACTCCGGAGCCTGCGGAGGACTTTTGGACATCCGAGTGTTCGGACCAGTGGCCGGGCTTGGGACGTAATAGAGCCTTCGATCCGAAGTAACAGCGGCTTGACGTGGATTGCAGTGTTGGGCGGATGATTTTATTCTTTAAAAAGCCTTGATGGCTGTGAAGTTCTGCGCATTTTCATTCCAATTCATTTTTCAACTGGTCTATTTCACTTTTCAAATCCTCTAAAGACTTCAAGTTAAAATCTCTTTTCTTGTATTCATCCTCAAACTTAACTCCAAGATATTTATCTCTAGTCTTAAAAACATTGAAGTTTCGGCCCGTCTTAATTAAATATATTGCTAGACCAACTACGCCTATTGCTCCCATCAAATAAGTTACTGGCTCCATTATATCCCAACCAAAATATACTACTGCTCCGATTAGTACCAATATATAAATTACTAAGCCAGATATCATCAAATTATCTGCTCTTTGAGTCCAATCTTCAACGGCAATATCTGCCGCCACTTTAATTGAGTTTAATATTTTTAATCTCTCTTCCTTCTCTTTTAATAACTTTCTCTTTTCTGCACTAACACTCTTTAGACTACTCTCAAATTTAGCCTTCATCCCTAGGTTTTCGTTTTGAAGTTGAGATGATTTTTCTTCAAGAAAGTTAATATTTGAGTCTCTAGTTCTAATGTCAATTTCTAATTGTTCTTTTTCACTAACGTACTTACTAATGTCAGATTCTTTAATCGTATCCAAAATATCATTAACTTCATCTACTAAAATATCTTCCGGCTTCCTAGTTTCAGTTCTTAATTTAACAATTGCGCTAATAACTTGATCGTCGCTAAGAGTTCCCGCTTTATGCTGATTCTTAAGCATTTGATACGTTTTTGAAACAGAATCATTTAATCTACTTGACAATAATATTTGAGCATTGTTTATAACACTAAAAGAGGATGGAGCTGATGAAGTAAATCCTTTATTTAGCTTGAACCAGAATCTGCTTGTTATAAAAGTTAAGTTTGTAGCGAGTGGAACAGTATGGTTTGGCCTCATTTCTTCATCCCAAGCTATATTTAGCGTCATTCTGTTACCCGTTAAAAGCACATATCCAGAATTGTCGAAGATGACAGGATTTTTTTCTCCTCTTCTTATTGAAATCTTGTTAAGAGTTTCTACGGCTCTTTCAAGTTTCGGGTTATCTGATTTCTTTTGCAATTCAGTCAACAAGGCAGTACTAGCTATGTTAAATTTTTGATGGTCAACATTATAATAGTTTTCATAGTCATCTTCATAAATCCCCAAACCTTTTAATCTCTCAAAAAAACTTGACTCTTTTATCAAAACATCTGCCTTATTTTCACAGCCATTAACTATTTCGGCCATTGCAGGCTTCATTGGTCCCTTTGCACTTCCTTCTCTTACAATTAAAGATGCTGTTGCAAAGTAATGTTCAACTTCACGCTTAGTCTCGGGGAAATAGCATAATTTAACTAATTTCTTAATTGAATTGATCTCCTTAACAAAATCATAGAAATCGTTAAATTGCTTGGTAAACATTTTTCCATTCAAACCTTGGGCATGAAATAAAATTTCAGTATCCAGAAAGACAAGTATAGGCTTTTTCCATTGGCCCAGTTCATTCAAGTTTGTATTAAATCTCAAACCAGAGTATAAAATCACTCCTTCCTTAATTCTCTGCATTTGTTTGAACAAGCTCAACTCCTGCGAGCATTCTAATACAAAAGCGCCAATGTATGATGCATACTTAGAAGACGTAGAATCTTCTAATAAGAACTCTGTGAATCCATTAATCAGTTCTTGTTTTTCTTTCTCATCTAATTTTTCGTCAGTTTTGATTTGTATAAACTCAACTAACCTATTAAATATTACTTCATGGGTATTACCAATACTTTTAAGTTTATTATTGTTTCCATCTATATTAATGTTTTTCGGTAAAATAAATTTACCTTGATTTCTTTCAATCCCTTTTATCCTTTTAATGGATGTTTTGACTACTGCAATTGGAATGTCAAATCCATAATCAGAATTTAATTTTTCTCCAACTTGAAATTCTGAAAACTGATATAGATTGTGACGCTTACAAATACTCAAAACAAAGTGCTTAATAACTTCGTAAACATTTGTTTTAGCTTCGTACAGTTCTCTAAATAGAGCTAATGATGCGAGTCCTTGACTTGATTTATTCATAGTTTTTTTTCGTTGCGCCCAACACGGCGATGAACGAACGTATTCTAAGTCATAGTATTTATTCGTTACGCCCAACGATTGCAGCCCACGCAGGCCGCGTCCTTGACTCCACTAAGATACTCAATCGGAACTGAAAGGCCACTGGACCGATAAGCGAGCATGGCCAAAACTCCGGAGCTTGCGGAGGACTTTTGGACATCCGAGTGTTCGGACCAGTGGCCGAGCCTGCACCCTTCTACCCTGCTTGATTCGAAGTGACAGCGGCTTGACGTGGATTGCAGTGTTGGGCGAATGATTCGTTAACTCTCGCAATTATCTTGTTGTGAAATTACAGTCGACTATAGTCTTCAATTACGTTATTAAACTGACTTATTTATATTTTATTGAACAACCATATTCTTCACATCTACGTTCCAAGAAACATCAATTGAGTCCTCAAAGTTTAATGTGCCGTCAGACTTATGGAATTGTAAATAAATATAATCTGGGCCTACTCTAATTGTATCTCCAATTATATAACTATTTATTCTAACCGGTTTTCGCAAAATAATATTTGATCCTTGAACAGTATACTTTGAGAACTTATAGTCCGTTCCCAGCATGTGTTCATTATATAGCTTGACCGATCCATTATTTTTAAATAGCATTCTTAAATCATAGTGATGTGTATATTGTAATGTAGAAATCAGAACTCCATCGTTACGGGAAATCTCTCTGTACCTCGTGACCAATAAAGCAGTACAAGGGATTAAAATCACTAGTAGAGTTAGTAGTAGTGAGTTTCGTACGTTCGTATACCGAGAAGCTAATACTAACATACCGACAACTAAAACTACTAAAATAACTATTATTGGTACAATGAAGACGATCATCACATCTCCACCATTATTCAGTTCATCTGAATAGAGTTTAGTGACGAGTAGAGAGATAACAATAGTAACGACGATTGAAACGACACTAAAGAACTTAAACTTATTGGTCATGATCTAGATATTTCCTAAATGCTGATTAAAGTTATATGCATTTCTTGTATCGACTAAGATTAAGATCAAAAATCGTTATCTTTTGTATAGTTTTTACTCCTTCTTGTCCAGCACATTGATGAACGAACGTATTCTAAGTCATAGTTTTTATTCGATTTCGCCCAACGCGACGATGAACGAACGTATTCTAAGTCATAGTATTTATTCGTTTCGCCCAACGATTGCAGCCCACGCAGGCCGCGTCCTTGACTCCACTAAGATACTAAACTGGAACTAAAAGGCCACTGGGCCGATAAGCGAGCATGGCCAAAACTCCGGAGCTTGCGGAGGACTTTTGGCCATCCGAGCGTTCGGACCAGTGGCCGGGCTTTGGACGTAATAGTGCCATCATCTCGAAGTGATAGCGGCTTGACGTGGATTGCAGTGTTGGGCGGATGATATATTTTAATTGGTTGTAGCCTTACTTTGATATTCCCTCTCAACATATAATTTAAGATCTGAAAGCCTTCCGCGCATATTAGCCGCAAGAATATACCCTATAAACCTACTTATTAATTTAAAAGGCCATCTGAATTCGAAGGAGTACGTAAAGATCACCTTAGTGCTTGATGAATGTACCTTCTTGAAGCGCCACGAACCAGAGAATGCCTTAAAGATTAAATTCGAACTCGTCATTTTCACAGCTGTAACATTTGGTCTATTAAATGAAATGTACTCTGTCTCTATTCCCACTCCGCTGGCGGATTCACAATATGTTTTGACACCAAGACCCACTTCTTGTGCATTATTGAGAATGATAGCCTTTCTAAGAAAAGTGTCCCAGCTAAGCCTATTTCTATAGTCTTGCGTAAAATCAAATAGAAATGTTGCTTCCCTGGCTATCAGAATGTTCTCTGTAATTTTCATAACGATTGTTGCCTGTCAAACGAGTAATAATAATAGATGCATTATGTATACCTAATTGATTAGCTACTAAATTCGTAAATGACTTTATTATTGAGGATGATATAGTGGTGATTACCATCTGCGTTAAAATTACTGAAAGTATCCCCTTTGATAGTTTCTATGTTACCTTCAAAAAATAATTTAAAAGAAGTCATACATTTATCTCTAGCATAATCTGGCTCAATATTTCCTTCGAAATGGGATTTCATAGTGTCAACTGAATCATAATACGGATGATTGAACATAACGGATGATTCGCAGTAGCTAAATTCTAAGCTATCGACTTTACCCTGAACGGTTAGACTAAGGTGATTACCGTAACATCTATCCTCACAAGAAGTCAACATACTAATTATTACAAAAATCTTTAGGATTTCAATCATTCACTCGTTTTTTTGTTTCGCCCAACGACTGCAGCCCACGCAGGCCGCGTCCTTGACTCCACTAAGATACTAAACCGGAACTAAAAGGCCGCTGGGCCGATAAACGAGCATGGCCAAAACTCCGGAGCCTGCGGAGGAATTTTGGACATCCGAGTGTTCGGGCCAGTGGCCGGGCATCAACCCTTCTACCCTACTTGATTCGAAGTTACAGCGGCTTGACGTGGATTGCAGTGTTGGGCGAATAATTCTATTCGTTATGGAACTGTGTTGGCTTTGATGGCTATCAAGTTGGACGAATGTTTACATTTGAAATGGAGTATATTCCATATCTGTCGTTGATTTCATTAGCTGTCCACCTTTGTACTTAATCTTTGTGAGAGTTGAATACCAATACGATAAATCCCAGGTTAGCCCAGCTTCAAAATAAGACCATCTTCCATGTTTCTCACCATTCCGATATCTCCCCTTAACTAGCAAATCGCCTTTTAGACTGTAAACTTGGAATCCTCCATTCAGCTTTCCATTTTTGATCGAAAATAATATGCCAGGTAAGTTAGGCTTTAGGTCTTTTCTTATTTCATCGTGCGTTGATTTATTTTGTCTAAAATGATAGTCTCCATCTTTGCCCATAGTCAAGGTATTGAGTAGTGTTAGCCAATACTTGAAAATCGTTGGGTTAGCTCTTCTTGAAATATTCCTAGCGCAATCTTCACGGGCGGTATAGTATCTGTCACCTTGCAGCATAGCTGTTATGATTGATTCCCCTCCAATTTCATCAAAGTAACCACAAGCATCAGTTCCAATATTTGTTACAACCTCTATTGATTTTATCGCCGTATCAGTATATACATGGTTGATAGAATACTTCAATATCACTTTACTATCATCTAAAATGTAATAGTCAACCAAAGTACCATGGAAAACAATTAACTCTTGTGTTTCCCTGCTTTGCGAAATTTGAGGCGGGACAATAACATCAAGAAATTTACTTGGTAGTGGAAGGTTAACTGTAGGTTGTAGACAACTACAACATTTCAAATTATAACAGCATCCAATTATTATCAAAAAAATTACGTAGAATCTTATTAAGCAACTATGCATACTGGATATCATTTTCTGAAACAAAAGATTACTCTTTAATCATAATTTTGACATGCCTTAAAGTTTTGATGTCAATACAATTTTCTACGACCAAAGGAATCCGCACAATTTTATAATCGATGAATCAAAATATTTTAGACTTTTCAAGCCATCGTTGTTAATGCTTCGTTCTAGCCTTATACAGAGATGAACGAAAGTATTCTAAATCATAGTATTTATACTTTTGCGCCCAGCACGACGATGAACGAACGTATTCTAAGGCACAGTATTTATTCTGTTACGCCCAACGATTGCAGCCACGCAGGCCGCGTCCTAGACTCCACTAAGATACTCAATCGGAACTAAAAGGCCACTGGGCCGATAAGCGAGCATGGCCAAAACTCCGGAGCTTGCGGAGGACTTTTGGACATCCGAGTGTGCGGGCTAGTGGCCGGGCTTTGGTTGTGATACTACAATCGACTCGAAGTGACAGCGGCTTGACGTGGATTGCAGTGTTGGGCGAATAATTTTATTTCTTAAGGAGCCTTAATGGCTGTGAAGTTGGGCGAGTCAAGAATAATTATAATTAATCTTCTATTCCAACTAAACACGATGAGATAATTTCAATTAAATTTATTTTAATCCAGTATTATCTCAATGATTGTCCTAAATATCCAGTTCGACCGAGCTATAATTCAATGTTTGTTGAATCATCGAACACTTTTTCTACAAGATTATTAACATAATTGTGGCCAGATTGGCTCATGTAATTTTCTATAGTACTCTTTTTGTATTTCAGTGTACTTTTTAGTATTTCACCACATGAGCTAGGATCAACATTTTCATTTGCAAGAATTGGGTGAATAAGATTACAATTCATCACATTGAACACGCATGGATTAAACTATAATATATGGCTATATAACTGAAAAGTTAAACCATATCACATCATTTACATCGCTTACATATATTATTTTGCTTACATAAAAAGTCACTCTCTGTCAAATTCCATTTTTAGACATATCTTCAGATATCCTTAGCAAATCAGAAGATATAAATTGTTCATAGTTGTCGACCATCCGAGTGTGCGGGCTAGTGGCCGGGCTTTGGTTGTGATACTACAATCGACTCGAAGTGACAGCGGCTTGACGTGGATTGCAGTGTTGGGCGAATAATTTTATTTCTTAAGGAGCCTTAATGGCTGTGAAGTTGGGCGAGTCAAGAATAATTATAATTAATCTTCTATTCCAACTAAACACGATGAGATAATTTCAATTAAATTTATTTTAATCCAGTATTATCTCAATGATTGTCCTAAATATCCAGTTCGACCGAGCTATAATTCAATGTTTGTTGAATCATCGAACACTTTTTCTACAAGATTATTAACATAATTGTGGCCAGATTGGCTCATGTAATTTTCTATAGTACTCTTTTTGTATTTCAGTGTACTTTTTAGTATTTCACCACATGAGCTAGGATCAACATTTTCATTTGCAAGAATTGGGTGAATAAGATTACAATTCATCACATTGAACACGCATGGATTAAACTATAATATATGGCTATATAACTGAAAAGTTAAACCATATCACATCATTTACATCGCTTACATATATTATTTTGCTTACATAAAAAGTCACTCTCTGTCAAATTCCATTTTTAGACATATCTTCAGATATCCTTAGCAAATCAGAAGATATAAATTGTTCATAGTTGTCACTTAACCACCTATTCTTATTCATTCCAGAAGTTAATCAAAGAATGACTTCTCCCTTTTAGTGCCCCAGCCATGGAGTTCTGAGTACTTTGACTTTTCAAAATTTGCTAATTTAGGAGTTTGGTAGTTATTCCTTGCCATTATATTCAAAACTTGAATCGTGGGAATCAACGTCATTTTGCTGTATTCACCAGTCCCGCCATATAAGTTTCCAGTTCCGATAGCAATGACCAATTCGATTAACTCCAAAACCTCGCTTTTTGAATTCTTATAAATACAATACATTCTTTCTATTTCTACTTCAGATAGAAATCTAAAATCCTCAAAGTTACTATTTTCATAGTCCTCAATTAATGATTTTGGGTCGTAATCAATTATCTCTTCACTCCATAAGTCCAACCTTTCTGAACTTATGAATCCCCACAAAACTGTAAGTAATTCTTTAATATCTTTTTTGTGAATGAGGTTATTCTTATCTAATACTATTTCCAAGCACTTTATACCTAGTGCCATTCTACCTCTAATTGAAATTTCCTTTAAACTATTTTCAATTATTCTATTCATATTCTATTTTGATTGCGCCCAACGATTGCAGCCCACGCAGGCCGCGTCTCTCTTCAATCCAGAGCCGATCCTGCTCTGTTATTGGACACTTTGGCTTTCGCTTCCAGAACATAGTGATAGATTTAATAAAAGATTGTAAACGTAATTACTCACTTTATATCGTAATTACCAGCGATGAACGAACGTATTCTAAGTCATAGAATTTATTCCTTTACGCCCGACACGACGATAAACAAACGTATTCTAAGTCATAGTATTTATTCCTTCTCGCCCAACGATTGCAGCCCACGCAGGCCGCGTCCTTGACTCCACTAAGATACTCAATCGGAACTAAAAGGCCACTGGGCCGATAAGCGAGCATGGCCAAAACTCCGGAGCCTGCGGAGGACTTTTGGCCATCCGAGTGTTCGGCCCGGTGGCCGGGCATCAACCTTCCTACTCTGCTTGACTCCAAGTTACAGCGGCTTGACGTGGATTGCAGTGTTGGGCGAGTAATATTATTTATTATTGAGCCGTGATAGCTAGGAAGTTGATTGAATAATTAAGTTTTTCGGACTGTTATAAATTATTGCCCGCCGCGAAATGCAGAAATTAACATAATTACTTAAAAAGGTCTGATAACAGGTATAATTACAGATAGTGTCTTAATAACCTTAGGGTTTACTCCTATTGTAAGATTATGTATGTTCATGTTTACACTATCTTTTGATTCACCTCTTGACATACAATATAAGGGGATTAGCTTTCTGACTATCATCAGCACCTGAACAAGAATAATAGATATTATGGATTATAATAACGGACCCTATTAGTTCATCCCTATTTAGTCTGTTTAGCCAACTCCGGAAAGAATTCCTATCACAGAATTCATAAGTTGTATTTAAATTGTGTCTACTCAATGTTAGATTAAAGCGTAAGATAGAGCATTTAGCATTGATATCATCACGGTCTACAGTCGCAGTGAGTCCTTGCCCCTGAATCAATCTTTGATACGAAATCGTATCTATATCTGAAGTACTCCTATGCTTTCCGTTTAAAGAAACTGTTGCCGATAACGGAGAGTTTTCAAAAAGTTCTTCAAAAAGAATTTTGTTTTGTTCATCTACAATCTCAATTTTAATGACGTCACTGAGGTTGTTTGTGAATCTGTAGTAGTCCCCGGAAGTATCTAATGTAACTTTGAGTTCTTTGAATCTATATCTTGATTCGTAAGTTATAGTATCCAAAGAAACGAAGTCCGCAGCATAAATTTTGGGTGAAATTTGCCCATATCGGTAGTTATCTCCTCCATACAATTTAAAGTAATTATACATACCCATAACTGGCTTACCTGTTGACATCCATTGTACATAGAAATCACTTTGTCCAATTAACATACAAGGAAACAAGGTCAATAGAATTACAATTACTCTCATAAGCTATAGCTTGAATGTGCTTTTAAAGTTCCCACCCAACTCTAGCAGTTAATAACGACGATCTACAAAGCCCAAGTATAGTCAGAATCCGTTAAATAGAAAGATGAACGGACGTCATCCAATGCCAATTGTTATTCTTTTCGCCCAACGTGACGATCAACGAACGTATTCTAAGTCATAGTATTTATTCGATTTCGCCCAACGAACGCAGCCCACGCAGGCCGCGTCCATGACTCCACTAAGATACTAAACCGGAACTGAAAGGCCACTGGGACGATAAGCGAGCATGGCCAAAACTCCGGAGCCTGCGGAGGACTTTTGGCCATCCGAGTGTTCGGACCAGTGGCCGGGCATTGGACATGATAGAGCCTTCGACCCGAAGTAACAGCGGCTTGACGTGGATTGCAGTGTTGGGCGGATTATATTAATTATTAACGAGTTGAGTTAATAAAGTCAAGTAGCGTCTTCCATATATCTTGAGGTGCTGTACAGAGTATAGAAGTTAGTGTTTATCTCTAAATAATATTCTTAATGTAATTGTCTAATTATTTTCCTAAATTCAGCATTAGATACCACATTTGGTTCCGGCATATTTAATCTAGATCTAAATTTCTTCATGGAATAAACACTAAACAAAACCTTGTCATCTTCTACAGTTTTGTAACTAATCACCGTCGATCCTAATGTAGATGGGTAATTTGACAAGTGGTATACTTCGCTTTTACTTTCATTAAACCTAATTACTATATTTTTCTTATCTACAAGTGCGATTACTCTCATTCCTTCTCTACAAACAACTGACATACTTCTTGGCTTTCTAATTTTGGCAAGCTTATCGATGTTGTACCAACCAAAATCTTGAATATTAAAATTATAGTAAGATAATTCATTGTTATCACAATTCCACACTGTGTCGTATGGGATAGGTATAGTATAAACTTGCTGTCTAGGTCGGTTTGTTCCTCCAAACAGTCCATCGACCCTGTTGTTTTTCTTTTGCCATACGCGATAGGAATTTTTATCAACTATAGAATCGTATGTCAACACGGTCATAATAAAAGAAGGACAGGTATCAAGAGAGATTTCACTTGTCATTTTAGTCCACTCGTCAGTTGATGAAATAGAGTACAATCCCATATCAAAATTGCCAGCACTAACTGGTGTTCTAATTTCAATTTTTCGATCCGATCTCAATTCAAGTTCTTGATCGCCTACATAAGCCGTAATGTATAACATGCCATTGGATATAAGGATCCCTCGATTGCTATTTGTCGATACTTGATTTACAACCGCGCCTAGATTATCAATAACTTCTCGTATGTGAATACTGTATTCATCTACAAGATTCATCGAAGTATCAGATGTTTCGATAGAGTTCCTCTCAATCTTCACTTGGGTACCATATTCCGTAATAATTATCGTATCAATATTATTTTTAATAGTAAATACTTGTGGTAGAACTATGGTCTGTGCGTAAAGCCCTATGCTTACAAAATGCAAAATTATAGATAGGATCACTTTATATATCATGATTAATTTGTTTCTATATAAACGCCTATCTACGAAATAAATTGTAGGTTCAGGTTGCTGTACATCAATGGCATTCTAATTTCAAATGTCCACAATTCTTGGACACAACATACCGTTGACCTAGATTAATCTTCAACAACTTCATCAACAAATGTCACTATTAGTTTTAGCTATATTCGACGACAACTAAAGTTCACAAAACCGAATATCCCGAGGTGTTTATGTATGGCGTCTCTTCGACTCACATGGATCAATTTACGTCATCGAGCGTTTTACTTTATTCTGTTACGCTCAACGACTGCAGCCCACGCAGGCCGCGTCCTTGACTCCACTAAGATACTAAACCGGAACTAAAAGGCCGCTGGGCCGATAAACGAGCATGGCCAAAACTCCGGAGCTTGCGGAGGACTTTTGGACATCCGAGTGTTCGGACCAGTGGCCGGGCATCCACCCCCTACCCTAATTGATTCGAAGTGGTAGCGGCTTGGCGTGGCTGCGATGTTGGGCGAGTAATATTATCATTTTCAAGATGATGAAACTAGCAAGTTTGATTTATTTACTTTAGCAATTTTGCATAGTATAGGGTGATTATAATATTGATTGTCCTAGGTTATTCTATGCAGAGTATTAGATTATCCAACATGCCTATAATTCTTTTACCTTCATTCAATTGTAACTTGGATTTCACGGAAACATTTAACCCCAACTCGCTGATTGAGCCGAATTTGAACTTAAGCAGAGCTGAACAAGATTCCCCAGGGCGTAACTCATCCCGGTCGATCAAATAGATTACGTACGAGTATTGCATCTTTGAACAATCAATTTGACAATGCGATGCGTATCCGGTTGAGATAGGTGTTCTTCTTCCAGCTTCTCGAACTAAGGATATTGTTCCTCTCAAGTCGCTGTTCTGAAAGTGCAGGGTGTTCTTATTCCAGTCCATAATTTAAAACAGTGTGAAATTTACTATTATTTTAAAGGTCTCCGTATTTAAAGTATTTTTTTCTTCGCTCAACCTGAGGCTTTGTGCCTTACCATGATTAGTAAGATGGCGTAGGTAGCCTTGTACTCATTATTCAATTACAAGTCTAATTTGATCTTTCCGGAGCGGCTTCTGAAAAAGTGAGGTAAAGAAGAGATTTGATCTACGGACTTCGACGCTATCAACATTATGAAGCTGAATCTGATGCATACCGTCTTCTTGTATTTTAGGTTTCAGCATGCGCTTCGCCTTCCTTCCATTCTTAATCCATTGAATTTTTAACATCGCTACAGTAGCTACTGCAATGTGTCTGGTTCTCATGTTTATAATATGGACCTCAAAGTTATTCAACTTCACTCTGTATCCGCCTAAGATCCATATAGTTACCATACCAGATTGCAACTCTACAATATCGTCGGATAACTCCAAATTCATCGTCATTTAGTCTTCTTTTTGTACTCAACACCAGCCTCTTCGAGTATCATCTACGGCATAATATTTAGTCTTTCTCGAGCAACGGTCTCGGCTATGCGTAGTGTGGGATAAAATGGACTTCACATTCATTTTAGCCGAGTGTTTGTTAATATTTATTTACATTTAATTTAGTACCAAAACCCGCATTACGTATAGCCAATGTTGGGCAATCGTGCTTTTTTTATTTTATTTCAAACGGATTTTTAAGCTTACCCAAACCTTTCAAGTTCTTACCCCTAATCCAAATATTCTCTGCGTCCTTGTCATTCAATAAGTTGTCGATTTTACTTTTTGTATATAAGTCTCCTAACCAAATTTCTTTTAGTCTTTTTAATCCATTAAGGGATTTATCAGCTGGTCTGCAATTGTAGCCTGCTATGGTTTCCATTGTCTTAGAAATTCTGATTGGTGCATAGGTGTCAAGGTTTTTTATCCCTTCCATTGATAAGTACTTTATTTTGGGCATACTCGGGATGAAGTCAAGGTTTTTGATTCCCTTTAAGTTGTCAAGTTTCAGAGCCCATAGCTGTGAACAGTCTTTAAGTATTGGATTGATAACTTCACTTTCGAAACCCCTAACTTGATGAACTTGAAGCTTTTGCAATTTCTCGATTTTTGATAATCCCGAGAAGTCCTTAAAGCTACCCAATGATAACCATAGGGTTTTAAGGTTATTCAGCTTTGTCAGAAAATCAAGATTGTCATTTTTGATTTCATTTAGACTTAAAAATTCAAGCCTTGGAAGCTTTGATATTGTTTCAATGTTCTTGGAAATTGAGGTATAAAAAGTCTCCAAGTTTTGCAGGGGTTCAAGGATTTCTAATGAAACCTTTGATTTTACATTCTTAGTTATTCCAAGTCTTTTTAAATTCCTAAGTCTGCTTACTTCTTTTAAGTCATTCGTTTCCCACAAATCAATTTGAAGATTTTCAATTTCAATCAGACTGTCCCAATCAATTAATTCTTCGGAATAGTCTCCGTAGAACCGAAGTCCTATTTCAGGTCGCTTTTTAATAGCCGAAATTACTCGGTCGAGTTGTCCGTTTTTTGGTGCTTGTTTGAATTGAAAACGATAAATTCTATTTAGGTTTTCGCTTTTTTCAATTTCGTTGAAGTCCACTGATTTCCCGTGACCATCAATTAAGAAATTTGGTTTGTCTCCAATGTCGCAGAGTATACGCATCACGAAGAGGTTTGGGACAAATGCACGGAAGTGCCTCCTACTGTCCTGAAGTTTAAAGTCAGTAGGCTACGTAATTCTTCCTTATACAATTTTATCCCACCCAGAAATGAAACGATGGCCGATTTAAATTCACTAGACTTCTCGTAATAAGTTGAGTTCAATATCTTAACCCGCATAAAGTGCCACAGGCGCTCGATTAGGTTCAGGTTAGGCGAATAGGTTGGTAGATAAACGAAGTCGATCCTAATAAAATCTGTGAAGTTGTTTGCAACATGTATGTCTTCGCTACATTCACAATCAATCCAATTTACAGAAGGTATAGTAGATTTACGATAGTCCAGCGTTATCCACCAATGTCCATCACCTGATAGCAAAACCTGTTTTTCAGGTAAGCCCCATTCTTCAATCATGTAGGTTGAGTACAAAATATTTGAAGAATTTCCCGGCCCGTGGTATAAATCAATACCAAACAGTTCGTAGAGAGGAATATGATTTTTCGACCATGAAGTCTCAATAGTCATAGGATAGGCAAACCCCTTTGTGTATCCTCCATTTTGGACCTTAAGTAGATCTATAAATAATTCAGGAAGATCTACACCTAGTTCTTGTTCAGCCATTTTGATTGACTTGTTAGTCAATCTTGAGTTGCTTGTGCTATTGCTATCCCAAAACTGATAAAGATTGAAATCCATTATATCCTGTAAAGTTAATTCAGATAACAGTTGTTGTTCCTTTCTCGCCCAACATGACTATGAACGAACGTATTCTAAGTCATAGTATTTATTTTGTTGAGTAGCCCCGGGGCACTTCCCCCCGAGGCTCTCGCAGAACCGGACTTGATAGTCTCCCATCATCCGGCTCTTCGCGTACCGAAGCTAAATATAGGTAAATCCCCACTGCCAATGAGCGAACAACTCCGGCCGCCTGGTGGCAGTAGTCCGCAGCCATTTTCTCACTCGGTGGATTGATTTGCCTACTTTCCTATACTTCCGGCTAGCCCATTTGCATAACCGGTCATTAACCGCCATCATCACACTTTCCATCCCGTGCGGGTTGAACCGGCCATAGTAGTTGAGTATTCCTCGTAAGATCGGGTTCAGCACCTCAGCTATCTTTTCCAGTGTCGTCGTGTTCCACAGGTGGAACTTCATCGCTCGGAACTCAGCGGTCTTTAGTTTCTTCTTCTTAGGACTCATCGCCCCATCAAAAGAAGTGAACAGTTTCCCGCTTTGGGTTCTCTTTGAGCAAGGCTTGAACCGATAGCCTAAGAAGTCGAAGCTAATATTCTCGTGGGAGGAAGCATTGTTACTCCTCTTACAAAATACTATCCTCGTTTTCTCGTGATGCAACCTCAGACCACACGCTCGGAAGCGTTCCTCGACCAGTCTCTTGACCATCTCCGCTCTTGTCCGGGAGTGGCAAAAGATAATGGCATCATCGGCATAGCGTACCAACTTTTCCTCCGGTCGATTAATCGCCATCCATTTGTCCAGCGTATAGTGCAGGAACAAGTTGGATAGCAGCGGACTCACTACCCCACCCTGAGGAGTACCAACTCCTTGCGGATAGTGTAATTGTCCTTCCTCATCTTGGTGTGGTGCCTCCAGCCAGCGATCGATAAGGTCCCGTGTCTGTTTGTCGGTGATGTGCCGGTCTAATGCTTTGCGCAACAGGTCGTGCGGCATCTCATCAAAGAACTTGGACACGTCCAGATCCACAACCCAACTCGTTTGCCGTACGCCCAACCGAACCACTTGGAGCGCATCATGCTGGCTCCGCCCTGGACGATACCCGTACGAACAATCCATAAATTCGGCTTCCAGTATGTACTCGATGCGGTCCTTTATAACTTGTTGAACTATTCGATCTCCAACCGTCGGGATGCCCAGATAGCGAGTCTGTCCATTCCCTTTCGGTATTCCTTTTCGTCTTACGGCAGCCGGATGATAGCTACCCGAGGTTACTCGATTCCACAGAGTATACAGGTTACCGGTCAGATCGAGGGCAAAGTCTGCCAACGTCACACCGTCAACTCCTGGTCCTCCTGCGTTTCGCCTTACTTTTTGATAAGCATCCAGAAAGTGTTTTGGGGTTAACTTAGATAGTCCTCGTGTCCGGTGCCAGTTGATCTTCCTATGTCGGACCTTGCGACCCGACGGCGTTGTCATACTTTTACCAGACTGTACACGTCCAGCCCTTCGCTCCAATGCCATTACAGCATCTTCATCACTACTACGACTGAATCCGCCACCAGCAGCTGACTTCGATATTCGACCTTGCCGATGTTCTACCGACTTGTGCCTTCCTCTTAACATTCAACTCTGGCTTCCTCTGTTCCGTGAATAAGCCTGAATAGAGATCATGCCTTCTATACACCGTCCACCGTACGCTAGTAAACAGGTAACCCGCAATACTTTAATCCTTCGGCAGCAACAGACCGACAGTTGTGATGGAGTTTGGTTCTCTCGACGCTTCTTCAAAGGTTCACTTTCGTTCATCTTCTCTATTCTCACATGATCCGATCTTGTCGGACCTTCTCCCACGACGTTCAGCACCTATCAATTGCTATCAAAGCACCTCGGGGTAGTTTACTGGCTATTCCTGTAAATCGCCAGTGATGGGCCATACCATCATCTTACTCACAGCATTGGTTCTTGAAATTATTTGATTGAATCAATAGTTGGTAGTTCCATTCAGAGCACACGTTACGCCCAACGATTGCAGCCCACGCAGGCCGCGTCCTCGACTCCACTAAGATACTCAATCGGAACTGAAAGGCCACTGGGCCGATAAGCGAGCATGGCCAAAACTCCGGAGCCTGCGGAGGACTTTTGGACATCCGAGTGTTCGGACCAGTGGCCGGGCTTTGGACGTAGTAAAGCCATCGACTCGAAGTGACAGCGGCTTGACGTGGATTGCAGTGTTGGGCGGATATTATAGTGGAGTCTTAAACTTGAAAGTGACTAACTCGTTTGGGTAGGTTGCATTTTCAAACGCAAAATCAAAGTATAGATCGGCGGAAACAGTGTAGTACTTTTTACCTCTCTTAATATAAAGCCTCTGTAAGTCAACCGGATTATGAACATTTTGGATATAAATTGATGATGATATAGGCTCTCCAATAAAACTATAGCCATTTCCTACAAATAGATTCTTTTTCATCTCGTCGTGAACAGATGTAACGAACTCCATCGTGGTCTCAATTATTGTACCTTCAAAAAGGAATGGCTTTAGCACAATACTTAATATTAGATCTGAATTTTGAGAGTTATTGTTTTCTTCATGGATTGTAAGCAATGCACTTTCGATCTTCAACTTTCTCGCGGAAAAGTTTTCACTTAATTCCAATGCACTTTGCATCTTTATGCTCATTTCTGATTCATCATATAAATCCGCAACTGATTTTCCATCTTCGAATTGATCAAAAATTTCCTTGATGTAATCCGTAGTAGGAGTTGCTTTGGCTTTCCACAGTGTAAACAATGCGTTATAATTAATAGCACCAAAGGTTGCCCTTTCCGCTAAGGACATTCCGTACTCATCTATATTATTGACATCTAAGCCTTGTTTGATTAGTTGTTCTAATTGTCCATCGTCATTTTTTCTTTGAACAACTTCTTGTGCTTGGTAAAACAACTGATCACTATTTTCCATATCATTAATAATCTTTAATTTTATTCCTTTTGCGTCCAAAACGACGATGAACGAACGTATTCTAAGTCATAGTATTAATTCGATTTCGCCCAACGAACGCAGCCCACGCAGGCCGCGTCCTTAACTCCACTAAGTTAATCAATCGGAACTAAAAGGCCACTGGGCCGATAAGCGAGCATGGCCAAAACTCCGGAGCTTGCGGAGGACTTTTGGACATCCGAGTGTTCGGACCGGTGGCCGGGCAACTACCCTACTACTTTGCTCGACTTAAAGTGACAGCGGCTTGGCGTGGCTGCAGTGTTGGGCGAATTTTATTTTTTGATTTCGAAAGGCAAATTCCGAGAATCAAAGTCTTTCAATTTGATGACTGTGTCATGCACTATCGCTTCAAAATCAAGCGTCCTTATTTCTATTTCTCCAAAATTATCTCCTCTTGTTACATGATCGTGACCATTCAAATCGTCTTCTCTTACAGTCCACTTACTTATGACGTCCCATTCTTCATTGAAGTAAGAGAATAAATACATAGTCGCCAAATTTGAATAATCTGGTTGGTAAAACACTATTACTAGTTCGTCGCCTTTTCTGTCATCAACATTTCCTACATTGCATGAATAAGAAACACCTGAAATAAATGATCTATTTAAGATGTTTAGTGAATTGACATTACTGTTGTCACTTGAGATAGATAATGTGGGTGTGTTTTCGGCAGCCCACTTTTGTATTCCATAATAGTCAACGGCGTTGTTGCATGAATCGGGCCTGATTCCCCTCATAAACGGCTAGTATAAATTTGGGCTGGAGCCCATATCTTTGGTTTACGACAACTAAATCAATAGATTTCCAGCCCATGTCAAAGATAAAGAAGGACGAGCGATTTGAAGTAAAAGATAAGCAGGATTACCGGGTAGTCAACTGGGCGGAGTACAACAAAGCCCTGGAAAATCGTGGTAACATCACGTTTATTATTGACGAGTCGGTCACCCAAAATTGGTATAGTGACTCGCCAGCCCAGAGAGGTGCTCAAGAAACTTATAGTGATACCTGTATCGAGGCCATTATGATGATCAAGACTATTTTTCGGTTACCCTATCGACAGTCTCGTGGTTTTACCGTGGGTCTGCTTCAACTCATGGACCTAGCGCACCTGAAAGTACCAAGTTTTACACAGGTTAACCGCCGTTTTCGCACTCTCAACATTAGTCCTTTTGCGATTCCAGCTAGCGGCCCGATCACGATTGCGATAGACTCGACGGGAGTCAAGGTTTACGGTGAAGGCGAGTGGAAATGCCGCAAGCACGGATGGAGCAAGCGTCGTACCTGGCGTAAACTTCATTTGGGTGTTGATCCTTGCACTGGCTTTATTCATTGCCATATCACGACGACTAACTCCGAGAGCGATGAATCTCAGGTAAATGATCTTCTCGATCAGGTCGAAGCCGAAATCGATGAGGTCTACCTTGATGGTGCTTATGATGCACAGAGTTGCTACGATGGTTTATTGGAGCGAGATATTTGGCCTGTCATTCCACCTCAGAGAGGCGCGGTGAAATGGTATTGGGAGGAACCGGGTGATGCCGATGACTATCCTCGCAATCAATTTATTAAACGCATAGAAGAAGTCGGAAGGGCAGAATGGAAAAAAGAAGCCGATTACCACCAACGAAGTTTATCTGAGACGGCGATGTACCGTTATAAAACCATCTTTGGTCCAACCCACTACTCTCGATCACTTGAAACTCAAACGCAGGAAAACAAAATTAAAATCAAAGCACTCAATCATATGACAGCCCATGGCATGCCGATTTCTCAACTAAAAAATGCTTAATTAAATATTTTATGAGCGCAAGCTTTGTCTTAAATCTTCATGCAACAACGCCATAGTCAACTCCTCTAGAAATTATTACTGTAGTGTCTTTCTTAGGAGCATCCAGAAACATCTCTACAAGCAATGATTCGCTAATTCCATCGCCGTCGTAATCTCCACTTGGCAGTGTATTGATTTCGTTTGACATGAATAGAGAAATGTAACTCTTGCTAATACACTTTTCATCGGATTTAGAGTATGACTTCTCAAATTTTCTTGTCGTCATATTAATTGTGTCCACCTTTAATCCATCTCGAATCTTATTAATATTAAATGAATGAGTTTCTAAAGCGTTATATGTTCCGTTATGAATTAACCTAGTTGCTGCAAAGTGTCCGTCTAAATCTAAATAATCAAAATTTACTTCTTTGAAACTACTAAAGAACTTCCGGTTTAGATTACTAATCCGTATTTCATTTCCTACCAAATTATAGAGAGCATGAATATCTAAGTTTGTAGTTGGTATGACTACTTCACCATTAAGCAATAGAAAATAATTCGAATTAATTTCACCTGACCAGTGCTCAAAAATATTCTGATAAAATTGAATTGAATTTCTTCTAACTAATACTGTTGATAGATACTCTCCTTGACCTCGACCGCTTTCATTTGACTCAAAATATTCGGCTATACTTTCATTTACGATAAGTAATACACTGTCAGGTATTAGTATGCTATTTGATTTAGAACAATTTAAATCAGCCAAAGAGTATGGAAAATTTGCCTCAATAAAATTTAACTGCTGACCAAACCCAGCAGAATCAATTGACCTATTAGGATTGGTTTCTATTTTTGTTTCTTGCAAATCATCAATTTGCACTAAATTAGTCGATTCTCCTTTCTCACCTTTTCCATTACATTTCAATAATGAAGTGATCAATATGGCTAGAAGAACGATCTTTCTCAAAGTACAATTTTTAAAAATTTGGTGACTGATTTGATAGCGAGATTTTTGCATGTTTCGCCCAACGATTGCAGCCCACGCAGGCCGCGTCATTAACTCCACTAAGATAGTCAATCGGAACTAAAAGGCCACTGGGCCGATAAGCGAGCATGGCCAAAACTCCGGAGCTTGCGGAGGACTTTTGGCCATCCGAGTGTTCGGACCAGTGGCCAGGCATGAACCCTCCTACACTACTAGACTCGAAGTGACAGCGGCTTGACGTGGATTGCAGTGTTGGGCGGATTAATTTTTCTTTCACTACTACCCTTTGACTTAATAAAAACTAACTGAGTATTTTGTAACCTTAATTGTAATTTCTATTGGGGCAAAGCAGTTTGTACCTCAACTACTAAATTTATTGACAGAGTAAAGTCTCATTTGTCAATTAAAAGGCTGATCCAATCTTCTCCCCACAAATCTATTTCGTACCCAAAGCCGTAAATTTTTTCGTTCTCAAACATATAATAATGTTCATATAGTTCTAGTCGAAGACCATTTCTTATTCCTAGGTCATATACCTCAAATCCATCTCCATCTATTTCCAAAATGGATTTAAAATTCTCAATAACGAATGCTGTATCCGCTTTAATGAACCAGTACTTCGATAAGCTTTGAATAGTAAAATAGTTAGTACTGTTTAATTTTGGCGACAAGTCGTGTAAGATAGATTTTATATGTGTCCAATCATCTACATAGTATCTAGCACTGAACTTCTGGACGTAGCCTAAAGCTCTTAATCGAGGATGAATCTCTTCAACATCTTCTAATTGTACTATTTCAAATTTAGAATTTGCGCCATAGATACTCTCAAGCTTCTTTAGATATTTAGGTGCCTCTAGCCTAAACTGATTCTTTCTCTTTAATAAAGCAAGCCTTTTCTTTTCATCTAAGTTCATAATGAGTTAATATTTTCTTTTCTACGCTTAGTCTTGAATCACGAGGAGCATTTAATGTCAGTCCCATTGACTTTAAAATTTTATCAGGAAGATTACAATAAAACGTAATTTTCTAAAGCTACGAATTTATTGTACTCGGCAATATTGCTACCAGTAAAGGAAACAAACGTATTCTAATTCATATTATTTATTTCTTTCGCACCCAAAACGACGATGAACGAACGTATTCTAAGTCATAATATTTATTCTTTTACGCCCAACGATTGCAGCCCACGCAGGCCGCGTCCTTGACTCCACTAAGATACTCAATCGGAACTGAAAGGCCACTGCGCCGATAAGCGAGCATGGCCAAAACTCCGGAGCCTGCGGAGGACTTTTGGCCATCCGAGTGTTCGGAACAGTGGCCGGGCATCAACCCTCCTACCCTGCTGGACTCGAAGTGACAGCGGCTTGACGTGGATTGCAGTGTTGGGCGGATTTTATAATTTTAATTTCGTCATGAAATTTAATCTGTACTTGACTTCACTTGGTGTAGCTCCATATACTTCTGTCACGATGTCGCGAACATCTTTATCTAGTTTTCCCATATCATCAACATAATCATACTGGTACAATTTGATTCCTTCAATGTAATGGACATCAAAAGTTGATAATCGACTAAAGTTTAAAATCTTGTATTCTGTTATTGTATCAGTTGTATCGATGGGAATATCAATTCCTATTCCAATAATCTTTGATGAAGGTTTTTCTAGCCCAGAAGAGTCGATCAACTGAAATATAATCTCATCATTAAGTAGGGCATGCACGTATGAAATTCCTTGATTATCTAGAAGAAACTCTACCGCTTCTTTAATATCGTAGGTGTACAGATCTCTTGTATCTTCATCTTCTAGATTGTGATAAAAGGAAGAAAATAGACTTTTGATTTCTTTTGTTATTAAACCATTCGATTGCCATCTATACAGGTCAGATGATTCTTGATCAGTAAAAAATAAGAATTCATCTTTTTCTTCATCATAACCAATTTTGAAATTTGTGTTGGCCTTAATGTGAAATAGATCATCTTTATACAATAATCGCCCTTCAATAGAATTTTTATTTTTTATAGCCTCATTCCAACTATCATAACTGATAACACACCAGTTATCTAATTCTAATTCATCACCTAATTCCGGTGTGTACAGCGGAATTATTCCATTGATATATACTCTTTCCTTATTCACTATGTGAATTGAAGAGTGGGGGTTATCAATAACATTCTCTTTATTTTGAAGAATATCGGTTGGTGAACCTTGAGTAATTCAACCTGTCAAATAAGCATGCTCCCTTCCGCAACCATCACATGTATAATCATACTTTTTCATAATCAAGATTTGAAATTCGCTACCTGAAACAAGGTAAGTTGCGAACTTTTCATTGTCACTTTGAATCGCCGGATACGATAATCAGTGAACAGCATCTATTCCTTTTTATTTGTTCCTTTACGCCCAACGTGACGATGATCGAACGTATTCTAAGTCATAATAATTATTCTATTACGCCCAACGGATGCAGCAACGCAGGCCACGCTCCTGAGAAAGCTAAGATAGAAATTCAAAACTTAACGCTCTGAGTTCCCTACCCTAGCACATCAAATCTTTAAGCGTGGCTTGTCGGTGCTGCTGTGTTAGCTGCATTTTTTATTTCGCTCGTTTGAATGAGGTTCAATAGATATTTCAAACTAAATGCTGATAAGCTAATCGGTATAAGTTTTATCAGACTCAAATTTGTAATTATCTGAGTAGAATAACTTTGAATAATTAGTATTTACTCTTCCATCTTGGTGAATTTCAAATACTTCGATTACACCCCCGTCAAGTATATTGAACGAAATCAGATTATTATGATTATAAATTCCTGTGTTGTTAAACCAATTTATATGAAACGGCCTATCTTTTTCGAACAACAAATTTGACACCACCATTTTATTTTTATTAAATAACCAACCATATTTAGATTTAGATTGAGATGTATTAAACTGACCTGAGTAGATCTTAATGAAATTATCACTAGAATACCAAATAGGTGTTTGTGAGAGTATAGAGCTAGAAATTATTTCTAAAAAAACAATTTCATCAATTTTTGATTCAGAATATTGATTTGCTCTAAATCCATCTTTTAAAATATCTCCGATCTGAAATTTTAAAACTTCATCATCCGTATCGATTACTAAAATTAATATTTCATTTATTCTTTTCATTGAATAATTAGCTAGTTCCACGTAAATATCTAAGCCTTTACTGTATTGTATTAAACATTGAAAATGATAAAATGTGATTTTGTATTCTATTCCACTACTTGCTTTGAAGATGTAATTTTTATTTAAGATGTCGCTAAAGGATTCATTTTTGTAATCTATATTAGGAATCTTATGATAAATAAATTTAAGTGAACTATCTCCCGAAATATCGAATGTTTCATCAAAAAGTTTATTGATTTTTAATTCAAAAGTGTCAGTTGCATTTGTTACTTGAATTTCTTCATCACTAAAATATTTTAGTCCAAATTTATTCTGACTTTTCATAAAAAAGCATCCATAATCAATTAAGTGAGAAAAAATTATTGAATCATCCTTAATTGAAATCAAGTTGTTATTATTATTTACAATTTGTTTGTTTGATATATTATCGTAATCGATAACATTTATTCCTATATAGTTATCAGCACGATCTATACATCCAGTAAGTAACAATGAACATATTATAAAGTTAAAATACTTCGTCATGATGAAATATTAGATTAGAGTTCATCATCGCTAATAATAAATTCCTCTAGTTTATTTAAAGCTTTCATTATACGATCTTTTTTACTTTTTTTATGAATTCCTTTGGGTAATCTTTCTTGCCAGCTGTGCCAATGATGTTCTAATCCATTATTATATTTTCGCGTTGATGGAAATATTTCAAGTGACAAATAATCTTTCATCATTTTTACCTGATCTATGTCAACAAACTGAAAAGTTTCCCCAACTACTTTTACAAAGTATATAAATGAAATTTTTCTAGACTCGCAGATTTCACTTCCGCCTAACTCGTATGATGACATAAAGTCTTTATGATTCTTAAAATCAAATTTCTCTTTCCATATTTGTGCCATAAGAATCTTGTTATTCAAATACAACTATCAAATTTGAATGAATTTATATGCTGCGGTTTTTTTTTGCAGCTAACGAACGCAGCCACGCAGGCCGCGTCATTAACTCCACTAAGATAGTCCATCGGAACTGAAAGGCCACTGGACCGCTAAGCGAGCATGGCCAAAACTCCGGAGCTTGCGGAGGACTTTTGGACATCCGAGTGTGCGGACCGGTGGCCGAGCTTAGGACGTAATAAAGTCTTCGACCCGAAGTGACAGCGGCTTGACGTGGATTGCAGTGTTGGGCGAATAATTGTTTTAATTTCGCCTGTTAGTATAATACTGGGACATTTCAATTATGTCAAAATTGGACAGCCAGTCTTTCTTTTTTATAAATTGTCCGTTTGAGTCTTTATACATGTAAAGTGCATTAGAGCTCGGATCAATTAGCATGGTATCTTTTAGAAATCCTTTATCATACGGTTGAATATCGAATATGATTAGTGAGTCACTTAGATGGTATTTTCCATTGATTGTTTCAGTATAACCAAACATACCATTAATTTCTGTAGTCACTCCACCATCCGTTCTAAATACGAGAGTGTACGAATATAAGTCATCAACCATTATAGCTTTTATTATTACAGCTGATTTAAATAGCTCTGAGTTATAAATAGTCGTCGTAAGAAGTAGAACAGCAAAAGAAACATGGAAAACTTTACTAAGAACCATAATTTTACCTTTGCCATTTAACACTCTATAGATTATAAAGACTAAAGTCGAAATGTAGATACAAAACATAATTAAAATCAGAAGTCCATATTCAAATAAATATATGAATGCTCCGCCTTCAAAACTTTTGTAGTACCATAAGAACATTGAAACTACTGAAACAACTGAGAAAAAATCAATCCATTTATGCAGTACCGTATGATTGTGTTTCATGCTAATTACTCTTATTCTTTATATTCAATCCTAAATACCAAGTGATTTAACTTTTAGCTCCACTCGACGGCTCATTGTTCCTATTCATTAGTACTGGCTTCCCATGTGTAAACTTATCATCTTTATTAGATTGCTAAGAGATTTGTCCACATCCTTTAATTCTTATTATTCGATTACGCCCAACGATTGCAGCCCA
The DNA here is from genome assembly GCF_001625015.1 of Lewinella sp. 4G2. Taxonomy (NCBI): domain Bacteria; kingdom Pseudomonadati; phylum Bacteroidota; class Saprospiria; order Saprospirales; family Lewinellaceae; genus Lewinella; species Lewinella sp. 4G2. The sequence continues at coordinate 3,284,311 of NZ_LVWJ02000014.1, read as the reverse complement.
CGCAGGCCGCGTCCTTAACTCCACTAAGATACTAAACTGGAACTAAAAGGCCACTGGGCCGATAAGCGAGCATGGCCAAAACTCCGGAGCTTGCGGAGGACTTTTGGCCATCCGAGTGTTCGGACTAGTGGCCGGGCTTGCACCCTTCTACCCTGCTTGACTCGAAGTAACAGCGGCTTGACGTGGATTGCAGTGTTGGGCGGATTATTTTATTTTTAAGTAGCCGTAATGGCTGTGAAGTTCTGTGCATTTTATTTATAGGATATTCAAATCTGAAAATTATATCTAAAGTTTGAATGTATAATAATAGCTTTTATTTAAGTCAAAATAACATTACTTGATTATATATTTATCAATTGGAACTAACATTTTCAAATATGCCTTTTTTATATCGCAGATACATTCATTTATAATTTCAAAATCAACTAAAACAGAAAATTTAGGGTAATTACTGTTGTATTTCATCACTTGAAATAAATTTTCTTGTGTCAAGCCTTCAAGAACTACAACATCTATATTATATAGATTTTGCACACGTTTTTTACAGAGCCAATTAAAGTTCTCTTCACTTATAATATTATGATTTGTATTTTCACTTAAGTTAGCTAAATTAATTCTTAAGCCATATTCCTTCAATTTATCCTTTATATCGGTATGATATGATTCTTCTAGTGATGCAAAATCTAATTTTGTTTTTAAATATTTAATTATCTCTTCCGTTACATCTATGACAGAGTCTAAATCATAGTAAAGTAGGTTATCAATATTTATCACATCACCATATTCATTTTTTACACATAAATCAATTAAGTTAACTAAACTCTCCATATGAGTTTCGTTTATTTTATAAAAATTACATTCTAAAAAATCTGATATTGTGTTTATATCATTAAATACTTGATCTATAAATTGTTTCTCTTTTTCAAGTCCTTCTGGAGTAAAACATTGTGGATTTTTGCTATATCTTTTTTGTAGTATATGAATTTTCTTTTGACCAGTGACTATAAGAAATTTAGCATACTCGTACTGTAAGGAATCCAAGTAAACACTTGAAATCTGTTCTACAATAGCGTTCTTACTATAGACATTTAAAGCATTGTTGCTAAATAATGGAATTGCTACAAAAAAAAGACTTAATGTAATAGCGTACTTAATGAAAAAGTGCATGTAATATTTTTTTGCACAAAAAACTGCATAAAACTGGATGAATGGACGTCTGCGTCAATTTTAACACAAGAATTAATGTTCTGATAACAAATAACTATTGCGATGACCATACCATTCATCTTAGATAAAACTTCAATAATTATGTGGTCGCTACTCTTATTACGATTGCGAGACTCTACTAATCGAAAACCTAAGATTTGATTTGTGCCTTTTATGTTACACACAACGCTTGCAACCCTGCAGCCGCGCAGCGGTTGGCGGGTTTGCATTGTTGGGCGCGCCTGTATCAAAATCACCTGGATTCTATTCACGATATAATGCCGCTTAACAATAGCTACGGTTAAACATGTGTGCCTTTTTTCAGAAAGGTCGTCACGATTCAAATCAAAGGTATAACCATATTTATTCATTTAATTTCTTCGACCGATTGCCTTTTGCACTTTATTGGCATATTCAACATTAGATAAGTACTTATACTCTCCTGTAGTTTTATCTAACAACCTAACAGTATATCCATAATTTTTTACCAGAGTGTTCGCCAATATAATTCCTGACACATTCCAGAAACATTGAATATGATCTTCCGAAATTTTATTGGTCGAAGAACTAACATAACCTCCGTCAATGAATATCTCAATTAAATCGTCCTCATACTTACTGCCAATAAATATTCTTTCCCGATTAAGGTTAGGCACATCCAAACCTATATTGTACATGTATTTAAGTTCTTTATGAAATTCGTCAGTCAACTCATCCATATTAGGAATTTCGTGATACTTGACTTCCGAATATAAACCGTGTGGCCAATCTATATTCACTTTGAAATGACTATGAGGTAACGAACAGGGAAAGCCTCGATCAACCGCTAGTGCCAATTTTTCTTTTTCCGAAAAAACTAAACGTGCAATTTGGCCACCATCAATGTTACTAAAAGCATACATGTACGTTCGTTTGTGATTTTCAACTATACTCTCAAGAACTGGCATTATGTAATCTAAGTCTACCCAATCGGTACGTGACGATGTCCTGAATTCGTATTGTTTATCAGATATTTTGATAGTATAGTAGTAGAATCTTTCGGTCGTGTTATGACCTGATTTAATTGTATCGAACTTGAAGTCTCCTAATTCTAGCATATCAATTACTAGTTGACTCAAATTTTCTATATTATAAATGCATTCTACGTCAAATTCCAGAATGTCTATGTCAAACTCTGAAGCGAGAGATGTTTCGAGTTCGGTCAGTCTGGCTTCATATGCTTCAAATCTAGGATTCATTTGGCTACTATAGGATTTTGGTTGATGACATGCGCCTGAGAATAGCAGCACTAGAAGTAGGTAGAATCTGTACATACAGCACTAATAAAAACTACAGGATTTTGACTTCATGTTGCGCCCAACGAACGCAGCCCACGCAGGCCGCGTCCTTGACTCCACTAAGATACTAAATCGGAACTAAAAGGCCACTGGGCCGATAAGCGAGCATGGCCAAAACTCCGGAGCTTGCGGAGGACTTTTGGACATCCGAGTGTTCGGAACAGTGGCCGGGCTTCAACCCTTCTACCCAGCTTGACTTAAAGTAACAGCGGCTTGACGTGGATTGCAGTGTTGGGCGGATTTAAGAATTATTGATTCCTCTTGCTAGTATTTCCCATTCAAAACTATTACGTTTCAACTCAAACATTTTTCGAACTACATTTATTGGAATTATGAACTTTTGGCTATATAGTTTTATGAATAGGTCCCAATCATCTTCAAATTGAATTAGGTATTCTTTCCCTTCTTTGGAAAGTTTGTATAAGCCAATATTTCCAACACCTTCATTCACTTGGGTTTGCATTTTATCTAGGAAAATGAACGTTGAATACCAATAATCAATCTTCTTTTCTACACTCCAGTTTTTATAAGTATCATGCATGAACTTATTATTTGTTTTTCTCGATTCCACCACTGCCAATTTTTGCTTAATGAAAGATATTCTATCTTGATCAGTTTGTATCAAACGATTAGCTAAATATAACTCTCCAGATTTGATCGCTACAGAATTCTGTTTAGAAAAGATTGCATAATTTTCATTCTCTACTCCGTAGTCTTTAATTACTCTATTGTAAACGTAGTAGTATTCATCATTATAATCCAAAACACCACCAATTAAATTTCGTTTCCTATCAGTTTCGCTGATTACTTGTAACGTTTTTTTATCCACATGAACCTCCACCAAAGGAATATCAACATCCTTGGAGCATTCATAGATTATCATTTTTCCATCGTAGTATTTTCTTTCAAATACTTGTACTTCATCGTAGCCTAAATGATTACGAGGTAGCTTATAATCCTTACCATTTTTATCTGTAATGTCCAAACTTCTCAAAACAATTAAATTAGTAGCTCTACGCCGATTCGTAAGTGTTCAAAATTTGCATTTCACTCTTCATAACACGAAGATCAAAGAAAGTATTATTTTGCTAACTATTATTCCTTTTACGGCTAACACGACGATGAACGATCGTATTCTAAGTCATAGTTTTATTCTTTCACGCCCAACGATTGCAGCCCACGCAGGCCGCGTCCTTAACTCCACTAAGATACCTAATCGGAACTAAAAGGCCACTGGGCCGATAAGCGAGCATGGCCAAAACTCCGGAGCTTGCGGAGGACTTTTGGACATCCGAGTGTTCGGACCAGTGGCCGGGCTTTGGACGTAATAAAGCCATCGACTCGAAGTCACAGCGGCTTGACGTGGATTGCAGTGTTGGGCGGATGATTTCACTCTTTAAGAAGCCGTGATGGCCGTGGATTTGGGTGAATAATTTAATACTGCTGACCATACTAGTATTTACCAATTAAATAAGTATCAAATTTTACCATGTAGTTTAACGTGATGCTCATCTTCATCCTCGTCTATATTTTGCTGACGCAACTCGTCATGATCATCGACCTTGGCTGAACTTAAGTTCGAACTAGAAAGAAGACAAGGTAGATTCATATTCATTAGTAAAGGATCTGCATTGAACCTAATTTCATATACGTATTCATCAGCTAACAAATAGAAACCGTAAGGAACATCAACGATTAAAGATGTACTTGCATATCCAACCTGTTTGTATAATTTTATTCCTCTAGAATAGAAATCATAAGGATCTCCATATTTTTTCTGTGCATTATGCTCTCTCTTGATTTTATACAGTTGGCTCTTTCTTTCTTTAGAATTTAAAGTATCATCTCCAAGTTTCCCAACCTCCACCGTTGCGCAAACTCCACCTTGCATCTGCATAAACAACTTTCCATACGATGTAGTAAGATCTACGCTACTCATGAGAGCCATTTTAAGTGCTAGTAAAGTTGCTAAATCTTTAGACTCTAAACTTTTTACTTTCCTACCAAAATAATTATGTTCATAAAAACTTGTATTTCCAGAAGGCATGAAATCGTAGAAATCTCCATCTAAATATTTCAGAGGATGATTAAGATAGTTTAGTAGATTTTGACGAATATTGATTCGAATCTCCTTACCACCACAATTATATCTCAGCAGGGATAAGAACTCTAGATGATTTGAGATAGTAGGTTTGATTGCCACGACGTAGTGATGCCCTATTTCTTTAGGAGGAGTTGTGACTTTGTATTTATATTTAAAAAAAAGTTGAGATAGCTCTTGCAGAATATCAATATACTCATCAGTATCTTCATACTCTAAAAAAGATCTATTAAGCTTCGAACTCAAAACTGATATATTACATTCGAATTGATTCTCATGCAAAACATTTAATATTTCATTTCGTAATTGCAGCTTGAACACTTCGAGATCTATACCCTGCAAATAGCTAATCATTGTTGACTGCAAAACATCAAATTGACCTGATATAAACAAGTCGTAATAGGCAATGCTACTTAAATAATCTTTAATCTTATTTAATAGATCAGAAAAGTTGACTGGCATAGTTTTTGAAATATCCATTTCTGTTGTAAGGTTTACTTGATTGTAAAGAATCTATTCGTAAGTCGCGAAGACGAATGAAAAATGTCTACTGATAATTATTATTCCTTTTGAGCCCAACACGACGATAATCGAACGTATTCTAAGTCATAGTTTTTGTTCTTTCTCGCCCAACGATTGCAGCCCACGCAGGCCGCGTCCTTGACTCCACTAAGGTACTAAACCGGAACTAAAAGGCCGCTGGGCCGATAAACGAGCATGGCCAAAACTCCGGAGCTTGCGGAGGACTTTTGGACATCCGAGTGTTCGGACCAGTGGCCGGGCATCCACCCCCTACCCTAATTGATTCGAAGTGGTAGCGGCTTGGCGTGGCTGCGATGTTGGGCGAGTAATATTATCATTTTCAAGATGATGCAACTAGCAAGTTTGATTTATTTACTTTAGCGATTTTGCATAGTATGGGGTGATTATAATATTGATTGCCCTAGGTTATTCTATGCAGAGTATTAGACTATCCATCATGCCTATATTTCTTTTACCTTCATTCAATTGCAACTTGGATTTCACGGACACATTTAACCCCAACTCGCTGATTGAGCCAAATTTGAACTTAAGCAGAGCTGAACAAGATTCTCCAGGGCGTAACTCATCCCGGTCGATCAAATAGATTACGTACGAGTATTGCATCTTTGAACAATCAATTTGACAATGCGATGCGTATCCGGTCGAGATAGGTGTTCTTCTTCCAGCTTCTCGAACTAAGAGTATTGTTCCTCTCAAGTCGCTGTTCTGAAAGTGCAGGGTATTCTTATTCCAGTCCACAATTTAAAATAATGTGAAATTTACTATTATGTTAAAGGTCTCCGTATTTAAAGTACTTTTTCTTCGTTCAACCTTAGGCTTTGTGCCTTACCATGATTAGTAAGATGGCGTAGGCAGCCTTGTACTCATTATTCAATTACAAGTCCAATTTGATCTTGCCGGAGCGGCTTCTGAAAAAGTGAGGTAAAGAAGAGATTTGATCTACGGACTTCGACGCTAGCAATATTATGAAGCTGAATCTGATGCATACCGCCTTCTTGTATTTTAGCTTTCAGCATGCGCTTCGCCTTCCTTCCATTCTTAACCCATTGAATTTTAAACAACGCTACAGTAGCTACTGCAACCTGTCTGGTTCTCATGTTTATGAAATGGACCTCAAAGTTATTCAACTTCACTCCGTATCCGCCTAAGATCCATATAGTTACCATACCAGACTGCAACTCAACAGTATCGTTGGATGACTCCAAATTCATCGTCATTTAGTCTTCTTTTTGTACCCAACACCAGCCTCTTCGAGTATCATCTACGGCATAATATTTATTCTTTCTCGCCCAACGATTGCAGCCCACGCAGGCCGCGTCCTTAACTCCACTAAGATAGTCAATCGGAACTTAAAGGCCACTGGGCCGGTAAGCGAGCATGGCCAAAACTCCGGAGCTTGCGGAGGACTTTTGGCCATCCGAGCGTGCGGACCAGTGGCCGGGCATCAACCCTCCTACCCTGCTGGACTCGAAGTGACAGCGGCTTGACGTGGATTGCAGTGTTGGGCGAGTACTTTTATTTGTTAACGAGGCGTAACCGCTGTCCTGTTAGGCAAATCATATTAGCATCTACCAAGGTGACACCTTTGCACATATGGTGTATTCAACACCTCTACATTGCTATACGAAAAGCAAATCTTGTCCCGATCGGTTCTCCATTCTTCATAGCCGGTTTTGTAACCTTAATTTGCTCGCCAATCTCAATGAGATATTTCTTGTGACTTTCGATGGCTGTCTTGGCTTTTACTGTCTTGATTGTGCCGTCTTTACTGATTTCAAGTAGTATCACACCCTGCCCTTCAAGATCAATCTTATATTTTTCCTCAGTCTCTTTAATTTTATTGTTCAGCCAAACGTTTTGCTTCTCAATAATAAATTGAAATTCAGGCAATGACTCTGTATGTACCGAAAGTTCCTCCCCATCTTCAAAATATTGTTTCATAAATTGGACTACTTTTCCTCTCTCATAAACCACGATTTCTTTTAGTTGCCCATTCTCATAAAACTCTTTACTTTCTCCATGATGTTTTATTTTATATGCTTCTAATTTGACCTCAAATGTTTCGACTGACGAATATGGTTTTTTGGCATAAAAGTCTATAACTGATTTCAAGCTCCCATCTTTATAATAGCTTTTATATTGATAGGAATTCTTTTCATCCAGCGTAACTATTTCAGATGATTGACCATTCAGATTCATAGAAATCACAACGAGTATGACTAAATAAATAAGTTGTATTGTTTGTCTCATATATTCATTCTAATTTTGAAACGAAATATTGGTGCCGCAGAAATTAGCCGATACTTAAAGTATTTTGTTTATTCAAGCACTTAGTTCGGCAACCGACTTCGAATGCTCATCATTATTCCGTTTCGCCCAACGATTGCAGCCCACGCAGGCCGCGTCCTTGACTCCACTAAGATACTAAACCGAAACTGAAAGGCCACTGGGCCGATAAGCGAGCATGGCCAAAACTCCGGAGCTTGCGGAGGACTTTTGGACATCCGAGTGAACGGACCAGTGGCCGGTCTTAGGACGTAATAGAGCCGTCGACCCGAAGTGATAGCGGCTTGACGTGGATTGCAGTGTTGGGCGGATGTTATCTTCTTAAGATAATCGATCTCTTTGTCTCTTCAAGATCAGCATACTCTGCCCTATCGTAATTCGTGACTAATTTGTTATTAATAAGGTACTCAACAATGCCTGACGAAATAAATTCCTTTTTTTCTAAATCGTACATGGCTAAGTATCTATTTATCAAACTTTTCGAAAACTTTTCGTGGTTTCCGTTTATAGCGTAGCCTTGATGGGCTCTTTCTAAATGGTATTTATAAAGTTTGATAAGAAAGTTAGTCACTTCATACTCGTATATATCAGTATTAACTAATTCGCTGTAAAATTGAAGTTCGAATTTGCTAAATTCTGAATTAAGGTTATCCGAAAGAGATAAATGGCCGAACGTTACTGAACCAAGTCTATCTATAAATTCTTCTTGATAAAACTGTCTACGGCTTTCTGTTTTTCGTGCTCTTTCGATTTCTTGTTGCAAAATCTCATCAACATTGACAAAATGTTTAATCAAGATAGTTTTGAATGTATCAATTGCATTTTCATCCTGACAAGTCATATAAAAGTTTCCAATGTCTTGTTTAACATATTGCTTTACAACACTATCAACTAAAGAAGCAGAAATTGATTCATCAACGTGTAATATGACCGCAACGCTGTCTCTTAGCCTTTCCGGAAGCTTTACTCTATGTTGAGCTACCTTTAGCCATATTTCATGCATATTACTTAATGATTTCGCCCTATAACCGTGCGAATATTTTATCTGAGTATCACCAACATTTGTAACTGGACCAATGTAGGTTGGCAACCATAATTGTTTCGCGGGGTAATCAGATTCTATATAACTACAATAAGGCAAGTTGATATCTAAACCAGTGCTATTGTAATAATCAATTTTCTGATGCTTGATACTATTATTTACTCGCTGAAGCGTATAGGCTATTGAATCCTCGAAAGAAAGCTCTAAAGTTGTAAAATTCTCTATCCCGTATTTACGGATACCATGGCCACTTGGTAGATAAATTATACTATCTTTTAGAGATAATTTCCCTTGACCTACCCTTTCGTTTAAGTAATATAAATAGACTACCGAATCATTGACTATCTCAATATGTTGTACATCTAAATCACTTTGAGTTAATAGCTTCTCAACATGGTAATGGCCGTTTAGGTCTAATTTTCTCTCGCAACTCCATGAAGTGATAAGGATTAGAAGTACTGCTATTTGGATAATTACTTTTGCCATACTAAATTCAGAAGTGAGCTATAGATTTTACTATTCTTTTTAGCCCAACACAACGATGAACGAACGTATTCTAAGTCAAAGTATTTGTTCTTTCTCACCCAACGTGACGATGATCGAACGTATTCTAAGTCATTGTATTTATTCTTTTACGCCCAACGATTGCAGCCCACGCAGGCCGCGTCCTTAACTCCACTAAGATACTCAATCGGAACTAAAAGGCCACTGGGCCGATAAGCGAGCATGGCCAAAACTCCGGAGCCTGCGGAGGACTTTTGGACATCCGAGTGTTCGGACCAGTGGCCGGACTCTGGACGTAATAGAGACATCGATTCGAAGTGGCAGCGGCTTGACGTGGATTGCAGTGTTGGGCGAGTAATAATATTTTCTTTAATTTTGACTTCAATTAATCCCTATATTGAAAATAGAATTCCTGTGCAATCTCTCGATTCTGGATCATAAAAAACCATTCTATCATCCGATTTAAGTAGATTGAATCATCATGTTACACGAATAATTACTTAGTGCTTTAACCGTTGTCATTTACTCAACCCAATTTTGATATTCGTTTGTCGTTTCGAGCCATGGTGCTCTTTTCTTTTACTAATCGTTGCGCATATTTACTTAAATATTCTCTTTTGTCTTTCTGTGCAACTCTACTATATTTATTGAAGTAATCTTCATTTATCTCACTCCATATTTGCAAACACATCATTCTTCCGTGTTCACTATTTTCCTTCCATGTTTTTAGTAGTAGTGGATTAATTTCATTATAAGCTAATTTGTGTAATGATCTCAGAGAACATCTTCTCACGTATTCATCTTCATCGTTATAATACTTTAACAGTAATTCAATAGCGACACTCTTGTTATCGATTTTATACAATGAAGCTGCAAACTGCGATTTAGCATCTGGAAGTTTTAATTTCAAACCCCTGTTACTAAGTATTTGTAATTGTTTTTGAGTCATTCCAATTTGACTAACTTCTTCATTTCCTTTATTAAACCAATTTAGAATTATTCCAATATCCCACTGTTGAGCAATGAGGAAAATTATATTGTCTAAATGTTTTTCTTCCAAGGTTTCGAACTCTAATTGATTGAATGCTTTTTCAAGATTGTGTTCTACTCGATTCCAATTTGGAAAAGACGGACTGTCAGCGTTCCCATGAACTATTTGTTCTCGGGAATAGAATTTTTGAGCCCATTCCCAAAATTCTTCAATATCCTTCTGAATAGCATATTCTATTTGTTTCTTAATATTCACTTTCTCTATATTCCTCTACTAATTGACAGCTAACATTAAAGTTCTCCAACGTCATCTAGGTCAAAATTTAATTCGATTTCGCCCAACGATTGCAGCCCACGCAGGCTGCGTCCTTGACTCCACTAAGATAATCAATTGGAACTGAAAGGCCACTGGACCGATAAGCGAGCATGTCCAAAACTCCGGAGCTTGCGGAGGACTTTTGGACATCCGAGTATTCGGACCAGTGGCCGGGCTTTGAACGTAATAAGGCCTTCGACTCGAAGTGACAGCGGCTTGACGTGGATTGCAGTGTTGGGCGGATTATATTAATATATAGGACTATTAATTTTCATCCGATATTTCAAGCCTATATTCAAATTTGAACTTCGCAAATGATTTCCGAACAAACTCATTGAACAAAACAATTGAATCCTGTCTACTTGAAATTTTAAAGTAATTTATGTTGAACTCGTTTGATAGGGAATTATCAAAAATTGACTCGCCTCCGGAAATGGTTCCAAGCAAAAGAGCAGTATTCGGTTGAACGACACCAGAAATGACTCCATCCATAGTAGTTGATGTTGTCAAATATAGCTCGCTGTCATAATCTACACTTGGCCTATATTTTCCGATGCCACATTTATAGACAATCCAAGTATTGTCATCATTACTAAATATTTGATTCTCCACATTATCATCAATTCTAAACTCAACTAACATTGGAGATGAAGTAGAATTAACCACTAATATCCTATTCATCCATGAACAGCTTATTACGATGCAAGTAATAAGCAAAATTAGCGTAACATTTAATAATTTTTTCATATCAGAAGTATTAGGCACCAAAATGGCTGAATTCTTCGGAAAAAAGTAAGGACTTTAGTGACACAAATTCCAATTTTTCTTTTAATTGAGTTGAAACAAAAAGATGATGTCTGTACTGCCATACATCACATTCATGCGTATTTGCCATTTTAATGTTATCGGGATTTATGTGTTGCTTAATTTCCAATTTGTAAAAGTCTCCCCATGATTAATTAGTAGATACTCTAATAATTTTAATCGGACTTACCGTAAGCTCATCCGATAGTAATGCATCAAAGGCAGGTAGTAATTTTTCGTGAATTATAGTGTAATCTGACCCGACCATTAAGTCTGTAAAATTATCATAGTTTATTATTCTGTAAGTTTCGAAATCAATTTTCCATAAATTAATTTGAGATATTTCCTTATTATAAACATGATAGATCATTTTCTTAATTGTTTTTTACGACCAACACAACGGTGAACGAACGTATTCTAAGTCATAGTATTTATTCGATTACGCCCAACGATTGCAGCCACGCAGGCCGCGTCCTTGACTCCACTAAAATAATCAATCGGAACTAAAAGGCCACTGGGCCGGTAAGCGAGCATGGCCAAAACTCCGGAGCCTGCGGAGGAATTTTGGACATCCGAGTGTTCGGGCCAGTGGCCGGGCATCAACCCTTCTACCCTACTTGATTCGAAGTAACAGCGGCTTGACGTGGATTGCAGTGTTGGGCGAATAATTCTATTCGTTATGGAACTGTGTTGGCTTTGATGGCTATCAAGTTGGACGAATGTTTACATTTGAAATGGAGTATATTCCATATCTGTCGTTGATTTCATTAGCTGTCCACCTTTGTACTTAATCTTTGTGAGAGTTGAATACCAATACGATAAATCCCAGGTTAGCCCAGCTTCAAAATAAGACCATCTTCCATGTTTCTCTCCATTCCGATATCTCCCCTTAACTAGCAAATCGCCTTTTAGACTGTAAACTTGGAATCCTCCATTCAGCTTTCCATTTTTGATTGAAAATAATATGCCAGGTAAGTTAGGCTTTAGGTCTTTTCTTATTTCATCGTGCGTTGATTTATTTTGTCTAAAATGATAATCTCCATCTTTGCCCATAGTCAAGGTATTGAGTAGTGTTAGCCAATACTTGAAAATCGTTGGGTTAGCTCTTCTTGAAATATTCCTAGCGCAATCTTCACGGGCGGTATAGTATCTGTCACCTTGCAGCATAGCTGTTATGATTGATTCCCCTCCAATTTCATCAAAGTAACCACAAGCATCAGTTCCAATATTTGTTACAACCTCTATTGATTTTATCGCCGTATCAGTATATACATGGTTGATAGAATACTTCAATATCACTTTACTATCATCTAAAATGTAATAGTCAACCAAAGTACCATGGAAAACAATTAACTCTTGTGTTTCCCTGCTTTGCGAAATTTGAGGCGGGACAATAACATCAAGTAATTTACTTGGTAGTGGAAGGTTAACTGTAGGTTGTAGACAACTACAACATTTCAAATTATAACAGCATCCAATTATTATCAAAAAAATTACGTAGAATCTTATTAAGCAACTATGCATACTGGATATCATTTTCTGAACCAAAAGATTACTCTTTAATCATAATTTTGACATGTCTTAAAGTTTTGATGTCAATACAATTTTCTACGACCAAAGGAATCCGCACAATTTTATAATCGATGAATCAAAATATTTTAGACTTTTCAAGCCATCGTTGTTAATGCTTCGTTCTAGCCTTATACAGAGATGAACGAAAGTATTCTAAATCATAGTATTTATACTTTCACGCCCAACACGACCATGAACGAACGTATTCTAAGTCATTGTATTTATTCTTTTACGCCCAACGATTGCAGCCCACGCAGGTCGCGCCCTTGACTCCACTAAGATACTCAATCGGAACTAAAAGGCCACTGGGCCGATAAGCGAGCATGGCCAAAACTCCGGAGCTTGCGGAGGGCTTTTGGCCATCCGAGTGTTCGGCCCAGTGGCCGGGCTTGCACCCTTCTACCCTGCTTGACTCGAAGTGACAGCGGCTTGACGTGGATTGCAGTGTTGGGCGAGTAATTCTATTCGATATGGAGCTATGATGGCTGTTGAGTTGGGCGCAACTGGTGAACTGAAAAGATCCAGCAAACTCAGTCATTCTAAAACGGTAGGTCTTGATCTTTTTTCTCTGAATCGATCTTAGTTTGATTATCATCTTTTTTGCGATGCTCATCCGAATTATTATTCATCAATTCATTTTCATCTTTTTGATCATCCTGAATCATTATCCCGTATGGATATCCTCCAGAAGTAAAACCTGCTATAAATTGAAATTCTCCAACTTCTTTAGCATAAATTTCTTCAGCACCTTTTCTAATTATTTTTGCGTTCTTCTTTTTCCTCATATATCTCGTACTTTAAATAAATAATATCACGTGATAAACTAAAGTCAATACTTTTTATATTGTGATAAAATCATCTCTGCCCAACTCACTTTTTCTGAGAATGCTTCATTCTCATGCTCAAAATAGCCATTAGTAAATTCATTAATAAATTTCTTGCTACTCAACCAATTCTTCACTTTAGTCACATTTTTACCAAACTGATAAAAGCCTTCGATTATGTTATTTTCAAAAATTAATTTACTCTGATTACAAATGAAATTAGATAGATGCTTGTACTTATATTTACAACTTATATTATCGACCACTTCAATCAATTTCTCTACATCATTTGAGTAATATATAAGTGTAGTAAAATAGTCCATGAAGTTTTCTTCAGCTATTTCACTGCCATCTGTTAAGATTTCATATACCAAGCATTTATTAAAATTACTTATGGCTCTAAATTCATCAGCTGGCCATTCCGTCCATTTTCCCATCTCAAGTCTATCATACAGAATCCAAATCTCATAAGGAGTTCTATACTCTGCGGTCAACTCTAAAATTCTTGGAATAAAATGCTTTAGATCAGTGATACTTCCCCAAGTTGAAAGTACCTTTCCTGTAAACAAAGAAAGATCGCCATCATTCAACTCAGTCAAAGGTTTCTGAAATAGAGCAGCATTCCATTCTAAGACTGAATCACCGTAGTTACTGCTACCTTTCATATTAGAATTAGCAGGATATTTCGAAAAGACACGATAAAGTGTTTTGATTGATTCTTTCAGGTTACTGCGCATTTTTCAAAATTGGATAGAATTACATAACAATTTTTATTCTTTTGTTCAAATTTGTTCATTTCAAGGACTAGATTTTTTGATTGAAATAACAAGCTTGTTTTCGCGTATAACAGGACGATGAACGAACGTATTCTAAGTCATTATATTTATTCTTTTATGCCCAACGATTGCAGCCCACGCAGGCCGCGTCCTTGACTCCACTAAGATACTCAATCGGAACTAAAAGGCCACTGGGCCGGTAAGCGAGCATGGCCAAAACTCCGGAGCTTGCGGAGGACTTTTGGACATCCGAGTGTGCGGGCTAGTGGCCGGGCTTTGGACGTAATACTACAATCGACTCGAAGTGACAGCGGCTTGACGTGGATTGCAGTGTTGGGCGAGTTAGTATTCATTCCTTTCCCTTCCATCTTCTTATTATGAAATAATTGAAAGGGAAGGCATATTTTCCGAATAAAACTTTCCCATTCTCATAGTAAACACTAAGTCTATCAATCTTTTGAAATATTCTTTTGGCTTCTGTACATACAGATGGCATTCCAGGTCGGCTACATTCTGAGCTTTTTACGAATCCACTTTCGTCAATAGTCACCTCAAGCACTGTAAAGCCGTTTTTTCCGTTGAACTCAGTAGTATTGATTTTATTTAATTCGAAATTATCTAAAACGAACTTATTATAAACCTCTGGCTCTTCATAAATCTTTGCCAAATGATACTTCGAATTATCTAAGTATTTCTGATGCCTTAGTATGCCATTCTTAAATGTGAACAGTCTTTCGGCTTCGTATAACCAACCCCACCCCTGATGAAGATACTTATATTTCTTACCGATTGGCGCAATTACTTTCTGAGTGACCCAATGTGCATGGATACTAACAGGAGCACTTGATTCATTTGAGAAATTGCACGAAACAATACTATTGAAGAAGAGAGAGTCATTTTTAAGCTGCCACACACTATAATAACCTCTGTAACATCCAGTAGACCAGTTCTTCTCATAGTATGATATTTCATTATGTAGAACATCCTGTATCGGACCTATAGGCAACTGTGAATGTAAGTAAATTGTATCTGAATTAACTATTATCATATCTCCAGTTTGAGGCGTGCAGTACACTTGCAAGCTAAATAAGATGACCATTAACGTTCCTAGTATTTTCACCATAGTATCTTGTAGATGCAGCTTTGTGAAAGATTGGTGGTTATCGATTCAATTTATAATTTGATACTGTTCAATTAACCAATAAGTCAACATACATTACCTAGATTAATTTTAGCTATCGGTTAAATTTCCTTTACTCATTATGGATATACATACATCATCAGGTGCTACGTTTTAATCCTTTTTCGCCCAACGTGACGATGAACGAACGTATTCTAAGTCATAGTATTATTCTTTCTTGCCCAACACGACGATGAACGACCGTATTCTAAGTCATAGTATTTATTCTTTCTCGCCCAACGATTGCAGCCCACGCAGGCCGCGTCCTTGACTCCACCAAGATACTCAACCGGAACTGAAAGGCCACTGGGCCGATAAACGAGCATGGCCAAAACTCCGAAGCTTGCGGAGGACTTTTGGCCATCCGAGTGTGCGGACCAGTGGCCGGGCTTGGGACGTAATAGAGCAATCGACTCGAAGTGACAGCGGCTTGACGTGGATTGCAGTGTTGGGCGGATAATATTTTATTGATCTAGTTTTCCTTGACACTTTGCATTTGAACGAAACAATATTATACCTTTAAATCCCTCCATCTCAAACAATGATATGGAGACTATTACCGAATTCAATTACCACTATTTGAACTCTTTCAAGTATAGTAAATTCAATGAACTTCGCGCGGTTACCAAATTATATTAACTCATAATCAATAATGATTTCAGATGCGTGGGTTTCCTCAATTATCATTGCGATTAGCTCTGTTGCCAATTCTTGACTTTTAGTACTCAACTTAGACATTGAATTTTCTAATTGGAGTTTCAGAATTAATTGCTCTGAAGGATACCAGAACCCGATTGCGCTCTCTATGAATGAAGAACGCGAAAATGGCCGTCCGGTTAAGTATGACCTACCCTCTTCGATTAAAGTTATAAGAGTAGTAAGCGTATCAAATTTCAACGCACGAGCCTCTTTAATTAATGTATCAAACTTAGCTGCTTTTAACATAGGACCTATTAGTGCAAGGTTTCCTTTACCTGGGCCATAATCGCAATATCCAGTGATATAATTATAAACAACTTCATCATAAATCTCCTGTGAAATGATGCCGTCAATTGAGAAGTGTAAATCACTTTGAAGCATTAGTTGGTAAGTACCATTGCTTACAAATGCGTCATTTCTTTCTTCAAGTTCTCGTATTTCTATTATCCAATCTTTGAAATCTGTGAAGTCATTACTAATAAGTTCTGGCAATGCCATCCCATTTGTTGAACTTAGAAATACAGTACGTCTAGCCATCGCTTAAATTTTATTCTCTATGATAACGTTTCGAACAGAATACGCTTCCAAAACCTTACTTATGCCTAAGTTTTATTCGATTTCGCCCAACGATTGCAGCCCACGCAGGCCGCGTCCTTAACTCCACTGAGATACTAAACCGGAACTAAAAGGCCACTGGGCCGATAAGCGAGCATGGCCAAAACTCCGGAGCTTGCGGAGGACTTTTGGCCATCCGAGTGTTCGGACCAGTGGCCGAGCTTTGGAAGTAATGCTGCAATCGACTCGAAGTAACAGCGGCTTGACGTGGATTGCAGTGTTGGGCGGATTATAGTAATTGGATCACCCAAATCGACTCAAAGTCTCTAAGCCTTTTTCAACATGCTAATTTGGAATTTCAATACTTAGGTGAAGTTTTCCATTTAATCCTGCTTCAACAATCTTTTTTAAAGTCAATAGCTCAATATCTGATTTGTTATTTTCCAATTTAGAGATATAGTTTTTGGTGGTTCCGACCCTTTTTGCTAATTCTTCTTGAGTCAATCCAATCCTTTTCCTGATTGTCTTGATTTTACTGCCTAAATTGAGATTTTGATTTTCATCCAGATTACCAGCATTGTAAAGGAGTAGTGGATCAATATCATAAGGGTGAAACTTCGACTCACCACTAAAATCTTTTACATACTTACCTACACCGGGCCATCCAATTGTATTATCTATAATAGCTACTGAAGAAAATACTACATCGTCATTCAGTATCTTATCCACCAAGCTTTCTTTTCCCACTGGCTTGCCGTCAGTTAACAGTTGTGCTATATCGATTATTTTGCTCTGCCCATTATTGAATAATAATGAGATAGAGCGCCCTTTCACTGAGTTAATCTTCAAAACTCTTGGTATACTTCTTAGTCCTTTCATTTTAGTTAATTTTCATTGAAATATTCATCCCATCTTTCCATCAACTCTTCTTGATTTTCAGCTGCCCATTCCAAAACCGCTTTTAGTTGCTTCTTTGGTAAATCACCAGCATACTTTTCTAAAGATCGAATTTCAATCAAGATTTCAAACTCATTATATTGAGCATGAAAGTGAGGCGGTAAGTGATCTTTGTAATAGAGCTTGATTTTGATCGACCCTATAGTATGAACAGTTGGCATTGGAGGTATTTAACTCTTCAAAGATAGCCTTAGTTGCCTTAATAAGCAACTTTTATGTCCAACACCCTGCCCTGCTGTTGAAACCTGAGCCCTGAGGGTATTCCTCATCTTGGCTTAAAAGTTCTTTGGACAGCCTACTAATGACTCACGCCTACAATGCCTAAAGTACCGGTCCATCTTGATAGATTTATTCGATTTCGCTCAACACGACAATAAATGACCGTATTCTAAGTCATAGAATTTTTCTTTTGCGCCCAACGATTGCAGCCCACGCAGGCCGCGTCCTTGACTTCACTAAGATAGTCAATCGGAACTAAAAGGCCGCTGGGCCGATAAGCGAGCATGGCCAAAACTCCGGAGCCTGCGGAGGAATTTTGGCCATCCGAGTGTTCGGACCAGTGGCCGGGTTTTGGACGTGATACTATAATCGACTCGAAGTAACAGCGGCTTGACGTGGATTGCAGTGTTGGGCGAATTCTCTTTATTATAGCTATTACAATCATGTAATGTTGAGCGTTCAAATTTTCTTCTTCAAAGAAATCTCTATTTAAACACTTCGATTACCCTCATCACTTACATTCGATCAATAATATTCAGTTCCGGATATATTTTTCGATGTGCAGTCATTACAGTCTTTCCAGACACCTTCTATCCTATTGTTTATAATTCTTAAGTTAACAACTTCGGCTTGAGTAGAATCAATAAATTCCTGATGTAAGATTATCGTTTCAGTCGAATCAATCTTCCCCTTAAATAGCAATCCTTTACCATATCGATCATAGCTATATGCCATATAAAAATTTTCACCGTATGACCTACCCAATATCAACTTAATTGGGTATCTGTCATCGATTTCACCCTCATAGATCCGGGGCCAATATTCATTGACAGTTTGAATATGAGTGACCGGATTATTATCAATTAAAAAAGAATTTTCTTCAAGGAGACATTCAAATTCATCTATAGGAATTTTGTAAAGAGTTGGGATACCCATAAAGCGATCATGTTTACTTAGTAGACTTATCGCGTCTACATATAAAAAATCACTATCGAAGTAGAAATTTGACCAATTCTCCATTGATTGTATTGCATTTCTGATACGTTCAATAAGATCGAGATCATAATTCTCGTACTTTAAATCAGTGGATGCAAGAGAACAATACCAATTATCCAACTCATGACTCACATAATCGTCTATTATAGGTATTACCAATTCTTTCTCATCTTTATTAAGCAAATCATCGAGCAATAATCTTCGACCAATTTTGGAATCAAACGTGTAGTACCTAGTAGAATAATTACATGTCATACCGCACTTAGTGACATCAAGTTTAATCGATACGATTTTGGAGTTGCTTGTTACCAGTTCAAATTCATAGTCTTTTACTTGACCATATAATCCTCCATCAATTCCAATAATTTCGTCAAAGATGTTCTTATTCCCTGGTATATATGAGTGATATAATTCAGATAATTGAAGAATATTATTCATTCTATTCTCTACGTTCTTGTCACTGGAGATTATAATAGGGAATACGTAATATAAATTTTCAGTTTTGAGGACTACACTATCTAAAGAAAATTCAAGTGATTTAGAAAATAGTTTAAAGGGTGCAAATATGAGAAGTATTATTACTAGTAGATATTTCATTTCGCATAGTTTCATTAGCTAATCATTGACTTAGTCCATTATTGTGCAAAGTCATTTCGCCCAACGATTGCAGCCCACGCAGGCCGCGTCCTTGACTCCACTAAGATACTCAATCGGAACTAAAAGGCCACTGGGCCGAAAAGCGAGCATGGCCAAAACTCCGGAGCCTGCGGAGGACTTTTGGCCATCCGAGTGTTCGGACCAGTGGCCGGACTTTGGAAGTAATAGAGCCTTTGACTCGAAGTAACAGCGGCTTGACGTGGATTGCAGTGTTGGGCGAATTATTCATCTTAATTTTAAGGATTTAAGTCGACTAGAGCCTTTGCCAAGAGTATCTTGTTCGAAACAAAGCTTTTCAAAGCGCCGTAGATTACTGCCAAGAGATCCTATCTTATCATATTCCGGGGTTCCTCTAAAAATAGCCTTAAGTGAATTGCTTCTTTTTTGATTTTTACCAATTACGAACATAGAAAAACCATCTAAGGCTGGTTCAGGAAGTTTATATGCTGTCTCCTCCCAAAAGTCGTACTCATCAATCATATCAGTGACTATTACCCATTCATACTCATCCAATTCTCCAAAATAGGTAGGTCGATTTGGGATCGTTTTTGCATGATCTTTATTAAAAGCAAAATATGACGAACCATTCCTAAAAAAGAATGTTCCAGTTATATCACCCCATGCAGACTCAATTATAACACCATAAAATTCTTCAGTAGAGTTTTCAAAATACTCCCTTACACCTAACGAATCCGCACACTGTAGTACATGCATAACAATTTCTGCCTCATCAATTTCTGCCTCGTCACTGTCTGCGGTCAATTTGTTTTGCTCGTTCCTAGAAGATTTGGCATGACCATCACAACTATAAGATGTGATATTTATCAAAACCATAAACAATAGATAACCAAATCTTTTGCATTCTTTAAAACTATACCAGTTTGCCATAATAAGGGTCTACCTAATTTTAAACTTTTATGTTGTATGACGCCAATCGTAAAATTCATGTTTTCTCTTAAGAATTTCCGACCTAAAGTTCATCCTAAGATTAATTTCTATAGTCACTTTGTCAAAGTATCTATTTTTCATCTTGCACAACTTTTAAGAGCCGCCTAAACTCCTGGTAAGGACTTCATCATTCTTGAGTATATTTCTTAAAAATAATTCAAAGATACTTCAAAGGAAATTCAACATATACTAATATATTCCTTTTCACCCGACCAATGTGGAACGAACGTCTTCAGCGTCATAGTATTTAATCCTTCTCACTCAACACGACCATGAACGAACGTATTCTAAGTCATAGTACTTATTCTTTCTCGCCCAACACCACGATGAATGAATGTATTCTAAGTCACAGTATTTGTTCTTTTACGCCCAACGATTGCAGCCCACGCAGGCCGCGTCCTTAACTCCACTAAGATACTAAACTGGAACTAAAAGGCCACTGGGCCGATAAGCGAGCATGGCCAAAACTCCGGAGCTTGCGGAGGACTTTTGGCCATCCTAGTGTTCGGACTAGTGGCCGGGCTTGCACCCTTCTACCCTGCTTGACTCGAAGTAACAGCGGCTTGACGTGGATTGCAGTGTTGGGCGGATTATTTTATTTTTAAGTAGCCGTAATGGCTGTGAAGTTCTGCGAATTTATTTTTCAAGAAACGGACCAAATATCAAGTTCATTCGATGGGTGTCGGTATTTTTCGCAAGCATAAGCCTAGTTTTTCCTACTGTCCATTCTCGTCCGTGCCATTTTTCATCTTCGATGGTTTTCTGGTCCTCCTCATCAAATAGACCTTCTCCATAGTTATCGTTCCCCAATAATTCTACCAACCTATTGGTCATACCGTGAAAATCTTTGTACCAATTATAATGGTATATTTTCCGCCCATCTTTGTACATTACTACATAGCTTTCGCCAGAGCCGTCAGTCATCATGACATGAGAAGCTCTATTAAAGAACTGCATAATTGGTCTTCTGAGTTTTGTAACAGTTATTCTCTGTAGCTTCTTGATATCTAGCCTAGAGCTTGTGACGATTCCATTCTCTATTTCTTCAAAAATACTTTCGATAAGTACTTGAGGATTTAGATATTTGTTAATAACCATTTGATTGAACCTAAACTTAAACTGATCGAATGTCATTATTTCTAAGTCAATTTGAAAAAGGTTAGTAAGAAACTTCGCCTTGTTTCTAAATCCACGATCATCGCTTACGACCCAATCAGCTAAAGTCGAATAAAAGAAGTGCTCCCCATCATGATGTGTATTGAGATATTTAACTTTCTTGTTTTTCTCCTTATCTAAACCTAAAAAGTTGAGCATGCTAAAAGCCATAGTATACTTTATGTATCTGCTATTCTTCTTCTCTTGCTCAGTCATATTATTTACCGTCTCTTCGAGTAATTTATGAAAAGACATTCCAAGTGGAGTTTCTGAAATACTCTCATCAAAGTTTACGTCATTAATATTTACGTTAAATTTTTCGACTTGTAGCATTTTCTTGCTTAGTCTGCGAACATCCTTTATAATTGAGTTATCTGATTTGAGATTGTCCATCATTCTCCCAAACTGTGGCATCCAATCATATAAAGACTTTGGTTTCTGATCTAAACCGAGTCTTCCTAAAATATTATCTGGGTCCTGCTCTGGAGTAATATCGCTTAGTCCGATATCAATCGGAATCGACTTTAATAATGAAATCCAGGGAGACAGAATTTCTTTCAATTCAGGATCTTCTTCTAATCCGTTGAACGCATTTACCATGACCGATTCTATCGAATCATCGTCGGGAGAAAAATACTTGTAAGCTTCAGTTGGCCTCACAAGTTTATTCACGATTGCGTCATCGTCAGATTCATGGAGAAGAAAATTATCATCAACTAGTTCATCCATGAATTTCAGATCATCAAATTTTCGATTTGATTTATCTTGATGGAGGTCATTAACATGGGCTTGCGAATATAGAAATAACAAATGCGTATTTTTATGATTCTTAAGTAGCCTTTGTAGAGAATTATTCTCTTCTTTTGCCAGCAACCTATACACGTTATTGTCGAAATAGACTTTGATCATTGCAAATTCATTTTCAAACAAAACACAACGAGTCGATCAAAAAGTTTCAACAAAACAGCAGCTATTCAAATTCAATAATTTAATCTACTTCAACTTCTCGATCTCGCCCAACGATTGCAGCCCACGCAGGCCGCGTCCTTAATTCCACTAAGATACTCAATCGGAACTAAAAGGCCACTGGGCCGGTAAGCGAGCATGGCCAAAACTCCGGAGCTTGCGGAGGACTTTTGGACATCCGAGCGTTCGGACCAGTGGCCGGGCTTTGGACGTAATACTGCGATCGACTCGAAGTGACAGCGGCTTGACGTGGATTGCAGTGTTGGGCGGATAATTTTATTCTTTAAGAAGCCGTTATGGCTGTGAAGTTGTGTGCATCTTGGCATAGATGCTCAATCCTAAGTATTCACTTGTAAGCCAGTTACTCACATTCTAAATCCATCTCCACGACCCTAGCTAGTTCACTTAATACTTACTTCTTAGATTGGTTCTCAGTAGTTGGCGTCGGTGGTTTCTAGCTTTCAGTTCCTTCACTTTTTTGGACCTAGTTAACCACATCGGTAGTCCCTAGCTCTATAGTTATTCATTCCCAGGTGTCACAAAGTTCCAATGCAACTGCAAGAGCTACTTCGTCAAAACCTTTGAAATTATCAATATCGATGTAGCATCCTTTATATGTAAACTTGAAATCCCTTAGTGATTTGTCATCGTCTAGTATTAACGCATTTCTATGATTTTGGCAATCAAGAAAGTTCTCGATTTCATGCATCCTAGACATGCTATTGGATTCTGCTACGTAGCCAGCTATAGGTTGGCAAATACCCCTTGATTTAAATATTTTATTAAACTCATCCATTGGTTTTGATGCTCGCCTTGATGAGACCAACCATATTTCCATTTGTTTATAGGCCAATAGTATATTCAAATTCTCGACAGCTTTAGCATTGAACTTAGAATAGCCGTCGGTGTCCATTTCATCTGGCCTCCAACTCGGTGTGGTTATCAAAACTCCATCTAGATCTAGGATCAGAATATTCTGTTTCATCTCTTCTTGGTAGGCTTTAATCAAACTTGCGACTGACGATTGTAACAGCCTTCGTGATACGCAATTATTATTTGCTTTTACTAATTGAATCTCCTCCGCTGATCTTGTTTTTGTTGCGCCCAACGATTGCAGCCCACGCAGGCCGCGCTCTTAACTCCACTAAGATAGTCAATTGGAACTAAAAGGCCACTGGGCCGATAAGCGAGCATGGCCAAAACTCCGGAGCCTGCGGAGGACTTTTGGCCATCCGAGTGTTCGGACCAGTGGCCGGGCTTTGGACGTAATAGAGCAATCGACTCGAAGTGACAGCGGCTTGACGTGGATTGCAGTGTTGGGCGGATAATTATTTATATTTAAATCACATTTAGTTATGCTATTTGGAGAGCAAGAATTCCAGTACCCGTTGAAAGATTAGCATATAAAAACTTCGCAAAGTTTACAACCATAAAATTATAGTTAAGGGTTGGCTTGATTTTCAAAATATGCCAGTATAGTTCTAGTACGCGCGGTTGGACGATTGTGATCTGTTTTGTGGCCATTCATTTTGAATGATAATCATACTCTTCTATTAAGCGTAACGATAATGCTCAGTGTACAAATTACCTTTCTGATCACCAAAGAATTCGAATATCTGATCTATGTCGTAATATTGAAATAGAAAAGAGGGTAAATGCATTTGAAAATTTCCAACAAGCTTGAAAGGAAAAAAGTCATTAAAGAAATGATTAGTGGTGCAAAATTTACACCTAACCACTGGCTCATCAAGTTCGAATAGTTGCAATTGTGTAATAGATGATTGTTTACGAAATAATCGAAGTAATATTAATCTAATATCAGTGCTCATAGGATAGCCGCAAGAATTACATACACATTTGTGTACATTTATCATGTGTTCAAAATACTCAGTAAATCCAACCTCACTGTTTTCATTTTCATGATATATATAATCCGTATCTCCTACAAACATGTATGACCTGCTATATTTCACCTTAATCAGATTCGGAAGTTCACTCAAACCTTGTTCAAGAATAAAACTATTATCTGGATCTGCTTCTCGGATTCTTGCAATTAAATTAGATACTAGACGATCTGCCGACTTTTGAATTTTGTATAGTTCATCCAGTTTAATTACACCTTTATGTTGCAGAATTAAGTTACTACTGACACTCATATACGACTGCACTTAATTTAAAAATAATGACTCGAAGTCCCATATGTTCTTCCTTTGAGTTAATACACAAGGATAAGTGAGACTAATGCACCATTTCCTTAATTATGACTGTAGAAAATACTTAAGACTAAATTTATTCTTTTGCGCCCAACACGACAATGAATGAACGTATTCTAAGTCATAGTGTTTATTCTTTCTCGCCCAATACGACAATGACCGAACGTATTCTAAGTCTTAGTATTTATTCGATTTCGCCCAACACGACGAACAACGAACGTATTCTAGGGCACAATATTTATTCTTTTACGCCCAACACGACGATGAATGAACGTATTCTAAGTCACAGTATTTGTTCTTTTACGCCCAACGATTGCAGCCCACGCAGGCCGCGTCCTTAACTCCACTAAGATAGTCAATCGAAACTAAAAGGCCACTGGGCCGGTAAGCGAGCATGGCCAAAACTCCGGAGCTTGCGGAGGACTTTTGGACATCCGAGCGTGCGGACCAGTGGCCGGGCATCAACCCTCCTACCCTGCTAGACACGAAGTGACAGCGGCTTGACGTGGATTGCAGTGTTGGGCGGATTTTTATTATTTTAATTTGGTCATGAAATTTAATCTGTACTTGACTTCACTTGGTGTAGCTCCATATACTTCTGTCACGATGTCGCAAACATCTTTATTTAGTTTTCCTATATCATCAACATAATCATACTGGTACAATTTGATTCCTTCAATGTAATGGACATTAAAAGTTGATAATCGACTAAAGTTTAAAATCTTGTAATCTGTTATTGTATCAGTTGTATCGATGGGAATATCAATTCCTATTCCAATAATCTTTGATGAAGGTTTTTCTAGCCCAGAAGAGTCGATCAACTGAAATATAATCTCATCATTAAGTAGGGCATGCACGTATGAAATTCCTTGATTATCTAGAAGAAACTCTATCGCTTCTTTAATATCGTAGGTGTACTGATCTCTTGTATCTTCATCTTCTAGTTTGTGATAAAAGGAAGAAAATAGACTTTTGATTTCTTTTGTTGTTAAACCAGTCGATTGCCATCTATACAGGTCAGATGATTCTTGATCAGTAAAAAATAAGAATTCATCTCTTTCTTCATCATAACCAATTTTGAAATTTGTGTTGGCCTTAATATGAAATAAATCATCTTTATACAATAATCGCCCTTCAATAGAACTTTTATTTTTTATAGCCTCATTCCAACTATCATAACTGATAACACACCAGTTATCTAATTCTAATTCATCACCTAATTCCGGTGTGTACAGCGGAATTATTCCATTAATGTATACTCTTTCCTTATTCACTATGTGAATTGAAGAGTGGGGGTTATCAATAAAATTCTCTTTATTTTGAAGAATATCGGTTGGTGAACCTTGAGTAATTCGACCTGTCAAATAAGCATGCTCCCTTCCGCAACCATCACATGTATAATCATACTTGTTCATAATCAAGATTTGAAATTCGCTACCTGAAACAAGGTAAGTTGCGAAATTTTCATTGTCACTTTGAATCGCCGGATACGATAATCAGTGAACAGCATCTATTCCTTTTTATTTGTTCCTTTACGCCCAACGTGACGATGATCGAACGTATTCTAAGTCATAGTAATTATTCTGTTACGCCCAACAAGACGATGAAGGAACGTATTCTAAGTCATAGTATTTATTCGTTACGCCCAACGAACGCAGCCCACGCAGGCCGCGTCCATGACTCCACTAAGATACTAAACCGGAACTGAAAGGCCACTGGGACGATAAGCGAGCATGGCCAAAACTCCGGAGCCTGCGGAGGACTTTTGGCCATCCGAGTGTTCGGACCAGTGGCCGGGCATTGGACATGATAGAGCCTTCGACCCGAAGTAACAGCGGCTTGACGTGGATTGCAGTGTTGGGCGGATTATATTAATTATTAACGAGTTGAGTTAATAAAGTCAAGTAGCGTCTTCCATATATCTTGAGGTGCTGTACAGAGTATAGAAGTTAGTGTTTATCTCTAAATAATATTCTTAATGTAATTGTCTAATTATTTTCCTAAATTCAGCATTAGATACCACATTTGGTTCCGGCATATTCAATCTAGATCTAAATTTTTTCATGGAATAAACACTAAACAAAACCTTGTCATCTTCTACAGTTTTGTAACTAATCACCGTCGATCCTAATGTAGATGGGTAATTTGACAAGTGGTATACTCCGCGTTTACTTTCATGAAACCTAATTACTATATTTTTCTTATCTACAAGTGCGATTACTCTCATTCCTTCTCTACAAACAACTGACATACTTCTTGGCTTTCTAATTTTGGCAAGCTTATCGATGTTGTACCAACCAAAATCTTGAATATTAAAATTATAGTAAGATAATTCATTGTTATCACAATTCCACACTGTGTCGTATGGGATAGGTATAGTATAAACTTGCTGTCTAGGTCGGTTTGTTCCTCCAAACAGTCCATCGACCCTGTTGTTTTTCTTTTGCCATACGCGATAGGAATTTTTATCAACTATAGAATCGTATGTCAACACGGTCATAATAAAAGAAGGACAGGTATCAAGAGAGATTTCACTTGTCATTTTAGTCCACTCGTCAGTTGATGAAATAGAGTACAATCCCATATCAAAATTGCCAGCACTAACTGGTGTTCTAATTTCAATTTTTCGATCCGATCTCAATTCAAGTTCTTGATCGCCTACATAAGCCGTAATGTATAACATGCCATCGGATATAAGGATCCCTCGATTGCTATTTGTCGATACTTGATTTACAACCGCGCCTAGATTATCAATAACTTCTCGTATGTGAATACTGTATTCATCTACAAGATTCATCGAAGTATCAGATGTTTCGATAGAGTTCCTCTCAATCTTCACTTGGGTACCATATTCCGTAATAATTATCGTATCAATATTATTTTTAATAGTAAATACTTGTGGTAGAACTATGGTCTGTGCGTAAAGCCCTATGCTTACAAAATGCAAAATTATAGATAGGATCACTTTATATATCATAATTAATTTGTTTCTATCTAAACGCCTATCTACGAAATAAATTGTAGGTTCAGGTTGCTGTACATCAATGGTATTCTAATTTCAAATGTCCACAATTCTTGGACACAACATACCGTTGACCTAGATTAATCTTCATCAACTTCATCAACAAATGTCACTATATGTTTTAGCTATATTCGACAACAACTAAAGTTCACAAAACCGAATATCCCGAGGTGTTTATGTATGGCGCCTCTTCGACTCACATGGATCAATTTACGTCATCGAGCGTTTTACTTTATTCTGTTCCGCTCAACACGACGATGAACGAACGTATTCTAAGTCACAGTATTTATTCTTTCGCGCCCAACACGACGATGAACGAACGTATTCTAAGTCATAGTATTTGTTCTTTCGCGCCCAACAGGACGATGAACGAACGTATTCTAAGTCATTATATTTATTCTTTTACGCCCAACGATTGCAGCCCACGCAGGCCGCGTCCTTGACTCCACTAAGATACTCAATCGGAACTAAAAGGCCACTGGGCCGATAAGCGAGCATGGCCAAAACTCCGGAGCCTGCGGAGGACTTTTGGCCATCCGAGTGTTCGGACCAGTGGCCGGGCTTGCACCCTTCTACCCTGCTTGACTCGAAGTGACAGCGGCTTGACGTGGATTGCAGTGTTGGGCGGATGATTATGAATAAAGGTTCCGGCCTTCAGCAAAATTATTAATCCTAAAATGCAAGTTGGAATATTGCGTCCTCCTATGAACGATCAAAAGTTTTGAATTTCAACACATCTACTTCTGCACGTTTGTACTATTAGACTTGAGTGCGTTTTCCATATGGTTTTACCATAAGCAGATATCAATTGTATATCAATAGATTCTACAAATTCTCGATTAATATCTTAAAGCCTAGTTTACCTGTGACTCGCTCAAGTAAATTCGGCTGCGATCTTGTACGCTTCTCATTTTAAATATCCCACTCTCATAACCTCACCTTTTATTTCTAAGCATAATTTCCATGTGATTTCAACAAAAACCATATTTTCATTATCCATAATAAAATTATTTACATCGCTTAGACTATTTTTTGTTTTACATGAAGTGTTCCTGTTCAATACTACAAACAAATATTCTCCAATAAAATGAGATAATGCGAGTGATATTTTATTTAAATCTCTTTCAGATGAGTTTCCGATATGGACATATTCGGATTTATTTTCAATAATTGGCCAGTCGAATTTATCATACAATCCTTCGAAGCATGAATATATCATTTTGGATGTCATCACTTAAAGTTTTATTCATGTATCAGTTATACCTATTCCCGCCTAACACAAAGATCAACGAGCGTCAATCCATGCGTAGTATTATTCATTCTCGGCCAACACGATGATGAACGAACGTATTCTAAGCAATATTATTTATTCTTTTACGACTAATATTATGATGAATGAACGTATTCTAAGTCATAGTATTTATTCTGTTTCGCCCAACACTAAGATGAACGAACGTATTATAAGTCATAATTTTCATTCTGTTACGCTCAACGATTGCAGCCCACGCAGGCCGCGTCCTTGATTCCACTAAGATACTCAATCGACACTAAAAGGCCACTGGGCCGATAAGCGAGCATGGCCAAAACTCCGGAGCTTGCGGAGGACTTTTGGCCATCCGAGTGTTTGGACCAGTGGCCGGGCATCTACCCTCCTACCCTGCTCGACTCGAAGTGACAGCGGCTTGACGTGGATTGCAGTGTTGGGCGGATAATTTTATTCTTTAGGAGGCCGTGATGACTGTAAAGTTGAGCGAATTATTTTTCTCCTCTCAATTTCGGTATTAAGCAATCAGTGAAAAAGACTAGCATCCAAACTGAACCGTATATGATAAACACCAAATTAAGAACACCAACCTTTCTGTGAATCTCAAAATCAACTATAATACTAATCGCTGGAATAATTAATGCTAAGGTATACAACGCACTATACTTACAAAGATGAATAAATCCTTGCCACGTAAACTGTTCGTAAATAGGAATACCTTTTTTCTTCATAACCGGTTAGCCTCTTCCTGTTCTGAATCTAAAACTAGTTTGAATGACTTCAGA
Source organism: Lewinella sp. 4G2 (assembly GCF_001625015.1). NCBI lineage: Bacteria > Pseudomonadati > Bacteroidota > Saprospiria > Saprospirales > Lewinellaceae > Lewinella > Lewinella sp. 4G2. Next base: position 3,254,394 of record NZ_LVWJ02000014.1, on the reverse strand, counting down.
ATTGCCGTTGGCGCAAAGTCGTACGAAGTGTACTATAACCACTCAGACTCATTTTTAAATTCCCAAAAACTCTCATTTATTGGCAACAATGGTCCTTCTTTTACATTCCACTTTTTTAAATCAATTCTCCAATTAAACGAAATCACTTCAGAGTATTCTGTCTTGAAATGAACAGTGGCACTTCACCAATATAAGTCCTTAAGTAAGTATTCGGACTTTTCTTTCCACTCAGGCCATTCATATTCAATCGATTTGAAGCAACCTCCAAAATGGATGAGTCGGCCATAGTATTCGTAATTAGAACCAATTTCCTCCTCAACATTTTCGTGATCGAAAACATGTTCTTGGATAGTGGTGGCCATGAATCCGTCTCTGGTAACCCAGCTATAATTCGTTCATTATGTAAATAGATTTCTTCGCTTCGGTGGTGGTTTAAACCGTATTCTTCAATTACACCATACAAGTAAGTGGTCATTCCCATAGTCATTCAGTTTAAGTGGATTCATTCTAGTATATAGACGAAAATCTATTAGAAACTTTAAAACATCATTTTACGATCATTTCTATCTTTATTCTCGCGCGCTCAAAATAAGCTACCTGCAACGTAATTTTCAAATATAATGGCTCAATTTAAGAATCTGTACCGGATTTTATGTTTTGCCCCACAAGACTATGAACGAACGTATTCTAAGTCAAAGTATTTGTTCTTTCTCGCCCAACGTGACGATGATCGAACGTATTCTAAGTCATAGTATTTATTCTGTTACGCCCAACGATTGCAGCCCACGCAGGCCGCGTCCTTAACTCCACTAAGATACTCAATCGGAACTGAAAGGCCACTGGGCCGATAAGCGAGCATGGCCAAAACTCCGGAGCTTGCGGAGGACTTTTGGCCATCCGAGTGTTCGGACCAGTGGCCGAGCTTCAACCCTTCTACCCTGCTCGACTTGAAGTAACAGCGGCTTGACGTGGATTGCAGTGTTGGGCGGATGATTTATTTATTCTCATGGACTACTTTTGAATCAACTAGAATTTTTAGTTCTTCATAGATGACATTCCCCTTTGTCAGATTAAAGCTATCCTCATGGTCAGCGATGTGATGTGCGTTCGATGTCTTCCTTATAATTCGCTAATTATTCTTCCCAATCTCTTTTATCTGGATACATTCTATAATTCAAAAAATGGTCGAAATCTTCAAAAAATTCTGCGATTGGATAATTATCATTCTCTTCAAATTTACTTTTCCACGTCAAATGAACTACCGCATATTCAAATTTATTTTCTCCTTTCTCATTTACCGTGAACAACACATCATCGTTTCTTGACGATTTTGCCATAGCATTAAATGAATACTTACTCAATTTATGGCTTTTCGAGTTTAAGAAATTCAAAATTCCTTTTGGATTTCCTATTCCTATTTCTTTTAACAGTTCATCTTCATAAGATATTTTTTGTTCAATCGTTATAAACTCCCACGGCTCAAATATTCGCTCCTTTGGAGGATTTACCAAGAAGTTATCTTCAATCACATGTCTATAATTTCCTACCGCTTGGAATTCTAATTCTTCATTTGGCAATTCTTCTAAATCCCTTATTAAAAATCCACTTAATGGAAACAAAAAAACTTCATTTTCGAGTTGGCAATTTATTCTAAGTCGATTAAATTCATTGAATTTCTTAGTTGAACTCGAGCTATTAATACTCCAAATCGCATTTCGAATTTCTTCATAATTTTTATTGGGAATTAATTTACCCGAAACTACTCCCAAACTTTCATCAGTCATTTGCAATTCTGATGTTCCAATCAATTTTTTGTTTGAGAAGACTTTCGATTTCATTTTTATTCTTTGTGGCGCCCGACATAACGATGAGCGGACGTATTCCAAGTAATAGTATTTATTCGTTACGCCCAACGATTGCAGCCCACGCAGGCCGCGTCATTAACTCCACTAAGATAGTCAATCGGAACTAAAAGGCCACTGGGCCGATAAGCGAGCATGTCCAAAACTCCGGAGCCTGCGGAGGACTTTTGGACATCCGAGTGTTCGGACCAGTGGCCGGACTCTGGACGTAATAGAGACATCTACTCAAAGTGGCAGCGGCTTGACGTGGATTGCAGTGTTGGGCGGATTTTATTAATTAACCAATCATAGATCTACTCACCCATATAGATTTGAATATCCGTATATGTTTGCTGGTTAAGAAGCCTAGTTATCTAGATTCGATTACTCAACACTCCATCGGTAATAGATGATCGTGATGAAGCCCTGCCTATAATCCATCCTGCTCACTAATCATATTCAAAAAGTCTCTGGTTCTGATGACTTTCATCTTTGGGAATTCAGTTTCCTTCAAAACATTAAAGTGCTTGTCATCAGTCACAATGAATTGAGCATTTCCATTGAGTGCACAATCGACAAATTTGTTATCATCTGCATCCGCGTATATTGCGGCCCATTTAAAATATATTTCAATCTTATTCACGTCAGGCGACCTCATCAAGTAGTTACCAATGTTTTCTGCAACTATTGCATTTGTTCTTTGCTCTAGTATTTCAACGTATTCGGAAAGAACATCATTAGAAACGACCAAAGTGATTTGACCGTGGAGAAGTGAATCAAATATTGGACGGAATTTAGATTTTCGACCAATTGAAACGATCAGGCTATTTGTATCTAATACAACTCTCACTGCTCGCTGAATTCCTTATCTCCTTCTAGCCAGTTCTCCATAGTTTGATCAGACCAGTTTTTCTCCTTCCAAAGCCTATCCATCTCAGCGCTGGCTTTCTCAGCAAAGAAATTTGCCAAAGTCCGTTTAAGAGAGATCAGGTCATCATCATCAAGATCATGACTAAACATCTTCATCAGTTCAAGCTGTACGTTAGTTAGTGGTGATTCTAGTACCATTTTGACATCTTTTGTCTTCTAATCGATAGTAACAGGTTAGGCTATTTTTAAGTTTCGCCTGTCAGGAGTCTGTACATTTTCCGCCTAACACAACAGTGAACGAACGTCCTCTGAGGCATAGTGTTTGTTTCTTTCTGGCCCAACACGACCAAGAACGAACGTATTCTAAGTCATAGTATTTATTCTGTTTCGCCCAACGATTGCAGCCCACGCAGGCCGCGTCATTAACTCCACTAAGATAGTCAATCGGAACTAAAAGGCCACTGGGCCGATAAGCGAGCATGGCCAAAACTCCGGAGCCTGCGGAGGACTTTTGGACATCCGAGTGTTCGGACCAGTGGCCGGACTCTGGACGTAATAGAGACATCGACTCGAAGTGGCAGCGGCTTGACGTGGATTGCAGTGTTGGGCGAATAATTTTAAACGTTAAGGAGCCGTAATGGCTATGAAAGTGTGCGGATTTTGGACCTCATCAAATGTTTATTCCGAAATTGTAATCCATGGTATGGATAAGAGACCTGAATGCTTAAGTACTGTAATAGAATCAGAAATGGATATCCTATTATACAAACGTTCATTAACACTAAATCTATCAACGTCATCGTCAAAATCCTCTTCCTTTACTAGTAAGTAGTAAGAAGGATCACTTCCAGAAGATTTATTTTTCTCAATAATCTCAATTGTATTTACTTCAGAAGCATATGAATCATAGTAACAATTTAAATGTATTAAAATCGCATATGAAAGCATTAGTGAGCCAATAGTATAACTGAAAACTGAAACACTTGATGGCCTCAGAGTTGTAGACCTCCAATCTACCAAGTATACTATTGCTGTAAACACGACCGACAAGGCCAACATGTAAGTAATTAAAGGCATATATCCATAAATATCAAAATCTAAAAATGACCGAAGAAAGAGACAAGTAACTAAAGTATAGATACCAATGATAATAGATGGATAAGCTTGACCTTCTGTAGTATCTAGTCGAATCAATCCTTTTGAAGATATAATTAAACCATATCCCACTATTAATAGAAGGACACCTAACAAAAAAACAACATTATATGGCTTAGGATAAAATAGGACGATTAAAGACAGTAATACTGAAATTATATTAAAGACTTTACCTACTCGCACTGCTCGTTGCAAATTGTATTCACGCTCATAAGAGTTCGAACCATAAATAATATTATTTCTTATTTCATTTTGTTCTTGCTTAAATCGTTCATTTTTCTCATTTACATAGTTCAATTCGAACCATTCCAATATCTCATTAAATTTTTCAAAGTAAACAGAAATTTCAAAATCATTCACTTTGTCTCTAGTCGAGATTTTCAGGCTGTATTTTTCATGGCTAAATCCTCTTATGTCTTTCAAAGAAATCTCTCTTTGAGTATTTCTTCCAGTAATTATTATGCCTTTATTATCTATTCTTATTTGCGATCGAATAACATATAAGATGTTTTGAACAGCTAAATATATGATTGCCGCGGCCATGAATGTTAAAACTATAAGTCCAGCCAACTTGCTATTCTCATTAAAACAACCAAGATAGATAGTGTAAAGGAAAAAGCTTATAGCCAGAAATGATCCGACAATATTAATTATAATCCTTGACCTTCTAAAATTACTTTCAATGACAGAATAGGTTTCTTTCATTTGTCCAATTTAAATTATTAGTACTGGTGCAGTATTTTAGATCCAAAACATAACTACTCAGTTTTTTTATTGTAAACGACACAAAGATCAACAAATTTCATCTCCCATTAATATTTTTTGCACCCAATACGACGATGAACGACCGTATTGCAAGGCACAGTATTTATTTGTTTCGCCCAACGATTGCAGCCACGCAGGCCGCGTCCTAGACTCCACTAAGATACTCAATCGGAACTAAAAGGCCACTGGGCCGATAAGCGAGCATGGCCAAAACTCCGGAGCTTGCGGAGGACTTTTGGACATCCGAGTGTGCGGGCTAGTGGCCGGGCTTTGGTTGTGATACTACAATCGACTCGAAGTGACAGCGGCTTGACGTGGATTGCAGTGTTGGGCGAATAATTTTATTTCTTAAGGAGCCTTAATGGCTTGGGTCGTAATCAATTATCTCTTCACTCCATAAGTCCAACCTTTCTGAACTTATGAATCCCCACAAAACTGTAAGTAATTCTTTAATATCTTTTTTGTGAATGAGGTTATTCTTATCTAATACTATTTCCAAGCACTTTATACCTAGTGCCATTCTACCTCTAATTGAAATTTCCTTTAAACTATTTTCAATTATTCTATTCATATTCTATTTTGATTGCGCCCAACGATTGCAGCCCACGCAGGCCGCGTCCTTAACTCCACTAAGATACTAAACCGAAAGTGAAAGGCCACTGGGCCGAAAAGCGAGCATGGCCAAAACTCCGGAGCTTGCGGAGGACTTTTGGACATCCGAGTGGTCGGACCAGTGGCCGGGCATGAACCGTAATAAAGGGCTGAACCCGAAGTTACAGCGGCTTGACGTGGATTGCAGTGTAGGGCGAATTTTATGTTCTATTATAATCGATTACTGAGTTACATAATTATATGAAGTCTTCAAAGTTTAAATCACTTTTTGCATCATTCATTTTCCAGATACAAATACAAAAATCTGTAGCATCCAAAGAGTTATACGTATGATCTACTGTCGGTTTCATATAAAGTTCTTTTCTGTACGATGCCTTACGACCAGTTGATATCTCATTATCGTACTGATTTAATAGGCTCCAATCTAATTTTTCGCCGTTATAAAATCGTTTCCTTTACACTCGATTATAGCTTTATGTATACCTGATCTGTAATCAGCTAAACTAATGTGTGGGTCTAGTCCTCGATTCAAGTCTCTATTTCGATGATTTGTCGCTTTAGCAAAGAGCCATTTCCTATATACAGAAATGTCAATTATATAATTTGGGACAGACAACGTTTTTCCATCAACTTTGATTATTTTTTGAATCATATTTAATCCGAATTATATATTTTAAGACCTAATAATTACTCTGAAAATAGTTCATCTAAAAAGTCCTCTAAACCCGATTGTTTTAAAGTAACTGTATCAAATAAATCTGCTACAGCCGATTCATAAGTAACCTGTCTTATTCTAAGACAATTGTTGTCAACCATGTCTAATCCATATCCAGTATAGTAGGAGAATGTTTCTTCATCTGTATAATGCTTACCACGTAACTGATATAGCATAAACCGTTTATTGTGGTAATCAATCAAATAAGGAGTCCCCACAACTTCCTCTTCGTCTGGAATTACATACTTTCCGTTGTATCTAGTCCAAGCAATTTCGTTGGAGGCAGTTTCTTTGTTTAACCTTACTACAAATCTTGTTATTTGATCTTCGGTATTCATAGTGGCATGATTTTTTTGTTTGCAATATAGGTTTCGATTCGCTTATTATTACTACTCAGATCAGTATAAAAATCCCAAAGCTCATTTTCATTGACACTTGCTTTGAACACATAAAATTTATATATAGGCGTTTCAGAATAGGATAATTTGGAAATAAATTTACATCTCTCTTTTAACTTTTTGGAGTGAATAATAACGTTGGCATCAGAAACCTCTATCAAATTTGTTAAAGCAACATCTAAGTATTTACAGTCTTCAATCAAATTCATAAAGCTATTTTCGGGATCTTGAATGTGCTTACTGACTTTCGATGTCAATTTCTTAATCTCTTTGTAAATTTGATCAATACTAGTTTTATGCATTACATTCTTCTTAAGCTTTTTCAATTTGCGGTCAACAAAAATGATAACGACAAATGAAATTATTGTAATTAGTAATCCAACTATCGAAGCCCAACTTCCCCAGTAAGCTTCATCTATATCTATATCTATATTAAACATAATCTGATGAATGTATTTTCAAGAAAGCAAGCCGTAAAATTTTACTAACTTTTTCACTGTGATGCTCTATTTTTTTGTTTCGCCCAACGAACGCAGCCCACGCAGGCCGCGTCATTGACTCTACTAAGATAATCAATCGGAACTAAAAGGCCACTGGGCCGATAAGCGAGCATGGCCAAAACTCCGGAGCTTGCGGAGGACTTTTGGCCATCCGAGTGTTCGGACCAGTGGCCGAGCTTTGGAAGTAATGCTGCAATCGACTCGAAGTAACAGCGGCTTGACGTGGATTGCAGTGTTGGGCGGATGATTTTAGTTTTTAAAGATATTTATAGAACTTTTCATATTCTCTTCTAAATTCATCACATCTTTCTTAAACTCTGTCAACAATTGTTGTTTCTTTTTTTCACTCATACTCTGAAGCAAATAAGGTGACATTGCCCATGTTTCGCAACGCTTAATCAATAGATTTGAAATCGCATATTCAAAATCCAGTTCTGTCATGTGACCAAACTTATTACAATAATCAGTTATCCATGGAGAGTTAAATGATTTATGATAACCTATTATTATAGTTGTTTTATTGTTGTGCGGGAATACATTCACAATTATTCCATCAAAAGGATCAAATTGAATAGGATCAGTGTAAATATTTGTTGGTGAAAAAAAGGCAGAACAGCAAACTCCAAGTTTGTTGAAAGTGTATGTATAGAACTGAAAACTATCTTCCTCATCGTAATATAGATCTCGTTCAAGTGCGCTTTTGAAAATCAATAAATCTCTTATTCCCATTTGAAATCCTGTGCTTAATACAATCATATTATTCAACGCATCCTCATTTGACAACTGCGTCATCCTCTCATTTCTGCAGACTTCACTCGTATTTTCAAACTGAATCTGCTTCTTACGTAATTCACAGCAAACTGACCTGTAACTAAAGAGCAATTGCGTTTGATACTCATACTCATTAAAGTCCCTCTTCTCGACCTCAGAAAAAAGATCGTCGTCGTGATAACTACAAAATAGATTCAAAGACATTGCAGCATTCAATCCTACGGTCTCAATCTTTAGAAAGTTCTTCAAACTAAAGAATGAATTATGGCCAAGTACTGAAATCTTACCATCTTTCTGAAGTTGAGATAGTATGCCCTTCTTCTGCAACAAGTGAGAATTAATTGCGGTTGCATAGCATTCGGGAGCCAGACACTTTCTCTTTTTTTTCTTATTTTTTTTCCAAATTTTAGATAGAATCTTTGCCTTCTCCTGACCAGTTGTCATAGGTTAAGAAATTTTTACATTACAAAGTAGTTTAAACATCAGTAGTTATACCCTAGTTTTAAGAGTTTTTTAGCCTACGTCGCATAAATTTAATTCAACAAATAACCAACGCTATTCAATATCTAATATTCTTAACTCTTTGTTCAACACGACGATGATCGAACGTATTCTAAGTCATAGTATTTATTCTTTTGCGCCCAACATGACGATGACCGAACGTATTCTAAGTTATAGTTTTTGTTCTTTCTCGCCCAACGATTGCAGCCCACGCAGGCCGCGTCCTTGACTCCACTAAGATAATCAATCGGAACTAAAAGGCCGCTGGGCTGATAAGCGAGCATGGCCAAAACTCCGGAGCCTGCGGAGGACTTTTGGACATCCGAGTGTGCGGACCAGTGGCCGGGCTTTGGACGTAATAGAGCATTGGACTCGAAGTGGCAGCGGCTTGACGTGGATTGCAGTGTTGGGCGGATAATTCATTTTTAATTTTTAATGAACCAAGATTGCGTATGGTTAGCTCCACTACAGAACCCTCAAATAGTTATCAGTTCCTGGTTTGAGTAATCTATTTCTAACAATGCTCTCTGATCCTGCTTAGTGCATAGGTTGCTCCGAGACCGTAAGCTGTGTTCCAATCTTGACATGCTCCTACCCGATCATTAATTTTAAGCTTAGTATTGCCTTTGTTAAAGAAGGCCATTTGCTTGTCCTTAACCGAAGCATTAGATAATTTGATAACAGTATTATAATCCTCTATTGCTCCCAAATAATCATTATTCTCATCTTTAAGAGCTCCCCTATTGTTTAAAGCTTTTGCAAAATCAGGAGCCAGTTCAATCGCTCTATCATAATCTTTCATCGCACTTTTCCAAGTGTAAAGATCGTTCTTTGCTATCGCTCTACAATAATAGAGATCGGGATCCAATGGATCAAGTTTTATAGCTAAAGTCCAGTTGATAATTGCTTCGCTATAGTTTTTTAAGTTGTAAAACTCTATACCTTTTTCGTAATAGTAATCTTCTTTGGTTTCACTTAAGTCGGGAAATGACAGATTATTGGGATCAAACAATGCTCCGTATGCCTCAAGGACACAGTCATGTGAATACCCTTTGCTATACATATCTAACGCCCAATAAAGCAAATTTTCCTTAGTTATCGATAGATTATTAGAGGTACAATGCAATTCAAACCGGCCTAACTCTATCTCCTTTATAGATTTTGTTGCATAGCCGTATTGTGAAACTAAAAATTTGTTCAGTACTCGAAGGTTTTCGATATTATTTGAAACGAAATGACAGTCAAATTGTGCAAGACAAAAGTCTCTTAGCCCGGATTCTGCCATTCTATCAAAAACATCACTGGCTGATACCATTTCCTTACCAAAATTACTAACAAATTCTTCCCACTTGAAAAAGGTATTGGCCATTATGTTCGTTTTACAGTCTGATGTCTTAAGTAGTTGTGATATTTTTTTTTATTCGATTTCGCCCAACGATTGCAGCCCACGCAGGCCGCGTCCTTGACTCCACCAAGATAATCAATCGGAACTGAAAGGCCACTGGACCGATAAGCGAGCATGGCCAAAACTCCGGAGCTTGCGGAGGACTTTTGGACATCCGAGTGTTCGGACCAGTGGCCGGGCTTTGGATGTAATACTACAATCGACTCGAAGTGACAGCGGCTTGACGTGGATTGCAGTGTTGGGCGGATAATTTTGTTCGACAAGGAACTTTGGTTGCTGTAAAGTTGAGCGAATGTTATAATCATTAACCGTACAACAGCAATCTACAACTCGTCACTGAAAAAATCATTGTAGAGTTCTGATATGATATATTCAGATTTATTACTGTTTTCTAATTCAATTTCAAAAACCGGATCAAGTTTATACATAACACCAAATCGATCAAATTTCCGATTTCTTTGTAAATTATATTTCAGTAATTTAGCTATATTTTGACTCTGATTACTTATAGTTGTATCATTCAAATTGATGGATACATTTTGAAATGTCACCCTAAGTATTGTTGTACTAATGCTGTCGGTAATTTCTTCTCCAGTCTGTATTATGAACTTCTCCGCTCCAAAAGCACCTCTATATCTTTCCAAGTTTTGTTCAACCTCTGTATCATCTACAAAGAGACTAGAATTTTCTATTCCACAACTAGTAAATTGGAGAACGAGTACTGTAAACATTACTATCAATTTTCTCATATATTTATCTGTAGGTATTTGAAAGCTATTTATTTGCCTAGTGTTAAGTGCAGTAAAGTTAGTCAGCAAAAGCCTCTTCACTTACTAGTCCATTAATAAAATCTGTGAAGTTGTTTGCAACATGTATGTCTTCGCTACATTCACAATCAATCCAATTTACAGAAGGTATAGTAGATTTACGATAGTCCAGCGTTATCCACCAATGTCCATCACCTGATAGCAAAACCTGTTTTTCAGGTAAGCCCCATTCTTCAATCATGTAGGTTGAGTACAAAATATTTGAAGAATTTCCCGGCCCGTGGTATAAATCAATACCAAACAGTTCGTAGAGAGGAATATGATTTTTTGACCATGAAGTCTCAATAGTCATAGGATAGGCAAACCCCTTTGTGTATCCTCCATTTTGGACCTTAAGTAGATCTATATATAATTCAGGAAGATCTACACCTAGTTTTTGTTCAGCCATTTTGATTGACTTGTTAGTCAATCTTGAGTTGCTTGTGCTATTGCTATCCCAAAACTGATAAAGATTGAAATATATTATATCCTGTAAAGTTAATTCAGATAACAGCTGTTGTTCTTTTCTCGCCCAACGAACGCAGCCCACGCAGGCCGCGTCCTTGACTCCACTAAGATAGTCAATAGGAACTAAAAGGCCACTGGACCGATAAGCGAGCATGGCCAAAACTCCGGAGCTTGCGGAGGACTTTTGGACATCCGAGTGTTCGGACCAGTGGCCGGGCATCTACCCTCCTACCCTGCTCGACTCGAAGTGACAGCGGCTTGACGTGGATTGCAGTGTTGGGCGGATTTTTATTTCTTATAAATTATTCTAACTCTTGTCATAGTTTTACTTTTCATAAAGCGGTCGGCCTTGCGAATAACGTCTTGTGATTACAACTCCCTATGCCTTTTTCGATAGTCAGATCTAAATTCAAGCATGCTGAAATAATTAGACTTTAAGAATTCAAGTCTTCCTTTATTGAATTTGACGTGTTCATATTCAAGAGCTTCCCTTATCTTTTTAATAAAATGAGTCTCACCATCTTCAGATATGTTTCCGTCGAAATAAGATTCACAATAGTACGATTCTGCTTTCTGAAAGTTGTAACAAATCTGCTCCAGACTAAACCACCCTTATAATATCCCGATCCTGAGAATTCGGTAAGGCTTTCAGCTAAAATGACATTTGCTTCGCTAACATCCTCATAATAATTGCATGGAACTGTCATTACTATACGCATCACGAAGAGGTTTGGGACAAATGCACGGAAGTGCCTCCTACTGTCCTGAAGTTTAAAGTCAGTAGGCTACGTAATTCTTCCTTATACAATTTTATCCCACCCAGAAATGAAACGATGGCCGATTTAAATTCACTAGACTTCTCGTAATAAGTTGAGTTCAATATCTTAACCCGCATAAAGTGCCACAGGCGCTCGATTAGGTTCAGGTTAGGCGAATAGGTTGGTAGATAAACGAAGTCGATCCGTTGGCTATCCGCCCACTCCGTTAGCATCTTGTTGCGATTGTAGCGAGCGTTGTCACAAATGAAGTAGATCTTTTTGCCCGGATGTTTGCGTAGTAACTGGCGGCATAAACGCTGAGTAGACTGAGCATTGATGGTGTCAGCAATCTCGTATACCAAATGTTCCGGCTTGAGCGCATTGACGGCCGCATTAATATTCACTCGCTGTCGACCATTGTTGCAATCCACTTCGAAATCTTCCCCTTTGCGTATCCAGCCGCGACTCGTCTTTGTATTGTGAGTAGGATGACAGCCATCAGCATAGTAAACAACTGCATCACCGGTGGCTACCTCTTCTAAAAGCGCGGGTAGTGCTTCCTCAACGAAGGCACACTGTGCTTCTTCGTCAGCCTTAGCCGGCACGGACTTACTCTTCTTGAACACGAACCCAAGTCGGTGCAACAAATCGGTCATACCGCCAACGCTGTAGTCTACCCCAAAGCGCTCGAGGACGTAGGCGGCAATGGATTTTGCATCAGGGTATAGGTAATCATCCAGATGCTTAGCTAAGGCTTCTTCTTGCTTCTCAGTTAACCGACCGGTGTAAGCCACATAGCTATCGTCCAGAAAGTCGGACAGACCGGCTTTGTAATAGGCGCGATGGTAACGATAGATCGTATTATCATCAATACCCAGTGCCGCCTCAATTGTCTTAACCGAATGGCCTTGGTGCAGCATGATGAGTACCGTTACTTTGCGGTAACGCCGCTTTGAAAGCCCAGCTGTGTTTTGTTCCAGCTGAAGTGCTTCGAGTTCATCCTTGGTTAGTATTAGCGACATAGCCCTTTAAAAACATCCCGTGTCCCAAACCAGTTCAAGAGAGGTATATCAACATGCAATCAGATGTCACTTCTAGATAACTGTAATGTACACCATCGCCTCCAGTTTGGGCAAAGACTGTAGAATTCTTTGGTGTCAGATCATACCTGAATTCACTATCATTTTAGGAATAATTCCGGCATAATCAAAATATAGATTTGGAAATTTCCTTTGAATTGCCTCTGCTAATTGATAAGAAACATTGCCTAGTTTACTAGGCTTCATTGTTATTCGCTTATGTTTTGATCTGCATACGGAACCAGAGCCACATCTCTGAGACTTCCAAGTAACGTTCGCGTTTTAACCTTTGAAACAGCCATATTCATCCGCATCGTATACTTTTATAGCGTCCTCAATAGTATTCACTTCTATCGTTGGAGTAAACGGATGCCATTTCAAGTCTGCCCTCATCCAGTAGATTTTCCAGATATTTCTCGATTTGACATAAGTGAATTTTACATTTGGATATGAACGGTAATCGGCTAAATTCTCATAGTCTCTTGGTCTTACCTCATTTATATAAACTGAATTATTCTCAATACTGTAATCAATATCGAGTTTAGGCCTAATTTCGGCAGGTGGCCTAATTGAATGAATGTACTGATCTAAATATTCTTTTATATTATCCATACTCTTTCTCTTTTATTTAGTCGAACACCTAAATCATCGAATGTCATCAAATGCGTTATTATACACCTTTTACGCCTAACACGACGATGAACAAACGTATTCTAAGTCATAGTATTTATCCTTTTACGCCCAACGACTGGATTTACGAATTCTTCCTTTTTCGCCCAACGATTACAGCCCACGCAGGCCGCGTCCTTGACTCCACTAAGATACTAAACCGGAACTAAAAGGCCACTGGGCTGATAAGCGAGCATGGCCAAAAATCCGGAGCTTGCGGAGGACTTTTGGCCATCCGAGTGTTCGGATCAGTGGCCGGACATGACCCCCTCCTATCCTACTAGACTCAAAGTGACAGCGGCTTGACGTGGATTGCAGTGTTGGGCGGATGATTAATGAAAGACAATTTCTAACTAGCCCAAATTATTCTCAAAATAGACGTGACTTTGCTTCGCCTAATTACATAAACTGCGACTAACGTAAACTTTACTTCCAGAGTTTGTCAAGTAGTAGCAACCACCGCGTGGACCTTTGTAATAATGTCTCGCCGTTGATGTAGATCTCAGTGATCGTGATGGCGTATAATTCGACCTTTTGACTTTCAGTCGTAAAGATTTTATCTCAGGGTTTTCATTTACATAAGAATCAATGATATAACCATGAAAATCTTCAAAGACCACTTCATAAAATTCGTTTACATAATTCAGTATCAAGACCCTTGATTTTGGTTTTACCTTAGTCAGCAAAGTGCCTGTAAACTGAGGGTTATCAAGCAACTTTATATTTTTGCTATTTTTAACGTAAGCGACTATCCCATCGCTTTCCTCTTGTATTTCGACTGAATTGGCGTCTTTTATCTTAATCTCAACCTTTGCTAATTCTAACTCAATTCTGTCTACAGTCGCCTTTGCATCATGTAACTCTTCTTGAAGTTGTGCCCGAATGAATTCGAGCGAATCACTTTGCGCATGCACAAAATGGCCGATAAAGAATATTAAAATTATAGTAAATTGTGGCGTTGTTGCATGAAGATTTAAGACAAAGCTTGCGCTCATAAAATATTTAATTAAGCATTTTTTAGTTGAGAAATCGGCATGCCATGGGCTGTCATATGATTGAGTGCTTTGATTTTAATTTTGTTTTCCTGCGTTTGAGTTTCAAGTGATCGAGAGTAGTGGGTTGGACCAAAGATGGTTTTATAACGGTACATCGCCGTCTCAGATAAACTTCGTTGGTGGTAATCGGCTTCTTTTTTCCATTCTGCCCTTCCGACTTCTTCTATGCGTTTAATAAATTGATTGCGAGGATAGTCATCGGCATCACCCGGTTCCTCCCAATACCATTTCACCGCGCCTCTCTGAGGTGGAATGACAGGCCAAATATCTCGCTCCAATAAACCATCGTAGCAACTCTGTGCATCATAAGCACCATCAAGGTAGACCTCATCGATTTCGGCTTCGACCTGATCGAGAAGATCATTTACCTGAGATTCATCGCTCTCGGAGTTAGTCGTCGTGATATGGCAATGAATAAAGCCAGTGCAAGGATCAACACCCAAATGAAGTTTACGCCAGGTACGACGCTTGCTCCATCCGTGCTTGCGGCATTTCCACTCGCCTTCACCGTAAACCTTGACTCCCGTCGAGTCTATCGCAATCGTGATCGGGCCGCTAGCTGGAATCGCAAAAGGACTAATGTTGAGAGTGCGAAAACGGCGGTTAACCTGTGTAAAACTTGGTACTTTCAGGTGCGCTAGGTCCATGAGTTGAAGCAGACCCACGGTAAAACCACGAGACTGTCGATAGGGTAACCGAAAAATAGTCTTGATCATCATAATGGCCTCGATACAGGTATCACTATAAGTTTCTTGAGCACCTCTCTGGGCTGGCGAGTCACTATACCAATTTTGGGTGACCGACTCGTCAATAATAAACGTGATGTTACCACGATTTTCCAGGGCTTTGTTGTACTCCGCCCAGTTGACTACCCGGTAATCCTGCTTATCTTTTACTTCAAATCGCTCGTCCTTCTTTATCTTTGACATGGGCTGGAAATCTATTGATTTAGTTGTCGTAAACCAAAGATATGGGCTCCAGCCCAAATTTATACTAGCCGTTTATGAGGGGAATCAGGCCCGATTCATGCAACAACGCCGTAAATTGTCGCATAACAGAGTTTCAGTTGATTTGTTTAAATAGTATTAATTAATAGGTCTCCATAGCATGTAACATGCTACTTCATCCAAGACACAAGTTAAATCTTAAAAATTAAAAGAAATAAAGTGCTCATATCATTAAGATGTAGCGCAAAAAATTTCTTAAATAGCGTCTCTAGACCACAAAGTAGCCTATTTAATGTTCAATCCATATTTTAACTTTCATTTCTAAATCCTTTGATTTGTATTTTGTGCTTCGGTGGCTTAAATATGGTCCACCAAAACTAAAAGTCATGAACGCCATCTAGTACTTAGTTTATGTCTTTTGCGCTTAACACGATGAATGAACGTATTCTAAGTCATAGTATTTATTTCTTCTCGCCCAACACGACGATGAACGAACGTATTCTAAGTCATAGTATTTATTCGATTACGCCCAACGATTGCAGCCCACGCAGGCCGCGTCCTTAACTCCACTAAGATACTAAACTGGAACTAAAAGGCCGCTGGGCCGATAAGCGAGCATGGCCAAAACTCCGGAGCTTGCGGAGGACTTTTGGCCATCCGAGCGTTCGGACCAGTGGCCGGGCTCTGGACGTAATAGAACCATCGACTCGAAGTGACAGCGGCTTGGCGTGGATTGCAGTGTTGGGCGAATTATAGTAATTGGATCACCCAAATCGACTCAAAGTCTCTAAGCCTTTTTCGACATGCTAATTTGGAATTTCAATACTTAAGTGAAGTTTTCCATTTAATCCTGCTTCAACAATCTTTTTTAAAGTCAATAGCTCAATATCCGATTTGTTATTTTCCAATTTAGAGATATAGTTTTTGGTGGTTCCGACCCTTTTTGCTAATTCTTCTTGAGTCAATCCAATCCTTTTCCTGATTGTCTTGATTTTACTGCCTAAATTGAGATTTTGATTTTCATCCAGATTACCAGCATTGTAAAGGAGTAGTGGATCAATATCATAAGGGTGAAACTTCGACTCACCACTAAAATCTTTTACATACTTACCTACACCGGGCCATCCAATTGTATTATCTATAATAGCTACTGAAGAAAAAACCACATCGTCATTCAGTATCTTATTCACCAAGCTTCCTTTTCCCACTGGCTTGCCGTCAGTTAACAGTTGTGCTATATCGATTATTTTGCTCTGCCCATTATTGAATAATAATGAGATAGAGCGCCCTTTCACTGAGTTAATCTTCAAAACTCTTGGTATACTTCTTAGTCCTTTCATTTTAGTTAATTTTCATTGAAATATTTATCCCATCTTTCCATCAACGCTTCTTGATTTTCAGCCGCCCATTCCAAAACCGCTTTTAGTTGCTTCTTTGGTAAATCACCAGCATACTTTTCTAAAGATCGAATTTCAATCAAGATTTCAAACTCATTATATTGAGCATGAAAGTGAGGCGGTAAGTGATCTTTGTAATAGAGCTTGATTTTGATCGACCCTATAGTATGAACAGTTGGCATTGGAGGTATTTAACTCTTCAAAGATAGCCTTAGTTGCCTTAATAAGCAACTTTTATGTCCAACACCCTACCCTGCTGTTGAAACCTAAGCCCTGAGGGTACTCTTCATCTTGGCTTAAAAGTTCTTTGTACAGCCTACTAATGACTCACTCCTACAATGCCTAAAGTACTGGTCCATCTTGATAGATTTATTCGATTTCGCCCAACGATTGCAGCCCACGCAGGCCGCGTCCATGACTCCACTAAGATACTCAATCGGAACTAAAAGGCCACTGGGCCGATAAGCGAGCATGGCCAAAACTCCGGAGCTTGCGGAGGACTTTTGGACATCCGAGTGTGCGGATCAGTGGCCGGGCTTTGGACGTAGTAAAGCCATCGACTCGAAGTGACAGCGGCTTGACGTGGATTGCAGTGTTGGGCGGATGATTCGTTAACTCTCGTAATTATCTTGTTGTGAAATTACAGTCGACTATAGTCTTCAATTACGTTATTAAACTGACTTATTTATATATTATTGAACAACCATATTCTTCACATCTACGTTCCAAGAAACATCAATTGAGTCCTCAAAGTTTAATGTGCCGTCAGACTTATGGAATTGTAAATAAATATAATCTGGGCCTACTCTAATTGTATCTCCAATTATATAACTATTTATTCTAACCGGTTTTCGCAAAATAATATTTGATCCTTGAACAGTATACTTTGAGAACTTATAGTCCGTTCCCAGCATGTGTTCATTATGTAGCTTGACCGATCCATTATTTTTAAATAGCATTCTTAAATCATAGTGATGTGTATATTGTAATGTAGAAATCAGAACTCCATCGTTACGGGAAATCTCTCTGTACCTCGTGACCAATAAAGCAGTACAAGGGATTAAAATCACTAGTAGAGTTAGTAGTAGTGAGTTTCGTACGTTCGTATACCGAGAAGCTAAGACTAACATACCGACAACTAAAACTACTAAAATAATTATTATTGGTATAATGAAGACGATCATCACATCTCCACCATTATTCAGTTCATCTGAATAGAGTTTAGTGACGAGTAGAGAGATAACAATAGTAACGACGATTGAAACGACACTAAAGAACTTAAACTTATTGGTCATGATTTAGTTATTTCCTAAATGCTAATTAAAGTTAAATGCATTTCTTGTATCGACTAAGATTAAGATCAAAAATCGTTATCTTTTGTATGGTTTTTACTCCTTCTTGTCCAGCACATTGATGAACGAACATATTCTAAGTCATAGTATTTATTCGATTTCGCCCAACGATTGCAGCCCACGCAGGCCGCGTCCTTGACTTCACTAAGATAGTCAATCGGAACTAAAAGGCCACTGGGCCGATAAGCGAGCATGGCCAAAACTCCGGAGCCTGCGGAGGAATTTTGGCCATCCGAGTGTTCGGACCAGTGGCCGGGCTTTGGACGTAATAATGCCATCAACTCGAAGTAACAGCGGCTTGACGTGGATTGCAGTGTTGGGCGGATGATTATATTTTGTAATTACATCTGGTTCTATAAGTCATACACAGATATGAAGCTTTCACTATCCTCATCTTCCTCGTAGTAAAAAAGATTTAGCGTAACTTTAGTTGGTTTTGGAATACGGTTTGTTTTATTTGATGACGCTCTTCTTGTCTCTTCAACTATTTTCATCGTTTTTCTTGCAAGGCTTCTTTTACTAAATTCTTTTATAGTTATTACATTGGTAACATTCATGTCAGTATCAATTTCAAATTCGAAAGTCGAAAAATCGAATTGTTTTCCTTGGCTTCCGCGTAGGTTGTTGAATGACCGTTTGTCAATCGAGACGTTTAATCCAAACTCATTCGTTGATTCATAACCTATAGCATGCATCTGTTTCAGCCATTCTACTCTGCGAGATACAGAATTCCAGTAACTTAAATTAGCTTTAGGAGAATTTGACCATCGGTTCCTAGTTATTAGTTTAGAACCAGAACAGTAACCGAAAGAGAGTTTGTCATTAACTTTACGGGCAAATATCAGCCAACGAGAGTTCTCTCCTGGGAGAAAAGAGCAGGATGTATTTAGAGCAGTTCTGATATAAATAGATGATATACTATCTCCCTTATACAGGTTTATTATTTCAACCTCGCTTATGTGGTAATACTCAGAGTTACTATCCTGATGTATTTTATTAAGTACTACCTCAGCAACGAAATCGGATTTTGCTACATTATCAGCTAGTTTAGGTCTGTCGCAGATACAGGCCATTATGCAATTGAAAGATGAAGACCAGACGAGGAGTACTATGAATATTCTAAATGAGTTCTTCATAATACACGATTTAAGCATTTACTAATCGTCAATTAATTATTAGTATTTAGTGATTTTACCACATTAATTAGCTTGTCAGATCAAATTATGTTGGATTTATATGTCTAATGTTTAGGTTCAGCAACCAACTTTTTTGATTAATTCTCGAAATCAACGTATGATTAATTTATTCCTTTTACGCCCAACACAACGATGAACAAACGTATTCTAAGTCATAGTATTTATTCTGTTGCGCCCAACGCATGCAGCCACGCAGGCCGCGTCATTAACTCCACCAAGATAGTCAATCGGAACTAAAAGGCCACTGGGCCGCTTAGCGAGCATGGCCAAAACTCCGGAGCTTGCGGAGGACTTTTGGACATCCGAGCGTGCGGCCCAGTGGCCGGGCACTGACCCTTCTAACCTGCTTGACTCGAAGTAACAGCGGCTTGTCGTGGATTGCAATGTTGGGCGGATGAATTTAAATTTAAAATAACGTGATGGTTGTGAAGCTGGGCAAATTTTCTACTCATGTAATTCATCATATTGGGGATTGATTCGCTTAAATTCCCGTGATCATCTACCGAAAGTTTTTCTTCGAAGCATGACGAAAATATCGAACACTAGTGAAATTCTGTATAATAATTCGCCACACATATAAAATTTTAAAATTGAACATATCAGTAATCTGCTATGACTGAAGAATATTCATAAAATTCTATAAGTCCTTGTAAAGAGTATAATCAACCACACGTGAATCAGAACCGTTGTTACCCAAACCAAGTCTTCGACACAACTTAGCGTAAATAGAAGGAGGAAAACCACCTTCGAATTTCCACGAATCTCGACTATTTTGCATTGTCAATATTCCTGAAATATGGCTGTATTTTTTTCCTAATCTGTTGGTTACTATATAGTTTGACACATCAGCACTTTTCCTAAACCCTTTAGTCTTCAGTTCCGCAACCAACATTTCAAACTGTTCATTCTCTAGAACCCTTCTTCCGCTAGGTGTAGCTAGCAATAGCTCGACCCGTTCCTCTTCTTGAATTCTATTAACCTCATCTTGCTTTTTCTTCAATTTAAGCTTATCTCTTCGAATTTTATCTTGCTTCCTCCTTTTTGCTCTCTTCTTTTCAAGCTCTTCCTGTTCCTTTTTAAGTTTCTGATTTCGATTTCGAAGTAGTGATTTTCTCTCAGCGTTTAACAAATTCTGTCCGCTTATGCCTACAAGACCATGTGTAATTCTTCTTATCCAAAACGGCAAGTTAAGGTCAATATTTTTCCAGTATTTCTCGACTTCAATTATAAAGTCATTTAGGGTACCTGCATGAAGGCTAAACACATATTCAGCATCTAAAACGGCATTTAATTGCTCGCCTTTTTTAGTTTCTTCTGCTGTGTACCAGAAACAGATTTCGTCATTTACCTCGTAAAAGTTTAGTACAGCTGCTAAATCTTTGTCGAACTCTTCGATTTTTGTTATATGAAAATATACATCATGATCTGGTCCGAGACTTGTGGGATGAGTGATAAAACCGAATCCTCTGTTAGGAAAGTAGGTTTTGATTGTTCCAAAATATAGGTACATAATTCTATCTGATTGTAGATTATTTTATATTCTGCCCAACGCATGCAGCCCACGCAGGCCGCGTCCTTAACTCCACCAAGATACTCAATCGGAACTAAAAGGCCACTGGGCCGTTAAGCGAGCATGGCCAAAAATCCGGAGCTTGCGGAGGACTTTTGGACATCCGAGTGTACGGGCTAGTGGCAGGGCATGAACCCTTCTACCCTACTTGACTCTAAGTAGTAGCGGCTTGTCGTGGATTGCAATGTTGGGCGGATTATTTTATTCATTGAAAAATTAGTGTTGGCTGCGAAATTGGGCACGTAGTTATCCCTGATCTACGTTTGGCATTAAGATTAATTACAATAAATTTATGAATGCATATTCGAGTTTTCTAAATCATTTCTAAGCTTAGAAACCTATTCTTTCCAGTAGATAGCATCGATAAGGCGTATCTTGTAAAAAAGTATGTTAAATATATAGATACACCAATCACAAAATAAAACAGCTGAATACTATCAAAGAAACTGAGCATGATGGAAGCAATAAAGCCCATAGACAATATTACCAAGTGAATTTTAGATGATGCTAACTTAAACTCCTCCAATCTTATAGTAATAATTTCTTCGTGGATACCATCTATTTTAATGCAATTAGACTTTACCCAATCTAACTTCGCATAGACTTCAGATTCAGGCATGACATCAGCGATGTCGATTGACTCATTTGGTTTAATTGCGCCTATCTTCTTACCATTAACAAATAGAGATACCTGCCGCATAAAACTAATCCCACTGCCTCGAATTATTCGTACGATCATATTATTATTAATATTAATTTATCTTTATCTATTTAGAGAGGACATGCGGATTTCTTCGAAAGTAGAAACCGTGTATTATTCGTTCATTCTCATGTCCGAATAGCATATTAAGCAGAATGATCGTTAAGTAACTTAATATCAGTACGTTGACAAAGCTTGGATAGAGGCTGTTACAGCTGAATTTAAGACACCGCCCGCGATAGCTCCACCAGGACCGAGAGCAGCGCCACCACCCGCACCGACATAGTCAGCAAAGCCTATTGCCCACCAATTTAATCTACCTCTGCTACTGGTTTGGGATCCTTGATTTTCGTTGAAGAGTGAGCTATTATCTGCAGCATCAAACCAATATATCATTGAATATTCAAGTATTGATACAGACGCTATATCCTCCATTGCTGCATTATTCGTCACCATGGAATCTAACTTAGTTCTAATGCAGTTAGACGTCATTAAACCATCAGACTTAATCACACAATTTTGAAAATATCCTGGGACATCATCATATTCGGTAAATAATGAACGGTAGTAGCTGGCGTCATGTTGCAACTCGGGAACTATGTATGATACATTACCAATCGAAATTGGAGACAATGAGTTTGTAAATTCATTTGTCTTATCTATCAGTATTTCAAAGACTTTCAATGTATCGATATCTCCAGACGCGTTGTAAACGGAATCTCTTAGAATTGCTATAAGGTTCTGAGTAACTATTTCATCCATCGCTTGATTATGGATGATACCAAACTGATCAACTTCGCTAGTCATCGACTTGGAAAATGACTGGGAATTTTTTGACAGTTCAGCATCGGCAAGTGGCGTAAGAATATTTCCTTCTGTACAACTGAACATTACGAAAAGAAGGATTAGACTGGAGAAACGAATCATGACTTAATCTGTTTACAACTCCTGATGAATTCAAAAGTCGATGATATAATCGCTAGTTTCACAGATTTGTTCACAGTCTGAAAAACATTGAGCCCACATTTGATTTGCTCAGCAACGATAAATCTATATTTCAGTTTGGGGATAACGTCACTTAGGTAATTGAACCTGTCGCTTAAGTTTTAACAAAATCTGATAAATTATTATATGTAAGACTGTTACTTTCTGATTTAGAACGTCATCTAATGCTTAGTTTTTATTCTGTTCTGCCCAACACAGCGATAAACGAGCGTATTCTAAGTCATAGTATTTATTCTGTTTCGCCCAACGCATGCAGCCCACGCAGGCCGCGTCCTTAACTCCACTAAGATAGTCAATCGGAACTAAAAGGCCACTGGGCCGCAAAGCGAGCATGGCCAAAACTCCGGAGCTTGCGGAGGACTTTTGGCCATCCGAGTGTGCGGGCTATTGGCCGGGCAATGACCCTTCTACCCTGCTAGACTCGAAGTAATAGCGGCTTGTCGTGGATTGCAATGTTGGGCGGATTTTAAAGTTCTTTTATAGCATTTGCTACTAAGTCAAAGGCCTCAGATATTTTTCGAATTATTAAATTCTGTGGACTAGTAATTTCAAAATCTTTAGAGTCAATAAATAGCAGTCTACCATCGAACGTATTTTTCATTCCGGTATTATTTCGTAATCGACTTAAAATAATCTCAGAATATTTTGATTTTTCACGACTCCATATGTTCACTTCTATGCCTGTAAGATTGAAAATAATATCTACTGAGATAATACCGCCATCTTTTATTACATAGTTTTTATAAAGAACAAAACCTCTCCAGGACTCAACAGGATCGTAATGCTTATCTATACCAGAAGCAACTAAATTCATCAACTCAGTAATGCCATCTGTTTGAACTGTGAAATAATGCATGAAAGAGTTTAAAATCTCTTTATTCTCAGAACAAAACTTCGCAAAGTTAATATCAATGATATCGTTATTAGCCATTCTTTAAAGTGATTTAAGAAATTCCAAAATTGCAGGAAGCCTACTCTGATTAGCGTGAAGAATATAGTTTCCCAAGTTATTTTCAATGCAATCGACAAATGATTTGTAAGTTACTAATTTTAGATCATAACTGCAATCAGGCAATCTTTGATCAAACATTGAAAGGAGGAATACACTCACCTTGCGTTCATTCTTCGAGTAGATTCCTTCAATCTGTGAACAATATGAGTCTAAATCATTATATGCCGCTGCATAGATCTTATTCTCAATAATCCAAATTTGATCATTGAATTCAACTAGAAGATCTATACGTTTGCCGTCGGGCAATACATACTCTCTTTCGATTCTATTGACACCATAATTATGTGGGTTTTTCAATTGGTTTACCTCTAACCAACTTTTTACAAATAGACCTGCCAAGCCATGATCTTCGTTATCATCAAATAAATATGCTAATACGTTTGTGGCCATATTCTCATAATGCGAATAGCCAAGGATGTCGTAAAATGTTCGGCCATCAATAGCCGAAATCACTCTTTCATAACGATAGAATACCTCCTTGTAGGATGCGATTCGATCACCGTGGAGTTCTGGCGATCTTACGCTGATCCATTTTTCCCAGTATTTGTCTCTTTTTAACTCAGCATTCATCAAGTGGCATTATCTTTGTTTAATTATTTACAGGGTGGCTTTGTCTTCGGCAGAAAACATCTATGAGTTTTAGTTTTATTCTGTTCTGCCCAACACCAAGATACAAACATTGCCCATAATAACCCTATGGACGCCCCCCAAACTTCTTAAAACCCCAATGAAACCAACACTCCAAATCGAACGCCAATTGACGTAGTCACTCAATATCCTCGACCATCTTAAACAGCGGAATTGCGTGTAAGAATCAAATATGGCGGAACAACGCAACCCAGGTGACCACCAAATAGCCCGCAGAACCATTGTCCCGGAGGGACAAGCAGGTTAGCCCAGGGTCAAGGAGGCGCAGCCGAACGACCCTGGGTTTTCGTTATTCAAAGAGGCGCAGCCGAACCACCCTGGGTTTTCGTTATCCGAGTTTTCGTTGTTCAAAGAGGCGCAGCCGAACGGCCCTGGGTTTTCGTAATCTGGATTTGCGTTATCCGTGTGAGAGTGTTCAGTGAACTGTGTCTGGTGATTAATTAAAATGCTTGGTGTACCGTTCCCCGAACGTTTCGCATAGTTCGCGGTGGATACTCGACCAACCTAGCACGGACTTATTCCAGCTATCGCGTTTGCGATCCAAGGAGTGATAGAGTTGGATGAGCAGGGATCGGTCGTTCGGCCAGGCGCCCTTCGTTTTGACAACTCGCCGGATTTCACGGTTAAGGTTCTCGATCGCATTGGTCGTGTAGGTTAACTTCTTCAACGCCGGACTCAGCTTCATACACGTCATCAGCTCGTCCCAGTCCTTGCGCCAAAGTGCAACCACTAGATCATACTTACCCTGCCAGTAGTTACCGAAGTCCTCCAACCGGCGGCTTGCCTCGGCTTCGTTAACGGCATTGTAAACCTCTTTTAGTTGACGCAGGACCTGTTTAGAGTCCTTGTCATCCAGTAAACGGAAGGTATTGCGGATCTTATGGACGACACAGCGCTGGATTTGCGTCTGTGGCCATGTCTGTGCAATCACACTTTTGAGTCCCGCCAGGCCGTCGCTGCAAGTAATCAGTACGTCCTCCAGCCCGCGCTGTTTGAACGACTCTAGACAGCGCGCCCACTCAACGGCGCCCTCGGTGCCCTGACCGGGGATAAGACCGATTACCTCACGCTTGCCTTCCAAAGTAATCCCATATGCGACGTAAAGGGCCACTTTAGCTACCCCGTGTTCACGACGCACATCGATATGAATGGCATCGATAAATAGTACGACTAGGCAGGCTGGCAAGCGCCGCCTGTGCCAGTCTTCGACCGTCTGCCAGGTCGCATTGATGACGCCCGAGATACGAGCCGTGCTCATCTCAGCACCATAGAGCTTGCTCAGCGTTCGGGTAATATCTTCCAAAGAAGAACCGGAAGCGTAGAGTTCAATGATCTGCTCTTCGAAACCCAGGGCGAGTTGCCGACTACGTTTGCGCACCGTAACGGGCTCAAAGCGTCCGGCACGGTCGCGCGAGTAGTCGATGTCAACCGCACCGAGCGTGGTCTGCACCTCTTTAGTCAACTGTCCGTTGCGCTTGTTCGTCAAGCCTCGCTGTGCTTCGTCAGCCAGGTGGTCGTCCATCTCAGCGGCCAAGGCGGCTTCGATAAACTGAGCGATGAGGGGCTTAAGTAGCCCATCTTGCCCCGTAAGGGCTTGGCCTTTGATAAATCCCTGGACAACTTGAGTGCGGTAGGCCTCGAAGTCAAACTCGGAGGCTTTGGTTTTTGATTTAGTTTGTGCCATAATCTGATATAACAAGTTTTGTCAGACACAGTTCCTAGAACACTCTCTCCGTGTTTCCGTTATCCACGGAAGCACAACCAAACGACCTTAGTTTTCCTAGTCTAGTTAGACCTAACTAAACCAAATAAAGTCCTCAACCAGCCCTCTACCCCACCAAACCCCTTACCCCGGTAGGGGTACACCTTGTAGCCCGGTGATCGTCGAAGACGCGATCCGGGTTTTCGTTATCCCCGCAACCCACTACGTAAATACCAAACCCAACCAGCCGCCTTCCATCCAGCGTGGAATAAACTCCAAACCAAGCCACTCCGCCTGAAACGCTCAAACTCCACGCATAAACCCAACCATCGCTGCTAAAACCCATCTCAGCAAGCAAACCCCGATCGTAACATCTAGAAACTCCCCACTAGAAACTAGAAACTAGAAACTAGCCACTAGAAACTCCCCCCCTACTCCAACCGATCCAACGGACTAATCACCTGCCGCCGCTCCTTATTACTCACGTGCGTATAAATCTCCGTCGTCCGCGTACTCGCGTGGCCCAGTAACACTTGGATGTGGCGCAAGGACGTCCCCGTCTCCAGTAAGTGCGTCGCATAACTATGGCGTAGGGTATGGACCGTACAATACGGGTTCACCCCACTCCGCTCCACCGCTTTCCGTAGGATAGCCTGGACACTCCGCTTGCTGTACTGACCACCCGACTGCCCCTCAAATAACCAGTATTGCGGACGGTATTCTTTATAGTACTCCCGCAACTCCACCAGGAACCGGGCGGACAGCGTGGTGTACCGATCTTTCTTCCCTTTCCCGCCGTGAACAAAGATTTGCAACCGATCACTCTGGATATCTGCTATGCGTAGGCGGCATACTTCACTCAAACGGAGGCCACCGCCGTAAATGATCTTCAAAATGCACCGGTGCTTGCGGTTATCAACCACTTCGAAGAGACGCTTCACTTCCGCTACGCTGAGCACGGTAGGCAGCGACTTCTTTTTCTTCGCCCGCAAATCAATAAAAGCTTTTGGTCGCCCCTCTACCTGCTCCAACCAAAACTTCAGCGCGTTCAAGGCCTGCCCTTGGGTCGACTCGGAAAAATTGCCCCCTTTTGCCCGCCCAACCAGGTAAGACCGTAGCAGTTCATCATTGACGTCCGCCAGGGTTTTCTTCGGGTAGGTCGCACAGAAATGACGCAGGTGCGCCAGATAACTCTTCAGGGTGGACGGACTGTACCGCCGCACCTGCAACTGCTCCTTCGTGCGGTGTACTACCTCGTTCCAGTGGGGTGCTAAGTCCTTTGTATTCAGGAACGAACGCTTCGGTGCCGTCTCACGTGGTTGTCTTTGCTCCCAACCTCCTTTACGCGGATGCGCTGACCTACTACCATTTCCGTCGAATGTATCACCGGAAGATTGTGCCCACGGTGGATCCGGAGCTCTTTGATCCTGGTGCCTTTCCCGATCCCACGGTTGCTGGCTAGCATACGCAGATCTATCAATAGTTCTATCATCAGGGTAATCTTTCCATCCTGATTCGGGGCGATCCTTCCATACCAAGCAATTAGGACCAAATATTTCCCGAAGATGTCTCAACGTCTCCTCCCTAACCGGCGCCGTCAGGCATCTCGACGTATTGTCGTACCAAATTCCTGGTATCCCCTCCGTCAACCCAAAATAATTGTCCACGTACCCCCGCGGCCGAATCCGGTAGCGCCGGTACCCCGACACCTCAATCTCCTCGATACTAATTTTCACGCTCATGCCCAAAGGTGCGCCCACCCCATCCTAACCACCTACCTACAAACGTATACTTGCGAATTTAACCGAATAAAAACGTTTGCAGACCACTCTAGCCCCTTCCCAAGACCAATTGTCCCGGAGGGACAAGCAAGTTAGCCCAGGGTCAAGGAGGCGCAGCCGAACGACCCTGGGTTTTCGTTAGTCAAGGAGACCGAGCCGACCACCTTCATTTCACGTCAACCCCAACGACAATGCCCCACCCCTCACCTTGCCCCGAAGGGGTAAACCTCGTAGCCCGGTGTTCGTCGAAGACGCGCTCCGGGTTTTCGTTAGTCAAGGAGACCGAGCCAACCAACCTTCAACTCACGTCAACCCCGACGACAATGCCCCACCCCTCACCTTGCCCCGAAGGGGTAAACCTCGTAGCCCGGTGTTCGTCGAAGACGCGCTCCGGGTTTTCGTTCCACCCCCTCGGGGTTTTTAATACCTCCACCACCCTCCCGTCTAAAATCCAAAATCTAACGTCTAAAATCCTTACCCCTTCCCCCAAAACCCCGCACCCGCGCCAGCGCCCAAATCAACAGAGTCCCTGAGCCGTGGGGAGCAAATCAAATATCACCCATCAAATATCACTTATCACATATCTCCCCCACGCGGAGCCAATCAAGAATCGAGAATCGAGTATCGAGTATCGAGAATCAAGAATCGAGTATCGAGAATCGAGTATCGAGAATCAAGTAGCAAGCACAGTAAGGGACACCTCCCGCCACCCCACTCCATAACTTAGCAACACCCGCCAAAACGGCCGACTTTCATCATTAATTACCCACACATGACCAGCGCAACTACCTTTAAATACGTCGATTACCTCTGGGACGACGCCCACGCCGCCAGCCTCGGCGACGACCAGGTTGCCCTCTTTTTATACCGCTCGAATATCCTCGGGGCGGACCTCCGGATCACCAACTACGGCGGCGGAAACACGAGCTGCAAGACGATCGAAAAGGATCCGCTGACCGGAAAAGACGTGGAAGTCATGTGGGTCAAAGGATCCGGTGGGGACATTGGAACTTTGACGCGCCAAGGCATCGCCGGGCTCTACGTAGACCGCCTGCGCGACCTTAAAAAAGTATACCGGGGCCTCGAAGACGAAGACCGCATGGTCGGCCTGTTCCAACACTGTATTTATGATCTTGACAGCCGCGCGCCATCTATTGATACGCCGCTGCACGGGCTACTGCCGTTTAAGCACATCGACCACCTCCACCCCGACGCGCTGATCGCCGTGGCCGCCGCCAAGGACAGCGAGCAGGTGACCAAGGAAATTTGGGGCGACACGATGGGCTGGGTGCCGTGGCAACGCCCGGGTTTCGACCTCGGCCTACAACTCGAACGCTGCCTCGCCGAGAACCCCGGAATCCGCGGGATCGTGCTCGGGAGCCACGGACTTTTCACTTGGGGCGATACCAGTTACGAGAGCTACATGAACAGCCTGGAGGTGATTGAGATGGCCTCCGAATACATCGAAAAAAAGGTGGCCGCTCAGGGCGATAAAGTATTCGGCGGGCAACGCGTTGAAAGCCTCGTGCCGGACGCCCGGAAAGCGCAGGCAGCTAAATTGATGCCACTGCTCCGCGGCCTCACCAGCAGCGAAAAGCGGCAGGTGGGTACCTTTCAGGATACCGACGTCGTGCTGCAATTCACGAACTCTTACGACATCGACCGCCTCGCGCCGATGGGGACTTCCTGCCCGGACCACTTCCTGCGCACCAAGATCCAACCACTCGTGCTCGACCTCGCGCCGGACGAAGATCTTTCCGATCGCGACGCCATCCTAAGCAAGCTCAAGGACGCCTTCGCAGACTACCGCGCCGGTTACCATAAATACTACAACGACCACAAACGGGATAACTCCCCCGCCGTACGCGACCCGAACCCCGTCATCATTCTCTATCCGGGCGTCGGTCTCTTCAGCTTTGCGAAGAACAAACAGACCTCCCGCGTGGCGAGTGAATTTTACATTAACGCAATCAACGTGATGCGTGGCGCGGAGGCCATCACCGAGTATACGGCCCTGCCACGTCAGGAAGCTTTCGACATCGAATACTGGCTACTCGAAGAAGCCAAACTGCAGCGGATGCCCGCCGAACAAACTCTCAGCCGCAAGGTGGCCCTCGTCACCGGCGCTGGTGGCGGTATTGGTAAGGCCATTGCCGATAAGCTCGCTGCGGAAGGCGCCGTGGTGGTGCTCTCCGACATCAACGAAGAAGCGCTCAAAGAAGCCAACGCCACCTACAAGCGCGACCAATCCACCTACGCCGTTTGCGACGTGACCAGCGCCGACTCCATCGAAAAAGCATTCGACGCCGCCGCCCTCGAATTCGGTGGCGTAGACATCGTCGTCCACTCCGCCGGCCTGGCCATCTCAAAGCCACTCGAAGACCACACAGAGAAGGATTGGGACATCCTCCAGAACGTCCTCGTCAAGGGCCAATTCATGCTGGCCCAGGCGTCCGCCAGCATCATGCGCGACCAGGGCACCGGTGGCGACTTCATCTCCATCGCCTCCAAAAACGGCCTCGTCTCCGGCCCCAACAACGTCGGCTACGGCACGGCCAAAGCAGCCCAGCAACACATGAGCCGCCTCCTCGCCGCCGAACTCGGCAAAGACCACATCAAAGTCAACACCGTCAACCCCGACGGCGTCATCATCGGCTCCAAGATCTGGGAAGGCAAGTGGGCTGAAGGGCGCGCCAAAGCCTACGGCATCACCGTCGAGGAACTCCCCGCCCATTACGCCAAACGCAACCTCCTCAACGAAATCATCCGCCCGGACGATATCGCCGATGGCGTTTTCGCCTGCGTAGGCATCCTCACAAAAACAACGGGTAATATCATTAATGTGGATGGAGGGATGGCTACGGCTTTTGTTAGGTAGGAGGCCCGCTCCCCGCGTAGAAATCCTCTCCCCCGACCCCTCTCCGAAGGAGAGGGGAGACGTGATAGGCGTGGCAGATTTGATAGGCGTGATAGGCGTGACATTCAGCAAACGTGATGTCTCACTATCACGCCCTCTCAATCCTCTCTTTCGCCTTATACTTCTTTGCGAAACAACCTTTAGCGAAGCTGAAGGAGATAAGCGAAGCCCCCTTTTCCTCCTTTCCCTCTTTTTCCTCTTGTCGAAAACGATCAACACCCATCATGCAGCTAACCAAAGACCAAATAGCCACCACCAACGGCCCCCTCAACACCCACGAGTCCAACTACAACCACCTAGCCAATAACCTCTCCGCAAGTGGCATAAACGTAGACGCCCTAGTAAAAAAAGTAGCCGATTTCCAAGTAGCCGTCCCCAGCTGGGCGCTCGGCGCCGGCGGCACCCGCTTCGGCCGCTTCTCCTTCCACGGCGAACCCGGCACGCTCGAACAAAAGATCAGCGACGTCGGTATCCTCCACGCCCTGACGCGGACGGCCGGCGCCGTTTCCCTCCACATTCCCTGGGATACCCCGACCGATTACGAAGCCGTTAAACAGATCGCCGACCAGCACGGGATAGTGTTCGACGCCATCAATTCCAATACTTTTCAGGACCAGCCCGGCGCCACACTCAGCTACAAGCACGGCTCCCTCGCCAACACGGACGAGGCGATTCGCGCGCAGGCCGTCGAGCACAACCACGAAGTGGTGCGCATCGGCGAAAAACTGGGTTCCAAGGCGCTCACGGTTTGGCTCGCCGACGGCACCAGTTTCCCCGGCCAGCGGAGTTTCCAGAAGGCGCTTCAACAGACGGAAAAGAGCTGTAAAGAAATCTACGCCGGCCTGCCCGCCGACTGGAGTTTGCTCATCGAATACAAGCCCTACGAACCCAACTTTTACAGTACGGTCATCATGGATTGGGGCACCAGTTTCATGCTCGCCAACGCTTGCGGCGACCGCGCCTACACCCTCGTGGATCTGGGTCATCACCTACCCAATTCCAACATCGAGCAGGTCGTAGCGACCCTCATGAGCAAGGGCAAACTGGGTGGTTTCCACTTCAACGACAGCAAGTACGGCGACGACGATCTCACGGTCGGGAGCATCAAACCCTACGCGCTCTTCCTCATCTTCAACGAGCTCGTTTACGGGATGCAACACAACGCCCACAATCCCGATCTGGCCTGGATGATCGACGCCAGCCACAACATCAAGGACCCGCTCGAAGACCTCATCCAGAGCCTCGAAGCCATCCAGGAAGCCTACGCCAAGGCGCTCCTCATCGACCAGGATGCGCTCACCCAGGCTCAGGAAAACCACGACGTCGTCAAGTGCCAGGAGATCCTCCAGGGCGCCTACCGGACGGACGTTAGGCCCCTCCTCCAGCGCGCACGGCTCTCCACTGGCGGTGCCCTCGACCCCATCGGTGCCTACCGCGCGTTGCAGGTGCGCGACGGCCTCATTAAGGAGCGGGGTAAGCACACGGTGGCTACTGGACTGTAGTTCAGCCTCTTACGCTTCCTCTTTAACCGGTCCGATCATTTCCACAAACCACCCAAATGCAAAGCGTCACCGCCGTTTTCGACATTGGCCGCAGCAATAAGAAGTTCTTTCTCTTCGACGAGGATTTCCGCGAGGTCCACCGGGAATACGTCACTTTCGAGATGATCGAGGACGAGGATGGCTTCCCCACCGAAGACGTCGACGCCCTCAGCAGCTGGCTATGCGAGGTGTTTCACCGCATCCTCGAGGCCCGCGAGTACCACGTCAAGGCCATCAATTTTTCGAGCTACGGCGCCAGCTTCGTCCACCTCGATGCGGACGGCCAGGTCCTCACGCCGCTCTACAATTACGAGAAGGCGCTGCCGCAGGTGCTAAGCAAGGATTTTGAACGCAGGTATGGGCCCGGGAATACCCTCACCATGAGCACCGGATCTCCCCCATCGGGGATGTTGAATTCGGGGATGCAATTGTACTGGCTCAAGCACCACCGGCCGAAGGTGTTTCGGAAGATCAAGTACTCCCTCCACCTCCCCCAATTCCTGAGCTACGTCTTTACGGGAATTCCCATCAGCGAATACACGAGCATCGGCTGCCACACGGCGCTGTGGGATTACGGAAAGGGGGATTATCACAAATGGGTATATAAGGAAGACATCCACCGCGTACTTCCCCCCATCGTTTCGACCGAGACGAGCATCAACATGAACTACAACGGTCGGCGGATGAAGATCGGCGTGGGGATTCACGACAGTTCGGCGGCCCTGCTGCCGTACATCCGCTCGGAACGGAAGCCCTTTGTCCTCATCTCCACCGGCACCTGGAGCATCTCGCTGAACCCCTTCGCCGAAGGCCAGCTTACGCAGGAGGACCTCGACCGCAACTGCATCAACTACATGCGTATCGACGGCAAACCGGTGAAGGCCGCCCGGCTCTTCCTCGGCGAGGAGTACAAACACCAGATCACCACCCTGGCCGAACATTACGGAGTAGACCGCAGCCGCCACAAATCCGTCACCTTCAACCGGAAGATCAACGATGAGCTAGCGGCCAAGCCCAAACCCCGCTTCCACTTCAAGCACCTGGACAACACCGGGCAGCCGGGCAAAACCAAACTGCCGAAGTCCTGGACCTACGAACGCGCCTACCACCAACTCATGCGCGAATTGGTCGACTTCCAGTGCCGCAGCCTCGACGCGGCCCTGGGCGAAACGAAAGTCCGCAAACTCTTCATCGACGGTGGCTTCAGCGACAACGCCGTCTACGTAAAACTAATCGCCCACCGCTACCGCCACCTCAAAGTCCGGACGACGGACTCGTCCCTGGGTTCCGCCCTCGGCGCCGCGATCGCCATTTCGGACAAAACCCTGGACTCCAAATTCCTGAAACAGAATTACGGATTGCGCAAGCACCAACCGTACATCTTAAATTAGACCGATCCAGAAGTAGATTCCGAACCGCCGTTACAACTTTCCCTCCACCTTAGTTTTTCCGATCATGCTACAGAACACCCAAGAAGAAGAATACCTGGAAGACGCCGCCGGCGGTGAATTCGAGCGCGAACCCGTCCCCGCCTCCCGTTGGAAGGGCTGGAAAAGCTTCCTCGGCATGTACGCCGGCGAACACGCTGCCGGTACCGAATTTATGATTGGCCCCCTCTTTCTGACGGCCGGTGTAAGCGCCTTCGACCTCATCGTCGGTCTGCTGCTGGGTAATTTCCTGGCCGTCCTCAGCTGGCGTTTCCTGACGGCGGAGGTAGCCATCAAAAACCGGTTGACGCTTTATTTTCAGCTGGAAAAGATAAGTGGCGCGACCCTCG
Source organism: Lewinella sp. 4G2 (assembly GCF_001625015.1). Lineage (NCBI taxonomy): Bacteria > Pseudomonadati > Bacteroidota > Saprospiria > Saprospirales > Lewinellaceae > Lewinella > Lewinella sp. 4G2. Next base: position 3,220,481 of record NZ_LVWJ02000014.1, on the reverse strand, counting down.
TGAAGTTCTACAATGTCGCAAACGGGGTGCTCTTCTGCTTCCTGGCCGGATCGATGTTCACCGTTTCCGCAACGGCCATCGGTATCCCCGTCGGGATGGAAATGCCCGCGCTCGATGCCGTCGGGCCAAACGGAATCAGTTACGTCATCATCGTATTGCTGGTGGGTGCCGTCACTACCCTGATCGCCGCGAAGGGTTACGATACGGTGTCGAAAGCGGCTGGCTGGATGTCCCCCATTATCGTCCTGGCCTTCCTGGTGTGTGGTTTCGTGGCCCTCGGCCAACTGGGCGTCAGTAGCTTTGACGAGTTCTGGGCGATTTGGGGCGACGGCGGTGAGCCCATGGGCGGCTCCATCAAGTACACCTTTTGGCACGTGGTTATCTGGTCCTGGTTCGCCAACGCCGCCATGCACATCGGGATGTCCGACCTCTCCGTCTTCCGCTTCGCCAAAAAAGCCTCCTCCGGCTGGACGACCGCCGCCGGCATGTACGTCGGCCACTACATGGCCTGGATTGCCGCCGCCCTGCTGTTCGCCGTTTTCCTCCGCACCCCCGAAGGCGTAGCCATGCTCGAAAGTGGAGACATCAAAGTGGCTCCCGGCCCTCTTGCCTACAACGCCATCGGCTGGTTCGGCATCATTGCCGTAGTCCTCGCCGGCTGGACGACCGCCAACCCCACCATTTACCGCGCCGGTCTGGCCTTCCAAACCCTCATCCCCAAAAAGCCGGCGGCCTGGGGCGTCCTCATCGCCGGCACCCTGGCGACGGTGGCGGGCCTCTTCCCCGCTTTCGCCATGCAGCTCCTTGGTTTCGTAGGCTTCTACGGTTTCGTCCTGGCCCCCTTCGGTGCGGTGATCGTCTTCGAGCACTTCTTCCACAAACAGGCGGGCATTCAGAAGAATTACGCGGAAGTCGCCGGCCTCCAGTTCAACCCTGCGGTGCTGGGTGCCTGGGCCATCAGCTTCGGCCTCTTCTACTTCCTTTCCCTCCAGTTCAACATTTTCGTCTCCTTCGTAACTCTGCCGGCTTGGCTGCTCTGTGGCGTGTTGTTTTTGGTCTTCAGTAAACGCTTGCAGCGAGTATCGAGTGGCGAGTGACGAGTATCGAGTGGCAAGTTTCGAGTAGCGAGTAGTGAGTGGCGAGTAGCAAGTTTCGAGTAGCGAGTGACGAGTGGCGAGTGGCGAGTGCCTGAGCCGTGCGGAGCCAATCGCTAATCGAGTATCGAGAATCGAGAATCTGTCGCGTGCGGAGCAAATCACATATCAACTATAACCTATCAAATGTCACATATCGACCTCGTGCGGAGCAAATCGAGAATCGAGTATCGAGAATCGAGTATCGAGTATCTGTCGCGTGCGGAGCCAATCAAGAATCGCCAATCGAGAATCAAAAAAAGGTCCTCTTAACAACAAACAACCTACGCATCTCCCTCAACCACCCAACTGCGTACCTTTGTTTCCTTAATACGCCTTTTTTGAACTCGGCGTAGCCGTACCGAATAAAACCCGCGTGACATGCAACTCGCCCGCCACCTTCTCCTCCCGCTAGTAACCCTTTCCCTCCTGGTCACTTCCTGCGGCGAAGACATCAACCCGAACTACCAGGAAGAAGTCGCCCAACCAGAGTTCTACCACCGGTCCGTTAAGCAGTTGACGGACGTGATTGTGCACGACATCTTTTCCCCGCCCGTTGCCGGCCGTATTTATGCCTATTCCTCCATTGCTGGTTACGAAGCCCTCGCTGCGGGTGATCCGGAACTGGAGAGTCTGGCTGGCCGTATTCCCCACCTCGCACCCGCGCCAGCGCCCAACTCCGACGTGGAGATCAGCTACCCGATCGCCGCCATCGCCGCCCAGCAGAAAGTGGGCAAATCCCTCATCTTTTCTGAAGATCGGCTGCAAACCTTCACCGATTCCCTCGTCATAGAAATCGACGACATCGGGGTGCCCGACGAAGTGCTGTTCGCCTCCATCGAATACGGCCACCGCGTTGCCGACCACGTGATTGCCTGGTACGATGGTGACCTCTACAAACAGTCGCGGACCTTCCCGAAATACAGCGTGACGCGCGACCCCTCGAAGTGGCAACCCACCCCGCCGGATTACATGGACGGCATCGAACCGAGCTGGGCAAAGATTCGCCCCTTCACCCTAGAAAGCGCCGACCAATTCAAGCCCAAACCACCCACGGAGTACGACCCGAAGGAAGGCTCGGACTGGTTCAAAGGCGCCGAGATCGTCTACGACGCCCTGAAAGTGGAGGACGAAGCCGAACGCGCCGAACGCATCGCCATCGCTAAATTTTGGGACTGCAATCCCTACGTCAGCCACCACGTGGGGCACATGATGTTCGCCACGAAAAAAATCACCCCCGGCGGCCACTGGATCAACATTACGGCCATCACCAGCCGCCTCGCAAAGGCCGATTTCGCCAAAACCGTGGAAGCCTACGCCCTCGTGAGCATGGCCATGCACGACGGCTTCATCAGTTGCTGGGACGAAAAATACCGCTCCAACCTCGTCCGCCCCGAAACCTTCATCAACACCCACATCGACGAAGACTGGGCACCGCTGCTCCAGACGCCTCCTTTCCCCGAGCACACCTCCGGCCACAGCGTGGTGAGCCGCGCCTGTGCGATCGTGCTGACGGACCTCTACGGCGAAGACTTTGCCTTCACGGACGACTCCGAAGTAGAATATGACCTCCCGGAACGAAGCTACACCAGCTTCAAACACGCCAGTGAGGAAGCCGCCATCAGCCGTTTGTACGGAGGCATTCACTACATGCCCGCCATCACCGAAGGCGTCATTCAGGGCGAAAACGTAGGCAACCACTTATTGCAAAAGCTGCGTGGGAAAGTCATTTCCAAGAAGTAAGCCATTCACCGCGATTTCCCGCCCCAGTAGCCTCCACCATCAATTACCTCCTAGCCTTCCTTGCCCAACTGACGGCCTACCTCATCCTGATGTGGGCGGCGGAATACGCCGGCACCCTCTTCGCGGCCATCATTGGCGCAATCTGTTTTGCCGTATGGTCCATCAGCCATATTGTAGAATGGATCGAACCCAGCAGGGTCGCATCCGCTTATTATCGGTACACCCTGACCGGTTGGCTCGCCCCGGCCCTCGCACTCGTGCTGTACGTACTGTTGCGCGGTGAGATCGAGTGGATGCAAGCATGAAAAAATTCATTGAGTTCTCCAAATCGCGCTGGGCGGCCTTCGGCTACGCCTTCAAAGGCGCGTGGGATCTTCTGGCCAACCACGCCCCCTCCAAAATTCATATCGCCGCCTTCTTCGCCATGATGGCCGTTTGCACCTTCCTGGATTTCGCCCTCTGGAAATGGTGCATCGTGATACTCTGCGTAGGCCTGGTCCTCGCCGCCGAAGCCTTGAATACCGCAGTAGAGTACGTAGTAGATTTGGTCTCCCCCGAATACCACGTCCTGGCCGGCAAAGCCAAAGACGTCGCCGCCGCCGGAGTCCTCTTCGCGAGTATGGCCTCGGGGGTGATTGCTATTCTATTGGTGGTGGATGAGTTTGTCTAAGTCGTCGGCCGATTCACTAATCTGTAGCGAAGCGCAAGATTAGTATCGTCCGACGACTCAGCCATGCCTAAACTTAGATTAGACCTTACAATAGTCGGCGGACGATGCCAAATTTTGCTACGCAAAATATGGTGAATCGTCCGACGACCGTCCCGAGTTCTTATCTTCCCCCTATGGCAGAAACCCTAGGCATCCTCACCCTCCTCCCTCCCGTCATCGCCATCATTTTGGCCATCGCTACGCGCCAGGTTTTCATTTCGCTGATTGCGGGCATCTTCCTGGGCTATGTCATTCTGGCCGGCGGTAATCCGTGGCTGGGCTTCCTGGATACGATGCAAGGGCTGGTCGATGTGTTCGCGGATGCCGGCAACACGCGGACGATCATGTTCTGCGCCCTCGTCGGTTCGCTCATTGTGTTCATGCAGCGCTCGGGTGGCGTGGCGGGCTTCATCGCGGCCGTCGAGCGGAGGCTGGCGAAGTACGAAGCGCAGGCGGATGGCAAGGGCCGGGTTGTCGTCCAATTACTGGCCTGGCTGACGGGCGCACTCGTCTTCGTGGAGTCTAGCATCAGCGTCCTCACCGTCGGCACGCTTTACCGACCGATCTTCGATAAACTGGGCATTAGCCGCGAGAAACTGGCCTACATCGCAGACTCGAGCAGCGCACCGAGTAGCATCCTCATCCCCTTCAACGGCTGGGGCGCTTTCATCATGACGCTGCTAGCGGCGGAGGGTTTTGCCAACCCTTTCAGCACGATGATCCAAGCCATCGGCTACAATTTCTACGCCATCTTTGCGCTGCTGCTGGTGCCGGTCATCATTCTCCTGAAACGCGATTTCGGGCCCATGCGCAAGGCCGCCGAACGGGCCGCTGCGGGCGAAGTCCTCAGCGAGGGAGCCACTCCCGTCGTCGATACTGAACTCACCGATATCTCCGCCAAGGAAGGCGTGCCCCAACGTGCGCGCAACATGATTCTACCCATCGTGGTGATGGTCGTTTTCATGCCCTTCATGCTGGCCTATACGGGCTGGTCCTCTGCCAAAGAGCTCTTGGGCGCTGACGCAGGTGCGATGGAATTGGTCTTCCAGGCCATCGGCAGTGGAAGCGGGTCAACCGCCGTGCTGGTAGCCGTGACCCTGAGCATACTGGTCAGCATGGCCTACTACAAAGTGCAGGGGATCTTCGGCATCCGCGAAAGCGTAGACCTCGTACTAAAGGGGATCGCCGGCCTCATCCCGCTGGCCCTGCTGATGCTCCTCGCTTTTGCCATTGGTGGATTATGCAAAAAATTGGAAACCGGCATTTACGTAGCGGACGTGGCGAAGGGATTCCTTTCCCCCGGCCTCGTCCCCTTCCTCGTTTTCGTGGTGACGTGCTTCATCGCCTTCAGCACCGGTACGAGCTGGGGCACCTTTGCGATCATGATTCCGATCGCCGTCCCGATGGCCCGCGATCTCGATGCCAACGTGCTGATGGCCATCGCCGCCGTGCTGGGTGGTGGCGTTTTCGGCGACCACTGCTCCCCCATTTCCGATACAACCATCCTGAGCAGCATGGCCTCCGCTACTGATCACGTGGACCACGTGAAGACGCAGCTGCCTTATGCGGGGATTGCTGGTGGGTTGGCTTGTTTGTTGTATTTGGTGTTGGGCTTGGTTTGAAGGTTCCGTGCCGGTTTCGGACCTCCGGTCCGGATTTTCTGTTAGTTATCACCTGCGATAACTACACCAACGTTTGGTCCAACATCGCCCTCGTACGATGGGCCAGGCTAACGCCAGTGCCATCGCTACGTAGGCGGGCCCTTCGGGGCCGTGCTTCTTTTGCCTTTGGTTCCCCACGGTTCTCGGTTCCGGACCTCCGGTCCGGATTTGCTCGAAGGCATCATTTTTATTCTCGCCACCTTCGCTTGATCCAACTTCGCCCCTGTACGATGGGCCAGGCTGACGCCAGTGCCATCGCTACGCAGGCGGGCCCTTCGGGGCCGTGCTTCTTACGTCCACGTCAGGCTACCTATTCTGCAGACGGAACGCTACCCGCATCGCCTTAGCTACGGCAGCGGATTTCAACACCTTCGCCGCCTCGTCTCGCGCCGGTTTTTGGTGGATACGGCTGGCCACGGGATAGGCGTAGAGCTTCTGGGTAAGCGTACTGTACTTCTTGCCCAGGGTTTGCAGTAGAGACAACTCCTGAATCATCTCTCCCGCAGCCGGGGCGGCGAGGCAACCACCGAGTAACTTGCCCTTCCCCCGCCAACTGGTTTTGACGTAGAGGATCAGGTGCCCGTATCGGAAATCGGCGGCGACGGCACGGTCGTCATGTTCCAGGGATTGGTGGATGGTGCGGTAGCTGATGCCGCGTTCGTCCAGTTGGTCCGCGGTGAGGCCGAAGTGGGCGATCTCCGGGTCGGTGAAGGTGACCCAAGAGAAATTATCGAGGCGGTGGCGTTTGTCGATGGGGCTGAGGAGGTTGGTCCACAGATCCGTGTTGTGTTTTTCGGCGCCGTGGCTGAACATCTCCCGGCCGTAGGCATCCCCGACGACGTAGACGTGCTTGTTCGTCGTCCGGTAGTAATCATCAGCGACGATCTTGCCATTTTTTACTTCGACTCCAGCATCCGCGAGGCCGAGCCCTTCCGTGCGGACGGTGCGGCCGATCGCCACCAGCAAGTGAGAGAAATCAACTTCCTCTCCACTATCTTTCAACAAGGCCTGGAAAGGCTGCGAGAAGGACGCTATTTCCGTCTCCAACCTTAAGTCAACCCCTTCATAGCGCAGCCGTTCGGCCAGGATCTCTCCCATTTTCGGTGGATCTTTTTGTAACAGCCGGTTTCCCCGCACGAGCAGCGTCACCCGGCTACCGAGGCGGACGAAAGCCTGGGCCATCTCACAACTGATGGGACCACCACCGATGATGAGGAGATGTCCCGGTAATTCGTCTAGTTCCCAGAAGAGAGATTCGTTGTCCCACTGTTTCACGGCATCCGAACCGGGCAAGTCCAGGTGGCGGGGGACGCTACCCGTCGCCAAAACAATCCGCCGTGCCCGTAACGTTCTACCGTTTACGGTTACCTCTCGTCTTTCACTCAGTCGGGCGGTACCGATGATGCATTCCGTACCAAATTCCTCCGCGAAATACTCAGGCGTCTCCTTAGCCCGGATAACCTCCTGTTGGGCGTGGACGTACGCCATCACCTTTTTAAAGTCGGCCTTGCCCGAAGTTTGGAGGCCAAATTTCTCCGCTTCCTTCGCGCCGGCAAATTGGGCGGCCACGTGCAACAAGGCTTTGGAGGGAATGCAACCGTAGTTCAGGCAATCCCCGCCGAAGTTCTTCGCCTCCTTGTCGATCAGGGCCACCTTCAACCCGATCATGGAGCCGAAGCCGGCGGCGCCCTGTCCTCCGGCGCCGGCGCCGATTACAATTAGGTCGTAGGTTGAGTCTTTGGCCACGGGTTGGTTTTTGGGTAGAAGGTTTTCCCTTGGTGAAGGTTTACTCTTTCCGTTGGTGCTCCGTCCGTTGGCGACAGTTGCCACATGCGATTTTGGCCGATACTGATTGCTTGCCTATTGTTTGGCACCTGCGGCAGCGCCCCCTGCTACTCGCGGGATTTATTTCGCAGGAGTTGGGGAGGTTGGAGAGATGGAGAGGCCTGCGGCGCTGCTTTGTCTCTAGAGATCCCGAGTCTTCTATCCTTCCATCGTTGGACCCTAAAGGGGTCCCCACTAGCCCAGGGTCAAAGAGGCGTAGCCGATGCGACCCTGGGTTTTCGTGTCTACCAAAGAATCAATCACCCCACCCCATAATGATCATCCAACCGCCGTTCCACCGGCTCCCCCAACTTCCCAACCGATTTACCCACCAGCATCGCCACCGTAGCATCCCCCGTCACGTTAGCGACGGTGCGACACATATCCAGCGGGCGGTCAACGGCGAATATGAGGGCGAGGCCCGCTTCGGGGATACCCGCCTGGCCGAGGACGATGACCAACATCACCATCCCCGCACCGGGGACGGCAGCGGAGCCGATGGACGCCGCCAGCGCCGTTGTGATGATACCCAACTGGGCACCGAGACCCAGCTCCATCCCGTAGGCCTGGGCGATGAAGACTGCGGCAACGGCCTGGTATAGACTGGTGCCATCCATATTGATGGTGGCGCCGATGGGGAGAACAAAACTCGTTACCTCCTCATCTACCCCGAGGTGCTCTTCGACGCGCTCCATCGTAACCGGCAGGGTGGCGGCGGATGAGCTGGTCGAGAAGGCCAACAGTTGCGCCGGGCTCATACCCGCGAAGAAAGAACCGTAACTGCGGCCCGTAAAGGTCACCACCAGCACGGGATAAACGATGAAAATCATCACCGCCAGGCCCGCCAGTACGCACAGGCTGTACTTAATGAGCGCAATGAATAGGGCTTGCGAAGGCGACTCCACCACTAAGGCAGCCAGGAGCGCGAAAACGCCGTACGGGGCCGCAATCATAATCAGATCGATGAGTTTGAGGACCACGTCATTCACCCCGTCGAAGAAATCTTTGACCGGTTTGGCCTTTTCGGGAGCGATCAGGACCAGACCGATGCCGAAGCAGATGACGAAAAAGATGACCTGGAGCATATTGCCATTGCTGGAAGCGGCGCCGACGATATTATCAGGCACCAAATCAACCAAAGCCTGCAGCGGTCCGGCGGCGGATTGCCCCTCAGCGGCCGCAATGCGTTTGCCGGCATCCGCAGCGTAATCGGCGAGCAGGGAATCGCGGGTGCCCTGATCGATAGATGCGCCCGGCTTAACCAGGTTCACCACCCCGAGGCCGATGACGATTGCCACCACCGTCGTTGCTACGTAAATAGCAATGGTCCGGCCACCCATGGCGGAGAGTTTGGAGATGTCTTTAAGGTCCGTAATGCCCTTGATCAAACTCGCGACGATCAGTGGGATGGCGATGAGTTTGAGGCTATTGATGAAGATCGTCCCGAAGGGCTTGATCCAATCGCCGACAAATTCCGCCCAGCCAAATTTATTGGCAACGATACCGAACAGGATGCCGGCAGCCATGCCGATGAGGATCTTCCAGTGGAGGGCGAGATTTTTCATAGTCCGCAAGATAGTTTGGGAGATGGATTAAATAGGCTCCACCAACAAATCTCTCCAACCACATCACCTGCGGACAAAAAGAAAGGCGTGGCTCCCACCACAACGGTTGGGAACCACGCCTTCGCACTCAACCAGCTGGCCGAGGTAGCTTAAGGTCGCGAGCGGACTATTTTCCAGTCTCTATGCTGACCTTTCGTGCACCATTCTTAGTGGTATTCTTTGAGCTCGGGTTGGCGTTCTTGATCTTCTCCGCCGTGTACGGGGAAGGTCCGTAAGCCGTCCAGCCACCGTCAACCAGGAGAGTCTGGCCAGTGATGTGGCGAGACTGCGGGCTGAGGAGGAAAGACACGGCGTGCGCCACGTCGTCCGTCGTACCGACCCGTCCGTTGGGGTTGAGGATGGCCCAGGTGCCGGCGTAATCCTCCACTTCGGCGGCCGTCCGCTCCGTGAGCGTGGCGCCCGGAGAGACACAGTTGATGCTGATGCCCAGGGGACCGAGGGGAAGTGTGAGTTGCTTGGCCAGCATCGAAATGGCAGCCTTGCTCATGCCGTAAGCGGCCAGGTTGAGGTAAGCCCGCTCACCGACGTTGCTGCCGATGAGTACGATGTTACCCTGGCTGCCGTTGTCGCGCATCTTCGCCGCGCCGATCTGGCACAGGAAAAAGGTACCGCGAAGGTTAAGGTCAACGACTTTCTGGAAGCTGTCGGGATTAAACTCAAAGAAGTCACCGAACTCCGTGAGGCCGGCGTTAGGGACGATCATTTCCAGATTGCTATCCTCGATGCTGTCGGCGAATTCAACCATTGTACGGATGAATTCTACGTTGCCGGCGTCACCGGGCATGCCGTAAGCGACGTTGTCGTGGTGGCCGTCGTTCAGCTTGGCTAAAGCTTTGTCGATGGCGTCCGGGTTAATGTCGTTGATCACAACGTTAGCGCCCTCATTCATGAGGTGCTGGGCGATGGCAAAACCGATACCCTCACCCGCACCGGTGATGATGGCAGTCTTGCCGATAAAAGGTTGATAGTTCATGCTTGGTTTGGACTAAAATGAAACTTGAAATAGAAGCGGCCGCGTCAAATTCCGTGGGTACGTCTCCGCTCGTTACGCCATCTAAAAGTGGCCAACTACAATTTGGGTTGCGTGAACGTTTTGTTTGTTGTACCTACACGTGAGACGGTCGCGCCTGTGGATCGTCACTAACGTTAGGAATCACTTAGCTTTGCGGCCCTTTCTTCGATGCCGGACGCGGGCCACAATTTCTAACAAGAAGTTGTCCAGAATCCAGCCTACCGAAATCTCCACCCATGAAAGTCTATCAAGATCTCCTGCAACACATCCTGGACAACGGCGTAGAAAAGGGCGACCGCACCGGAACGGGCACCAAATCCGTCTTCGGCTACCAGATGCGTTTTGATTTGGCGCAGGGATTTCCGCTACTCACTACGAAGAAAGTCCACTGGAAAAGCGTCGTCCACGAATTACTGTGGTTCATCCGCGGCGATACCAACTTGCAGTACCTCGTCAAGCACGGCGTCCGGATCTGGAATGAGTGGCCCTTTCAGTATTACCTGCAGGAGAACGGTTTAGAAGAGCAATTCCCTAAGTACTCCGATGCTTGGAAAACGGAGATGAAAAGCTTCGTACAACGCGTGATCGAGGACAATGAGTTTGCCGCCAAGTGGGGGGAGCTCGGCCCCGTCTACGGAAAGCAGTGGCGTAACTTCAATGGCGTCGACCAGTTGAAGGGCGTCATCGAATCACTCAAGCAAAATCCGAACAGCCGCCGCCACATCGTCACCGCCTGGAACCCGGAAGACATTCCCGAGATGGCGAAAGCCGGCCTTCCTCCCTGTCACACCCTCTTCCAGTTTTACGTGGCGGAAGGCAAGCTCAGTTGCCAGCTCTACCAACGCTCGGCGGATACGTTCTTAGGTGTTCCTTTTAACATCGCTACCTATTCGCTGCTGATTCACCTCGTTGCTCGCGAGTGCGGTTACGAAGTGGGTGAATTCGTCCACACCCTGGGCGACGCCCATCTCTACAACAACCACTTCGAGCAAACAGCGCTGCAACTCAGTCGGGAGCCAAAAACGCTACCTACCATCTCCTTCCGCGACGGTGCCCCCGGCATTTTCGAGATTGAGTTTGACGACATTATCCTGGAAGGTTACGATCCCGCGCCGGGGATTCGAGCTCCGGTGGCAGTGTGATGCTTGTCCTGATCTGAGGTAGTCATAGGAGTAGGAAGATGTGCTTGTAGACCGACTATTCTTTGGCTTAGGCTTATCTTGAGCGTGACCGAATAGTTCCCAACCATCATGACCAGCCAGCAAAAGCAAACCATCCACCAGCACCTCAGCGCCTACCGCATTGGCCCCGCCATTGAACTGATTGAGCCACTCATTGCGGAGACTGCTACCGCCGATCGGGAGAAACTGGCCAAGCTTACCGGGCAGTACGAGCACTTTCAGGGCAAGCGCCGGGGCGACTATACACCGCTGGAAATTCGCAACGAGAACGATGCGCTCGTCAAGCAATTGCAGTTACTACTGAGTCGCATCCCCATCGTGGAGAAACCCCGCTCCATCGCCGACATCCTCGGTCGGGAGTTAGATCCCGAGTTTAAGGACCGCGAAAAAGACCCGGAACCAGAACCGGCGGCCCACAGTGAGGAAGCGAAGGGATTTACCGGAACCATCGGTTATCAGGGTAGCCCGTCGGCCAAGCGGACCACCGTCGAAACGGACAAATCCTACGGCGCGACTTACCACCGCTGCGTCCAGGCGCTGCGGGCCCAGAACGTCGAGATCGAACGAGGTGACCGGGAGGGCGGAACCTTAAAGGCAATGACGGCCGGCAATTCCCACGCCCGCTTTGGGGAACAGATTCTGCTGTGGATCACACCGTTGCCACAGGGAAAAACCCGCGTTGAGCTGGTCGTCGACAGCAACCTGAAGGAAACGGTATTCGATATGGGCCGCCACCAGAAGATGCTGGATGCACTCGCTCACAAGATCAAATACGGTTAGTATTCCAGTTCTTCCAGGGTAGAGATTACTTGAGTAATGTCCTCATCGCTAACGCCCAGGTGCGTGGTGAAACGGATGGTCTGTGGCCCAAAGGGCACGGCCTGTATTCCCTTGTCCGCCAGCACTTTGAGGAAGTCCGCCGCCTTTCGCTCACCAGCCAGGTGGAAGATGCAGATGTTGCTTTCCACCGGTTCTACTCCGGCCACGAAGGGCAACTCGCTCAGGGTTGCGCCCAATCGTTTGGCTCGGTCATTATCCTCTTTCAGCCGGTCAACGTGGTGTTCCAAAGCATACAGACCAGCGGCGGCCAGGTAGCCCGCCTGCCGCATTCCGCCTCCGATCGCCTTGCGGAAACGGCGGGCCCGTTTGATCAAATCTTTATCACCCAGTAGCAAACTGCCCACTGGCGCCCCCAATCCTTTACTAAGGCAGATACTAATGGTATCAAAGGTAGCTCCCCAATCCGTGCACGATTCGCCGGTCTCCACCAGGGCGTTGAAAAGGCGCGCGCCGTCGAGGTGAACGGCCAGGTCGTGGCGGCGGGCTTCCTCGGCTAACTCCCGAGCTTGTGCGATGGTATAAATGGAGCCACCACCCTTGTTACAGGTGTTTTCCAGCACAGCTAGTTTGGAGATCGGTAACCAGTCCTGGTGGTCCTTCACCGCGGCGGAAATTTGCCCGGGGCTGATCTTCCCCCGTTCCCCTTTGATCAGATTCACGCTTACGCTCGAAAGCAGACTGTACACCCCGGCTTCGTACTGGTAGATGTGTGATTTCTCTTCGCAAATCACCTCGTCCAAGGCCCGGGTATGGCACTTAATGGCGAGCTGATTCGTCATCGTTCCGGACGGGCAAAGCAGTGCCGCCTCCATGCCAAACCGTTCGGCGGCCGTCGCTTCGAGCCGGTTTACGGTGGGGTCTTGTCCGAATACGTCGTCGCCCACTTCGGCCGCCATCATTGCGGCGAGCATGGCTTTTGTTGGTTTGGTGGCGGTATCGGAGATTAGGTTAATGCCGGGCATCACTACGTTTTATTCTATAGTCGAAATCAGCGCTTTGCGCCCTACGCTCCCTTCCGCAAATGAGAAAATTGCTTCCGAAACTTACCCACCTTCGGCGTGATCACAAAGCTACAATAGCTATTCCGGGCGCCAACTTTGCGGTAGTAATCCTGGTGGTAAGCTTCTGCGGCGTAGAAGGTCGTGTGGGGCGCCACCTCGGTCACGGCCGGCTTACCGTACAGGCCCGGTACCGTGTTTTTCATGATGGTTTCCGTTAGTTCCCGCTGTTCTTCAGTGGTATAGAAAACAGCGCTCCGGTATTGCGGCCCGCGATCATTACCCTGTTGGTTGGGCGTCGTGGGGTCGTGAGTGGCAAAAAACACTTCTAATACTTCCTTCGCAGAGATTATAGTCGGGTCGAAGTCAACTAGTACAACTTCCACGTGATCAGTACTTTTAGAGCACACGGCTTCGTAGTTAGCCGTGGCTTCCTTTCCGCCCTCGTAACCATTTACCACGCGCTTGATGCCCTTCAATTCTACGAAGACCGCCTCTACGCACCAGAAACAGCCGCCGCCGAGGATGATCGTTTCGTGGGTCGGGGTATTCGTTACATCGGTTACAACTTCCGCAAAATGTGCCATTGATTTTCTTTTTCAAGTAAATCGCTGTGGCCAGAATTAGTTCGCCCACCGCGAGTTAGTAACCGGCGCCTATTTATTCGGGCGCTGACGCAGGTGCAGGGGGAAGGTGGTACATTAGCGGCCAACCCAGTTGCTCGCCTGATGCAGAGCGACAACCCAACACGTAGGAATGACCCCATTGGAATATGATCTGTTGATCGTCGGATCCGGACCCGCCGGCGCCACCGTTGCCCGCTACGCCGCGGAAGCAGGTCTCTCCGTCTTACTGGTGGACAAAAAACAGGAGCTCGGTGCCCCGATCCAGTGCTCCGGTGCCGTCAGCCGCCACGCCCTCGAAGAAGTGAATCTGCCCCTCGACGAAGAGTACATCCTGGAACCCATCTACGGATTCGCCATCTACAACCAGGTGGGCGAAGCCACCAAGATCGATTACCGCAAACTGAAGGAGGACGAATACGGACCGGAACCGGGAAAGAAACCCCTCGGCTACGTCGTCGACCGCCGCCGCTTCGACCGCTACTGCATGACCCAGGCCGAACGGGCCGGCGTAGATACCTGGTTGAAGACCGAGGCCAAAGGCTACGCTCCCCTACCCGACGGCCGCTGCGTCGTTCAGCTAAAACGGTACAACGAAGAGATTGCCGTTACCTGCAAAGTGCTCGTCGGGGCTGACGGATTGATGAGCCAGGTCGGGAAGTGGGCGGGGTTGCAAACCCACATCAAGATCACCGAGCTCGCGGGTTGCCTGCAGTTTATCGTCGACAACGTAGAAACCGAAGGCTTACTCGAGATCATCACCGGCCACGAATGGGCACCGGGTGGCTACGCCTGGGTATTCCCGAAGGGCCACGGCTACGCGGAGATCGGATTGGGAGTGATCCCCACCATGACCAAGCAATCTGCGCAGTGGCACTTGGATAAGTTCATCAAGCAGTCCTTCTTTAAGGACCGGTTTGCCAACAGTCGGATCCTGGAAGTGCAGGGCGGCGGCGTTCCGCTGGCGGCTCCTTTACGAACTCAGTACGCGGACAATATGATCTTGGTGGGCGACGCTGCGCGGCACGTCAACCCCATCACCGGCGGTGGCATCCACACGGCCCTCAACGGTGGGAAGATTGCCGCCCGCTTCCTGATTGATCACCTAGCGAAGGGCGGCAACTCCTTCACTGCCGCGGACATGAAGGGCTACCAGGACGCCTGGCTGGAAGCCCTCGGCGACAAGATGTGGAAGCTCTACCGCAAGAAAACGGCCGTCTTCCACCACGAGGATATCCCCACCCGGGATGCCTATTTGTACGAAACGATGTCGGATTACTTCGACCCCAACTCCGAATACAAAAAGATATGAGCCAAAAAGAACCCGTCCTATTCGACGTATCCTGGAACGCCTGTATCAACTGTGGAGCCTGCGTGGCCATCTGCCCGCAGGAGGCCGGCTTCATTAGCCCCTTCGATACCATCGCAGTGGACCGCCCCTGCGACATTGCCTGCCTGTTGTGCGAAGAAATTTGTCCGACGCGGGCGATCACCCATAAGGTTGTTGTCCAAACCTTAGTCCAGGAATAGCCTTTTATGGTGGGTGAGACCAAGCTGAACTGGATCACTTCAACTGGGCGTGTCCTACAAATTACTCGCCCTTACCTCGGCACCCGCGACAGCGCCCATGAAAAATCTTTGCTACCTGTGCTTGCTATTTTTCACCCTGGCTTGTGCTGACGACGACGATGGAATGACTACCCCAACCCCACCCGAACCAACTCCGGATGCTCCCTTCACCTACCTCGCGCTGGGAGATAGTTACACCGTCGGTACTTCCGTAGCGGAGGAAGGGCAGTGGCCCCGCCAATTGCTACGCCGGCTGGAGACGGAGGGGGTCGTCACCTGGCCCACCGAAGCTAACGTACTGGACATCGTTGCGGTGAATGGATGGACGACGGGCGATCTCATTCGCGGAATAAAGGGGCGCGATGATCTGCGAGAAAACTATGATTTGGTAAGCCTGCTCATCGGCGTGAACAACCAATTTCAGAACCGGAGTTTGGAGGAATACCGGATGGAATTTATGCAGCTTTTACAAGAAGCCATTGAGCGGGCCGGGGGTGAAAGCGACAGGGTGTTTGTAGTATCAATCCCCGACTATGCCTTTACGCCGTTTGGTAACGGAAGGGAAGACATCAGTCGGGGCGTGGACCGTTTTAACGCCGCGGCGAAAGAGATCACGGATGCAGCCGGGGTAAATAACTACTTCATCACTGATATCTCCCGGGAGGGCTTGAACGATCCTTCGTTGGTAGCCACGGATGGTCTTCACCCGTCAGCCAGCCAGTACGGCCGCTGGGTGGAAGAGGTGCTCTACCCCGCCCTGGCGGTGCAACTACAACCTTGATGGACGTTCCGGCCCACATCGAACGCGCCCGCCAGGAAAAGAAGGGCAACAAGAAGTATTTCAGCAAGCTCAAGGCCCGCCCACCGCGCAACCTGGACGAGCGCTTTCACGAACTGCACGACGAAGTATTTCAGGAGGTTGACTGCCTGGACTGTGCGAACTGCTGTAAGACGACGAGCCCCATCTTCCGCGACGTGGACATCGATCGGTTGGCCAGCCACCTGCGGATCCGGCCGGCGGAGTTAGTCCAACAATACCTCCACCTAGATGGAGATGGCGACTACGTACTCAACGTAGCACCCTGCCCATTCCTGGGAGCGGACAATTACTGCTCCGTCTATTCCGCCCGCCCGAAGGCCTGCCGGGAATACCCGCACACGGATCGGAAGAATATGCTGCAGATCCTACCGCTGACGCTCAGAAATACGCTGGTTTGTCCTGCCGTCGGCGAAATTGTGCGCCGTTTGAAGCAGGCTTAAGTTAAAGTCGAAACCCTTATTAAGATAAATTCAAGATAAGCCGCAAAACACTTGCACGGGTGGTTTTGGCGGGCGACATTTGCACTATCTGGATTTGATACAGATAAACATAGCGCCAAATGACCTACACCATTCGCCTCCTCAGCCTTCTCGCCTTCATCGGATTTTTTGCCTCCTGTGAGGACGACGACACCTCCCTAACTCCTACACTGGAAGTACCGGACACTTATACTTTCGAACGTGCTGGAACCAGTACGGTCAGCTTCTCCGGGCAGACCACGCGCCTCGCGATGGCCGCCGAGCTCAACGAAGCGTTGTTGGACCCGACAAAGTCTCGCGACGACCTAAACAATATGTTTCGCAATACTGCCGGGACTACCCCTTTTGCGGACGCGGAGTTGAATGCCAGTACTAAATCCGTACGCAGTAAAGTAGCCGCGAGTTCCGCTCTCTTCGCCACGAACTCAGTGGATGCCGCAGCAATCAAAGCTGACTTTGATGCCTACATCACTGGCCAGTCCCTCGAGGTATTCACCAACTGGAACGAAATGGCCGCGCCCGGCCAACCCGGACAGGTCGCCGACGGCGGGAGCGCCCGCTACGTGAGCGCTCTCGGTTTGGAGTACAACCAGGCCTTCGTCAAGGGATTGATCGGTGGACTCATGTACGACCAGCTAGCCAATAACTACCTCGACAATAGCGTACTGGACGCCGGTACCAATCGTGCGGATAACGATGCAGCCATCACCGCCGACGGCAAGCCCTACACAACGATGGAACACAAGTGGGACGAAGGCTTTGGTTACCTCTTCGGAGGTTCCGCAACCCCCGCTACCCCACTGGATGACCTGGGCTCCGCCGATGGCTTTCTGAACAAGTACCTCGGCCGCGTTGAGGGAGATGAGGACTACGCCGGCATTGCCGAGACGGTTGCGACGGCCTTCCGGACCGGACGCGCCGCCATCGTGGCGGGCGATTACGCCGAACGGGACCGCCAAGCGGATATCATCATTGAGAACCTTAGTGACGTGATCGCCATCCGCGCCATCTACTACCTGATGCAGGGCAAAGCAGCTTTGGAAGCGAACCCCCAAAATACGGGTGGTGCTTTCCACGACCTCAGTGAAGGCTACGGCTTCATCTACTCCCTCCGCTTCATCGGCGGCGACCGCACCGGAAGTGACGCCTACTTGCTGACCTTGCTCAACGAAGACAACGGCGGGTTCTGGACGCTCGACCCCGCAGTACTGGAAACGCTGGCCAACGAGATTGGCGCTGCTTACGGTATTGACGTAGCAAAGGCCGCACAGTAATTACTGTTCACTGCTTTATTAACGATTGAATTGCTCCAGCAATGGTTAAATACATTCTCCCGCTTCTCGTTCTCGTACTCATCAGCGCCTGTGGAGGCTCCGACGACGATCAGGGCCCCACTGGTCTGACCGTGGAGTTCGACCGAGCCGATATGCTTACGCACTGGATGGAGGATATCTTCATCCCTAAGCAAAAGAACGTCATCGCTAAACTGGAGCAGCTGCAACTTGACCTTAATGCGCTCGCTACTACCTCCGGCGGTAACCAACTCCGTGCAGCGCGTACTTCTTTCGATAATACTTACCTGGCTTTTCAGCAGATGAGCCCCTTCATCCTTTCCTACGGAGAGGGACTGCGTTTGCGCGAACTGACGAATACTTACCCGACGGACGTCCAGCAAATCCAGGCCAATTTCGGTGGGTCCGCTAACCTGGACCTCCCGAGCAATACCGACGCACAGGGGCTACCAGCTTTGGACTACCTGCTCTTCAGCGAAGGGCCTTTGAACGACGAGCCCATCGTGGTAACGAACCCCGCTGCCGTTGCGTACGCCCAGGCGATCGTTACCCAACTACTGAAGGTACACGAAGCACACCTCACCGTACTGGAGGACAACCGGGAAGACTACATTGCTAACGACGGGAACAGCGCTACGGCGAGTATTGACCGGACGGTGAATGATTACCTTTTTCACTACGAGAAATTTCTCCGGGCGGGGAAGGTGGCCATCCCGGCTGGCGTGTTTAGCGACGATCCGCTGCCCAATAATGCGGAGAGCCTTTACCAGGGTAAGTCCAAACCCTACTTCTTCGAAGCGCTCAAAGCGAGCAAGGATTTCTTCAACCAGGATGGTCTCAAGGAATATATGGATGCCATCGAAGGCAGCAGCGTAGGGGATAAATTAAGTCCCGTACTGAGCCGTCAATTTACCGCCATCGAAAACCGGGCCGCCGGCCTCAACGATAGTTTCCAGGAGCAAGTATTGGAAGACAACACCGAGATGCTCGCCGTCTACGATGAAATGCAAAAGCTGACCGTACTCCTCAAAGTGGATATGCTCCAACTGATGAACATCAACGTAGACTACGTCGATGCGGACGGTGATTGATCCTTAAACAGCGCCCTTGGCTCTTTTTGACAACAGACCCGTAAGCGGAGCTCCGCTTGCCCTCTTCAGAATCACGTTCGGTACCATGATGGTGCTGAGCGTCATTCGTTTTTGGGCCAACGGTTGGATCGAAAAGCTGTACCTGGAGCCGACCTACTTTTTTAAGTACGACTATTTCGAATGGGTCCGCCCGCTTGGCGAGGGCACCTACGCACTCTTTGCCGTGGTGGGTTTGAGCGCCCTGGCCATCGCGCTGGGTTGGAAATACCGATTGGCGACAATCACCTTTTTTCTCAGCTTTACCTACGTCGAGTTGATGGACAAGACGACTTACCTCAACCACTACTACTTCGTGAGTCTGCTGGCACTGGCGATGATCTTTCTTCCGGCGGGCAAGAGTTATTCCCTGGATGCTGGGTGGCGGGATCTTAAAGTGCCAACTTGGACCATCCAGTCGCTCAAGTTGTTCGTGGCGGTCGTCTACTTCTACGCCGGTTTAGCCAAGTTGAATTCGGACTGGTTGCTGCACGCGCAACCGCTCGCTATTTGGTTGCCGGGGAAGTACAGCATTCCCCTGCTTGGCGGATTACTCCAGGAGCGCTGGGTTCAGTTTGCCTTCGCCTGGGGCGGGGCGGCGTATGATTTGCTCATCCCCTTTCTGCTGCTGTGGAAACCGACGCGCAAGTTGGCCTTCGTAGCGGTGGTGATCTTCCACGTACTGACGCGGGTGCTCTTCCCCATCGGTATGTTTCCCTACATCATGATCGTGAGTGCCCTGATTTTTTTCGAGCCGACAATTCACCAGCGAATCCTGGCGTGGATAGGGCGGTTCCTTCCGGTTGGACAAGACTCAGAATTCAAGTCAAGCCCGTCGATGGAGGTTGACGCCGATCGTAAACCTGCGCTACCATTCGCGAAGATTGCCGTGATAGCCTTGCTCGCCTTTCATCTGATCTTCCCCTGGCGCTACCTTTTGCACGATGGGGAACTCTTCTGGACCGAAGAAGGCTACCGCTTCAGTTGGCGGGTGATGCTCATGGAGAAGGCGGGGTACGTGAGCTACCGGCTCGTCAATCCCGAAACCGGTCGGTCGCGAACGGTGGAGCCCAGCCAGTATTTGACGACCTTCCAGAACAAGCAATTAGCTACTCAACCGGACTTCCTACTTGAGTTCGCCCACTTCCTGGCCGAGCGGGAGGCAAAACGGACGGGTACGGTCCCTCAGGTTTACGTGGATAGTTTCGTTGCCCTCAATGGCCGCCGAAGCCAGCCCTACCTTCGCAGCGATATCGACCTAGTGACCATCTCCCCCACCACTCCTCGCACAGAGTGGCTCATGCCCTTTAAGGATACGATCTATGGATTATAAGTCCGTCCGAACTTTTTGGATTTGGAATTTGGTGGCGGGCTTGGTCCTGCTTACCCCATTGTTTGGCACCTGCGTCAGCGCCCAACGGGTCCTGGAGTTAAAGGTGACGAACGGGGATGATGCATCGCCTGTGCCAAATGCGGAGATCTACGTTGCGGAAACGGGAGTATTTGGTATAACAAACAAAGATGGATCAGCTTCATTTCCGTTTGCAGAAAATATTGGAGGAGTAAACCTGACCATCTTTCTGGAGGGTTTTTCCACGCGGCGCGAATACGTTGAATTGGCTGGAGAAATTACTGTCAAGTCCTACCCCCTTCAGCCCTTAAACTTACAACTGGACGCGGTGACGGTAGTCGCTGAGCGGGAGAAAACAGCGGCCCTTAGAAGACTACGCGCGGTTGAAGGGACGGCGATCTACGCGGGCAAGAAGACCGAGGTGGTAAGTCTCGACAACCTTACCGTGAACCTGGCGTCCAATCAGGCCCGGCAGATCTACGCGCAGGTGACCGGCCTCAATATTTACGAGAGTGACGATGCGGGCCTACAACTCAGCATCGGTGGGCGCGGGCTGGACCCCAATCGTTCGGCCAGCTTCAACACCCGGCAGAATGGGTACGATATATCCGCGGACGTGCTGGGCTACCCGGAGAGCTACTACACGCCGCCAGCGGAAGCACTCCGCGAAATTCAGGTCGTACGTGGTGCAGCGAGTTTGCAATACGGCACCCAGTTTGGTGGGCTCGTCAACTTCGTGTTCCGGGAAC
Organism: Lewinella sp. 4G2; assembly: GCF_001625015.1. Classification (NCBI taxonomy): domain Bacteria; kingdom Pseudomonadati; phylum Bacteroidota; class Saprospiria; order Saprospirales; family Lewinellaceae; genus Lewinella; species Lewinella sp. 4G2. The sequence continues at coordinate 3,199,745 of NZ_LVWJ02000014.1, read as the reverse complement.
CGGTGCGCACCAAAACAGTGGAGATTACTAGCCGGCAAACAGTCGGTAGCTTCGGCCTCTTCACGAGCTTCAACAGTGTTAGCGGAAATACTGGAAAGCTAGGTTACTACGCATACTTCAACTACAAGGGTGGTAATGGATTTCGCCCCAATTCCTCATTTGACAGCAACAACGCCTACCTCCACTTGGACTACGCGCTAAGCGACCGTAGCAAGCTAAGCTTCGAATACACTTTTCTGACCTACCAGGCCCAACAAGCGGGCGGACTGACGGACGCCCAGTTTTATCAGGATCCACTGCAGAGCAACCGCACGCGTAATTGGTTTGCGGTGGATTGGTCCCTGTTCAGCTTACGCTACGATAATAAATTGAGCAATGCGACTACCCTGAGCGTGAATGCCTTCGGGCTGCAGGCAAAGCGCTCCGCCGTCGGCTTCCGCACCAATCGGGTGAGCCAGGTGGACGACCTCTCGGCGCCCCGCGATCTGATTGAGAACGAGTTCGCCAACGCCGGAGTAGAATCCAGGCTCCTGCACCGCTACCAAATTGGGGAACAACAAGCGGTTGGATTGGTAGGATTGAAGTACTACCACGCGAATAATTCCGCTTTCCAGGGCCCCGGAACGGCGGATGCGACGGCGGACTTTAACCTGGCAACTGATCGCTTCCCCGCCTTCCCTAATCAGAGTTCCTTCGACTTCCCCAACCGGAATCTTGCATTGTTTGGTGAACACATTTTTTATCTCAACGACCGCTTCAGCGTAACGCCCGGTGCACGCTACGAGTACATCAATACGGGCAGCGACGGTACCTTTCGGCGCATCGACTTTGATCTGGCGGGCAACCCAATCCGGGATGCCACCTTTGAGGATCAGCGGACCTTTGAGCGGAACCTACTATTGCTCGGTCTCGGTCTCAGTTACCGAACAAAAACGGAATGGGAGTTCTTCGCCAACATAAGCCAGAATTATCGATCCGTCACTTTTAACGACATCCGGACCGTCAATCCTTCCTTTCGGGTAGACCCAGATATCTCCGACGAGGATGGGTATACGGCGGACGCCGGTTTCCGCGGAAAGGTGGGTAGACTATCCCTCAACGCCAATGTCTTTGGCATCCGTTACAACGATCGACTCGGGGAGGTACTTACGCCGGAGGTCACCATAAGGGCTGATGGGAGCGAGGTTAGAACCGGGCGCATCATTCGGCTACGGGCTAACATCGGTTCGGCGTTTATCTATGGCTTAGAGTCGCTGATCAGCTATGAAGTCCTGCGGGGGACGAACAGTAAAAAGACCGGCTACTTTCTGGAAGGCTTTGCCAATACGAGCGTGACGCGATCGGAATACCTCGAGTCCGCCATCATCGGAGTAGCCGGCAACGAAGTAGAATTCATCCCTACCCTCAATCTAAAAACGGGGCTCAGGGCCGGTCACGGAAATCTGTTAGCCAGCCTGCAGTATGCCTATCTCTCCACCCAATTCACTGATGCGAGCAACGCGCCGCAGGACCGGCGGGATAATCAGTCTGGAATCGTGGGGGAAATCCCCGCTTACGGAGTGATGGACCTCAGCCTATCCTATCGGTGGAGAAAGCTCATACTGGAAACCGGGGCGACGAATTTGTTGGACGAACGTTACTTCACCCGCAGGGCTACCGGATACCCGGGGCCGGGCATCATCCCTTCCGCACCGCGCAGCTTTTATTTGACGCTGGGCATCACGATCTGATCAGCGGCAAGAGACGTCGTTCTTCCCGGATAGACAAGGAGTGCGCGTTCAAGGCAATCCATCGCCTTGTTGAGGTCATCTCGATTGAGTACGTAGGCGATACGGCATTCGTCGCGGCCAAGGCCCGGCGTAGCGTAGAAACCCGGGCCGGGGGCGAGCATCACCGTTGCCCCTTCGTATTCAAAGTCTTCCAGTAGCCAGCGACAGAAATCCTCACTATCGCTGATGGGAAACCGAGCAAAGCAGTAGAAGGCTCCTCCGGGCCGATAACTGAAGACATCCGGCATGGCTTGCAGACGCTCAAATACTACGTCGCGGCGGGCCTGGTATTCTTCCTTTACGCCGTTGAGGTACGCCGTATCCCCTTCCAGCATGCATTCGCTTAGCATCTGCCCAAGACCGGGAGGGCTAAGTCTGAGTTTAGCGAAGCGGTCTACACCCGCTAAAATCTTGGAGTTGCGACATACCAAAGCTCCTACCCTGGCTCCCGTCGCGCTGTACCGTTTTGACACGGAATCGATAACGATGGCGTGCTCGTGCAGTTGGTCAAATTCAAGTACCGATTGCACAGGGTGATCGTAGGCGAACTCCCGGTACACCTCGTCGGCACACAGGAAGAGGTCGTTCTTCACGACGATGTCAGCCAAGGTTTGCATTTCGGCGGCGCTGTAACAGGCACCGGTTGGGTTATTCGGACTGGTGATCATGATGGCCCGAGTACGACGGGTGATCTTAGCGGCGAAAGCTTCGGGGCTGGGCAGGCTGAAGCCATCTTCAATGCGACCGGTAATGGGCACTACCCGCACGTCCGCGATGTGCGCGTAGCCATTGTAATTCGCGTAGAAAGGTTCCGGCACGATGATCTCATCACCGGGGTCGAGACAACTGAGCATGAAGAACAGGATCGCCTCGGAACCACCCGTGGTGACCATGATGTTATCGGCTTCCAGCTCAATACCGAAGCGCGCGTAATAGTCCGTCAGTTTTGCCCGGTAGGACGGGATGCCATTGCTGGGGCTGTAGTCCAGAATCTCCCAATCCAGTTTCCTGAATTGCTCAACGGCAGCGGGGTGGGTAAGAATATCCGGTTGCCCGATGTTGAGGTGATACACGTGGCGACCGGCTGCCTTGGCGGCGTCGGCGACGGGAATCAGTTTACGGAAAGGTGATAGCGGGACCGTTTCGGAGCGATGGGATACAGTTGGCATACCACAAAGGTAAGCCGCCCCATCAGGCTATAACAATGCCAACCTGTTCAACTTACCCGGATACGCAGCTGGTAAGGAAGCGTAGAAAACTCCGCGCGGGCCCGGGCTTCCAGCTCTGCTGGCTGTAGGATAGTCACCTGGTTATTCGCTACCTGTTGTACGGTGAGCGGCAACGTTTCCCCTTCCAGCTTTCCGAGGCGCACGGAAATACCGGCACGCAGGTTGCGGACGACGGAAGAAAGGACACGGGAGCGGAGGCGCTCTGGGAATTGGTTGAGATCCACTTTATTTGCTTAGGCTGGGGTTCCAAAGATATAAACGACGGCGACGGTAATCAATACCAATCACGAATTTGGACAAATAATCACTACCCAAAATTCCGTGAATGTCCTTACCACTACGGGAAGCACTTTGTTGGGTTACCTCAAATGAAGCAAACTCAAGATTCTCCAGTTGTGGAAGGTCAGCGTTACCGTCCAGGTTCACCAGGTTGGCTACGAAGGCTTCGCCGTCCAGCCCCTGGATATTCATTTTCGAACCGGAAGGTTTAGTCTGCGCGACGGAGGCATCAATCAGACTTACGCTAGCGCCGGTGTCTAGCGCAAGGCGCAGTTTCTGTTTTCCCAGTTTTACGGTGACTACCGGTAGATGACCAACCATCGAGAAGGCGACTTCATGATCGGGTTGGCGGCCGAAATGCACCGGTCTTTTCTCTGAGGCTACCAACTGAAATGTCCGTGCGAAATAGTCAATCCGCAATTCGCTGTCGCCGAGCAAGTTGTAGCCTACGAATCCGTCTACCTCTTTGCCGATCCTGGTTTCGAGGGGGCGGAGGTCCAGGGAATAGGCCCACATTTTGCGGTGTTCCTTTCCGGTAAACACAAACGATTTGATGAAATGATCTGCCAACGATACTTCGCCTCCGGCGGCAATTCCCACGGGGGCGCTGCCGCGGGATGCCAGGCCACGGTCGTTGATCAGTACCTCGGGGGCTCCGGTATCGAGAATGAAGTTTCCGCGTTTCCCATCGGCGACGGCGGTGAAGTAAATGAGATTGTTGGAGAAGTCGAAGGACTGGGCGCCGGCCGTCAGACCGGGACGTAGGTCCTTGAACTTATCGTTAGCGTCCACCCGTAAATAGTTGGCCACCTCGTTGCTTGCCACCGTATTGGGCACCTGCGCCAGCGCCCACTGGCCGAAAGCGGCGAGCAGGGCCAAAACACCGAGGAGGCGACTTTTGGAGCTGGGATGTGACATTACTCTTAACACTGGATGGGTCTTGTAAAGGCTAAGTTAATCCAAAATTTACATTGGCTTAACATTGGAAGGAATAAAGTTGTTTTGGCAAGCAAATAATAGTTGCCGGAGAACGGTCGCAGGGGGACATTCTTGCCGTACCTTTGTGCCCCGTAATCGCAGTTTATGAGCAAGTATATTTTCGTTACGGGCGGGGTGACTTCATCCCTCGGAAAAGGCATTATTGCCGCCTCTTTGGCCAAGTTGTTGCAGGCGCGTGGCCTTTCCGTTACCATCCAAAAGTTCGACCCCTACCTCAACGTGGACCCGGGTACCCTCAACCCGATCGAACACGGGGAATGCTACGTGACGGACGATGGCGCCGAGACCGATCTCGACCTCGGGCACTACGAACGCTTCCTCAATACCCCCACCAGCCAGGCCAATAACGTGACGACAGGGCGGATCTACCAAACCGTCATCGAACGCGAACGCGAAGGCGCTTTCCTGGGCAAGACCGTACAGGTGGTGCCCCACATTACGGACGAGATCAAGCGCCGTATTCAACTCCTCGGCCAGACGGGTGAATACGACATCGTAATTACCGAACTGGGAGGTACCGTGGGCGATATCGAATCCCTACCCTACGTGGAATCCCTGCGGCAATTGCGCTGGGAACTCGGCCGTGACAACTGTATATGCATTCACCTCACCCTGATTCCCTACCTCGCCGCCGCTAAAGAACTCAAGACGAAGCCGACGCAGCACAGCGTCAAGGAATTGCTTAGCTCCGGTATTCAACCCGACATTTTGGTTGTGCGGACCGAGCACGAGATTGACGACAGCATCCGCCGCAAACTTGCGCTATTCTGCAACGTCGAAAAATCCTGCATCATCGAGGCGTTGGATGCGAGTACCATTTATGACGTACCCCTGCTAATGCTGAAAGAAGGCCTTGACGCGCAGGTGATCAGCAAACTGCGCATTCAGGACCGGAAAGAACCGGACCTGCGCCGCTGGAAAAACTTCCTCGGCCGCCTCAAAAATTCTACCGGTGAGGTGACGATTGGTCTCGTCGGGAAGTACATTGACCTACAGGACGCGTACAAATCCATCTACGAAGCCTTCATTCACGCCGGGGCCGTCAACGAAACGCGGGTCAAGGTGGTCCCCGTCAGCTCCGAACAATTGGAAGGATCCTCCGCAGACGTCGGGAAATTCTTGGAAAAATTCGACGGTATCCTGGTAGCCCCCGGCTTCGGGGAGCGTGGAATTGAGGGTAAGATCAACGCCATCAAGTACCTGCGCGAGCACAAGATCCCCTTCTTCGGTATCTGCCTGGGGATGCAGTGTGCCGTGGTGGAGTTCAGCCGCAATGTCGCTGGAATTGAGGGGGCCATGTCCACGGAAGTTGACCCAAAGGCTAGCCACCCGGTCATCGATTTGATGAACGACCAGAAAGACGTAACCACCAAGGGCGGGACCATGCGCCTCGGCGCCTACGATTGCGAACTGGTAAAGGGCTCTAACGCCGCAAAGGCCTACGGGACGACGAAGATCAGCGAGCGCCACCGCCACCGTTACGAGTTCAATAATGAGTACCTCGATCAGTTAAAATCCGCCGGACTACAGATCACCGGTACAAACCCCAAGACCGGACTGGTGGAGGTAGTAGAATTGAAAGATCACCCCTATTTCGTCGGCGTTCAGTTCCACCCGGAATTAAAGTCCACCGTGGAGCAACCACATCCGCTGTTTACGGCTTTCGTTGCCGCAGCGATGAAGCATAAGGCCAGCTCTACGGACTAGTAGAATGGCAATTGGCTCCCCTTTTGATAGCTGCTTAATCGATTCGCCATGCTCCGACTTTTGCTTCCCCTGTTACTTTGCCTGACTAGTACCTTATCGATGGGACAAAAGCTACCACTCGCCTATAATCTTTTCACCAAGGAGGGGACAGCGACGAAGTACAAGAAGCTGCTTAAATCGGCTGCCAAGGCAGACATCATCTTATTCGGCGAATCCCACAACGACGCACTCGGTCACTGGCTGCAGAATACCGTCTTCCGTGATTTGCAGGATCTTGATGGTCGCCCCCTCGCGCTGGGGATGGAGATGTTTGAAGTAGACCAACAGCAAGCTTTGGAGGATTATTTGGTAGGCGACATAGAGCTCAAAGCACTGGATGAAGTCGGCGAAGGCGTTTGGCCCAACTTCCGTACGGACTACGAACCCATCGCCAAGTGGGCTCAGGCAAACGGTATCAGCGTTTACGGCACGAACGTTCCCCGCAAGTACGCCCGCGTCGTATTCCGGGAAGGCTTTAAAGGGCTACGGCCAATGGCGGAAAGTGGTGAATTCCCCCCTTTACCAATTCCGTACGATCCAAATCAACCCGCCTACGTAGAAATGTTGGAAATGATGCCCGGCGGCCACGGCGGTGAAAACTTCCCCAAAGCGCAGGCCATCAAGGATGCTACCATGGCTTGGCGCATCAGCCAGGTCCTACCCGAAAACGGTCGGCTCTTCCATCTTAACGGCAGCTTTCATTCGGATAACTACCAAGGCATTTATTGGTACTTGGACAGATACGCTCCAGAAAAGAAAGTGATGACAATCACCGTCGTGGAACAAGAAGAAGTTGATGATTTGCTGAAAGAGAATGAGGGAAAGGCGGACTTCATCTTTACCGTCCCGGCTACGATGACGAAGACCTACTAGTTTTAAGCAGGTTTGATACTCGATATTAGGCTAACCTTGTAGCTGAATTACTACTCCAAAGTAGCCTCGTCACCGTTGGGTCCGGAAAAGGTGACCAGCACGTTCTCTTCGATGGTCGTACTGAGGTCCATCCCACTGTAGGTCACGTAGACCGGCCAGTTTTTATGGCGGCGGTCAACGAGTACGCAAACTTCGATCTTCTTTGGCAGCACCTGTTGCAGGGGAAGCATGGCGTAGAATAGCGTCCTCCCCGTATTGGCGACGTCATCGACTATGAGGACGGCCTTATCGGTTAGTTGTGTGACGTCGTTCGTTAGCGAAGGGCCTGGGTCAAGCGGTGTCGCTGGGCTGATCGTCAGTGGCCATAAGTGAATGGGCGCTTCACTAATTGTTCGCAAGGAACTGACGAGCCGTTCCGCCAATTCCAAACCCCGGTTGTTAATGCCGATGATGTACAACTCCTGCTCGGCAGTATTCCGCTCCAGGATCTCCATCGCCAAACGGTCAATCTTGGCGTTGATCTGCTGATGGTTGAGGAGTTCCATAGGGGCAAGCTTACTTTTAGAAGGTAGAGGAGCAAAGATAAACGGCTGTACCCTAATCCATGCCCTGCGGCTATGGACTGAACGTCCGAGTTAAATTACCCAGCGAAACCAGCGCTAGGCGTCGCCTTCCTGCTGGTCTTGTCAACACACCGGTTGTGGTGTATTTAGCAAGTTGCGAAGGTGCTCTTCTGATGCGACGGATCCAACTTACTCCTGTATCATATCCCACAATCTCCGCACCTGATCGACGATGGTGACCTTGCGGCGGCCTTCCGGCGTGATGTTTGCTTTCCGCGTTTTGAGGCGGAATACGTGGATGGAGCGTGGACCAACCGTAAACTTGCTATCCGCCGGGTAATCTCCTTCTACCGGGATTTCGCTGGTGTGTGAGTCAATAATCTCCTCCCAGATACTGAACTCTTTTACACCGGGCAAGCGAAAGTCGACACCCTCCCAGTAAGCATTGAGTATGACCAGGAAGATATCGTCCTTTACCCGGTTGCCACGCTCATCGTACTCATCCATCGCCTCGCCGTTGAGGAGCATGCCGAGGCTACGGGTGTGGGTACTGCTCCATTCTTCACCTTGCATCTCGTCACCGTTGGCGTTGATCCAAAGGATGTCGCCGAGGGTGGAGTCGTTGACTGTCCGCCCGTTAAAGAAGCGGCGGCGGTGGAAGATGGGGTTATCCCGCCGCAGCGCGATCAGGTTACGCGTGAAGGAATGTAGTGCAGTTTGGTCCGCCGTCCATTCCCAATTGAACCAACTGATCTCGTTATCCTGACAGTACGCATTGTTGTTACCGCCCTGAGTCCGGCCGTACTCATCACCCATCGTGAGCATCGGGACGCCCTGGCTCAAGAACAGCGTGGTGAGCATATTCCGTTGCATCCGTAGACGGAGGGCATTGATCTCCGGGTCATCGGTAGGTCCTTCTACGCCGCAATTCCAGCTGAGGTTGTGGCTTTCGCCGTCGCGGTTTCCTTCCCCATTCGCCTCATTGTGCTTTTCGTTGTAGCTGTACAGATCGCGGAGGGTGAAACCATCGTGGGCCGTAATGAAGTTGATGCTGGCTGCTGGGCGTCGTCCACTTAACTCGTAAAGGTCGGAGGATCCACTTAAGCGGGAGGCCAACTCCCCCACCCCAACGTCGTCACCCCGCCAGTAAGCCCGGACGTTATCGCGGTACTTACCGTTCCATTCTGACCAAAGGACGGGGAAGGCACCGACTTGGTAACCACCGGGGCCAACGTCCCAGGGCTCCGCAATCAGCTTTACCTGGCTGATGACCGGGTCCTGGTGGATCGTATCAAGGAAGGTGCTCAGTTTGCCGACTTCGTACAGGCCACGAGCGAGGGCGCTGGCGAGATCGAAACGAAACCCATCCACGTGCATCTCGGTGATCCAGTAGCGGAGGCTGTCCATGACCATCTGGAGGGTCCGCGGGTTGGTCATGTCAATGGTATTTCCCGTTCCGGTGTAGTCCATGTAGAACTGCCGGTCGCCATCCACTAAGCGGTAATAATGGTCATTGTCGAGGCCCTTCATGCTGAGCATCGGGCCGTAGTGATTTCCTTCGGCGGTGTGGTTGTACACTACATCAAGGATAACCTCCAGACCGGCCTTGTGAAGCTTTTTGACCATGTCCTTAAACTCTCGCACCTGGTCCTCCGGCTTCTCAGCTGCGGCGTAGTCAGCGTGGGGAGCCAGGAAGCAGAGGCTGTTGTAACCCCAGTAGTTCCGTAATCCCATATTGACGAGCCGCTCGTCCTGCACAAAATGGTGGACGGGCATCAGCTCGATTGCCGTCACCCCCAGATTTTTCAGGTATTCGATGGTAGCCGGATGCCCGAGCGCGGCATAAGTACCCCGCTCTTGTTCGGGGATTTCGGGCATCAGCTGGGTGAAACCCTTGACGTGGGCTTCGTAGATGACCGTCTCGTGCATTGGCCGTTCCAGGAGAGTATCCCCTTCCCAATCGTAGCTGGTATCGATCACAACGCCTTTGGTGAGATAAGGGCCACTGTCGGATTCGTCCATCTGGAAGTACCGGTCTTCGGCTTGTTCCTTGACGGGGTACGGGAACATGGCTTCGTGCCACTTGATCTCTCCATCGACCGCCTTTACGTAGGGGTCGATCAGCAATTTGTTCGGGTTGTAAAGTCGTCCGGTACGGGGGTTCCATTCGCCATGGGCCCGGTAGCCGTAGCGCCAGCCGGTGGGTAGATCCGGAATGAAGACGTGCCACACCAAGTCGGTTTGCTCCATCATTCGGATCCGGTACACTTCGACGTCAGCTGCTTCCTCACGGAAAAGACAGAGGTCCATCCGGGTAGCGTCTTCGCTGTAGACGGCGAAGTTGCAGCCCTTCGGCGACCAGGTAGCGCCCAACGGATAGGGCCGGCCAGGCCACACTTCGATGTCACCGAATTTACCGTAGGCTTTAATTTCCTGGAGGTCACAAATTTGTTGGGTCGTCGTCATACACTTGATCACTAAAACTGGGGTACGGATTGAGCAATAAATATTGGCTCGGGGGATAGTTTATCAAAAAGCGGCCGGGTCGTTGGTCCCCGCCGGTTCGCGAAGGTAATCGTCAGGGAGGCTTCTCGCATTCCTCACGGCGTTTAAGCCCCAGGCTTGCAAATTTGTTTGCCCCCAAACGATCAAATCCGGCAAGTCCTTACAGATAAGTGTACCCCCGCACGTAGATCTCCGCGAATCGCTGAAGATCTCCCTTCCTATTACGGTGGGTCCGGTAGTGGAGTTCTCCGTTGATCATTAAGCGGTCCCCCTTTCCGAGGTGGGCGTGGAGATCCAGCGCAGCCGGGCCCCAGGCAATACAGTGGTGTTCGGTGAGGGCGGGATAGTACGTTGTTCCCGCTTTGGAATTGCTGGCCGTCTCCGTCCCACCGGTAGCCACGGCAAAGCGGAGCATATCGCGGCCGCCTTCCGTGCAGTGGTAAGTCATGGGTTTGCGGACCTGGCCAATGAGGGTAAGTTGATTCATGGGTAGTTTAATTTTGATGGTTAGAAAGTTGTTGGTGAGGAGGAATTAGCTGGCTGCGGCGAAGGCGGGTACTCCGTCCGGCTATTCGCTGATCTGATGAAGTGGCGGACGTGTATCTCCGTACGTACCTGGGTCCGGCCGGCTTGGACCCACCTGCGGTTACGTAGTTCACCCTGGATCTGGATGCGGTCACCCCGCCGTAGCTCTTGGTGCATAAGGCTTGCTAGTCGGTGCCAGGCCACCAAATGAAAGGATTGCGGCCCGTCTGGCTCATCGGGCACGGCCGAGGTAGTAAGGGGATACAGCCGTACTCGTGCCAGGGAGGTTCCGTCGGTTAGGGTTGTTATCTCCGGCTGGGAGGCAAGCCGTCCGTAGAGTTGCACGTGGTTATTGGGGTTCATTCGTAGCGATTATGCCACAATGATCTTGCCCCATCCAATAATTAATCGAGCATTAAACGAATACTTGCGAATTTAAGCGTTTACGTTCGCCTGCATGGTATCGAAACTGCGTCGCCTCTGTCATGAGAATGGACGTACGGGTAACACTTCCGAACAATGCGGGCACGGAGGATTCGTGGAATTCATACCTTCGTGTTCACAGATTTTCACTTTAGATTTTCTACTTCATGTCTTCAACATCAGTACTAACGGCTGCTGTTTCCACCTCTTTCGCTGCTTACTCGGGCCCGTGGGAATTTCAACAGGCAAGCCACCTTTTACGGCGGGCCACTTTTGCCCCCACTAAAGCCGAATTGGATGAGGCGACTTCCCTCGGTTTGGATGCGGCGCTGGACCGGCTGTTCGAGTCGATTGCTCTTCCCGCTAATCCTACCTATGTCGACTACGTCCGCCCCGACGGTGAGGCCGGTATCGGTGATGAGTGGATGAATCTTGCGGTATCAGAATTTGACGCCAGTGCCGACAGGAGTGCCCGGGCACGGAGCGTTCAGGCCTGGTGGTTTCAATCCACCGCCGAAGCCGGGTTCAACATTCGGGAAAAAATGGTCCTCTTCTGGCACAACCACTTCGGGATGGGTGGCATAAACGCCGACCGGGAACGTGTGCGCTTCCTCAATACCTACCGGGATTACGCCACGGGCAACTTTAAAGAATTGGTCAAACTAATGACCATCGACGTCTACATGCTCCGCTTCTTGGATGGCCACGTCAGTACCCGCCAGAACCCCAACGAGAACTACGCGCGAGAACTACTCGAACTCTTCACCATCGGTAAGGGGCCGCAGGTAGCTCCGGGAGACTACACCAACTACACCGAGCAGGACGTCACCGAATTAGCCCGCGCCCTTACCGGTTGGCGGACAATCAACTTCAATACCATCTCCCCCGGCCTCGACAGCTACGCGGAATACGTCACTAACCGCCACGACCGGACGGATAAAACTTTGAGCTACCGCTTCGATAATCAAGTCATCACCAACAACGAAGAGAACGAGTACCTCGACGTTGTCGATATCATCTTCACTAAGGACGAAGTCGCCCGCTACCTCTGCCGCAAACTCTACCGCCACTTCGTTTATTACGACGTCACTGATGAGGTGGAGACGAACATCATCGCCCCCATGTCGCAATTGGTGATCGATAACCAATACGACATTGCACCTGCGTTACGCGCCCTCTTATCCTGCGAGCATTTTTACGAAACCTCCATTATTGGTGGGATGATCAAGACGCCGCTGGACCTTGTTCAGAGTACCTTTCGGGTGGCCAATTTCTACGAACAGGACACCGTACAAAACGGCCAACAAGCGGCGCGCAGAGGCTTCATTCACGCCCGGGATACGGGAATGGACTTGCTCACCCCACCGTCCGTGGCTGGATGGACGGCCTACTACCAGGAGCCCAGCTTCCACCGTATCTGGCTTAACACCAGTACCATTCAGGCGCGAACCAGCCACGCCCGCAGGTGCACGACGGGTGCTTTCTACTGGGACCAAACTGCCTACCGCTGCGATTGGCTGAGCGTAGTCGACGGACTGAACAACCCCTACGATTCGATCTCCGTGGTCGAGGAAATGTGCTCCATCCTCCTCCCCAAACCTTTGGAACAAGAGCAAACCGACGCCCTCGTTGAATTACTGCTGGGTGGCCAGGAGGACTTCGTCTGGACGAACGAATACTCAGATTACCAGGCGAACCCCAACGATATGGCCGGCATCGATGCCGTCACGTCCCGCATCCGCAGCATGATGTACGGCCTCATGCAACTGGCTGAATTCCACGTGCACTAGTCACCGACCTTGCCTCCCCTCTCTCCAATTTTTAAGCCTACCCCGCCGCTTCCGGCCCCAAGAATAGCTCTCAAGTGAAAAGAAGAAACTTCCTCCGCAGCGTTGGTGCGCTGAGTATCCCAGCCCTCCTGAACAATGGGGTGGCCGGTGCTCCCCTCCAACTTTTCACCCAATTTATCAACCCGGATAGCGACAAGGTCCTCGTGCTGATACGACTTGCCGGCGGTAACGATAGCTTGAATACGCTCATCGGTACCGACCAGATTGAGAACCTGCGGATCGTGCGGCCCAACATCGCCCTACCCGATTCCGGCATCATTGATCTTACGCCAGAAACGGGGCTCCACTCCGCCATGACGGGGATGAAGACGCTCTTCGACGAGGGCAAACTGGGCGCCGTTCAGGCCGTTGGCTATCCCAACCAAAACCGCTCTCACTTCCGCAGCACCGACATTTGGACGTCCGCTTCCGACGCCGACGAAGTCATCACCACCGGTTGGCTCGGTCGCTACCTCGAAAATGACCACCCCGAATATCCGACTGGATACCCGAGCACTGAATACACTGACCCGCTCGCGATGACGATGGGTACGGTAATCAGCGAAACCTGCCAGGGCACGAGCTCCAACTTTAGCGTTGCCGTCAACAACCCCTTCAACTACCTCTACATTGCCCCCGGAGGCGATACGCCGTTACCCGTGGGTACCAACTACGGTACGGAAGTTGACTTCGTACGCACCCTGATTGGCCAGAGTAACGAGTACGGTGAAGTCGTTCAGAATGCCGCCAACGCCGGCAACAGCCTCGCCGATAATTACACGACCGGCCGCCTCAGCAAACAGTTGCGGGACATTGCCTACCTCATTAGTGGCGGGCTGAAGACAAAGGTGTACGTGGCTACGCTGACTGGCTTCGATACCCACTCCGCGCAGGTAAACGACGGCGATCGCCTGACCGGCCGCCACGCGGAATTGATGACGGAATTATCCGACAGCATCAAAGCTTTCCAGGATGATCTCGAAGCGCTCGGGCTGGCGGACCGCGTTATGGGCATGACGTTCAGCGAGTTTGGCCGCCGCATTAAGGACAACGCGAGCAATGGTTCCGACCACGGCGACGCCGGCTCCCTCTTTGTATTCGGCAATTGCGTCGCCGGTGGCATCACGGGAACCAACCCAGTCATTGACACCGAGGTAGACCAAATTACTGGCGTCCCGTACCAGTATGATTTCCGCGACGTCTACGGTTCGGTGCTGATGGATTGGTTCGACGTGCCGGAGACCACCGTGCAAAACCTCGTCTACCCCGGCTTCCAGTACCTCCCTATTTTTAACGGATGTAACCTATCCTTACCCGTTGATCTGATGAGTATTACGGCCCGTGGCCTAACCAAGTCTATCAAGGTAGAATGGTCCACTTCCCGGGAAACTGACAATGCCGGTTTCGTGGTCGAACGCAGCGAGGACGGGCGCAATTTTCGCGCCATCGGTCGGGTAAGACCCGGCGCGCAGGGTAATAGCATCAACGAGTATTCTTTTGAGGATACGGACGTCCGCCTCGGGGCACTTTACTACTATCGCCTGCGTCAGGAGGATCTTTCCGGCTCCTTCGAATACAGCCCCATCCAGACGGCGCGGCTGCGCGGCACGGCCAAGGGAGACTGGGCGGTGGGCCTTCCTCGCCCTAATCCGGTGCGGTCCGATAGTTACCTTAAGGTCTACGCTCCCGTTGATAGCACGGCCAACTTCGAGGTCTTCGACGTTCGCGGTCAGCGCCTACGCACGGGCACGGTCACGCTTCCCGGCGGCGTCGATACCCGCGTCGCGTTGCGGCCCGGTGGTCTTGCTCCCGGCACTTACGTTTACCGACTGCGCACAGCGGATGGCAAGGTCTTCTCCCGCAAATTCATCAAGCAATAGAGGCTAGTTTTCTAGCTACCATTCAGTTGGGCGCTGCCGCAGGTGCGAAGCAAGGATAGTGGGATCACACTTCCCCCTGAAGACTTACCTTGCGGCCGATGAATGAAACGAAAATGCTGAGACGGCCCCTAGCGAGACTGATGGGGTTGCTCCCGCTCCTCCTGTTACTCTGTACGTGTACTGACGCCGTAGCTCCCGAATTCCAGTTCGAGGAAGGCTTCCTGTTGGTGGACGGCACCATCACCAACGTGGCCGGAGAAAGCCAGGTAAAGGTCAGTCGTAGTGAGTTGCTCTTTGGTAATTCCGTACTGCAACCCATCGAAGGCGTCGTTGTAACCAGTATTGACGGAGCAGGACAAGGGGTAAATTGGATTAGTACCTCCACACCAGGCGTCTACGTGCCCCCAACCGACTGGGCGGGCATCCCCGGCGAAAGCTACCGCCTGCAAATTGCGACGCCACGGGGCGAAATGGTGGAGTCCACCGCGGAAGTACTACCCGAACCCGTGCCTTTCCAAAACGTACGGGTGGAGTTTGAACAGGAGTCCTACTTCAGCGAGGCACGTGACCGTTTCATTCCCGCCTTCCAAGTGTTGGTGGATGTACAGGATCCGGCGGGTGAGGCCAATTATTACGAGTACACTTCAGGGACGTTTCAAACGATCGAGGTATGTGCCTCCTGTTTTCGGTCGGTCTACAATAACGGAGAATGTATGCCGACGCCCGGGTCCCGTTTCGTAGAACGGTACGACTACTTGTGCGATACGCGCTGCTGGGTGACGAGCGAGTCGGCCAACGTCGATCTTTTCTCCGACGAATTCAGTGATGGACAGTTGATCTCCGGTGTGGTGGCTAACCGGACGGACTACAACCGGCCCGGCCGGCTCCTGTTTGAGATCCGACAATTCAACGTAACGCGTAAGGCATTTGAATTTAGCAGCTTGGTCCAGGACCTGGCCGAAGGATCGGGCGGGCTCAACGCTCCCCTACCCGCGGCCCTCGTCGGTAATCTTAGTGACGTCAGCCAGGGGAACATGCCCGTCCTGGGTTACGTGAAGGCGGCCGCACTGACTGTTGACCGCGTCATGATTGAGCGGGATACTTTCGGTGGTCGTAGCCTGCCCTTCGACGGGACGCTACGGCTCGAGCCCCGTATCCCACCACCACCCGCCGCCCCGTGTATTGGTCTGAACCGCACGACCGTCCGGCCCGCCGGATGGATCGATTAGGCAAAACTTAGCTAGTCCTCCCGGATAACCCACCCCCATTTACCTTATTCAGCGTCACTCCCACCGTCTGGAACTGACACGCCAAAGCAGCCACGCATGCGGATTTTTATCGTTGCTCTACTGACTATCACCCTGAGTACTTTCGCTTCTGGACAAGCCTATGAACTGACCGTTCGGGTGACGGATGGGTCGACCAAGACTCCGCTGGAATTCGTGAACGTCCAGATCGAAGATGCCGCGATAAACGGAACGACAGACGGCTCAGGTACGGTTGTGCTGAAAACGGACAGCAAAAACTTCACCGTTTTGGCCAGCTTTCTAGGTTACGAACAACTCAGCCAAACCGTGCGGATGGCCGGCCCTACCCAAACCCTTGAGCTTATGCTCGTACCCTCCGCTCAGCAGATTGAGACGGTCACCGTCACCTCAAACGATGCCAGTGAACGATTGAGCCGGCCGGTGATGGGTGTGGAGCGACTCAACATTGAAGCCATTGAGCTAATCCCCGTAGCCCTGGGTGAAGTGGATGTATTTAAAGGTCTTCAGTTGATCTCCGGCGTAAACTCTGCCGGAGAAGCGAGCAATGGGCTAAGCGTGCGGGGTGGTACCATTGATCAGAATCTGGTTTTGTACGATGGGGCTCCCGTCTTTACCCCGACTCACCTCTTCGGTCTATTTTCTGTCTTTACACCGGATGCTATTGGGGGCGTCGACCTCTACCGGGCAAACATTCCCGCTAAATTCGGCGGCCGCATCAGTTCGGTACTCGACGTCAAGAGTCGTAATCCCACTTCAGACAACTTCAAAATGCAGGGAGGTATTGGCATCGTATCGAGCCACCTCAGCATTGAAACACCGGTTGACAAACAGAAGAAGGTGAAGGTTCTGGCCGCAGTACGGGGTGGATTCAACGACTTCATCTTTAAACAGATCGACCGCCTGAAGAATACGGAATCCCGCTTCGCCGATGCCACCGTCAAATTACGGTACACCGCGAATGAGAAGAATATCTTCACCGTGTCCGGTTTTTACAGTGCTGACTTTTACCAGATCGATCTCCTCAATCAGTTTAGTGGCATAACGTCTGATCGCAATCAGTATACGTACTCCACTTTGAATGGAACGGCGGAGTGGCTGAAGATCTTCAACGATCGGGCGAGCCTGAATACCCAGTTGGTCCGGAGCGACCATAAACCCCGGTTGCTCTTCCCGCAAGCGGATACGGATAACGTGATAGAATTCGATAGCCGCATTCAGTACCACAGCGCGCAATCCATATTCAGCTATAACACCGAGAATGGTCACCGCCTTTCCGGTGGAGGACAGCTGATTCGCTATGACATCGACCCCGGCGGTCTGGACCCCGACGGCGTGGAATCCATCCTTCCGGTGAATCTGGATACCGAGCAATCGCTGGAAGCCAGTCTTTTCGTGGAGGATGAGTGGAAAGTCAGTGACGCCCTCACTCTTTCCGCCGGCCTCCGCTTCACCCAGTACGCACAACTGGGCCCCGGAACAAACCGGATTTACGACAACGAGGAGATCCTGGATCCCGACCGCCTTACCGAAACGGAGGAGTTCGGAAGCGGCGAGAATATGCAGACCTACAATGGATTCGAACCACGATTGGGCTTAAGTTACCAGCTATCCCCGAAGCTGAGTTTTAAGGCAGCCTACGCACTAAATCGCCAGTACCTCCAGAACATCTTCAACTCCACAACGCCACTGCCTAGTAGCCGATGGAAGCTGTCGGACAACAACATCCTGCCACAGAAGGCAACCCTTTACAGCAGCGGATTCTACTGGCTGCCGGGCGACAAGGGCTACGAACTCAGCCTGGAAGGTTACTACCGGGACATCGATAACCTACTGGAATACAAACCGGGCGCGGACTTTTTTCTCAACCCAACGGTCGAGACCGACCTCATCCAGGGACAAGGAGTAGCCTACGGTATTGAGGCGGGCATCAAACGACGGAAGGGCAATTTTACCGGAGAGATCAACTACGCTTACGCGCGCAGCCTTAACACGGTGGATGGGCCAACTTTCAATACCAGCGTTAACGCCGGCCAGCAGTACAATGGGTACTTCGATCAACCCCACACCTTCAACCTCAACCTGACGCTGGACGACCAGAAGGCTAACCAAATCAGTCTCAATTTCGTGGTGCAATCCAATCGTCCGTACACCGTTCCTAACGGGGTTCTGCAGATTGGTGAGACGCCGGTTCCGTTGTTCCTGGAACGCAACAATGCGCGGCTTCCCGTTTACCACCGGTTGGATTTCAGTTGGCGCATTCACAACGCCAAACTGGAGGAAAAACGATGGGTGGGCGACTGGATCTTTACGGTCTACAATCTCTACGGCCGGAAGAACGCCTACAATATCTACTACCAACCCCGCACTTCTGGCGCCGCTACCGCGGAGACTTCCGGCAGCCCGCTGGAGAGCTTCCGGCTGACCATTTTTGGAGCTCCGGTGATCAGCCTCGGGTACAGCTTTAAGTTTCAGTAACTGCCCCCGGGGGGCCGTACCTTCGCAGCATGAAATTCGACCAATATCCCCTCGCTCCGGAAATCAAAAGATCAATCGGTAAGCTGGGTTGGAAACGACCTACGGATATCCAGTACAAGGCCATCCGCCATATCCTGAAAGGTGAAGATGTGATGGGGATCGCCCAAACCGGCACGGGGAAGACGGCGGCTTTCGCCATCCCGGTCATCCAGTTGATCCACACCGGGAAAGAACGGCAGCGGCGGAAGGACGGCATCAAGTGTCTGGTAATGGTCCCTACCCGGGAGTTGGCCATGCAATTGGATCAGGTGTTTTCCGACCTGGCGAAGGGTACCCGCGTCAATATATTTGCCCTGACCGGAGGGGTGGAACAGGACCCACAGATCGCGCAGTTGCAGGATGGTGTCGACATCCTCATCGCCACCCCCGGCCGGATGTTTGACTTGTTGAATCAGGGAGCGCTGCGCCTCAGCCGCGTCAACATCCTCGTACTGGACGAAGCGGACCTGATGCTCGACCTTGGTTTTATTGATGATATCCGTGGCATCATGGGCCACCTCGTCAAACGACGGCAGACCCTGTTCTTTTCGGCCACCATCAATGAGAAGATCAAGAAATTGGCCTACACGCTGGTCAAAAAGCCGATACGAATTCAGATCTCACCGAAGGATCCTATTTCTCGCAACGTCGATCACTCCGTCGTCTTCATCGAAATGGATGATAAGCGATTTTTCCTCGAGCGCTTCTACAAAGAAAACCCGGAGGCGAAGCTCCTTACATTTGTTCGCACCCGCGTCCGCGCCGAAAGAGTAACAAAAGCAATGGCACGCGTCGGTATTGAAGCCCTGGTCCTACACGGAGACATGAGCCAGGACGACCGGAATAAAGCGCTGGAAGACTTCCGGGAAGGCGCTACCCGGATGATGGTCGCCACCGACGTAAGTGCCCGCGGAATTGACATCGCCGACGTGACCCACGTGATCAACTACGATCTGCCGGACCAGCCCGATAATTACGTCCACCGTGTGGGCCGGACCGGCCGTGGCGACCGCCGGGGAATCGCTTACACCTTCTGCGCTCCGAATGAGCACGACAAGTTGCGGGCCATCGAAGCTTACACCGGAACCGAGATCAAAATAGTGGAATTGGACCGGCAGGAATACAAAGAAACGCTGCACTTCAGCCGCACCGATAATATGTCGCTGGAGGACTTGATGAAGGAGGCGGAAGCCTGGGAAAAGAAGAAAAAGTAGGCCGGCGGATGCTTTAGGGTTGGCGTTTAAAGTCTGGCCGACGAAACCAATGATGGTGGGCCCGCAATCTGTTTTCGGACCAAATACAAAGCCCTACCTTCGCGTTCTTTTAGCGTACGTATGCCCCAACTAGAAAAGAAACACCGCAACCAATCGCTCGTCCAGTTCGCCTTGGCCGTAGCCCTGCTCGTGATCATCAACGTGCTGGCCAATGCACGCATCGGCGGGACGGCCCTCTACGGCGCCTGGGATTTGACGGAAGACAAGCGCTTCACGCTTACGGATAATACCGCCGAACAGCTGGAGAACCTGGAAGAGCGCCTCACCATCCGCATTCTCCTCACGGGTAAGTTGCCCGCCAATTACGAACGACTGAAGGAAAAGGTCTCCGATCTGCTGCTGGATTTCTCCTCTTACACCAACAATATTGAGTGGGAGTTCTCCGATCCCCTGAGTGGTGACCCCGAGATCGTACGCGACCGCCAACGGCAGTTGCAAGAAGACTTCGGCATCGTCCCGGTAACGGTTTACTCTGCCGCCACTGCAGCCGAAAGAAGCCTGAACGCCGTCTATCCCTACGCCGTATTGACGTACGGTACGCGCCAGCGGGTCGTTCCTTTTCTTGCGCCTTCCCTACCCGGCATGAGTGAGATCCGACGGATTAACCAGGCGGAGAGTTTGCTGGAGTACAACCTGAGCCGCGCCATTGAGGGACTGACCAATAATGATAAGCCGCTCATTGGCTTCACGATGGGCCACGGGGAATTACCCGGCATCAATACGATCGACCTCGTGCGGAACCTCCGCGAAGATTACGACCTGGGGCCAGTGAATTTGGATAGCTTCGCGCTCATTCCCAACGACATTGAATTGCTGATTGTCGCCAAGCCCACCATTCCCTTTTCTGATTTTGAAGCATTCAAGTTGGACCAGTACATCATGAATGGCGGCAAAGTCCTCTGGGCCGTGGATGCCGTTTCAATGGACCTAGACTCTTTGCAGGGTCGGAACGAATTCTACCCCCAACCTTACTCCACTGGGCTGGAGGACATCTTCTTTAAATACGGATTCCGCCTACCGCCGGTGCTCGCCCTGGATCTTTCAAACACCAAGATTGCTATGGCGACGGGGCGGAGTGCGGAAGGGACCAACATTACTCTCGTGGACTTTCCCTACCACGTAAAATCCATCCCGCGCGAAGACCACCCCGTAGTAAAAAATCTGGACCCGGTAGATCTTCGCTTCCCTACTGTGATCGAGTCGGTAAGCGACGACCCCGACGTCAAGAAAACGGTGTTGCTGACGACGAGCCCCCGTTCCCGCCGGCAACGGCTTCCCTCCCCCATTGATCTGGACGCGCAGAAATTCAGTCTCGACCTGGACCGTTTTGACGAGGAGGCCTTACCCCTGGCCATGTTGCTGGAAGGTTCCTTCACCAGCCCTTATGCTAACCGGCTGCGCAAGGAAAACGAAGCCATGTTACGGGAGAATGGAATCGCGTTCAAAGCCAAATCCGAGCCAACCCGGATGATGATCATCGCTGACGGTGACGTGCTCTCCAACGAGGTGGGAAAACAGAATCCCTACTACCCGTTGGGCTTCAACAAATTTGAGAAATTTCAGTACGCCAACAAAACCTTCATGTTGAATGCCATCGAATACCTGCTCAACCCGAATGGGGTGATTGGTGCTCGTGGCAAGGAGGTTAAACTGCGCCTCACTGACAAGGAAGCGGCGGTGGCGAACGCTACGTCGTGGCGCTTACTTAACATCGGTCTTCCGCTGCTGCTGCTCGCCCTCTTCGGCCTTGGGTTTAACTTTGTGCGCAAGCGTCGCTACGCGAAAAAACGCGCCTGATCGCTCACCTACTTCCTGGCCTTTCGAGGTGCCCCTGACCACGTTACCTGACTTAGCATGAACCGTACTTTCCTGTTGCTACTAGCCGTCCTCGTATTGGGAGGCATCACCTACTTCGCCCTGCGGAGTGACGACACCGAGACTAGCCTTGCCGATAAGGCGGAGAGCCGGCAATTCAGCTACGCCAACGTGGAGGCGATCGACCGCATCTTCATTGCCGATCGTAATGGCCACCAGGTCAATCTCACCCGAGGCGGTGTCTCCGGCTGGCTGGCGGACGGTGAGCCAGCCAACGCCAACATTGTGAAGGGTATTCTGCACGTGGTTCGGGGTCTGGACATTCAGTCGCTCCCCAGCTACAAAGCCATCCCCAACATCATTGAGGATATTGCGACTTCCGGCATTCTGGTACAACTGTTTGATGAGTCCGGCCAGAAACTCCAGGGCTACTATCTAGGAGGAAGCAACAATGATGAACTGGGTACTTACGCCATCAAAGAAGGCGTCGAGGACCCCTACGTCGTTCACCTTCCCGGCTTCACCGGCAACATCCGCCAGCGCTTTATGCACTGGGATGATGAATGGCGGGACAAAGTGTACTGGCGCGTTGACCCGGATAAAGTCACGGAGTTTAAGATCGATTACCCCAAACAACAGGGCGCAAGCTTCAAACTGACTAAGATGGAGGATCGATTCCAGTTAGCCCCACTGTACGAAGGCCCTCAGCAGACTCGTATGATTCCCAAAGGTGGTGTGGAAGGCGTCCTCTCCCGGTACGAAGAGTATTACATCTCCAGTTTTGAGAATAAGGACCTAAAGGTGATTGAAAGGGCCAACAATCAGGTGCCATTTGCCATCATCTCCATCACTCAGGAGGGGCAGAAGCCGCAGACCATGGCCGTCTACCCCCGTTATTCGGACGATCCGCTCAGCGGTGATTCCCGGGAAGGGGAATTACAAATCAATAGTGGTAGCGTATCGGCTTACAGTGCTTTCATCAACGGTGGCGAAGATTGGGTATTGCTGCACGCCAATACCATGCAACCCTTACTGGTCGGCTACGACTACTTCTAGGGCTGAGCTAGAAAATCAGCTGATCACCAGTAGCGCGTGTAGCCAACGTAAGGTAAAGGTGGTATCCGCACTCTACGTTCCTGCTGGTACACCGTAAAGACTCCGAACCGCCAACGGTGGCGCCGCTTCCCGTAGGCGGCGGTGAAACTAGGGTAGAGTTCCGCGTCATCATTGCGGCGGTTTAAGGATGCCATAGCCTCTGCGTAGAGGTGCCAGTACTTGCTGACACGTCCGCCCGCTGCCAGTCGTTGTAGAAATATTCTTTCATTACGGACGTCCGTATTGTAAAAATACCCGCTACCAATGTTCAGAAATCCGCGATCGTCGCCGAGGGTAAGTAGTGCGGTGACGTCACCAACCAGTACCCCCGTCCCACCCCGGTTGGTATTACCAAAAAATGGAAAGTAGATCGATTGATTACTGACTCCCACGTGCACTTTTGGCGTAATGCTTACCCGAGCTCGTTGGGTTAGGAGTAATCCTACCGGAGCTAAGCCTACCCCAACTTCAAAATTGTCGTTGAGCGCAAATTCCGTACCCAGGTAAAGCAGGTTGATGATCTTAAACCTGGCCTTCTCCTGGAAGGGTAGCGCGGTACGCTCGTAGGTTAGGTCCTGAAAGCCGGGTGCGGATGACGCAAATTGCTCGTCATCAGGATTGAACTTGGGCTGATAGACACCTAAGTAACGTACCTGTTCCGCCGGGAATGCGGAGACCTCCGCTGCAGCGTGCATCCGAAAGAACAGGGAATCGGGGGTAAAGCGGACGGCCGTCCCGAGCAACTTACTGTAGTCCAGCAGTATCAGCTGATGGGTCACCGTAGTATCCAACATTGTCACGCTGTGGTGAATCCGGCCCCTTAGTTTCTGCCCGGTAAGCGAATGTACCGACAGGAAAAATAACAGCAAGAGTGTAATACGCATCTGGGGCAATCTCGGTAGTAGTTCAATTATTCGCTAGACGTTCATACGAAGCGCAAACGTTGGGGGCTTGGCGCTAAAAGTAGCAAGATTCGTCGAGAGGCTTAGCGTGAATGCAAGGAGAGCGGCCACCGACGGCGAGCCATTCCAGGAAGACGGTTACGTTGCTTCTGAATACATTTGCCCATCCGCACCGAAAGGAATTCGATTGATATTCCCTGCTTGCCCCTTCCCGCCCCTGACTCAATTCATGGTTTATGCCCAGCGTATCTCCGCACAGTACCCCAGAAGTTGCCCTCGACGTAACGTCCCACAAACCCAGCCGCTTGTTCATCATCCTGGCCGGCTTCTTCGTGGCCAATGCCGTGGTAGCGGAGTTAATTGGCGTCAAAATCTTTGCGTTGGAAGATACCCTGGGGGTGGTCCCCTGGAACTTCAACCTCTTCGGTGAAGTAGGCGCCCTTCAGTTCAGTGCCGGCGTATTGCTGTGGCCCATCGTCTTCGTGATGACGGACGTACTCAATGATTACTACGGCAAACACGGCGTTCAACTGCTGAGCTACCTAACGGTTGGGCTCATCCTTTACGCCTTCGCCATGATCTTCGCCGCCATATCCCTGAGCCCAGCGGATTGGTGGGTGACCCAATCCGTGGATAGAGGAGTATCGGATAGTCAGGCGGCCTTTGCTGTCACCTTTGGTCAAGGGCTATTCATCATCGTGGGCTCCCTCGCCGCTTTCCTCCTCGCCCAATTGACGGATGTATTCGTCTTTCAGCGCATCAAACGCAGCACTGGGGAAGGAATGCTCTGGCTCCGCAGCACCGGCTCCACGGTCATCAGCCAGTTAGTGGACAGTTTTGTCGTCCTCTACGTCGCCTTCAAACTTGGCCCCGAGCTTTTTGACGGGGTTGCCGATCCTTGGCCCTGGTCCCGCATCCTCGCCGTAGCTACCGTTCAGTACGTTTTCAAATTTGTCTCCGCCATCCTCCTCACCCCAGTGATCTACCTAGCCCACCGGTTGATCAATAACTATTTGGGGGAAGAGGTAAGTTTGGCGTTGCGGCAGAGAAGTCTTCGAGGACGTTAGAATTTCTAGGGATATTAGAAGCTAGATTTTAGATTTAGACGAGATACCTATTCCCCTAAACGGCATCCGTCCCTTAACCGTGGTAGTGATTTTCCGGTGGAAAGGCGTTAAGAAATCTGCACTGTTTGAGCACGCGAAAGATTGATTGAAGGCCAAAAGAATAATGCAATCAAATGATTTAAGCTTAGCGCAAAGGACGTTTGGCGAGTTGGCAGATTTTAGCCTTTCCACCGGAAAATCGCGTTAAGCCACGGTTACAGGACAAAGCTTTTGCTTCTTTTAGCTGCGCTGCTACTTCGTGGTGGTCACAAAAGAAGTGTAACGAACATGTGCTAAACCAGATTAAATACTGAATACGACTAAACGTGACTGGAATTATTAGCAACCGGCAGATCAGTGTTGACCTAAAGGTCAACCAACCTGGGGTCAACCTACCTGGGGTCAACCAACCGGAGGTCAACCAACGTGAAGAACAAGGTGCTTACCTTCGCCCCATGATGCAAAAGTTCGCCACCGGCAAATTCGCCGCCGCAGCCATCCTGGCCCGCCCCAAAAAGGACGCGGAGCTCAGTTCCCAACTGCTCTTCGGTGAACCCGTGACCATCCTGGAAGCGGGCAAGCACTTTGCACACATCCGTTGCTCCGATGATGAGTTTGAAGGCTACGTCCGCACCGACCAGTTGATTGGGGTGGATGAGCGAACTTTCCGTTTGCAGCGGGATAACCCTGCGTTCAATCTCGACCTGTTCTCTACCATCCTCGGCGAACGGGAAGGTATCCCCATCACCTTCGGGGCCAGACTACCGGAATATGATGGTTTGCGACTCACCCACGGCGGCAAAACCTTTAATTACTCAGGGCAGGCGGCCCTTTCCGAGGATTTACGAACGGATGCTGATCTGCTCATTCGTTTCGCCCGCAAATGGCTGTATGCTCCCGGCATGCGCGGTGGTCGGACGCCAGTTGGCGTGGATGCTTCTGCGCTCATCCAACTACTGTACCGGCTCATCAACGTTAAGCTGCCACGTACCGCAGAGGCCATGGCCGGCAGTGGGCGGATGGTAGACTTCATGGTCCAGGCCCAAGTAGGTGACCTGGCGTTTTTCGATAACCGGAAGCGGGAAATCAACCACGTAGGCATTTTGCTGCCGGATAGCACCATCCTCCACGTGGGGGACCGGGTGCGGATTGACGCCGTCGATCACTTCGGTATCTACAACTACGAGCTCGGGCGCTATACCCACCGGCTGCGCATCGCCAAACGCCTGTTGCCGGATAGCGACAACACGGGCATCCTCCTCAGCAAGCAGGAGCGAATTGAAGAACAGGCCGAGAATCAGCTAGCGATCTTTTAAGGTCTAGGACTTGATCTGAACAATGGGCGTCTGCTCCATCATTTCGTTGCGCAGGGCGGTTTGGCGGGCAACGTTCTTGGCTACCTTCAACCAGACCTCACGGACCATTTCGTCGTCACGGTCTAGGAAAGCCGGCTTGCCGTCGTCTCCCCCTTCGCGGATGCCTTCGATCAGCGGCACTTGGCCCAGCAGCATACTGTTGGATTTTTTGGCCAGCGTTTTTCCACCATCCTTCCCGAAGAGGTAATACTTGTTATCCGGCAGTTCGCGGGGAGTGAACCAGGACATATTTTCGACGACCCCGAGCACGGGAACCTGAACGTCTGGCAGGAAGAACATATTCATTGCCTTTACCGCATCGGCAAGGGCGACATCCTGTGGGGTCGTAACCAGAACGGCACCAGTTACGGGCACCGTTTGTACCAAACTGAGTTGCACGTCACCTGTCCCTGGGGGTAAGTCGATAATGAGGTAGTCCAGTGGCGGCCAGATACATTCTTCCAGGAACTGCTTGATGATACCACTCAGGCGGGGGCCCCGGAGGACGACGGCTTGTTCGGGTTCCACCACAAATCCGGTACTCATCACTGGCATTCCGTAGGCGAACAGTGGCTTGATCTTCGGTTTACCGTATACCTTTTCCACCTTCGGTTTCTGCCCTACCAGGCCCAGCATCGTTGGCGCAGAGGGCCCGTAAACGTCAGCATCCAGCAGGCCGACGGCGCCACCAATCTCTTGCAAAGCCAGGGCCAGGTTGACGGCCACGGTAGACTTCCCTACCCCACCTTTACCACTGGCCACGGCGATTATGTTTCGCACGTGCGGCAGCGGGTTCGCTTTTTGCGGCCCACCCGGTGCTCCATTTGGCGCTGACGCAGGTGCAGCGGAAGATGGGTTTTGCATGTGGACGTGCACGTTCGCTTCGGGATAAATGCCTAAGATGGCCTCCTGGCAGGCGAAGTTTAGTTGCTGCTTATAATCATTATCCAACTTCGGCAGCTGGAGGGTGAAGCTGACGTTCGGGGCATCCACCTTGAGGTGCAGGACCATATTGGCGGTGATGATATCCGTACCGGTGTTGGGGTCCTGTACGCCGGCCAGTGCCCGGACGATCTTCGATTCTTCCATAGTAATAAGCAGTTAACTCGACTAACGCCTCCCCTACCCCAGGGTTGAGCGTACGGGGAAAGGAAGTCCAGTAGTAGTTGAAGGCAGCCCAAAACCAAAATGACCCGAGCGTTCGGGGGGGAACGTCGGGCCATTTCGTTGCGGAGGAAGAGGGATTCGAACCCCCGGTACCTCTCGGTACGTCGGTTTTCAAGACCGGTGCATTAAACCGCTCTGCCATTCCTCCGGTAGTGCTGATTTAGCTGGCCGCAAAGGTATATCGCCGCCGGGGAAGGAACAACAATTTGGCTCGCAAAAGTTCTTACACAAAGTATTCCACCCGCCGCTGCGTAGAATCTTATCGGTACTGGCAAACCCCGTAGGCCTGATTGAACGTTACCCCAGCGTACCACCCAGCCGAATAATGAAATTAACCCTTCAATCACTTAGCCTTCTTATCACCGTTCTTCTACTCATCTCCTGTGGAACGCGGGCTCGGAGTGACGATGCTAGCACCAAAAGTCAGCCCTCCGTGGCGGAGGCACCCGTCCAAAAAGACCTACCCGTCAAACAGGATCAGGTAGAGTTCACCCGTAATGTGGACCCCAGTACCGTCGAGCCAGAAAGAATGCCGGAACCCACCCCAAGTTCTATTGATACTGAAAAACCGAAGATCAACCCAAGAGTAAAGCCGACGGCCGTCTCTGCGCCAGCGGTTACCGCATCAGCTCCTTCTACGCCGGTCCGTCCTGCAGCGGAGCCCGTCACCTCCAGTCCGGTCGTGAACGCTCCCGTGGCGGCTTCCCCAACTTCCCCGGCACCTGCGGCAGCGCCCGCTTCTGCTGAAGCATCTTCTGATGAGCCAGCTACAATGGAAGTAGAGGAAGCGTTGGAAATTCCGCCAGCCTCGCCTTCACACCAGCCCTGGAATACTCTATTGCAACGCTACGTTGACGATGCTGGTAACGTCGATTATGCAGGATTTAAAAGTAGCGAAAGCGAACTCGACGCTTACTTAGCCACCCTACAAGAGACGGCGCCAAAGGGCACGTGGGGCCGGAGGGCTTCCCTAGCCTACTGGATCAACGCGTACAATGCCTTTACCATAAAGCGCATTTTGCGGGACTACCCCGTAGCGTCCATTACGGATCTCGACGGAGGCGACCCGTGGAAAGTAAAATGGATCGAAATTGAGGGTGAAACGTACAGCCTGAACAACATCGAGCACGACATCATTCGCCCGCGCTTTAAAGATGCACGGATTCATTTCGCCGTGAATTGTGCCGCTAAATCCTGCCCACCCCTCCCGAATAAGGCTTTCATGGCGGCTAATGTAGAATCCTTACTGACGGAGCGGACACGGGCATTCGTCCGCAACCCAGCGTACAATACCATCGGTGATGAAGTGGCCGTTTCCAAGATCTTTGATTGGTACGGTGAAGACTTCGGCGACCTGCGCACCTACTTAAATAAATACCTACCGACCCCGATCCCCGCCGACGTCGAGATTGGTTTCCGGGACTACGATTGGGCGTTGAATAAGCAGTAGCTATCTTGCCCGAACCATTATAGAGTTGATCAAGCCCACACCATGAATAAGACTGTTGCTAACGCCGACGCCGCCATCGCCGGCCTCAAAAATGGCATGACCCTCATGCTAGGAGGCTTCGGCCTTTGTGGCATCCCCGAGAATTGTATCGCCGCATTAGTCCGGGCCGGAACGACTGGTCTGACCTGCATTTCCAACAACGCCGGGGTTGATGACTTTGGCATTGGCCTGATGCTGCAGAAGCGCCAGGTCAAAAAGATGATCTCTTCTTACGTTGGCGAAAACAAGGAATTTGAACGGCAAATGCTGGACGGCACGCTGGAGGTCGACCTCATCCCCCAGGGCTCCCTCGCCGAACGCTGCCGGGCTGGCGGTGCGGGCATTCCCGCCTTCTTCACACCGGCCGGGTACGGTACGGAAGTAGCGGAAGGGAAAGAGGTACGCGAGTTCAACGGCAAACCCCACATCCTGGAGATGGCCCTGACGGCCGATTTCGCCCTCGTGAAAGCCTGGAAGGGCGACCGCGACGGTAACCTCATCTTCAAAGGCACCGCCCGCAACTTCAACCCGATGATGGCCATGGCCGGAAAAATTACGGTAGCGGAGGTGGAAGAACTCGTTGAACCAGGAGAGCTGGACCCCAATCAAATTCACCTACCTGGGATTTTTGTACAACGCATCTTCCAGGGGGTAGACTACGAAAAGCGAATCGAGCAACGGACCGTGCGCGAGCGAAAAGCATAACGTAAGCTCCAGGGCACTCGCCCTCAAACCCTTTCCATCTTCCCCTCCCCTAACCTTCAATTATGCTCGATAGAAACGGCATCGCTCAACGCATCGCCCAAGAACTGCAGGACGGTTGGTATGTCAACCTAGGTATCGGCATCCCTACCCTGATCGCCAATTATATCCCCGAAGGAATCGACGTCACCTTCCAATCCGAAAATGGCATTCTCGGGATGGGCCCCTTCCCCTACGCGGGTGAAGAGGATGCCGACTTGATCAACGCCGGCAAGCAAACCATCACCTCGTTGCCGGGCGCCAGCATATTCGATTCCGCCACCAGTTTCGCAATGATTCGCGGCCAGCACGTCCAGTTGACGGTACTCGGCGCGATGGAAGTGTCCGATACCGGGGACATCGCTAATTGGAAGATCCCGGGCAAAATGGTCAAGGGGATGGGTGGCGCCATGGACCTCGTCGCCTCCGCCGAAAATATCATCGTGGCCATGAGCCATACCAATCGGGCGGGGCAATCCAAGCTGCTGAAGCAATGCAGTTTGCCACTCACGGGGCTAGGCTGCGTGAAGAAGATCGTCACTAACCTCGCCGTACTTGACGTAACGGCGGATGGTTTTCTGCTGCGGGAACGTGCGCCGGGGGTTACGGTGGAAGAGATCAAAGCGGCTACGGAAGGACGGCTGGTGGTGCCGGCGGAAGTGCCGGAGATACGGTTGTAAGCACGACCGTAGGCTCTATCGTAGGCTCGACCTTTAGGTCGGGCGCAACCTTCACAAACACAACCTGTAAATTGGTAGTCTTCTCCTCATGGGTTGACCTAAAGGTCAACCTACCGGGGGGACTACTACCGGGGGGAACTACACAAACCCCAGCACCTGAAACCTCACTTCGTTAAATAGAAATGCCTCGCCGGCAATTTTACCTAGCAGACGCCTACCAATTGGACTTCCAGGGCTAATGCAAAACACGTCGCGCGTCTTCACCTTGATCTTACCAAACCCAGCCGCCAGTAAATAAATTCCACGATTCGTGGCTACCAGGTTACCGTGAGCGATACGATCGCCGGTGGTACTACGGTGCGCCTGGTCAAGTAGGCGCCGCGTCTCCAGCGCAGCGGCAAGTTGCTGTTTGAGGTTATTCTCCTCTAATTGCAACATAGCCCGGCCGGTCTCAAATTTGTCTCCGGCACTGGACTTCGTCTCACTCGAGCGAGAACCCCGGATGGATTCGAGGCTGGAACTGAGGGTTGCCAGTTGGTCCGCTAACAAGTGTGAGCAGTGCTCGAGGCAGGCCTCCTTCAGTTCCAGTCCTTCTTCAATCATTTGGTTTAGGCTAAGTCAGCAAAGGCGTCGGCGACGGGTTGGTAGACGATCTTGCCGTCCATCACGTTGAGGCCTTTGGCCAGGCCGGCGTTATCGTCGCAAGCTTGCTTCCAACCCTTCTGAGCAATCTGCAGTAGGTAGGGGAAGGTTGCGTTCGTAAGCGCCTGGGTGCTGGTGAAAGGTACCGCTCCTGGCATGTTGGCAACGCAGTAGTGGATGACGTCATCCACCACGTACGTGGGGTCCTCATGCGTCGTTGGGTGGCAAGTCTCGATGCAGCCCCCCTGGTCTACGGCCACGTCGATGACGACGGAGCCCGGCCGCATTTCACTCAGCATCTGCCGGGTGATGAGGTGCGGTGCTTTAGCTCCGGGAATAAGGACAGCACCGATAATCAGATCTACGGTAGAAAGTTGCTTACGAATGTTGTACTCACTGCTGTACAGGGTAGTCACGTTCTTCGGCAGGATTTCGCAGAGGTAGCGCATCCGGCTGAGGCTGATGTCCATCAGAGTCACGTTGGCGTTGAGTCCGGAAGCCATTTTAGCGGCTTCGGTACCAACTACGCCACCGCCCAGAATAAGAACGTTGGCGGGGCGAACGCCAGGGACGCCACCGAGCAAAATTCCCCGCCCGCCGGAGGGCGCCTCGAGGTACTTCGCCCCTTCCTGCACGGCCATGCGGCCGGCTACTTCGCTCATGGGAATCAACAGTGGCAGGGAGCCATTCGGCGCTTCAACCGTCTCGTAAGTCAAACAGATGGCTTTGGATTTGATCATCGCTTCCGTCAGTGGGCGCGAACTGGCAAAGTGGAAGTAGGTAAAGAGGAACTGCCCTTCCCGAATCAAATCGTACTCCGGTGCAATGGGCTCTTTGACCTTGACGATGGTCTCCGCTTTCCCGTACACTTCTTCAATGGTGGGCAGAATCACCGCGCCACTCTCGACGTAATCTTCGTCCGCATATCCACTCCCGGTGCCGGCCTGGGTTTGGACGTAAACCGTATGGCCGCGGCGCACGAGTTCGAGGGTTCCACCGGGCGTAAGGGCGACCCGGTTTTCATTGTTCTTAATTTCCTTTGGACAACCGATGATCATAATTTGGTAGTTGTGGTGGGTGATCGGATGAATGCCGGGTGGTTAGTCCGGTAGCCTTTAATCTACCGGCCCGTCGCGACGATGGCGATGCGGCCGAAGTTGTTAGTTGAAATTCGGGTAATGCCGCGGATACCGTAAAGGCGGAGGTCCGTTAACTCCACCCAGCGGGGGTTGCGTAACGGGTCAAAGCGGTAGAGCTTACTCCCCTGCCCCATGATGTAGGAGCCGTCGGGCAGGATGCTGAAGTCCTCCGAGCCGGGCCGCACCTCCGTTACCAGCGTTGCCGGATCGTTGAGGCGGTAGAGGCTTTTCTCCACGATACGCCAGGGCTGGCGAGATTTATCGACGTAAGCGAGGTTGCCGTTAGGCTGTCGAGCGAAAGAGCGGCCAATACGCTTAGCTAACTGAGTAGGTGCGCCATTATCCGTAGCGGCGAGCATTAGTTTACTGGGGTCTTCCACTTGAAAGAGCGCCAACTGCACGCTGTTTAGCCACTCGTAGTAGCCCGTGCCGGTGATTTGGCTGAAAACTGGTTTACCGTTCGTAGTCAGGTCCAGCGGAAATTCCCAAAGTCGCAGTACGGTATCCTGGCCGATCACTTCCTGGCGGACGGCAGAGAACTTGGTTCCGGTGCTCATCACTTTCGGGCTAAACTCGCCGGAAGCCGTCGCCGTGAGCCGCGTCTTTTTGCGGCGGGCCAGATCCATCTTGTAGATCTCGGGCTGATCATCTCCCGGCATGGCGACCGTCATCAGCAAATTGTTCCGGTCAATCCAGCCAGGCTGATTGTTGTAGCCCTTTGGGTTAAAACCCGATACGTACAACGGCTTCGAAAAAGTGATACTCGTATCCCGTACGGCCATGTCGAAAACGTACACTTGCGTATTGGGCAGTTGCGCGAAGAGCGAACCGGTCATCAGCAGGCAAAAGAGGCAGTATTGGAGGCGGTACATAGCGGGTGTTTTGCGGTGGCAAACATACAACGCAAGCCGGTCCAATTGTTCCCTAATGCTTCAGAAGGTCTTCCATCGTGAAGACACCTTTCTTATCCCGCAAAAAGTTAGCCGCCACCAGAGCACCTTTCGCAAAGCCTTCCCGGGAGTGTGCCGTGTGTTTCAACTCAATCGTATCCACGCCAGAGCTTAGCGTTAGCAAGTGCGTCCCTGGCACGCCCTCCTCACGAATACTGTGGATCGGTACCGCCTTTTCACCATTTGCGGGCGCTGCCGCAGGTGCAATGTTTTGTTGGGGGACTATAGACGTAACTCGGTCCAAGGACCAACTGCCGTAAGCAGGATTTCCGGCTGCAAAGGACTCCGCCAAGGTAATGGCCGTCCCACTCGGCGAATCCAACTTCTGTAAGTGGTGGATCTCCTCCACGCTGGCCGCGTAGCCTGGGTACTGACCGAGCAACTGCCCCAACTGTTTTGCCGCCGCAAAGAACACGTTCACTCCAACGCTGAAATTGGACGCCCAGAAAAGGGCACCCTCCGCAGCCACTACCTTCTCGCTAATGGCGGGTAACTGCGCTAACCAGCCAGTCGTCCCGACTACGATGGGGACGCCAGCAGCAAGTGCCAAATCGATGTTACCGGGAGCGGCTTCCGGACGGCTAAATTCAATGGCGACGTCAGCTTTAGCCAGGTCGGCCGCAGTGATGTCTCCTCGGTTGCTCTCGTCGACCCGCAGTACGATCTCGTCGCCGGCAGCTTGGGCCAGTCCCTCAATGACGCGGCCCATCTTGCCGTAGCCAAGTAGTGCGATCTTCATGGTCAATACTTCGATTGATGATAAACAGGGGAGCTCGTCCTAGAGGCCACCAATTTTGGAAGCGCTGCGTCCGATCCGGTTCCAGTTCACGCCATTCGCCAGGCTACCCTCTTTGATAGAGAACCATACGAAGAGCGGTTTACCGAGGATGTGATCTTCCGGCACGAATCCCCACACCCGACTGTCTTCGGAGTTGTGGCGATTATCTCCCATCATCCAGAAGTAATCCATCTTGAAGGTGTACTCGGTAATCTCCTGGCCGTCCAGGTAAAACTTCTTGCCCCGCTTTTCGAAGCTGGGGTTGTCCTCGTAGACGCGGATACACCTCCAGTAGAGTGCGTAGGTTTTCTCATCCAACTTGGTGGTCATACCCCGTTCCGGGATCAGAACCGGGCCGAAATTATCCCTCCCCTGCTGGCCCCAGTAGCGGGCGTCGTGGGGGTAGTACTGGACGCCTCCAGGTACTTCGGTGTACTCAAAGGTCATGCCCGGGTTCTGAGACTGAAGGGTCTCCTTCTGCTCGTTGGATAGGATCATCACCGCGCGTCCGTCACCGCGAGCCTGGAAATCATCCGGGCTGATCTTCATATCCCGCCACTTCTCCGGGAGTGTCGACGGCACGCCGTCTACCAAGTAGGAATACTGGACGTTCTCCGGGTCCTCGATCTTAGTACCGTTAACAAAAACGTCCCGTTCCCTGATTTCCAACGTTTCTCCCGGCAAACCTACGCAGCGCTTCACGTAATGGTCTCTTTTGTCGACGGGGCGGGTGATGAGGTCCAGGCGGCCACTCTCCACGGCCTGCGCCAATTGGGGGTTGCCACCGTGGCGAATGTCGTGGGGATAGATAGCGCGCCCGGGAATGAGGTACACACTATCACCGGCGGGTACGTTAAACACGACCGGGTCATACCGGTCAATGCTTTCAATCTTAGGCAAACGACGGTAGGGCAAGTCCGCTCCGTCAATGTAACTCTCCCCACCCACCAGTGGCGCGCGGTTGTGCGCCAGAGGGATCATCAACAAGGTTTGGGGCAACCGCAAACCGTAGTGGACCTTAGAGACAAACAGAAAGTCACCCACGTTCAGGTTACCCTCCATCGAAGGCGTAGGAATAATGTAGGATTCAATCAGCAGCAGACGGATCAGCGCGGCCGCGAAGATGGCGAAGACCGCCGCCTCGGCCCAGTCCTGATAGAATGGCTTTTCAAACTGCGGGTAACGCGCGTGGACCTTGTTGATCTCCCGCTTCTCCCCGGTCTTGGTGGCGGTCTTTAGTTCCGCCTGGTACTGGCGCTCCACTTCCAGGATAGGGCCATTATAAACGAAGGTTGGGCCGTCCTGTTTGGCTACCCAGCCGAAGTACCCCCAGGAGGCAATGACCGCCAGCACGTGCTCCCCGAAGGAGTAGCGGCCAAACGACCGAGCGAGATCTACCATCAGCCCCGCGAAGATGAAGATATTAAAATAAGGTATTAGCAACAGCAAGCTGTGCCACCCCTTGCGGCCAACGATTTCAGCCACGATCCACATATTGTAGCCGGGGATCAGGGCCAGCTTGGCGTCGCGGCCGGCCTTGGGAAATAGCAGGTACAATGCGGCGCTGAGGGCAATGTATCCGAAGAGTAAGACGAGGGTTAACCAGGTCATAGTTGTCTTGTTTTATAACGGCGGCGAAGGTAACACATTAGCCAGGTCCGCCCCACCGCTATCTACCACGGGGAGTGCTTATTCGACGAACCCCGAGAGTGAAAGGCGGTGCCCTCCCCGGTGGCCGACGAAGAAAACCTTGACGTTCTTCCGGAAATACCCGCGTTTCGTCGAGTCGTAGGTGACGTTGATCGATCCAAAGCTGTCCGGTGCTACCGGCCGCTCCTCCCAATCTGAGGAAGTGCATCCGCAGGAGGTTCGTACGTTTTCAATTAGCAAAGGCCCGTCCGTCAGGTTGCGGAATTGGTAGGTAATGGTATGGTCCTCTCCTCTGGGAATGGTTCCCAGCACTACGTCCTTATTGCCCACCCATTGCACCGGTAGGTCAGCTTGCTGGGACCAGGATATAACCGTTAATAAAAGAGCAAAGAGCATCTTCATAGTTAAAGTAGATGGATCAGAAGTGGCAACTGCCCTGAATAACGTAAGACGACGGACGCAATTTTGTTAAGAAAACACTATTCTCGCGTCGTGGTATGTACCAGACCTCGACATACCGGTTTACTTGACAAAACAAAGCCATATGAAAAAGTTCTTTTTTGCCCTCGCCCTCGTTTTTGCCGGTACTACCGCTGCCTTCAGCCAGGTCGTCGTCGACGGCGTTAACATCAACAATCTGGAGGAAGTCTTCATGGTCCGCATGATCGCCCAGGAGCGCTTCCTTTCCAATAAGGTGACGATCTTCGTCGATTACGGCCAATCCGTAGCCGGTGGTAGCCGCCAGCGCATGGAGGTTATCAACCCCCGCGACGGGAAACGGATGCGCTTCAACTCCGTGATGCACGCCGTCAACTTCCTCATTGCTAATGGATGGGTTTACGAAGAATCCATGGTCCTCCCGACCGAAGGCAACGCCAGTTCCACGGGGGGTAGCACGCAGTACCTATTTACTCGCGGGAAGTAACAACCCTTCGGTTCCACAATTGAAAAAGGCCGTAACGCAAAAGAATGCGTTACGGCCTTTCCTATGTCTTGTCGCGGATGGTCAGCGAATGAGCACTACCCCGCCCTTAAACCGCTGTTCCAAACCGAGGGGGTCAAGAAACTCTGCATCCCACAAATAGGCGCCACCGGGGCTATCAATTTCCCTGAATTGCCCGTTCCAACCTTGCTCCGGGTCGGAAGTGCTGAAGACCAACTCACCCCAACGGTTCCACACGCGGAATCGGTACTCAGTGATTTCGTTGAGCTCTCCCTTTGGGAAGAAGATATCGTTTAGGCCATCACCATTCGGCGTGAAAGCGTTCGGGACATAAAATGTGCTCGCTCCCGCCAATCGCAGAGACTTCACAATCGTATCGGTACATCCACTGGGGTGGCTCACTACCTGGGTGATAAAAATGGAACTGGTATCCCGCAGCGTGTAGGGAAAACTGGCGTTTGGCGTGGCGAAGAGTCGGTCTCCGTTCGCATTACTGACCCAGTACTTCTTACCCAGCGAGTTCTGGGAGGCATCGAATACTTGAAAGTCGGGTGCCAATCGCGTTGGTCGTTCCGGCGTCCAGAAAAAGTCCGCCATCGGGGATTGGCGTACGTCTACGAATTCCAGCAGTGTAGTATCTACCGAACAACCCAGGGGGCTGGTGATCTTTAGGTAAACATCATAAATACCCTCCGTATCGTACGCATAAGTTGGGCTGAGTTCATCACTGGTACCACCGTCGCCGAACCGCCACTCGAAGTCATACTCTTCCGAGATGGGGGAACTTAGGTTGGGGAATTTCTTCACCAACGGCAAGCAACCAAACGATCCGTCCGGCGGGACGATCACCGTTTTTGGAATTGGGAAGAAGGGTACGTCGATGTCAATCGAGTCCTTACACAGATTATTATCCGTCGCCACCAACCGGACGGGGTACGTCCCCGGGAAGGTAAATTGATGCGTGGCGTCCGTAGTCGTCACCAGTGCAGTGGAGTCACGAAAGTCCCATGAATAGCCGGTAATGAAGTTATCCGACTCCGTAGTAGACTCATTCGTAAAGTTGATGGGCTGGTCTTCACAAGCGATGTCCTCAAACTCAAAGTCAGGCTCGATTCCGGGGAAGACACCCAACAGGAATTCGGCGGTATCACGGCAGTTTGCCGCGAAACTGGTACGGTTGAGTATCATCATCCCAGTGTACTCTCCAACTTCTTCTATACTGTAGCTAAAATCGCGCCCTCGCCCCGTTATCCTTCCTTCCGGACCGTTGACGATCCAATCGTAACGATCTATGAAACGCTCATCCGTGCTTTCGTTGAAGATCGTGTTTTCACCGAGGCCACACTGTTGAATGTAGAATCTGCCCTGCGCGTCCAACTCCGTTTCTACCAGATCCGCGGTCACTGCGGTTCCGCATAGGGCTACGACCAGTTGGAACTCCCGCTTGGTCTCGCTCAGCAAAATAGGTGTTTCGTCACGCGACCATTCCTCAATGCAAACCGCCAGAGAATAGGTCCCCTGCCGCGCTGGCACCCCGGCGAGCAGCCCGGTTAATTCATCCAGGGAAAGTTCGCTGTTGCGCCCGAGTTGATTTTGCGTGTCAAAATTAAATCCGGCCCAGTTGGCAATTCCGTAGGGCGGTGCCGATTCTGGCCGCGGTGCCACTCCGTCAATAGCACCACCGTCCATGCCGGTCGGTCCGTTCACGTTACCACCACCGACTACCGGATCACACAATTTGTACGCCAGGCTGTCTCCCTGTTCGTCCGTTGCGCCAAGGTCCAATTGAAACTCAAAGCCTGCGCAGATTGCAATAGGTGGGTCGATGTTGAAGCGCGGGCTGGCGTTACAGCGCGTTTGCGCTTCCGGTGTAATTTCAATAAAATAAGTCGATCCAATGATCTCCGGTTGGCTCAAGTTTAAGATTGCTCCATTACGGCAACAGCGCTGGTAAGCCAGGGTGTAGCTCTCTGCGGATTCCGGCAGCTCCAGCGTGAATTCATAGACGGCAATCTGTTGATCTGCCGGCACGTTGGGGTCGGCGCAAGGATTACCCAAATTCACGTCTACCGGCCGAATTGGGCCAAGTTGAAGCACCTGTTCCCGTATAAAGATCGATCGGCCCCTGAATACCGTCATGTGGCCCCCGAGACTGACGCGATCATTTGGGCCCGTCCCGCGATTCAGCCCATCCGCGCCGTCAAAATCCGCCCCCGGCCCGATGTTGTCCCGGTACATATTAAGCCGAATATCGTACACCTTGATTCCACTGAGGGTATCGTTATTCAGGTAGCCCCGGCAGGCATAGCTGAATTCGCCACCCACAATGTGGCCGGCATTCAGTTGGTGGCTTCCACTGGCCATCAGCAACAGGAAAAAAGCTAGAATTGGATATAATCTACCGGGCACAATTAAAATTCTGATGAGGGTACAATCTGCCCCGCAAAATACAGTTTGATTTCTTGAACGCACCATTATAGCAGCCGAAGCGGCCCTAATTGTCGCTGAAACGTCCGCACGAAAACTTGCTTTTCCAGTGCTGGAGCCCCGGCGTAAGTCTTCCGCTCACTTCGCTTTGCTTTAGGCCCGAATCGGCCCGTCTTTCCCAACTGCACATGGCTCTGAGAACAAATTCAAACCCTTTAATGCAACACCCCTTTCCGGCATTCGGTGCGGGCACCCTGTCCGTGCTCGAACAGCAGGGCTTGGTCCTGCTACCCACCGCAAATCTTTGGCAACTCATCGCCCACGGTGGCAAACGGTCAGCCATCGAGAGGTTGTTGCAGGTCTGCCCACCCTCCCCCACCAATCGCCCGGAATTGATCTTTGCCGATACTGCATTGCTACGGGCCTGGTGCCCCGGCATCGACCCGGCGTTGGAAACTTTGCTGCATTACCACAAGCGACCACTTACCGTCTCGGTGCCTGCGGGCAAACGGGTGCCGGTAAGCTTGCTCGATGAGCGTGGGGAAGTCGCCGTCCGTCTGGCTTTCGACAGCGCTTGCTACCGGATTTGCGAAGATCTTGAATTCCCGCTTGTGGCCTGTCTGGCGGCGAGTTCCTCACAGGCGGGATTACCGACCCGTTTCGGAAAAATTCAGTCAGACGTACTGCAAGCCGCACAACACGTCGTCCGTCGTCGCCTCAACGAAGAGATTGGCCAGCAACCTGCGGTAACAGTCAGGATGAACGAGCGGTCAGAATTAGAATTTCTGCGGTCTTAAATATTAAGCAACCTGACGTTAGTTTGGCGCTGCCGCAGGTGCCAGGCAAGGGGTTGGAAGGGATGCTTCCACGAGCACAAGGATTGCCTTACCACCGCTTACCCATCGTAACTTTAACGTACAGGCTGAGGTACAGGGGGCTGTTCTTCACGCCGGGCGTCAGGTCACTTTCGATCAACAGATCCGTTTCCCCCAGGAAGAAGTCCGCCATCAGGCCGGCCTCCAGGTATTTGGGGACTTCATCGTAGGCACCAAAGCCAAAGTGGGCGGCGGCGCGGGCGTGGAGGCCGGGGCGTAACCCAATCTCCCCTAGCCCTTTCGTCCATTCGCTGGCGCCGAAGATGCGGCCCTGGTCATTTAGGAATTGAGCTGTATTCTCCCCGTCGTGGCGGATGTCGATAACGGTGAACGCGGCGTCCTGCAACTCATATTCGATGTAGTAGGGCTTCAACAAACCTAAACTGGGGCCGAATTCATAGGAGTAACCCATCGCTACTCCCTTGTCCTTGGCTTTTTCGCTGATGTATTTACGCGTACCGAACGCAAAGCGCAGGGCGTACAACTGGTTCTCTTTACCGTAGGTATAGGACCGGCTGATCCGGTTCGTCTGCGGGTTGAAGTCCTCCGGGTTAATTTTCCGCTCCCGGCTGTGGCGGATATTGCCTAGACCAAGGCTCCAATACTTCATCTTATCGAAGCTTACGATCTTCCCGCTCCGTACGCTGAACTCAATATTCCGGGGGCTAAGGATCGCTAGGCTGAAACCCAACTCCTTGTCGTATATGATCCCCCGCGTATTGGCGGAGTAGATGTTTTGGTTTCCCGGAAGGCGTTGCTGCGCCGTAGCCGTACCGATCACCAGGCAACTGAACAACAGAATCAGAAAAGAACGTATCATGATGGGAAGTTAAACGTAATTAAAGGTGTAGACAGCATTTTACGTTTATTTGTTGCGCAACGGCGTGAAGCCTGGCGGACAAGCATTTGGATTAGCTGCCCTCAAACCCGATATATCACGCCGCTTACATTTCTGCATGCCTCAGCCTACAATCATCCCCACGCTCGCTGCCGCCCGCCACCCGCGGCTTCGGTACGTACTGAAGGAGGTAAGCCGTGACCTCGGATACCAATTCCAACTCATTACGGATCAGGATAAATGGCTAGCCCATGAGTCCCCCTTCAAACTGCGGTATGGATTGGAAGAGCGACGAGACGTCGCATGCCCAGCGATTCCCACAAGTCCAATCCTGAAGGGGAAGGGTGTCTCTGAAGTGGAATTAGCCGTCGAATTTCGGCGAGATGGCTATCCAACATTCTTTAACTCCCCCGCCCAGCCTGAAGGGACATCGCAATTACCTTTCGATGCGCTCGCCTGCATCTTCTTTTGCCTGGGGCGCTACGAAGAATACTCTCCCTTCCAGCCGGATGACCACGGTCGTTTTCCCGCAACCCAGAGCCACGCCGCCGCGAACGATTACCTGCACCTCCCGGTAGTTCGGTACTGGTGCCGGCGGATAGCTGAACTACTGCAAGGTGCCTACCCCACCCTGCCGCCACCGAAAAGCCACCCCAATTACTTCCAACCTACCTACGATATCGACCTGCTCTGGGCCTACCACCACCGGGGTTGGAAAGGCCTTGCATCCGGAGTGCGTGATTCCGTCACCGGGAAGTGGGACCGGGCCCGACTTCGCTTCAGCGTATCTGAGTCCGAGGATTCCTATAACCTGCTTACTCGCCTTCTTGCTTTGCACCCGCGGCAGCGCCCGAATAAGCGCACCTTGCCGTACGTATTCTGGCTACTGGCAAATAATGATTTACGGCAGGACGTCAACCCGTACCCCATTCCCGATGAACAAGTGGAAGCGATACGGACGACGAGTGACGTGGCGCAACACGGCATACACCCCGGTTACGGCACGCTTGACAACCTCGAGCTTTTGCGCGAAGAGACTCAACGGTTGGGACAAATCACGGGTTGCGCCCCCCGCCACGGGCGGCAGCACTTTTTGCGGTTTCGCCTCCCGGATACTTACCGGAACCTGTTACTGGCCGGCATCGCTAACGACCACAGCATGGGTTACGCCGACCAACCGGGCTGGCGCGCCGGGACGAACCTCCCCTACAAATGGTACGACCTGGAACGGGAAGCAGCAACTGGGCTCACCATTCATCCTTTCGCCGCAATGGACGTGACGCTGAAGAACTACGAAAATATCGGCCCCGCGGAAGCGCGCGACCAAATATTGGAACTACGTGCTGCCGTAGCCAAATACGGAGGACCGTTCACATTGCTGTGGCACAACAGTAGCTATGCCCCCGAACACGGCTGGGCGGGTTGGGGAGAGATGTACGAAGAATTGGTGCAGGGCCTGCATGACTTGGATGAGTAACGCCTACTACTTCAGGTCAAACAAATTGGTCACCCCCGGGTAACGGCTGACTTCGAAGCCTTCCGCG
This sequence comes from Lewinella sp. 4G2, assembly GCF_001625015.1. Lineage (NCBI taxonomy): Bacteria > Pseudomonadati > Bacteroidota > Saprospiria > Saprospirales > Lewinellaceae > Lewinella > Lewinella sp. 4G2. The sequence continues at coordinate 3,157,933 of NZ_LVWJ02000014.1, read as the reverse complement.
TGCTGAAAATTTGCCTCTCTGCCGAAGTGAAGGGCTTTGGATTCTACAAAATCCAAAAAGTCTTTACCGCTAATGGGCGTCTTCACTTCTTCAGCGTAGGGCCCGGCCTTGTGGTCGTCGAATTGGCTCTCGTAGCAGCGAATGACCTCCATCTTCTTATCCAGGTGCCCGGTGATGTCCACTACGAAATCTGGTTTACGATTTCGGTCCTGGATGTAGTGATAGACGTTGTCCGGGCGGAATTTATCCTGTGGTTTACCCGCATCGTCCAGGGTCTCGATTTTGATGAGGCCACTGTAGTAGCAAGCATCGGCGGTCAGTTTAGCCGCGCGCCCGTGGTCCGGGTGGCGGTCCGCCAAGGCATTGGTGAGTACAATACTTGGTGTACACCTACGAATCACCTGGATGATCTTAAGTAAGTTTTCCTGGCTATACTGCATGAAGCCGTCCGGCATATCCAAATTCTCGCGGAAGCTGGCCCCCATCTTGACGGCTGCTTCGTTGGCTTCGCGTGTACGGATGGCAGCACTTCCGCGGCTACCCAGCTCACCGCGGGTAAGATCCAGTAATCCAACGGAATAGCCAAGTTCAATGTGTTTCAGCAGCGTGCCGCTGGCGGAGAGTTCCACGTCGTCGGGGTGAACGCCAATGGCCAGAATATCTACGTGCATAATAAAGTAAAATCAGTGGTGAAGTAGGTCGCGCGTGGTGTCTGACGATCAACAGTCAGGCATGGCTACCGGGAGGTTAAATGCGAGGCCACCCTCACTTGTTTCTTTAAACTTAGAATTCATGGCCTTCGCCGTTTGCCACATGGTTTTGATGACCGTATCAATACTGACGACGGAGGTATTCGGATCACCAGCCAATGCCAGGTTAGCCGCGGTAATGGCCTTCATGGCGCCCATCGCATTGCGTTCAATACAGGGGATTTGGACCAAGCCACCGACGGGGTCACAGGTGAGCCCTAAATGATGCTCCATCGCTATTTCTGCTGCCATCAGCACCTGGGCGGGGGAGCCACCGAGCGCTTGCGTCAGACCCGCAGCAGCCATGCTGGAGGAAACCCCAATTTCTGCCTGGCAACCTCCCACGGCGGCGGATATCGTTGCCCCTTTTTTGAAAAGCGATCCAATTTCACCAGCCGTCAGCAGGAAATCTTCGATCCGGGGCTCGTCGTAATCCGTGCAGAAGAAGTAGTAGTACAGCAAAACCGCCGGCACCACCCCGGCTGCTCCGTTCGTAGGGCTGGTGACAATCCGGCCCATTGCCGCATTCTCTTCGTTAACGGCGAGGGCAAAGCAACTGATCCATTTGTTGACCGTATTAAAGTCCTGGTAGCTATTGCGGATCATCTTTTCCCAGTGGGCTATATCCGCAAACTTCCGACCATCAAGCAGATCGTCGTTCATTGCTTTGGCGCGGCGGACGACGTTCAAACCTCCCGGAAGGATTCCACTGGTGGTGCATCCCCGGTAAACGGCCTCTTTCATCGTACTGAATATCTCCTGGATCTTGCGATCGACGTTCGCAGGCGTGTCAATGCTTTCTTCGTTGGCCCGGACTATCTCGGCAATTGACCATCCGGTTCGCTGGTGGTGGCGCATCAAATCAATGCCCCTTGCGGTTGGGTAAGGGAACTTCTGCAGCTTTTGGCGAGGACCAGCATTTGCCCGCTCCACAAATCCACCACCCACGGAAGCGTAGCGGACGGAATGTACCAACTCACTTTGGCAGTAGACATTGAAAATCAGCGTATTCGGGTGAGCGTCGTGGGTCGCGTTCGTAAAGTGGATGTTCTGTTTCCGCTCAAAAACGATGGGTTTGCCGTTGACTTCCAGCGTCATGCAATCCGCCAACTCCCGCACATAGTCGGCGATCCGGGTTGTATCGACCGTCACCGGGTCGTGACCGAGGAGTCCCATGATAACGGCTACGTCCGTAGCGTGCCCCCGGCCGGTTTTGCTGAGGGAGCCAAATAGCTGGACGTCCAACCGGTCGATGGCAACGTCCGGCAGGGTACGTACGAAATCCAGCCCCGCCTTCCACGGGCCTATGGTGTGGGAGCTGGACGGCCCCACGCCAATTTTGAAAATGTCGAAAACGCTGATCGGTGGCACGGCAGACGAATTTTCCGCAAGGTAAGTCCAGTACCCATACCAAGGGGGCACACCTACTTTAATGAGGATCAATATGTCTCGTTCCGGCTTACTTTAGTGGCTCAAATTGATCCCATGCGTATTATTCCGGTCCTGTTTCTTGCTCTTTTCCTCTGCACCTGCGTCAGCGCCCAACAGATGCCCGAAGCACCGGATCGGGACGGAAGTTTTGGGGAAGGCCCCTTCCCACAACTCATTCTACGTGGCTTGACCTTGATCAACGGCAACGGCGCACCACCCATCGGTCCGGTAGATATCGTGGTGGAGGGCAACAAGATCGTATCGGCCCGGACCGTCGGTAACCCCGGCGTTCCCATCAATGTCAATCGCCGCCCGAAATTGAAAGACGGCGGCCGCGAAATTGATTGCACCGGTATGTACGCCCTCCCCGGTTTCGTAGATATGCACGGCCATACCGGCGGCCGCGCCCAGGGGGCGGAAGCGGATTACGTCTACAAATTGTGGCTCGGCCACGGCATCACCACGATCCGCGAACCCGGTAGTTTTAACGGGATTGACTGGGTACTTAAACACAAACGGCGCTCGGCTGCCAACGAAATAGTAGCGCCGCGAATCATCGCCTACACCGGTTTCGGGATGGGCCGCGAAGATCCCTTCACCGACGTAGAGCAGGTGAAAGAATGGATCCGCGAAAACCAACGGAAGGGCTCGGATGGTATCAAACTATTCGGGACGCGCCCGGATTTTATGCAAGCCGCGCTTGAAACAAACAAGGAACTTGGACTGGGCTCCGCCTGCCATCACGCCCAAATGGACGTCGGCCGCTGGAACGTCCTCAACTCCGCCCGCGCCGGCCTCACCTCCATGGAACACTGGTACGGGCTACCCGAAGCCCTTTTCACCGACCGGACTATCCAAGATTACCCCGTAGACTATAACTACCAGGATGAGCAGGACCGATTTGGCGAAGCCGGCCGCCTGTGGAAGCAGGCCGCCCCACCCTACTCCGACCACTGGAACGCCGTAATGGATGAACTACTGGAATTGGACTTCACCATCAACCCCACCTTCAATATTTACGATGCTAACCGCGACGTGATGCGAGCCCGCAACGCCGACTGGCACGATGAGTACACCATGCCCAGTCTTTGGAAGTTCTTCCAACCCAGCCGTACCGCCCACGGTAGCTACTGGCACCGTTGGGGCACCGAACAGGAGGTGGACTGGAAGGAAAATTACCGGCTGTGGATGACCTTCATCAACGAGTACAAAAACCGCGGCGGCCGCGTCACCGCCGGATCGGACTCGGGTTACATCTACCAGACCTACGGCTTTGGGTACATCCGGGAGCTGGAATTGCTACGGGAAGCCGGATTCCATCCGCTGGAGGTGATCCGTTCCGCCACGCTGTACGGCGCGGAAGCGATCGGGATGGAAGACGAGATTGGAACGATCGAAGCCGGCAAACTGGCGGATATCGTCATTGTTGGTGAGAACCCCCTTGCGGATTTAAAGGTCCTCTACGGCACCGGCGCCACCCGCCTCGCGGACGACGGTAGCGTGACCACCACTTCGGGCATTCTGTATACCGTCAAAGATGGGATCGTTTACGATGCAGTGAAACTACGGGAGGACGTAAAACGAATGGTACGGGAAGCCAAGCAACGCTAGGCAAAGAAGTGGCCCGTCGAAAGAATTCCGACGGGCCACTTTTCCTACCAGATAGCTCCAGTGACTGAGTTAATTATTGTCGATTAAGATTTACTTAGCCACGTAATTCAGCGTAGCTTTTTTGTCTCCTACCATCAGGGTAAACTCACCAGGCTCGGTGATGCGGTTGTGGTCAATATCGATGAAGCTTAGGTCATCAGCGTCGATGGTGAACGTCACACGTTGGCTGGCTCCCGGAGCTAACTCAAGCTTTTCGAAAGCGCGCAAGCGCCGCATATTGGGCGTGATGCTCGCGTATTCATCCTTAGAAAATAGCAGCACGGAGTGTTTACCGGCGCGGTCTCCCTCGTTAGTCACCGTCACGGAAACAGTGACGGAATTGCTTCCGGTCAGTTCGGGGCTAGAGAGTTGGAGGTCACCGTACGTGAAGGTGGAGTAGCTCAACCCATGGCCAAATCCGAACAGTGGGTTATGGCCATTCTTCACGATCTCCACCGTTTTGTGATCGTAGGCCACGATGGCGTTTGCGGCTCGTGGATAAGTCAGCGGGAGGCGGCCGCTAGGGTTGGTGTCTCCCGACAGGATATTGGCCAGCGCATCACCCGCCCTCGGGCCGGGATACGGCAGGTAGAGTACGGATTGGGCTTTGGCTGCTAGATCCGTCATAATTCTGGGGCGACCAGCGGCCATCACCAGCACGATCGGTTTGCCGAGCGCTACGAGTTGATCGTAGTAGTCCCGCTGGTCACTGGGTAGATCAAGGTTATCGATATTGCCCTCAATCTCCGTGTAGGAACTTTCTCCCAAACAGACGACGATTACGTCGGTTTTTTTCGCGAGTTCCAGGGCTTGGGCGATGTTCTGCTCCCGGCTAAAACTAACGCCCTCAGCGTATTGTACCCGGCCATCGAATTTGGTTTGAAGCGCTTCTTTGATGGTGTGGTAATCACCGAGGAACTTGTCGCCATTTTCTCCCTGCCAGCTGTAGGTCCACCCACCGTTGAGGCTGCGCATATTATCTGCCGTCGGTCCGGTTAAGAAGATGGTTTGGCCATTTTTTAAGGGTAGTTGCAGTCCATCATTCTTGAGCAGAACAATCGCTTCTTCGGCGGACTGCAGGGATAAAGCCGCGTGGTCTTCGCTTCCAAATTTTTCGAAGTCAGCCGGGTTCCAAACGTGCTGCTCGTACAGCCCCGCCTTCACCTTGAGGGCGATGATGCGCGCTACGGAGCGGTCGATGCGTGCCATGGGGATGCTTCCTTCTTCAACCAGTTCCTTCAGGAGTACGGGGAAGTCCGTGAAGGCGGCGGTCATGCTCATGTCCATTCCAGCGTCGACGGATAGTTTAACGGCGGCTTTCAGGTTTTCGGCGATCCGGTAACGGTAGTTCAGGAAGCGTACGTCCTCCCAGTCCGAAACGGCTAGGCCCTCGAAACCTAATTCTCCGCGCAGCACGTCGGTCAGTAACCAGCGATTAGCGTGGGTGGGTACGCCGTTGATCTCACCCGAGTTGATCATTACGGAGAGGGCTCCCTTGTCGATGGCATTGGCGTACTGCGGCAGGTAGTACTCGCGCAACTGCCGTTCCGGAATGTAGGCGGGGCTACGGTCGCGGCCCGAAAGTGGGCTTCCGTAGCCGGTGAAGTGTTTCAGGCAGGCGACTACCTTGTCGTCAGCGGTAACGTCATTACCCTGGTAGCCACGGAGCATGGCTTCCCCCATCGTCAGGTTCAGGTATACGTCTTCGCCGAAGCTTTCCCAGGTCCGGGGCCAGGCGGGGTTGCGGCCAACGTCCATCGCTGGGCTGAAGTTCCAGGGGATGCTGGCGGCCTTCAGTTGGTATGCCGTCATGGCGGCAAGTTCCTCCGTCAGCGATTTATTAAAGCTGGCGGCCACTCCGAGTGGCTGTGCGTACAGGGTAGCGCCATCGATGTAGTTGGCGCCGTGAATGGCATCCTGCCCAAATAGGACCGGCACGCCGGTTGTCGCCATCGCCTTATTCTGAATGAGCTGCATGTACTGGTACCACTGCTCCGGGCCCACCCAATTGTTACTGGGGTGGTTCAGGATCGAACCTACTTCCAGATCACCAAGGATTCTCTGCACCTTATCCATGTCGTACTCTGCGGGTGTCGTCAGTACGTAGGTATCTCCTTTGAATAGCAGGTCCATCGCCACCTGGGTCATTTGGCCAGCCTTCTGCTTAAGTGTAAGACGGGCTACTTCACTGGCGACGAATGCATTTTGCTCCGCACTCAAAAAGCTGAATGTCGGCACTCCGTGTTGCAATTCCCGGTACCGTTCTGAATCAAGCGCTGAGGCCCGCATACCGTTACCCACCGAAGCACTCATCACAGCAGCGGGCGCTGCCGCAGGTGCCGGGGAAGTAGGAACGGGCACCGAAGCCTCTTGTGTTACCTTGGTAGAATTACAAGCAACCACCAATAGAAGGGAGGCCGCAAAAAATAAGGGAAGACGATTCATCAGTGAAATTGCATGGTGACTAAAGCCATAAACATACCACGCAGCTACACAACCCCCAAAGGATAGAACGCAGGACGGGTCCGTTAAACCGCCTTTAAGTGGAATGCCTAACGGCCAGGCCACTTATTAATATCAATCCAAAGGAGTACTAATTCAGTCGCTCGTCTCAATTAGAGCAGACTCTTCACCAGGTCAACGACGCCGGCCATCAGCATCTGTATCCCAATACTCATTACCAGGAATCCCATGATCCGGCTCAGTGCAGCAAGACCGGTACGCCCCAGCAGTCGGTCCAGTACGGGAGCCAACCGGAGTGTTCCGTAGATCAATCCGGCCATGGTCAGGATGACGCCGATGATGAGGCCCCGACTCACCCATTCGCTCTGAGCTGCGAAAAGACCAATGAGTAGCGAGATACTACCCGGGCCGGAAAGCATGGGCATGGCCATCGGGGTAAAGCTGACGTCATCCATTTCTTCCGCCTCCGTTTGCATATCGTCGTCCATCCTGCGTTCCTGGAATTTGGAGTTCAGCAATCCGAAACCACTATTTACGATGATGACGCCGCCGGCGATCTGAAGTGCGTTGAGGGTAATGCCAAAAAAGTTAAGGATAGCGCTGCCGCCCAGAAAAAACGTGACCAGAATCAGGGCAAACCAAATGGAGGTCTTGAGTGCCGTGTTACTTCGGTCAGCGGGCGTCATCTCACTCGTCAACGTCAGGTAAATAGGGATCGCTCCGAAGGGATTGACAACCGAGAAGAGGGAACCCAGGGTAGCAAAGAAAAAGGTGACCATAGCGCAGGCTTGATTTCGGGCCGCAAAGGTAGCTGTTTGCCCGCCCGGATCGTCTTATTCCTCTTCCTTTTTTGGGTAAGCGATCCGTACGTGATTGGCGCTCTTGAGGATCGTTTTGAACGTCTTACGGCAGACCTCCAATTCACTGAAAGAGAGGTTGCTCTCCTCCAACTGTCCCGAAAGCAGTTTACCGTCGATGATCTTATCGATGAAGCTGTACAGCTCTTCCTCGGTTGGGCTCTTGAGGCTTTTGCTCGCCGCCTCCACACTATCGGCAATCATCAAAATGGTCTGCTCCTTCGTAATGGGAAGGGGGCCCGGATACCGAAAGGTGGCTTCTTCGGCCTCTCCCGCAGGGTTATCCTTAACGTACGTCCGGTAGAAGTATTCCGTCCGCGTCTTGCCGTGATGGGTACGAATGAAGTCAATGATCACCGGTGGCAGCCCGGCCTTGCTGGCCATGGCCACCCCATCCGTAACGTGGCTGATAATGATCTTCGCGCTTTCCTTGGGGCCAAGCTTATCGTGTGGGTTCGGGCCATTCTGATTTTCGATGAAGTACCCCGGGTTCTTGATTTTACCAATGTCGTGGTAAAGCGCCGCAGTCTTAACCAGCAAGGCATCCGCCCCAATGGCGCGAGCAGCCTGCTCAGAGAGGTTAGCTACGTTAAGGGAATGCTGCCACGTCCCTGCCGCCTGCCGGGCTAATTTCTCCAGCAATGGCCGGTTCATATCACTCAACTCCGAAAGCGTAATGGGTGAAGTAAAACCAAAAATTCGCTCAATCAACGGTATAAGGGGATGGGCCAGGAGTACCAGAAATACGTTAGCACCAATCCAGCCCAGGGTGAGGTAATCGACTGTCCGCCACGTTCCACCACGCAGTAACTCCAGGCCGATGTAACCGATACAGTAAAAGGCAAATAGGACCAGCAAACTTCTGAAGTACCTTCCCATATCCCGGGTCTCGACGTCCATTACGATGACCACCGCACCCGCCATGATACTCAAGAAGGTAAAAGTGAAACCCAAGCTCGTGAGGAAGCTAGCAATCAGGACAACCACCACGTGCACGAAGAAGGCCAGCCGTTCCGTAAAGAAAATACGGATGACCATTGGCACAATACAGAACGGAATAAGCCACGGGCTAATGCCTATCGTAGCATCGACCGTCCGGACCAACAACGCGTAGAGTACCGGCCACATGAGCAGCAGGATCAAACTTGATGCCCGGCTGTAAACCCTCGGAAAGAACCGCCTTAGGTACAAAAACAGAAGACCTAATACCAGAGCCACCTGAATGGCAAAGCCTCCGAAGATGGACCAAAAGGAGCGGTCCGTCTGCAGATTGGACTGGTAGACATCCTGGTAGCTGAGGAGCTTTTGGTGAATGTCCTCCGTTACCCGATCCCCCTGCCGGATGATGAGGTCACGCTCCCGCACCAAGCCGTCATATTTACCCACTCGGTCACGCGCCATGGCCTGAAAGCGATTGGTCAGACTATCGTTGTAGAAGACGTTGTGTTCAAGTTTATCTTCCAGCAACCCAAGTAGGAACTCTGGGCTTTTCAAGTCCGTATAAAACAAACTATCCTCCAGCCACTGCACGGCATCCCCCGGGGTGTAGAACTGAGCAATGGTCCGGTCCTTCTGTTCACTGCCGTTGATGGTAGTGATAACGGTTTCCATGCCGTTCATCTCATCCTTATCGCGGGCCATGATGATGCCCTGCCCGTAAAGTTTATCCAGGACCCTCAGCCCGTAGCGGCGGTGCCGCTCGGGTTGCCGCAGCAAATCGGGGTTGTCTGCTCTCGACCGAGCACTATCCAGCTCTACGGCAAACTGGGATAAAAATGCCTCCCTCGCCGTTCGCGCTACCGTTGGGTCAAACACGTAGACGGGGTTACTTGACGCTACCGCATTTTCTACGTCGATTCGAAATTGGTCACCCGGCTTCAGGATGGGTATATCGTAGGGGGCGCGTAGGTCTTCGTACCGCCAGATCTGTCCGCGCTCAAACTCAAAGGGAAACTTTAACCGGTCTGGGTACAGCAACGAAATGATGGCTACGGCGCTCAGGCCCAGCACCCACCGCAGGACTCTGGTTGAGGTCGCACGGCTCTTCTTCTTCGCTTTTTCTTTGGCTTTAAGGATGACAATTAGCTTTTGAGGTCACCGCAATATACGGTACCATTTAGGCTCGAAAGAGCTCGACTCACTCGGTGTGCGCCAACTCCTTCCTTCCGCGTTTAAAAGGCCGTTCCCGCTATACCTTTTCCTTATTGAGCAGTGACTTTCTGCCGTAGAGAGAACAGATGGGGCAATCCCGCATGCGGTGGCCACGCGCCGGGCAGTACTCCCGGCCAAAGAAAATGATCTGTAAGTGAAGGCGGTTCCAGTGCTCTCTTGGAAAGAGTCGCTTCAGGTCTTTCTCGGTCTTTTCGACGTTCTTTCCCGTCGTCAGTCCCCAACGGTAAGCCAGGCGATGAATGTGGGTGTCCACGGGGAAGGCAGGAATACCAAACGCCTGACTCATCACCACGGAAGCCGTCTTGTGCCCCACTCCGGGCAGGGCTTCCAGCGCCTCCCAGTCCTGGGGGACTTCCCCGCCGTGCTCCTCTACGATGATTCGGCTCAGCTCCTTGATGGCTTTACTCTTACGGGGCGAAAGGCCACAGGGTCGGATGATGGCGCGGATATCGTCCGCGTCTTGCTCCTGCATCTCCAGGGGGTTGTCGGCCAAATCCCATAGGGCTGGTGTGACCTGATTGACTCGCACGTCCGTGCACTGGGCGCTGAGTAATACGGCTACCAACAAGGTGAAGGGGTCCTTGTGATCCAAGGGTACGGGAACGACGGGATACAATTCCTCCAGAATCCGATGGATGTCATTGGCTTTCTCCTGCTTCGTCATATTTCCTTTACGCTAGTACCTGCTCTAATTCACGGATGTCACGAATGCGGTAAGTCTCGCCTAAGTGCTTTCTGTCGGCGACTCCGGGATGGCGCAACCAGCAAGCGTCAAAGCCGTAAGCTAGGGCACCCGCTACGTCTGCGTTCGGATTATCCCCGATGACGAGGACTTCGTGCTTTTCTACCCCACCCATTTGCTCGTAGGCTACGTCGAAGAATGCAGCGGAAGGTTTGGCTACTCCTATCTCGTCGGAGATGACGATGAATTCAAAATAGGGGGATAATTGCGTGGCGGCTAGCCGTGGTCGCTGTACCTCCTTCAGCCCGTTCGTGATTAAACCCAATTGATATTCGCCGTTGCATTTATTCAGCAGATCCAGCGCTCCGGGAAGCATGTGTGTACTCTGCGCCAAATAATTCCGATAGTTAAGGGAGAGCTCCTCCGCGGGGTGATCTACTTGGTAAGCTTCGAGCAACCGTTTAAAACGGATCGTCCTCAACTGTGACTTAGGCAGGACACCAGCTTCGTAATCCGACCATGCTTTATGATTGATTGTTCGGTAATCCGCCAAGACATCTTGAGACCAGACAATGTCCGTAGACAGTAGCACTTTCTCCAGTGCGGCGGCTTCAGCGGCACTGAAATCCCAAAGGGTGTTGTCCGCATCGAAGAGCAACCATTTATACTTCACTAATTCAAATTTTGTAGGGGTTCCGCCTCTTCGTCGCCACGTCGGTTTTTCCACCACAAGAAAGCAATCGTACCGATAAGAACATATGGCATTCCGAGCATGTACAAAATACCGTTGTTGAGGCCCTGGCCTTCCGTCCCACCATTCGCCAAATTAGACTCAGCCGTGGCGCGGCACATCGGGCACTGCGACAAGAGATCACCCAGCGGCAGCACCAGGATGCAAAGCAGTAAAACCCACGCAATCATTGAATTTTTCATACAGTACTAATTTGGGTGAAGACGCAAAAAGTAAACGAAACGGTAAGTGGATAGTTGCTGGTGATCAAGGGTAGTATTCTCGCAGCATCAAGTAAACTACCGGGCCGGTGATGGCCACGTACATCCATAGCGGCCACACAATTTTGGAGAGCCGGCGATGCTGCGCGTACTTTCCTACCAGACTGTACATCGTCGTCCATAAGATGAATGGCAGCAAGATTCCAGCAAGTGTGATGTGGGAGATAAGGATCAGCAGGTAAACTGTACGGGTTCCAGCCACGGCGGCGGCTTCGCTTGCACTAATTACTCCGTCCAAATCGGCGTCGCCAAACTTCACTTCGGGAGTTGTAAAGTGGTAGGTGACGTAACACAACAGAAACACTACCGATAAGCCTAGTGCAATTCCATTGGCGTTACGGTGCTTGACCACCTGCCCTTTCTTCACGAAGTATAGGCTGAACACCAAAGCCACGGCCGTCAACGCATTTAGCATTGCATTTGCGGCGGGTAGAAAGCCTACGTCCCAGCTTTCCGGTACGGGTAGCTTTACGTAGCGCATAAGCACCACCAGTGCGGTCACTGCGACTGAAGCAATGATAATAGCAATTTTAAGGGCGCCTTCCTTTTCAGGAATCGTTGGCAGCTGAGGGTACGTTTTAGCTTCCATGCTACAATTCTTTCTTGCGGTTCAACAGAATGTCCTGGCGCTCTGGCAATGGGATGATAACCGAGATCAACTCAACCAGCCCAATGGCTTCTTGGCGATTACCCAAGTCGTAGTGTTTTACGATCGTCTGCGAACTGTCGACCAAGGCAACGATGGGCCGTTGGCCGGGGGAGTCTTCCCCCAGTGGCAGTTGAAATGCTTCCGCCGTAGAGGCATAGGTAGTAGCGTCGGCCTCCAAAAAGCTTAGCATTTCTGTATCGGGCAGATTGTGCGTGGTGGCAAACTGATCAGCTGCCGCCTTACCGTTACTAGCCGGTACAACCGTCGTGAAGTGTAGATTGGGGCTATCCTCAAATTGGTTGTAGAGGCTGTCCAACATATTGCCATATTTCCCCGCTGCTGAGACATTATTAGGGTTCAGCCACCCAACAACTACCATGCTTCCGCGGAGCTTGCTCGGTAACTTACCCCGCACCTGCGTCAGCGCCAAAAGATCCGGCATTTTACCAAAATCACCCTGCGTTAAGATCGCCTCCTTGCGGTAATCAAATCCAGTACTCAGGTAGTAGTAGGAAATAGCGGGAAAGCCTACCAAGAGGAAGATCACAATGATCGGTGTGAGAAAATTCTTAGATTTTGCCATAGGTGCACTGCTGTAAAAGAAGAAGGAATCTTCGCCCGAAGGGTTTACCCTTTTTTCAAATATGACGGTAGCCTTGAAATGGGCGGTGCTTACGTTCATTTGGCGCTGCCGCAGGTGCAATGCCAAGGGATAGGAGCAGAAACAAAAAACGCCGCCACCTACTAAGTGACAGCGTTTGTTGGAGGTAGATCTCCGTTCTATTCAAACGGAGCGTAATCCTCATTCATTCCAACCGGATCGGAGGGTGTAACCAATTCAGTGCGGTTGTTCAGTTCCTGTACCTTCTCGCGGTTCTCCTTCCAGGCGCCACCTTCGTAGAAGAAGGCGATGACCGCCCAAACTAAAAGGAAGACGGGGAGTAGGACCGTCATGGCAAGACCCTTCACCTCGTAAGCCATGTGCATGAACTCGTAAATGATGAAGTAAGCCTTGTAAATGGAAAGCGCGATGATAAGGACGGCGGCGGCAACGAATACCCACTGGATATCCTTCGCCCAATCCGTAGCTTTGAGCAGGGATAATCCTACCTCAACGAGGGTCACGAATGCGAGGAGACCAAGTCCCTTCCATACCGCGGCTGTTTGTTCTTCGTAGCTAGCGTGGCTGGCCATAGTATTATATTTTTAGTTCGGTTAGATGGACGGCAGTGATTACAGGAGGTAGAATACCAGAAAGACGAAGACCCAAACCAGGTCGACAAAGTGCCAGTACAAACCGATCTTCTCGACCATTTCGTAGCCGTTCTGGCGTGCAGCATAGACACCGCTACCGGCGTTGATCAGGATAATCAGTAGGAACACAACACCCGTCAGTACGTGGAAGCCGTGGAAGCCAGTGATACCAAAGAAGAGCGCACCGAAAGCTGTTGGCCCCAGCTGCTGGGTCATAATTTCACCGTCACGATCGCCGCCAGAGACAACAAATTTGCGGCGGATGAACATGTTCTCCTCGTTGATCTCGTAGCCAGCGTAATTGCCGGGTGTAGCACCGTAGTCGAAGGACTCTTCTTCCCCTTCGTGTCCTTCCCCGTGGCTAGCTCCAGCTAGGTGAAGCAGATAAGTCTCTCCCGCTACGACTTCCTCGGAGGTCGGTTCTCCAGTTTCTGGGTCCAGGTAGAAGCCGTTCTCCGTGTACGTCCCGAATGGATTCGTAGTAACGGTCATGTGCTCGACGTTGATTAGGTTATTCCACTCCCATGCCTGGCAGCCAAGGAAACCAGCGCCACCAATAACGGTGAGTAACATCCAAAATACTACCCCACGCTTGTTTTCACGGGCACCTTCCTGTACGGCACGCACCATAGTTCCCGAGCTAATGATCAGGAGAAAGGACATGAACGTAACGAAGATCAGCGGCATGCCGTGGATACCAAACGGCGCCGTGTTAAATACGCTATCGGGTACCGGCCAGCTGGGGCTTGAAAAACGCAACGTACCGTACGCAATCAGGAAACCAGCGAAAGTGAATGCATCGGAGAGTAGGAAATACCACATCATCAGCTTCCCGTAGGAAGCCTCAAACGGCTTGGCATCACCACCTTCCCAGGACGCATTGTGATCTGAATGATCGTGCTCCGCGGCGACTAGAATGTCCGTTTCTTCGGCCATGTGTAATTTATTTAACTGTAGATGGGTGCGGCACTACCACGGAGGCAGTGCGTAGTTTTGGTTATCAATATTATCGTTGCAAACTCAGGAAAACGATGAGGTAGATCCAGAGTGCATCAACGAAATGCCAGTAAGTCAGCGTCAATTCTAGCCGCAGCTTCCTGGCGGGGGTAGCCTTCAGTGGTAAAATGAAAGCCATTATCAAGGCTACCAACAAGATCGCAATTCCACCTATGACGTGCAGCGCGTGTAAGCCACTGATAGCATAGATGAAATCTCCACTTGGGTTGATCTTCAGGGGCACACCGCTCGCAGCGAGATCCTCCCAACCTACGTACTGGAGTACGACGAAGGCAATCCCAAGGATAAAGGTGATTCCAAGCAGGAACTTGTAGGCCGCCGCAGCTTCTCGTTTGAAGGCTACGTAAGCAGCGTGCAAAGTTATACTACTACCCAGGATGACCAAAGTATTGATGTAGAAAATAGAGGGAATCGAGAATTCCAGCCAGTTACCCGCCGCCCGGCGCACAATGAAGGCGGAGGTCAGTGCGGTAAACATCATTACCAAGCTTACCAGCCCAACCCACAGCGCTAGTTTCTTAGGGTGGATCTTATTGTGGCGTGCCGGAGATGCCAGGCTGCGTTCATGCCCGTCTCCCAAAAGTCTGTTGTCGATAGTTATCTTTTCCATAGCACTCAGATTAACGCGGTTTGGTGGCCCAACCAGTAAATGGTAAAGGCCAGCGGTAGGTAGGCAAAAGAGAAGAACATCATGGATAGTGCAGTCTTCCGGTTAGGCAACCGACTGAACCGCATGGCAAAATAAGTGAACGCCAGTCCGAGCAGCGTAACGAGTAGGACTGCCCAAAGGGAAGTAATACCCAAAAAGAAAGGCAGCACGCCCAGTGGAAGCAATATTAGGGTTGAAGCTACAGCATCCCTTCCGAGTGTCGCAGTATCGGCTTCTTCTCCAATGGCTGGAACCAGTTTGAACCCTGCTTTACGATAGTCATCAAACCCTAGGTACCCAATTGCGTAAAAGTGGGGTAACTGCCAGAAGAACTGAATGGCGAACAAGGTCAGGCCCAACGTAGTAATGCTGCCCTCCGCGGCAGCACACCCAATCAATGCTGGAAGTGCCCCTGGTATAGCGCCAACCAGAACCGCTATTGGTCCTACTCTCTTGAGTGGTGTGTACACAAAAGCGTAACTGATGAGTGACACCATTCCCAGAAAGGCCGTCCAAGGATTGAACAGAGCCAGGAAGGTAATTCCACCAATACTGGCAAAACCTGCCATCAATAGTGCATTGGAGCTATTCAACCGACCGGTCGCGAGCGGGCGGGATTTTGTGCGCTCCATGAGCACATCGTAATCTTTCTCCAGCAGCTCATTCAGAATGTTAGCCGCTGACGTAGTTAGAAATCCACCCAGGGTCAGCACCGTAATCGCCCACCAGCTAAAAGCGCCGGAGCCCAGGGCAATCAGGTAAGCCAGCACTGACGATAGCACCACTGTCGCCGACAGCCGAAACTTTACCAACGCGGCGAGATCGGCTAACCAGGAACTGGTAGCATTGATTTCCTGCTGGCTTGTAGCTTGGTTCTTCACGAAACGGCTGCTGTTAAGAGTGGGGGGATTAATTAAAGCAACCCGTAGCATACAGCAAAGCTGAAGGACTACGGGTTGCTATTATATCGGTAGTCACGAAGACATCAACCGAAGCCGAAAAGAATTCGGCTAGGGTAAACTTGTCTAGTGAGCCGGAGACTCGTTTTCTCCGATTGGTTCCACTTGTGGGATAAATTCGCGACCATCTTTTCCGTAGTCGTAAGCCCAGCGCTGAACGGCTGGAAGCTTGCCCGGCCAGTTGCCGTGGCCAACTTCGATTGGAGTTGTCCATTCGAGCGTGTTCGCGTTGTATGGGTTCTGCTGCTTAAGCTTGCGCCCTTTCCAGATGGAGTAGAAGAAGTTGATCACGAAGAGGAGCTGGAAACCGAAAGTGATGATCGCAGCAATTGTGATGAACTTGTTCATGCCGTCGAAGTGACCGAAAGTCTTGAAGGCATCGAAGCTGTAGTAACGACGGGGCACACCAGCCATACCGAGGTAGTGCATGGGCCAGAACACGCAGTAAGCGCCAATGATCGTACCCCAGAAGTGGAACTTGCCGAGGGTCTCATTCATAAAGCGACCGTACATTTTGGGGAACCAGTGGTAAACACCAGCGTACATACCAAAGAAGGCAGCAACACCCATCACAATGTGAAAGTGAGCAACAACGAAGTAAGTATCGTGGAGCTGAATATCTAGCGTGGAGTTACCCAACCAGATACCAGTGAGACCACCGGAGATGAACATCGAAACGAACCCGATACCAAAAAGGCTGGCGGGATTGAAGCGAATGTTACCTCCGTAGAGCGTTGCAATCCAGTTGAAGACCTTTACCGCGGAAGGCACAGCAATGATCAGCGTGAAGATCACGAAGAAGTTAGAGATGAACGGGTTTACACCGGACATAAACATATGGTGAGCCCAAACAATAAAGGACAGGAAGGCAATCGCCAGAATGGAGAATACCATCGCCTTGTAGCCAAAAATTGGCTTGCGAGCGTGTACGGATAGTACCTCGGATACGATACCCATCGCCGGAAGGATAATGATGTATACCTCCGGGTGACCCAGGAACCAGAAAAGGTGCTGGTAAAGGATCGGCGAACCACCGACGTGGTCTAGTGCTGCTCCACCAATGTAGATATCACTCAGGTAGAAGCTGGTACCGATACCACGGTCCAACATCATCAGGAAGAAGGCAGAGGTCAATACTGGGAAGGAAAGGAGACCAATGATTGCCGTTACGAAGAACGCCCAAATAGGAAGTGGCAAACGCCACATACTCATTCCTTTCGTACGAAGGTTCAGGACGGTAGTAATGTAGTTCACACCACCAAGAAGGACGGATACTACGAAGAGAACCAAGGAAATGGTCCAGAGCGTCATACCTGCACCGGAACCGTCCATAGCTTGCGGCAATGCCGACAGCGGTGGGTACGCAACCCAACCTCCCGCAAATGGGCCGGTAGAGAGGAAGAGTGACGAGAACATTACCATACCAGAAATGAAGAAGAACCAGTAGCTCAACATGTTCAGCAATGGAGATGCCATGTCACGAGCACCAATCATCAACGGAATAAGCAGATTCGAGAAAGTACCCGAAAGGCCCGCCGTTAGTACGAAGAAAACCAGAATTGTACCGTGCATCGTCACCAAAGCATAGTAAAAATCCTGGGTGAGCGTACCAATGCCGTCACTGTTTACGGCAATCCACTTACCGAGTACCGGCTTGAGAAAAGCGATGCTTTCCTCGGGAAAACCCAACTGAAGACGGAAAACGAGTGACATCAAGCCACCGATGATTGCCCACATCATTCCCGTGATCAGGAACTGCTTGGCGATCATCTTGTGATCCATCGAGAAGATGTAGTGAGAGACGAAGTTAGACTGGTACTTGTCCCCGTGGTGGTGGTCGTGGAAGTGATCGTCGTAACCCAGTTCTTGGATTAGACCTTCTTCACGAGTCACCGGTGCTGTAATGATTGCGCTTGCCATGGTTCAGCTTTAAAAGAGGTTCTTCTGTGATAGTATACTAATGGATAAAATAGGCTTACTTGCTCAACTGTTCATCCTCGGTGAGGGAACGGGTGATGTAAAGCTCCGTACGTCGGTTAGCCTGCCGGCCTTCCTCGGTGTCATTTGTCTCGCGAGGCCGCTCTTGGCCGAATCCTTCAAATGATAAGCGGTTGGCGTCAACGCCGTTTGCCGTCAGATAATTCTTCACAGCCTCAGCGCGGCTAACGCTAAGTGCCATGTTCATCTCTGCGTTACCGGTATTGTCGGTATGGCCGCGTGCAATGGCAGAAACGTCTGCATTTTTCATCAAGAAGGTGACGGCGTCATCCAATTGGTACTGGCTGAGCTCGGTCAGCTTTGCGCTTCCGGTTTCAAAGGTTACGTAGTCGAGTACCAACGTGTTGTCAGTATCATCTTCAGTTTCGAGAGCAGCCATGGCGCTGGACATGAACTCGGCACGGCGTTGCGTGATCTCCTGAGGCATCAGCATACCGGTGTTAGGATCTGCATCCGTACCACGGATGTTCTCCATGTAATAGGACTTTTGCTCCGCAGCCCAGGCATCGTACTCATCCCGCTCAAGGATGGTAACGGTTCTGGCCATGGACCAGTGGCCAATGCCGCAAAGCTCTGCACAAGCCAGTTCGAAGTTGGCGGTCTCCCACAACATCTTTTCAGGATTCTCAGGATCTGGGATCTGGTATTCTTCGTACTCGCTCAATTCCTTACGCCACTCTTTGGTAGTCTTCGTAGGAGTAAAGACGAAGAACGTTGGGAGACCAGGTACTGCATCCATCTTCACCCGAAACTGGGGAAGGTAAAAATCGTGGAGAACGTCGCGGGCCGTGATCCGTACCCGAACCTTCTGGTCAACTGGGAGAACGACGTCATTCACGAGAAAGTCGTCGGCGTTCTTCATATCGGTCCAGTCCTGACCGAGTGAATTGGTTCCAGTGATCAAACGGAAGTCCTTAGTTCCCAATAACCCATCGTCTCCTGGGTAGCGCATCTGCCAGTAAAATTGGATACCAGTGGCTTCAATTTCCAGTACATCTTCATCCGTACCAACATCACCCATGATATCGTTCCAGGCATCAAGGCCGCCGATTACGAGGAAGGTCATGACGATTGCAGGAACAGCCGTCCAAACGATCTCAAGCGTGTTGTCGTGGCTGATAAACTGGGCCTTACGTCCCTTGCGCGTGCGGTACCGGAAGGCGTAGTAGAAGAGCAGGATATGCGTTAGTACGAATACACTGTAGGTAACGAGTAGTGTCCATCCCATCATCGAGTCAATACGCGCACCGTGTTCGGAAGCAGACTCATGTGGTCCGTAACCAAGGATCCAATTCTTGTAGTAGAATGCGGATAGCGTGGCACCAACCAAAAATACGCCAACAAAACCAAGCAGGTAGATGCCAGTCATGTTAGTGTTCCTTGCCTCGATCTCCTCCGGGCCCCGGAGAACCTTGGCAAGATCCCGGACTTTGGCGATCTGTAGCACGATCAAAAGGATCAACGCGATACAGAAAAGTACGATCAATGTTTTCATCAGCTGTTAGTTAGCTTTTCTTACGATTGAGACAGTAACCTGGCGAGAAATTCTCGTTTCCGGACTGTTCACAAATTTAACTCGATTACACCATTTTGGTTACCCGCCGTGGCTTTGTTTAGATGTCGTCTAAATACTAGGTGTGGTGGTGCAGACTCTCTTCGAAGTAGGGGTCACGTTTTGGCTCGAGCGGGGCTTCTTGTAGTTTGCTCAACACGAAGAATAAGAACCCGCCGAGGAAACCTAAAAAGATGCCAATCTCCAGTAGTCCTGGCAGCGTGTATCCGGACTTGAACTCCGCAGACGGGCTTAAATGCTCTTCTCCATCGCTAGCAGTAACCAGGTCGGTGAAATTATGATCACCACCCGGGCCGTGGTTGTTGTTCGCGGCTACGGGGATGTTGCTCTCCACTGCGTCGGGATGCTGCTCGATGTTGTGGTTATCGTACGCGTGATCTTCGCCTGCAGGGTCCGCTTCGGTACGATTCGTTGCGTGATCCGTGGATTCACCCGGTACGATGTCATGATCGTCGCCGTGGCCATCAACGCTGGCGTGATCTTCACTATGGTCAGCACCGTGGCCGTCCATGGTCGCGTGTTCCTCGCCGTGTCCACCGTGTGCATCGTGGTGTTCCATCTCGATGAGCGTTAGGCGGGCACCTGGCTTAATCATCTGGAAGTAGTCCAACCAGTGGCCGAAGAACACAAACGCAGCCGCAAAAAACAGCGTACCCGCTTTCCGCTTGGTATCGTTCCGCATCAGCACGAAAAATGGCAGCAGGAAGTTGATACCGAGGTTGGTCCAGAACAGAACTGGGTAATTGTCCATCCGCTCACGGAAGTAGATCGTCTCCTCCCCTACGTTTCCGTACCAGATCAACATGTACTGGCTAAACCACAGGTAAGTCCAGAAAATGGAGATAGCAAACAAGTACTTACCCATATCGTGGAAGTGCTCCGCCGTGATGCCGGTGTAGTAGCCACGGCTCTTGAGGTAGATCAATAGCATGATGGTCAGTGCCATCATCGCTACGAACAACGAAGCCGTTGCGTACCAGGCAAACATTGTTGAGTACCAGTGGCTATCCAAAGACATGATCCACTGCCAGATCAAAGCTGCTGAGGTGAAACCAAAGATCACCAGGAATGGAGCCGCGTACTTCTTGATCCGCGCGTGGTGCTCAAAAGCAGTAGTACCGTTAGCGTCTTCGTCAATGCTGATGCTCCGGATTCTTCCGAGCATGAAGTACCAAACACCTACGAATAGGATGGATGCTCCCGTATACCAGTATGCATTCAGAAAGGAGCTCTTGTGCGTCAGGATAGCATCATCCGCAACGGCCGCAGCATCGTTCCAGTGGTACATGTGGTGGGAATGCATCCACAGACCAACGATAATGATTCCCATTAGGAAAAGACCGGGAAGTAGGAACATCCAGAAGCTTTCCCAGACCCGCTTGAACTGTACGAACCAACCAGCGTAAGCCGTCGTAAAGGCACAGTAAGCAAAACCAGCTAAGGCACCAATCCCCAGAAAGAAGACGGAGTTGTGTAGCAGGTTCGTCCAGAAGCGCATGTGGTGCCCTTCACCACCGTCAACGAAATAGCTCAGCACGAGCAGGATGAGCCCAAAGATGGCCAGTCCGCCAGTCGTCGCTTTAGCGCGTGATGAGAATACAAATGTTTCCATCAATAGATATCTATAGTTGGGAGTCAGACTCCTTAAAATAAGTGGGTGGTAATTACTTCTTGCGCATTTGGCCGCTTTCCATCGCTGCTTCCGCATCCTCTACGTCGACGTCTTCGATGACGCCGCCAATCTGCTCACCGGCATCTTGTACCGAGCGGGCGCGGGGGTCATACTGGGCTACCGGAGTACCGAAAGCCGCGTTGAACGTATTACCGTCCTGATCGTATTGGAACTTACCGTCCTTAGCCTGCAGGGCGCGGATGTAGTGAATCACCTGCCAACGCTCCTCGTAGGAGATCTTGTCTTTGTAGGCTCCCATTGCGTTGTAGCCGTGCATAATGGCGTTATAGTAGCGGCCGTTACTGGCTGCTTTGAACTCATCCGTGAGGAAGTTCGCTGGTGCCAATGGGTAGGCAGCATTAGGATTTTGCTCCTCGTCGTAGATGTAGCCAAGGCCATTGCCCTGAGCACCGTGGCAGATTCCACAGAAGGTGTTGTAGAGCACCGCGCCGCGGATCATGCCTTCCTCGGTGATTGGAAATGGATTTTCCGTCAACTCTGCAATGGCACGTTCACGGCCTTCGGGAGTATCATCGTAATAATAAGGAACGTGGCCATTGGTCGGCGCGCTAATACCGTTGTCGGACTGCTCAGCGAGCGTGTAGCTACGCAGTTCTTCCTCTCCTTCCGGTGGTGCGGGGGCACCATCCAGGTAACGGCCGGCGTAACCACGGGGCACGGTACCTTCAACCGTAACCCGCGGGTAGACCAACTTGGCAAGTTCTACCGTAGAACGGTCATCCCACGTATTGTAATAGTAGTAGTTGTAGGTATTTGCCTCCAACGCCAACGAGTGGGCCATGTCGGGCATGTACTCACTTCCCGTGTAGTTGTCTTCCGCATCGCAGGATACGAGAGCTACCGCAAAAGCGAGCATTATTACCAAATTGCGCAAATCTTTCATGCTTGATATCATCAGTGGGAATCCTGAAGACGCCCGGTTAAATTT
The DNA here is from genome assembly GCF_001625015.1 of Lewinella sp. 4G2. Classification (NCBI taxonomy): domain Bacteria; kingdom Pseudomonadati; phylum Bacteroidota; class Saprospiria; order Saprospirales; family Lewinellaceae; genus Lewinella; species Lewinella sp. 4G2. The sequence goes on along the minus strand of NZ_LVWJ02000014.1, from coordinate 3,136,198 downwards.
TTCCTGCGCTGCCGCAGGTGCAAGGGAAGGACCAAGTAGCTTGCGCCAAGCTTAATCCCGTGGATGATCCAGTTTAGTGCGTTCGTTTCATATGAACTGACTCCGCTCCAGTTTGAGCGAAGAACTCGCGGAACTTGTCCGTCTGCTCACTGCCAACATTCGTAGCGTCGAAGGCAATACAGAACTTGTCATCCGTTATGCGGTCGTGCAGACGGCGAGGCTCTGCACCGGGGCCCAGTCCACAAATGATGTAGAATACCAGAACCATTCCTACCGCAGCAAAAAGAACCGTCAGTTCGAAAGTGATTGGAATAAACGCCGGTACGGACCAGTAAGGCTTACCACCAAAGATGATCGGCCAATCGCGGGTAAATACCCACGTCATAAAGCCAAAGCCAAACAGACAGCCGATAGAACCAAAGACGAATCCAGCCTGGTGCAGACGGCTTTCGGCGAGGCCCAGAAGAGGATCTAACCCGTGAACGGGGAACGGCGTGTAAACGTCGTCAATCTCGAGGTGAGCAGCGTTAGCAGCCTTCACGGCTTCCAACAGCTTCTCCTCATCGTCGTAAAGTCCAAATAGGATATCGGACAGACCATCGTCCTCAGTAGCTTGGAGGCTACCTGCGGGTACTCCGCTGTGGGGGATTGTAGTTGTTGCCATGGTTATTAGTTGTCGCCGCCGTAGCTGTCTTTTTGTGAGTCAGGTTTGCCGTCAAAGCGACGGTTAGGGTCCGCTGGGTCAATATCTACCGTAGAACCAGCCGCGTGGTCATTCGCCGTTGCGGGCACGTGGTGACCGTGTCCGTAGCTATGCCCGTGGTGGGCGTTAGGACCGATGTACTGGTCGCCGGAGGTCTTCAGGATAGATTTCACTTCCGCAATCGCTACTACCGGTGCAACCCGGGTGAAGATCAGGAAGAGGGTGAAGAACAGCCCGATGGTTCCAATGAAGATGCAAATCTCCACCCAGGTAGGTACGTAGTAGGACCAGCTGGAGGGCAGGTAATCACGGGCCAGCGTTGTAGCAATAATGACGAAGCGTTCGAACCACATACCAATGTTGATGAAAATCGACATGAAGAAGGTCCAGAACAGACTTGTCCGCAATTTCTTGCTCCAGAAGATCTGCGGCGATAATACGTTACACAGCATCATCCCGATGTAGGACCAGTAGTAAGGCCCGAGCACCCGGTTGAGGAAGGCGAACTGCTCGTAGATGTAGCCGGAGTACCAGGCGATGAAGAGCTCCGTGAGGTAAGCCACACCCACGATCGATCCAGTAAGCAGAATTACCTTATTCATCGACTCGATGTGCTCGATCGTAATGTAATCTTCCAGGTGGAGGACCTTACGGGCAATCAGCATCAGCGTCAGTACCATCGCAAAGCCAGAGAAGATCGCACCCGCTACGAAGTAGGGAGGGAAGATCGTCGTGTGCCAACCGGGAATTACGGAAGTCGCGAAGTCGAAGGATACAATCGTGTGTACGGAAAGAACGAGTGGCGTAGCGAGACCGGCGAGGATGAGAGAAAGGCTCTCCCAACGCTGCCAGTGCTTAGCGGAACCATTCCAGCCGAAGGACACTACGCTGTAGATCTTTTTGCGAAGGCCTTTGGCCCGGTCACGAACCGTAGCCAAGTCGGGAACCAAACCAGCGTACCAGAACAGCAACGATACCGTGAAATAGGTAGAAATGGCGAATACGTCCCACAGTAGTGGGCTATTGAAGTTCACCCACAGTGGGCCACGCGTGTTCGGGTAAGGGAAGATGAAGATGGCCAACCAGAGGCGACCCATGTGAATCAAAGGGAATTGACCGGCACACATCACGGCGAAGATCGTCATGGCCTCCGCGGCGCGGTTTACCCCCGTACGCCACTTCTGGCGGAAAAGGAGAAGGATGGCCGAGATCAACGTACCGGCGTGGCCAATACCTACCCACCAAACGAAGTTGGTGATATCCCAACCCCAGTTAATGGTACGGTTAAGGTTCCAGGAGCCAATTCCAACCCAGATCGTCCAGGCGACGGAAAAGACGAACAAGCCCAAACACATCACGGAAAGGATAAACGTAATAACCCAGGAAAGGGAAGGCGCCGTTTCCGTTGGGCGACAGATATCCTCCGTGATCTGGTGGTACGTTTTGTTCCCCGTGATTAACGGCCTGCGAACGGGTGCTACATGTCCACTCATTAGGTATTAATATGCGATTGGTAATTAATGGTGCTTGATGTGAGATGACTCACAGAATTCAAGTACCCTTACTCACCCATCAGTTTTTATAGTTTGCGGCTGGGTGCCGGTTATCTCAGTTTACCTCCGCGGTCCAAGTCAATAACATGAACCGTAGAGAATCAATGGCTATTAGACCAGCTCGTCCATGGGATTGTGCACCCGTGCAGCGTAGAATACGGCGCTTTGGGTGTTCACTTCCTCAAGAGCAAGGTAGTTTAGCGGGTTGTTCAGTTTTGCGGCTACTTCACCCTGCTTGTTGTTACGGTCACCAAAGGTGATGGCACCCGTGGGGCAGGCGGTTTGGCAAGCGGTCCGTACGTCAGAGTCGCGGAGGCGGCGGCCTTCCACTTTCGCGGTCAGCTTGCCGGCCTGAAGGCGCTGGGTACAGAAGCTACATTTCTCAATTACACCACGGCTACGTACGGTCACGTCTGGGTTCAGAACCATCCGCGTCAGGTTGTCCGCACCGAAGGCCAATTCCTCGTCCTGAACGCTGGGTTCGTTGGAGCTGAAGAGGTCACCAGTAGTAAAATCCAACCAATTGAAGCGGCGGACTTTGTAGGGACAGTTATTGGCGCAGTAACGGGTTCCGATACAGCGGTTGTAGATCATCTGGTTAAGCCCCTCATTGCTGTGCTGGCTGGCGTTTACCGGGCAAACGTTCTCACACGGAGCGTTGTCGCAGTGCTGGCACATCATGGGTTGGTAGACGGCACGGGGGTTTTCGACGTCGCCGTAGAAGTAACGGTCGATGCGCATCCACTTCATTTCGTGGTGGCGCCATACTTCGTACTTACCTACGATCGGAACGTTGTTCTCCGCCACACAGGCTACCTCACAGGCGGCACAACCGATACAGGCGGTGAGGTCGACGTGCATCGCCCACCAGTGACCCTGTCCGTAGATGTTCTCCGCGTACTCTTCGTAAGGGTAAAGTGTTTGCTCGTTAAGGTGTTGTGCTTCCTCGCGGCGCTCCTTGATCTCGCCCTTTAGTTCACCCAACTCAGCGAAAGTGCCCTGGTAAATTATGGAACGCTTGGTGAGACCACCCTGCATACCTTCACCCAGTTCCATGACCGTCTTTTCGTCGACGTGGAAGGGTTCCAGGTGTTCTTTTTCCTCATCCGTTAGCGGACGATCATATTCTACGGTTTCGCCGGTGTGGCGATCGTAGTAGACCATCGCGCCAGCCTCATTCTTGGTCGTAAGACCCATCGTGTGGTGGTACTGGACGGAGGCAAATTCTTCTTCGTTGTCCACAACCCCGGACACTTCCGCGCCCGTGATGTAGTACTGTACGTAACCATCTACGACTGGAAGCCAGGGGTAAACATTTACGCCGATGTCGTGGCCAATTGCGCGGCCGGACATTCCGGTGACTTTGCGGCCGTAACCTACGGCGATAGAGAAGGTATCTTCTAATTGGCCGAACTGACGAACCACCGTTACATCAGCGGGTGTCTTGTCGCCACCGGGGCGGAGGCTAACAATATCGGCCTTGCCTTTGTATTCTTCGGCGTTGAGGTCATTGTAAGCGGTATAGCTATTGCCACCTTCCCACTTTACCGGGATGGTGAGGTAGTTACCCCATACGGTACGCGTAACCGGGTCGGGACACTCCTGTAACCAGGGGTTATTGGCAAAGACGCCGTTACCCACGTTGATCGTTTCCGAGAAACTGACTTCCTGGCCGGTCCCTTGTACATTAACCCTTTGCATCGCACCCGCGACAGCGCCCTGATTGAAGGCGGCAGGGGCAGCTAACGGTACGGCTTCAGCGTCAGTACTAGCCGTGAATGGTGTACCGCCACCCAGGGTAACAACACCGTCGTGCAGCGCTGAATCCCAGAAAGAACGGAAGGCAGTGAAACCGGATTGGCGATTGTATGCCGTACGTTCCCAGACGCTCTTTACGAACTCCAGGTAAGGCTGATCAGCATCTGGCTGGTAGGTGGCGGACTTACCCCAAATGAGGAAAGACTCACCGGCCTGCCGCGTACCGGCACGACCCACACTGGCAAAAATTGGCGTAATGGTTGGCTGAATGAGGCTCAATTCACCTTCAACGGCTTCAACGTCGCCCCAACTCTCCAGGAAGTGGTGATCGGGAGCTACGTAGTTACAAAGGACGCTAGTATCATTTGGGACACCACTTAGGCTCACCGCAATGGTTGCTTTGCTGAGGTTAGCAGCGATGGTCGCGCCCCACGGGTTGTCATAGACGGGGTTGGCACCCTCCAAAACAAAGACAGCATCGATGGTATCGGCCTCCAACTCGCTGGCGAATCGGGCGATCGCTTTGTCGTCACCCTTGCGCTGCATGCTCCACTTATCGGTCATGATGGTGGAACCGTAGTTACCCAGCGCTTCGTTGATGGCGTTAACGAGAAGTTGTTCTCCAAGGTTATTGCTACTGGAAACGACGAGGCTGCGACCGCGGTTACGCTTGAGTTCCGCACCGACCGCGGCAATCTTTTCGGCGACTGCACCAGAAAGTGAAGCGCTCCCTCCACCGACAACTGCTCCGTAGAGTGCCAAAATGGCTTGGCCTTGCTCACTTGGCTTGACCATGATCCGGTTATCAGCGTTAGACCCGGTAAGTGACATACCGCTTTCTACCTGGATGTGGCGGCTCATGCGCGCCTGGTTTGTCTTGCGACCCTGAACGTAGTCGCGGGCGTACTGAACGGGGCTGATCCAGGTACCGAGGAAATCAGCGCCAAAACTGACGATTGTCTCCGCCTTGTCGAAACGGTAAGTCGGGATAGCACGCTTGCCGAAAGTAGCCTGGTTGGCATCCAGCAGGGCGGCGCTAGATACGGGGTCGTACTGAACGATCTCCGTGTTGGGGTATGCTTTTTTGAACTCAGCGATCGCCTCCAATGTGGAGGGGCTCATCAGCGTGTGCGTAACTACCCGAATCTGAGATCCGGCGGTCAGCTTGCCCATGATTTCGCCATCGATGATATCCCAACCATCATTATTGCTAGGGTCACGATCGCTGGTGGCCTTACCTTCGATGATGCGGTAAGGACCGTCGAAGCGGCTGGTATCGTACAGACCAAGGATGGCAGCCTGAGCGCGAGCCGTAGTACCACCCTGAGTGATGGGGCTCATACCGTTACCCTCCACCTTAATTGGGCGGCCTTCACGAGTCTTGACGAGCAACGGCACGTAGTCTCCACTCTGAGCGAACGTAGAGGCGAAGTAAGTAGCTACACCGGGAACGATGGTATCTGGCTTGCTGACGTATGGGATTGCCTTACGGACGGGAATGTCACAGGACGCAATGGTAGCAGCCGTCATACCAAAACCGAGGTACTTCAGGAAGTCACGGCGGCTGCTCTCTAGACGGGGGGACTCGAGGTCCTGGGTAGTTACCTGAGCAACTTCGTTATCGGTTGCCTTTACGTATTCGGCGCTGGACTCTAACTGATCAGTACCGAGCCAAACTTGTTTGTTATTCTTACTCATTCCCTGGGGATGATTTCTTTCTGGTTGGAAAAGCCTCCGTGGTTGAGGCAATACGAATAGGTGAGCCTGCTAAGGCAAGTGGAGAACCGACTTAGTAGTGGCAGCGCTGGCAATTCAGGCCGCCGATATCCTCAACGGTTACGCCGGCACGCACGCCGTCTTCAATCTCGTTGTGGTAGCGTTCGTAAGCCTTGTAGTAGTCGTTCTCTTCGAACTGCACCTCACTCTGGCGGTGACAGTTGATACACCAACCCATACTGAGTGGTGAGTACTGGTAGACGAGTTCCATTTCTTCCACCGGGCCATGACAGTTCTGGCACTTCAACTTACCCACAGTTACGTGCTGGGCGTGGTTGAAGTAAGCGTGGTCGGGGAGATTGTGAATACGTACCCATTCAACTGGTCCTGCGATCTTATCGTCACCTGTGTACTCATTGGTCAGTGCATCCTCTAGGGCAGCGAGTTGACGCTCCGTTTCTTCTTCTACTTCGTCGAAGTCGATCTCCGCAGGGTTCTCGTATTCTTTCTGCTGATTCTCTAGGATCCAGCTGGAGTACAGCGCCTTGATCTCCTCGTTGGTCAGGTCCTCGTAGTTCTCGATGTAGGTATCGGTCTTGGGATCGTAACCGATCGCAGCAAATATCTTGGTGATTTCGGCCGTACCGTACTGGCTACCCACCTTAATGGCGCGGTGACAGTTCATACAGGTATTAACGGCAGGAATCACGGAGTGCTTAGAGCGGCGGGCGCCGTCGTGGCAGTACTGACACTCGATCTTGTTGAGGCCTGCGTGCGTAACGTGGCTGAACTTGATGGGTTGCTCCGGCTGGTAATCCTGCTGGCGGCCGAGGTCGATGGCGTGGTTGACGGTCGTGTAACCACCCAGTACCACGAGGGCAAAGACTACGAAAGCAATAACTCCCTTACTAGTTAGCACTTCTACGAGTGTGCGGCGGGTTGGCGCTGCACCTTCGCTGGCAGCAACGCGGTAACGCATGTTACTGGTTACACGGGCGAGGATGAGGGAAAGCAGGAGTAAGGAAATGCCGAGGATAACAAAGATCCAGGTGTTGTCTGCCTCTTCAGCTTGAATACCATTAGGACCAGCAACATCAGGGCCAGGGCCACCAGGAATGTTTCCAGTGTACTGTCCGTCAATGTAAGCCAGCAGGTGTTCGATGTCGTCATTCGTCAACTTGGTGTAGGTCGACATGATCTTCGGCTTATTCTCGTTCCACACCTGGATAGCGCGGGCGGATTCACCGGAAGCGATCAGTTTTTGGGAGTTACGCACCCAACGGTAAAGGTGCTCGCGCGGCTCCGCAGCCCAGCGCTCCTCAACCCCACCGAGAGCGGGGCCGGTACCGTTGTCCTTCATGTTTTTAATGTGGCAGGTACCACACGCGTTTGCGTTCCAGACGGATTTACCCTTGGAGTAATCTCCCGCCCCGACGGCCACGCCACCGGCCGAAGCTTCACCGGCCACTTCCGTGGGTGCGGGTGCCTCTGCGGCGGGTTCATCTTGTGCAAAAGCCGTGAAGCTGCTCAGGAAGAGACAGCAAAGCAGAAGCAGGGTCTTGGTCAGTTTAAGCTGGTATGCCATTATGTAATTGACATTTAAGAAGTTACGCCGGAGCGGGCGAAAATTGCCCGTCCTAGAGTGCCGCAAAGATACTTTCATGACATTTCTTTAACAAACTTGTTCATGAATGGCCATCTTATTTAGACGGCGTCTAGGTAGCAAGCATCATCGTTCCCCTTCGCTGTATAATTGACCCAGCAAATGCATGGATCCTACAATTAGACGTCAGGAGTTTGGGCGCTGCCGCAGGTGCTATGAAATGGGGTCACGGGGGACCGGTAAACTACTTCGGAAACGACTCCATCAGTGGATCCATCCATAACTATAACCGGCAGCAGCTACCTTTGCGGCGACCAAACTCAGTACTATTGTCTACTACACTATCTACCATCTCGCCGGAAAGCCGAATTTGGATCTATGGCGCCGAACGCGCACTGAATGCAGAGGAGGAAAAAGTCGTCAAATCAGCGATGCAAGCCTACGTTAAGGAGTGGGTAAGTCACCGCAAGGAGCTAAAAGCAGCTGCGGATGTTCTTCACGGCCGCTTTTTAGTGATCGCAGTCGATGAAACACAGGCCGAAGCCAGTGGCTGCTCCATCGACGGTTCGGTCAACAAGATCAAAGAAATTGGCGCGGAGATTGGTGTCGACTTCTTCAACCGCATGCGTTTCAGCTACCGGGATGAGTCAGGAGAAATCCAAACCGTTAGTAAGGACGAATTCAAGGAGCTGTACCACAGCGGTAAATTACCCAACGATACCATCGTATTTGACACCCTCATTAAAGAGGTCGGAGAACTTCGGCAGATCTTCGAGCGGCCACTGGAGGATAGCTGGCACAGCCGGATGGTATAATAAAGACTGACATTATAGAAATGAAAAAGGGGTAGATACTTCAGCGTATCTACCCCTTTTTACATTTCTGGTAGTGGATCAACGGACCAAAGAAAACTGCCCTTCCCGCTGGAATTCCTGCCCGGCAATGGTAAACTTGGTGAGAAATAGGTAAGTGCCCAGGTTCTGAGGAGATCCATTCTTGGTACCATCCCAGCCTTCCTCCGGGTCACTGGAGTTAAAGACCTCCTGCCCAAAGCGGTTGAATACCAGCAAACTGAAGTCGTCTACCGCAGTACCACCAGTAAAAAACACCTGGAAGTCGTCATTGAGTCCATCCTGGTTGGCGCTAATGATCTCTGGGATAGCGAAGGGTTCCTCCACCAGCTCAAAAGTGATGAATGCAGAGGACTCACAGCCGTTGTCCGGGTTAACCGTAAGTGTGTAGGACAAGGAGCGCCCTTCCTCAGGCGCACGGACGGTAATACTGCGTCCTGTACCAGTGGACGGGCTGCCGTTATTGGATGCCCAGGTGATGGTACCCGAAAAGTCGTCCGGAACGCCCGTAGCCGTTAGTACAATCTCCGCTCCCTGAATGATGGCGGTACCCAAAATTTCGGTACCGTTCAGAGTGGTGGCGTCGATTCCCGGTTGGATGCCGGCGAGATCCACCAGAACGGTGGCGGTTTGGGTGAGGGAATTACACCCAGCATTGTCGATAAAGGTTACGCTGACCGTGGTGTCTCGCGTGATATTTAAGGAAGCGTTGGCGCCCTGAGAGGTACCACCGTTGCCGAACGTGTAAGAAAATACGCCCGGGGTATTCGGTTCCACCCTTGCGGTAAAGTTGGCCTGCTCGCCGACGCAAACGCTAGTCGGCGCGTCCAGGAATAACTCGTAGGTATCCGCTACCTGGATGGTGATCTCCTGCGTTACCGTTCCACACGCCGAAGACGCCTCGAATGCTGGATTGCGGGCCGTAACGGTATACGTCGTAGTTTGGGTTGGCGTCACCTCCGCGTTTGGATCGAGCAACACCTGTCCACCACCCGAGATTTCATATTCGATCCCGTCGCGGACATTTCCAGTGATTAAGCTCAGGCTCGTACCGGGGCATACCACAGTATTTGTGGTTAGGTCGGGAGATACGTCGGGTGCAATATTTACTGTGTAACTATCCATCGACGGGCAGTCCGAACCTTCCGCAATCACCTCGATCATGAAGGTGACGGATTGGTTGGTGGTGACGACGGGGTCCAGGCATTCGGTACAACTCAACGCACCGGTGGGGTCCATCCACGTCAATTCTCCAGCCGGGCGGGTGGGATCAAAGGATACGTTTAGCTGGAGGGGCTCACCGGGGCAGGCGACCGGATTCTCTGGGTCTTTGATCAAAATGGGTGGCTTGATGACATTAATCTGAATCTCCGCGGTATCCACGCAGGCACCATTGACGGTCTGCCGCTGGTAAAGGGCGGAGTCCTGAGCGATGAAGATGCCCTGGTACAGACGTTCCGGGCTTTGGATGCCGGGGGAGGTCAACCACTGGTGTTGGATCAAGGGGAAATCCCCCACGTCGAAGACCTCGCCGCGGAGGTTGAAGGTATCACCGATACAGAAGGGATCCATTACCGGCTCACTGGTGAGGGAAAGGTCCGTCGGTAGTGAATCAACCCGGATATGGACGGAGTCTGTTTGGGGGCAGCCATTGACTTCGGCGGATACAAAATAGGTGATGTCCTTCGTTGGGCGGACGTTTACGCCACCCTGCGCGAGATCGTCGATGATTCCCTGGCGGGGGGACCAGGTGATCTCGCCAGTCGTAACATCTGGGGCCGCGGTAACAAGTAGGCTGAGCGGGTCTTCATCGTTGCAGCGGAAAACGGTGTCCGGTTGAGAAATGGTCAGTCGGCTTGGAGTTACCTGTATGCTTACTAGTTGGGTGTCCGCACAAATACCATCAGCACTCGTAGAGATGAGGGTGTACTCCGGGCGGCCGCCTGCCGTCGGTGTAACTAATGAGTTTACGTCCGTCGGTTCGACGAAGCGCCTTGAGGGTGAGTACTGGTACGTTGTACCACGGGTATTGTCCACCAAACTTCGCACCAGCGGCAGCGCCGTACCCTCGCAAACGGTAGTATCCGCAATTAGCTCGGGTACGATGAGTTGGTTGACGTTGATATAGACACTATCGGATGCCGTGCCGTCCGCGTTGCTGACCGTGACCTTATAGTAGCGTGAAACTACTGGCACCACCGTTGCGGTGGGGTCGCCCAGCGCACTGAGTAAACCCTCCTCGGGCGACCAACGCAATCCGGCATCAGCGACATTATTGGTTTGCGTAAGCTGAACAGTATCTCCGCGGCAGATTAGAATGGTATCCGGGCCATCGATGGACACCTCGGGCTCCATTACCAGAGACTTTAAGACGCCAGGTGTTGTAATGCCGTCGCCGGCGCTAAGGGGCGCCTGGAATAACGAGAAAAACAAAGGCAGCAGAAGGAAGGACAAATATGGCTTCATAGGTGAGTACCCGGTTTTGGTGGGCCCGCGGTACGCGCCAATATGGTGTGCCATCGGGCGGCGTGCGGGATGGCAAAGTACGAAATTAGTAGGAACGCATAATGGTCACTCCATCCATTGTCGGGCGTCGGTCACGGTGATGAGGCCGTAATCATTTCCCCAGGCCTGGTTGATGTAGTTAACGATGTTGACGATCTGAAACTCCGTGAGTTCTTTATTGCCCGGCATGGGTTGATTGTAGGTAATGTCATTTACCACCAGCGGGCCCTGCATTCCGTGCACGATACCGTGAACCACAGCCGCGGGGTTATCACGCAAATAATCCGAGCCGGCGAGGGGCGGGATCAATTGCCTGAGGCCGGCACCGTCCTCCATATGGCAATTCCCACAGTGCTGATCGTACAGCACGTGGCCCTGCTGATGGGTCGTTTTGCCACAATAGCTGAAGAGAAACAACACGGTGCCGAGCAGCAAGACAATCAGGAGGTGACGCATACGGGATTATTCACCAGCTAACTGACCAGCCCGGAGATAGGTTCACAATTATTTACTAGCGCTAGCGGGAAGAAATTTGTAGGACAGCACGGCGGCCATAACCGCTTCGGCCCCGCCATCATCGGCCTTGTACTTAAAGTAAATCGGCGTTGGCGAAGTGGGCTGATCCTTAAGTTCAATGATCATCTCATTCAGCCCGTAGGTGGTGACGCCCTGCTTGAGCGTACCCTGCCCAATTACCTTTCCGGTAGTTGGGTGACCAGCCAGGACGGTAATCGTTCCACCGGAAGTGATACCGGGAGCGAGGGCCAACTGCGTTTCAATGCGGTCAATGCCCGTGAGGTCAAGATCACCGTAGCTGGACCAGCCGCCACCGGAAGCAACGAGTACATCGGCGGCTTCGTCGCCCATTGGGTTATCCTCCGCTTCGATGTGGTAAGCCATCACTTTATTACCACTAGTGAATTTGTCGGCCCTGATCATTGGGTTACGGAGTACAATGACCTCCTTCGTAGTGAGGCGCGGAAGGGCCGCTCCACCACCCTTGTCGGTGTAACTAGCTTGCAGGATATACTTGCCAGGAATGTTATCCTGGTGCTTGTTCAACGCCAAGTTGCCACGTGCAGGCAAGCTAACCTGAGACGGGGCCGGGCCGGCCAGACTGAGGATGTACTCGGCCATCTGTTTGGCGTCCGCCTCCTCGATGTCCGGATGAGCAGCCATTACACGCTCTCCCCAGACGCCTCCGCCGCCGGCGATGATCTTACCGGCCAGGTAGTCAGCGGCTTTCTTATCCTGACGGTAGCGTTCACCAATGGCCAAGAAGGCAGGGCCACTACTGGCCTCGTTCAACTGGTGGCAGCCGCTACAATCACTATTGGCGATGAGCGCTTTGCCCGCAGCAAATGCCGTGCTCTCTCCCGCTACTTGGTGGCCCGCTTCAATTTGAACAATATCCTCTCCCTCCAGGTAATCGAAGGTGATGGTAATGTTTTCAGGCTCGATGTTACCATCTTCCACATCGGAGGCTGAAACAGCGTAGGCCACGGATTGGCCGGGGAAGAAGAAAGAGCGGTTACCCTGCAATTCTACGGCCACTTCGGGGAGACTATTACCCACTAACAAGTTGACTTCGGAACTGGCCGTATTGCCCATTCCATCGTCGACTTTTAGAATTAGTTGTTGACTACCCTTCTCCGAGGCACTGTACTTCAGTTCGGGCCCGTCACCTATTTTATCTTCACCTAAGTACCACTCGTAGGTCATTTCATCCCCATCGTAATCAATTGTATTCGCTGCACTTGCGACGATGGCCAGCGGTGCCGCGCCAATGCGGTGTTCGATCTCGATGGCGGGTACTGGGGCCCGGTTGCCGGCGTTGTAGCGAATCCGGAGCAGCCGTGCATCGCTATTATGGCTGAACCACTTGTGGCCGTATTCAATGATGTAAAGATCACCCTCCGGCCCAAATAGCATATCCATTGGGTGGAGGAGTTTGGTATCGGGAAGGAAACGTTCCATGTCCGTAACGTAACCAGTTTCGTCCAGATCGGCCACCATTATTTGATCGCGGGCCCATTCGTAGAAGAAGAACTTACCATCGTAATGCTCGGGGAAACGGTGCTCGCTGTTCTGGTAGTCATCGCGGTAGAAGACCGGTCCGGCCATCGCGTTGCGGCTACCCGTACCCATTTCTGGGAACTCTTCGCTCTTCGAATATGGGTAGTAGATCATGGCGGGTTGTGCCGGGGGGAGTGTTTGCGCACCCGTATTAAGCTTGGAAGTATTCACAGGCTTAGTAGGATCGTGTGCCGCACCGGTCGTCCCATCAGCAAAATCACGGGCGTGATAGGGTTTATTGTCGCCAATGAACAGCGGCCAGCCAAAGAAACCGGCCTCGCGGGCAACGTTGACCTCGTCGTGCCCTTTGGGGCCCATGCCGGTACTATCCTGACGGGCATCCGGGCCAATGTCACCCCAGTAAACGTTGCCGTTGTGCTGATCCACGTGGATACGGAAGGGATTCCGCATGCCCATTGCGTAGATCTCAGGGCGACCTATTGCTGGGTCGGTAAATAGGTTGCCCTCAGGAATGGTGTAGGAACCATCTTCCTCCACCTTAATGCGGATGATCCCACCCCGTAAATCCATCGTATTTGCGGCGGAGCGGCGGGCGTCAAAATTGGGGATGTCGCGGCTATCGTCGATCGGTGCGAAGCCGTCGGATTCGAAGGGGTTGGTATTATCGCCGATGGAGAGGTGAAGTAAGCCAGTTCCGCCAAACTCAATGCTGCCGCCAGAATGGCAACATTCGTTGCGGTCCGTGGGTACCTCAATGATAATCTGCTCGGTTGACTGGTCTACTTTATCATCCACAAATTGGAAGCGGCTTAGTCGGTTGATGGATGCTTCACCGTTGGGGCTGTAGTATACATAGAGCCAGTTGTTCTCCGAGAAGTTGGGGTCCACGGCGATACCGAGGCCACCATCCTCGAACTTGTTCCACACGTCGAGCTCCGCTGCTTCCAGGGACATCTCGTAGTCGAAATCGTAGATCTTGATCTTTCCTTTCCGTTCGATCCAGATGGGACGGCCGTCGGGGAGGAGGTCCATTTCCATGGGTTCCGACATGCCAGTAACGAGGGCTTCCACCTGGAAGCGATTGGCTTCCGGGCTCTTCTTTACACCGTCGTAATTAACGGCTTGGTTCTTACCCCAGAGGTATTCCATACCGCCCTTAATGTGTTGGATGAACTGAGGGTCGGAGTAGCTTTCCTTGGTGTGACCCACCCCAGTGTAAAACGAGCGACCGTTTTCAAAGTCACGGTACCAGGCGATGGGGTGGAAATCTCCGTTTTCCCCTCCCTCGTAAGTGGTCTCATCTACGCTAAGGATAGGTGTGATACCATCCTGAATGCTTTTGTAATTATACCATTCGTCGAAGCGGGACCATTTTTCTCCCAGGTGGGCTACGGCTGGGTGGGTATTTTCCAGCACGTTCATTTCGGCGTCCTGATGTTTGGGGTGGCTGAGGAAATAGGCACCGCAAAGTTCATTGTACCAGGGCCAGTTGTACTCCGTATCCGCAGCAGCGTGAACGCCCATCCAATTGCCGCCGGCTTTCATGAAGCGCTCCAGCTCAATCTGTTGATCTCCGTTAAGGACGTCGCCAGTAGTACTTAGGAAAACAACCAGGTTATACTGCTCAAGATTTTCCTGGGTGAAGACGGATGCATCCTCGGTAGTATCCACTCTGAAGCCCTCTTCCTCCCCCATGCTGAGGAACATCTGTTTGCCTTCTTCAATGGAGGCGTGGCGAAAACCGGCAGTTTTAGAGAATACCAGTACACTACGATCTATCTCGTTGTTGCCACAGCCCATCAGTAAAAACAGCAGTATGCACCCAATAAAAAAGATCACCGCCATCGGCGGGTGATGTGTTTGTTGACTCATGATCGAAAACGTTGTGTAGCTTGATTGGAAAGAAAACAGAAAAACGCGAAAACAGGGTCTCAAGGTGCTTGTAAGACAGTACAAACCTCACCTTTTGAAGTTTGGTTGCTAAAAGTACTGTACAATGTTAGCAAAGCAAAAAAGAGAAAGGCCCATTTGGAAGATAAATCCAAATGGGCCTAACAAACTTTTTACGGCAACCTATTTCAACTCAGTCACAACGCCGGTCAACTGAAAATTGGAACGATTGAAAGCCTCGGCTTTCTGTGCTTCCAACCGTGTCGGGTAAAAGCCAGAATAAACGCGGTGGATGGTTGATCCGTCGTCCTTAGTGAACGTACGGTAGAACACGCCCGCAACACCGGTCTTGCTAAGTTCGGCCACTCGGGCCTTCGCGTAGTCTAAGTTGCTATAGGCAGCAAGTTGGATGACGTGACCGGTAGATTGACTGCTGGATGGGCTAGCATTCGCATTTGTCACATTCGCGGAGGTATTACTACTGGCAACAACTGGAGCAGGCATACTGGCTTTATTTGGTGCAGCGCGAATTACTGCCGTTTGCGGAACTGGGAAGTCGCTGGGTGCAGCTACCGTCCGGCCATCCTGAAAATAAGGAACGGTCGGTGCGGGAGGAGCTACCTGGTTGGGCTGCCCTTGGGCTGGAATAGCGGTAGCTGGGCGTGCCGCTACAACGGGTTGAGCACCAGCTTCGATAAAGTCCGCTTCGTTGCTGGCCACGATGGGGGCTACTTCCTTATCAAAGATCGTAGGTTGGGCGCTGCCGTACGTTGCCGGTGCGGAGGGGGGTGAGGCTGCTGGCTCTCGGTAAACCGTCGGTTTTACGATTCCCGTTTCACTAGCGCGAGTGGCCGGAGCATCGCTAGGACTTGCGTCCCAGCCATACGTTTCGCCCTTTATGGAAATTGGTCCGTCGTTGCCAGGAGTAGGGGTCCGGGCTGGCTGGACAGTTCCGTAGGTAGCGGGTTGAGGTGCCTGCGCTTTCCCGCTTACGGTAGGGTTCCAGTTGCTGAAGCCCGTTCTCTCCACGGCGACGCGGCCACGAAGATTCATGTCCAGTTCTTCAGCGGCTGCGGCACTTAAAGTGATTAAGCAGTCCTTGCAGGTCTGAACTTTATCGTTCACGCGGACGGTAACCGTTTTGTTGTTAGACAGATTGGTAACCTTTACGAGGGAACCTAGTGGCAGAGTTGGGTGGCTAGCCGTCAGCAGCGTCGGTACGTAGCGCTCACCAAAGATGGTTTGAGTCCCAGCCGCATCAGCGCTGTACTCACCGGCGAGACCGATCTGACGTTCGGAGTATGCCTTACTGTTGGTGGAAGGTTCGACCTTTTTCACTGCACCTGCGTCAGCGCCCTTTTTATCCCACTTAAAGGTTTGGGCGGAGGCGCTTACCGTAAAGATTAGCGCGGCTAAAGCGATAATATATTTCATGTTGAGTGATTTGAAGACCGCCTTTCGGGAACGCAGATTGGAAAGAAAACGCTGCCGAAAAGAGAAGTTTAGACATCAGTAAGGTAGACGCAAGAAATAAACAAAAAGTCACAAAAGCAAACATAAAACGAAATAATCAAACAAATGTTTTATTACTTCTTGGACTTTATAACAGCCGCGAAGTATACTCTGTTCATCGTTTCTGCCATTTGCGTACCTCTCGCCAGGCGTAGGTTTCGTCTTCCCAACGGAGAAGTTCTGTTTTGTTTGGCCCCTTGTAATTGAGAAACCAAGTTTCAATGATTTGGCGAGCGGCGTCCTGTTTGAGGGCGAAGTCGAGGTAGTTGTCCACCGTAAATACGCGCAAGGATGAATCTCGAGGTACCGCAATGATCTTTGTATCAATTTCACCACGATCCCGCAGGAGTAAGGCGCCGATGGGTTGAACTGCAATCAAGGCACCGGTAGGAACGCTCTCACTGAGAACCAATACATCCAGCGGATCGCCATCGCCTCCGCGCTCCTTATCCATCAAGGTGGAGGGTACAAAACCGTAGTTACCCGGGTACGGTAAGAAGTTGATCACTCTGGGGTCGCCACCTGCAACGGTGTCATTTGTAAAACCGCTGTCGTTGCGAAATTCAATCTTGTGGTTGGTACCCGCGGGGATTTCCACGATTACGTTCAGGAAGTCGCCATCCATCGCGGGAAGACTGTAGGGGTCGGGGGGCGTATCGAAAGTGGACTTTTCCTTCGGCTGGCACGAGCAAAGGAGGAGCAGGACACCAATAGCGGCGCTGGTCAGCGTAATGAATCTCATTTGGTGTCTGCTTTTGGAATCAGTAGAAGAACGAAGATGGAATGATCTAAACCTCGATTTGTAACGTTAGCGGTGGCCAGCGGCTGCCGGACTTCATTTTACAAAACGGTTATGGAGCAACCATAACTAACGTAAGACGCGAAGAATTACCTTTGCGCCAAAATAACTACAAAATTATGGCTTACGATCTAATTATTGTTGGAAGCGGCCCCGGTGGCTACGTAGCGGCGATCCGCGCCTCCCAACTCGGCATGAAGGTAGCCGTGGTCGAACGCGAAAACCTCGGCGGAATCTGCCTGAACTGGGGCTGTATCCCCACCAAGGCCCTCATCAAAAGCGCGCAGGTGTTTGAGTACATCGAGCACGCTGGCGACTACGGCATCAAAGTTTCCAAGCCAGAGATGGACTTTCCCGCGATGATCAAACGCAGCCGCGGCGTCGCCGATGGCATGAGCAAGGGCGTAAATTTCCTGATGCGCAAGAACAAGATCGAAGTCATTAACGGAACGGGTAAGCTGCTCCGTGGCAAAAAGGTGGAAGTAACCGATGCTGACGGTAAGGCCACCACTTACAGCGCCGAACACATCATCGTAGCCACCGGTGCCCGCGCCCGCGCCCTTCCCAATCTGCCCATCGACGGCGAAAAGGTGATCGGCTACCGACAGGCCATGACGCTGGCTAAGCAGCCCAAGCGGATGGTCGTAGTCGGCGCTGGTGCCATTGGTACCGAGTTTGCCTACGTCTACTCCAGTATTGGCACGGAAGTGACCGTGGTAGAATTTGCCCCCGAAGGCCTCGTCCCCCGCGAAGACGCCGACATCAGCAAGGAACTTACTAAGCTGTACAAGAAGAAGGGCATCAACGTCCTGGCCAACACCGCGGTGGAGACCATCGATACCTCCGGTAAGGTCATCAAGGTGACGGCCAAGAACCGCAAGACGGGTAAGGATGTCACCATCGAATGTGACGTGGTCCTATCTGCCGCCGGCGTAGCCCCCAATACCGAGAACATCGGCCTGGAAGATCTGGGCATCAAGGTAGAGCGTGGCCTCATCGAAGTAGATGCCATGTACCGCACCAGCGCCCCCGGCGTTTACGCCATCGGTGACGTTGTGAGCGGCCCCGCCCTCGCCCACGTAGCCAGCGCGGAAGGCATCACTTGCGTAGAAAACATCGCCGGCCTGAAGCCCGAAGCGATTGACTACAACAACATCCCCGGTTGTACCTACTGCATCCCCGAAATCGCCTCCGTAGGTTACACGGAAAAGGCCGCCAAGGAAGCGGGCTACGAACTGAAGGTGGGTAAATTTCCCTTCAGCGCAAGTGGAAAAGCAAGTGCCGCCGGCGTCAAGGAAGGTTTCGTAAAGCTCATTTTCGACGCCAAATACGGTGAACTCCTCGGTGCCCACATGATCGGTGCCAACGTGACGGAAATGATCGCCGAAGCCGTGGCTATCCGTAAATTGGAAACCACCGGCCACGAACTCATCAAGACGATCCACCCTCACCCGACGATGTCCGAAGCGGTGATGGAAGCGGCTGCGGCGGCTTATGATGAGGTGATTCATCTGTAGAAATTAGATCTTAGACTTTAGATCTTAGACCTACGGAGCCCATGGCTTCGCCATCACGGAGGCCGGTACCGATTGATTGTCGGCACCGGCCTCTCTATTTTGCACTAGTCTCAGGAATCCACCATGCTCCTCATCACCCCACCCTTTACGCAGCTCAATACGCCCTATCCGGCTACGGCGTACCTCAAGGGGTTCCTAAACACCAAGGGGATACCGGCGCGGCAGATGGACCTAGGAATTGAAGTGATCCTCGAGCTGTTTAGCCAGCCAAGGTTACGGGAAGCCTTTGCGTTGGCGGCGGAGCGGGAGACGATCGTATCGGCTAACGCACGGCGGATCTATGCGCTGCGGGAAGAGTATTTCGCGTCCGTTGAATCCGTCATTGCCTTTCTGCAGGGGAAGCAACCGACGCTGGCCCGACAAATTGCAAGTGAGAATTTTTTGCCGCATGCTAGTCGGTTTGACCAACTCAGTGATCTCGACTACGCCTTCGGGGCCATGGGCCACCAAGACAAGGCTAAGCACCTGGCCACGCTTTATCTGGAGGATCTGTCGGACTTCATCGTTGAAGCGCTCGATCCCGACTTTGGCTTCTCCCGCTACGCGGAAAGGCTCGGGCGTAGTGCCAACTCCTTCGAAGAATTACACGATAAACTAAGCGGTCCACCAACTTTTATTGACGGTATCACTCTGGCGCTGCTGGACGCCGTAATGCAGGAAGAACAGCCAAAATTGGTATGCTTCAGCGTCCCGTTCCCCGGCAATCTGTACAGTGCCTTTCGCTGCGCCCAATACATCAAGGCGCACTACCCCGTCACCAAAACCGCGATGGGTGGAGGGTTTGCGAATACGGAATTACGCTCCGTATCCGACCCGCGGGTATTTGATTACTTCGACTTCATCACGTTGGACGACGGAGAGTTACCCATTGAGTTACTGTGGAGCAACCTCATTGATCCCAGCCCCCAAAACCCCAACCACCAACTCTACAAACGGACCTTCCTGCGGCAGGATGGCGAGGTGATTCACAACGACTACTCCCTCCGTCAGGACTACAAGATGAACGCCGTTGGCACGCCCGACTACACCGGGCTTCCACTTGACCAATATGTGTCCGTTATCGAAGTCACCAACCCGATGCACAGTTTGTGGAGCGACGGGCGGTGGAACAAGCTCACGATGGCCCACGGCTGCTACTGGGGCAAGTGTACTTTTTGCGACGTTAGTCTCGACTACATCGGCAATTATCAGCCCGTCCGCGCGACCGTGCTCGTGGACCGGATGGAAGAGATCATTGCCCAAACCGGTGAAAATGGTTTTCACTTCGTGGATGAGGCCGCCCCACCCGCGCTCATGCGCGATTTAGCGCTGGAGATCATCCGGCGCAAATTGCGATTGACCTGGTGGACTAACATCCGCTTCGAGAAGAATTTTACGCCGGATTTGTGTCGGCTCCTGCAAGCCAGCGGTTGCATCGCCGTTTCGGGTGGTTTGGAAGTGGCGAGCGATCGCCTGTTAGCCCTCATCCAGAAGGGGGTGACCGTGGAGCAGGTTGCCCGCGTCACTGGCGCCTTCACCGATGCGGGGATCATGGTTCACGCTTACCTCATGTACGGCTACCCTACGCAGACTATTCAGGAGACGGTCGATAGCCTGGAGATGGTTCGGCAGCTGTTTCAGGCGGGGGTTATCCAGTCGGGTTTCTGGCACCAATTTGCACTAACGGCCCACAGCCCGGTCGGCTTGGACCCGGAGGCTTATGGGGTGGTTCCGGACCTCAAGGAAATCACGTTTGCCAACAACGACGTACAATTCAAGGACGCTACGGGCATCGACCACGGGCAGTTCAGTTTTGGCCTCAAAAAGTCGCTCTTCAACTACATGCACGGCACCTGTTTCGACTATCCCTTGCAGGAGTGGTTCGACTTTGAGATTCCTGAAACATCTATTGACCCGGAGTACATTCAGCGGTCCTTGGAGTACCAGAAGGACGCCCTTCGCCACACCAGCCGCAAACTCGTCTGGGTGGGCGGTACGCCCGATCTCGAAGTCCTCAACGACAAACAAGTACAGCTCACCTTATTCGATCGCCGCGACACCGATTCTTTGGCGCTGCCGCAGGTGCAGGGGAGGTGGGTACGGGACCTCCTGATCCGCTGTGGGAATCACGCCCAACCCTACCCCACCCTCAAGGCGACGATGGAAGCTTACGAGGAGGGGTTCGTAGATTTCTGGCAATCCGAAGAAATGGAGTTGATCCGTGCGTACGGATTATTAGTGGTGTAAATTCGCCTTAGCTCGGGTCTAAATTTGGACGCTGGCCACATTTTCTTATTCCTTCCGTCCCCCGCCCCGCACCTGCGGCAGCGCCCTGCTAAATAAACCCCAAATGGAAAAGCAACTCACGGCCTTTGAACGCCTCCTCACCATCATGGATGAGCTCCGGGAGCAGTGCCCGTGGGACCGCAAACAGACCTTCCTCTCCCTCCGCAAACTGACGATTGAAGAGACCTACGAACTGGCGGATGAATTGCTGAAGGAAGACCTGGAAGGCATCAAAGAAGAGGTTGGTGACCTGCTCCTCCACATGGTTTTCTACGCCAAGATCGCCAGCGAACAGGGTGCCTGGGATATTGCCGACGCCCTGAATTCGGTCTGCGACAAATTGGTTGAGCGCCACCCCCACATCTACGGTGACGTCGTCGCCGAGGACGAAGAAGCCGTCAAGCAGAACTGGGAAAAGATCAAACTAGCCGCAGGGAAGGGCAAGAAAACCGTCCTGAGTGGCGTGCCAACCGCCCTGCCCGCCATGGTGAAGGCCATGCGGATGCAGGAAAAAACCGCCCAATTCGGTTTTGACTGGGACAACGTGGACCAGGTATGGGAAAAGGTCAACGAAGAAATCCAGGAGTTCCGGGAAGCGGATAATGAACGGGACCAGGAAGCGGAGTTTGGCGACCTACTCTTCAGCCTTATCAACTATGCTCGTTGGAAGGGGATCGACCCCGAAACGGCATTGGAACGGACCAACCTGAAGTTCCGTAACCGGTTTGAGTACGTCGAGCAAGCCGCCGGCCCCGGAGGCCTGAGCGAAATGGCGTTGGCTGATATGGAATTGCTGTGGCAGCAAGCTAAAAAAACCGATGCCTAGCCATTCCTGATTCCGTACATTTGCGCCCCAATTCCGACGGCCTTTCCGCGAACTGAAATCGAGCAGCAACCGTTGGACACAGTATATACCGACAGATGAATAAGATCGAACTTAGCATTATTGCTATCAGCCGCAGCGTGACCCAGTCCAGTAATTACGCCGTGGTACTTCGTGAAGACCATGGCGAACGCCGCCTTCCCGTGATTGTGGGGGGGAACGAAGCCCAGTCCATCGCCATCGCGATCGAACGGCTCGATAGTTCGCGGCCGATGACGCACGATCTGTTCAAGAATACCCTGGAGATCCTGAATAGTGACCTACGCGAAGTAGTCATCAACGAAATCCGCGAAGGCATCTTTTTCTCCCGCCTCATTCTCGATCGCGACGGAGACATCATTGAGATTGATAGCCGTACGAGTGATGCGCTTGCGCTGGCCGTCCGCTTCGGTTGCCCTATCTACACTTACGACCACATCATGAGTGAGGCTGGCGTCACGATGGAAGACGAAGAGACCGAAGAGGAGATGGATGACGTAGGCACCCAAACCGCCGCCCGCGATAAGGACAACCTCGCCCGCTACAACGTGAAGGAACTCAACACGATGCTGGACGAAGTGCTCAGCAACGAAAATTACGAGAAGGCAGCGCTGATTCGGGACGAGTTGCAACGCCGCGGCAGCAACTAAATAGAAGAATTTCCACCCAGTAACTTCAAGTTTTCCCTAATCGATATTTTCTGGACGCTCGTCGAAGCAATCGCGCTCCGGCAAGATTACGGACCGTTATTTGTGGCATCAACAAGCAACGAAGCCTCAAATTATTCGCGCCATGAAAATCGTATCCTTAAAACACGACGGAAACCTCATTGAAGTCCACAACAACTTTTTGACGGGTGTAGAAACTGTTTACTTCAACGGCTACCGCGTAGCCCGCGCCTTCAACTGGTTCAGTGGCGTCCATGAATTTATGGTCTCGGACGAAAGCACCGGCAACGTAGATCACTACCGGGTTGAGTTTACGACCAGCTTCAGAAATTGGTACGGCTGTGCCGTGGATGTACTGAAAAACGGAATCTGTATCCACGACGAATCTGGCCGCTATCCACGCCAAGTGTATACTTACTCCGTCAATAATCCGCGTAGCCAAAGTGGGTACGATCGTAGCATCTGGACGGATTCCGCGGAGCCCGTTTCCCGGCCGTTGTACAATGAGGCCGACTTAGTCTGAGCGCGGGCCGGCCGGCTACTTATCTTTGCCCGTAAACGAAGCAGGATATGGCCGGTAGCACTTACGGATCCGCATTTAAGATCACCACGTTTGGGGAGTCCCACGGCGTTGGATTAGGCGTCATCATCGACGGATGCCCCGCCGGTATTAATTTTGACGAAGATTTTATCCAAGCTGAACTGGCCCGCCGCAAGCCCGGGCAAAGCCGCATCGTCACTCAGCGAAAAGAGAATGATGGGGTGCAAGTCCTCAGTGGCGTCTTCGAAGGCAAGACCACCGGCACGCCCATCGGGATGGTCATTTACAATAAGGACCAACGGAGTAAGGATTACGGCCACATCTTCGATAAGTTCCGCCCCAGCCACGCGGATTACACCTTCCACGCTAAGTACGGTGCCCGCGATTACCGTGGTGGCGGACGGTCCAGCGCTCGGGAAACGGCAGCACGAGTGGCGGCCGGAGCGGTAGCGCAACTCTTCCTGCGCAGCCAGGGCGTGGACATCAAAACCTACGTAAGCCAGGTGGGACACATCACGGTGAATAGGCCCTACCAGGAATTGGACCTTTCCCTCATCGAATCCAACGACGTGCGTTGCCCCGATCCGGAAACTGCCGCAGCGATGGAAAAAGAGATCCTCGCCGTCCGTAAAGACGGAGATACGATCGGCGGTTGCGTCACCTGCGTAGTGAAGGGCGTCCCGCCCGGATGGGGGGAACCCGTCTTTGACAAATTACACGCCGAACTGGGCAAGGCCATCCTAAGTATCAACGCCTGCAAAGGCTTTGAATACGGTTCCGGTTTCGCCGGGGTGACCCTCCGCGGGAGCCAGCACAACGATGCCTTTTACACGGACGATGAAGGCACGGTAAAAACGAAAACCAACCGCAGCGGCGGCATCCAGGGTGGCATCAGTAACGGGGAGGATATTTACTTCCGGGCGGCCTTTAAATCGGTAGCCACCATCATTCAGGACCAACAATCCGTCAACGAAGCGGGCGAGGACGTCACCGTGTCCGGGAGGGGACGGCATGATCCCTGCGTCCTTCCGCGGGCAGTGGCGATTGTGGATAATATGGTGGCGCTGGTGCTGGCGGATATGGCGTTGCGGCAGCGGGGGGCGCGGGTTTAGTTTTCGACAAGGGGGCCAAGAAGGATAAGAAGATAAGGAGGTCGCGCAAGCGCGCTACTGTGCCTCCTTTTACTTCCTTTCCACCCTTAAGCTCTTGTCGAAAACAATCAGCCGGATATACTAAAATAGCTTTACGGCAGCGGGGAGCGAGGTCTAGTATTCGACAAGGTGTCAAAGAAGAAAAGGAGGGAAAAGAAGTGGGATAGCGCAGTGTAACGCCCTCTTTAACTTCTTTTCCCTCCTATCCTTCTTGTCGAAAACAACCCGTCTCTTTTACCAGATACGCACCCGCTCCTCCGGCGCCAAGTACATCCCATCGCCTTCCTTAATGTCGAAAGCTTCGTAGAAGGCATCGATGTTCACCAGCGGTTGGGTGGCTCTTACTTTGCCGGGGCTATGTGGATCCGTTTTGACTTGGTTGCGGAGAGCTTCATCGCGTTGTAGCGTCCGCCAGACAGTGGCCCAGCTCATGAAGAAGCGTTGTTCGGCGGTGTAGCCGTCCACGGGTTCGGGGTGGCCATTTTCGGCGTAGAAGAGTTGGAGGCCGTCGTAAGCGCCGAGGACGCCACCGAGATCACCGATGTTTTCGCCGAGGGTGAACTCACCGTTGATGTTGACGCCTTCCATCACTTCGATGTTGCTGTACTGATCGGCGAGGGCCTTGCCGCGGGCGGTAAAGTTTTCCAGGTCTTCCTCCTGCCACCAGTTGATGAGGTTGCCGTCACCGTCGAACCGGGAACCCTGGTCGTCGAAGGCATGGCTGATCTCGTGGCCAATTACGGCGCCGATGCCACCGTAGTTCACGGCTTCGTCCGCCTGGTAGTTGTAGAACGGCGGCTGCAGGATTGCGGCGGGGAATACGATCTCGTTGTTGAGTGGATTGAAGTACGCGTTCACGGTTTGTGGCGCCATGCCCCACTCTCCCTTGTCAACCTCCTGGCCAATCTCGGCGAGGTTCTTTTCAGTGGCCCATTTGGAGACGGCCTTGCTGTTTTCAAAGTAGGATTTGTCACTGCTGACCATCATTTTGGAGTAGTCTTCCCACTCGTCCGGGTAGGCAATCTTGACGGTGAACTTGTCCAGTTTTTCGATGGCTTTTTGCTTGGTTTCCTCGGTCATCCAGTCCAGCTTTTCGATGCGCTGTTGGAAGGCGGTGATGATGTTGGCGATCATCAGTTCCGCCTTGGCCTTGGCCTCGGGTGGGAACTTGGCATCCACGTAGAGTTGACCAATGGCTTCGCCGGCGGAGCCGCTTACGAAGGCGAGGGCGCGCTCATCCATGGCGCGCTGTTCCTTGGCGCCGTTGAGGTACTTACCAAAGAATTCCCAGTTGGCCTGGTCAATTTCGGTGGTCAAACGACTGGTGTTATTGTTGATGGTCGCCCACCGCATCAGCGTTTTGACGTCTTCCAGGGGGGTGTTCTGCAGGAAGTCATTCAGTGCGGCTACGTACTTTGGTTCGGTGACCATCACGGTATCCAACCTCTCGAGGCCGAGGGCACCGAGCATCTCTTCGACGTCTAGCACGGGAATCATTTTCTGGAATTCCGCGATGGTGCGGGGGTTGTTGTAATTGCTGGGGTTGCGACGTTGCACTTTATCCAGGGTAGGTTCGGCGAGTTGCTTCTCGAGATCGAGAACGGTAGCCGCGGCTTTATCGGCCTCACTGGCTTCGTCACCCAATAATTGCAGCATCCGGCTGACGTGCTTCACATATTCCTCCCGGATCTCGACTGATTTTTCGTCCTCATCGAGGTAAAAGTCGCGGTCCGGCAGACCGGTGCCACCACCACCCACGTAGGCGGCGTTTACGCTGGAGTTATTCAGGTCGGGGAAACCGCTAAGGCTCAGGAAAGGGGCGGCAGCGGATGTTTCCAGATCCTGCATGATTGCTTGCAAGTCGGCGATACTTTTGACGGCATCGATTTGTTCGAGCGCGGCCTTCAGTGGCTCCACGCCCATCTTGTTGCGGGCCGTGGTATCGAGGTAGTTTTGGTACAGAACCAACGCCTTGGCCTGATCGGTCTCCGGGGCATAGTTGCCGGAGGCGCGTGCTTCGTCCATGATGGCGAGTACGTCAGCGTCCGTGGTTTTGCGGAGTACGCTGAAACCACCCCAGGTAGTGCGGTCGGCGGGGATCTCGGTGTTTTTCACCCAGTTGCCGTTAACGAAATTGTAGAAGTCGTCCTTAGCACTCACGGTCGTATCCATGTTTGCCAGGATGATGCCGGGCTGGGCGGGAGTCAATTCTGCGTTATTCACGTCGGGCGAACAGGCAGCCAGTACGAGTAGTGATAAGACGAGGGAGGCGGATAAAAGTCTGGTCATTAGTCAGGTTATGAATTAGTCGCGCCAAAGATACGATTTGGGCGCTGCCGCAGGTGCTTTGTTAATAGGCTAGCAAACAGGACCAAACGCGATGGAGGGGGACGAGCCCATCAACCATTGTACCTACAAGCAAGTTATTGGAGGACAACACTTAAACTATGGAAATTGGAATTGACAGCTTCGTCGCCACCTGCCCCGGTCAGGACGACGCGCAAGCCGTTGCGGACTTACTCGATCGGATTGTCGCCGCAGATGAGGCAGGGCTGGATCTCTTCGCTCTGGGGGAACACCACCGGGGTGATTTCCTGGACTCAGCGGCCCATATGTACCTGGCGGCCGCTGCGGCGCGGACAAAACGCATCAAATTAGGATCGGCCGTGACGGTACTGAGCGCCGCGGACCCAGTACGCGTCTTCCAAAATTTCGCAACGCTGGATCTGATCAGTAACGGTCGGGCGGAGATCGTTGCCGGTCGCGGTTCCTTCGTGGAATCCTTCCCCCTCTTCGGTTACGACTTGGCGGACTACCGGGAGCTCTTCAAGGAGAAGCTCGAATTATTGCTGAAGATCCGCGACGAAGAAACCATCACCTGGCGCGGACGCTTTCGGGCGCCGTTAGTAGAGCAGTCCATTTACCCACGCCCGGCACAGGAAAAGCTCCCCATTTGGTTGGGAGTTGGGGGTACGCCGGCGTCCTTCGTCCGGGCGGGCCAACTGGGCTTACCGTTGATGGTGGCCGTCATCGGTGGCCAAACCTACCGCTTCGCTCCCCTGGTGGACGCTTACCGTGAAGCCTGGCTCCAGGCTGGGCACCCTGAGTCAGAGATGCGGGTCGGCCTCCACAGTTTAGGTTACGTTGCCGCGACGTCGGAGGCTGCGCACGAGGGGTTCTACCCAGGCTACAAACAGATGTTTGATAAGATTGGCAAAGAACGCGGCGGCGCCCCCGTCACGCCGGATGGCTACCGCGGGCAAGTGGGTCCAACGGGTGCGCTCGTAGTCGGTGAACCTTCGGAGGTAGCGGAGAAGATCCTCCGTCATTCCAAAGCGCTCGGCGGGATTGATCGCTTCACCTTCCAGATGGATATGGTCATGAACTCACCGACGGGTGGCGGGCACGCGGGCCAACTAGAGGCGATTCGCTTGATTGGGGAGGAGGTGATGCCGGTGGTTTTGGCGGAGGTTTAATGGAGAAATTAGCATTCCGGATTGTGGCTCTACTTAACAGGAACTGGTGGTTTGGCCTTTGCTGAGGAAACGGTGCTTTGGTATTTTGGTGCTTTGGGCTGCCGCTGTTACGTGCGGCAGCCCAAAAGACCACAGCACCAAAGCACCAATCGAAATTGGCAGTAAGATTAAGGCCTCTCTAAAATCACAACAACTCAAAGATTCTATTCCCCCGCCGCGAATCCTCCCAGCCACGCGTCGAATCCTACCCCCATTCCCTCGCTCCCTAATCCCCTACCCGGCACCTGCGGCAGCGCCCCGTGATTTGTAGCGTACCAAAACACAGAGCGATGCAACAAATTGCAAATCATCAAACCGGTTTTCTGAATAGCGCAAGCGGCAACACTATATTCGCGCCCACTATGACGGACAACGGAACATTCATCGTCGAAGGCGGGCATAAGCTCTCCGGCGAGATCATCCCACAGGGGGCTAAGAACGAAGCATTACAGATCATCAGCGCCACGCTGATGACCGAGGAACCGGTAATGCTGACCAATCTGCCGGACATCCGGGACGTCAATAAGCTGCTCGATCTACTGAAAGGACTGGGTGCCGAAGTGGACCGTATCGACCGCCATACCTGCCGGGTGACGGCGAAGAACATCGACGTGGAGTACATGCAGAGCGCCAACTACGTGCGCGACGCTCAGCACATCCGTGGGTCAGTGATGTTGATCGCGCCCCTCCTCAACCGTTACGGACGCGCGACACTGCCCAAACCCGGTGGTGACAAGATCGGCCGCCGCCGGCTGGATACTCATCTGTTAGGATTACAAACTCTCGGCGCGGACTTCAAGTACGACGCGGACCGCCACATTTATTCCTTCTCCACGGACGGACTGAAGGGCGCCTACATTCACATGGATGAGATCAGCGTGACCGGCACCGCCAACGTCGTCATGGCCGCCGCCCTGGCTGACGGGGAGACCACCATTTATAACGCCGCCTGTGAACCCTACCTCCAACAGCTCTGCAAGATGCTGAACCGGATGGGCGCGAAGATCGAAGGCATTGGCTCCAACTTGCTGAAAATCCAGGGCGTCAATACCCTTGGTGGCACGGAACACCGGATGCTGCCCGACATGATTGAGATCGGCAGCTTCATCGGGATGGCCGCCATGACGGGTTCGGACATCACGATCAAGGACGTCTCCGTAGAAAACCTGGGGATCATCCCCCGCACCTTCGAGCGGATGGGGATCACCTTGAACATTAAGGGGGACGACATCCACATCCCCGCCCACGATCATTACGAAATCCAATCGTTCATCGACGGCGGTCTGATGACCATCTACGATGCACCCTGGCCAGGTTTTACGCCCGACCTCATGAGCATTTGCCTGGTAACGGCCATTCAGGCGCGAGGATCGGTGCTCATCCACCAAAAGATGTTTGAGTCCCGCCTATTCTTCGTCGATAAACTGATCGACATGGGTGCTCAAATCATCCTCTGTGATCCGCACCGCGCCACCGTCATCGGGATGGACCGCCGGGCTCCGCTACGGGGTATTTCGATGTCATCGCCCGACATCCGTGCCGGTGTATCGCTACTGATTGCCGCCCTTTCCGCCGAGGGGACGAGCCGCATTGATAACATCCACCAAATTGACCGGGGGTACCAGGATATTGATGGGCGTCTGCGGGCTTTGGGTGCAAGCATCATCCGGGAATAGTAGCGTAGTCGGGTAGTCCGGTAGTCGGGTAGTACTTACGGCACTACCCGACTACGCTACTACCTGACTACCCGACTAATCCTCCGCCCAGATCCCCGTCTTCAGTGTCCAGTCGTAGTCTTTGAACTCGCGGTTGATGTCCTTCTGTTCCTCCGTGAGCACGCCGTATTCTACCAGGTAGTCGGCGATCCCGCCGCGGTCTTTGAAGTCGCCGCGGAACCAGGAGAATAGTGGGGTTAGGTAGATAGTCTTTTCTCCGTCTACCTCTTTGATCTCGGAGTGTTTTGCCAGGTACTTGGTCACCCTTTCGTTGATCTGATCCTGAAAAGTTTCGGGTTCGTAGATCTCGACCGGAGGGCAGTCGGCGGCCCCGCAATTCAGCGCAAAGTGGACGCGGGAGTCACCGCCGTCGATGGCAAAGGTCCGTTCAAACTTGTTGGAGAAGATCTGGGGAATGAAGCCTAGCCCAAAGCGGTTCTCCCCTCCCCTGATGATGCCGTGTTCCATTTCGTTCGGCGACATGGTTTTGCCGGCTACGGTAAAGGCGGGCGTTGAGAAGAAGTCGCCACGGTTATCGAACAAACTTGGGTCTTCCGTCAGTAGATGTTGTACCATCGCATTGTAGGTATTGACCCAGAAGGAGAGTTGCTTCTCCCGCGTATCGAGGGCGGCCGCCAGCAATTTGGGATTCAAATCAGCTAGATCGGTAACCAGGGCGGATACGTCTTCCCCATCTTTAAGTCCCTGGAGAAGCTCTTCACTGAGTTGGTTCGGGCTTACGAAATCGGGGTCCGTTGGTGGGTAGGTTTCGGTGGGTTGGTAGCTGCCGCAGGAGGAGAATAGAAGTGCGAGAGCGAACGTCAACAGTGAGGAGCAGCGTAGCATAGGTGGTTATTTGCCAATCTAAACAGTATTATTCCCTAATTGTGTGGTAAGGATTTTGTGGTGAATGTCCGAAAGCGACTGTAGTTACTCCGCACCGGTGGTTTACAGGTCAAGGTGATCCCTTTCAACGCGTATCGGGCTAAAAATTGAATTTATTTTGGGAATAATGGCTGGATTCGGAAATTAGGGGTCCAAACACCCGTCAGCTATGATCCGGCTTTCGCTCTTTTTTAGCCTCCTTCTGATTACCCTTCCCGCCGCGGCCCAGCGGTACATGATGGGAGAAACCTTTGACGAAGCGGCGTATAACGCCCTTCCGCTGAAGGCCAAAATTTCCACCCGATCAATTCTCCCACCAAGGGTTAGCCTGGAGCAATACGCGCCGACGCCGGGAGATCAGGGCCCTTACGGAACCTGTAGCAGTTGGGCATCTGCCTATCATTTTCGGACGATCATCGAAGCCAAGCAACGTGGCGTTGAGGATCAGGCAGCGATTGATCAGTTGGCGTACAGCCCTACCTGGGTCAATGAGATCCTGAAGCAGGACGAGGACGAAACTTGCAACATGGGGCTATCCACGGTCAATACCCTGGCGGTATTTCAGAAGTTGGGTGTGCCGAGTTACGCCAGCCTGCCCTTCGCCTGTATGACGGGCACCCGGGAGGAACGGCTAACGGAACTAGACGCCTATTTTGAAGAAGCCCAAGCCGCGCGCATCCGTGATTTACAGATCCTGTTTAAAACCGAACCCGTAGTATCGGCCGAAGAGAAAATCCGCACCATTAAAAAAGTACTGGCCGAAGGTTACCCGGTGCTGGTTAGCCACATTCTCTTCGAGAGCTTTCAAACGGCCAAGGATGTATGGAAGGTCACCCCTCAAGAAAAGCTACACCCTGAGCACGGCCGCCACGCAATGGTGATTGTTGGTTACGATGACGAAAAATACGGCGGCGCCTTCCGCTACCTCAACTCCTGGGGCACGGGATGGGGCGACGGTGGTTTCACCTGGGTCCCTTACGAGACGACGGGTGAGCTCTGCTACGGCGCCTACCAGGCGTTCCCCTTTCCGGTGAACCCCCACCCCGCCCCGGCACCTACCCCCGAGCCGCCGGCACCCGCGCCAACGCCAATGCCCAGCCCACCCCAACCAAAACCGGCCCCGGCCCCGATCGCGGCGGAGGCTCCCTCCGGGGGGATTGAATTCGTTTTACGGAATGGCGAAACCATGCCCGTCTCGCGCGTCTCTACCCGCAATCTGATCGTGGAAGACGATGACGGTTCCGCCCCCGCAGCACCGGCCTACCGAATGCGGGAAGCCTACCCCAGCGGCACCCGGTTCCGCTTCTATCTGGAGACGAAAGTCGAAGGTTATCTCTACGCATTTGCCAGCGATCTGAGTCGCCAGGTAAATCGGATCTTCCCCTACGATAATAGCGTTTCTCCCCTCGTGGGCCGGAACTCCATCATTCCCTTCCCAGCGGACACCAAGGTGATCCGAATGGACAATAACCCCGGTACGGATTACTTGATGGTCCTCTTTAGCCAGCAAGCCCTGGACGTAAACAAACTTGAGTTACGGATGGCGGAGGTGGAAGGCGGCCTGGCCACCAAGCTCCGCGCTGCGCTGGGTGATGCCTTGATCGATCCCTCCCAAATAAACTACGCGGCCAATCAAGTCGGGTTCGAAGTCGTCGGGGAAACCGCCGGCACGGTTGTCCCTATCCTGATTGAGTTGCGCCACGACTGATCCGATTCCTTTACCCTAGCCCTCCAGAACGTAGCGCCATGCGTGCCCTTATATTTCTACTTGTTCTCGTGTCCACCAGCCTACTGGCTCAGGGGCCGGAATTGGTGTTGCCCACTAACCATACGGAGCCCATCCGCGGGTTGGTCCTGTCAAAAGACGGCCGCACGGTGGCTTCAAGTTCGGGCACGGACGTCAAGTTGTGGGAGTACCGGACCGGCCGGCTGATCAAGAACTTTAATTTCCCCGGCGAGTCATCCTTCACTAGTTACAAGGACTTTCTGGCCTTCAGCAACGACGACAAATATTTACTGGCGCTCTCCGATGAGGCTCTACACTTGATTGATCTCCGTTCCCTGGAAGTAGTCGACCAAAAGCAACTCTTCACGACGGAGAACCGCATTTTGAATCGGACTTCCCACACGGGGGCCGTGTCTGCTCACCCCGATGGCAGCCGCTTTCACTTTGAACGGCTGATTGATGGCAAGACGAGTCTGGAGGAATACACTATTGTTGATCGGCGGCTGACAACTGTAGCTACGTTCGACGTCAGCGGAGAGGTGAAGAAACCCGCGCGGCGGATCAGTTACAGCCCCGACGGTAATCTGGTGCTGGTGACCTTCACTTCCACGATGGGCAACAAGATCATCAATTTAACCAAGCGGGAAGCTTTTGACTATAACTACGGCGAGTCTTACCTCCCCGACGGAAATCTTCTCGTCCAGTTCAGGGAGGAAGGGGCAACTACCCTTCGCGCCGTCACGGTGGCGGGAGAAACGATCTGGGAAAAGAAGATCTCCAACCCGATCTTCAAGCAGTGGCAGCCGGAATTCAGTAACCTGGCCTTCAGCATCCCCGATCAGCAATTCTACTATGGCCTTAAGGACGGTGGAATGATCTCCGGCAACTACCGTACCGGGGCAAATGTCGGGTATCGACAAAAGCCCGCTGGCGCGACGGGAGAGGCGCTCCTGATCAGCACCAACGGAGATTTGGTGGTTACTACGCAATCGCCAGTGTCCATTCAAGTTACCGATCCGGCGGGCGGTGCGGCTCCGCGCGTCTTTGGGGCGGGGACACTTTCTATCAGCGATTTCGTGACCGATCCGTATAGTTCTCGCTTTGCGGTATCCGGTCGGGAAAGGAGTGTTCGCGTCTACGACCTGACCGGGCGGGGGCCTCGGCTCCGCTACGCTACGGAGGTACCCGATTACGTAAAATTAGCCCTAAGCCCCGGCGGGCAGTTTCTGACGACGGTGGACACAAAGAACGGATCCGTCTTGGTCCATGACGTGGTTACCGGTAGGACGCGATCATTAGCGTTGCCGTTCAGTAAGCCACTCTGGTCTGCCGTGAGTAGAGAGGGAGTGATTGGGGTCGTATCGGCCGCCGGGGTAGCATTCTATCCGCCTGGGTCAACTGCGGCGGCGTGGGTCAAGTCTTTTGATCCCGACCCAAACCATGCCCTCGATATTTACCACGGTATCGCCATCTCGCCCGATGGAGAGCAGTTGGTCGCCACGGGCTACCGGGCGGGTGGGAGCAATGGTAACGACTATACAGCTATCACCGCCGCGTTTCGGAC
The DNA here is from genome assembly GCF_001625015.1 of Lewinella sp. 4G2. Lineage (NCBI taxonomy): Bacteria > Pseudomonadati > Bacteroidota > Saprospiria > Saprospirales > Lewinellaceae > Lewinella > Lewinella sp. 4G2. Next base: position 3,102,802 of record NZ_LVWJ02000014.1, on the reverse strand, counting down.
TAGCGACGGAAAGGAGCAATGGTTCAAAGCCTCATCGCTCACCGGGTACGCCTTCAACGCTGACGGTACTTTGCTGACGGGGGGCGATTATAAAGACGTCTTCCAGTGGCGGGCTACCAATGGAAAACCCGTTACCGAATTTTCAACCCGCGGCCCTCTCGCAATGGACGGAGCAAAGCACCCCAGCGGAGATAAATTAACTGTACGGAGTGACGGGAAAATGGGAGAAGACATACGAATCATGGAGGTCGGCAGTCAACGCACCGGCCAGACCTTTTCCGGGCACGTTAACATGATTATCGCCAATGGATTTTTGGTGGATGGCTTTCACTTGAGCGCCGGGTTTGACAACACCATCCGGCTCTGGGACGAGCGTACGGGCGAAGAAAAAGCCAAGTTTTTCTTCTTCGCGAACCCCAACGAGTGGGTTACCATCGCTCCCGATGGCCGCTTCGATGCAACCGAAGGCGCGCTGGGCTTGATGCACTACCGGGTAGGTTCTCGCTTGGTTCCTTTGGAGCAGTACTTTGAAAATTTCCTCACGCCCAATTTGCTGGGTCAGGTCCTTACGCGCTCACCCCTACCGCCAGTCAGTTCCATCAAAATTGGCCAATTGCAGGACCCACCCACCGTGAAATTGACTTACCTGGCCGGAACGCGCAACCTCATCGTGGAAGATGACGACGAAAGTATCCAAACAATCAGGGCGCTGACGCAGGATGCCAAGCTGGTGATAGAGGGCACCGGGAGGGGAAGCGCCATCGAAGAACTACGCCTCTACCACAACGGAAAACTCATCGACCGGACCGACCGAAATTTGGTCGTCGAGGACGATACTGAGGACGGAGAGACCAAGACCTACAACGTCCGCTTACTGGAGGGTGATAATGACTTCCGAGCCGTCGCCGTCAACGCTCAGCGGACCGAATCAGCTCCCGCCCTGCTCCGCCTTACGTACACCGCACCTGCGTCAGCGCCCGAGAAGAAGGGGATCACGCTGCACCTTATAACCATTGGGATCAACGAATACAAGAACCGAAAGTACAACCTCAACTACGCGGAGGCCGACGCCGGTGGGATCGACGCCCAGCTATCCGGAGGCATGGCGAGCATCGTAAGCGAAACCCGCCGCTACCCCATCAGAAATGACCGGGCGACGCGATCGGACATCATTGCGGCGCTGGAAAAAATCCGCCAGGAAGCAAAGCCAGAAGACCTACTAGTATTCTACTACGCCGGGCACGGGGTGATGACCGAGGGAGTGGACAGAGACTTCTACCTGATCCCCCACGACCTGACTCAATTGTACGGAAATGATGACGGCCTGAAGGCAAAGGGCATTAGCGCGACGGAGCTGAAGGCCATCTCCAGTGCCATAGCCGCCCGCAAGCAGTTGTACATTCTCGATGCCTGCCACAGCGCTAGCGCCGTTGAAACCATCGCCACCAGGGGCGCTGCCGAGGAGCGCGCCATCGCCCAACTGGCCCGTTCCACCGGCACGCACTGGCTCACTTCGACCGGCTCGGAACAACTAGCCAGCGAGTTTGACGACCTGGGGCACGGGGCTTTCACCTACGCCGTGTTGGAAGCGCTGAAGGGAAAGGCAGCCGGCGACGACACAAGGGTAACCGTGAATGAACTAAAGGCGTACCTGGACCGCGTCGTCCCGGAACTGACCGAGCAGAAAACGGGGACCGCCCAATACCCCGCCAGCTTTGGCTTTGGGCAGGATTTCCCCGTTGCGGTCGGCCGGAGATAGGCATTGGGAGAGGATACAGGGTTTCCGCTGAGGCTACCTCAGCACTAAATTGAATCCGTACGGGTCTGGTCTTACCCTTCCTGGTCCGCCAACAACTTCCAATCCGCCACAAAAGTCCCGAATGGGATGATGGCCGCGCCCCACAAGGCCAATAATTTCCAGACCGGCCATTTCCGTTGCCAGTAGAACATCAGCGCCCCGGCGCAATAAAAGATGAACAGGGCGCCGTGGATCATCCCCGCAATCTTGTTGGGTTCCGGCTGGTCATAGATATACTTCAGCGGCATCGTGATCCCCAGGATCAGCAGGAAAGAAATGCCTTCAATAATGCCGAGCAGTCGGAAGCGGCCGAACTCGGAAGAGAGGTGATTACTTAGCATGGCGCAAAGATCGCAGCTGCGGTTGGGGTGGGTGTTTGGGGATTGTCAATATCTCATGAATCCGGGCATCTCTTAGGCTTTAGCCTGACACTAAACCCGTAGCAATAATTAGCACTTTTCCCCGGCCGGAGGCCGCGAACCTGGGCGTCTCTTTCTTCTTAAACTTCTTATTCATCTTTGCGAAACCAATCAGGCCGCAGGACGTGACCAGAAACCTCTTTTCCTCCTTATCCCCTTGATCTTCTTGTCGAAAAATCCCGACTGAAGGCCGCGCACCGAGTCTACCCCCGATTTCTCAGATCATCAATAAACCGCGTCAATTCCTGCTCATCGTACACGAGTACTTCCCGCGGCTTAGAACCTTGAGCTGGCCCAACGATGCCCAACTGTTCCATCTGATCGACAATCCGTCCAGCGCGGTTATAGCCCAGCTTCAGGCGGCGCTGAATCATGGAAGTAGAGCCGTGTTGCTGCTGAATGATCAGGCGAGCGGCATCCTCGAACATATCGTCGAGGTCGGCGTAGGAGAGGGCGCCGCTGCCGGCCATTTCTTCGTCGGTGTTGTACTCCGGTAGCAAGTAGGGTTCCACGTAACCGCGCTGCTTACCGATGAAGTCGATCACCTCCTCCACTTCGGGGGTGTCGACGAAGGCACCCTGGAGGCGGACGATGTCGCCGCCGTTAGACAGGAGCATATCACCACGGCCGATCAGTTGGTCGGCGCCGCCGCCATCGAGGATGGTACGGGAATCCACCTTGGCCGTCACTTTGTAGGCAATCCGGGCCGGGAAGTTGGCTTTGATAACCCCCGTGATGATGTTCACCGACGGGCGCTGAGTAGCTATCACCAGGTGAATCCCGACGGCACGGGAGAGCTGTGCGAGCCGCGCAATCGGCATCTCCACCTCCTTACCCGCCGTCATGATGAGGTCGGCGAACTCGTCGATGACCAGTACGATGAAGGGGAGGAATTTGTGGCCTTTCTCCGGGTTCAGCTTGCGGGCCACGAACTTCTGGTTGTACTCCTTAATGTTCCGGGCGGAAGCTTTTTTCAGCAGGTCGTACCGCTGGTCCATCTCAATACAGAGGCTGTTAAGGATGTGGATGACCTTGGTCGTCTCCGTCGTGATGGGCTCCGTCTGGCCGGGGAGGAAGGCCAGGAAGTGGCTCTCCAACTTAGCGTAGGGGAAGAGTTCCACCTTCTTCGGGTCGATCATCACCAGCTTCACCTGCGAGGGGTGCTTTTTGTAGAGGATCGACATGATGATCGAGTTGATACCCACCGATTTACCCTGGCCCGTCGCACCGGCCACCAGGAGGTGAGGCATCTTAGCAAGGTCGGCGATCAACACCTCGTTCTTGATGGTCTTACCAAGCGCAAGCGGGAGATCCATTTTGGCGTTGCGGAACTTATCCGATTCGATGACCTCGCGCATGGAGACCATCTGCGGGTTCTTGTTCGGCACCTCAATACCGATGGTGCCACGGCCGGGGATCGGCGCGATGATCCGGATACCAAGTGCGGCCAGGGAGAGGGCGATGTCATCCTCCAGGTTCTTGATCTTGCTGATTCGTACGCCGGGTGCGGGGACGATCTCGTAGAGCGTTACCGTTGGCCCGATGGTGGCGCGGATCTTGGTGATCTCGATCTTGTAATTAAGGAGGGTCTCAATGATCTGGTCCTTATTGGCCTCCAGCTCGCTTCGGTCCACTTCGGCGGAACCCGTGTCGCGGTCGATGAGCAGCTCAACGATGGGGGATGTAAAGTTCGGCAGGTCCAGCGTCGGGTCGTAGGGCTCCGAGTGGTTTTGGTTTTGGGCCGTCGCGGCCAGGTCGGTATTGATACCGGTATCGCCATCCGCAATGATGAGGTTGTCTACGCCCGTCGCGAGTGGGTCCGGGCTGATGACGGTGAGGTCACCAACGGCATCAATTGGCATTTCCAGTTGTTTGCCGGGGATCTGTTCGATGCCCTTGTCGCCCAGGGTGGCGGGGCCTTCGACTTCGAAGTCGTCTCCCCCACCCGGCCGGAGGACGGAGGCCCGTTCCTTGGAGGGTCGCAGCGGTTCGTTTACGTTAACGGTGGACCGAATTTTTAGCCCGGAACTTTCCTCCAGGGCAACGCCCGGCGTAAAGGCACCGGCGTTTCCCCCTTCCACGGCACCCGCGGCAGCGCCCTTGCGCTTGGGTAGGCGACCGGAAAAGTGGTCGTAAATATCGTTTTTGATCTGCTCCGGCGTCCCGTTGAAGTCGATTTTGACTTCAATGACGAGATAGATCGCCACGAGGGCGAACAGTAGTAGTACCACGCCAAATGCGCCGAGCACCCGCGTGAGGTGGCTTACCAGGTAGGCGCCCACGGCCCCACCAAGGGGAAAATTGGTAACGCTCCCGAAGAGAAATTCCAGTAGAACCGCCCCGCCGATCATCGCGAGCATAACGGTTACGAATGGCCCCATCATCTCCTTGATTACGCGGCGGCGGAGGAAGTTCAGGCCCAATTTCCAGAGCAGGTAGACCACCCCGAAGGAGGGCACTCCGAAGAGGAAATACATCCAGAAATTAGAGAGAAAGGCGCCGAGGCGGCCGAGCCAATTGTCTACCGTTGGGCCGTCGTTCAGGAGGAGTTTCCAGCTGAAGCGGAGGACGCGGTCCTGGTCCACTTTCCAGGTGAAGAGGTAGGAAATGAAAGCTACCCCAAGGTACACGGCCATTAGGATGAGGAGAATGCCGAAGAGTTTCGGCACCCGCTCGTCGCCGAAGCCCATCTTCAGGCCCGGTTGGGTAGTTTTCTTTTTTGCTTTGGCCATACAGTAAGTGAAATCCTGCCCCGCTGAGGGCTAGGTGCGAAAGTACGGTACGCAAGGTGATTCCGCGGGATACTTGCAGCGGTATTGTTAGGGATTTCCCCTCGAATCCGGGCGGAAAGTCATATTTATCCAATACACTTGTTCCCCGCGCCTCCCGGCCGGCAAATGCACTACCTTCGTGAGCAAGTAATGCTACTCGATAATCACCACCGCCAAACTACCTATTTGCGCCTGGCCGTTACGGACCGGTGCAACCTGCGGTGCCGGTACTGCATGCCGGCGGAAGGTATCGATTTCAGCCCCCGTTCCGAACTGCTGACCTTCGAGGAAATCCTGCTCCTTTGCCGAACGTTGGCCGATCTGGGCGTCAACAAAGTCCGGCTGACGGGTGGTGAACCACTCTCGCGCCGTGGTTTGACGGACTTGGTGGACGGCCTCAGCCCCCTCTTCCCCACCCTGGCGATGACGACGAATGGTATCCTTTTGCCCCAACACCTCGACCGTTTAGTAGCGGCGGGCCTGACCAATTATAACCTCAGCCTGGACACTTTGCGGCCGGAACGCTTCTTCGAAATTACCCGTCGGGATGAATTTGACGGCACCTGGCGGGCGCTGGAATTGCTTCAAGCTGCGCAGCTGAATACTAAGATCAACGTGGTCGTTATGGCGAGCCGTAACGACGACGAGTTGCTCGATTTCGTGGCCCTCACCAAAGATCGGGCCATTGACGTTCGCTTCATCGAAGCCATGCCCTTTAACGATGGTGATGGCAACCACCATCTCTTCTTATCGGCCACGGAGATGCTTACTCGTATTCGTTCCCAGCACCCCGATTTAGCCGTTAATACGGACGATCGCCACAGTAGTGCGCAACGGTATCGTGTGCCTGGCTACCTTGGCAGTTTTGGCATCATTCCGGCCTACAGTCGCACGCTTTGCGGCAGCTGCAATCGCCTGCGGGTGACGCCGAAAGGGACGCTGCTGAACTGCCTTTACTCCACTAAAGGCCTTGAATTGCGGCCGCTTCTACGAGCGGGCATTGGCGAATCCGAACTCGCCGAACTCATCACTATTTTTGTGGCGGGTAAGCACGTTAATGGCCACGTTACTCAGAAGTTGGAGCAATCGAGTTCCACTTTTGCTTCAATGACTTCCATTGGCGGCTAAGCTCTTCTCATCCCTAATCCAAACCCCATGCCCCTCACCCACCTTGATGATTCCGGCCGCCCTACTATGGTCGACGTTGGCGACAAAAAGATCACGGATCGGCGGGCCACCGCGGAAGCTACGATCGTCGTCGGAGCAGCCATCATGGCGGAGCTCACCGCGGCGGGCTTTTCCACGAAAAAAGGTTCCGTCATTAACACGGCCATCATTGCGGGTACGATGGCGGTGAAGCAGACCTGGGCGGTCATTCCGCTGTGCCACGCCATCCCCATCTCCTCCTGCAAGATTCACATCGAGGCGCTCAACGACAGCGACCAATCAAGTAATGCGAGCGCTGCCGCGGGTGCGATGCGGGTGACGTGTACCGTCCGGACGGCCGGCAGAACGGGCGTAGAAATGGAGGCCCTCCACGGAGCCACGGTGGCAGCATTAACGGTTTACGATATGTGTAAGGCGATGAGCCACGACATCCGGATCGAGAACGTCCACCTGGTGACCAAAACCGGCGGAAAGTCGGATTACCACCATTCCGAAATCCAAAAGTGATGGCCAGTGGAGAGAAGAGATTTGTCCGGCAAACCGTCCTGCCCGGAGTTGGGCAAGCTGGTCAGGAGAAGTTGGGCAAATCCCACGTGTTGATCGTCGGCTGCGGTGGACTGGGTTCCCCAGCCGCCGTGTACCTGGCCGGCGCCGGCGTTGGCCGTTTGACGTTGGTGGATGGCGACCGCATTTCCCTTTCCAATTTACACCGGCAGGTCTTTTACCGGGAGGATGATCCCCGGTACAAGGTGGAGGCACTGGCTGAATACTGCCGTTCCCTTCACCTTGGCACCCGCGTCAGCGCCCAAAAAACTTACCTGGATGCGGGGAACGTGAAAGCACTAATTGAGGCCGCTGATATTGTGCTGGATTGCTGCGACGATGCGGCCACGAAACACCTCCTGAGCGATGCCTGCCATACCCTTAGGACTCCCCTCGTATACGGCGCCGCCCAAGGTTTCTCCGGCTACCTTTGTTTGTTCCCAAACGACGTAAAAGATGCCCCCCACCTGCGGGACCTGTACCCCGAACCCGACCCAACTCTTCCAGATTGTGCCACGACCGGGGTGCTAGGAACCGCGGTAGCAACGATTGGATTGCAACAGGCGACGACGGCGCTGACCTACCTGATAGGTCTCCCCGGCGTTCCAACCAATACCCTGATTACCTACGATGCGCTAACGCACCGGCAACACCGCCTGCAAGTACCGAAAACCTACGTGAAAGACGTCCCCCCACCCTTCCGCAACGTCACCTCCCGCCGCGCCGAGTTGGAGACGGATGATTTTGACCTAAGCCGCTACACCAAAGTGTTCACGATGCTGGACGAGCAGCGGGAACCCGAGCCGGATGAAGGGGTGATCCGACTGACGAAGCGCAACCCTTTTGGGCAGTGCGTGGAACAGATGAAGGAAGACGGCGAGTACCTGTTGTACTGTAATTCCGGAAAGCTCAGTCTGATGCTGGCCGCCCAACTCCAAAAGGCCGGTTACCGTGCCCTGAGTTTGCGGGGCGGGTTGGTCGCTTTTGGCCGTTAGGGACGGGAATTGATCCAAAAGCTACCGTCGTCCCGGAATTCCTTTTTCCAGATGGGGACGGTTTTCTTTAGCTCGTCAATGATGAATTCACAGCCCGCGAAGGCCGCCTTACGGTGGTGACTGGAGACGGCGACGATTACGGCGACGTCCCCGATTTGTAGAGTTCCCTTCCGGTGGTGAAGGCTGATTTTGGCTAGGCCGAATTCGGCAATGGCACGTTCGGCGATCTTTTGCATCTCCTTGATGGCCATCGGGTCGTAGCTCGAAAATTCGAGGTGGGTGACGGTTTCCCCCTGGTTGTGGTTGCGGATGGTGCCGACGAAAAAGGCCAGCCCGCCGCAGGCAGGATCGGCCACGAACTGATTGCAATCATCGAGGCTAAGAGCTTCGCCAAGGAGTTGTACGTCGATCATATTCAGGATTTACCCGCCGCTTACGGGGGGAATGATGACGAGGTTATCGCTGGCCGTGATGGGATCTTCCGGCCGCGCGTAGGCTTCGTTACGGGCGATGGCGAAGTCTTTCAGTTCGCCCAGTTCAACGTACTGCTCGAGGATGGCCGCGCGCAATTCGGCAACGGTTGCCCCTTTGTGCACGATAACGGAGATGGGTGAACCTAATAATTCTTTAGCGGCCGCAAAAGTGTGTACGTTGATGGTCATCGAGGAATGATCAGGCGAGGCTATCGAATACTTTGACGGTCGCAAACTTGTGGGCCTGCTCCTCTACGAACTTCAGGTGTACTGGGTCATCCTGGTACAACTTCTGGTCCGGCACGCTCGCAAAGTGGAGATGGATGCTGTAATCGAAGGAATGATCCGTGACGTCACGTTCTTCGGTTGGGGCGGGCCCACCGCCGTAGAAATGCAGTACGGTGGGTGCCGTTGCCAGGGCGCTGGCACCGGCAACGAAGTTGCTCCTTTCCGCTTCGGTGAGTTCTTCCTTCAACCAGAAGTAGACGGTGTGGATCATTTTGGTGGGGCGGTCAGCCATACATTTTGCTTAAGGGGGTAAACGAACTGCTTATCGTAGATTTGGCGCAAGTTAACGCCCCCTTTCCTATGCTCATCACCTATCTGATAATTGGAGTCACCGTTGCGGTTTCTCTTTACGCCATGAACAACCCGCAGTTGGTCAATCAATTGCTGTTCGTGCCGGCGGCCATCAAGGAGCGGGGAGAAACTTACCGCTTCGTGAGTGGCGGATTCATCCACGCAGATTTCATGCACCTGGCCTTTAATATGTACACGCTGTACATTTTTGGAGGGGAGGCGGAATCCAGCTTTCAGGTGATGTTCGGACCGACGTTCGGTGGGGTTGCTTACTTATTATTTTACGTTGCCCTCATCATTTTAGCTGGCATTCCTGATTACATGAAGCACCAGGATAATTACGGCTACCGCGCGCTGGGTGCATCGGGTGCGGTATCGGGCATGATCTGGCCACTGACGTTCTTCATTCCTTGGACCCCCATCTTCTGGGGAATCATTCCTCCCATTGTCTGGGGCGTCGGCTACATGTTATACAGTAGTTATGCGGATAAGCGGGGCGGTGACAACATTGGCCACAGCGCCCACTTGTGGGGTAGTGTTTTTGGCTTTCTCCTTTTTGCCGTACTGACCTTTTTCCTCTACAACGACCTATTTACCAGCTTCCTTTATAAGCTGACTACTTTTGACACCAGCTTCACGCTTTACGTGAGCTAGCCAGGGGAAAGCAAGTTTGTCGCCTGTTCAATCACTACTAACCATTCAGCGAGACTTCAAGTCAAACCCGCTTCAGAAATAAGTAGCGCACCGCAAAGAATACCTTACTTTTGCGGCCAAATTGAACGCTCATGGCCCTGAAATGTGGAATCGTCGGCTTGCCGAATGTTGGAAAATCTACCCTGTTTAACGCACTGACTTCCGCGAAGGCGTTAGCTGCCAACTACCCCTTCGCGACGAAGGAACCGAACGTAGGCGTCATCACCGTACCCGACCCCCGGCTGGATAAACTGGCCGAATTGGTCAATCCGCAAAAGGTGCAGCCCACCACGGTGGATATTGTCGACATCGCCGGCCTGATCAAAGGTGCCAGCAAGGGTGAGGGATTGGGGAACCAGTTCCTGGGAAACATCCGGGAAACGGATGCCATCATCCACGTCGTGCGTTGTTTTGATGACGACAACGTTGTGCACGTCGATGGTTCCGTAGACCCCGTCCGCGATAAGATGATCATCGATACCGAGCTGATCTTTAAGGATATTGAGACCATCGAAAAGCGGGCGGACAAACTTCGCCGCACCGCCAAGTCCGGCAACAAGGAGCACGCGAAAACCGTAGACATCTACGATGCGCTGCTGGACCACCTCAACTCAGAAAAGCCCGCCCGTAGTTTTGAAACGGACGATGATTCCGGACCGATCATTGACGACCTGTTTCTACTGACGGCCAAGCCCATCCTCTACGTTTGTAACGTTGATGAGGATTCCTTCCCCGGTGGCAATAAGCACACGGAAGCTTTCAAAGCAAACGTAGCCGCAGAACAGGCGGAAGTCCTACTCGTTAGCGCGCAGATCGAAGCCGAGATCGCCGAACTCGACACGGCCGAAGACCGGCAGGAGTTCCTGACGGATATGGGCCTGGATGAACCGGGCGTTAACCGCGTTATCCGTTCCAGCTACATTTTACTCAATCTGCGTACCTACTTCACCGCCGGTGAGAAAGAAGTCCGGGCCTGGACGATCACGGCCGGCACCAAAGCACCCGGCGCCGCCGGCGTGATTCATACGGACTTTGAGAAGGGATTCATCCGCGCGGAGGTAATCCACTACGATGACTACGTTAAGTACGGTTCGGAGGCATCCGCCCGCGACAACGGCAAGTTAAACGTGGAAGGGAAGGAATACGTCGTGGAAGATGGCGACGTGATGCACTTCCGTTTTAATGTCTAGAGGTATTTGTGCTCACTGGTTGACCTAGTCACTCGAGAACTAATGTTCCTGGGTGAGGTTAGACACGTTACCAAAGCGATTGCTCTATGTTTCTGAAGTTCCCTCCCATTTTAGCCGGCAACGGTAGTACCAGTAGCTACATCGTCCTGGCCCTCATCATTGCCGTCGTGGCTGCGGTAGGCATCTTCGTTTTCCGCCAGTTGGGGAAGGATAGTACTGAGGGTTAGCCCTAATTGGCCGGTAACGAAATAGTTATGGGGAAGCCATAGTGAAATTGTGGAGAATGTCTTACCTTTGCGGCCCAATTAAAACAATTTCCTAATGTTTGCAATCGTAACCATAGCCGGTCAGCAATTCAAAGTAGAGGAAGGTCAGGAGATCTTCGTCCACCGGCTAGAAGCCAACGCTGGCGATTCCGTCAGTTTCAGCGATGTCCACTTCACCTCGGGTGATGCGGGTACGTCCATCGGCACGCCGAACGTCAGTGGCGCCAGCGTAGGCGCTACCGTAATTGATCACGTGAAAGGCGACAAGGTCGTCATCTTCAAGAAGAAGCGCCGCAAGGGCTACCGAGTGAAGAATGGCCACCGCCAGCAGTTCACCAAAATCAAAATTGATTCCGTCACGGTCTAGGATACTCCTTCGACCATTTCCATAAGCATTGTTAATAGCCACGGTCAGTTTAGTCAATCCTTACTTTCTTGTTTTCGCCACGTCACGAATTCCGCGAAAACAAATGGAGCGATTTCGACTGACCCTTCCTAGAAAGCGTGACCTCTACCGGCTAACACAATAAAAATAATAAAATTATGGCCCACAAAAAAGGTGTTGGTAGTACCGACAACGGCCGCGACAGTAACAGTAAACGCCTCGGCGTCAAACTCTTCGGAGGCCAAGCCGCGAAAGCCGGCAACATCATCATTCGCCAGCGCGGTACGAAGTACCACCCCGGTGAGAATGTATACATGGGTCGTGACTTCACGATCCACGCTCAGGTAGACGGCAAAGTGTCCTTCCGCAAGAGCCACCGCAACCGCATGTACGTAAGCATCCAGCCCGAAGGTGCTGAAGCCGCCGTTGCTTCTGCTGCTCCTAAAGCTGCTGCTGCACCCAAGGCAAAGGCCGCTCCAAAGGCAAAAGCTGCACCCGCAGCCGCCGCCCCAGCGGACACTACCGTACAGGGTATCGCCGACGTTGCTCCAAAGGCGAAAGCCGAGAAAGTAACCGTAGGCGGTAAGAAGTACAACCAGGATGACCTCAAGGTCGTCGAAGGCATTGGCCCGAAGATCGAAGGTTTGCTGCACGACATCGGCATCAACACCTGGGAAGGTTTGGCTACGGCTGAGCTCGAAAAGGTGCAGGCCATGCTCGACGAAGCTGGCCCCCGCTACCGTATCCACAATCCCAAGACTTGGGCCAAGCAGGCACGCCTCGCCGCTGACGCCAAGTGGGAAGAGCTCGAAAAGCTCCAGGATGAACTCGACGGCGGTAAGGAGTAATCCTTCCCCACCAAGTTTAATGAAAACCCGGCTCGGACTTTGGTCCTGGCCGGGTTTTCTCGTTTTGAATAGCTCCTTCAGCACAAACTACTGGTCGATGATTTGGATGATGGGATCAAGTTTGATCGGGAGTTTGCAACGACACAACTAATGGTCACGAGTGAACTTGCCTTCCTCCTTAAGATGGCTCGTAAAGTGCAGCCCGTTGCGTACCTTGCCCGTCACCCAAAATAGCTCAATGAAATCTCCCGATGCCCTGGCCACCGTGGCCGAATTTCACCGTACTTTTCACCTACCGGTACTCGAAGAACCGACCATCCCCAGCGCCGAGCGGTGTATGCTGCGGATCAATCTTTTGCGGGAAGAGTTGCAGGAGTTGGAGGAGGCCATCACCAACAATGATCTGGTGGAAGCCGCCGACGCCTTCGCCGATCTCCAGTACGTACTCAGTGGCGCCATCCTGGAGTTTGGGCTTGGAGATAGATTCAAGGCCATTTTTGATGAAGTCCACCGCAGTAACATGAGCAAGACTTGTGCGACTACCACCGAGGCGGAAGAGACCATTGCTCACTACAATAAATTGGACCAACCTGGCAAGATCGTACCGAGCGAAGGCGTATACCTCGTTCACCGCATTGAGGACGGGAAGGTGCTGAAGAACGTGCATTACTCCTCTGCCAAAATTGCTCAACTGGTCAACGATTAGTCCCAAAGGCAGGTAATTATTGGTTCTCTAGCTGGACCAGCCTCCCGCAAGTTACTATCGCACTCTCCTAATAACCCGATCCGTCAATACCCTACCAACTTTGGATACTTACCGACACCGAGGACAGCGGCGCCAACTTATCGATGAGCTACGGGCTACGGGTCGCTTCAGTGAGAAGGTGCTTAAAGTGATGGGAATTATTCCCCGCCACGCTTTCCTCGAAAGTGGATTCCACGGCTGGGCCTACCGCGACGAGGCCTTTCCGATTGATTGCGACCAGACCATTTCCCAACCTTCCACCGTGGCGTGGCAGAGTACGGAGTTGCAGGTGCTGCCCCGGCAACACGTCCTGGAAATTGGTACGGGTTCCGGTTATCAGGCGGCCGTGCTGTCCGTTTTAGGTGGACGTGTCTTTACCGTCGAACGCCACGCACCACTCTACAAGAAAGCTAAACTGACGCTCAAGAAATTGCGGTTGGATCACATCCGCTGCTTCTTACGCGATGGTAACAAGGGACTACCCGAATTCGCTCCGTTCGACCGCATCATGGCCACTGCCGGAGCGGAATCCGTCCCCGAAAAGTTAAAGGAACAACTGAAGGTTGGTGGCATAATGATCATTCCCGTCGGCCCGGAAGGTAAGGAACAACGATTGCTCAAGATCGTCCGCACGAGCAAGGACAACTGGACTGAGGAAGACCTTGGCAGTTGTCAATTCGTCCCTTTTGCCCAAGGACTGGTTAAATAAGATAGCTTATTCCGCTACGGCATTGCCCTTCAACGTATGCTCCTCTTCGACTTCAAACTTAGCACTCCCTTCGGGCCGGCTCACTTTACGGTGACCTTTGCTGATGACGGTAACCTCCAGCAAATAGATTCTTCGGCGGTGAACCTGTCCCCCACCATGCTGAAACTGACTTACGGTGAGCGGGCGGAGGCAGCCGGAAATTACTTTAGGGCCCTCAAGTCCAATCTAGGCTTTCAATTGGAGGTAGTCCCTTTTCTGGACAGCGCGCCACCTTACCTCAGAGAAATCCACTCCGCCTTTGCCGCAATAAGGACGGGGGATGCTCACCATCCCGCAGACTGGAGCGAAGCTCAACTTGTCCGGCTAAACTACTGGAAACGGTTTCCTAAGTATCTACCCGTACTCTACCTGCAAAATGGCAATCAGGACGCGGCGCTGCAGAAGTTCGCCGCCAACCTTTCCCGGAAGAAGAGTGCGAACTCCCCTACCCTCGCAGCCCTCGAGCCGTGGGTGCTTACGCTGTTTGATTTGGCCGCAACGGGCGCAGTTCACCTCGTTTGGGAGACCCTCGGTCACCTGGGAACGGCTTCCGGAGCGGAGATCATGCTATCGGCGCTGGAAAGTGAAGGGTTCCACCCTTATAGCCGGTCCATCCTGAAAGGTTTACTGGGCAATTTTAATCCTGAGCGGGACGGCGATCGCTTGCTGGCCCTACACGATCGACTGGAATACGGAGAGGACCTGGCCCGGCCATACTTGCGGGTTGTCCGCCGCATAAACAGCGCCGCGGCGGTTGCGGTGGCAAAGGCCGTTCTTCACCAGCAAGTGAACGCGCTCCCGGAAGCGCTGGCGATCTTCGTGGATAATAATGTAGAGGATCCAGTAGGCATTGCCCGGCAGGCTTTCTGGGATACGGAGAAATTTTGGGTTGCTTTTCGCTACGTTGCCCTATTGAGAGAGTTGGTTTTGCCGGAGCAACAGCTCACGTTACGGGATGTCAACGAGAAATTAGCTCAGCCCATTTTCCTGGATACAGCCCCGGTGATTTGGCAACAGCAACTGTCGGAAGCGTGGAAGTCGCTTTTGATGGATACGGACCCCGCCATTCGCCTCCAAATCATTGAGGAGTACCTTTTCCGGCCGGAGGCACGGTTGAAGTATAATGCCCTGCTTCAGTTGAACTATATCCTTCGCCAGGCACCCGCGACAGCGCCAAAACCCGACATACTGAACGAGCTCTCCAACTTGGTCGCACACCGTTTCGATAAAGTAGCGGCGCAAGCCATCGCGGCCGTACGCAAATTGGTAGAAAGCATGCCGGATTGGGAAGCGCTTAACGCTAACCTAATGCCCATCAGCACGGCGCCCGGCCTGCGGGTAGCTAAATTGAAACTGCTGCGGACACTCGGACAGCGACCCGCCATTCACGCGGCGCAACGGGACTACTTTCTACAGTACGTGGAATCAGACATCATGCCGGACGAGCGGATGGTGACGCGATCCATCATCAAGTACCTTAAGCTAAATTAAAAACGCCAGATCGCCTGCAGCCCGGCATCGGTGCGCGAGCTCCCCCCGTTATCCTCTAGGCCCGTCCCCGCCGCGCGTCCATCGGTAAAGAAGGTTTGGGCGATGCGACCTTCCAGCGTGAGACGGCGGATGCCTTTGTACCGGACGAGCAGAAAAGAGCGGGTGCCACGGCTGTAGTACGGGAGAATGCGCGCGTTGTAGAGTAAGCCATTTTCGTACTGGTAAAAGCGCACGTCGTAGCTATCGGTATCGAACACCGCGAAACGACCGGTAAAACTCCACGGGCCCACGGGTTTGTAGATCAAGTCCTGGTAGATGGAGAAACCGTTCTGTCGGTCTTCATCGGGGCGGTCCGTAAAACCGTAATCGAAGCGGCTTCGCCAGGTCAACTGCTTATTGATGATGTAGCCGAAGTGAAGCCGGGCCTGAAAACGGGTTTCGGGCACGACGGCATCGAGGTTGGAGAAGGTGATCCCGTTCCCGGTCTGCCCCTTGGTTTCGGAACGTACCTCGATGTAGCTATCCAGTTTTCGCTTCTGCCAGTAGGTCAGGCGCAAGCGGTACTCGTGTCCGGCGTCCGGGCCGTTAACCTGGAAGCGGGCGAAAGGGAAGCGGAATACATCGTAGTAGGCGTTCACGCGGAAGTTCTTCCCCGGGCGGATGGCCACGCCAAAATAGAGTCCTTCTTCGTCGCGCCCACTGCTCGTTTCGCCGAAGGGTCGGGCGTTAAGGGCCTGGTAATCATGGGCGTAGTTGCGGTAAACGGCGCTGAAGTCGGCGTAGCGATTTAGGCCAACCATTACGCCGTGGAGCATAGCGGTAGCGCCATTGTCAGAACCAGCCACCTCGCCGAAGAAGGTAAAATTTCGGAGGCGGTAACGGTAGTCGAGGCTGGCGTTTTTTAGCTGCGTGCCCCGGAAGAAGAAACGGTTGTAGAGCTGGTCGCGTAGTTCTAGCGGCCGGCTCAAATTCTCGCTGAGGAAGTTCAGGCCGACGTACAGACGCTGGCTGGGGCGGTACTGCAGGCTGCCCCCGTAACTGATCTGGGTGATCGTATTGCGGTCCTCCACTTCCCCCGGCGTACGGTTGAGGCCGGAGATGTTGAGGCTGGTTACGCCCAGTAGTTCCTCGTTTACGTCCAGGGTATCGATTGGGGAAACCAGGTTGGCATTTCTGCCGCGGCGGCTACCGAATACTGTCAGTTCCACCTTTTTACCCAGGGCCAGCGTCGTAGCCGCCCCCCGGAAAAAGTTGAATTCACTGACGCTCGTGTAAGGCCGCAGGGTCTGCCCACCCCGGGCTGTATTGGTCGATTGTACCGACTTGCCAAATCCGAAGCCATTGAACAGGACGAGACCCTGGCCGAAGCTAATGTTGTAATCGCCGATGGCTACTGCCTTGACCGTTTTATTGATTCCGCGGAGATAGAAGTGGGCGCTGTAGAAATCGAAGCCGCGCTTGGCATTATTCTCCCGGAAGAAAGCTTCGCCCGGGTCCTTTTCGGCGGTGAATCCGAAGCTTAGCTTGTTGCTGTACTTCTGGCGAAAGCGGGTGTACAGGCGGTCGGGACTGCCCAGGTAAAAACTGCGCCCATCTTCGGGGCCGAGTTCGTAACCCCTCGCACGCTCCAGGCGGCGTTGCCACCGGACGTAGAGTTCACGGTCGCCTTCCTTGAGCATGCGGGACAGCGGTGTTTTGGCGTCGTCCAATTCTTCATTCCCAACTTTAACGTAGGGAAGAATCCGGCGGATGGTCTCCAGGTCAAACGAGGGGATGGCCTGCAGTTCGTACTGGCTGACGAAACCATTGAGCCGTTCACGGTAATCCAGCAGTTGGGTGGCCTGGATGGGACTGAACAGCAGGGTTTCTAGCAGTTCGTCGTAGGTAGCCTTATTTAGGTTGAGCGGCCTTTTGGCGTAGGCCTCGAGCACGTCGAAGGCGGCGTTAAACTCAAATTCGTCCGTCTCTTCACCGCCGTTGGTGGCAACGTCTTCGATGAGTTGTTCCTGTAGATCGGTGGGGTCGGTCACGTCCGGTGGGTTCGTCTGCCCAAGGGCAACCACGTTCGCAGTTAAGACAAGCAAAAACACGTAAAGCGGGCGAAGGAGCTGACGCATGCGGTAAAGATAGCCCCGCACGGTGGCGCAGCGAAGTCGTAACGCCCCGATCTCTACCAACCTTGCTCGATGTTAGCGATAATGCCATCCACGAGGGTCGTCCGCGCTTCGACGCTGGCCCAGCCGATGTGCGGTGTCAGCAGCAATTTGCTTCGGTCTTTGACGCTCAGGTAGACGTGGTTTTGCGGAATGGGCTCCGTCGTAAAAACGTCTACGGCGGCTCCGGCAATCAATTCTTCGTCGAGGGCACGGACGAGGTCGGGCTCATTCACGATGCCGCCGCGGGCCACGTTGATGAGGTAGGCGCTAGACTTCATTTGCCGTAGGGCGGCGTAATCGATCAGATTTTCGGTCTTTGCGTTCAGGGGGCAATGGATGGAGATCACTTCGCAAGTGCTCAGCAACTCCTCAAGCGAGACGGCGGGATAGGGTTGTTCCTGGTTGCGGCCGGAAGTTGAATAGTAGCAAACGTTGGCTCCGTAGGCCGTCGCCAGTTCCGCGACCCGTTGGCCGATGGTGCCCATCCCGATGATGCCGTAGCGAGCGCCTTTCAGTTCGTAGAAGGGTCGGCGCCAGACCGCAAAGTGGGGCTGGCCAGCGTAGGTGCCGTCGTACACGGATTGGTTGAGGTGAATCAGATCCATCGCCACGGTAAAGAGCGCGGTCAGCGTCAGTTGGGCGACGGCCTCCGTACTGTAGCCACTTACGTTTCTAACGGGAATGCCACGCTCCCTGGCGGCTTCCTGGTCCACGTTGTTCATGCCCGTTGCGGCGATACAAATTAGTTTTAGATCGGGAAGTGCGTTGATCACCTCGGCGTCGAGCACGACTTTGTTAGTGATGGCTACGTCGGCTCCTTCCAGGCGTTCTATGACTTTGGGCGCTGACGTAGATGCGTAGTGGTGGAAGTCACCGATATCCGCCAGGCGAGAGAGTTGATCTGGCAGGTCGGCGAGGGTGGCGGAATCCAAAAAGACAATCTTCATAGGAGCAAGGTAGGGAGATCGGAACGGAATATTGGGGATGTTCAAGCGCCTGATCTACCTAACAAAACAAATAGGATCAAGCTTCGCCATTCCTATTAGTTCGGGGGAGTTCTAAACAAACCGGGGCCGTTCCGGGATAAGGAAGGGTATACCCAAACCAGAGTCCGGGATGGGTCCGATTGCTCCGTTATTCCACCGCTATATTGATAGCCCTAAGTATTTAAATTTGTCCCTTTCCACCCCTTCACCTTGCACCCGCGGCAGCGCCCTGTTGCTGTTCTTATTGCTATCGTTCAGCCTGCACGCCCAGGAAGCCGACGTATTCGGGCAGGTGATCGATGAAGAGGGCACTCCTTTGGTAGGTGCAACCGTACGGGTCCTGGGATCCGTAATTGGTACCACGACGGACTACGAAGGCCACTACGATCTGGGCATCCCACCCGGCCGTATCAGGATGGTCTTTACCTACTTGGGGTACCGGGATTTGGATACGGTGGTAGTAGCCAAGAACGCAGACCGAGAAATTGAGCTGAACGTGGTGATGGAACAATCATCCATCAACGCCGGGCCAGAAGTCATCGTGATTGGCAGCCGTGCCAGCCGCCAGGCACAGGCGCTTCGGCGGCAACAGTCGGCCCTGACGGCGCAAACGATCATCCATAGCGAGCTATTCAATAAGTACCCGGACGTAACGATTGCCGAGACCGTCTCGCGGTTGCCGGGCGTATCCATCATTCGGGGGGTTGGCGAAGGCAAAATTCTACAAGTGCGGGGGCTCCCGGAGCAATTCACGGCGGTCGCCCTGAACGGACAACGGCTACCGACCGTGCAGGCCGAAGCGGATCAGGAGGGTACGCTCGACCTGATCCAAAGTAACTTGGTCGATGAAGTGCGGGTGATCAAAGCCAGGACGGCCGATATGGATGGCGACGCCATCGGTGGTACCGTGGACTTCCGCGTCCGCCAGCCGGAAGAAAAATTTGAAACGCTCGTCCAAGCGGGCGTAGGCAACAATTTTGGTTTTGACGATAACCCCGGCCAACAAACTGGCGCAACGGAAGTGACGGGCGTCATCAACAGTGAGATCAACGACGAAAAAATCTATGCGCTGGCGGCGGGTAGTTACCAGCGGCTGGGCCGGGGAACGCAGCAGACGATTTACGATTATGAAGGTAGCAACCAGGACCTTTTCGCCGCCCGCCCCGCGGACATCGACCGACTGGTAGAGCGGCGCGGATTTGTGGGTGCCATTGAATTCCGCCCCAGTATCTACAACCGGCTGAAGATCGCCTACAACCTCGCGCGTACCGAAGAAGAGATTACCAATCGCCAGCTATTCGCCAGAAACCTAGATGGTGGCGTGGGGACGCTCGACCGGCGGACCAGCACCTGGGACAAAGAACGGCAGCTGGAACTAGTGGCTTTGGAGGGGGAAAATAACTTCCCGCGGACCCGGGTGGATTACACGCTGAGCTTCAGCCAAACGCGGGAAAACCTCGACGATAGACTATCTAGCTTCTACGGTTCTGCAACAACGGACGCGCGTTTCCCGGCCCTTGGTAACAAGGAATTAACGGACGCGAGAGCCCGCTCTTCTTTCTCTGGCGCCGCGCTCGGTGGAAACCGCAACGTCCAAGAAAATATTGATCTCGATGAGGACGTAGCCATCATGAGTGCGAACGTAACGCGCTACCTGAATAAGTCCCGCACCTCCTACCTGAGGGGTGGTTTTCGGTACCGTAGTAAGAACCGGACTTACGGCGTGTTTGGGGCGCAGAGCGAGATTGACCGTGCCCTATCTGCACCCGCAGCTGGAGAATTTCGTGACCCCGTTGGTGCGCCGCTATTCGAGGACGTCCCCAACTTGAACGATGAGGTAAACCGCCGCTACGCCGCCCGACAGCGCATCAATGCAGGATATTTGCTGTACGCCGCCAACCTTTCCAGCCGCTTCTCCATCAGTGCTGGCGGTCGCTACGAAAGCTTGGAAGTCCAGACTACGGAAGTGGATCAGGATACCTTTAGTTTCACGGAGGGAGACTTCCTCCCCAGTATCAACCTGACTTACCGCGCCCGCCGGGAACGGCAGGTCCGATTAAGCGTTTACCAAGCCGTAGCACGAGCGAACTACGGTACGTACATCTCCGGCCGCCGCTTACCGTTGATGAGTTTGGATGAATTCAGCGTGGGCAATCAGGATATCCAGAATACCTTCAGTAATAATATCGATTTGACTTTCGAGCGCTACGGACGGCGAGACGGATTGGTGAGCGCTGGGCTTTACTACAAGCAGCTAAACCGCCCTACCCTGCGAAGCACGGTTACCAACTACGATACCGAAATTCCCACCTACACCACTCAATTGATCAACACGGATGATGCCTCCATTTTTGGTCTCGAGTTGGCTATCTACCAAAACCTGAACTTCCTTAGCCCCGGTTCTTCCTGGCGCCACTTCAACCTGAACGCGACCTACAACTTTAATGCTATCGTGGCTGACGATGACGAATTAGACATTGAGGACTTTAGTCTGGGGCAAGCCCCCCGGCAGACGGCCAACCTCAGTTTCGTTTACGCTAACCCGAAACGGCGGATCAACCTCGTAGCTGCGGCCAATTACCGCGACCGAGTCTTCGACCGCTTGCTCGATAACCGGGCAATCTATAAGAACGGTTTCTTCAGTTTGGACATCTCCGCGGACTACCGAGTATACAAGGATTTCTCCCTATATGTCCGGCTCAATAACCTGACCGACCATCCCTTCCGGGAGCACTTTGGGTTGCCTGGTAACAGCGATAGCCGCCTACGCTCCGAAGCTAGGTACGGGACCTGGGGCGTGGTGGGCGTACGGCTGCAACCGAAACGCAACCGCGTCCGTGCGGGGGAAAGTAACGGCCTGAATAATGAGTAAACGCCCACCTTTAATTGGACTGACCGGTAACATCGGTTCCGGCAAAACGACCGTCGGCCGTGAATTTGAGCGGCTGGGTATTCCGGTGTACTACGCCGATGCCGCCGCCAAACGGCTAATGCGAGAAGACCTTGAACTTCGTGTCGCCATACAGGACCGCTTCGGAAAAGCCAGTTATCAGACGGATGGTGAGCTAAATCGTACCTACTTGGCTGAACAAGTTTTTGGTGACGACGAAGCGTTGGCGGCACTTAATGCCCTCGTACACCCGGCCGTCCATCGTGACGCTGAGAGCTGGCGAGCAGGTCATCATCATGCTCCATATCTGCTTTATGAGGCGGCTATACTGTTAGAAATTGGACGCGCGCATGCTTTCGAGGCCGTCCTAGTTGTCCATGCTCCGCTGGAAGAACGGATGCGTCGGGTAATGGCACGTGACGGCGCCACCGAAGCGGCTTTCCAAGCCCGGGCAGCAAAGCAATGGACGGATGAGCGAAAGTTGGCGGCAGCGGACTTCATCATCAACAACCGGGGGGGCGATCTGATCTGGCCCCAGATCTTGGCCCATCATCAGCGCTTTTTGCTGCTCTAGTGTCCGTGCTTAGAACAATGGCGCACCCTAAATCATCTTGATAGGGCATTATCTACCCAGCTTACCAAAGAATGAAGTCTAAATTTTCTCTGGATTCCTGCCCCATCTACCGTACGATCGACGATGAATGGTTACTGACTGGAACGCCCGATCTACACAATACAACCCTAATTGATATTGATCTCCGCGGTCTGTCGATTGATTGGAAGGCCGTTCCGGCGAATGAAAGCACCTTATTCATTGGGTGCCAACTGGCGCTCGAAGATGAATTAATTCTCCGGCGTCGGGGTGTCTCCTTCCTGCATACGCCTACCGATCTTCCCTACCGGCCCACCCGACGGCAGCTCTACACCTGGCAGGAGTTGATGGAGGGCTATACCCGGAAAGTAGACAATAGCGTAGACCTACACATCTACCAGCACTACGAAAACAGTAAGCGCTGCCCCAGCATCAATGAGGCGTTGTGGCAGCGCATCCACGACTTCAGTATTGATGAAGGCTTGCGGCGGCTGCTCGACTTTACGCCGGCGGGGCTACCTAAACGAAAGTGCGTGGGCATCATGGGTGGCCACGGTACGGCAAGGACCTCACCGGATTACGAAAAGACGCTGCGCACGGCCAAATTGCTAACTGAGAACGGCTACTTCATCGCCAGTGGTGGTGGCCCCGGTATTATGGAAGCCGCTAATCTTGGCGCTTACCTGGCGGGCCGTAGTGAAGAGGAATTGCAGTGGGTCCTCTCCACGCTCTCAGTTGCACCAACGTATAAGGATGAGGGGTTTAATGACGCGGCCCTCAGTATTTTGGAGCGCTTCGAGACGGGTGCTGAAAGCCTGGCCATCCCAACTTGGTTTTATGGCCACGAGCCAAGTAATCTTTTTGCCAGTTATATCGCGAAGTACTTCAGTAATTCGATTCGGGAAGACACCTTGCTGGCCGTCGCGCTCTACGGAATTGTCTATGCACCCGGCAGTGCGGGAACGACGCAGGAGATCTTTATGGATGCGGCCCAAAACCATTATGGCACCTATAATTTCGTTAGCCCCATGGTTTTCCTGGGAAAAGAACGGTATACGGAGCAGACCGATCTGTATCCACTAATTCAGCAATTAGCTGAAGGGAGAGCATACGCTGACTTCCTCCACCTGACGGACGAGCCGGCCGACGTGCTTTCCTTTATCCAGCAGCACGAGCCGACAAGGTTCGTTGGCTAAGACCGGCCATTTTTTATCTGACGCTTCATTTGACGCGTGGCTTAAGCGACTGTTTTCGTCCGCTAAATGCCCTTACTCTGAAATACAGAGAACCTGCCCTACCCCGCGCGGGTAATAACCTTACTTTCGCGCTAACCACTAACCTAGCTTACTTCCAGATGACTCG
Source organism: Lewinella sp. 4G2 (assembly GCF_001625015.1). Lineage (NCBI taxonomy): Bacteria > Pseudomonadati > Bacteroidota > Saprospiria > Saprospirales > Lewinellaceae > Lewinella > Lewinella sp. 4G2. Next base: position 3,079,705 of record NZ_LVWJ02000014.1, on the reverse strand, counting down.
TATTTTACTTTTTCTGTTGGTCCTAACCAGCACGACGGCTTTCGCCCAATTGAATTCCACCCTGATGGATAACCTGCCCTACGATTCGGGCGTCAACGACATCTGGGGTTACGTTGCCCCGGACGGTACGGAATACGCTATTGTCGGCCTGGTGAATGGCATCTCGTTCGTCAGCTTAGCGGACCCAAGTAACGTGGTGGAAGTAGCGCGTATCCCCGGTGAATTTTCCCAGTGGCGCGACATGAAAACGTTCGGCACTTACGCCTACAGCGTGGCGGATCAACGTGGTAGCACGGAAGGCATTACCGCTTTTGACCTTTCTTTTCTTCCCGATTCGGTCCCCTTTACTCGCAATACCTACGATATTCCCGGTGAGACCGTTCGCTTTGAACGGGCCCACAACCTGTTCATCAACGAGGAGACCGGTATCATCTTTACCGCCGGAGGTACCCGCGACTTGCGCGACGGTGGCATCATGATGTTTGACGTCAACGATACACCGATGAACCCCACCCTGGTGGGACTCGGCCCCGCTATCTACTCCCACGATGTAACGGTACGTAAGGACACCATGTACGCTTCTGAGATCTACCGTGGTGATCTCACGCTTTACGACGTGAGCGACTTTGACAATATCGTTGAAATGGGCCGCGTACAAACGCCCTTCTCGTTTACCCACAATGCTTGGTCCACTGATGACGGCCGCTACGTCTTTACGACTGATGAGCTGGCAAATGCCCCGGTTGCTTCCTACGATGTTTCCGATAAGAACGATATCAAGCTGCTTGATGAGTACCGTCCGGTTAATTCCCTTAACAAAGGTGCCATCCCGCATAATGCCCACGTGATTGGCGATTTCGTATCCATCAGCTACTACACGGATGGCCTCCGCGTTGTCGATGCGAGTTGCCCGGATAACCTCGTGGAGATCGCCAACTACGACACCTTCCTTGGGGCCGACGGTGACTTTAACGGCGCTTGGGGTGCCTACCCCTACCTACCTAGTGGATTGACGCTGGTGTCCGATCGCCAAACCGGTTTGTACGTCGTCGACGTAGATTACAAATCCGCCGCCAAAATTCAAGGTATCATCACGGATGCTGATGATGGTTTCCCAGTCAATGGTGTTGAGGTTACCATTGATGCTGCGCAACCTAACCAGGAAATGACGGGGGTGATTGGTGAGTATAAAACCGGTATTGCGGATGGTGGCACTTACAGTGTAACCTTCCGCCAAGCGGAATACTTGCCGCTTACCTTGGAAGTCACTTTGGTCAACGGGGAGATCCTCCAGCTGGATACTACGCTGCAAAAGGCCAATCAATTTTTCGATGCTGGCGTTACGCTCACGGATGCAGAGACCGGGATGCCCATTAGCGGTGGCCTGGTCAACATTCAGGGAGAGTTCACCGATTTTGATACACCCACAAACGCTAGTGGTAACATCACTGGGGTAAGCCTGCGGAATAACCAAACTTACACCGTCACCTTTTCTGCTTGGGGTTACCAGGCGCAGCAGATGTCAAACTTAGCTGCAAATGAAGTGACGAATCTTTCCGCGGCGCTCGTACCTGGCTACCAGGATGACTTCGTTACCGATCTGGGCTGGTCCCTCGTTGTTGGCACTCCGCTGGATGGCAATTGGGAACGTGGCGTTCCGGTCGGCACCTCCAGCGGCAGTATTCTAGCTAACCCCGGCACGGACGTTGATAATGACCTAGGGGATAAGGCTTACGTCACCGGTAATGATGGCGGTGGTGTCGGCAATGATGATGTTGACGATGGCACGACCACTCTTGAGTCCCCCGCCTTCGGAACCTTGCTTCCGGCCAATAGTGAACTGACGGTACACTACAGTTACTGGTTCAGCAACTTTGGTGGTGACGGAAGCCCTGATGATGCACTCACCGTCAGCCTCAAAACGGCGACTGGCGAGACCTTCCTGGTTAAAGAATACACGGAACCCACTCAGGCTTGGGTACAGGATAGCTTCAAGGTATTGGACTTCACTACGGCAGTTGACGGCCTTCAACTCGAAGTGACCGCGAGTGACCTCCCCGGCGCCGGCCACGTCGTTGAGGCGGGCTTCGACCGCTTCTTCGTGACTGAGGAGCTAAGCACTTCTACCAGTAATACGATTGATCCCAGCATTGGTGTCGAAGTATATCCGAACCCAGCCGCCGGTCCTTTCACGGTTCGCTACGCCGCACCCAATGCGAGTGAGCTAACGCTGCGCATCACGGATGCCAACGGACGGGAAATGAGCAGCCGAACATTAGGCGCAAACGTTGGACAAATTCAACTCGGCGAGGCGTTACCCAAGGGTTTCTACATCGTGGAACTACTTGACGCCGGCCAGCGAGTCTGGACGGGCAAAGCAGTACGTCAATAAGACCAAATTACTTGCTCAAAAGAATAAGCGGGGCTACCACTAGGTTGGTAGCCCCGCTTGCTATTTATCCATTCCGCATTTGCGTAGCTAGGTCATCAACAACTGTTGGGCAACTGCAAGCGGATCGGCTGATTCCGCTACGATGGTTCGCACCACGTTTGCCTTTCTCCTCTCCCCGTAGTGGTGGTATGCTTTATCGTAATATACCAGGGCGATGCTTGCTGCGGTCGCCAAATCTCCGGCCTCAATGGCTTCAAGAGCGCTGTTCAGATGCTGGCCACCCAATTTTTTCCGGATGCGGGTAAAGGCGCCTGCTAGCAGATCAGGATCGGCGTCCCCGTAAATTCCAACCAATCTATTTACCCGCCATTCCTTTGGTTGCTCCAGCATCGTAACGGGCGCCGCGGCGAGTCTGCCGTAGAATTCATCCGGCATGTATACGTGGCCGATCATTCGGCTTTCGTCCTCCAGATATACGGTAGATCCTGGTGGGATACTCCTTAATTCGGAGAAGAGGATATTCTCAAATTGCTCCGAACTCGGCTGAGGCGCTTCACCGATGGCACCAAAGGAGGACCCCTTATGATTAGCAATGCCTTCCAAATCGATAACGTGCGCGCCCAGCTCTGCCATGGCAAGCAACACCTGAGTTTTTCCACTTCCGGTAGGCCCGCTTAGTACTTGAAAGTTGTGGTCACTGTGCTGCAGGTAATGGCGAATGAACGTTCGCGCACCTTTGTATCCACCCGTGAGTTGCGTGACGTCCATCCCGGCGCGCTCGAGGAGCCAGGCGACGCTTCCGCTGCGTTGCCCACCGCGCCAGCAGTGTACTACAGCTTTATTATCAGGCGCCAGTTCCCTGGCTCGCTCGACCAACCACCGCATTTTGCTGCCGGCGATTTCCAGTCCTTTTAAAAGCGCGGCGTCGGGCGAGGTTTGTTTGTAGAGCGTGCCTACTTCCGCTCGTTCAGCGTCCGAAAAGAGGGGTAGACTTTGGGCGCCGGGTAGCCTGCCGGCAGTGTATTCCCCGGGGGAACGGACGTCCAACAGCGTGGTGCCACTTGGGTAGTTTCCCGCAAAGTACTCCTCGGCCGTTATTGTTTTCACGTGGATAATTCGAATAGATGCTGGCTCACTATTGCTTGAAAATTGGGACCGTTTTGATGGCCTTTCCCGCTACTTCAAGGCGCAAAACATAGCTTCCTGCGGATAGATTGCCAAGATACACCGGTAGCCGCTGTTCACCGGCTGGTAGAGTTGCGTCAATCACATTAACTCGTACCCCGCCGTGCACATCCAACACCTGGGCGCTGACGCGGGTGCTGCGCAAAAGGTTGAACGAGCAATGGGCGAGCCCCAATGTTGGATTGGGACCAACGGTCAAATCCGTAAGCAAAGTAACGGACCTATCCGCGCGTTGATCGGCCACTCCCACCACCTTTTCGGTGAATACGGGAAGAAAGGTGTGGGGTGCCACAACGTCTACGGTTAGTTCATTCGCCTCCAGCGTAGACCCAAGCTCCCAGTGGCTGAATTGGTACCCGTCCTTTGCAACGGCCTTCACCCGTATGGGCACGGACTCAAAGTAGTCACCGGACCAAACCGTATCGTGCAGTTCAAGACTGTTGAGTTCAACGTAGCCCTCCAGCGTATCGGTGACGCGTACTGTTACCTCGTGGTAGGCGGGGAGGTTCCATTCATCGAGGATGAATTGCTTCATCCGTGGGGGTCGCTGGTTGAAATAAGTTCTGGTCTTTGATAGCCAGAAAGTCCAACCGTTTGGCCGGTTCCACCGCTCAAACGTGAAGGGGATCTCGCTGGCAATGCGGGAACTGATGTCACCTAAATGGTCGATCACTCGCCCGGGTACAAACCGCGTATTCATCTCATCGGCAAACTGATTGATGAAGCGGTGGCGGAACGATTCGTTCTCGACCAGGTTGCGCAGGTGCAGGGTTGACCAATCCGGATTTGGCCACTGGGTACCACCGGCTACCAGCGCATTACGGAGGCTATTGGTGGTCGCAGAAGTGCGGTTGTCGTAGCCAGCGGAGAGGTCCGTATCGTACATTATCCAGTGCCACTTCCCCCCTTCCGTGCGGGGACGCCACATTTTGACGTTGTTGCCCGGCCAATCCCGATTACCCCAGTATATCTGGGCGACGTGGTAAAGAATGTAATTCTCGATGTCAATGCGATCCGCGACGTACTGGTAATTGTCCTCTGTACTCAAGTCATTATCGCGGATGTATGCAGACAGCGCTTTGTATTCCAGGTTACTACCTTCTACGACGACCCCACTCTTTTCTACGATATCGATCAGGTCCGGATCGATGTTGTGGCGTTGGCCCAAAAAGTCTTCGTTGATCTTTTCCCGGAGATTGTACAGACCCCAGTACTGACCGTTTAGGTAGGTGGCAACGGGGCGGTGGGCCGCTAAGTCAATCGAAGTCCCCTCCATCAAGCTTGTCAGGAAGGCATCCCGTAAGAGGGTGCGCATCCAGTCGTTACCACCGTTCCTGAGGACGAGGGCGGAGTATTCATCGTGGGGCCGGTTTGCGAAGAAGGAATAGTCCATATCCTTATCCCCGTACTTGCCCCGCGCGTGGAGGGCGAACGATCGCTGGGCGTTGGCCCGGGAATAGTTACCAAAAATTTTTGCGCCCAAATCCTGCTGAAAGGTTTCACTCCCGTCTTCCGGAAAAATGGATAGCGTAGCGGGTAGCTCCCGATCTTCCCAAAAATTGGCGCCGAAATAGGGATTATTGTTGGTGTAGTGATCACCAAAAGAATAAATCCCTACCACCGGATCAAAGAGACCCTCCGGATCGGCTACTAGGGATACGACGTCAATATCGTGGCTGGTCCCAATCAGATAAGTAGCTGTCGCTACCGGTGAAGGAAGTGCATCATCCGCGAAGGCCCGAGCACGGAGGACCGTATTCTCTTCTAACGTCAGTGCTTCCTCATATAAAGCGGAGGAATCTACTGGGACTGACCCGTCCAAGGTGTACCGGATTATTTGACTGGGTTCACTCCCCGCGATGGATAGTATTACTGGACCTCCGTACTGCCCTTCCGGCAAACTAAACTGCGGCCGATCGGTAAGGGCTCGAGGTTTACCAGTTAGTGGATTTGCGTAACCCGGGCTTCCCTTACCGTAGAAAAGTTGCTGGCTTACCCCAACGCTATATCCAGTACTCTGATCCGTCGCTAAGCCCTCCACCGATAGTTGACTAACCATTTCACCCTCTGGGTCAAATAAGTAAAGTGTCTCCCCGCCAGCACTGATCTTGAAATTGAGATGTGGTGCAGGAGCCAAGATATCTAACTCCGGTGGAACGGGCAACGAGGTTGGCGGAGGGTTCGTCGTGAAAGCCGTTAGAAAGGTAGATGCATAGAGTTTACTACCGCGTTCATTCGCCGAATGGACTTGTACGGCTAGCACGTTCCTTCCGGCGACCAAGCCAGCTTCATCTCCAGTAAGGACGACGCGCTTTAACGGACGTGCATTTAACGAAAGGACAGGGCTCACCCAAACTGAAGAGGATTGGGGACTTGTGTTACCGCTCATGTTGAAGCGGTAGATCTCCTCACCATTGAGGTAAGCAATTATCCCGGACTCAAAATCCAGGTCCACAACCATTTGGGTGATCGTAGTTGGATCATCCACCACAAACTCTTGGCGGAGGAATAAGGATTTTACATTCCTGCCAGTCTCCGTGGTAACGTTCAGGGCTTGGGTGCTGCCGATATCAGTGGTTCCGATATCCCAATCAGCATCGTTATAGTCAATTGTCGTCCATTCACCAGGAAGGCTTGCATCTGGTGAGAGGTAGCGACACACGCTACCTTTCTGCAAGAGTGGGTAAGCGTGCAGACTTTCCCGCCGGTCTTTATCGGAAGCCCAAAAGAGCTGGTAACTATTTGCTGGTACAGTTATATCCGGTAGCACCCACTTCCTTGGCTCAGTCAACTCATCAGTCAGACTGTACCCGTGTAAATTAATGTCCGGCCCCGGGTTGTAAAGTTCTAACCAATCCGGCGTATCCCCATCCTCATCTTCGTACTGGCCGTTTGAGCTGACGGCTTCACTAATTAGGATTTGCGCCTGTACGGTACAGCTTAGGAGGATTGCCAAAAGGCAAGTCAGTAGCTTCATCAACATGGGTCAGGCGTTTATAGATTGAAAATACCTGAATCAAAGTGGTTTAGGAATTTATCACTTGTTCTTTTCGCGTCTACCGTCGTTAGAAAATTGAACCGTAGCTATGGCTATGCTTAAATTTTCTGCCTAGGTAGACACGAAAATAACCTCGCGCTAATTTTCCCACACCACTTCGTTTCAGGTATAGCGTCACCGATAAAGCTAAGTAATACAACTTTAGGGGTCAATGTTGACGGGAACTACCGGGCATCATTACGCCAAACGTGGACGTACTTATGCTGGTCCCACCCAATGCTAATCAGGTCGAGGTCGCCATCACCATCAAGATCGTAGGGTTGGGCGCCGAGGTGAGATTCTTTGCCACGGTCAATCTCCTCCATCGTAAAGTGGCCGGATCCATCGTTTTTCCAAAGCTGGAGGGCCAGATTTGGCCCCTTGTGTTCGGCGGTGATGATGTCTATATCGCCGTCGCCGTCGATGTCCGGCAACGAAAGATTATTCATGGAGTACTGGGTAACCAGTGCTTTACGGACGAATCCCGTGTCGGACTGCATAAAGGCCCACAGGTTGGCATCCGGTTCGAGGCCGGGGTAACGTTCTTCGGCTACGACGACGTCCGTGCGGCCGTCGCCATCCAGGTCGGCGGCCTCTACCCGGTCGGTGGCGAAGATGGTGTTGCCAACGGGGTGGCGCTTCCAGTCGGGGGTGATCTTACCGGGATTCTCGAACCACACTACGACGGTGGGTACTTCGGCGTCTGCGCCGGGGACACGGTATCCGGAGATGAGGTCCAGGTCACCGTCGCCGTCCATATCGGCCACCCCTACCCCTTCGTCGCTCGCGTCTTTACCGACTAGCGTGACCGTCCAAGGTTTGGCGCTCGTCGGGTCCATTACGTAGAGGCCGCCCTGGCTGGCGTAGATCACTTCGTCGTCACCCAACTTGGGGTCCAGGTCGGCTAGTTTGTAGCCCTGTCCGTTGTGGTGGCTGGTGGCGGGTACCTGGGCGACGATTTCACCCTCGCTAAAAGTTCCGTCTTCCAGCAGTTGGTACTCAACGACGTCGGGCAGGTTTTCCGCGAGGATGCGGGGGCGCTTTTCGCCGGTGGCCTGGTACACCAGGTTGGCGTCGACGTTTTGGCCGAGATCAACCTTCTGCCATGCACCCTCCAGGTTGCCGCCGGGGCTGAGGTAAGCGTTACGGCCGGTCACGATATCCAGGTGGCCATCTTTGTTGAGGTCACCGGCGGCAAGGCCGAAGTAGCGGAGCCATTCCGGTTCGGCGAAGTCGCCCCACATGGCTTTGGTGGAATCCACCTCGATGTACGTCCACTGGTCGGTGGCGAGGGGTTTTGCCTCTTGCGTTGTAGTTGATTCTTCCGTACTGGGCCCGGCACAGTTTGCCAGTCCTAACAGTGCACCTGCGGCAGCGCCCAAAATGATTTTATTCCAGTTCATGTTAGTCTATTTTGGGGCTTACTTGCTGACGGTTTCATTTTCGAGGAGAAAAAGCTCCTTTGCCTCGTGGTTGGGGTATCGGAAAATGTCGTAATCGCCGTCGCCTTCAAAATCGGCAACGCGGCCGTTGTAGATGCCTTCGTCGTCGATGACCTTGCGGGTGAACTGGCCGGTGCCGTCGTTGACGAGCACCATGACTTCAAAGTGGTCGACCTTTGGCTCCAGATTGACGGCGCGGGCAAAATTGATGCCGGTCACGATGTCCATATCTCCGTCTAGATCCATATCAAATACCTGGAGGGTGTGGGCGGCGGGCAATTCTTCCACCACGACGTGTTCCAGGTAGGAACCGTCGGCGTTGCGGGAGTAATAGGCCAGCGGGTAACCACCGCGTTCGCTGTGGCTGATGAAGATCTCGGGCGTTCCGTCACCGTCCACGTCGCGGATGAATTCTTTCGTGCCGTTCGCACTCCAGTCGCCGGTCTGGTTATTCCATTTTTCGTCTACGACGGAGACTTTCCATTCGCCCGTCAGGTCACCGCCGGGGTTATCGAAGATGAATCCATTGGCGGCGATGTCCACGTCGCCGTCTCCGTCCAGATCACCAACGTCCATGCCTTCGTGGAGGCCGGCGCGGGTGATGTCCTGCACCATTTTGAAAGTACCATCGGCCTGTTGGTGGTGGATGCGGAGGTTATTTTCGTCGAAGGTTAATACCGCGAGATCCATGCGGCCGTCGCCGTCGAAATCGCCGATACTGAGGTCCTTTACGGCGTCTTTTGCTTCGCCGATTGGGTGAGCTTCCCAACTGGGGTTTTCGTAGTAAAAGATCTCGGCGGATTCGCCGGCATCGTCCCACTCGCCGGTGTGCTTTACGGCCAGGATGTCCTGGTCGCCATCTCCGTCCATGTCTCCGGTTTCTAGATCTCCGGCGGCGAAAGTGCCTCCGGTAGGGGGCGTTTCGGCGACGATTACCGTTTTCCAGACGCCCGTATCCCGGGTGCCCTCGCGGTAACCGAGGTAGCCGCCGTTGGCGTTGTTGTTGATGTAGACGACGTCCTGCAGCCCGTCATTCGTCACGTCACCGATGGTGAGGGCCCACCACCATTTGGCGTCGTCCACCACCCGGTGGGAGGTGAATTCCATGGCTTTGTTGCTGGTCATTTCCGGTTCGGTCGAAGTTTCTTCCATGGTTTTCTCGCCGCCGCCACAGGTGAAGGCCAGGCTGGCGAGCATAAGAAATGCGAAGGTGTGCTTGATCATTTTAAGTTTATTTAGGTGACCGTAAACATAGCTAATTCGCTCCGGCTGCCGGTCACCTACTGTTATACCTGCGTGCCAACGCGGTGCCGCCGCGTCCCCACTATTCATTTACGTGGGCTAAGCTGACCAAGTTGGTGGCGCTGCCGCGGGTGCCAAGAAATAGGCGAGAAATATGGGCACCGGCGACGGAGGCGGTTACCTTTGCCGCATGCAGGATAATGATCTCGTGATGGACTACTGGGCGAAAGAGCTAGACCGGCTCGGCGCACTGGGCACCCCCTGCTTTTTCCTGGTCGACTTCGAGCAAAAAGGCCCCCGCATCTGGACGTTGGATGACCCTCAGCTTCCGGAATTTCATTTTCCCGGAAGCCCCGCTAAGCCATCTGAAGCGGATAATCGTATTCGCCCTCGCCTCTACGCGGAACCGCCCTCGATGGAAGAATTTCGTAGAGCATTTGACGTCGTTCAGACTGGCCTAAAACGGGGCGACAGCTTTCTCACCAACCTCACCTTCCCGATTCCCATCCAACTTAATTGTGGCCTGGCGGATGTGTACCACGCAGCCCAGGCGAAGTATCGGATATACCTTCCCGAGGAATTTACGTGCTTCAGCCCCGAAACATTCGTTACCGTCTCCGCGGAGGGAACCATTGAAAGCCGCCCGATGAAAGGGACGGCCTTGGATAATGAGAAGGACCGCAACGATTTACTGAAGAGCGAGAAAGAGATTGCGGAGCACGCCACCATCGTAGATCTTATTCGGAACGACCTCAGCATGGTCGCCAGCCGCGTGCGCGTGACGGACTACCGGTACTTCCACAAAATCAGTACGAGCCGTAGGGGTCTGGTCCAGACCAGCAGCAATATCAGTGGACAATTGCCGGTAAATTGGCGGACGAAATTGGGGTCCACGATCGCTAAACTCCTCCCCGCCGGTTCCATCAGTGGGGCTCCCAAGCCCGCTACCCTGAACATTATCCGGAGGGCGGAACTACAAGAGCGCGGCTACTACTGCGGGATCGGGGGTTACTTCGATGGTCGTACGCTCGATACCTGCGTGCTTATCCGCTTGATCGAAAAACGGGAGGACGGCACCTTCTTCTTCCGTTCCGGCGGCGGCATCACCGCCCGGAGCCGCTGGGAGGACGAGTTTAATGAGCTCAAGGCAAAAGTTCGCATCCCCGTGGCCGAGGAAGTTTTCCCGGATAATTGAGCAAATATTTCTTAGTTTCCTAACCCCAGTCTACCACAACTCAACGCACGTGTTACTCGAATCGATCCGCCTCGAAGATGGACAATTTTCCAACCTGGCCCTCCACCAGAAGCGGCTGGACCGCGCCCGGAGAGTCAGTTTCGGCAAGCCCAAAAAGCTACGGATTAGCGATATCATTGATGGTCTGGACGTACCTCAACAGGGCACCCATAAGTTGCGGATCGTTTACGGTGAAGACCTAATTTCTGCGGAGTTCCATCCCTACTCCATCAAACCCATCACGTCCCTCAAAGTCGTTAAAGCTGATGGATTGGACTACGGGCACAAGTACAGCAATCGGGATGGGATCAAACACCTCTTCGAGCGGCGGGGGAAGTGTGACGACATAATCATGGTCAAGCACGGCTACGTGATGGACGCCAGTTACGCAAACCTAGCCTTGTACGACGGGCGCCATTGGTATACGCCTGCCTACCCGATGCTTAGGGGCGTGCGGCGCGAGCAGTTGCTGAAAGAAAAGATCCTGCGGCCCGCCATTATTCGCGACCGGGATCTCGGCAACTTTCAGATGGCACGGTTGGTCAACGCGATGATCCCTTGGGGAGCAGGGAATGATATTCTAAATATCGTACCCTGAGAATGGCATTATGGGTTAGCTGCACCTAGCGTTCACCGTCCCATGGAAGCTGCCCACAGTCTACTAATAAAATAGGGAATGTTTCCCGAACTACGGCACCACCACAGGGGCCTTCGGGATTGTCAGATCGGAAGGTGAGTTGTACTTCACCCGCCCTAATATCCTGAGGGCCGGGCAAATAGGTGACGAGATCACCGCGACCGTCAGCCGGACGGAAGCGGCCGTCTCCACCAGTAGAATATTCACCACCCAATGTAGCCGGGGTAACGGTGAGGACTTCACTTACGCGGAATCCAACACTACAGGCCGTCCGTTGGCGAAGGGTGGCCGAAGGTGGGTCCGTAACCTCCACGCGGAAGGTGGAGGTAGTCACGCAATCATCGTTTAGCCGATAAGTGACCGTGTAAGTGGTACTCTCTTGGGGATCACAAATAATGGGGCTCGGGCTGGTGGGGTCATCGAGGTAAAGCGTTGGCGAAATGCTTACTTCTAGATCTTCTAGCAGATTAATGTCAATCCCTAGGTCCACTTCCTGGCAACCCACCGAGCACAGGTCGTACGAAAGGTCTTCAAATTCGAAGGAGAGCGGTGCACTAACGTTGACAATGCTCGTGGACTCCACGCAACTGCCAATCCTGCTTTCTATTTCCAATTGTACAGGACCGATGACGCCAAAGCCAGGATTCAAGCTGAGGGTAAGGCTATCTCCGACGATAACGACGGAACCGGATTCTGCAGGCAACAACTCAAAAGTGACCTCCCCACACAGGCCATTAATCACGTAATCTTCACCCGGACAAAGGACCACGTCGGAACCCAGGTCATCCACAAAGTCCGGTAAGACATCTGGTAAATTAAAGGTGGCCTCCGCACACACGCAGCCGGGAATGGTCACACGCAAAAGGACGGGGCACGCTTCGTTTGCGGAAGCCGCTAACGAGCCCGTTAGCAACAACTCGCTTTCAGCGTCGAGGTCAACGGCTATTGTTTCTTCACCGATAAGGGGGTCCGAATCCTCTACTTCTCCGCTTCCGTCAATATCGTAGAAAAGGGCGATTGTGACGTCTCCCGTATATCTGGCTCCAGGGTTCGACAGGGCTAAGCTGTAGCCCAAATTGATCATGCCAGCTTCGTCGGAGCATTCTGCAACTACGTTTGCTTCGTCAATAGCGAGACCGGGGACCACTTCGAGTGGGATAAATTGTTCTGGTGCATCAACGATCTGTACGTCGCAGGCTACGCCGTCACAGAACAAGGTTTGGGTCCTGTTGACCTGGACGGCGATATCCGCAGGGCCGCACTCCAGGTCGACGCTTATGTCCAAGCTCAAGCAGAAGAATCCACCAATTGCGGTGGAGGGCGCATCGAAACAAACCTGAAGGGCGCCACTCGTACCAAGGTTGGTGCTGGAGAAGTTTTCTACCTCCGCGCCGGTGGGGGCCAGAAAAGTAATGTCGTCCTCCGTAATCTCAATTCCCGGAGGCAGGATTAAACATACTTCGGATTGGCTTGAGGGTGCCTTCCCCGTATTAAGAGCGGTAATGATCAAAGGCTCCGTTGACGTACAGTTCACCTGCGTGGAAGCGACGTTGAGGGTAAAACTGGGAGTAAGGTCAGGTCCCGCATCAACCTGAATGGCATCACTGCGGCTAAGGTCAGAGTTAAACTCTCGAGAGCAAGCCGCGGAGCTATTGACCTCCGTTGCTAGTGGGGTACCAAATTTACCGCCACAGTCCGTCCGGCCCGTGAAGGTCAACACCAGCGCCTCCCCTTCCGGCAGACGGGGAAAGGTGTTAACTGGGAACTCAAAGGCCGTTCCATTAACACCGCTTTTGTCGGTATTTTCACTCGGGTCAGCGACGTTCGTGACGGTGGTTCCCGCCAAATTATATTCAAAAGTACCCGGAACAAACAGGAAGCCTTCGGGCAGATAGAGCGTAGGAAAGAAATTCTCCAGATCCGTGTCACCGGTATTGATGTAAGTAATGCTATAGGATTCTTCCTATCCCACCTCTGCGCTACCTCTCAGCAAAGTCAACTAAGCCCCAGCACCCGTTGGCACCGCCCACAAGATACATCCCTTCAGTTTTCTTTTCAATTGAAGAAAAAAGGAGTAGCTACCTACAGTCCACGGCGCTCTGTCTCTTAGTACTAGGTGGCGTTGCTTTTGGCCCGGACTGGATGTTCGCTTTGGTCGCACGATCTACAGGAGTTAACCACCCATCGATGTCACCAAAGTGAACATCCAGGCTGGGCTTCGCGGGGTCTGGGGCGGCGATTTAGCCCCAGTGTTAGACGGGCGGCAAGACGGGCGGTCCCGCTGGTCACGTCCACCGTCTCGAGTTCGGTCCGTCGTTCCTCAGTTTTCGGCCCCAAAGTCTTCAGCTCGGTCCCCTCCGGCCGGTGGAGCTTCGGCGGAACCGGACGGCGGATATTGGGTCGCTTCAGCTGTGACTTTAAGGGTGGGAGGCGCGGCGGCGGCCAAGGGCCAGCTACCCGCAGTGCGACCTTCTTTGGGAGCATTGGCGGGTAGCGTTTCTTGGACGCCGCCGCGCCGGGGGTGGGTCCTTCCTGGCGTGTCACTGGGTATTCAGTTACCGTAACGGATGATGTCGCGCTATCCCCGTCTTTAGTCTTTCCAAGTCATCCTGGCGGTAGGCCTCCGTGCTCGATATCTGCCGGTGGCCGGCAAAGACCTGCACCGCCCGTAAGTCATGGTTAGCTTTGAGTTTGTGCGCGATGACGCTCTGCCGGATACGCAAGGGCAAGAACCGCTTACCCTCGCTACTGTACTTCGGTCCGTTGATGAGCCGACTAATGCCATGACCGTGCAGCGGTTGACCGAACCGAGAGACAACCAACCGCCCCGGCTCTACGTGCTTACCAATCAGCAACGGCCGGTCACGCTCGATATATTCGTGCAAAGCCATGATCTGCGCCGCCACTAACGGCAAGGTCCGCGCCCGGTTACCGACGCTTTCGCTCACGTAAATGGTCCCCGCCTTCAGATTGACATCACCAACCCGCAACGCTACAACCTCGCTAACCAACAATGCCTGATGCACCAGCAGCCCAATGATCACCCGATTACGCCCCGTCAGCCCAGCCAACTTGCTGCCGCCACCGTCCAACAACCCGGCCAGTGCTTCCGGCGTGTACAGCTCATCAATACGGATACTTCGATCCACCGCGTCGCGCAGCCGTAACCGTAAACATGGATGATCGTCACGCTGGCCCGTGTCCCGCAAAAAATGGTAGTAGATCTTCACGGCAAAAACGTAGTTCTTCAACGTCCGCACTCGCCGGTTTTCTTCTCGCAACTTAGCCACGTAAGCCAGTATTTTAGCGTAGTCCGCCGTCAGCGCCGCCGCCTTACCACCCACCGCCGCCACGTACTTTTCGATACCGTAGCGATAGCCCGCTGTGCTCCGATCACTATACTTTTGCCGCAGGTAGTCAGTCAGTTCCATCACCCACGATTTGTGTCAGCTGCTCCATCCCCACCCGCGTGTACCGCTCCGTCGTGGCCAGCAGCGCGTGCCCCAAAAACACCCGCACTTCCTCCACCGGCATCCCGCCGGCCAATAGATGACTAGCGATGCTGTGCCGCATCACGTGAACGCTTACCGCCTTGGTGATCATCGCCCGCCAGGCCAACCGCTTCAGCCACTTTTGCGCCGTATGCGCCCGCAGCCGACCGCCCCGACCGTGCCGCAAAAAAGCCGGTTCCCGCCCCGTCCGTCGCTCGTCGTAATGCTTCAGGTCACGCAGTACGCCTGCGCTCAACGGGATCAACCGCCGCTTAGCGTTCTTGCCCCGCTCGACCACTAAAAGCCCATCCGTCAACCGCACGTCTTCCGCGTTCAGCCGCTCTAACTCTCCGACCCGCAAGCCGCACCCGTAAGTCAGACTCAACAACGCCCGCTCTCCCAACCGATCACACGCCGCGTACATCGCCCGCACTTCTCCGGCCGTCAGGATTTCCCGCGCCGCGCCCCGCTTCGGCTGGTTCATCCTGAAGGTGGCAAAGGGGTCGGCAGTGGCCGCGCCAATGCGCAGCAGGTAGTCAAAGAGTAGTTGCACCGTACGCATATTTTGGTAAACGGTTTTGTCACTCACCGGCCCGCCGTCCCTTAGGCTCGGCGCGGCACCTACGTGCGTTCGGTACGCTTCCAGGTCGGTCCGTTTGGTTAGTTCCACCCGCGCCGCGCCGTGTTTCTCCGTCCAACACAAAAACCGCCGCGCCACCCAGTGGTGACTGGCCGCGCTCTTTTCCGCGTAGCCCAGCGTGACCAACTCATCCACTAGCCCACGCAGGTAGTTCTCATGTTGCGGCCGTTCAAGATTCAAGATTCGGGTGCGCGGTCTTGCCATGTTTATTCTTTTCCTCGGAACGCCGAACGCCAGCGGCATTTTGGCCTTATTTACTAGTCATTATGCGGCTTCTGGCGTTCGGCCTGGCGTTCCGTGGCGTTCGGCTTGCTGCTCTATTCTGGCCAGTTGCGCGTTCAGATCCGCCTTCAGGCGCGCCCGCAGCGCGGCCGAGTCGTCCCAGTACTCCACTTTGTAGGTTAGCCCCCGGTTGGCGTAGCCGCCCACTTGTTTGATGTATTCCAGCTCCAGCAGCTGCGTCAGGTAGGCGTGTTGTTGGGTCTTCGATATCCGCAAGGCCTGGCGCACTTCGCGCCGCGTGAACTCATACTCCCGGCCCCGTTCCAGGACGTAGTTTTTCAGCCGATCGAAGAAGAAGCGCAAGGCGCCATCGAGCTCGTCCACCTTTAAAACGATGGCGTCAAAAAGCAACTCACACGCCGCCTTCAGGTCGCTTACCTCAGCGATCAGCCGCCCGGCTCGGTCGCGGCTCCGCTGGTGTTGGTGCAGCAGTACGATTTGGCGGACGAAGCTCTGGTAGAGCGCGTTGAGCCGTCGCAGCTTACTCGCCTCGGCCGGCAGCGCCACCGCCGTGGCGTACGGATTGACGACCGTCAACGACCGGTCCAGCAGCCGCACGCAGTTACGCAAAAACAGCTTCAGCGACATCTCGCCGGCCACGTCGACCAGCCCCGCCGCCCGCCGATTCTGATAGTCCACCACCGCCCGCGTTTGCTCCTCGCTCTCGTCGACGGCCACCACCAGGCAGCGGCTCAGGTTGTCTTCGTACACCTCGCCGTGCGTCGTGGCCGCCAGGCTGGCCACGGGCCCTTCCACCGTCCTGACCACGCCCCGGATATTGCCGCTCTCATCCTTGATCGACGTCGACGACGTTAACCGCCCCCGACTCTGTAACTCGCGGAACGCCAGTAAAGCTTCCTCCTTCAACCCGTCCAGATCTTCCAGCACGATCAGCTTATACTTCAAGTCTTCGCGCCCGTAATTGTAAAAACTCGAGTCCGTCACCCGCGTCAGCGTGATCACGTCTTCCGGCGGCAGCAACTCGGATATCTTCGTCACCAGGTGCGTCTTGCCGCTGCCACTCGTACCCTGCACCAGGGCGTGCAGCGGCGCGTCCGTACCGTGGCTGAGCGCAACCAGGTAGAGCAAAAGCCGGCTGCGCTGCTCGCCGACGATACCGGCCCGGCCGAGGTATTCGCCGAGCTCGTCAATAAGGTCGGGGCGGCGCAAAAACGACAGTACCGCCGCCCGTTCGCCCGGCAGCATATGCGGGCGCTGGCGCGGGTGCGAGCCCGGGGACGCGGGAGCGGTGGCGGCCGTCTCGCGGTGCGCTTCCAGCAGATCGGTCAACCGGCGTAGATCGTCGAGCACCTGATCTTTGCGCAGGTCCAGCACCCCGGCCGTCCGCTCGGCCAGGCTGACGGTTTGCTTGTACTCGTACAGATCGACTTTGGCGCGGTAGTCCTGGCCGGTGCTCTGGATTTGCAGGCTCACCTTGAGACTCTCCGCCCCGCCCCGGATGCCGCCGCGGACCCGGTAGCGCGCCGCCATGCCCAGGTATTCCAGGTAGTGGGCTTTAACCGTCAACTGGCCCAGGGCTCTGGCTTCATCATCCAACCCATCCGCGAGCTTGTTTTCATTAGCCTGCTCTTCGCCCACGGCGCGCCGTCCTTTATATAGGTCTTGTAGCCAGCCGGCTTCCTCGTCGGCGTGGCTGATCCACATGCCGTTCAGGTCTTCGCCTTCCGGCAGGACCAGCGTCGTTACCTTGATGCCTGACCGCAGTGCTTTGATTTCGGCCGTGATCGCCCCGGTAGCTTTCCGTCCAGCTGCGTCACCGTCCAAGGCCAGAACAACCTCGGCCAGGCCTGGCAGTCCTTTAACCTCCATCCGGTGCGCCGCCGTCAGCCCGTTCGTGCCATACAAGGCTAGTACCGTCACCCCTTCCAGTAGCCCCATGATACTGGCCGCATCGATCACGCTTTCCGTCAGCAGCAGCGTCGTCGTGGTGATGTCCGGATACTCCGGGTAAAGCCCCGCCCGGTCCGGCGTGTAGTAATGCCCGCCACCTTTCACCGCCCGACCGTAGAGCCCCCGGATCACGCAGCCCTTATCCACTAGCGGGAAGATGATGCAGCCTCGACCCCACCGCTCCTTCGCCTTGCGACTTCGGTAGCCGATGCCGGTGATGTCCAGCCCCCGCGTTGTGCAGTATTCTTTACCACTTGGCGTGCGCTCCATGCCGGCCAGGCTTTCTTCGTAGATGGCGGCCAGGTCAAGCGTCGGTCCGGTTTGCTTCGTCGTCGGCGTCACCACCGGCCCGCCACACAACTCCTTTGCCTTCAGGATCGCCGCCCGCTTGTCGCACTTTTCCATGTGCATCACGAAGTCGATGACGTCAACGCTCTGGACTTCGCAGCTCCCGGCGAAGCAGTAGGCCGTGTTGGTATCGGGGTAGACCTTCATCGAGGCGGCGCGGTCGTCGTGGAAGGGGCACTTTAGAGAACCCTTCGGCCCGGCTTCCAGACCGTAGTGGGCTAGGACGGTGGTGATGGGGAGGGCGGCTTTGATCTCGGGGATGGTCATCGGTGGGTGGTTTGATCAGTTCCTGCTTCACTTGAAAATAAAGTTGAGAAAACTGATTCTGCGCAAATTTGGCACCAAAGTACAAAATCAAGCGCACCACGCAAGCAACTCCTTACTTTTTTACGCCAAAAAACATCATTATTTTTGCTCAAGGCGCGCAAGTAGTCGCATTTAGCACCAAAAATGGAGCCATGAGTAATAGTTTCGGAAAGAAAGTGAGAGAATGTAGAGAGTCTAAAAAGTGGTCGCAGGCAGCATTGGCCAAGGCTCTCGGAGTCCATCACTCCTTGATCGGAAAATATGAACGTGACGAAGTAAAGCCCAGCATCGACGTTGGCCAACGCCTCGCTAAAGCTCTCGATACCACCGTGGGCTACTTGCTCGGCGAGACCGCCGACCGTGATTTACTGAAAGACCCCGCTATGTTGCGCCGGCTGATAGATATTAACGAACTACCGGAGGAAGAAAAACAGCACGTTTTGTTTAACCTGGATGCTGTACTGCGAGATTTTAAAACAAGGCGAGCTTATGCGTAATTTTGACTAATGTCAGGCCCTAGACTACATGTACCAGTGTCCTTTTTACTGAATAGTTATCCGGATTGAAGTCTTATTGTTCGTCAAATTTTCAGCATACTCTGAAGTTCGTCCGTCAGACAAAAAAACTTCAACATCAAAAGATTGCGCCTTATCTATTTTACTACTAAACTCACCTCGTGTATTAGTGTAGAGAACTTCTTCAGTCTTCCTTGATTCCCAGGCAGCAGTACTCATATCGTAAGTCCACCACACGACTTTCACTTGAGCGTTCTGAACAATCTTCCCGTTAGCTTCATCAAAAACGGTACCAATCAACTCAACATTTCTATAGTTGGGGCTACAACTTGTTAGTACTGCCAAGAGAATTATATTGATTACCTTACTGATAGTGCCTCTCCACATGGTCTGTAATTGTAGTATTAATTGTTGAACTTGCTTTAGATTGAATATTACCATGGTTAACACCTGGGCCACTCACATCAACGTTGCGAACCACTGTGGACCCCGAACCAGTATTTGTAGTTCCGCCTGAACCTGCTGAACCGGACGTTCCACTTGACCTACTAGTACCTGAAGAGCTATCCGAAGACGAATTGCCAAGACTGGAGGTCGTTCCACCACTTCCCCCGTCTCCATTTCGTTGATATACGTTTAGATTCTCTCCTACATTATCCGGAACAGTAGTATTCATTGTAATCCCTCCAAGCCCATCTTCTCCATCTACTGTAACGACAAGATCAACGCTTATTCCGGCCTCACCTAATTTCGTAGCCAAATCCATTGTGTGATCTACTCCATAGCTATATCCGTACAGGATGACCTGATCCCCTTGCTGATAATTGGATGTAATAAAGTCTATACCGTTTTCAACTCCTGAAGTGGTGGTCAAACCCGGAGCAATCATCCTTCCGACGAAGGTTCCTCCCTGTTGTTGTACTGTATTCTCAGTATGAGTATAAAACTGACCACTATTTGAAGAATTCGGAGTAGTTGTCTTGCCACTACCGGAGGGTCCACCATGGAAAAACACACCTATAGTCTTCGGAGGCTCTGGCTCCATGCCATCTGGGTCTACAAGTGACACCGGATTACCTAACACGTAATTGTACGGCGAGTAGGACGCATATTTACCCGCCAACGGATCCACCCGAACACAATTGCTGATTATTTTGGAAATTGAAAACCGTTTCCAAATCGGGTAAGCCGGAGATGTACTCGACGCAAGTTTCGCTATCCGCACCGCAGATAATATCTGAGCGCAGTACGACGAGCCCTAGCTCCACTGGGTCGTCATTACAACCCGGAATCACTTGGGCGCAAACGGCACCCGGCCCGCAGAAGAGCAGGTCTATCTCAAGATCAAAGGTATAGGTTCCGGCAGCGCGCGCGCCGAGGTCAAGTACGAATGCCTGTGTGGAGTCGGTCGCGCCCGCCATCACGGGTAGGCTGCCATCTACCGAAATTACGTCTACGGCATTTTCGGCGGTGAAGACAATCACCCCGCCATCAATATCTTGGTTTAGGGTGACGGAGTACTCGATCATTTCCGGCCCCGGAGCATCAACGAGTGGTCCTGCGGGGGTAAAACTTTGGCTGGCGCTAAGCGTCGTGGGAAGCGGGCCTACCTCAGTAGCTTCAACTATACTGTCATTCAGCAAGTGATGAGGGTTACCATCATCATCTCGGTCGTAGGGCCAGTACCTTCCAGGGAAGCCAGCGCAACTGGCCAGGGGATTGCCATCACCAGAATAGAAACTACCATCGTTACAGGTATAGGTAGGTATATTATAATCCGTGATCGCCCGGTAGGATACACTGGTCACCGTTTCTAAAGGGCGGGCTGCGACCGCTTGGCCACATACGCGACTGATGGGTACCCTGAATACTAAGCTATCAACGGCTGCATCCCTGCCTACACCTAGCAGTGGAAAGGTTCCACCCACCAGGGATTTATCGTTCGCTCCCTGGTCGAACCCCACAAAATCGTCGGGTCTCAGGCCGTTGCTAAATTCCGCATCGCGGAAAAATAGTAATCCGCTATTTCTTTGAACCGGTAAAAAGAATTCATCGGGGCCTTCCTGGAACGTGACCAGACCTACGCTACTGTCCGGAACGATTGCCTGACTTGGCTGATCGAAATGGGTTACCGTAGCGCCTCCCCCGTAGTAGTAAGGCCGGGGAACTTCCAGGCCGAGGTACTCTACTCCGATTATGGGCCGGAACTCCTGCTGAAACCAACCAGCGGGTAAAGGATTGGTCGTCTCAAAGGTTTGGACGAACTCGGCAGCGCAGCCGGAGGCATCAAACTCAATTCTAGCACTAGTTGTGACACCAGGTTCGTGGAAGAACATTCGAGCGTCAGCGCGAGGGCTGATGCCGACTTGCCCAACTCCGGTTCCAACGCGGTTGGCCTCATCAATCCAGTTCCGCGCCTCCACGAAGAAACCCATTTGGGTACTATCTACGGTGGGGCCAAAGAAAGTTGGTTCTCCATTAGCTAGCACCTTGGGCGTACTCACAATCGGTAGGCGCCAGGCAAGGTAGATCGTATCGTCCTGTTCAAAGTTACCGTTTATGTGATCGTAGAGGGCAGCCAAACCATCCTGGTCACCTTCCGCGTAGTCGGAGAAGAATGCGAGGCGCATGTCGTTTCCATCCCGGAAATCCAGCGATGAATTACGATAAATACCTGAATCGTAATCTTCCGGATTAGAAATTCCGGGGTGAACATTATCAAAGGGAGCTACTGTTTGCACCATTACGTTTGCTCCACTTATCCCGCTGGTGTTTTGCGCCTGCGTCCCTGGAACCGGGACGGCTCCCAGGTCAAACGTCTCCCCCGTCAATCTTTCCAACCTTGCGTACTGCAGACGGGCCTCCGCGATTTCGACGCGATGATTGGAGAAGATCCGGTTTGAGCTCGAGCCCGCTTCAAACTGGTTCAAACTGAAGCTTAATCGTTGAGTGAGATTGTTCCAGGCATTTGGTTCGTCCACAGCAATCCACCCGCTTACTTCAATCGTGTCACCGGGTAGCAGCCTGGTCTGATCCTCCAAGGGTACGTCATCAGGGTCAAGGCGCTGCCCGGAGAGGTCTCGGGATGGATACCCCGTGCTGATTCTTTGAATTCTGGCCATAGAACTACCCGCCGAACATGTCCCGAGGTTGGCCGGATCCGCGGTAAGCGTAGTGAATCCTCCCGCTCTGGTGAGATTACAGTCGCAAGCATCACAGTCCTGAATTACGGCAGCGGTTAGTGCAATGACTCGGCGGGCCGAACAAAACCGTTCCGACATCACGATGCGAAAAGTGTAGGTATAAGTTACTCCAGGTGTTCCGTCGCCTGCATCCAATGTAAAACTACGGCGAGCTACATTCAGGTTAGTCGTGTCATCAATAATGGTGGTCGGCGTACCATTGAACGTAGGCTCAATGATCTCGAAACTCTCAATTGCTTCCGGGATGTTGTCTTCCAAATTCACCCGTAAGCGTACGGTACCGTCCGATGGGCAGGCCGCAAAATCGTCCGGATCCAGGGTATATTCAAAGCTCACGTCGACGGTGTCTGGGTCGACTTCATTGTAGCTACCAACGTTGTGGTACCCATCATAAATAATGTCCCTTACTTCGAGTGGGGAAGTATTCG
Organism: Lewinella sp. 4G2; assembly: GCF_001625015.1. Taxonomy (NCBI): domain Bacteria; kingdom Pseudomonadati; phylum Bacteroidota; class Saprospiria; order Saprospirales; family Lewinellaceae; genus Lewinella; species Lewinella sp. 4G2. The sequence continues at coordinate 3,057,412 of NZ_LVWJ02000014.1, read as the reverse complement.
TGAATTCCCCAATAGAAGTATTATTTGCTGAGCCAACGCCATCGTCAACCGGATCCGAAAAGGTGAAACCGAAGGCACCACAGTTGCGCGTTCCGTTGATGAAGTGCTCCACAAAATCACAGGGCCTACCGACTTCAGAAAAACTTTCCGTAGACACTTCATCGGGGTCGCAACTTGGTACGAGCGATACGCGGAAGTAGAGCGTATTGCCTCCCTGCAAGTCGTCAAACACACCATCCCCATCGATGTCTTCCAGACCTCCAGCGCCGTCGGGATCGAGGCCGACCGGTAGATTCCGGAAGTTGATAAATACGCGGCCATTACTATTCGCACCGGCCAGGACGGAGAGCGTGTCAGGCAACGAACCAAGGACATTTCCACCCGGACCATCTAGCAGTTCGACAGTAGCGAGGTCCAGGAACTGTTCCGGGCAACGATCGATGAAGTAGCGTAGGTTGTAGACGTCGCCCCGGATACTATCCGGGATACTACTCTGCACACTTACTTCGTATACGTAAGGCGTTGGCTCGTCCGGATTACAAAAAGCAGCCTCCGCGATCTGGTCGAAGGTCAGGTCTACGGTAGGGTTGAACGTAAAGCGGTCGCCCAATTGAGCTCCGGATTGCACATCCACGGATCCACCACAGACCTCACCGTTGCAGGCGGACTGTACGGTGAAGACGGGTGTCGCCATTACTCCAGTACAACCCGAGGTGACGAAACAGGCCTCGATGGGTATGGATTCCATCGTCGTCAGCTGCCCATCGGGGCCCCAGTACGCCGGGTTGGTATTTCCGTCAATAATAGCGGACACCCGACCAGTTTGATCGTCCACGGTGTAATCGGTGACCGGTACGTCGATACCATTTACTGAAAGGCTGCTGAACTCAATTCCCAGGTCAAAACCGAAGTCCTCAATAAAGTACAGGGCCTCCGTAAGTCCGGCCCCCGGCGTCACGTTGGTTAACTGCGTAGTGATGCAATTGGGCGTATTGATATCAGTGAAATTGGCCACCGTCGGCGTGGCTGCTCCCGTGAAACCGGGCCGTGGGTTCAATACATTCTCTGCGTATCCAGTTGCTGGCGTGAACGTCTCCCGGCACCGAACGCCATTTGCGGTCACGTAGGATAGATTGAAGCTTACCTCGGGCTCGTAAGTGTCGAAGTCAATACCACACTGGGCGTTGACGCCGATGTACACTACTACCCCACCGTCTTCCTGGTTCACTTCGCTGATGCGGAAGGTTGGGCTCCGCACGTTATCCACGTTGATGGTATCCAGGTCCGCATTATTAAGGTTCCCTGGGTCATCAACGAAAGCAAAGGTGGCGTATTCAAGCCCCGGGCTAAAGGAGACGTTAAGTTCAACGTCGAAGATGGGTTCCACGCTTTTGGTAAAGAGCATGATGGGGATGGTATCCCCCAATCCGCAGACCACCAGTGCGTCAGGTTGGGCAAAACAATCCACACCGCGGAGGTCCTGGAAGAGAATGCCGTCCTCCTCGTTGAGGCTGGCGTTGTTTATCTCGATGCTATTCGACAGTGAGGCGAGCGAACAATGAGCTACGTAAGGATTTGCCGTAGCGAAGGCCACTCGCTCGTGGAGTAATTGACGTTCCAACAGACGCAGATCCAGGCTATTCGGCAACCCTACTGAGACCGAGGCAGCGGTACCTACCAGCGACGACAACAGCAGAAAGCAAACCAGGAGATTACGAAATCGATTGTGATCCATTCAGAGGATGATTCAAATGCCGGTGTTCATTACGTGAGACCAAAGCACTCAACTAGCTAAGGGCAAAGCCATTGTGAGTAAAGACGCAAATAAAATTGAGAGTGTAATACTGCCTAAAGGTACGGATTTCGGACCGGCCCGTTACAAGCACGCCAAGCTAGCTTCTTGGGCTACATTCCAGCCTCCTTGGGCGCCTCATTTCAACGATGGCCGCAGAAATATTCAATTCGTAATTCCTGTCCCCCCCCCACTCCATTTCTCTTCGGGTCACGACATCATTGTGAGCCCCACAATACCTCTAGGGTACGCTTGTCCCCCATTTCACCGCACCTGCGGCAGCGCCCCCTACTCAATCCCCAAATGCAAGATCCGCCCACCACTTTGATTCACCGGGCTGGTCGATTTTCCGATGACGACGCCATCCTCGGGTGCGAAATACTCCTTGGTGAGGTCGCCAAAAACGTTACGTAGGGAAGCCACCAACTGGCCCTTTTTGACGCGCTCGAGCAAATCGACGTGCACCTGCAGCAGTCCACCCGTTTGTGTGTACAGCCAGTAGCTCTTTTTACAGAGGATGGTGTTGACTTTTGGGTCAACCTCCTCTTCATCGTCCGTCATTTTCAGATAGCTGAGGACGTTGTGAACGCCGACCAGACCACTGCGGATCATCTTCTTTTGGTAGACTCCGGGGTTGCCTACCTCCAGCGTGATGGCGGGGATGTCCATGTCATCCGCCGTGCCCCGGAAAGTTCCATCGTTAGCCGGGTTGTGGACGATCAATTGTGGCTGCTGCAAGAGGGCGAGTTTGCGGGTCACCTCGATACTCATGTCCGCCCGCACGTAGTAGCTGTTGATGCGGCCACGGCTGGCGGTGTGAAGATCTAATAGGTAATCGACGAACTTCAAAAAGCGGTTCACGAGGCGGTAGGCGTACACCTGGCTGGCGTTACCGTCCTCCTTACCGGGCATGAGGTGGTTGAGGTCGACGCCATCCGCAAAAAAGCGTTGCTGGCGAAAGAACCCGGGGATATTGACGACCGGGATGGCCACTACAGTACCGTTTAGCGTGGAGACGTCGAGGTCCGCAAATAGGCGCTGGATCACCGAGATACCGTTCAGTTCGTCACCGTGGATGGCCGCCGTCAAGCCCAGGGTCGGGCCAGGGTTGGCACCACGGGCGACCATCAGCGGCACTACCATGGGGTTGCCCATGCCGTCGCTGGCCAGCCGTAACCAGTAGTGACGGATGGCGCCCACCGGGGTGTCCTCCAGGTTAAATGAGAGCACGATTGGCAGGTCGTTATAGCCGCGCGGCGAGGTAGTCGTAAATTCCATTAATAGTTTGTTGGAGTACCGGCCGGCCGGATTGGGCTTCGGCCTGGGGGAAACCCCCGATACTGTTGGTGTTTAATTCGGAGAGGACGCGTTTTCCGTCATCATCCACGAGGGTATCGGCGCCGAAGATCACGACACCTTTGTTTAGCAAAACCGGAGCGACGGCGGCAATCATTTTTTCTTCTTCGGGGGCGATGTCCGCGGCCAGGGACGTACCACCCTGGCTCACGTTACACAGCCACTGCCCAGGCGCGGGCACCCGTACGCTGGCGCCCAAAATTCGGCCGTTGACGACGAGAATGCGCTTATCACCAGCACTCACATTCTTCAGGTACTTCATGGCGAGGTAGGCGCCGGAGGTGATGGTAGAGTTTGCCTTTTCGAGCCATTCCCCCAGCGGAATCTTGAGTCCTTCTTCCTCGGCGAAACCCTCCAATATTCTCACCAAACCACGGCCACCGTACTCCCGTAATGGCTTCAGCACCAGCGCGTGCTGTTCACTGAGCTCCTGAATTTGCGAACCACTCGTTACGGACCAGATCGGTGCCGTGAACGCGGTAAAGTGCTGCAAAAAGGCTTTGCTTCCGGTTTCGATTATTCCTTCCGGATTGTTGATGATCACGGGAGCTTTCTTGGGCGCTGACGCAGGTGCAAAGGAAGAGAGGGCAGCGAAGAATCCACGGTCAGCCGGCGGCGGTAAGCGCAACCAAATGACGTCGGCCTCCGCGTACTGGGACGTGGCTTGGCTAGTCAAGAACTCCTCCGCCGCGGTTGCTTGACTAAATGCCTGACTGGCAACCAATCCGTAAATGGGAGCGGACAGATCGCCAGCGAAAAAGGCCGCATTCCGTGCATCCCCCCTGCTAGCGACGAAGGCCGCTGCGGTCCGTGCGTCCTTGACCAATTGCTGCGTCAGGGCGTAGAGGGAGTTCTGATCGCTGTGCCCCCGGTGGTCGGTAAGGATGAGAAAGTTTAGTGCTTTCATTTGAGCATTTCGTCCAGCAGCGCAGCGTCGTCATTAAGACTGCGGAAGAGCCGCAGGCTGAACTTGCCCTTCTTGGTGTAGAGTTGTTTGGCCATCTTATCAATGGCAATCGTGGAGAGCACCGTTTGAATGAAAGCCTCAATCAAATCGTCGAGCCCGACGCCCATGCGGTTGAAGTCACGGCGGTCCATAAGGAGTAACCGGTTGACGTCGCTGGACCATTGATTATCTCCCAATTTCTCCGATAAATTGGTACCAAGCATCGCCCAGGAGTCGTCGTTGCCCGTCAACTCGTCGGTGAGAGGAGCCCGGGCGCGGCGACTGTAACAGGCTAAGGGCCGGATGCCATCCTTGGTGCTACTGACCATCATACGGATATCGCAAACGTGGGTTTTACCTTGCTTATCGGGGATTGTACCCACGTGGAAATAACGCCCAGTGCTGCTATTGGAACTCCACTGGTAGTTACCGATGAGACTCTGAACGATGTACCGGTCGTAATGGATGTCCGTCTCCATGAAGTCATCCAACTCCTGCTGGTTGGTGATGGTGAAGACGCCCTGCCCCGCATTGCTGTAAGGGATCTTGACGACGGCTTGGCCACCCCAGCGGTTTACCCAGAGGGGGATTTCCGCTTTGGCGACGTCCCGAATAGTTTCTGGCGCGTGGATGCGAAGGCCCGATCCGGCTAATTCACCGTTAAGGAAATCGTAGGCTTTGGCGGCCACCATTTTGTTCCGCCCCCCGGCCAGGCAGGCGACGATGGGGTTGAGGATTTTCGTCCGGCAGTTGAGGGGCAGGCGCGTCCACGGTTTCTGGGTGACGTAACGGAAGGCGGCGCGCAGGGGCACCCACTCCTCTCCCACCCTGGCGTGAAGTTGGTTGTCAGCTAACTGCAGGTTCCGTGATTCGGCACCGTCGTAATCGGTGACGAGCAGGACTTCTTCCTTAAATACGTCCGCAATGACGGCGGCGTAGCCCCGGGTTTCCATCGGGTTCTTATCGTAAAGGACGGCGAGGCGGCCCTCGACTTTGGTGCCACCCGTTTTACGCTTTACGAAAGGCAGGAAGGTGCGTTCTACCAGCCGCCGGTAGCCGCCTTCCTCCTCGTGGTCATCCAGCAAGGGCATGGACTTTTGTCCACTGGGGCAAGAGTTGTTTTCGATGACGACCATACGGCGGTTTCCCTCGGCCGTGGTGGCGTGGATGAGGTCGGCCCCACTCCAAAGAAAGTGCTGGCATTTGTATTCCAGGAGCCGGGTCAGTTCGTCGCGGTCCGTCTTCGGGTTGAGGTGGCAATAGCGGCTGACGATCCTTTCCGTAGAAAGGTTCAGGAAAAAACTGACGAGGGGGTGAATCGTAGCGTTCAGTGCCTTCGGGTACCAGTGTGCCTCAGCCTGGAAGGTTCCCGGACTGATAGACTGGACGGGGGTATTTTGGATCAAGTGGGTGCTTGGTTAGGGGCTACAAAGCTATTCCTAATTTCAATATGGAGGCAAGAATTTACGCTGCGGGCAGACTTTATTTTGATTGGGAAATGGTCGTCCCCTCGGCTCCTCAGTTGAGCCGAAATCGAGCGATAAAATAAATTGAAAAAATCTTCATCTCGAAGGTGACCGATCCCCCAAACCACACTCTTTAGTGGGCGCGCGGGCAGCCAGACTGGCCCGCGGCAAAATCTAATCTCTTCCAACCAAGTACAAACAACCACAACCATGGCTGCAACTACTAAAGCCTCCAAAGCATCCCTCGCCCGCAAAAACGCGGAAGCACTTAAAGCACAGCGCAAAACTGCCCGTGACCAGCGTGCGAAAAACGTCGTCGCCGGCGGTCGCCCCGGCAAAAAAGGCCCTTCGCTCGTCAACCAGAGCAAGACCAAGAAGAATAAGTAGATACCCGTAATGGTGGGGCGGTAATTACGATCACCAGCTTCACCTAAACCGGAAGAACCAGAAACTCACGATCACGCACTTACTCAGGCGGGAAGGCTTCGGCTTTCTCGCCTTTTTCTTTTGGCTAGTCGTCGGTATTATCGGATTCAGCCGCCGGCTCGATCCGTTCCAGCAACGCTGGAGGCGTGGGCGCACAGTCCGTTACGAAGAGGTCGGTTACTTCCGCTACTTGGTCCCGTTGTTCCAGCGTGGCGAAGATCTCCTCCTTTAAGTCCGTCGGCAAATCATTGCTTTCGACGCGGTCCTTGCGGATGCGAAGTAGCTTTTGCCGCAGCAGTTGTTCAACGCTCGGTTGTTCATTCATCGTCCAGGTCATTCATTAGTTTGGCGAGGTGGCTACGACCTCTTTTCAGGCGCATTTTCACGGCGCTTTCACCCAGTTTCAAGATGGCCGCGATTTGTTTGACGCTCATTCCGTCCTGATAACGCATGGTCAGCAAAATGGCTTCGTCCGGCCGGAGTTGCTGGAGGACACGCTTCAGTTGGGTCAGGCGGAGATCGCTGATCACCTTGGCTTCTAACTCAATATCACCCTCATCCTCCCGGTCTGCGTTCTCGTCGATGGGTCCGAAGCGGAGGCGCTTGTCCTTTTTGAGCTGGGCGATACAGTGGTTGTAAGTGATGGCGTAGATCCAGAAGGAAAGGTCCGCCGTACCTTGGTAGCGGTGCAGGTTGAGGGACACCTTGATGAACACGTCATGCGCCATATCCTGAGCCACCCCGGCGTCCTTCATCATCCCCAGGCACTTGTAGTAAATCTTTCCCGCGTACCGGTTGTATAATTCACCCAGTAGGCGCTCGTTTCCAGCATTTATCTCTTGCGCAAGGGCGGCGTCCGATAGCGACGGAGGTGGCGGTAAATTTTCCGGCGATGAAGTTGCAGCCATGGTTAGGTACATTTCAACCGAGACTGTATTTTGCAATAGCTTCGGGAGGTTAAAGGTAGCCCAGGACGAAGTGACCAATCCAAAATAACGACTCTTTATGGCCCGGCACCGGCAATCTGGCGGTCGCCCACTACCTAATAAATAACCTAATGTCTGCAGTTCAGAAACCTCGCGTCATCAAGAATTACGAAAAGCTTGATGAGGAAACCATCCAAGGCATCAAACTTGCCTACCCGGAAGGCTTCTCCCAACACCTGATCCGCTTCCGCGACGTGGACGGCCGCCTCAACAGTGGCCTCCCCTTCGAAACGGATGAGAAGTACTACTTCATCCGCATGACGAAGTCCGAAGCCCTCCTCATCATCGATGACGACGACGATTACGATGACGACGGCAACCTCCTCGACGAAGCCCGCGAAACTTACGAGGACAACCTCGACGTAGACGAAGACGACGCGGACATTGCCGACGCGGATTTGCTGGATCCGGATGATGTTGGGTTGGAGGAAGAGTGAGGCAAACGCCTGAATTTAAGCTACTGCAAGCCATTTTGAGCGAGACCGAAATAAGCTTGACGGGCTCGTTGACAGTAGCCTTTGAACCCCTTTCCTTGCCTGAGGTATTTCGAAAAATACCGAGCCACGCACGAATACTAGATAGCTTACCGCACCGGTTCATCGCCGGGTAAATCTTTGTTGCCCGCCAATAGCTTTGGAATCACAAAACACTACCCATGGTTCCATCCGTACAAAGCTATTACGATCAACTTGCACCCACTTACGACCACAATCGGTTCGGCAATTCTTACGGCCGCTACCTGCACTGGCAGGAAGAAAATATCCTTAAACGCTACCTCAGCCCGCCGGAACACGACCAGGTCCTGGACCTCGCCTGTGGCACCGGCCGCTTCATGCATCACTGCAGCGTGGGCCTCGACCTAAGCCCGGAAATGATTGCCGTAGCCCGGCGGAAGTTTCCGGAAAAAGACTTTACCGTTGCTAATGCACTCCGTACACCCTTCACGGAAGACAGCTTCGACGCCATCATTTCTTTCCACTTGTTGATGCACCTTCAGCCGGAAGACCTACGGGCATTCTGCGCTGAAGGCTACCGCCTGTTACGCCACGGTGGTCGCCTTATTTTCGATTTGCCCTCCGCTGAGCGCCGGACGCTGCTTCGTCGCCGGCAAAACCATTGGCACGGAGCCAATGCGTTTACGCACGCAGACGTGACCGAGGTACTTGGGGACCGCTGGCGTATCCTTACCACTCGGGGGATTGCCGTCTTTCCCGTCCACCGCATTCCACGGCGCCTGCGCCCAACGCTGCGTTCGCTGGATAGCTGGTTGGGGAAGACACCGCTTGCCCGCGCTGCCTCCTACCGGGTTTATGTAATTGAAAAGATATGATGTTCCGAGCCATCACTCCTCGGTTTCTGAAGATAGCCTGGCAACTCGCCAGGAGAAAGGTTCGGCACCGTGGCTGGCGATTTGCGCAGTTTCGTCCTGACGGCGTTGCGTTCCCCATCCAAATTAGCCTCTGCCAGCCGATCCGGCCGAGCAGTCACCTCAGTAACAAGGTGCACAATCTTCGGCTAGCGAGTACACTGGTGGAGGCAATTGTCATCCATCCGGGTGAAGCTTTTTCCTTTTGGCACTGCGTTGGCCCACCTACAAAACGGCGGGGCTATTTGCCCGGACGGAACCTTATTGCGGGCCGGCTACGGGAGGACTACGGCGGCGGGCTCTGCCAATTATCCGGCATCCTTTATCACCTGGCGCTTTTAGCCGGGCTGGAAATCGTTGAACGCCATCACCATTCGGTCGACAGTTACCGGGAGGCCGAGCGTTTCACGCCGCTGGGGTCCGACGCCACGGTGGTTTACGGATACCGCGATTTGATATTTCGCAATAGGCTTTCCGCGCCCATTCACTTTTTAATTACTGTGGCCGATACCGACCTTACCGCTTCATTGTGTTGCCTCACAGACCTAACTGCGAAGACCATCTACTTCCGGCGCGTGAACTCAGATACCAGCAGTATAGAAGTAATCTCCGAAGCGGGGGACGGTACCGTTTTGGCCCATTCCGTTTACCAAAGAAACTAGCCTTACCGGGTGGCTCTACTCCCCCAGCACCGCCTCCACCCGGTCCGGATAATTCGTGATGTAGCCATCAATCCCCAGCTCCGCCAGGCGGCTGATGGTACCGTAAGCATTGGTCGTCCAGGCAAAGATCTTCAGGCCCGCCGCGCGGATCTCAGCGACTGATTTTTCGTTGAGGCTACCGTGGTAGGCATTGATGGAATATGCCTGCACTTCCCGCGCAACGTCCAGCGCGGCGACTGGCGAGCCGTGGGGCAGGATGCCGATTTCAATTTGGTCATCCAGCCCACGCATGATCTTGAGCTCGTCGTGGCGGAAGCTGGAAATGTGAAAGTCCTCAATCTTCCAGCCTTTGTCGGCGATAAACCGCTGGATGATCTCGTAGGTCGGTTTTGCCGTCCCGGGGCCCTTCAGCTCCACGTTCAGTCGCAGCTGCTTGCCCATCACCCGCATGGCATCGCTCAACAACGGAATGCGCGATCCATCCTTCAAACTCAACTGGTTAAGCTGCTCCAGCGTGTAGTTAACTATTTTGCCCTTTACCCCGGTCAGTCGTTTTAAACCGCCATCGTGGAAGCATACGACGTTACCGTCTTTCAGGGTAAACACGTCCAATTCAATCATATCGGCCCGCATATCCACGGCCCGGCGGAAGGCATCGAGGGAATTTTCCAGGGCGTATCCACTGGCTCCTCGGTGCGCAATAATTAGCGGGCGCGGCCGCAGGTGCAAAGTAGAGACCAGGGCAAAATGATCGGAAGGATAGCGCCCCTCTACCGCGTCCGTCAGGGTAGCGAAGTTGGCTACTTCGATGGAGGGATCCACCAGGATGTAGTCAATCCGACGCGTAGCCGGTTGGTCGTGCTTGAAGCCGGTGAACGTTCCCGCGGGGCCAAGGCGAATGGGGGCCGCCTCGAAGGCGTCCGTCAGCCGTGCGGTGAGCCGACCGATGGGCTCGGTCTCCGGCGTCAGGTTGAGGTCGCCCATCACGACGTAGGGCAATTCATTTTTGTTGAGGGAATCAATCATGCTGAGGATGAGGTCGGCGCTTTCGTTGCGGGCCCGCTCTCCCCGGTGATCGAAGTGGGTATTGAAGACGAAGAAATCTCCCCCACCCCGGCGGTCCGAAAACTGGCCCCAGGTTACGATGCGGGGCAGGGCGGCGTCCCAACCCGTGGAGACTTTTTCCGGCGTTTCGGAGAGCCAGAATGTCCCCGATTCCACCGGAGCCAGCCGGTGGCGGTTATAGTAGATGGCGGAGTACTCTCCCCGGTGACCACCTTCCCGGCCTTCGCCGATCCGTGCGTAATCGGTGAGCCGGCCATCGAGCCAATCGATCTGCCCGGGGGTGCCTTCCTGAGTGCCGATGACGTCCGGCGCGTGGAATTCGATCTGGTTGGCGAGGAATTCCTTCCGCTTTGGCCAGGCATTATCCCCGTCACTGGCGACATCCAAACGGATGTTGTAGGTCATCACGCGTAGGGCTTGGTCCCCGGATCCTTCACACGGCACCTGCGCCAGCGCCCCCGTGGTGAAAAGCAGGAATAATAGCAGAATGTGAAATTGGCGGTAAGGCATCGAAGATGATTTTTCGAGGATAGAAAGTTGGGTAAAACTTACGGCGCCACCCCCACCCACTGGGCGGACGTGGCACCGTTGTAATAGCTGGCCGGCGAAAAGTGACCAGAGGCGAGACGTTAGTACCCGTCGTTCTGTGGATAACTAGCGCCCAGGAGATCCAGGTCCTGCTGGGCAATCGGGAAGTTGATGTAGTGGGATTGCCAGTTGGTCCGGGGGTCTTTCGCGCCGAGGTTGGCGGGGAAGAACTCGCCGTCGCCCGCAAAGCTGGTGATCTGCCGGTCAATGACGTCCTGACCCATGCGCTTGAGCGTGAACCAGCGTTGACCTTCGAAGGCCAACTCCCGCGCGCGCTCGTCCAGGATCATCTGTTCGTCCAGGTCCTCGACGGGAGCTGCCCCGGCGCGTTCACGGATGGCGTTGAGGTAGGGAAGACCATCTCCACCGCTGCGCATGAGGGCCTCGGCCGCGATCAGGTAAGTCTCTGCGAGACGATAAACCATGATGTTGCTGCGGTTGAGGTAGCTGTCCGGATTGTCGTCGTCCTGCGCGAACTTGATGCAGGAGGGGTGCATCCGCTGGTAGTAGCGTTGATAGGTCGGGCTGGGGTTATCCAAATCGGTGATCGGGGCGTAGTCGTCAACCTGCTGCCCTACCCGATCGCCGGAGGTGTAGAAGTAACGGAGGCGAAAGTAGGTATCATCATTCCGGGTATCGGAAGAATCCTGCTCCAGCAAGCCCTGGAGGTAGAGATTCGGCAGAACACGGGAGAAGCCGCGGCCACCCTGAGCGATGTTGGACTCAATATTCGGGATTTGAAAGTACTGGGTGACGTAGTTCGCATTCATCATCGTGTTATCGCCGCCACCGAGCAGGTCGTCCTGCGATTGGATGACGAAAAGCGCCTCGGGGTGGTTACGGTCACCAGCGAAAACGGCGGCTGTAGTACCAACGAGGGCGTGGGGGCTATCCTCCCCTTCGATGACGTCACGAGCCTGGGTAGCGGCTTCCTGCCAGTCACCTTCCCACATCGCGACCTTGGCCTTGACGTGCTTCGCCGTTCCCTTAGTAACGCGGCCGAAGACGTCGTTCCATTCGAGGTGCTCAATGGCAAAGTCGAGGTCGCTGTTGATGAGCCCAAGAATTTCCTCGTCGGAGCTCCGGTCGTTGATGACGTCAAAAGCATTATCCGGCGTAATCGTTTCCGTGGATACGTAGATGTTGTTGAACATCCGGTACAGGTAGAAGTAGGAATTGGCCCGGAAAAATCGTGCTTCGGCCAGGATCTGGTTGCGTGTATCTTCGTCCACCCCATCAATCGTTTCGGCGGCGTTGATGAGCTCGGTCGCCTTGTTGGTGATGTTGTAGAAGTGGCGCCAGAACAAGGTGGAAACAAAATTCGCTCCCTGGTCCACCGGGGACACCCCCCGCTGGTAACGGCCCATCAGACCGGTATATCCCGTCCGGCTAAAGGCCAGATCGCTGCGGGAGGACATGAGCGTGGCGCCCATAAAGTCCTCAATCCGCCGGTCGTAACGGTCGCGGTTGAACTTGTAGAGACTGACGACGCCCGACTTCAGGCCTTCCTCAGTGGTATAGATGTAGTCAGAATCGATGAGCGTGCTGGGCTGCTCTTCGAGGTAATCCTCACACGACGATGCGCCGAGAACCAAAAATACCAGGGTAAGTAACCAGAGGCCCTTAGCCGGAGAAATGATATTAATCGCTTTCATGTTTGTAGTGGTTAGGGTTGATTAAAATTTGGTGCGCAAGCCAACGGTGAAGGCCCGTGAATCCGGGTAACCAGTATCGGCGTTGGAGAAGGTGCTGCGGATATTCACCTCCGGGCTGTACCCGATGTAATCCGTATTGGTGAATAGGTTCGTACCAGTAACGTATAGGCGCAGTTGCTGCATCCGCAGTTTCTCCGTCACCAAGTTGGGGAAGGTGTAGCCAAGGCTGACCGTCCGCAGACGCACGTAGGAGGCATCCTTCACGGCCAGGGAATTCAAGTAAAGCGGCGTCGCGTCAAAGTTGGGGCGCGGGAACTCCGTTGAGGGATCCTCCGGCGTGTAGTAATCCACCCGTACGCCGTTGAGCTTGCCGGAGAGGGTACCACCGTTGTTGAAGTCGGAGAGAAATGGGTTGACCTTCGTCGCGCTGCTAACGGCGTAAAAATCCACGAAAAGATCGAAGCCCTTGAAGGCGAGATTGGTAGAGAGCGAGCCGAACCAGTCCGGATTCGGATCGATGAACACCCGGTCCTCCGGCGTGATCTTCCCGTCCGGCACGCCGGTTTCGTTACCGTTTTCGTCCACACCGTTGGTATCCTTGATCCGAATGTCACCGGGGCGGAGGTTCTCCTGCGTGAGGATGGATTCTGGATTAGCCTGGGGTGCGCCATCAAAGTCATCACCCTCCTGCCAGATACCATCGAACTGGTACTGGTAGATCACCCCGACGGGCTGGCCTACGAAGTAGTTGAAGTTATCGTCGCGGGTAATGGCGTTGCCTTCCCCATCGTCGTAGAGCTCCAGGATTTCGTTTTTGTTATTGGACCAGTTGGTGGATACCGACCAGGTGAAGTCATCCGTATTGATCAGGTTAGCCGTCAGGCCTAGTTCAATACCGGTGTTCTGCAGTTCCCCGGCGTTAAAGAAGGTGAACTGGTAACCAGTCGTGGAGGGAACGCCACGCCGCAGCAGTAGGTCGGTCGTCCGCGCATCGTAGTAGTTGATCGTACCCTGCAGCAGGCGCTTGTAAATGGAGAAGTCAAGCCCCACATTGAAGGTCGTGATTCGTTCAAACTGAAGGTCCGGGTTCGGCAGGATGACCGAAGGGGAATAACCCGAAGCCGACTGCCCGTCGAAGATGTAGTTCTGCCCGTCGGCGGTAAACAGGGAGGTGTAAGCCCGGCCGAGGTCATTGACCAGCGAGCCGTAGCTGACACGGAACTTCATTTCCTGCACGGCGTCCACGTTTTCGAGGAAGGGCTCGTTGTGCATCTTCCAGGCGAAAGATGCAGCGGGGTTGAAACTCCACTTATTGTCGGCGGAGTTGACCGAAGCGCCGTCCGCACGGCCGGTCACCGTGAAGAGGTACTTGTTCAGCAGACCATAGCGGGCCCGCCCCATAAAGGATGCGAGGCGCTGACGGTTCTGGTCCCGTTCCGTAAAGACGTTACCGATGGCGTTCGTGATGCCGTTGAAGCCGAGGTCCTCATTGGTGAAACCCTGCCCTTCGGTGAAGTTCCGCGTGAACTGGTTTTCCTGGGCGGACTGCACCAACGTCACGTTGAAGTTATGGGCGTCGGAGAGGTACTTGTCGTAAGTCAGGATATTCTCCACGAGGTAGGACTCACTCAGGCGGCTATCGATTCGGGCGATGCCACCAACGTCGTCGCCGGCAGAACTAAGGGAGGACTGGTACTGGCCACCCTCTTCGGTACGGCGGGTGAAGTTGGTTTTCAATTGGTAGGTCAGGTCATCGGTAATGCGCCAAACCGGCGTCACGTTGATGACGAAGTCGTTGCCCTTCCGGGTATTTTCCTGTTCCCGCAGGTTCCAGAGTGGGTTGACGGCGGAAAGCTCTTCCCCGCTGGGGAAGCGGGTGATGGCACCGTTCTCATCCCGCGCGGTACCGAGTGGGGAGATGGTGATCACGTTGACGTTGGCCGCCCGGTCCGTCCGGTCGTTCAGCAGGTTCAGGTCGAAATTGACGGAGAATTTTTTGCTGATCTCCTGGTCCAGGTTCAAGCGCAGCGTATTCCGGTTGTAGCTGGAAGTGGGGATGATGCCATCCTCCTTGAAGTAGTTGAAGCTGGCGAATACCTTGGTCTTCTCCGTACCACCGCTAATGCTGACGGCCTGGCTGTTGACCATGCCGTTGCTAAGCAATTCGTCCTCCCAGTCCACGAAGCGGTTGTTGTTAATGTTGTCGAGTTCCACTTCGGAAAACACGTCGAGGTCATCGGCGAAGGTATCGTCATCACGCGTCGACCGTACGGCTTCCCGGCGCAACTGGGCGAATTCCTGGCCACTGTAAACGTCAAAATTGCGCTCGATGGATTTGGTCGTCAGGAAACCGTGGTAGCTAACGGAAACCCCGCCGGCCTCACCCCGCTTGGTGGTGATCAGGACTACCCCGTTGGCGCCCCGCGATCCGTAGATGGCCTGGGCGGATGCGTCCTTCAGGAACTCAATCGACTCAATGTCGTCCGGATCAATGTCCTCAATTCCACCGTCGCGGATAATGCCGTCAACGACGTAGATCGCGCTCACGCTACCTTCGATGGAGCCGCGGCCCCGGAAGATAATGTCCGACGTACCACCGGGTCGGAGGCTGCCGCCGCCAACATCAACCTGCAAGCCAGCGATGCGGCCGCGGAGCATTTCGTTGACGTCCGAGGTGGGCGTCAGCCGCGCCTTTTCCATGTCGGTAGTAGCCACGGCGTTGACGAGGTCACTCTTCTTCTGGGTACCATAGCCAACTACGGTGATGAGATCGAGCGAGTTTTCGTCCGCCGCCAAGCGAATTGTCATTGTGCTGGTGGAAGCAGTCACTTCCTGGGTGGCGAAACCAAGGTAGGAAACCCGCAGGGTAGCGTTGGGCTGGGTCACTGACAGGGAAAACTTCCCGTCAAAATCGGTCACCGTTCCGGTGGTGGTCCCTTTTTCCATGACGGTAGCGCCAATCAGTGGTTGGCCGTCGGCGAGACCATAAATGGTACCACTCACTACGGTTTGTGCGGTCAGTGGAGCAATACAAAAGGCCAGACAGGCCACTAGTATTGCGGGCAACGACCGGAGTCGTCGCCAGGGCAGGCAATATCTCATAAAAAGGTGGTTTTATATAACTGGTAAGGGTGCTGGGCTGGTTAAGATGGGTCTTCCAAAAATAGGCCAGAAGACTTCGCTTAGTCAGCAAAACTATTTGCTAATAAATGCTAATTCCACGTTCAATGTAAGGAATAATTAATCAAATCACCGAATTAATTTCTTTCGGCACAAATAAAATCATCTCGTATTGGTAGGTTTAAAACAAAGATTACACTACCCCTCCGGTGTTTAATTTTAATAAAGAATCCCTTAATGCAGAAATAATATTGGTCTTCGAACAAACATGCGCAGAAAGTGATACCGAACATCAACCTAGCGTCCAAGGTGATAGTGGCAATCAGGTAAGGGCGCTGCCGCAGGTGCTATGCAAGGACGGGCAAACACGAGGTGACTTATTGTGAAGGTTGACCTGACTGCTTAAATCAATCAGTACCGCTGAAGATTAGCTGCACACCACTCCTCGTACGCCAGTTTAAGTTCCGCCATCTTCTCCGGTTGAAGATCGGCCAAGTCCTGACGTTCACCCGGGTCCGCGGCAACGTTGAAGAGCTTTAGTTCGAGGTTATCCGCGATGGGAGCGATGTACTGGGCGGAGGGGCGACTCTTCCAGTGGTTCTCTTTGGCATTCGTCAGTTTGTAGTCGCCCTTGCGCACCGCCCAGGTCTTCTGCCATTTCCACACCAGCAGGCGGTTGGGGTCGGGCACATTCAGTGAGCGGCCGTCCAGTGTGGGGTCATCCAGGGAGAGATTAGTGGCTTCGGCGATGGTAGGCAGGACGTCCAATGCGGAAACCACCCGGCCCTCCGTCTTACCCGCCGCAACGTGGCCCGGCCAACTTACGGCCATGGGGACGCGGATGCCTCCTTCCCACAAGGAGTACTTCCCCCCGGTAAGCGGCGTATTATCCGCACCCGTCAGCGGGGAGCCACCGTTATCGGATACGAAGATGATCATCGTTTCCTCCGCAATACCCGTGCTGTCCAAGACATCCAGGAGGCGGCCAATGTTATCGTCCAGGCAGTGCAAATTGGCGAGGTAGTATTGCCGCAGCGGGCCTTCAGTTATCGCTCCCAAGCGGGAATACTTGTCGTAATAGGCGGAATAGGAACCCGCCGGGTGTTTCCCGTAGCTCACCTCTCCATCAGGGTCGTAGTTGGGGATCTCCGGTACGTCGTATTTCTCCAAGTAGGCGGGCGGCACCTCGTGGATGAGGTGGTGAACAGCGTTATAGGCCAGGGTAAGGAAAAAGGGTTGTTCCCCCCGATCCTCCGCCGTCACGTAGTCAATTGCCTCGTCCGTCAGGATGTTGGTGAGGTAGCCTTCGTCGTAACCCTTCTCCCCCTCATTGTGGAGGAGGGGCCCGAGGACGGCACTCGTTCCGGATGGGTCCGGCGTCCGATCCCGCACCTCCTCGCTGTGGAGCCAGAAATCGTGGGCGTGGGCGTTGAAACCCAGGAACTCATCGTAGCCGTGGCGCAGCGGATATTCTCGCTTATCAAATTTCGCGTGGAAGTTGCGGCCGAGGTCGTTCTTGCCAATGCGAGCGGTGGCGTACCCGGCGTCCCGTAAATACTCAGCGATGGTCCGGACGCTATCCGGCAGGCCAGGTCCCCAACTCGCCGGGCCGTCCCAACGGAATTGGTTCTTCCCCGTCAACATCCCTACGCGGGAAGGGCTGCAGACGGGTGCCGTGACGTAGGCCTGGGTGTAAACAGTCCCGGTTTCAGCCAGCCGGGCCATGCTTTTGGTGTAGGCCGTGCCAGAGTAATTTTCAAAGGGCGAGAAGTCCGCGTACCCTTGGTCGTCGACGACGATGAGGAGGACGTTCGGCGGTCGGTCAGTCGGTGAGTTATCGGCGGATGGCTCGGCGTCGCAGGCGAGCAGGGCCGCAAACGCAAGCAGGGAAAACAGTCGTAACATCAGGTGGTGGTTGGGTCGCGATTCCCACGTGGGGAGCGCATTTGGTCAGAAACGTTGAACACAAGATAAGCTCGCCAAGTAAACCCGCAGTTAAATTGTTAGCGCGCCTCCAACCGCTCCACGAGATTGGCGACCGTTTTGGCGGGGCCACCAGTCATGATTTCCTTGCGTAGCCAATTGGGGAGCCCGGCGCCGGCGGCCGTCCGGCAAGTACAGATGATGCTCACCCTTCCGTCCGCGGTGGGGCTGACTTTCCACTCCGCCTCGTAGGTAGCTAACCGGTCGCGACCCTTTACGGGAGGGACGGCCTCCGGCTCGCTGCTGATCACCCGCGTCAGGGTTCCGGTCTCCGCATCAATGGATTGGTTGATGCGGGCCACCACTTCTTTGTCCGAAAAGGGGAAGGGCATATCGATGAGGGAGTAGTACACGTAGTTGTCGTCCGACCCACCATCAACGCGGTAGGCCTCGCCGCAGCGGTGGACCCATTCTGGGTAGGTGCCGACCTCGTCAATGACGGCCTGCACGTCGGCTACGGAGCGGGAGGTACTGGTTTCTACCCTTACGGACATATCCTCATTCGCTTCGGGGCGGACGTAGACTTTGACGCCATCCTCATCGTGTTCGAGGGTCCAATTTTGTGCTTGCCCCTTCCCCGGCACCTGCGACAGCGCAAAAATCAGGAGTACCGGAAGGAGGAATTGCATGGGCGCGATGGTGAGCGATTGGAACGTTCCAATATGCCGCTTTTTTACCTACTTTACGGCAAATTCTTCTGATGAGACGCCTTTTATACTGTCTGACCGGACTTTTGCTGGTCCTCCCTACCCTGCTGACCGCGCAGATGCGCCCCCTGATCAATGGCAATAATTTAAGTGGTTGGGAAAGCTACGGCGGTGAAGCCCCCTTCAAAGTAGTGGACGGCGAGATTTTGGGTACGGCCATCGTCAATACGCCCAATACCTTTCTCTGTACCCAACAGAAGTACGGCGACTTCATCGTCGAGATGGAGTTCAAAAACGAGGCACCTCTCAACAGCGGCGTGATGGCCCGCGGGCAGTGGCGGCAGGACGGAGACATCCGGCGCATCTACGGTTACCAGGTTGAGATCGACCCCAGCCAGCGCGCTTATACGGGTGGCGTCTACGATGAGCAGCGCCGCGGTTGGATCTACCCCGTCCACTACAACCCGCCGGCGCGGGCGGCTTTTAAGCACGGGGAGTGGAATAGGCTCCGCATCGAATTTATCGGAAATCACCTGACGACTTTCGTAAACGGCCACGCCGTGGCTAACCTGGTGGATAATATGGACGCGTCCGGAATGATCTGTCTCCAGGTCCACAGCATCCAGGAAGAACTCGCCGGCAAGCAGATGCGCTGGCGCAACATCATGATCAACGATCGGCCAAGTAAGGCGGACAGACTTTACAGTAGCGCACCCCAGTACAATTTGGTGCCCAACAGCCTGACGGACTGGGAAATGCAACACGGCTGGAGCCTGCTTTGGGACGGCAAAACCACCGACGGCTGGCGTGGCGCGAAACTGGATGCCTTCCCCCGGGCCGGCTGGAAAATGCAAGACGGCGTGCTCAGCGTCCTGGCTTCCGACGGCGGTGAAAGCACCAACGGCGGCGACATCGTGACCAAGCGCCACTACGGCGATTTTGAGCTGCAGTTTGAATTTAAACCCACTAAGGGTGCCAACTCCGGCGTGAAGTACTACGTAGATCCCAGCCTAAATAAAGGTGCTGGCAGCGCGATCGGCTTAGAATTCCAAATCCTGGACGACAAGGTCCATCCCGACGCAAAGAAGGGCGTCGCTGGAAACCGCACCGTCGGTTCGCTTTACGATCTGATCACGGCCGAGGTGCTCGATACGCCCCGCAACAAAGAAATGAAGGTCGGCGAGTGGAACCGCGGCCGCATCATCTCTAAGGACGGGCACGTTGAGCACTGGCTGAATGGCTACAAGGTCGTCGAGTTCGACCGCTTCTCTCAGACCTTCAAGGCCCTCGTCGCCTACTCTAAGTATAAGGACTGGGAAAATTTTGGCCGCTGGCCCTCCGGCCCGATCCTGTTGCAGGACCACGGCGACCTCGTCAGCTTCCGTTCCATCAAGATCAAGGAGCTTTAACCTTACCTAATTACCTAAAAAAGTAGATCGTGTCCAGTAGAAGAAAATTTATCAAATCAGCCGCTGTCGCGGGTGCGGGCTTAGGGATCGGAATGCCGGCCATTTCCTACGGCAACATCCTGGGCGCCAACCGTCGGATCAACGTTGCCGTTTTCGGAACAAACGGGCGGGGAGCGTCCCTCACTGGCACCTTTGCGGGAGCCGCTGACTGTAACGTGATCGGCATCGGCGACGTCGATACCCGCGCCATCGCCAAGGGCCAAATGGCGGCCATGAAAGAAGGAGGGAAATTGCCGAAGGGTGACCAGGACTTCCGCCGCTTCCTCGACGATAAATCGGTAGACGCCGTCGTAATCGCAACCCCGGACCACTGGCACGCCCCCATGGCCATCATGGCCCTGCAGGCCGGCAAGCACGTCTACGTAGAAAAGCCCTGCAGCCACAACCCGGCCGAGGGGGATATGCTCGTCGCCGCCCAGAAGAAATACGGCCACTACGTACAAATGGGCAACCAAACCCGCAGTTCAGTAACGCTGAATAAAATCGTCGCCGAAATCCACGACGGGCTCATTGGTAAGGCCTACGCCGGGAAGGCTTGGTACGCCAATAAGCGTGATGGCATCGGCGAAGGCAAGCCCGCCCCGGTACCGGATTGGCTGGACTGGGACCTCTGGCAGGGCCCCGCCCCCCGCGAGGACTATACGGACAACATCGTCCACTACAACTGGCACTGGCTCTGGCGCTACGGCACCGGGGAGATCCTCAACAATGGCACCCACGAGATCGACATGTGCCGCTGGGCCTTGGGCGTGGACTATCCCACCAAAATCACCAGTTCCGGCGGCCGCTACCACTACGATGACGATTGGGAAGCTTACGATACCCAGATCGTTGGGATGGAATATGGGGACGACAAAACCATTAACTGGGAAGGCCGCAGCTGCAACGGCATGGGCTTCTGGAACCGCGGACGTGGCTCCCTCATCCACGGAACCAAGGGCAGTGTGCTCATGGACCGCCAGGGATATATCGTTTACGACATGTGGGGCAAGGAGATCCGCAAGGAGGAAGAAGGCGGTAAGAGCGTAAACCTCGGTACCTCCGGTGGTGGCTCCCTCGACGCGCGGCACATCGACAACTTCATCCAAACGCTCAACGGCAGCGCTAAGCTCAATAGCCCGATCGAAGACGCCAATGTCAGCGTAACCACCTGCCATCTCGGTAACATCGCCCAACGGGTGGGCGCCGCGTTGGACATCGACCCTGCTACCGGCAAACCCAGCAAAAATGAGGACGCCATGGCACTCTGGAGCCGGGAATACGCCGCTGGGTGGGCACCAAAGGTTTAACAGGATAAACGCTGGTAGGCGAGCCGCTCCCCTACCTTAATCTTCCATTTCCGTGGAAGCGAAACACAACAAAAACCGTGAAGAAATTTCTGCTGATTGCCGCCGCCGTTCTAATGATCCTCTACGCGGGGGTGACCTACTATTTCAGCACACTGATCCTCAATACGCCGGACCGGGACATCGCTACCGTCTACCAGATGAATATGGACCGGTGGAATCTGGACCTGGACAGCCTCGTCCAAACCCTCCCCGGTAAAGAAGAAGTGAATTTTACGAGTGATTACGATGGGTCTAACCTGGAGGGCTGGCTCTTCACGCCCGGTACGGTGAAGTGTGGCATCATCTTCGCCCACGGCTACAGCGTCAACCGCGCCAATATGCTGAAGTATACGCCGATCTTCCGCGACTGTGGCTGCGCGATGCTGCTCTACGATCACCGTGGCCACGGCAGTTCAGACGAAGCCTACGGTAGCGGTGGCGATCACGAGGCGGACGACCTCATCACGGCCACCAATTTTCTGGAAGAGAAGACCGGGCTACGGACCGACCAAATTGGCTGGTACGGCGAAAGCTGGGGCGGCTCCACCGTCATCATCGCCGCCGAGCGCGCCGAGAACAAACCCGCCTGGCTCGTGGCCGAAAGTCCCTTCTCCGATTGGTACACCGCCGTGATGGAGCGTGGCCTCAAGGATTACGGCGAAGGCCTAAAAATTCTTACCCCAGGAGCATTTGCCTGGGCTAGTGCACGCAACGATATGGATTTCTACGAAGTCAGCCCCGTTAAGGCGGCGGCTAAACTTGAGGTACCGTTGTTACTCTTCCATTCCGATTCGGACACCCTGACCGGCCCGGCCCAGTCCAAACTGATAGCCGACGCTACGCCAGAAGAACTAGTGACCTACCACGCGCTGAACTGGGGCGCCTGGCACGCCCACAACGTCATCTGGCGGCCCGATGAGTACAAGGAAAAGGTGCTGGATTTTGTGGGTGATTTTTGCGAGGAATAACTACTTCGCGTAGCTCCGGTAAAAAAATTTGCGCCGCCTCCCATTTTCAATCGATTGTATCATTGGGTCGCGGTAGCCTGGGTTTCTTAGGGCACCCACACTTCCTATCTTAAGCCCTCAAGACTAATCGATCATGCAAAGACGAAACTTTTTAGCCGCTTCCCTGGCCATACCCACCGCCCTCTCCGCCGGAACCTCCAAGGGCGCTTCCAATGAACGCATGAGTGCCGCACACAAGGGGCAATTCAAGATCAGCCTTAAGGCGGATGCCATCGGTATTTACAGTATGGGCGCCGATGAACTGCTGGATGCCGCCATCGCCGAAGGGTACGAAGCCCTCAGCGTTCCCGGTCAGTGGCTTGAAGGGTGGAGCAAGAAGCAGAAAAAGGCCTTCGCCAAAAAGGCCAAGAAGAACGATATCAGCTGGGGTGCTAACGGCCTACCCATCGAATTCCGGAAAACGGAAGCTCAGTTCAAAAAGGAACTCGCCGAACTGCCCCGCCACGCCGAAAACCTGGCGGATATCGGCGTGGACCGCATCGGCACGTGGCTCATTTCCAGCAGTGACGAACGGACCTACAACGAAAACATGCGCTTCCACGCGGACCGGCTCCGGCAGGCCGCCCGCATCCTGAAGGACCACGATATCAAACTCGGGTTAGAATACCTCGGCACGACGGCCGTCCGCCAGCAGGGGCGCTTCGCCTGGCTCTCCTCCGGCCGAGAGTTAAAGGAACTCATCGAAATGATCGGCACCGGTAACGTCGGGGTCGTCCTCGATAGCTACCACTGGTACACTGCGCAGGAAGGAGTGGACGACCTGAAGATCTGGAAGAATGAGGACATCATCGCCGTCGACCTGAACGATGCCAACGATCAACTCACCCTGCACCAGCAAACGGACGTAGCGCGGGAGCTGCCCGGCGCGACCGGGGTAATCGACCTCGATGCGTTCCTACAGACGCTGGTGGAAATAGGCTACGACGGACCGCTCCGTGCGGAACCCTTCAGTAAAACACTGAACCAAATGGGTCCTGACTTAGCGATCAAGGCGACTCACCGAGCCATGATGGCGAGCGTAAACAAGGCGCTTGGCTAATCGGTGAATTCCCCACCCACCGTCATCCGCAGGTGCTGGCGGTACTGGCTGGGGGTACGGCCGGTAATTTTCTTGAAGGCCCGATTAAACTGGCTGAGGCTATTGAACCCACACTCGAAGGCGACCTCGGCGATGGTGCCGTGGCCGTCTGCGAGGAGTTTGCAGGCAAAGACAATCCGGAAGTTGGTGAGGTAGGTCACGAAAGTCTTACCCGTCACCTTTTTGAAGTAACGGCAGAAGGCGGGCACCGTCATCGCCGCAACGCTGGCGGCTTCGGCGACGGCCAGTTCGCGGCGGAAGTTATCCGAAATGAATTGCTGCAATTCATTGAACCGGTCGTAACCGTGGCTGGCGATTTCGATGTGGACGCCATCTGCGTTCAGGCTCTCGAATTCTTCGGAGACGGCCAGTTGCTGGAGGATATCCAGTAAGGTCAGTAGCCGGCCCATGGGGTCGAGATCGATCATACGTTCGAGGCGGGCGCCCTGTACGGCTTTCGTCCGCCCGGTGAAGGAGATGCCATCGCGCGCGCGCTCGAAGAGATTGTTGAGTTGTTGGGCTTCTCCTAGTTCCCGAAAGCCGGCGGCGGGGAAGTCCGGCGCGAATTGTACCACTGTTTCAGCGCGGTTGCGGGTATTGCTATCCGTAAAACCCCAGTGGGGCAAATTGGAGCCAATCAGTATTAATTCACCATCCTCGAAGTGTGAGACATGGCTACCGACGTGGCGGCGGCCATTCCCACCATTCACGAAAACCAGTTCCAATTCGGGGTGGTAGTGGTAATTAGGTAGTTTGTTTGTCCGCAGGCTAGGGTCCGGATAGTGCTTTAGCAAAAACGAGGAATCCGGGGTTTGTAGAACACGCTCTAAGACGGGGCGGGAGGAAGCTTCCATATCGATGTCGTGAAAGGTGAGGGCGAAAAGTCAGTCATTACGCCAATTCGGGCGGAATGCCGGGGAGTGATAGTTCGGCAATAGAACGTCCAACACGAAATATAGATTTGGCGCAAGGGTATGAAAAAAACCGCTATTGTCCAATTTTACCCTACCCTACGCACTGATTACCCCATGTACTTGAATTGAGCAAATTCTGCGTGACCACCGCCAAAATATGCGTCTACTCCAGCGAATTTCCGCCGGAACTTTGCCCTATCAAAGGAAGTCGAGCATGCACTCGCAAACGAAAACTTCCAGCTTATGAAAGTTACCTTAACCATCTTCCTGGCCTTCTTTAGTTTCTGTAGCCTTTTTGCGTCCATTGACCCAATTGACGTTGAGATCCTTACTGATCCTACTTCGGAGACTACGGTCTTCCGTTCTACCATTCCGGTGGAGCGTGCTGCCCTGCTGACGGTCGCTGACGACTGGGGCAACGAGATCTTTCGCTGCCACGTCAAGGCTAACGACTTCTTCAGCAAGCGCTTTGCCGCCGCTGACCTTCCCTCCGGTAAATACATCTTCACCTTCGCGGATGAGCGGGGCCGTACGGTGTTGCCCTTCACCGCCAAGCGCGGTCGGGTCAGCCACGAAACGGCCGATGCACGCCGGATGCTCTATCCCAATGTGGACTTGACGGACGATAAGTTACTCGTCGTCAACTACCCTGCGTACTCGGGCAAGCCCGTTGCCGTTGAGCTGAAGAATGATACGGGCAACGCCGTTTTCCGGGAAGTTTTACCCACTGACCAAGCCACCAAGAAATCCTACGCGCTCGATAAACTGGCTGCGGGTTCCTACACGCTCACCGTCAACCAGCGCTCAACAAGAATACACAGCACCGCCATTACGCTGCGGTAGCTCAAGAATTTTGCATGATCGACTTTAAGTTTCGCCCTCTCCGACTTTCGGGGAGGGCTTTTTTGTGCGATATACTTCCCTTATGATCTGGGCGCCCCGACTGAGTACAGTACATACTGCGTGGCGCTGCCGCAGGTGCCAGGAAATGGGACGGGCCACCTTAGACGAAGAGGATATCTCCCGCTTAGTATTTTACCTCCATGAAAAAGATCACTTTCAAGGACGACCCGCACCGCCAGCGCCACTTTGATCACTTTCGCAAAATGGCCTCCCCCCACTTCGGGATAACGGCGGAAGTGGATATATCGGAGTTCCTGCAACTGGTGCGCGAGTCCCCTACCCTGCGCTTTACGCCCGCCCTGGTTTATCTGATCACACGGGCCGCATTGGAGGTACCCAGTTTTACCTGGCGAATCCGTGGAGAAGAAGTCGTTGCTCACGACACCCTACGTCCCAGCTTTGCGGTGCCGACAAAGCGGAGTTCCGTATTCAGTTTCTGCACGGTACCCTACGAAGATGATCCGCTGGCCTTCCACGCCGCCGCAATCGCGGAAATGGAACGGATGAAGGAGGACCCTTCCTTCGAGGATGAACCGGGGGCAGACGACTACCTCTTCTTATCGACCTTCCCTTGGGCCACTTTCACCTCCGTGCAACACGCCATGCCGGGCGATGGTCGGGATAGCGTGCCCCGGATCGTTTGGGGAAAGTACCGTAAACAGGTAGAGGAAGTAGACATGCCCGTTGCTGTACAAGCCCACCACGCACTCGTGGATGGCCGTGATTTGGGCGAATATTACCGGGTCCTGCAAAATTTATTGAAGAATTGTAAAAAAGTTTTCACGGCCAGTGGAAACTGTTCCGATTCGTAAAAGCAAAGTAATATTTGCCCGCTGCCAGCAAACCAAAAAAAGTTGTGTAGGGAATCCAGCAAAAGCCAAACAATTGGGTGAATCGCTCGTGTAAACCCATTGTTAACCCATTCCATCGCACCTGCGGCAGCGCCCCAAAACCTTTGGTTATCAGTGACTTCCGCATAACTTTGCGTCAGGTTATCACGTTAGTGTAATAAACACACTAACTAATTTTTGCTCTCGCAAACAAATACCACTATGATCAAGTCCACCTACACCAAATCAAAACAGCAGTACAAAGTCAGCTTCGAACTCTCCGCGGAGGAGATTGGCGAAAAGCGTGACGTACGCGTACTCGGCAACTTCAACAACTGGAGCTGGGACGGCGGCCTGCCGCTCAAAGCCGGCAAAGGCAAGTACACCGGTTCTGCCATGCTGCCCGCTGGCCACTACCAATTCCGCTACCTCGCCGACGGTAACGACTGGGTAAACGACGACAGCGCTGACGGCTACACCGATTCTGGCTACGGAACCACCAACTGCTGCTTCTCTCTCGCACCGGTAGAAGCCAAGACGGCTGCTAAAAAGCCTGCCGCAAAGAAAGCTGCTCCCGCTGCCAAGAAAGCCGCCCCTGCCAAGAAGACGGCTACTAAAGCTGCGGCCAAGCCAGCCGCAAAAAAGGCCGTAGCCAAGCCAGCCGCTAAGAAGGCCGCTGCCCCTGCCAAAAAAGCTGCCCCCGCTAAGAAGACGGCCACTAAAGCCGCCGCCAAGCCAGCAGCGAAGAAAGTTGCCGCAAAACCCGCCGCTAAGAAGGCTACCGCCAAGAAAGCAGACGACCTCAAGCGCATTGAAGGCATTGGCCCTAAGATCGCCGGTCTGTTGAACGAAGCTGGTATCATGACCTTCGCACAACTCGGTAAAGCTTCGGACAAGAAATTGGCCGACGTACTACAAGCCGCTGGCGCTCGCTTCCGCCTCGCCAAGCCAGGCACCTGGAAGGAGCAGGCCAAGCTGGCTGCTGCCGGTAAGGAAGAGCAACTGAAGAAGCTTCAGGATGAGCTCAAAGGTGGCGTCCGCAAATAATCAACGCCCCATGCAAAAAGCCTCCCGGTCAACACTGATCGGGAGGCTTTTTCTTTTGGAGCTACTTCCTGACAACCTTTCAATCAGGGTAGTTTCGGATCGGGCTCCTCACTTACGATCACGGGGACCATGTCTTTGAAGATGGCCGTATCCTTATACTGAGACGCCGCACCAGAAATCAGATCCACCGCCCAGCAAGCCAGGCAGGTGAGGTTGACAATGGATACCGCGTTGAAGGAAGAACGGAGTTTAACGTACTCCGGCTCGTAACCTTCCAACTCGATGGTGGCCCAGCGCTGGCCAAGCGTTCGGCGGACGTCGAGAAGAATGGGCGTCTGGCCAACGGGCATTCCATCAATGGATACCGTGGCGCCGGCCGGTTCCGTAGTGAAAAGGATGGGATCGCGCGTTCCGGTAAATATGGTCGCGCAACTGCTGGTCATCAAAGCAACCAGAAGTAGAGGAAGGATTCGGTGATGCATAAATGAAGGGTTTCGTTCGGTTAATAGGACTACTAAACTAGTTAAATCCAGTGTAAGCCGGCCATTAGACTATCTAGCCAACCGTAATGGTTGTACTCGCTCACGATTACACACCACGCAGGACTTTCCCTTTAGCAAGTTTGAGCGGCCACCTTTTACGCCCCTGAAATTGGTCCCTGATTTTTAGAGCTTGTTTGGGATTTTTGAGAACTGATAGTCAATGATTTACGGTTCTGGCTAAATCAAAATTTGCGCACTTAGCGGGCTAAGTAAGTGAATTTTGATGACGCCAGGTTCGTAAATGCTTGATTATCAGGAAGCAAAAATCCGAATAAGCTCTTAAATCGGGCCAGCGCGCATTACTTTGGAAACAATCCTTAAATTTCGTGCACATCGCCGCGCGCACGGTGTTGCAGAAGATGAATTAGCGAGGCCCCGCGAGGGGTTTCGGCCCCAGATTTTAATTATAGATATGAGTAAGACCGCCACCAACGTAATTGCCTACAGCCTCTTCACCGACCACGACGCCAACCTCTGGAAGGCCGGTAAATTATTCCGCGCCTACGATAAATTGGGCAGCCACGTCATTGAGGTAGAGGACCAAAAAGGGACCTACTTCGCCGTCTGGGCTCCGAGCGCTAAATCGGTTGGGGTGATTGGCGACTTCAACGGCTGGAACCAAACCAGCCACCCCCTCAATGCCCGCTGGGATAGCTCCGGCATCTGGGAAGGCTTCATCCCCAAAGTAGGCAGCGGCACCGTCTACAAATACGTCGTGGAGACCCAAATGGGTGAGCGCCTGGAAAAAGGTGACCCCTTCGCCCGCCTCTGGGAGACGCCACCCAAGACCGCTAGTATTGTCTGGGATACCTACTACGAGTGGGACGATAAAAAGTGGATGGACTCCCGCATCGAGAAAAACGGTATCGACCGTCCCTACTCCGTCTACGAAGTCCACCTCGGAAGTTGGAAAAAACCGACGGGCACCGAGAGCCTGAGCTACCGGGAATTAGCCGTAGACCTGGTGGAGTACATGAAGGAGATGAATTTCACCCACGTGGAATTCCTTCCCGTAATGGAGCACCCCTACTTCCCAAGTTGGGGCTACCAGATCACGGGGTACTACGCACCCTCCAGCCGCTTTGGTGGGCCGCAGGACTTCATGTATCTCGTCCAGGAGTTGCACAAGGCGGGTATCGGGGTTATTCTGGATTGGGTCCCCAGCCACTTCCCCGTTGACGCCCACGGCCTCGCCCAGTTTGATGGCACCCACCTTTACGACCACGCCGACCCACGGCTAGGCTTCCACCCCGATTGGAAATCCGCGATCTTCAATTACGGGCGGAACGAAGTACGGTCATTCCTCATCTCCAACGCCCTTTTCTGGTTGGACCGTTACCACATCGATGGGCTGCGGGTGGACGCCGTGGCCTCCATGCTCTACCTGGATTACAGCCGCAACGAGGGGGAATGGATCCCCAACCGCTACGGCGGAAACGAGAACCTGGAAGCGATTTCCTTCCTCCGGGAGTTCAACGAAGCCGTGTACCGCGAGTACCCGGACACGATGACGATCGCCGAGGAAAGCACGGCCTTCTCCGGTGTTTCCCGGCCAACTTACGTCGGTGGCCTCGGCTTCGGCATGAAGTGGATGATGGGTTGGATGCACGATACGCTGAGCTACTTCAAGAATGACCCCATCCACCGGAGTTACCACCACAATGAACTGACCTTCAGCTTGGTCTACGCCTTTTCGGAAAACTTCATGTTACCGCTCAGCCACGATGAGGTCGTCCACGGCAAGGGGCCGATTATCGACCGGATGCCGGGCGATGACTGGCAACGCTTCGCCAATCTCCGTACCCTCTACGGTTACATGTTCACCCACCCCGGCAGTAAGCTGCTCTTCATGGGCAACGAATTTGGCCAAACGACGGAGTGGAGCATCGAAACCGGTCTGGACTGGTCCCTGGAGGAATTTGCGCCCCACAAAGGGATGAAGAAGTTTATCTCCGCGCTAAATAAAGTCTACCAGGAGACACCGGCGCTCTACGCTCAGGCGTACAACCCCAAGGGATTTGAGTGGATTGACGGAGGTGACCACCAGAACAGCATCCTCACCTACCTCCGCCGGGGGAAAAAGGACAATGAGTTGGCCATCGTAGTTAATAACCTGACGCCGACAGTCCGCCACCATTACCGGGTGGGTGTCCCCAGCGCGGGCAAGTACAAAGTCCTCATCAATTCAGATGAAAAGCAGTTTGGTGGTACGGGCGATTACAAAATCAAAACCGCCACGGCGGTGGAGTCCGAGTGGAATGGCCGCCCTTACCACCTGGAATTTACCGTTCCCCCACTTTCTACGGTAGTGTTTACCTTCGGGGGTAAGAAATAGCCATACACAAGGCCAAGACACATAGCCACACACTATGCGAGAAGCCGGACCACCGCAAGGAGGGCCGGCTTTCTTGTTGTCCGCATTATCCGGTCTGGCTGACTAATCCAGCAAACGCCAAGTAGCTCCCATGCGCACGGCTGCGTCCGGGTAGGGATGGTCTGCCATCAGAATGAGCGGATTGCGCTGATCCCACTGAGAATTCAGCTGCAGGTACTTAACGAAGAAGCGGAACCGCGTCACCCGCATACTAAAGAAGGGGTCCAACTGATACTGGAAACCTTTTTCCTGTTCGTCCTGCAGCTGAAACTGCTGGGTGATCGTGTTGTAGTAATAGGGTTTGAAGCCACTGGCGTAGCGGACGTCCACGCCGAGGTTGACGTTCAATACTTTGAACCACTTACCGGAGTAGTACAGGCTGTGCTCTCCGTAGAGTTGCGGCAGCCTGAACACGTCCTGATCGGCCTGTTGCAGAAGTACGCGATTCTGTAGTCGAAATTTCCCGAAGGCCAGATCACGCTCGCCCGTCAGTTGGATTATACTGTTGGGGCCAGTCGCCTGTTCGGGTTGCCCCAGCTCATCGAAGTAGATATAGTTTGTCAGGATTGAATACGCCAATCCCGCCCTGATCTTTACTACGGGCAAGGTGTAGGCGCCTTCCAACCGTAGTTCCAGTGTTTTATTAAAATCGTTCTGCCACAGCGTGTTGCCATTGAGCCGGAAGGTCTGCTGCACCAAATCCGGGGCGTACAGCTGGTTCAGCGCTTTCAACTCTAATTTTCCTGCTTTACCCAAGTCCAATTCTCCGGTGCCAGAAACCCGGTAATCACCGGTTTGCCCCACCACGTTGAATTGACCATCGACCAGTAAATTAAGCCGGTCGCTGGGACGCAGGCCAATCTTCCCGTGCAGAAGGAGGTTATTGATCGTGGAGTCTCCATCTTGGCGCACGCGGTGGTAGATGTGATTGAGGCCAACTTCCAGCACGTCCTTCTGTACGGTTTCCCGATCGCCGCTCCTACCCTGCCGGAAGGTGCTCAGGGAAAAATCATTCGAGATGATGTTGTGTTGGATTTGGTTGCGCACTCCGCGTGGATCCACGTAAAGTTGAGGGAACCGCTGAAAGAACAATGCCGTATCACCCACCGTCTGTTCGGAGCTCACGCGGTAGTTCCGACTGTCCACTTTGAGTTGGTGCTGCAGGGTGAAAGCGCGTTTGGCTTCACCTGATAGCGTATCCGTCCGCCCACCAAACTGCAGGTACTGGGTGGCCATCACTTCCCGGAAACTGTAGCGCAATCGGGTTTGATCCAGTTGGCTCGTCAGTGACTGAAGATTTTGCACCTCCGGATTCTCCTCGGTAAGAAATGAGGCTGGATCGATTCCTCCATTCTGTAACTGCTCGTAGGTATTCGCGGCAAAACTGAAGAACCCACGGTAGCGAGACCCCGGTGGCCGAACGCTCAGACCGGTGGCCACGTGAGTATTCCGCAAATTCTGATTGGGGTACTGATCCTGCGTGCCTTGCTGAGAAATTCTTGTGTAGTCCAGCAGCAGATTGACGCCATCAGCAAAGTTGCGGCTGAACTTGGCCGTCGTCCAGCTGTCCTCCTGCTGGCTTTCGCGCACGTGGCCAAGGTAGGTGAACGGGCGTTCCAGCCGGTAGTAATTCAGGCGCTCACCATCCACCTGGTAGAGGTCAAACTGGCGGAAACCAATCTCCGTCCCGGTGCGCAGGGTAGGCTCGTAGCGCAGGCGGTACGCCGCCCCACCCCGTTGTCCGATGGTCCCGTAATCGAAGGCCACTTTCCGGTCCGGTTCGTACCGTTGCAGACCGTCCAGGAGGCTATCGCGCCAGCTCTTTTCCAGATTTGGGTTGCTGGCGTTGTACTGGAAGATGCCAAAAGTATCGGGTTGCGATTCCCGCTGTTCCTGGGGTCCGGCGCGTCGGTCCTGGCTGGCGTCGTAGTCCGGGTCACCGGGCATCGGGCGGCCATCATCCGAGGGGTCCAGCACCTGGGCGCTGCCGCGGGTGCCGGGGAGGAAGGCAAGCAACAACAATAGGATCACCAAACGACTATGGACGGACGAAGAACGCAGGACAACTACTTTAACGAGTGAGGAATGGGTTAAGGGGCCGGTCAATCCAGCCAGTGATATTTTAGTAGAAACTAAGTGGCGTTAGCAATAAAGCGAGGGCTTCAGAATGATGGACAACCACCGTTCCAAAAGAACGAAAAGCAACCGCAAAGATTGGATACTTCAGGGTTGCTTTTCGTGATGGCCGGTCGGCGAAAATTTTAGGGGAATGGGCTTGCAGGAATAGGCCAATCCAATTACTTCTCCTCGATCAGTTTTGGGTTCATGCCCATGTTGGAGAAACCTCCATCGTGGAAAAGATTTTGCATGGTAACGTACCGGGTATAATCGCTGAAGAGCGTGGCGCAGTATTTCGCACAGTCCAGCGCCGGGGCGTTGCCAAGTGGAGACATGGTATCCGCGTAGCCGAAAAACTCTTGGAAGCCCTTAACGCCCTTACCGGCAGTCGTCATCGTTGGTGACTGGCTGATGGTATTGACCCGAGTCCCATTCTTCTCTCCGAAGTGGTAGCCGAAGGAACGGGCAAAACTTTCGAGCAAGGCCTTGCTCTCCGCCATTTCTGAGTAATCTGGGAAAGTACGCTGAGCTGCAATGTAGGTGAGCCCGAGGATAGATCCATAATCCGCCATGTGGTCTCCTTTGTAGAGGACCTGGCACATTTTGTGGAAGCTAATGGCGCTGATGTCGAAGGTCTTGAGCATCCACTCGTGCTTAATGTCCGTGTAAGGTCGGTTCTTGCGGACGTTGAGGCTCATGCCAATAGCGTGGCAGACGAAGTCCAATTTACCTCCGAGGATCTCTTCACTCTTCTGGAAAAGGTTTTCCATGTCTTCAATGCTCGTCGCATCAGCCGGGATAATCTCTGCACCCAGTTTTTCGGCGAGTTCATTCAATTGGCCAAAGCGCAAGGCCACGGGAGCGTTCGTCAGGGTAAATTTGGCACCCATTTCGGCGCATACTTCCGCAATGGACCAGGCGATGGACTGATCGTCGAGAGCGCCAAAGATCACTCCACGTTTGCCAGCTAGTAATTGAGGGGTCATGTTACAGGTAGTTTTGATGGTGGCCGCGAAGGTACGATGTTCGTATTTAGCTACTGCCGTTTAAAGCCAGCTAAGGAGTGGACAAACCCGCCGTGCTTATATTTAAGCGTCTCAACTACGCGCTCGGAATGGACCGGCCGCGGATCGTGCAACCAATCAACAAATAGTAAAATGGCCAAAGTACCAGTAAAGAAGAAGCCTCAGGCGAAAATCAACGAAGCAGAACAGATCAAGAAGGTATTTACCATTACGGCGATCATTGTAGTCGTACTACTCGCCATCATCTTCGTGTTCTTCTTTAATCGTTAAACCCCTCCCGCGCTTTCTTGCAAAGCTCCACGATAATGTCCGTGGATGGTGTGGTGAGATGAACGATCTCCACCGGTACTGGCCGGGGGTAACGCCGTACCCCCGTCGGGCCGATCGGCTGTAATTTGATGTCAGTCAGTGAAGAAAGACCGGGGTTAAAAACGGTGTAGTCCCGTTTGACGTGGTCGTAGGTGATCAGCGTCAGGCGACCGTTAGCGATGCCTTCATCTAATTGGAATACAAAGGGTGCGTCCACCAGTCCGCCACCGTGGCCGGGGTAGTAGAACCGTGCCGTTAGCGAAGGGTACTCTTTGACTTTTCCGGTGAAGCCCGCCTTCTCCAAATCGACCGACAAGCGATACATCGCCGCCTGGTTTAGGTGGAGTGGATCTGGAGCGTGGCGGGGGTCATTATCCGGAAGGGTTTTCCACTCACCGGTCGCACAATCCCGGTAGTCCATTGGGCCCAGCCGTAGTTTGTAATCGAAGATGGGAAAGTCGACACTCACGTAGCCGGGGTGATAATAAGCCAGTCCATTGTCCTTGGCCCACTGCACTTCGAGGAGCATTGTGTAGATCCCCAGGCTAAACTCTTTGTAGGCGGGGTCGTACACACCGACTTTAGAGTACATGCACTGTTCGCCCGGATCGAAGTAGCTAAAGGCCACCAACCGATCACCGTCGTACACCTCCACCTGTTGCGTATCAACGAAGCGCTTGGAGGGATAGTAACCAACGTGGAAATCGATGTCCGTCCGTGCTTTGTCCGGGTGCCTCTCCTGGTAGCGGCGGTTCACCTCCCGCATCTCCCGCGTGACTTCCGTAGCGGGGTGGATGACGTAGCGGAACCGTTCCCCATTATTACGCAGCAACCGCCGCTGCTTACGCTTAAACTGATGGGTAGCCAGCGGCATCCTGATCTGAACGCACCCATATAATTCGTCGGTTTCCGTACGGATGAAGTCGCAGATGTACAGTTGCTGGCCAACGGGCCGCCACCCTGCGAAGAGGAATTCGTCGAGTTTGGCCGGCGGTAGTCGTTCCTGTAAATTAAGGAGTAAGGTTGGCAATTGAACGTGGTCTCAGTAAGCTATCAAAAGGTAGGTGACGGTACAAACCATCACCCTGCACTGTAAGGACTACAAAGATACGTACCAAGCACCCAGCACGGTTGCGCAAGCGTATTGTTTACGGTAGCGGGATGACATAAATCAATCAATCACAGTCCTTTAGATACGTTGACCCTCCAAGATACTATTAGTAGTCAAGAACACCTTCCGCTACCAATTGATCCACTTTGCGTGCGACCTCTGGGTCAGCCACCAAACCGGGTGCGTGCCAGGGCTTCACCCGAGCGTCGATGATGACCGGCCCGCGGCAACCCCAATGTTTGTGCTCCACGAAGGTATCCAGCCCAAAGACATCGTGGCTCGGGTTACTCCGCGTGAAGGCGGCCCAGATGAAGTTGGAAAAGTCTTCCGCCATAAAGTTGGCGTCATCACACACGACGATCAGTCCTATTCCCCCCTCCAGCACGGCACCTGCGGCAGCGCCCAGATCCGCCGAAGCGATGCGCTTCATATCTGAGCGACTCCGGGTGGCAGCGGTGGCGAATAACTCTTTGTCCTCCGGTGGGCCAGCTGGAAATTCGGCAAGTCGGGCTGGATCAGGATCGGCCCCGGGAACGGCCGGCCCCTCCACCGCGACGATACCGGGGGCTACGATTTGGGGATTCGCGAAACCTTCCGGTAACGTAAAGTATTCGGGCACTTCGGATGCCAGATTGCGACGTTTTTTACCTCGGCAGGCCCAGATAAGTTTGGATCCGGAATTCCAGCCAGCACCAGAGTAATCTAGCGTGTCGATGGTGGTATGAGTCTGAAAGTGTAGATCCCGTTCCGGATTGTAGCGCTCGAGCACGTGGCGGAAAAAGTCTGGTTGGTCATCCGCGTCCAAATTTGGGTCATCCGCGTGGTTAGCGATTATGCAGTACTTGGCCAGCGAAGTTTGACCACTACCGATGATGCGATTGGCCTGGGTAATGATCTCTTCCGGAACCAGCATCTGCTCGTCCTCCCGGAAGGGCATGTACCGCTCCGAACCGATGGCCAGCAGTAGCGGATGGACGCCGGCCTCATCCACTGCGTTGATCTGTTTGATGCCCGGGAATTCCCCCGGTGTAAGGTCCTTCACGATCTGGTGGATCAGGTAACCAAACTGGCTATCCTCCGCCGGTGGACGGCCAACGACCGTAAACTGCCAGATGGGATCTTTGCGGTGCCAGACCGTCTCCACGTCCATCACCGGGAAGGGATGCTGCAGAGAGTAGTAACCGAGGTGATCGCCGAACGGACCCTCCGGCATCATGCCCTGCTTACGGATGGTTCCGGTGATCACGAAGTCAGCGTCCGCACTCAATAGCCAGTCGCGGTCCCAGGCGTAGCCGAAACGTCGTCCCGCCAGCATGCCGGCAAAGGTCATCTCACTGAGGCCTTCCGGCAGCGGCATGATGGCGCTAAATGCGTGGCTGGGTGGCCCACCCACGAAGATGGAGCAGCGGAAGGGCTCGTCAGATTTTAAGTAGTCTACGTGATGGTTACCAATGCCCCGGTGGAGTTGGTAGTGTAATCCAATCTCTTTATTCGTTACGTAATCATTCCCCGTGAGTTGGATGCGGTACATCCCGATGTTGGTCTGCATCACCTGTTTGCTACCTGGCGGCAACGTACACACCTGGGGAGCGGTGACGAATGCCCCACCGTCCATTGGCCAAGACTTGACGAGCGGCAGTTGGTCAATCGTCGTCTGGCCGTACTTGATGGCCGGGCGCAGGTGCTTCCGGGGCAGGGCACTCAACGCCGTGAAAGGCGCCCCCGTGTAGCGCAGTGGTGATTTGGCGAGGTTGGCGGGGTCTGCCTTCAACTCCACCACCTTCTTCACCTTAGGGAGCGTTTTTCGAAAGAGGAAGTCCGTTCGTTCCTTAGTGCCGTACATATTGGAGAGTGCCTGAAAGGGGCTACCCTTTACGTTTTCGAACAGGATGGCGGGGCCGCCCTTCGCGAATACGCGGCGGTGGATTTCGGCCATCTCCAGATCGGGATCTACCTCACGGGAGATGCGGAGCAGTTGCCCGTGGCGGTCGAGATCGTTGGCGGCTTCGCGTTGGCTGGCGTACATATTTCGGGGTGGTTCGGCGGTACGATTAAAGAACAGCAGTACAAACGAAATGACTGGATTTGGTTGTCCCTTGAGGGTCACAAATCCACTATCGGCGATGACCTTGAGTTACCGATTGTACTTTTGCCGCGCAATCATTTTTATGACGACTGACCTCAACCACTGGCTACTGTGGGTCGTGGCGCTTTTTGCGATCATTTTTGTTCGTTACCTCCTGTTCAGTGGGGGCTACGCCTGGCTTTTTACGGACTTACTCAAGGGCAAAATGGGAGAACGCATTTTCCCCCGCACGGCAGCGGCTACACAGCTGCGGAGGAAGGAAATCTTGCGCTCGGCGGTAGTGAGTCTGATTTTCGCGGCTTTCGGCATCGGGTTGCTTTACGCCTGGAATGCTGGTTGGACGCGACTCTACCAAACCCTGGATTCCACTTGGGATTGGGCGTGGCTCTTCGCCGGCCCAATCTTATTTCTTCTCGCACAAGAGACCTATTACTATTGGGTCCACCGCTGGATGCACCGGCCGGGAGTGTACGAGATCGTCCATCGGTGGCACCACGAAAGCATCGAGACGACGGTTTGGACGGCCTTTTCATTTCACCCCCTCGAAGCCATTCTCCAGGCCATCTTTATCCCGCTTGCCGCCATGCTTATTCCCATGCACGCCTACGCCTTTTTGGGTTTACTGGCGATCATGACCTTATCGGCAACCATCAACCACGCTGGCGTTGAGATCTTTCCAAGCAGCTGGGCGCGGTCGCGGGTGCTGGGGAAGTTGGTCGGGGCAACGCACCACGATGTGCACCACAAACGAGCTAAGTATCACTTCGGGCTGTACTTCACCTTCTGGGATGAGTGGATGGGGACGGAGGCCAATAATTGGCGACAACAACTAGACAGGGATTGAGGCCAAAATCGCGAATGGAATAGTTTACTCCAAAGCGCTGCTGCATTAACGAAGCACTCTACCTTGATTAACTTGATGACTCCCCCAATTATTAAGGTTTAAACTAGGACTGATTCATCCAGATCCACCGTAATACGTTTCGTGGCCAGCAGCGTCCGGCGGTGGCCGGCCGTGCGGGTGAATACGTAGTTGAAGAAGTACTGCGTGGTTACGATCTTGGACTGATAAAACGCTCGTTCGTCCTCTCCATCTGCGGCGGGGAGGGCCTTCGCTGCAACGGTGGCTTCTCGCAAAAGCAACCAACCAATGATGTGGAGGCTGAAGTAATCCAAAAAGATGGTCGCATCCGCGAGGAACACTTTGGGATCCTCCGTCTGGGCCAATCCCATCAAGTGCCCGAGGACGCCCTGCATTTTTTGGAGGCTTCCACCGAAGTTGGTGGCGATATCCTTCAATTCACCCACTTCCATAGCACCTGCGACAGCGCCCGAGACTTCTTTGTTAAGCAGCTGCAAAGCTTTGCCATTGTGCATCAATAGCTTCCGGCCGAGGAGGTCCATTCCGTGAATGGTCGTCGTACCCTCGTAGATGGAATTGACGCGGATGTCGCGGTAGATCTGCTCGATGGGGAAATCGTCCGTGTAGCCGGCTCCGCCCAGTACCTGCATGGCCGTGCTGACAGATTCGATGCCGTACTCGCTAGGGAATGACTTAGCGATCGGGGTAAGTAGCTCCAGCAAGAGGTGGGATTGTTCGCGTTCGTCAGCATCCGGGCTGGCTTTTGAAACATCCTCCCAGAAGCTACACTGGAGAAGCAATGCGGCACTGCCTTCTACGACCGCTTTTTGAAAGAGCAGCATCCGGCGAACGTCCGCGTGGCCCGCGATGATCACCTGCGGCGCGTTGATATCCTTGTTGCCGGGGTGGCGACCTTGAGGCCGCTCCTTGGCGTATTTGAGGCTGGTGTAGTAGGCCGCCGATGCGCTGCCCGCCGCCATCAAACCAGTACCAATGCGGGCCTCGTTCATCATGCGGAACATGTTGTTGAGGCCGCGGAATTCTTCCCCGACAAGGTAGCCTTTGGTTTGCCCCTGCTCCCCGTACATAAGGTGAGCGGCGACGTAGCCTTTCTGGCCCATCTTACCGTAGATGCCGGCGGTGGTAACGTGGTTATCAGTCAACCCATCCTCTCCCGGCAGGTACTTGGGGACGACGAATAGGCTGACGCCCTTCATCCCTTTCGGGCCATCCTTTTTACGAGCCAGTAAGAGGTGGACTACGTTTTCTACGGAGTTATGGTCCCCGCCGGAGATGTAGATCTTTTGGCCTTTGATGGCGTAGCTACCGTCCTCCAACTCTTCGTAGGTAGTCGTGATATCGGAGAGCGAGGACCCGGCCTGCGGCTCCGTGAGCGCCATCGTTCCCTGCCACTGGCCGAGGGCCATTTTTTCGAGATAGGTAGCCTTCAATTCTTCACTGCCGAACTCCAGAATGAGGTTGGCCGCGCCGGTAGTGAGGAAACTGTAGGCGGCCATGTTACCATTCGCCGCCTGAAAAATGAGCCCCCCCGCATTGAGGATGGTCGATGGCATCTGCTGGCCATTCAGGTCGTAGGGCCAGGCGGCGCTGATCCATCCTGCCTCCCCCATCGCGCGCATTCCGGCACCGACTGCCGGTAAAACGTGGACTTCGCCGTCGGCGTAGTAGGCTTTATTCTTATCCATTTCCCGGTAGTAAGGGAAGAGGTGTTCATCCGCCAAATCCTTCGCCGCGCCGAGGGCCATGGCGGTGGTATCCGCATCAAAATCAGCGTAGAGATCATAACCCCGCAGTTGATCGAGGTTGAGCACTTCGTTAAGGACAAAGTTGAGGTTGCGGGTAGAAACGTATTGCATGGTCAAAGGACTTTGGCCGAAGATAGGCATTTAGCGAAAATTCGCTGGGTTTCTTTTAGCCGTGTTTCACTCACTTTTGATGAGTGATGGTTCTGTCATCCAAACTAAGCCAAGATC
The DNA here is from genome assembly GCF_001625015.1 of Lewinella sp. 4G2. Taxonomy (NCBI): domain Bacteria; kingdom Pseudomonadati; phylum Bacteroidota; class Saprospiria; order Saprospirales; family Lewinellaceae; genus Lewinella; species Lewinella sp. 4G2. The sequence continues at coordinate 3,018,336 of NZ_LVWJ02000014.1, read as the reverse complement.
AATTTACTCCCAACTTATCAAGCTTAGTCGCGAATAGCAAAGGGCCGGGATTCCTTGCGGAATCCGGCCCTTTTCAAGTCTGAATTTTACATCCTCCCCTACCCCTTGCGGTGCTTCTTTTTCTTAGCGCCGAACTTTGGCCGTGGCTTGAAATTACCCGGCCGGTACTGCTTCTTTTTCTTGCCGCCGTAGCCGCCCCGGTCGCCACCGTCTACGTTGGTGCCTCCTTCGAAGATACGTACGTTGAGGTCCTGGCCCTTGTCCTGTGCCCCTTCAAATGCAGCAACTACTTTGCGGGCCGCTTTGCTATCCACGCCGATGTAGGTCAGGTTATTCTGGATGTCGATCTTACCGAAGTTGATCTTCTTGCCGGGCAGGCGGCGGTTCATCATGCCGATGATCTGCGGCACGGTGTAGCCATTTTTGCGGCCAACGGCGATGGAAAGCGTGGTGTAGGATCCGGAACCGCGGTCCATTTTCTTCTTTTCCTGGGTATTGTCGGCTTTGATCTCACCCTGGCCAGTGAGCTGGCGGGAAAGTTCGTTGAGGCCGTAACCTAAGATCTTCTGAATCAGCTCCTCCCGTTCAATGCCTTCGAAGGAATCCATCACTTCGGGGAGGTAGGCCGCCACCTTGTCGTCCAACGTTGCGGCTTTGATCTTTTCTGCGAAGCGTAGGGCACGCATCTTGTACACTTCCTTCTGGGTAGGTACGGGGACCTGCTCAAAGGTGATGTTGCTGTACTTCTCGATGGCCCGGATGTGGCGCACTTCGCGGCCGGTGACAATGCTCATCGCGATGCCTTCCTTACCGGCGCGGCCCGTACGGCCGGAGCGGTGAACGTACACCTCGGGAGCATCCGGTAGGTTGTAGTTGATGACGTGGGTGAGGTCCTGCACATCGAGGCCGCGGGCGGCTACGTCCGTTGCCACGAGTAGTTGGATGCGGCGCTTGCGGAAGCGTTGCATGACGTCATCGCGCTGCGCCTGGCTCATGTCTCCGTGGAGGGCGTCGGCGGCGTGGCCGGCATACCGAAGGTCTTCGGCAACGCCATTCACTTCGCGGCGGGTGCGACAGAAGATCACGGCGTACATGTCCGGGTCCAGTTCCACCAGCAGGCGGAGGAGGGCGAAACGGCTGCTGCCCTTCACTTTGAAGTACTGGTGGACGACTTTGGATTCGCCGGCATCTTCGTGGCCCACGCTGATCTCGGCGGGGTCCGTCATGTAGTCCTTACTGATCTTGCGGGCCTCCTTCGGCATGGTGGCGCTGAAGAGCAAAGTTTGCTTGTCTTCGGGCGTGGCACCGAGGATGCTGTTCAGTTCTTCCTGAAAACCCATGTTGAGCATCTCGTCGGCCTCATCGAGGATGACGCGCTTCAAGTTTTCCAGCTTCAGCTTCTTGCGATTGATGAGGTCCAGCGTTCGACCTGGGGTTCCCACGATGATCTGGGATCCGGAACGGATTTCCCGGATCTGATGAGTGATCGGTGCGCCACCGTAGACGGCGGTGATCTTCACGTCCTTGCGATACTTGGCGAAGGTGTCGAGATCTCGCGCAATCTGCAGGCAGAGTTCCCGCGTTGGGCAAAGGATCAAGGCTTGCACGGCTTCAATGTCGGTGTCGATATCGTTGACGGTCGGCAGTCCGAAACCAGCGGTTTTTCCGGTACCGGTGCGGGCGAGGGCGACGAGGTCACGCTTGCCGTCGGCGAGAATGATGGGGATGGCTTCTGCTTGAACGGGCGTGGGGGTAGTGAAGCCGAGGTCGGCTACCGCGCGTTTGAGTTCGTCGCGGAGGTCACTTTCTTCGTAGGTGGTCATTACGGCCAGTTTGCAAACCCTCGCGTTCTATTGCGCTGTCGCGGGTGCGGGGTTCAGTGGAACGGGCGCGTGGTTTACCACTATGCTACTGGGGATACGTTTGCGGAAAGAGGTATCAATGTAAACCGGGTTGGCCCTGAAATTGGGTGCAAAGGTACGGTTTATTTGGTTGGCAGGTTAGTTGTTGGGCGATGGCCAAACTTTTGTTGGTAGCTATCGACTGAGAGTTAAAGCTTAATTAGCTCTTTTACGCTGACCCTACCGCAGAAAGGGCTTTCAAACTGCTCCTCTAGACCAAATCTACTTACTGAATTATACAGCCCCGATTTCAAGTCCGGTGACAAATGCACCTCAATCACATTCTCGACCAAATTGACGATCCAATATTCATTGACCCCGCTGTAAGCATACAGGTTGGTCTTTATCGTTCTGTCAAAACTCAACGTGGAATCTGAGACTTCGATTAATAAATCGATGTCATCGACTATTGGGTTGCCATCACGCTGCGCGTAGGATGCTCTGTTGATCAGAGCAAAATCAGGTTCTGGTTGAGAATTATGCGCAAGATTTACGGGATTTTGCACCCGGCAACGATGAGTTTTAAAATATTGGGGGGTAAAGAAGTCATTTAGGTCATCGATACAATCTCCATGCTTCTTTCCTACAGGCATAATTTCAACAAGTTGGCCAAAGATCAATTCGACCTTATCGTTTTCGTCCAGAAACCCCGCGTCTATTAAAGCAGTGTACCGTTCAAGCGTAATCTTGAATGGTTGGATGCCAAGTGCCCCAAGGTTAATATCCCGGGGAGCAACAGATTGCATTGGTAGTGCGGTCATAGGTTAAAGATAACGATTTGGGGTAACATTAGTTGCTCCTTAATCCCACACTTGGCACCTGCGTCAGCGCCCAAATCATCTTCAAAACAGTAGTTTAAATCCGTACCTTCGCCGCCCCTAACCAAGCTTAAACCAAGATCATGAACCAAGATTTTCTCCAGGAGCTCGGCCTCCGCGAAGACAACCATGGCACCAGCACCGGCCAGCAGGGCCACCACAACGAAGCCAAACACATCGTTTCTTTCAGCCCAGTTGATGGGCGGGAGATCGGGCGCGTAAGTGAGACGACGCGCGAGCAGTACGACGCCGTCGTCGCCCAAGCCCAAGTAGCCTTCAAACACTGGCGGACCGTACCCGCACCCCAGCGCGGCGAGATCGTACGTCAGTACGGAGAAGCCCTCCGAAAGCACAAGGACGCGCTCGGGAAACTCGTCTCCTACGAGATGGGAAAATCCCTTCAGGAAGGCCTAGGCGAGGTGCAGGAGATGATCGACATCTGTGACTTCGCAGTGGGCCTCAGCCGCCAACTCTACGGACTCACCATGCACTCTGAACGCCCCCTCCACCGGATGTACGAGCAGTGGCACCCCATGGGCATCGTCGGTATCATTTCGGCCTTCAACTTCCCCGTCGCCGTTTGGAGTTGGAACAGCATGATCGCCCTCGTTTGTGGTGACGTGACCATTTGGAAGCCCTCCGAAAAGACGCCACTCTGCGGCGTGGCCTGCCAGAATATCTGGGCGAAAGTGGCGGCGGATAATGACCTGCCCGAAGGCATTTCCAGCCTCATTAACGGTAATTACCAGGTTGGCGAATGGATGACCGAAGACAAGCGCCTCCCCCTCATTTCCGCCACCGGTTCAACGCGGATGGGTAAGATCGTCGCGGCTACCGTCGGAGCCCGCCTCGGTAAATCACTCCTCGAACTGGGGGGCAACAACGCCATCATCATCACCGAATCCGCCGATATGAACCTCGTGCTGACCGGTGCCCTATTCGGAGCCGTCGGCACCTGTGGCCAGCGCTGTACCTCTACCCGCCGACTGATCGTCCACGAATCGCGCTACGCGGAAGTTCGCGATAAACTCAAGACTGCCTACGGCCAACTCCGCATTGGCGACCCCCTGGATCAGAACAATCACGTCGGACCACTGATCGATAAGGATTCCGTCAACACATACCTCGAAGCCATCGAGAAGATCAAGGCGGAAGGCGGCAAGACCGTCGTTGAAGGCGGCGTCATCGAAGGCGAAGGTTACGAGAGTGGCTGCTACGTGAAACCGGCCTTTTTCGAGGTGACCAAGGAAAGCGCCATGCCACTCCACGAAACTTTTGCGCCAATCCTTTACATCATGCCCTACTCCACCCTGGAGGAGGCCATTGAGATCCAGAACAACGTTCCTCAGGGATTGAGCTCCGCCATCATGACGACCAGCATGCGCGACAGCGAACGCTTCCTTAGCGCAGCCGGCTCCGATTGCGGTATCGCCAACGTGAACATCGGTACCTCCGGTGCGGAAATTGGCGGCGCTTTCGGCGGAGAGAAGGAAACCGGCGGTGGCCGCGAATCCGGCTCCGACAGCTGGAAGGCATATATGCGCCGGCAAACTAATACGATCAACTACTCCACGGAACTACCACTGGCGCAGGGGATCAAGTTTGATCTGTAGGACGATCTAGAAATTACAAAATGGTACGGACGGCCAGGGCACCTCGCTCTGGCCGTTCTCTTTTAAAGGAAACGTAGGACCATTCGCGTACCCTCAGGACTGATTAGTTACACCCAGAGGTGCGCACGGGAAGCTTAGTACCGATTTCCTTACCTTCAAGCGTCTAAACCTACAACCATGAAATCGAAAATTGTAGCGGCCATCCTGGCTTGGTTCCTGGGCGCATTTGGCGGCCATAAGTTCTATCTGGGCCAGGTAGGTAGAGGGGTGCTGTACCTCGTTTTCTTCTGGACGTTTATCCCCGCCATCATCAGTTTCTTCGAAGCCATTATTCTACTGACGATGGATGACAGGAAATTCGACCGGCTGTACAACGGCGTGACCGACGGGGCAGGCGGTACTACGATCGTCGTCCAAAACTATGGTGCACAACCTACTGCTGCCTACAATCAGCAACCGCAAGCCTTTGCGGGTATTCCCGCCGATCGGGTCATCAGACAAGATAACAGTCAAGCCCACAAGGACCACTTCGAGGAAGAAGGTGACCGGCTCTACCGGGACTACGAAACACGGGAAGCCATCCCCTTGTACATGCGCTCTTTGGAAAACAGAAGTAATAACCCGAAGCTCCATTTTAAACTGGCCTGTATCCACAGCATGCACGAAGACACAGCTAAGGCACTTTCTCACTTAGAGAAAGCGATCAACCAGGGGTACGCAGATTTTCAACGGATCAACTCCCACGATCACCTATCCTTTTTGCGCTCCCAAAGCGCTTACCAGGTCTTCAAGGCAAACGGATACAAACAGCCGGACATTGAGGAGCAAATCATCGATGAGGTGGAAACGCCCCTACAGCTCAATGACGATTTTCTCGGCCAGTTGGAGCGCTTGGCCAAACTAAAAGAAGCCGGCATTTTAAGCCAGGAAGAATTTGCCGCTCAGAAAGAAAGGCTGCTGCGCTGATGGCAGTTCCCTCGATACTTAATCATTAAGGTACCGCTTGGTTAATCCCGCATAGCTATCAATCCGCCGATCCCGGAAGAAGGGCCAGATCCTTCGGACAGCTTCCGTGCGCCTGGGGTCAATCTCCACGACGGCCTCCGCCTGTTCGTTTTCTCCTAACTGGTGGAGGTACTCCCCCTGCGGCCCACACACGAAGCTGGATCCCCAAAACTGGATACCATCCGTTACCCCGCTGGGGTCGGCTTCAAAACCGGTGCGGTTTACGGAGATGACAGGTAGGCCATTGGCGACGGCGTGGCCCCGTTGGCTGATGAGCCAGGCATCCCGCTGGCGAGCTTTTTCTTCCGGTGTATCTCCCTTCTCGTAGCCGATGGCGGTTGGGTAAATAAGGACGTCCGCGCCGGCCATGGCGGTGAGGCGGGCGGCTTCGGGGAACCACTGGTCCCAGCAAACCAGGACGCCTAACTTCCCTACGCTGGTGGAGATGACACCAAATCCTTTGTCACCGGGCGTGAAGTAAAATTTCTCGTAGTAAGCCGGGTCGTCGGGGATGTGCATCTTCCGGTAAGTACCGGCGATGGAGCCATCTTTTTCGATGACCACGGCAGTGTTGTGATAGAGCCCGGGGGCACGCTTTTCAAAGAGGCTCGTTACGATGACGACGCCCAGCTCACTGGCTAACTTCCCAAAAAACTCAGTGCTTGGGCCGGGGATAGACTCCGCTCGGTCAAAGACGTCCACATCTTCCGTTTGGCAGAAGTAGCTGCCGGTGTGCAACTCCTGAAAGACGATCAGTTCCGCACCCATTTCCTGGCACCTGCGTGCAGCGCCCGCAGAATGAGTGATGTTACCCAAGCGACTACCGGTGTTCTTTTGCTGTACGATACCTACCCGCATGTGGACCTTGATTTGAACGGTGGCGGCTACCTAACGGGATGTAGCTCAGGTATTGCCCCACTAATGAGTTTTCTACTACTCCGTTTCGTACTCGTAAGGAAGCAGCTTGGAGTGCTTAACGGTAGACAGCGTCATCAGTGTTTTGAGTCGTTCGATCTCGTCGATCTGCTGAAGCGTCTTGAAGAGTAGGCGCTCGTAAGTGGGTATGTCTTTACAAACGATTTTGATCAGGAAATCGGCCTCGCCGGTGATGATGTGGCATTCCACAATCTCCTTGATGCTGTTGACCTGCTGCAGGAAGTTCTCCCGGGCCGCATCCTTTCGCCAATCCAGGGAGACGAGCACAAAGGTTTTGACCATGAGGCCAATGGAGGCTGGGTTCACCTGAGCGTGGTAGCTCTGGATGACACCATTGTTCTCTAATTTCTTGACGCGTTCCAGCGTCGGCGCTGGGCTGAGGCCAATCCGCTTGGAGAGTTCGAGGTTGGTAATTTTGCTGCTGTCCTGAAGAATTTTCAGAATGTGAAGGTCGATTTTATCGAGTCTGTCTGACATAGGTACAAATAAAAATTGTTGGGGCGGCGAAGATAGCCGCACCAACAATTATTTCAAAACAAGGCAGGAAAAAAGGATAAAATTTTACCCTCAATCCATTATGGCCAGATACCGAGAGCGATATAATCGCTGGATATCTTACTGATTGCGAGTGCAAAAGCCGCCGTCCGGAGGTCTTTGATCCCGTCATTATTCTTGTACAGCGTATAGATGCCACGGAAACCGGTGATCATTGTCTCTTCGAGGCCGGACCGGATCAAATCAATCTCGTCGGCACCGCGGGTGATCATCTCTCGATCCCGTTCACTGATGGTTTTTCCAGTAGTGGATTCGATCTGCTCTACGATCTTGGTGTAGACGCGTTCGTCGAAACGCTTCTCCAGCCGGCCAAAACGCATGTGGCTGAGGTTCTTCAACCATTCGAAATAGCTAACCGTAACACCACCCGCATTGAGGTAGATGTCTGGAATCACCACTACACCCCGTTCGGCGAGGATGGCCGCGCCGTCCGCCGTAACCGGTCCATTGGCCGCTTCGGCTACGATCTTGGCCTTGACGCTGGGTGCGTTGTTCTTATCAATCTGGTTTTCCAGGGCGGCGGGGACGAGAATATCACATTCAAATTCCATTACGGCGCGGCGCTTATCCTTACCGTAGACCTGGGCGCCGGGGAAGCTGAGGATGCTTCCGTGGTGCTCCCGGTGGCGCAGCAGCGCGTGGATATCGATACCCTCCGGATTGTAGATGGCACCTTCTACTTCACTCACGCCAATGATCTTCACGCCACCTTCATCCTGGCTGATCGTTGCGGTATGGGAACCCACGTTTCCGAGGCCCTGGATAACCATGGTCTTACCGGCAATTCCGAGGTTCAACCCCAGTTTTTCCATCAGGTCCGGCTGGTTACAGGCTTCGCGAATACCGTAGTAGACGCCACGACCGGTCGCCTCCGTACGGCCCCGGACGCCATTTTGGTTGACGGGCTTGCCGGTCACACAACCCGCAGCGTTGATGTCGTCGGGGTGGAAAGAACGGTAAGTATCGTAGATCCAGGCCATCTCGCGGGGGCCGGTTCCGTAATCAGGAGCGGGGACGTCCACTGCGGGGCCGATGAATTTGCGGCGGATCAATTCAGTAGTGTAACGGCGGGTGATTTTTTCCAGATCCGTATCGCTGTACTCCCAGGGGTTGATCTTGACACCACCCTTAGCACCGCCGAAGGGTACGTCGACAATGGCACACTTGTAGGACATCAGCGTAGCGAGTGCTACTACCTCATCCTGGTTCACGTGGTTGGAATAGCGGATACCACCCTTCGTCGGGCTACGGTGGTGGCTATGCTGGGCGCGGTAGGCCTCAATAACCTTGACGTCTCCGCCAATCTTGACCGGGAAGTGGATCTGGTAGACGCTGTTGCAGATCTTGATCTGTTTCAGCAGACCGTCATCGAGGCCCGTATGGGGCGCAGCCTGGTCAAAATAGCGGTTGACGCTATCCAAAAAGGAAACGTTGTTAGACATGATCGTTTATTTGGTTTTCTAAATCGGTCACCTTCCTATCGAGGGACCATAAGTAATAGGCTAAACCCAGGAATACGATCACGATCACGGCTACTACGACGTACAGTTTATTGATGCTCCGCAAAAAATCAGCCGGCGGGGCGGCCGAAGCCTGGGCAACCAGGGCGGAAACGGAGGTCATCAAAACACACGCGGTAAGCAGGGGGCGGATCATTCGCCGGGTGGTATTGGTTAGTTGCATAAAGGTATATTTCCCTACGATTGGAAGGGCACTTTAGGTCTGACGATTCGGAATAAATGTGAAATATTGACCTAACAAGACGAATTTGTGATGGCTCTACCCTAATTGTTCCACGTTTAGTGCCCGATCTACTTTTCGAATTAGGCCGGCAAGAATCTTTCCTTTACCTCCTACTTCCACGAAGTCAGTCAACCCGGCCGCTTGCATATTGGCCACGGTCTGCGTCCAACGTACGGGGCTCGTAAGTTGAGCGATCAGCTTTTCCTTAATCTGGTCAGGATCGGTAGATGGCTGGGCATCCACGTTCTGGTAGATCTCACAGGCAGGCGGACGGAACCGCGCCTCTTCGATGGCTGCTTTCAGGCGGTCCTGCGCTGGCTGCATCAATGGGCTGTGGAAGGCGCCACCGACTGGCAAGGCGACGACGCGGCGAGCACCGAGGTCCGTCAGGATCTTACTGGCTTTCTCTACGCCGGCGACGGAACCGGAAATGACGAGTTGGCCATTAGTATTATAATTGGCCGGCACTACTACCTCTTCGATGGCGGCGCAGGCTTCTTCGATCATGCTGTCATCCAATCCGAGGACGGCGGCCATGGTGCCTTCGGTAGCGTCCGTCGCTTCCTGCATCGCTTCGGCGCGTTCGGCCACCAGCCGGAGTGCAGATGGGAAGTCTAACGCGCCAGCAGCAACTAAGGCGGAGAACTCTCCCAAACTGTGGCCCGCCACGGCGGTGGGTTGCTCGATATCCGTTGCCACCAAGTAAGTAATGGCGGAGTGGGCAAAGATGGCGGGTTGAGTGATCCGGGTCTGCTTGAGTTCTTCGTCACTACCTTCAAACATCACTTTCGAGAGGGAGTATCCCAGCACCTCGTCGGCCTGGTGGAAGAGTTGCTTTGCCATGGGGCTAAGGTCGTACAGAGATTTTCCCATTCCACTGAACTGGGCGCCCTGGCCGGGGAATACGTATGCTTTCATAGTGGTCTTTTCTAAGTTGTAGGTACGGCGGCGAAGCTACTGCGGTTTGACGAAAGACTTACGCATCTCATCGTAGCACCGCCCGGCACCGACTGTATTTTTACCCAATGCAGAAATACATTCGCCTGTTCGCTGGGCTGGGCGCCCTCGCCGTTGCGTTGGGTGCTTTTGGGGCCCACGGGCTCAAGACCCTCGTCGGGCCGCAGGAGCTAGAGACTTTCGCCACCGGGGTGCGCTATCATTTTTATCATACAATGGCCATTGGGTTAGTTAGCGTGCTCACGCTGTCGCCTCTCCTTCGTCGGCCTTACCTGAAGTGGGCGACCTTGTTTTTCCTGGTGGGTATTTTGCTCTTCTCCGGGTCGCTGTACTTATTGGCGCTACAATCCGTCCATGGTATACCAACGGTATTTTTGGGCCCGGTCACCCCAATTGGCGGCGTCTTCTTCATTGCCGGTTGGGTTTGTCTATTTTTAGCCCCCAGCCAAAGCCCCGCCCATGAATAAGCTATTCACCTACCTGGCCGTTTCCGCCTGCCTGCTGAGTTGCAAGACGAGTTACGGTCCCGTCACCGTCAGCCCAAGTGTTTACAACATTAATGCAGATACTGGGGCGCTGCCGCAGGTGCCAGGTAATGGGGAGGGGACCACCAGCGAAAGCGTGGACGAAGTTGCAGGCCTGATCGCCCCCTACAAGGCCCAGCTGGACGCCAAGATGAATCGCGTCCTCGCCGAGATCGTCACTCCACTAAAGAAAGGAAGCCCCGAAAGCAACCTCGGCAACTGGATGGCGGATATCATGCAGGTGGCCGCTACGGAATACTACCCGGACCACCCCATCGCCTTCGCCGCCACGAACAGCGGCGGCCTCCGGGTAAGCGAGATCGGGGCCGGCCCCCTCATCGTATCCGAGATCTACGAATTGATGCCCTTCGACAATAAGTTGGTCGTCCTGCCCCTCACTGGCGTCCAGGTAAAGGAATTCATTAACCACATTGCTAACTCCGGCGGCTGGCCCGTTAGCGATGAACTGCGCGTCAATCGTTCCGGTGGCAAGTTGAACGTTAAGATCAAGGGCCGGGCGCTGGACCCCGCCGCGACCTACTACGTAGCGACCATCGATTACGTGGCCAACGGTGGCTCCAACTCCTCCATGCTCAAGGGAATCCCCCAAATTGAGACCGGCTACTTCCTCCGCGACGTCCTGATTGACTTTGCCGGCCGCTCCACTGCTCCCATCGACGTGAAGAGCACCGGGGAACGGATGAAGTTATAATGGCCTCAACGCTCCCGCCCACCTTCCTATTCATCAAGCCTCCCTTTTCCTTATGAACCGCAGATTCTTCATCCGCAAAGCAGCCGTCGGTGGTGGCCTGATGCTGGTCCCAACGCTCGCACAAAGCGCTACCCTCTTCCCAAAGGATGCCCCAAAACTCACTATCCTACACACCAACGATTGGCACAGCCGGATTGAGCCCTTCCCCGACGACGGCGGCCGCAACGCCAACCGCGGCGGTGCCATCCGGCGCATGCGGCTGATTGAAAGCGTCCGCGCCCAGGAGGACAACGTGATCCTGCTGGATAGCGGAGACATCTTTCAGGGCACGCCCTACTTCAACTTCTTCGCCGGCGAACTCGAGATGAAGCTGATGAGCAAGATGGGCTACGACGCCGCCACGATCGGCAACCACGATTTCGACGGCGGGATGGAAAACCTGGCGACTCAACTGCAGCATGCGGACTTTCCCATGCTATCGGCCAACTACGAGTTTGCGGGTACACCACTCGCCGGGCAGACCAAACCCTACACCATCATCGAGCGCGGGGATATCAAAGTGGGTGTCTTCGGCGTGGGGATCGAACTGGACGGGCTCGTTCCGGAAAAACTGTACGGTAACACCCAGTACCTGGAGCCCATCGCAATTGCCAACCGCACTGCAGGGATGCTCCGTAATAAGGAGCGGTGCGACGTCGTCGTTTGCTTGAGCCACCTTGGTTTCCGTTACCGCGGGGACAAGGTTGATGACATCAAACTCGCATCGGCAAGCAAAGACATCGACATCATCCTCGGTGGCCACACCCACACCTTCCTCAACGAGCCGGTGGAGGTGCCGAACGAACAAGGCATTCCCGTCGTCGTCAACCAGGTTGGATTCGGCGGTCTGAGAGTCGGCCGGCTGGATTTGACCTTTCCGGGTGGCCAGGCAAGGGCATGCGTAGCTTGTAGTAATCTGCGGGTATAAATACAGAAATTTCAACCTTCTGCTTACGTCAAACTGGCACAAAATCTGCCAGAATTTTGCGAAGGATTTTTCTTTTGAATTAACATTCATTTTACTTGGTGGGCTCACTGCTTTGTCCTCATATTTGTCGAGCGCCAACGGCACGTTTGCGCTGAAAAGCAACACTCAACTTTCAGTACTCGTCATTAGTAGACGGTCGATTACGCTCGAAGTTTCCGCCCCGGTTTCCACCACGATGGGCGTAAGGGATTTAGCCTTTCACAGAAGTTTCACTTACTGAATCAACAGCCTATTTTAACCAACCTGAGGGGGAGCAACGGCCCTACTCAGAACAACTCTCGCTGTGCTCTTGGGACAAAATATCATTCAACCACTGGATTCAAATACTGACCACAAAGGCCTATGGAGCCAATGCTTACAAACGATCAGCCAGACCGTTTCGGGCCAGGCATATGAAACCTGGTTTGCCCCTATTACTCCAGTCAAACTGGTAGGTAACGAACTGACCATCCAGGTTCCCCACCGGCTGTTTTACGAGTGGCTCGAAGAGCACTACGTTGAGGTACTCAAGACCAGCCTGAATACGGCCCTCGGCGAGCCCGGGCGCCTGCAGTACCGCATCAACCCCGTCAAGAATAAGGTGCGCCCTACCCTCCCTCAGAAGCAGGGGAAAGTCACCGAGCAAGTTCCGCTGACGCACGAGAATATGCCGGGCAATCCCTTCGTCATCCCCGGGGTAGCACGGCCGCGGATCCCCAGCAACCTCAACAAAGGCTTCACCTTCAAAAACTTCGTGGAGGGCGACTGCAACAGCCTCGCCCGCAACGCCGCCAAAGCGGTAGCCGACAACCCTACCCAGACGGCCTTTAACCCACTGGTCATCCACGGAAAGAGTGGCCTTGGTAAGACGCACCTGCTCCACGCCATCGGCAACTACGTCAACGAAAAGTACCCGGATAAGGCCGTGCTCTTCGTCGGTGCCGATACCTTCACCCAGCACCTGATCGACTCCATCGCGTCGAACTCCACCAATGACCTTCTGAATTGGTACCAGAACGTGGACATTCTGCTCGTGGACGATATCCAGCAGCTCGTCAACCGGAAGAAAACCCAGGATATTTTCTTCAACCTCTTCAACGTCCTCCGCCAGAATAATAAGGCGATCGTGATGACCTGTGACCGGCCCATCATCGAGTTGGACATCGAAGAGCGCTTACGCAGTCGCTTCCAGTGGGGTTTGAGTGCCGACCTTTCGGAGCCCGCTTTGGAAACCCGGATGGCCATCCTTACCTCCAAGGCCCACACGAACAACGTGGAACTACCCACCGAGGTAGCCGAGTTCATTTGCTTCCACATTAAGAACAACATCCGCCAGCTGGAGGGCATCCTTCACACCATGGTCATGAAGAAGGGCGTCGCCGGTAAGGAGAAGCTCGACATCGACCTGGCCAAAGAGGTGCTACGGAGTTTCGTCTCCGACATCAACCGGGAGGTCACACCGGAAGTCATACAGAAGGCTGTCGCCGACCACTTCAACCTGGACGTGGAGAAGATCAAGAGTACCACTCGCCGCCGCCAGGTTGTTCTCGCCCGCCAGATCAGTATGTTCCTCGTCAAGCAACACACCGATAACAGCCTGAAGAAGATCGGACAGCTCTTCGGCAATCGCGACCATTCCACCGTCATCTACTCACTCCGCGCCGTCGAAGACTTGGTAGATACAAACGACGAAGTCCGCCGCGCCCTTGCTGAATTGGAGCGGAAGATTCGCATCGGTAAAGGGGAAGGATAAGATTTTTCCTCCAGGATTCGTCCAATAATCTGGCACCGTTCCTTACAGAATGAAAACCGAGCATCAATATTTCGGGTTCCTCACGAGCAGTGGTTGGATCACTTCGTCAGCGTAGCGCTTGGGGTTCATTTTCGGTTTCAGAAATCGGTGCGGGCCGTCTGGTTCAGCTACCCAAGTCGTTAACTCGGCATCGTCGAAAGCCACACTTCCTTCGTCTACGACGGTGAAATAATCCTCTGTCCCGGTTACGGCGACCTGCACGGTGATGATATCCCAAATGGACCATTCGGGAATGGTATCGCTCGGTGCAAGTCCCGACCATTCCGGTGGGTGCTGGAAAAAATAGCCGTAGCCCGACCGCATTAGGTGGTCCTCAGGCAAATCGTTGATGGCCGTTCCCGTACCGTAGCCATCCTCCCGGTTCCCAATGATTCCCCCGTTCAGGGTGATGGGGCGTGGGCAGTTTTCGATGACGTATTTCGCAACACCGGGGCCACTCCATTTGAAGTTGGCCTCAGCCTTGCCCGTACGGACGTAGTTACCCCCCATGATGTAGAACGCCTTCACTTTCGCGGCAATCAGGTCCATCCCACTCATTGGAGAGATGGAATCCGGAGGGGACTCCATCAGTTCGTAAACATTATTTACGCGGCCCGTCACCACGATGGTCAGGCTGGTATCGGCTGCCGCCGCAAGCAATTCCCGGTACAGTGGTGTCGCGCCGGGTGCCGACGCATACTTCAGGTCACGTGGGAATTTTTCACCCAGCCACCAAGTGTATTCTTCCTTACTGTACGGGCCATCCACGTACTTACCCACGGGCGTATCTCCCCTTCCGAAGTAAGTATTGATCGCATCAATTCCTTCCACGTGGTGCTCCATTGACCAAGACGACATCACCGCCGCGATCTCACACAAGCCAGAATCGGCGTAGACGTGCAGGGCATAAAGCGCCCCGAGATCATCGATATCACCGCCGATGTCAGTGTCAAAAATGATCCTTGGTACCGCGGGTTTTTCGCTAGTGGAGTCCACGTCAGTTGCATCATCCGCTCCCTCAATATTCTGGGCGCTGTCGCAGGTGCACAGGAAGAGAGCAAGCAGTAAGTAGGTGAAGTAGGGCAAGGACTTCTTCATGGGGCGAATTGATTAGTATGCAAAAGGGATCTTAGAACGTAAGCTCGATCGTCAGGTGAAAGTCCGCTTTTAACCAGGGATGAGAGGATCATTTTCCATCCCCCAAATCACTCGGAGAGGTCGGTCCTTCGTTTGCGCCCGGTCCCTTCTCCGGTCCTTGTCCGGCACCTGCGGCAGCGCCCGCTGCTTTTTGAACGATGAGCGAATCGGTCGCCGGAGCGGAGGTCTCCTTGAGCGTATTGTAGATGATGTTGAGGTTCTTGATCTCCCCGAATGGAATGACGAAGTAGGCGCCCGGCAAGGCGTAGTAGCGGTCGTCAAAATCCTTCGTTCGGTAGCTGGGGTAATCGGCGGGGAGGCTGACGGTCATGCTGTCGAGTTGCAGATCATCCTTCAACTCCCGGCGGAAAGCATTGCTGAGGAAGATGCGGTCAATACCTTGGTCTTTATTCAGTGAGTAGTTCTCCAGCACCCCGGTGTACAGCACGTCGCCGGCCGAGCTGGAACAAACGACGTCCACCTGGATGAACTCAATCTGCTCGCGTTCCGCCTTCGGGAGTGCGTGGCCGGAGAAGAATTTGTCCCAATCGTTGTAGATGCGGAGCAGCTTGTATCGTTCGTCCCACCCGAGTCGGACGACTAATTGCTGGAAACCAATCGCCAGCGCTCCGGCCAGAATGCAGAGCGTAAGGATGTACCCGACGAAAAATGGGTAGCCCTCATCAATCAACGCGAAGTCGATCGCGCTGCTGTTGGTCAGCAACAGGTAGATCTGCCGCAGATTGATGTCCCAGCCCAACAGATGCTCCGCAACCAAACGGCCGAAGAGGTGAAGCAATAAAGATGGAATCAGAATGAAGACCGCTTCGCTGAGAAGACTGAGATCGATGGTCTTCCGCAGCGCGTCGCTCCGGATGTAGAGGTAGCGAAAGACGATGCCGGGCAGCAAAAGAATGGCTACGAGCAACGCGCCAATGGCCAAACTCATAGCCTAACAATTTATGCGTCCAGCTTATTCTTGGTGAGTTGGTTGCTGGTGGGAACGGCGCTGATCTGCCGCTCACCGAGGGACACGACTTCATACTTCTTGCCGGCAATCTCAAAGATGCGATCCACCCACGAGCGCCGCCGACCGGCAATGCTGGACTTGATGACCTTCTGCCCGGCGTCCGGGCTGGTCTTCTTCAGTTCTTTAAAGCGCTTCGACTGTGGAGCATCCATGGCAATGAAATATGTTTCCAAATATAGGGGTAAAACACGGTGCTCACCCGTTTAGTTTGGGTGCCCCACCGGGCAAGCCACAATCGGAAAGCCCACCTAACGGCCAGAGACGCAGGTGGGCTTCGCGATTACTCATCGGATCGGCTAGTGGGTTACCCAACGGTCACGACGAGATCATCCGTCTCCACCAGGGTCTTCTCCTTGAGGGAAACGGCCTGCACCTCCCCGTCAATTGGGCTCGTGATGGTTGATTCCATCTTCATCGCTTCGATGACGAAAAGCGGATCACCGGCCTCCACCTTATCACCAACCTTGACGAGGATGCGGCTGAGATTACCCATGAGCGGGCTACCGACCTGGCCTACCCCAACGGCCTTTTGGTTTTTGACGATCTTCAGATTGAGGGTACGGTCCTGAATGGTGATCGACCGCGTCTGGCCGTTAAGGCTGAAGAACACCAGGCGGTTACCCTGGGCGTCCGCCTCCGTCATGTTGAGGTACTTGACCGTAATGGTCTTACCCGCACTAAGCCGGACCAGCACCTCCTCGTTGGGCTGCAGCCCGTAAAAGAAAGCGGTAGTTGGCAGGTTGGCCACCTGGCCGAATTCTTCGTCGTGAGCGTAGAAGTCGGCGTAGACTTTCGGGTATAGCAGGTAGGCCAGCAAACCTTTCGTGGTTGGCTTGGCACCAAATTTCTCCTCGTATTCCTTTTCCGCTTCCTCCCAGTTGATGGGTTCCAGATGGGAGTTGGGTCGATTCGTGTAGGGCTTTTCATCCTTCAGGACGATGCGCTGTACCTGCTCGTTAAAGCCACCCTCGATTTGGCCGAGGTCACCCCGCATTAGGTTTTTGACGCTGTCGGGAAAGTCCAACTTATCACCGCGTTGGAGGATGTCCTCCGCCGTCAGGTCATTGCTGGTCATGAACATGGCCATGTCGCCGACGACCTTGCTGGAGGGCGTCACCTTCACGAGATTACCGAAAAGCTCATTGGCCGCTGCGTAGTTCTCCCGGATGGTTGGGAACTGGTCCTCCAAACCCAATCCACGTGCCTGCGGGCGCAGGTTGGAGTACTGGCCACCGGGAATTTCTGTATCGTAGATCGTGGCCGTACCCGCCCGGAGTTCCGTCTCGAAGGGATAGTAGTAACTCCGGACGTTCTCCCAGTAGTCCGCGTACTCGTTGAGGAGCTTGAGGTCTACCTTATTTTCCCGTTCGTGCCCTTCCATCATGGCGGCAATGCTGTTGTACCCGGGTTGGGAGGTAAGGCCTGAAAGACTGTTGATCGCAACGTCCACCACGTCGACGCCAGCCTCGATGGCACGTAGGTATGTAGCACTTTGGATGCCCGAAGTATCGTGAGTGTGGAGGTGAATCGGCAGCTTCGTCGTAGCCTTTAAACCCTGGATAAGCTCTTCCGCGGCGAGCGGTTTCAGCAGGCCGGCCATATCCTTGATGCAGAGGATGTGCGCACCGGCGTCTTCTAAACGCTTAGCTAGCTTAAGGTAGTAGTCCAGCGTAAACTTCGTCTTGCCCGGATTGGTGATGTCACCCGTGTAGCAAATACAGGCCTCGGCGAGGGAGCTGGTATTCTCCCGAACCGTCCGGATCGAGGTCTCCATATTTTCGATCCAGTTGAGGGAATCGAAGATGCGGAAGAGATCGATACCACCGGTGTAGCCGTTCACCTTTCCATCCTCATCGAAGGTCTCAAAACCTTGAGCAGCTTCCTCGATGAACTTGATGATCAGGTTATCCGGGTAAGCCTTGTACCCTACCCCATTGCTACCGCGCAGCAGCATTTGGAGGATGGTATTCGGCATGGCCGTCCGCAACTTGCGGAGGCGGCGCCAGGGGTCGGCCTTCAGGAAGCGCATCGCGACGTCAAAGGTCGCGCCACCCCAAACCTCCATACTGAAGAGATCGCCGGGCTGGTTCATGGCGTAGGAGCGAGCCACCTTCAGCATATCCGTCATCCGCATGCGCGTCGCCAGCAGGGATTGGTGGGCATCCCGGAAGGTCGTATCGGTGTAGTAGATCTTTTTTTCGTCGCGGAGCCAGTCCACGAAACCTTCCCGCCCCAGGTCGAGGAGGCGGTCCCGGTTTCCCTTCGGCATTTCGGCGTACTGGTCAAATTGGGGAACGACCGGCTTGAGAAAGGTGCGGTCCTTGTCGTAGGCCTTCACGTCCGGGTTTCCGTTGACGATCGTATTGGCCAGATAGGAAAGCAGTTTGGTACCGCGGTCGCGGAAGTTGCGGGTTTCCAGCAGTTCGGGGTGGTCCGGAATGAAGCGGACGGTCGCTTTCCCCTGCTGGAAGTCATCGTTTTCGAGCAGGTTGAGGAGGAATCCGATGTTGGTTTTTACCCCACGTACCCGGAACTCACGCAGCGCCCGGTGGAGGCGGTCAGCTGCTCCGGCCAACGTCCGGCCCGAGCCAGTCACTTTTACGAGGAGTGAATCGAAGTAGGGACTGATGACCGCGCCCGGGAAGGCCGAACCGGCGTCGAGCCGGATGCCCATTCCTGATGCAGACCGGTAGGCGATCAAGGTGCCGTAGTCCGGTTTGAAGCTGTTGGCGGGGTCCTCGGTCGTGACCCGACACTGAACGGCGTATCCGTTCACAACGATATCGTCTTGACTGCGGATGAAGATTGTCGGGTGGTCCAGCGGGTAGCCCATCGTGACGAGCATCTGGGTGCGGACCAGATCAATCCCGGTTATTTCCTCCGTGATCGTATGCTCCACCTGGATGCGGGGGTTCACCTCAATAAAGTAGATCGACTCGTCGTGGTCCACCAAAAATTCTACGGTACCCGCGCAGTAGTACCCGACCTCCTTTCCGAGGCGGAGGGCGTACTCGTACAGCTTATCCTTCGTCTCCTGTTTGAGGTTCGGGGCGGGTGCAATCTCTACTACCTTCTGGAAGCGGCGTTGCACGGAGCAATCCCGTTCGTGCAGGTGGACGAGATTACCGTGGTGATCTCCCAGCAATTGCACCTCGATGTGGCGGGGATTTTCGATGAACTTTTCCAGGAAGATCGTGCCGTCAC
Organism: Lewinella sp. 4G2; assembly: GCF_001625015.1. Taxonomy (NCBI): domain Bacteria; kingdom Pseudomonadati; phylum Bacteroidota; class Saprospiria; order Saprospirales; family Lewinellaceae; genus Lewinella; species Lewinella sp. 4G2. The sequence continues at coordinate 2,999,403 of NZ_LVWJ02000014.1, read as the reverse complement.
CAAAAGCTTTCTCCGCTTCGCTGGCGGCATCGACAACCTGGATCCGCAGGTCTTCTTCGTTGCGCACGACGCGCATCCCACGCCCGCCACCGCCGGAGGCTGCTTTGACGATTACCGGGTAGCCGATGCGCTTAGCTTCAGCGGCGGCCGTTTCCGGGTCCGAAATGTCCTTGTCGCTATCCTGGATCAGGGGCACCCCGACTTTGCGAGCGAGTTCTTTGGCGGCGACTTTGTCACCCAGCTGGTCCATACTTTCCGGAGAAGGGCCGACGAAGGCGATTCCGGCATCGCGGCAGGCGCGGGCAAAGTCCGTATTTTCCGAAAGGAACCCGTAGCCGGGGTGGATTGCGTCCACCTTCTTTTCCACCGCGAGCTTAATGATTCCCTGGATGTCAATGTAGGGTCGTAGCGGGTCATCGTCGGCGCCGACCTGATAGCTTTCGTCGGCTTTGTAACGGTGCAGGCTGTACCGATCTTCGTAGGTGTAGATCGCTACAGTCCTCAGTTTCAGTTCGCTGGCGGCGCGCAGGATCCGGATGGCAATTTCGCCACGGTTGGCAACGAGGATCTTATTAAATCGCTTAGTGATGGGTGCGCTCATGGGTTGGAATGTGTGGCTGGCAAGATAACCTACCGGCAGCCAATTCCGAACCTTAGTTTAGCGATTAAACAAAAGGAAATACAATTCCTAAACTGGCGGCCAATTTCCCCAACCTGGCTACCCCATTCCTGCAGGCCAAGATTCTATCACTCGTTCCCTTGCCTACCCAACAATTTACCGTAGGCGTTGTGCAAGTCTTGCGTCGTTTTCACCGCTCCGTAATGCTTCGCCATGTACTCCTTTGCTCCTTCACCGAGGCGCTGCCGCAGGTGCGGAGTAAGGACCAATTCCTCCACCGCGGCGGAAAGGGCGACAGGATCTTTTGGGGGGATGACCAACGCCGTTTCGTGGTCCACTGCCAGGCCCTTGTTTCCACCGATGTCCGTCATAATGGTAGGGCGGCCGAGAAACATGGATTCCAGCAATACTTTACTCAGACCCTCTCCCTTCACGCTGGCCAGCAGGCTGATGTCGGCCGCAGCTATCAGGTTGAGTACGTCCGTGCGAAAACCAGAGAAGGTATAGGCGTCAGCGTAGTGACTAGCCTTTAGGTCACTTTGAAAGTCCGGCGTCTGCAGGCCACGGCCGGCAAAGAGGAAGTGCAGACCCAAGTCCTCGGGCAGTGACTTGATGGCGGCTCCCAGATAGTTCATCCCCTTCATCCGCCGGGCGTTAGCTACCATAATGAGGACGGTCTTTTCCGCCGGGATGCCAAATTCCTGCTGGAGATCGGTGGGGACGACGTTCGCGTACCATTGTGGTTCGTGGCCCTTTCCCACCACGGCTAACTTCTTAGGATCGAAAAACGGCTTTCCCGGAAAGCTATCCGCCACGGCTTGGCTGACGCAGGTGACCATATCCACCCTTGGGTTGAGGTGGCCCAGGTAGGCCGTGGGATCCCAGGCGTGGATGTTACCGGTGTAGCCCCGGTAGGTAACCACCTTCCCCGGCCACCCGGAGGCTGCCCGGATCCCGGAGACAACGCTTACGTTGTTGAACAGGTGGAGAATATCGTAGTGATTGGCAGCCAGTTCATCGGCAATCCTACGGGAGTCGTCCCGTGACCATTTACTGCTCGGATGCCAATCAATGATGCGGACGCCGACGGCTTCCATCTCATCTAAATAAGACGCTTCTTCCCGTGGCGTCATGATCGTGACGGAGTAGCCGTGGTCCCGCACCAAGCCCAGGAACCAGCGCCCCTCGGGCCGGACGGTATTCAGGGTTTCTCGGTAGGAACTGATCACGAGAATGGAGGGTTGCTGCGCCATGCGCCAAAGGTACAACGGCAGGCAACTTGGCCGACGCTTTACGCAAGGTCCGCCTCAGCGCTCTTGATACCCGAAACGAGGCGTTTTAGGTATATCTTCGCCGTTCCCCCACCAAGCCCGCCGCCCTTTGGAAAAGATCAGTGTCGTCATCATCACCCTAAACGAGGAGGCTAATCTACCCCGCTGCCTGGAAAGCGTAGCCGGGCTGGCCGACGAAGTACTGGTCGTAGATAGCCTCTCCACCGACGATACGGTTGCCATCGCGGAGGCCGCCGGGGCCAAGGTCATTAGCCAACCCTTTCTGGGCCACCGGGAACAAAAGGCCTTTGCCATCGCGGTGGCAAGGAATGAGTACGTCCTCTCCATCGATGCCGACGAGGCCCTCTCCGATGAACTCCGCGAAAGCATCCGTTCCGTACTTGACAACTGGACGCACGACTGCTACTTCATGAACCGCCTCAATCGCTTCATGGGGGCCTGGATCCGCCACGGTGGTTGGTACCCGGACCGTAAGATGCGACTCTTCGACCGGCGGAAGTACGTACTCGGTGGCATCAACCCCCACGATAGTTTTGACCCGGTGGAGGGTGCCACGAGCACTCAACTGCAGGGTGACCTGCTCCACTACACCGACGAAGGCTTTCACGACCGGTACAACCGACTCAATAAGCACAGCACCATTGCCGCCAAGGCCTATTACGAGCGGGGCAAGCGGGGCAACCTGGCCCGCCTCATTACCAAACCCCCGGCCCGATTCGTCAGTAAGTACCTCTTTAAATTGGGCTTTCTGGACGGCCTGCCCGGCTACTTTATCGCCCGTACGGACGCCCATTACGTATTCATGCGGGAAGCCAAACTACGCGCCCATTCCGGTGAAAAAGGGGGCGGCAACTAAGTAAGACGCTCAAGACCAAAGTCGGTCTGCGTCCGGCCCGTTTGACGGGTCTCCTTACGAATCGCTTCGTTCTTAGCGATCATTTCCGGGGTGACGTAGCCACGCTCGTGGTGGAGGTGTAAACAGATCGCACTGTACCGGATCTGTTTTCCGCGGATGCCCGCATTTTCCAATCTTTCCCCCAGTTCCCGATCCTCGCCACCGTACTGCATACGTTCGTCGAATCCGTTAGCCGCGAGGATATCTTTTGCCCAGCCGGAGCTGTTCATCCCGTTCCAGGTGGCTCCGGTGGGGGTAATTCGGTTCAATACGCTCGCTTTCGTCGGTCCGCTCGTCAGCTTGTTGGTTTTGAATGAATTGGGCAATCCCTGTTTACGCAGCCAGCCCACGTCGAAACATTGCTGAGTAGTAATGTGCTCGCGAGCGATACTTTCCGAAATGGCTTTCGGCAACTTGAAGTAGCCACCGGACAGGAAGCGGCCGGGCTCCCGCCGGTCTACGTGTTGCCGTAGAAAATCCGCCCGGGGGATACAGTCTCCGTCCGTAAAAACAAAGTAGCCACCCCTTGCGTGGCGGATGGCCTCGTTCAGAATGACTGTCTTGCGAAAGCCATCATCCTCGTGCCACACGTGAGAAAGGGAATATGGGAGTTCGGCTCGCATCCGTTCGATCAGCTTCGCGGTGCGGTCGTCCGAACCGTCGTCAGCAACGACTACTTCAAAGTCTTGGAACTCCTGGGTCGCGTAGCCCCACAGCGTTTTCTCCAACCAGGCGGGTTGCTGGTAGGTGCTGACGATTACGGACACGTCCGGTTTATTCCCGGGCATACGAAGGGAGATTCTGAATGGGTAGTTGTTCCCTTACCGGGGGTGACTCCAATAAGTTTGCATACTTATTTGATGGCATCCATCAAGGTAGCACCCATCACTTGGTAACCCTTTGGCGTTGGGTGTACGCCATCTTCGGCGAGTTCTGCGTCCATTCCGTCTTCATCATTCCTGAGAGCGGCGTGGTAGTCGACGACGCCAACGCCCTTATCCTTTGCAAGTTGGAGCAGTTGCTTGTTCAGGCTCACGATCATTGCAGAACGGTTACCCAATTCCTTACGCCAGTTGAAGGTGGTGGATGGCACCACGGTTGCGATGAATACCTTAATGTCATTAGCCATCGCGATGTCCACCATCGAGGCGATGTTGTTGACGGTCTGCTCTTCGCTGTAGGGGCCGGTGTTCTCCGCCACGTCATTAGTACCAATGTGGATGACGACCGCTTCGGGCTTGAGTTCCACAACGTCGGCGCGGAAACGCAACAGGAGTTGGGTGGAGGTTTGGCCACTGATGCCACGGCCAATTAGGCCATTCTCCTTAAAGAACTTTGGGTCTTGCGTGGCCCAGAAATCCGTAATGGAATTACCGAGCAACACGATACCGTTTTGCTTGCCCATAATCTCCTTATTCGCATCCGCGTACCGCGCAAAATTGGCAAAATCAGCAGCGGAGCCGACCTGAGCTTTAGTTGTTCCGGAAAAAATCATGGCAAAACTGAAGAGGAGTAATGTTCTCATAATTCGTTGGTGGCTTTAACTTTTAGGTGGGTTACTGTTCGAAGGCGTACTGGATCACGTTGGCGCCCATCCGCAGGGCCGCCGCCCGAATCTCCGGTGGGTCGTTGTGGACGGATTCATCCTCCCAACCATCGCCAAGGTCACACTGGAAGGTGTAGTACACCACGAGGCGGTCTTCGTGGAAAATCCCGTAGCCCTGCGGCGGGCCGCCGTCGTGCTCGTGGATCTTCGGCAGGCCATTCGTGAACTCAAAGGTCTGGTTGTAGATGGGGTGGTTAAAAGGGACCTCGACCAGTTTGGTTTCCGGGAAAACCTGTTCGAGGGCTACCCGCACGTAGGGGTCCATTCCGTAGTTATCGTCGATGTGTAGAAAACCGCCACCGATTAGGTAGTTACGCAGATTCTCCGCTTCCGAGGCATTGAAAACGACGTTTCCGTGGCCCGTCATGTGGACCCAGGGGTAGTTGTACAGCTCCGCGCTGCCGACTTCCACCGTGCCGTAATCAAGATCCAAATTAGTCCCGAGTTGGTCGTTACAGAAGGCCGCCAAGTTGGGCAGAGCCGTAGGGTTAGAGTACCAGTCCCCTCCCCCATTGTATTTAAGTAGCCCGAGGCGCAGTTGAGCAGCGGGTGTAGTCATCGCGGAAGCCAATAGGGCCACGGCAAATAGTCCGGAAAAAACGATAGTCAACTTTTTCATGCAGATCACCAATTTAGTTGGTTGATGGTATGGACGGATGCAATGGCAGCCGTCTCGGTCCGTAATCGCTTCGGGCCTAAACTTACGAATTCGAAGCCGTTGGATTTTGCCCGTTCGGCTTCGGCGGGGCTGAAGCCACCTTCGGGGCCGATCGCCACAGTAACGCTTCCATTCGCCGCGGCGGTATGGTGGAGCAAGGGAGATCCTCCCGTTCCCAGGTAAGCTAGATACCGTTGGCCGTCTTTCTCCACCTGGCTAACGGCTTCAGTGAAAGTTGAGGGTTCACTCAATACCGGTTTCCAGGCGCTGAGGGATTGTTTCATGGCGGATTCTAAAATCCGCTCAAGGCGGTCAGTCCGTAGTCTTTTTCGTTCGGAGTGTTCTGAGTAGAAAGGTTGGATGCGATCGATTCCCAGTTCCGTCGCCTTCTCGAGGATCCATTCGAAGCGGTCGATGCTTTTGGTGGGGGCCACCATCAATGTCAAGTGATGGCTCGCGCGTTCGGCTTCATGTTTGAGCAATAGAGCGTCAAGCAGACACTCTCTTTTGGTAATGGAGGTAACGGTAGCCCGGTACCATGACCCCTGACCGTCGACCACATTCAATTCGTCGCCAACTTTTTTCCTCAGGACCCGGAAGGCATGGGCAGCCTCTTCGTCGCGCAATTGGTGCGTGCCCTCGGTGATGCTTGGGTCATAAAATAACTGCATGGTCGGCGCTGAACTTGCTTAGTTGACGGCGACTACGCCGGCGATTTCAGGAAGGCGGCGCTTGAGCGTTTCCTCAACCCCGGCCTTCATCGTCATGGCGGTCATGGAGCAACCGTTGCAGGCGCCGAGCCACTTGATTTCGACGATCTTGCCGTCAGAAATATTAACGACTTCAATGTTTCCACCGTCGATGGCCAGGTGGGGGCGCACTTCGTCGAGGGCGCTATCCACTTTGGAGATCCAGTCCTGTTTTTCGTCGGGGGTCATAGTTACTGTCATGGTGACAAAGGTAACGATAAATGGCCCCGGCTAGTTGAGCCTATTCAACGACAAAGCGGTAGCCGACGCCGCGCAGCGTCAGGATGCGCACCTTCGGGTCGGCTTCCAGGAGAGCCCGCAATTTTCGAACGTAAACGTCCAGGTTACGGGAGTTGAAAAAGCCGTCGTCATGCCACAATTCCAGCAGGATTTTTTTCCGCTCAATTACCTCTTCTCCGTGCGACTGCAGAAATAAGCGAAGCAGTTCCGCTTCACGGTGGCTTAGGGAAGTCACCCGTGGTTCTTCCCCTACCAGCGTTAGCCGCAGGTTGGAGTAATCAAGGATGAAATTCCCAAATTCATAGATTTCTCCGGTCACTCGTACCCCAACATTGGGCGCTGCCGCGGGTGCGGAGTTAGTGGGTGAACCCGGTCCGGAACCTTCCGCCAAATTGATGAGGTTCTCCATGCGAACGAGGAGTTCCTCCATGCTGAAGGGTTTCCGGACGTAGTCATTGCCCCCAGCTTCAAAACCCGCCAGGGCGTCCTTCGCCTGTACTCTGGCGGTAAGAAAGAGGATGGGTAATCGCGGGAAGGAGGCCCGGATTCGTCTCCCAATGGAAAAGCCATCTTCGCCGGGAAGCTGAACGTCCAGCAGCGCGATGTCGTAGTTGCCCGCCTGCAGGATGCCATCCTTACCGGCCTCCGCATCCGTGTACCAATCAATGTCGAGCCCCCTACTTTCGAGGGATTCCTTGACGATGCGGGCGAGAAGGGGTTCATCTTCGACGTACAGCACTTTCATGGGTATGTATTTATTATCTCACTTAACTTAGTAACCATTGCTGCAACGGATTAGCTCATATCGCTAAAATTCCGCTTTAACCCTTCGAACCTAATGGCTACCTCCAATCAAAGGTCACCGAGCCGGCGAAGTTCGTCGTAGGTATCCCGGTACATGGCGTTGTGCGCAGCGAAACCGTCTTCCCCCAGGTACGTCCGGTTGTCGTGCTCGATCCCCTGGGTAAAGTTGTAGAGATCGACGTCGACCGGTCCATTATTCTCCCACAAACTTTGCACCAGCGACAGCGCCACGTTTGGGTCAGGGATGTACGGGAGACTTTCCAGTTCGCGGAGGTAAAACCAGCGCGTTTCCGCCGGCGCATTGAGCAAGAAATAGGTTTCAGCAACCAGGTGGCTGATGGCCTTGAAACGAAGATGATCGTGGTAGGGGGCGCTGCTTTCGGCCAGAATCTGATTGCGGTAGAAATGATCGAAGGCCGGCCACCCTGCGTTGTGCGTGCGCACCACGTCATTCCAGGGGTGATTGAGGGGTATGACGTTCGCGGAGGCTTGCCTGAGTCGGTATTCCGTCGGTTGGTTGTACCCGAAAATGGCGTTGCGCTCCATCTGGCTCGTTGATGCGAATAAGGCGATAACCAGAACCGCGAACGCGCCACCAATTTGCAGCAACAGACGAGTAGACATGACCTAGGATTTGTAATTAGGAAGGGTGACGGTGAACCGGGCGCCGCCGCCGGAATTGTTATCCACCCGCACCCCACCACCGTGGGCGCGTGCGATCTGGCGGACAAAACTGAGGCCCAAACCGTGGCCCTTCGCCGTATGCCCCTCGGCCGGCCGGTAGATGCGGTAGAAACGGTCGAACACCTTTTCCCGCTCCTGCTGCGGGATGCCGCGGCCATTATCGGAAACGGTCAGGACCACCTGATCGGACTGAGCAGCGATATTGACATCGATGGCCAGGGGGCGGCCGCCGTACTTGCAGGCATTGTCGAGCAAGTTGTAGACGAGGTGGTGCCAGTAGTGCTCGTCCACCTCAGCGACGGTGTTACCGTAAGTACTGAGGGTAAGCGACTCGTCGGGCAAACCGTAACGAAGCGAAAGGCCCCGCCAGGCTTCGTCCACGCTACTTTTCAGGTCGACGTTGGCCAGCGAAAGCCGCCCGGCGAGATCTTCATCCTGTAAGGAATCGATGGCGCGGTCGGCCATTTCATTCAGGCGCTTTAATTCCGTCTGGCCGATGCTCAGGTATTCCTGGCGGCGGGCGGGGTCGGCGTCCGCACCGAAGACGTTGAGGGCTTCGAGGGCGACGCCAACCGTTGCGATGGGCGTCTTGAGCTCGTGGGCGACGTTGGCCACGAGGGCATCCTTAGCCTGCAATTGTTGCTTCTGCTCGTGGATATTCCGGTAGGCACTGGCGAAGGCAAAACCAGTAGCCCCAAATAGGATGAGACCGAAGAGGAATTCCGGGATGAGATCGAGCAACACCGTGCCCCGGTAGTTACGGATAACGAAACTGGCCTTGGGCAGATCGGCGTCCTCCGGCGTCAGGTGTTTGACGCGTACCGTGAGCGGGTCATCGGGGTGAGTACCGAAGCGATCATTGTAGCGCTGCCGCGGCGCCTGGAAGAAGATGGGCTCCAGTTGAATGCCAAACTTCCGCTGCATACTGTCCCGAACGATCTGGGGAAGTTCCTCCAGGGCGATGTATTTGTTTTCGTAGAAAAAGTGGGTGTTCGCAATGGGCCGGCCGTTGCTGATGATGGTGATGTCGGCGTATTCGGGGTTACCATTGTCGGTGGAAACAATGCGTTCAATGCGGATCATCCGCTGCCGGCCGCCGGGGAAGTTTTGGTGGAAGATGGCGCCGGCCCGGTGCGGCCGATCGTCCCGCATGAAGGTTTGGAGGGTAGCGTAGACGAATTCGTCGGTCACCAGCCGGTTGACCTCCCCCTCCACGGTTTGCCGGAGGTTGGCAACGTTCTTGCGGTAGGATTGGCTCCACCAGATCCCCAAAAAGGTGGCCAGCAACAGCAGGATGGCGCTGAAGGTGTAAAGTAATTTTTTCATGGTTGGCCGATCGGTCTGGCGCAAAGAACGTTGGATAAAGAGGAGAGGCAAAGTGACTTAACGATAATTAACCGTCTTTGGCTTATGGTCACTTTAGCGGACTCCTATCTTTACGGAGCAACCTTTAGCTAATTTTTACGTACCTATTTCGGATAAATAAGGCCTCAATTAGCGGAGGAAAACACGGCTGCTAACTGTCTTACCAGTATCAACCAGACCATCTGAACGCGGCGGAACCACTTCCCCGCGTGTTAACAAAAGTTGAACCCGCAACATCTTTGCCAGCTGGCACCTTAACACCTTGAATTAACTCCTAGAAAATGAAATACGTCTTTTTTTACGCCCTGGCTCTCTTTGCCCTGGCACTACCTGCTTCCGCAAGTGCACAGATCACTGAGGGGACCATCAATTACAACGAACATTTTTCGATGGATTTCGGCGACTGGATGAGCATCGACCGCAAGAAGGAAATGGAAAAGAAAATGGCCGAAGGCGCCTTCGATATGGAGGGCCAACTCAGCTTTAACGGCGAGGCCTTCAGCTACTCGCAGGTCCCACCGGACCCCTCCAAAACGCAGGGGCGTGGCGGCTGGTACGCACGGATGAACGAGAACCCGGAGGTTTACTACATCAACATGAAGGACTCCACCCGCACCGACCGCCGCCGGGTGATGGACCGCGCCTTCATCCTTGAAGAGCCCTGGAAGACGCCCAGCTGGAACATCGCCAACATGAAAGTGGGGATGAAGGAACTTCCACTTCCGACCCAGTTGGCGACGGCCATAACCGAGGAAGGAGATACGCTAACTGCTTACTTCACGAGCAGCATCCCAATGAGTATTGGCCCCAAAGGATATGGCGGCTTGCCCGGCGCCATCCTCTACCTGAAAGTCCAGAAGGAAGGCCGTACCATGGAATACAAGATGACGACAATGCAGCCCAACGCGCCTGACCTTGTGATTGCCAAACCTGACGACGAAAAAGTCATCACCCGCGAAGAGTTCGACAAGCACATGGCCCGCGCTAAGGAGGCCATGGAACGCCGCCGCCGCAGTTGGAACCGAAACTAGCCCAAATGAGGCCGCCCGCCAGTAAGGCTGGCGGCCTCCTCCTTTACCCTGTACACACTCACCCAGCATATGAAACACTTTTTACTCCTTACCCTAACCCTATTTTTCTGCACCTGCGTCAGCGCCCAAACGGAGATTGTTGGTACCGTCGTTGATTCCAGCGGCACTACCCTACCCGGCGCTAATGCCGTGCTGCTAAGAAGTTCCGACAGCCTCCTGACTGCTTTCGGAACGACGGACGACAAGGGCATCTTCCGCATGGAAAATGTAGCCCCAGGGGACTACCTGCTTCGCCTGTCCTTCATCGGATTTGAACGCGGCGACCAAACCCTGAAGATCACCGCGGAAGACCAGTACCTCGGCCTCGGGGAGCTCCGGATGTACCCCGCCGGCTTTTTATTGAACGGTATCGAGGTGACGGCGGACCGCATCCCCATCCGCATGGTCGGGGATACCATGATGTACGACGCCGAAGCCTTCGCCGTGGGTGAAAACGCCGTGGTGGAAGACCTCCTGCGCCGCCTGCCAGGCATGACGGTAGACGCCAACGGGCAGATCACCTGGCGGGGCAAACCCATCAGCGAAGTGATGATCAACGGCAAGCCCTTCTTTGGTGGGAATACTACTCTACTCACCCAGAACCTGGACGCTAAGGCCGTAAAGAACATTGAAGTCTACGACCAGAAGAGTGACGATGAGGAGATCACAGGTAACGACGACGGCAACGAAAACATTACCGTTAACCTAGAAACCAAGGAAGAATTCAAAGCCAAGGTATTCGGAGACGTCTACGCAGGCGGCGGCACGCAGGAACGCTACCAAGCGGGTGGTAAGGGTTTCCGGATCAGCGATGCCACCCAGTGGGGCGTACTGGGGACGATCAACAACATCAATAAGGTTGGTTTCAGTGGCGACGAGATCTCGGGCTTTAATTCCAGCTCCGGCCGGGGTGGTGGCTTCTGGTGGTCCAGCAACGAGAGCGGCGATCAGACCCAGGGGCTACAACGCGACGGTGATGCGACGGGCGATAACCGATCCATTGCCGCTGGCCTCAACTTCGGTAAGACCATTGGAAAGGACGGGCAATTGACGGCGGATTACGCGCTTTTCGACCGTAACCAGACCCAGCTCTCCGAGAACCTTCAGTCTTTTAACCGGACGGGTGATAACCGCGTCATCGCTACGGATGAAACAAATGCCGCCCAGAGTTACCGCCACAGTTTCGGGGCGGAACTGCGCCAAAAAATTGATACGACTGGTCGCCTCCGAGTTAATGCTAATTTCAACATCAGCGCCGGTGACAACCAGGACTTTTCGAATACACTGGTCAAAGAAGCGGGAGTGGACGATCAGGACTTTTTGGTAGATAACAACAGCGAGGTGGGACAGAGCAATGGCAGTCTCAGCGCCAGTTATAACGTGCGGTCGAAAACCAACCGAGAACGCTCCTGGCGCTTCCGCGTCGGCGGCGACTATTCCACCAACCAACGCGACGTTGACCTGCTAACCGAAGGTTTAGGTGAGGATCTCGCCGTGCGCCTCCCCGGCGCCTTGATAGATGGCCGCCAACGCCAGGACCGACTGACGAACACGCTCAATTTTAATGGCCAGGCAACCTATCGGGAACCAATTAGTGAGAAGTGGAATCTTAGTTTGGGTACCGAATTTACCCGCGACGCCGAAGAGGGTGATTACCGGTTCATCTTCAACGAGGCCACCACCACCAACATTCTGGAAAAGACCTGGACGCAGGCGGAGGGAAGCGTTGGCCTCATTCGCCGGTACGAGAAAGGAGGTAACCTAAACTTTGGTGTCAACTACCAAAACGCCACGTTAGGATTAGCGGGGGATATTGATCAATCCACTAACTTCAATTACGTGCTCCCCTACATCGGTTACCGCAAGCGTTTAAAAAAGGGCTACCTCAGCCTGAACGCACGCACTTCCGTGCGGGAGCCGGGCATCCAGCGATTGCAGACCATTGCTCAGCCCTCCGTTACCGGACAGATTAGCGTTGGCAATCCCGACCTTACGCCACAGGAGGTGGCGAATGCCAACGGGTATCTCTGGTTCAACGATCAATTCAAAGCTATTTCCATCTACGGTAACGGTGGTGTCACTTACACGGACAATGCCTTCGGCAACGAGGTCACCTTTACGAACAACCAGCAGGTCTTCAAGCCCATTAACGTGAGCCACGCCTGGGGGGCCAATTTCAATCTGGGAGGTACCATCGGTATGGCCTTCCTGAATGGCCAGATGGAGATCAATGGCGGCGCCTTCTGGAACCGCGGCGAGGGTATTGTGGACGGAGCCAGCCGCACCAACATCAATGCCAACCTCAACGCTTCGGCCAACATCACCACGGAGCTCAACGAGGACAGCTACTTCACCTTCGGCTACGGCATCACCGACCAGAGTAACCGTTTCGACGACGCCGAATCGGCGAATACCAATCAGGTGGTCCACAACATCAGCGTTTCAACTGGTCTGGAATTTACCCCAATATTGCGCTTGGAAAGCCGCTTCGCCTACAACATTTACGCGGAGACGGACTTTGCGCCGAAGCAGGAATTGTACGACGCGGTAGTTAGTTTGGAGGTGCGGCCCTTCAAGAAGAAGGGACATTACGTCCGGCTATCCGGTTCGGACTTATTCAACCAGAATCAGGTCATCAATCGCCGGGTGACGCAGTTCATCACCAGTGAAACTTCGGCGAATAGTTTGGGGCGGTACTTCTTGGCGACCTTCTTTTATAAGCTGTAAGCGTGAAGCATAGATCATGATCTTAAATGCCGACCTCGGCGAATCCTGGTATCAGCACTCCGTTGGCAACGACGCAGTGCTGATGCCATTTTTGGACAGTTGCAACGTCGCTTGCGGCTTCCACGGAGGTGATGCGCTGACCATGCGCAAGACGATCGAACTGGCGTTGAAGGACGGCGTTCAGATTGGGGCTCACCCCAGCTATCCGGACCGCAAACACTTTGGCCGCCGCAAGCTAGCAGTGGACCTTCCTACCCTATCCGCCCTCCTGGATTACCAGGTTGCCGCACTCGCCGGCATGACTCTCGTGATGGGTGGCCAATTGAAACACATTAAACCCCACGGAGCGCTGTACCACGAGGCGGCGTTTGGTGAAGATGACGGAGTAGCCCAGTGCATAGTAGCTACAGCAGTTAATTTTGGTGGGCTGGACGTTTATGGCCCCGAAGGATCCCATTTGGAGGATGCTGCCAAAGCCGCCGGTCTGTCTTTCATCGCCGAAGGTTTCGTGGACCGCAGGTACGCCCGTTTTAATCACCTCGTCCCGAGGAGTGAGCCTAATGCCGTGCTTCATAGCACCGAAGAGTGCGTTGCCCAGGCCCTGGATCTAGCAAGGGGCCAAGTTCAGTTGCCGGACGGTAATAATGGAAGGGTGAATGTCCAAACCCTGTGCCTCCACGGCGATCACGACGGGGCGGCGGAGCGAGCGGCGGCTATTCGGCGGGCCCTGGATACGCTGGCGGCGAGCTAATGCTTTACCTTGCAGGTTCATCCCTTTGCAGCCATGGCCGATCTTCTCATCTCCATAATTTTACCTACCCATAACCGCCTGGCTTTGCTGCGGGAGGCCATCGAAAGCGTACGGGAACAAGCCTACACTAACTGGGAGTTGATCGTCATCGACGATGGTTCGACGGACGGGACCAAAGAATTCCTGGAGGGTTTACTGGACGACCGTATCCGCACTTTTCATCAAACCAACCAGCAGGCCAGCGCGGCACGAAATCGAGGTATGCAGGAAATCAGCGGCCGATACTTCTGTTTCCTGGATGATGACGACCTGCTCGATCCTCAACATCTGGCTCAACTTGCGGAGGAATTGGAAGTGACGGACCAACCGTCACCCGTTTATCGCGTCGGTCAGGTCGCCCGCACGCCGAAGGGAGAGATGCGCACAAATCTTTGGAATAATATTGACGATGCCCTCCCCCAATTCTGGGCCCAACCGACCGGGGCGTTCTGCTACTTCTTTGCTACCGAGCCAATCCGCCACATTGAGTGGAACAACCACCGCCTCCTGCTGGAGGATTTCACCTGGATGAATGAAGTCCTGCGCCACCACGGCTGCTACCAATTACCGAAATACACAGCTATTGTCCGCCAACACGAAGACCAGCGCAGTGGCAATTACCTCAACGATGAGTTACTCCAACAAAACATCGCCACGCTGGCGGAGTGCTACAATCTGAAGGGCGTCAGCGAACGGGTAGATTTTGATCTATATCGGAAGCAGGTGCTGCACCAATACTTGCACTACGCGCGGCAGCTTTCCCGGAAAGGAAAAAGGATGAAGGCGATGGGCACTTTAAAGAAAGCGTCTTCCTACGCTACGCCGGAGGAGTGGAAGGAGATGGGGACTTCTTTTGCTAAGATCTTGTTGGGGTAGTTTTCGACAAGGGGGATAAGGAGATAAAGGGGGAAAAGAAGACGGCTATATGTGTCTCCTCATTCGTCTTAATCTTCTTTTACGCCTTTGCGACCCCGTAGGAGCAGCGTAGCTAAATATATGCCGCGCAATTGAGCTCTTTCTAATTTCGCAAAGACGATTAAGACGGTAGAGACGAAAGAGGAGCGTTAGCTATAAAACTTCTTTTCCCTCCTTTCCTTCCTAAACTTCTTGTCGAAACCAAGTTACACCAGCCCCTACTCCTCCTCAATAATCGCGTCATCAATCAGCGAATCACCGTCCCCATCGCTATCCAGGAAGCCAGCGATTAGACCGCCTTCCGGCTTGGGTTCCGGGTTTGGGTTTTTCTTGATCGTCATGTCCTTACCGCCCTCGTCGTGGTAGTCGCCTTTGGCGAAGCGGTCGGCGCGTTCGAAGAAGGAGTCAGTACCGGAGAGGATGGAATCGCTGGTATCGCGGGCACCTTCGGCCCCGTCGAAAGCTTTATCGCGGGCCTTGGCAACTTCGGCGGCGATGCGCGCTTCCTCGGCGGCTTCGGCGGCGCGGATCTTTTCGGCCTCCACGTTGGCGTGGTCCACGAAATCATCAAATTTGTCTTTGGCGGTGGCGCCGGTTTCGGCGGCGCGGTTGAGGAGGTCATCGCCTTTTTCCATGACGACTTTACCTACCGTTTCGCTGAGGTCGCCAAGTTTCTCAGCCATTTTGTTTCCGGCTTTCGCGGCGGCGTCGAGGCCGGGGGTTACGAATTCGTTGGCTTTCGCGGCGGCGCCGGCGGCCTTCGCTTTGGCGTCCTGGAGGAACTCGGATTCAAAATCGATCAGCTTTTTCTCGCCGGCGGCGCTGGGTGGTTCGGATACGGTCAGCTCACCAAAATCACGATCTGGCGGAGAGCTGGTGGTGGGTGATTTCGGGCTCAGGTCCAATTCCGCAAAAGGATCGCTCGCGTTCTCCTTGGGACGAAGGTCATCCAATTTAGCGTTGATGGCGTCGCTGGCCTGGTCCTTCAGTTCCTTGCCTTTGTCCACGGCGGCGTCTGCTTCGCGCCAGATTTTGTCGGTCAGATCTTCGAGTGCTTCCTTACCCTTGGCTACGTATTCGGGCGTTTTGTCCATTAGCTCGCGGGCAGCTTCCCGGGTGGCGTCGGCCAGTTCGCTGGCGGCGTCGCTGGCGTCATCGGCCACTTCCTTTACCTTGCCTTCGGCCTTGCTGGCCTGGTGTTTGGCGACGGATTTCGCACCAAAGAATACACGTTTTAGATCGCTGAAGATGGACATATCACAATTAGATTTATGCGCTGAAAGTACGTATTGAACGCACGAAAGATAGGGAGCGATGGGAGAATCACCGGAGAAATTTAGACCACCGGGAAATGATTGTTCCCGCCTTCCCCACCACTGATCGCTTCCACCATCAAGGTGCGCCCGAGTAAAGTACGAGACTTATTACAGAGCGCTGCCGCAGGTGCAATGGAATAGGCAAGCAGTTAGGACCGGGTTGATTTTAAGAACCGAACGACAAAGCATTGGAAGGTGCGACAGTAGGGTACGGAATGCACTTCTGAGGTACGTACTTTGTAGCATCAACTGATTTGTATGCGCTACCTCCAACTACTCCTGATTTCGCTATTGTCCCTTTGCCTCAACGCACAAACCGTCACCAAGACGGTCTACGTCGACTTTGGACCGGACGATGGCACAAACGGTAATGCCACCAGTATGAATGCCGCAACCGGTGAGGTCTGGAACAGCGTCATCAATCCCACCCAGCCGATGGCGAATGGCATCCTTTCTTCTTCCGGAGCGGATTGTGCATGGAACATCTTCCCTGCATCCGCCTTCTCCACGAATGGAATCAACCACGGTGGCCTGCTTGCTCCCTCGGCGGACCTGCTCGGGGAGTTTGCTATTCCTACCGTCACCCAGGACTACTTCTTCACGCGGGATAGTGCCAAGATCACCATCAATAATCTGGATGGTACAAAGGAGCATCGTTTCACCTTCTTTGGTACCCGCAATAACACCCAGACTCGACAGACCTCCTACAGCATAGATGGGCAAGCGGGCCAGTCCGTCACCCTGACTACGTCCGGAGGTGGTGTGGGTGCGAATGGCTACAACGGCAACAACAATACTACCGTCAGCCTTACCGTACCAGCCGGACAGACAGAGCTCACCCTTACCGTGAAGCGGACCGCGGGTGATTTCGCCTACCTGGGTGGCTTAAAGGTGGAAGAGCTGGAGGGCGACCCGTTTGTCCCAGTCACCAGCATCACTATTACAGGTGACGACATCAGTGAAAACGGCGGTTCAATCCAGTTACGTGCGACTATTGAGCCTGCGGACGCCACCTTCCAAACCGTTACCTGGTCCGTTGAAGATCCCTTTAAGGCTACCATTGATGAGAATGGAGTGCTCACCGCGATAGAGAATGGTATTATTGTGGTGTATGCCGTCTCCACTCAACCCGGTACCCGCGTCAGCGCCCAAATTGAATTGCAGATCAGCAACCAGACCGCACGAAGTTTTTACCTGGATTGTGGGACCGATGCCGCGCCTTCCCCCGCCCCGGACGAAAATGGCATTCACTGGAATAACAGCACCCAACCCTTTGGTAGCGCTGCCCCCATTCCGATGATTGACGGTAGCGGCATGGCGTCCGACGTGGTGCTGACCATCGGCAAGGCAATGTCCGCCCGCGCCGCTGATGCCGGTGGCTTACTGGATCCGGACCAAACCACCATCGGACCGCTTGGTCTGGCAGAAGCGACTCAGGATTTTTTCTTCACCTCCAACTCCGGCATCCTGACCTTCAGCGGTCTGGACCCCGACCGCGGCTACCGCTTTCACCTGTTTGGTAGCAGAGCGCGGGACGTAGCCCAAACCACCCAGTACGACGCCTCGGGCCTTAACGGCAGCAGCGTAGACCTGCAAACGAGTGGACCGGGCTTAGGGGCGAATGGATTTAATGGGAATACCAGCAACATCGCGATCACCGAACTGGTAAAGCCGGACGAGACCGGCACGATTAACCTGCGCGTCGTCGATGCGCTCGGCGGCGCGGGCTACATCAACGCCCTCCGGATGCTCGAATACGACAACTTCGACATCTGCCCGCAACGCGACGAGGTCGGTATAACCGTGATCGGTTCCTCCGTAGCACGCGGCCAGGGTGCGCCGATGGACATGGGCTACGCTTTCCGACTGAACAACCTCCTTCGGGATCGCTTTGACGACGACGCTAGTCCAAATGATTACACCTTTGAGAATGTAAGCATCGGCGGACAGAACACGGTCAATGTACTAGACCGGTTTGGATCCGATGTAGTAGATAACTGTGGTCGCTACGTCGTCATTGGCCTCAGTCTGGCGAACGAAGGTATCCGCAACGGCGGCCAGCGGATCTACGATCAGTTCCAGGATAATATGACGACGCTGATCAATCGCTCCCGGGCGGCGGGGCTGACGCCCATTATCGTCAGTAACTACCCGCGGGGTGATTACGATGCGGAGGACTACCAATTCATCAAGGACATCAACCAGTGGATCTACACGCGGGACGTACCCAGCGTGAATGTGCTCGGCCCGGTGGACAATGGAGCTGGCCGCTGGATCTCTAATTTGCAGGACGACATCGGCCACCCTAATGATCTTGGTCACCGGGCCTTCTTCAAAGCCTTCGTCCCAAGCATGTTTGACGCATTGGACCGCGGCAAAACCCCTCCAGTTTACGTGCCTTCTCCAGGCGTAGAGGTTGCCAGGACTGAACTGGACTATCGCGTCGAAGACGATCTCGAATCATGGACGTTATCCTTCGATTACCGGGCAACGGAGGGGCCGACCAATTTTACGTTCGTGCCGGATACCGACGCCGGCCCGCTTGGAGAACTCAACATCACCGGAGAAGGCATCACCGTAAAGCCATCCTTCAGCAATGGCCTTACAGCAATGATAGACGTGCAGGATGGGCAGAACCACACAATCACCGTTACCTACCAAACTTGGTTGACGCAGTTACGATTGTACGTTGATGGCGAGCTAGCGGGTGAAGTTTCTGAAGATGACTTCGTCGTACAGAGTTTCTCGGTGGCGGGTACTAGCGGAGATTTTACGGATGCCACCATCAAAGATTTACTCTTCTACCGGGCTCCACTGAATCCGGAAGAAGTACTGCTTCTGCACCAGGATACTCTACTAAATGGCAGCCTTGAGCTGTATTCTCCTTTAAATGATCCAGCTAGTGAAATGAACCTCAAGTTCACCAACCTGGCGCTCAGTACTGGTGCTGCGGGTGGCCAATATCTCGTCGATACCAAGAACCCAATAGTTACTGCGGCCGGTATCGGGCTAGTAGTTTCTCCCAACCCTACCACGAACCTGGTTTCAGTTGAACTGGCTGACGGCCTGGAGCTGATTTCCGCCAGCTTACTAAGCATGGGCGGGCAGGAACTTCAACGGACCACGGACACACTGTTCGAGGTGCATGACCTCCCGGCGGGGACCTACTTAGTGCGAGTAGTTACTGATCGTGGAGAAGCCACGGCGTCCTTTATCAAACGCTAGACCCGGCGGGTATTAATTATCGCTTGATGACCCGTTTCGTACTCCGCGCCCCTCCCGCCATGGTGAGGTGGACGTAGTAAGGTCCGGAAGGCAGATTGGCCAAGTCCACCCGCAGCTGGTGCTCACCAGCGTTAAAGGCTTGGTCCGTTACGGTACGGACCTGGCGGCCAAGTTGGTCGAAAATGGTAATGCGGGCCCGCTCATTTCCGGTAACGAAACTTACGGTGAAGCCATCGCCAAAAGGATTGGGCGCCACCGATAAGTCAGTCTGGCGGAGAAGACTGGAGTTGTTATTTATGGAGGTGGTACGGCAGGCGCTGAGAACGGGGATGTAGTTAAACTCGTCGGTCAGCAAATCACTGACGGTGCTCTGCTCGAAGCCGAACCAATCCATCAGAACGGAACCGTAGACATTGCGGAAATCATACTGCATCGCAACCCCCTCATTGATGGTGACGTCACGGTCAATTTCCGGGTTGTCCCCAACAATGCCGCCGGATACGCACCCACCAAACAAGAACAAGGGCGCTGCATCCCCGTGGTCGGTTCCCTGGCTGGCGTTGGACCGGATGCGACGGCCGAATTCGGAATAGGTCATACCCAGGACGCGGTCCTCTAAACCGAGCTGGCGCAGGTCATCCTGGAAGGCAGCCACGGCATCGGAGATGGTACGGAGGAGGTCAGCGTGGGTGCCGCCGGTAGTATTTCCTTCGGGTGCCTGGTTGGCATGGGTATCGAATCCACCCAGTTCGACGACGTAGATCTTGGTGCCCAGCCCACCCGAGATGAGCCGGGCAACGTCGCGCAATTTGGTGGCAACTTCATTGTCTTCTGGGTAGGTGGCCATCGTATTGCCGGCACCTACCGCATCCTGAATACCTCCGGCGTACTCGTTGGATTGCTCGATGGTGGTGCGTAACCAATCAAGTTCCCGACCGTAGGGTGTAGTAGTATCCGGGCTGCCGGTGAAGGTGGGTAATTGGCCGACGTTATCTACGTCGGCGATGGCGATACTGAAGTTGCCGGCGCTTCCCTGGCAGGTTTCACTGACGGCCGTTCCCATAACGATGGCAAAGGGATCGGGCTGATCGTTCGTCGGGAAGGCGGCGGGGTAATCGGGGAAGCGCTCATCAAGGTGGCGGCCCAACCAACCGGTAGTCAGGACGGTTTCGGCTGAGGAACCAGTATTCCAGATATCCGTAGACCGGAAGTGAGATCGGTTCTGGTTGGCGTAGCCTACGTTTTGAATGATGGAGACTTTACCTTCATCGTACATCCCCCGCACCCCTTCCATGCTGGGGTGGAAGGCGTTGGTGTCCGACACCTTAAGCAGGCTGGCCTCGGGCAGCAGCAAATTGCTACGGACGGCCGCCAGGTTATCGTACTGATCCAGCGGGATGAGGGTGTTTAGTCCGTCGTTTCCACCGTTGAGCTGTAGGAGCACCAGGACTCGATCACTATTGGGGTCCGCCGCGGCGGCCATAAACGGCTGGGTAAGCGCGGATAGCTTGTACTTGCTCAGGAGGATGGGAAGCGGAAGGAGCGCAGCGCGCTGAAGAAATTTTCTGCGTAGCATGGCAAATATTTTTGGAGCGGCCAGTTCTTTTCAAAACGTGAACCGATATTCTTTAGGGGAGGTAATTGGATCGGATGGTGATCCTTAAGTGAAAAATTGATGGGCCCGACGCCGGCGGAAGCACACGCTTTACTTTATACTGGAACTACCGGGCCGGGCCGACAAATCAACTAAGCTGGTACTCGGGCATCTCTACCATAGCCACGAGCATACGGATCAGCTTATTTTCTAGCGCCTGGGCCAAGGCATCGTCGTTCGGGTTCGCGTTGAGTTCGGCCCATTCGACGGCCCACTGGGTATCCGGCAGGCCCGGTAGCAGCGTCTCTTTCAGGAATTCTCGTTGCGCTTCCGGAATGGGGCGAGGGAAGATGAAGAGCGCCCATTCATCGATCATCGCGTAGACGTCCCCCGGGTCGGGGAACTGCCTCACGATATCGAGCAAACTGATCTCCAGCGCGCCAAACCCCTGGACCTGGGCCAGCCCCCGGAGGAATTGGCGGGCGTAGTTCAACCGCAGGGGCAGCGTAGCGGAGTTAATCCAAGCGCGGTAGTAAAGGGGCTCTTGGTAGAAGGCCTTCCACCCCGCTACGTTAGGTGGCGTGAAGTAGGTCATGCCTAGATCGCGGGCAAAACCGGATACGGCGGTGTACAGAGAATCGAGTGCTCGAGCATTCCCGTCCTGCTTAACTTCAAAGCCACGCAGCAAAGTCAGGACAAAGTCCTTTGGGTGCTTGATCATGGGCCCCTGGCTCAGCACGTCGAAAAAGTGTTCGCTGCTCAGCAAGGCCCGGAGCATCGGCTTCATCTGGTAGTTACTCTCCCGGAAGATATTTGCCATTGGCTCAATGACGTTGGCCTCGATCTCCGGGGTGATGTCGTAGTACACAAACCAACGGTAGATATTGCGGGCCATGAACCGAGCCACCTCGTCTTGCTCCAGAATGAGGTCCACCAAACGGGCGTAAGTATCTTCTCCCGAGCTGGCGAAGGTTTGATTGCCGAAGCGGTGGCTCAACTGTACCGTTTGGCGATCGTGGCGCACAGCGCGGAACCGGGAACCGATTTCACCGATCGTGGATGAGTTGTAGCCATAATCCGTCCAGCCCGTCAGGCTTTTGGCCATTGCCACTACGTCCTGCTCGGTGTAGTGGGTGTAATCGCCCTCCCCTACTTGTGGTCCTTTCCCGAGGGTAAAGAGTTCCAGTAGTTCACGGGCGTAATTCTCATTCGGGGCAGCGACCGTGTTTTGATTACCATTCAGGAAGGTGAGCATCAGTGGTTCGATGGTCATCTCCTTCACCAACTGGCGGAAGTCTCCGAAGATGTGGTTGTAAATGGTCGTGAGGTAGCGGTAATTGTACTTTGGGTCCAAGGCACCGGTGATGGCGAAGTGGTCGTGCCAAAACAGCGCCATCGTCTGCCGCGCACTCATGCCCTCGGTCAGCATTTGCTTTCCTAACCAGGTGTAAAGGCTACGGATGCGGACGACGACGGACCGCATTAAATTATCACCCGCGGCGTAGGGTTTGTCGATCCAGGTTTCCCCGACGGCGCCTCCTCCATCCAGGCGGCTCGTGATGAGTGGGTCCGCCGGCCGGTCGAGGTCGCTAAGCAATGTATCCAACGTTCCTTCAATACCGAGACCAACCGCTTCGTTGAGTTGAGCGTAGGAATGGCCCATCATGGCGCGGGTCAGCAAGTGGCCGGCTTCCTGCTTGGTCCACGGCCCGGTGTAGGGAGCTAAGCCGGTTGAGGAGAGCACGGGTGCTTGCACGGCGGCCGCCACCCCGGCAGTGACTGGTGCTGGTCCCTGCTTACTCAGGGGGCGAAAAAAGGCTCGGCGATTCATTTTCGTCATCGGAATGTAGGTTAAGTACACCCTTCTGATGACCCCCTACCCCAAGGGTTGCCCGCAGCTGAAAGATTTTTCTCAAATCTTTTAGAAACGGTAGCCTACGGAAAGGCGCAGCTCAATTCCCTGCAGGAAGCGATCATCAGGACGGTTCTCGATCCAATCTCCAATACTGTGGACGTAGTCTCCGCCCAATCGCAGTTCCAGTGGAGCAGATTTAAGGCCGTAGGTGACCGCGCCACCCAGGGAATAAGACCAGTAGTTGAAGTCCGTCGTTGAACTGCGGTCCGCCAACTCGAAGAATTGGGGCCTTACCCCGTTAGCGAACATGGCTTCCTGCAGGGCGACGGAGCGCTCGAAGGTGGCCCAGGTGCGGCTGATACCAGCGTTGGTTTCTACGGAAAATGGCGAATTCCAGAGCGGTTGCCGGTAGCCAACTTTGAGGGGTATGCTGAATTGATTGAACTCCGTCAACTCCTCTAGCTCAAGAATCAGAGTGGGGTTCGGGTTAATGAACTGAGCTGGATTACGCCGGACGGTGATGTTGGCGGGTTCCGCGGTATTGTCAATCGACTTCAGATCCAAGGAGAACTTTCCTTCTCTGGTCCCGTCGGTACGCAGCGTTTCCCGCTCCCGCTCGATGCGGATGGGGCGGTTGAAGGTGATTTCGTCCTTTAGTTTTGCGTTACTTAACCCAAGTTCTACGAACCATTTTTTACGGCTGGCCCGTAGATTGAGGTGGCCACCTACCCCATCCCAGATGCGTTGTTGAAAACCCTCCGGCCGTTCTTCGTTGGGGCGCATCACCCGGTAGTTGGCGAAGGTTGGTCCAGCCTGAAGACTGAATACTGTTGTCGGGTCGGACGACCGCCATTCTACATCTTGCTGGGCGGCCTCCATAAACTTCTCTAGTCCAATATTACTGTCGTCCAAGTCGAATGGAACGAACTTGTAGAGCGAAGTGACGGAAGTTATTTCCAGCACTGGGAGTACTTGGCTGCCGGGAAACCTTCCTCCGGAATCAAATTCCTCCGCTGCACCCTGCGAGTTTGTGATCACCGCATTGGTACCAGTCGTAGTTGAAGCGGTGGACGTTGTTGATGGTTGATCGAGTTGGTCCGTACCTGGATTTTCCGTTTCCTTAATCATCGAAGGTGGCAAGTCAGATGACTTCGACTGGGATCGAGGCGCTGGCTTGATGCGGGATACGTTTTCTACCTGCTGCTTATTGTTTCCCTGGCTTGATACAGTAGTCCCCGGTGCGTCTGCGGTAGCTTTCGCTTTCTCTTCGGCCCTGCCTAATTCTTCCGTTTTACCCGCTGCCTCAGTGGAGGTTCGCTTGTCATCAGTTACCGATTGGTCTGTACCCATTGTTGCCTCCAATTCGGTCGCTGTTTCCTCTACGGGACTTTCTCCTGCCAACATTTCCGCCTCGTCGTTGCCAAGGAAATGGCCGAGACCAATTGTCAATCCCAGAAATAGCAGGGCACCCAGTAGATACCACCAGTAAGCCCCCTTCTTCCGTGATTTCGGAGGCGGCAGGGAGGCATCCAACCGATCCCACAGGGCGTCACCGGGCCGTGGTGGCCCCGGTACGTCGGCTTCCCATTCGCTGAGTTTTTTTGCCCAGTGCTTGTTTTCTCCTGGCGGCATACTCACTTTTTTTGTCGTTGAAGGTGGGGGTGGTGGGTAGAGATGGTCCGGCGAAGTTTACGCTTGGCCTTAGAAAGCTGGCTCTTGCTGGAGCCGCTACTGATGCCTAACTGTTTAGCAATCGCCTCGTGGGTCAGATCCTCTAAATAGTAGAGGCTGAATACCGTACGGTATCCGAGTGGAAGTTCCTTGATGTACCGGTGCAGCGTTGCCGGTGGGATGGCCCCGGCATCCTCGTCGAATCCTTCCGGCTCAACGCCTGGTTCCACGGACCGATCCAACTCCGTGATCTCGGGGCGCTTGCGCAGTTCCTGCAGGATCACATTCACCACCACCCGGCGCAGCCACCCACCGAGCGGACCCTTCCCCCGGTACTGGCCAATCTTAGCAAATGCGTGGATCAGCCCGTCGTGGACGAAATCTTCCGCTTCGGCGTCGTCCCGCGCGTAGCGGAGGGCCATTCGGTAGAGGGCATTCCGGTGGCGTTCGTACAGCGCCCGTTGGGCCGTACGATCATTGGTAGAGCAGGCTTTCGCCAGCTGGATATCATCGCGGAACTTGTCCGTCATCACTCACTAGATACGGAGTTTGGGGGAGGGTTGCCTGGGTTTTAAGAATTTCTTTACTAGGCTTGGGATACTGTTTTCCGAGGGGGGACAAAGGAGGAAAAGAAGGAAAGGAGGGCGTGCAGTGATACACTCCTTTTTCTCCTTCCCCCCCTTATTCGTCTTGTTGAGAATGGTCCAAAAAATCTACCTAGCGTTGTAGTTTTCCAAGGGGAGATAAAGGAAAAGAGCGCGCGAAATGCCGCACTTCCTTTTCTCCTTTCCCCCCTTTTCCTTCTTGTCGAAAACCGTACAGCGATACGTCAAAAGTAAATCGGCTTTCCCCTACCCCATCTTTTTGCACCCGCGTCAGCGCCCAAAAACGCCTCACTCATTATGGTACTTCTCCCCCCGCAGAATCGACATCCCCCGGTACAACTGCTCCGCGAAAAACAGGCGAATCATCTGGTGGCTGAAGGTCATGTCGCTCAGGGAAAGTTTGCCGTTGGCGCGTTGGTAGACGGCGTCAGAAAAGCCGAAAGCGCCACCCACCACGAAGATCAGCCGGCGGTAGGGCATCTGTAATTGACGGTCGATCCAGGCCGAAAACTTGACGCTGGTGAAGCGTTTACCGCCTTCGTCGAGCAGGATCAAGCCGTCTTCATTGTTGACTTTGCTGAGGATCAGCTCGCCCTCTTTTTCCTTTAGCGCCTCGGAAGACAACTTGCCCGCATTGCGGATATCGGGCAAAATATCGAAGCTGATGGGCAAGTAATGGCGCAGTCTTTTCTGGTAGATCGCCTCCCCTTCCCGGAGGTATTTTTCACTGGTTTTCCCGACGTAATAGACCTGCACCTTCATGCCCCAAAGGTAATGGCTGGGTCCTGTTAGGAAGGCCTATCTTCGCCGCCACAAAAGCTCGCCCCCTTGTACAATCAGTATACCCTCACGAATTCACCGGACCTCCACGCCATCCTCGTCGCCCTGCTGGGCCAAGCAGGTTTTGACAGTTTTCAGGAAACTGATGCCGGGCTGCTCGCTTTCGCCCCCGCGGCACAACACGAGAAGTGGGTTGCGGCGCTCGACGAATACGCGGAGCAGTTTAGCTTCAGCTACACCTCGAGCACGTTGGAACAACGCAACTGGAACGAGGAATGGGAAAGCCAATTTCCACCACTCGAGGTGGGTGATCGTCTCTTCATCCGTGCCGATTTTCACGACTCTAACCCAGCCTTTCCGCTGGAGCTCGTCATCACGCCCAAAATGGCTTTTGGCACAGGCCACCACGCGACGACCTACATGATGTGCCAGCTCCTTTTTGAACTCGACCTGAAGGGTAAACGAGTACTGGATTACGGTAGCGGCACCGGCGTGTTGGCCATCCTCGCCGCCAAGTTGGGCGCCACCGATATTGATGCAGTGGATATCGAGCAACCCTCCGCCGAAAACACCGCGGAGAACGCGACACGCAACGGCGTGGAACTCTCCCGGGTCGTCCTTGGCGAACTCAAAGACGTGCCCGCTGGACTGCCCTACGACATCGTGCTGGCAAACATCAACCGTAACGTAATACTGGCAACGGCGCGGGCGTTGTACGGGCGGCTGGCGCCGGAAGGCACGGTTCTCTTCAGCGGTATCCTCGAAAAGGACGAACAACTACTGCTGGAAAGCCTTTCAGCCATTGGCTTTCAACACCGGGATACACGTAAGCGTGAAGACTGGCGAGCCTTCGTTTTTACCAAGAACTGACCCTACATGCGTTTGCATTTTCTGATACTGACACTCCTGTTCACCGCCGCCCAGGCTACCGGACAGGGGCTCGCCGATTTTGACGCCACCAGTGAACCAGCGGCCTTCGACGAAGCCCTGGAAGCCTTCATGACCGGCTCTGGCAACAAGGCGGCCAAAGAAAGTTACTCCAATTTCAACGGCATTTTCTTTGGCGGTGGCTTCACCGAAGAACAACAGAAGCAGATCGCCGCCACGGCCGTTTTGCTTTCTCAGAATCGGGTCACGGCTACCGGCGGCTTCATTCCCTACCTCGCCGCTCAGGAGTTTCTGACGGGTGCGGTAGATGCACCTAATCCGCTTTTCGAAAGTTTTCATGCGGCGCTGTCGCAGGTGGCCAGTTCGGGGGATGCCCGCGTCGATCAGTTGAACAAAACTCTGCAGAACGCCGCCGTCTTTCTGGAAAAGGGATGGCTCAAGCCGGGTAAGGAAGATACGGGGTGGCGCGTCATCGGCGGTAAACCCACCTTCCTGGCCGAAGACAACCGCTTGAAAATTCAGGTGGATACGATCCGGGAACTGATCGCCATCAGCCCAAAGGATACGATCAAAATTAAAGAGACCAACCTCCTGGTTGATCTGGCCATGAACGCCGCCAGCGGGAAGGGCGGAAGGACCGATTGGCGCCGGGTGGGCCTCTCCCCCGACATCTTCGTCATCCTCGTTCAGTACGAACTCGACGCGGGCCGGATGATCTACAAGAGTGACTCCGCCCAGTTCCAGTACCCGGAGTACTTCGGCGACCGAATCCTCATGGGCAGTTTCAACGATAAGAACCAGGTGGGCGGCGTACGGCCCGAAGGGGACTTTCCCCAGTTTCTCTCCGACGATGGGTACGTGGAGATCAAGAACATCGGCAAAAACGTTACCCTGTTCGGCAACTTTGAATTGAAGGGCAACACCGTTTACGCCATCGGTGAAGAAGGTAGGGAAGCTTACGTCCGCCTCCGCTTACAGGGTAGCGCGACCGACCGGTCCGTGCAGGGCGAGGCTCGGCGTTTCGTCGTCCGCCAGGGCAAAAGCGTCGGTGGTGAGGGTGTCCGCACGACCGTGAAGGTGGGACAGGACAGCCTCTTCCACCCCAGTGTAACGATGTACGTCGATCTCGAGGATCGTATCGTGGGTCTGCGGCGATCTAAGTCGAGTGCCGACCGGGCGCCGTTCTACCATTCCAAAAACGCAATGGCCATCTTCAGTGACTACCTGGACATTCACCTGGACGGTGACAGCGCCGTGATCGGGAAGCCAACCGTATCCTTCCAGGAAAAACCGGACGTTGTTTTTGAAAGCTCGGATTACTACAGCCAGCGGGAGTATGAGTACACTCAGGACATCGCTAGCTCTAACCCACTGGAACGCATTTACTCCTACCGCCAAAACCAAAATGGCGGTATGGATGATCTGCACGCTGACGACCTAGCGAAGTTCTTCCGCAAAGACTTCACCGCAACGGACATCAAACCGCTGCTCTACGACCTGCAGACGGCCGGCTTCCTGTTGTACAATCCCCAGACCAACATCATCAACCTCAAGCGCAAGCTTTCCCTCTACGTGGAGGCCAGCCGCGAAGAGGTGGATTACGACAAACTCCGGGTAGTCTCCCGAACTCCCAAACCCAACGCCGTGATGAACATGGTAACGGGTGATATTCGAGTCGACGCCGTTTTACCGGTAGAATTCAACAAAGAAAAGAAGATCGCTATCCGCCCCGCCGGCAATCAGTTGACGATCCGTAACAACCGGGACCTGGACTTTAGCGGAGAGGTGTACGCCGGTGGTATCGTCATGTCCGGCAAGGGGTTCCACTTCAAGTATGATCCGTATTACATCGAACTGGATTCCGTCCGTTACGTGGATCTCTTCCTGCCCGAAGGTGACGACCTGGAAGCGAAGGGCAACCGCCGCAGCGCCGGCAGCCGCATCGAGCACGTAACTGGCTACCTGCTAATCGACGCACCGAAGAACAAAAGCGGAACGGAGAACATCCCTTACTTCCCCTCACTCCAAAGCAAGGAGATCAGCTACATCTATTACGATGGCGCCGACAGCACGGCTGCCTATGATCGGGATGAGTTTTACTTTGAGCTACAACCCTTCAGCCTGAATGGCACCGATTCATTGCTGGCGTCGGACTTGGCGCTAGGTGGAAAACTGAACAGTGGTGGCATCTTCCCCGACATTGAAGAAACGCTCACCATCCAGGAAGACGGCAGCCTGGGCTTCGTGACGGAAACGCCGGAGGGCGGCCAATCCACTTACGAAGACCGGGGCAACTACGAAGGCGAACTCGTCCTGACCAACAAGGGGCTAAAGGGCACCGGCAAACTGAGCTACCTCGAGGCCAACATCGAATCCGACAACCTGGATTTCCGGCTCGACCGGACGACGGCCAGCTCCAATAGTTTCGCACTGGAGGAATCTGCGAAGGATGGCCGCGTGGTTCCACAAGTAGCGGGTACGGAGGTCAACGTCGAGTTCATTCCCTACGGAGACAGCCTCGTCGTGGAGGCCGCCGAAGGAGCTGCCTTCGACATGTTCAAGGCGGGTGACCACCAGTTGGAGGGTACCCTCGTCCTCACGCCCGAAGCCCTAAAGGCTAATGGCACCCTGGACTGGGACGCGGCCAGCATGACCTCGAAGGATATGGACTTTACCCTTTTCGGTGCCAAAGCGGATACCTCGAACGTCTCCATTAAGAGCCTGCAGGCGGGTGACCAATTGGCACTCACCACTACTAATGTGCAGTCATCCTTTGATTTTGAGAAACAGTCCGCCAGCTTCCGGAATAACAGTACGGATCTAAGTACGGACCTTCCTTATACCCAGTTCAAAACCAGCATCAACGAGTTCGATTGGGATATGGCAACGGGTAACATCACCTTCAAGGCGGAGCCCGGTAAGGATCGCTTCACGAGTACCCACCCGGATCAGGATGAACTCACCTTCACTGGAGAATCGGCCACCTACGATATCAACACCAACGTACTGGGTGTGGAGGGAGTACCCTTCGTCACGGCCGCCGACGCCCGCATCTACCCAGGCGACGGCAGAGTTGAGGTGGAAGGCGGCGCCAAGGTGCGCGAGCTCACTAACGCTCGGATCGTTGCTGACACTCTGAATGAGTACCACGTCATCAAGCGGGCCACCGTTAATTTAATGGGCCGAAAAGAGTATACGGCCTCGGGCTTCTACGAGTACAACGTCGGCCCCCACCGGCAGGAGGTCGAGTTCCAGAACATCATTGGTACCCGCGTCGGCAAGGGCAAGAAAAACGATAAGGCAACGGCTACCCGCGCCGAGGGAACGGTGGAAGAGTCTACCTCCTTCTACGTGGATAACAAGACCAAGTTTTTCGGCACCATCAACCTGGACGCCGGTTCAAAAACGCTTTTGTTTGACGGCTACGCCAAGATTGACGCCGAGAAACTGCCGGGCGCACAGTGGTTCACCGTTCAATCTGAAGGGGATAAGAAAGACCTCACCCTGGAAGTCCGGGAACCGAAGGACCGGGATGGCCTACCCCTTTTCACAGGCCTTTACCTCAGTAAGCCCAACCGGGGCATCTATCCGAGCATGGTGCAGACCCTGGACTTCCGGAAGGACCACGCCATTCTGGACGCCAATGGGTTGATGAATTACGACGAAGAGAACGATGTGTTCCTCTTTGGCGACAGCCTCCGCATCTTCGACGAGACCCAAACCACGGGCAACCTGATGCGCTTCGACAATGCCAATGGCAAGATCGATGGCAGCGGAGAGTTAGGGCTCGGCGGTCGACTGGAGTTCATCAACATCAACGCCTACGGAACCATCAAAATGGATATGCCCACTGGCCAACGCGTCGCCGCCCAGGTTCAGATTGAGGAGAAGCCCGCAGCGCCGGAACCCGAAGAAGAGGAGGATACGCCCCCTCCCAGCATGTTCCTGCTGGAAGAAGAAACCGTCACCGCCAAGGATACGACCCAGGAGAAAAAGAAGGTGGAACTCACCATTAACGCGCCCGTCGCTCCATCACGCCCGGAGGTACTGGTAGAGGCCATGATGGCCATCGATCTGATCTTCCCGGACAAGCTGGTGAACATGATGGCCAACGACGTGCTCTCCGGAACCTTTGCTTCACCGGGGCTGAATTTGGTGACCGACCGGGAGTTTTATTCGACCGGGCTCGAGACCCTCTTCCTCGAAGGCAAGGAACGAGCCGGCGCCATCGCCAGCCTCGACGCCGGCGTACTCGAAGTACCGCGCAAGATCAACGAACACACCCTGTTCTTCCCCAAGATGAAACTGAAGTGGTCGGACGACTACCAGTCCTTCGTCAGTACGGAAAAACTGAATGGTCTGGCCAGCATCCGTGGTAATACCGTCTCCAAAATGGTGGAGGTCTACACGGAAATCAAAATGCCCACCGGCGGTGATGACCGGTTGTACATCTACCTGAAGACGCCGAGCGAGTTGTACTACTTTTTCGGTTTCCAGGCTGGCGTACTGAATGTCGTTTCCAACAACACCCAATTCATGGACGAGCTGGAGGGGATGAAGCCGAAGGACCTCGTCAAGAAAATCAAGGGTAAGGATGGCGGAACTTATGAAATCCTTCCCGTCAGCCCCGCTACGGCGGATACCTTTTTGCGCAGGGTAAAGGATGCCTTCTAGACAAGCTCTACGACGAATTTATAGGCTCCCCTACCCTTCCTTCTTCAAACTGCGAACCTCTTCGATCAGGCGGTCTACTTTGTCTTCGAGTGCCTTGTTGTTATCCATCATCATCTCATCGATGAAAACGGCATTGGCCAGGCTCATCCCAAAGATGCCGCCCAGCAATACAATCAGGACGAAGTAGAAGCGCGTCATCCCGATCATGGTGTCCGACATCGGCACGTTCGGGTTGTTCACGATGGCGGCGGGGATGTCGTTCCAACCTTCGAGGGTAAACATTTGGAAGATGCTGTAGGCACTCACCAACGGATTACCGAAATACCTGGGCGCGATGTCCGCATAGAAGTGGCAGGTGACGATGGCCAACATCAGGTTAAGGAAGACCAAGGCAATCAGGACAAATACGGAGGCTTTCAGGGCCCTCCCTAAGCCGGAGACAATCATCCCAATATTAGGGATGAAACGTAGGAAACGGATCAGCCGGACCAGGCGAAAGAGCCGGAGCAAAATCAGCAAACTGGCACCTTCGGGAACGCTCATGAAGCCTTCCAGTAAGACCGGCAGGCTCCCAACGACGACGATAAAGTCAAAGCGGTTCCACCCTTTCGCGAAGTATGCTTTGGGTTTAAGCACTACTAACTTAACGATCAGCTCCACTACGAAGAACAGGAGGAAGGCATGATCCAGGAGCAGCAGCCAATCGTTGTTCCTTAGCTCGGGAAAATAGAGCGCAAAGATCACCACCGCATTTAGGATGATGGCCGTCAGCATGGCCCGTTCATTAAAGAATAGCTTCTTCATCGGGCGTGAAGGTAACGAAATGCCGCAGGGAGCACTAGGCACGTCGCTATACATGACGTTATGTATTCCTCTCCCCCGGCCCCCTCTTTAAAGGAGAGGGGAGACGTGATAGGCGTTACATGTACAGCAGTTCAGAGCACTATGTGCAAGCGTTGACTGGCTGACCAAACATTGGTCTACTCCTCGCCCCGCATTGATCCGCACCCTCTCCGGTTTGACCAGGCGCGTGAACGCCGTACCTTACCCACATGCAAACGATCATCGACTACTTCACGACCATCCCCAGTAGCCACCGGACGCTACTCCTGGTCGGAGGCATCACCCTCTTCTGGATTATGGAGTCAGCCGTGCCGCTGTTCAGCCACGAATACCGCAAATGGAAACACGCGGGCATCAACTTCTTCTTTACGCTGACGACCATCCTCGTTAATTTTTTTCTGGCCTTTATTCTCGTTGCGGCCAGCGATTGGGTCGTTGCGGAGCAATTTGGACTACTGCAGTGGGTCAGCTTACCCGTAATCGTCGAAGTTGTTGCCGGCCTGATGCTACTTGACCTCATCGGTGCTTACGCTGCGCACTGGACGGAGCATCGTGTTCCCGTCCTGTGGCGATTTCATCTCGTCCACCATACGGATCAGCACGTGGACACGACTTCGGCTAATCGCCACCACCCGGGAGAAAGCGTGATTCGGTTTGCGTTCACGACCCTCGCCATTCTGATCGTCGGTGCACCCATCTGGTTGGTCTTTATTTACCAGAGTATGAGCGCACTGCTGAGCCAGTTCAACCACGCCAACATTACCGTGCCGGCTTGGATCAACAAAGCGATCTCCTGGTTGATCGTGACGCCGGATATGCACCGCGTCCACCACCACTACCAATTACCCCTGACGGACAGCAACTACGGCAACATCTTCAGTTTTTGGGATCGGCTCTTCGGCACCTACCAGCAAGTGGACAATAACGAATTGGTTTACGGAGTAGACACCCACATGGACGTGGCGGACCACCAATCCATCGGCCGCATGCTCCGGATTCCCTTCGACGGGAAGCGGTCTCCCACTACCCCCGCCAACCCGGCCACACCAGCAGGCCGCTAGGCACTCGCGGTAGAAAACGGGTGGACTTTGGCGGAAACACCCTTCCCGCCGCCACCTCACTAAAAAAAGCCTGGGGGCTGACGGAACTCCCCGTAAAGGAGAGCGCGCGGTCACCGTCAATGTCCAGCAGACCGGAGGGCAGCGTATCTACTTCGAGATTGACCAGGCGGTCATCATTCTTGGGGTCGAGGATGCCGAATACATTGGCCAGCACTTCTCCCGTCAGCCAGCCCAGTTGGGTGGTGTATCTGGCGTCCACTTTATCGCGGGATAGTTCGAAGTATTTCCCTTGGTAGCTCATGAGCCAGTTACCCTGCAATTCGGGTGCGACGGGATACGCAAGCTGGTGAATGCGGAAGTAGGGCCGGAGCGATTTGAGTAAGTCATCGATCGTCCCGACGTAGGCCGGCAACTGGCGGCGGAAGCAGCCGATGGTGAGGTCCCGAACGTCGGCAATACAAACGGGTACGTAATCGCAGTAAGCGTGTCCCTCCGCACTTAATAGGGCGTGGGTCTCGGCCCGGTGGTGACCATCGGCGATGACGAGGGTGCCCAGACCGTCCAGGGAAATAGGACATAGCCCTTGTTCTTCCCTAGCGGTGAGATTAATCAACGTGTAGTCGTTGTGCCCCGAGAACCTTACTAGTTGGTCCGAGGTCATCTCCTGCTGATCGACTGCCGCCCAGGCCGAGGTCAGGTCAGCAGCGGTAAGCAAGATGGGTTTACCGAGGGCACCACGCTCCGCGGTGACCAATTCCTTCTGGCGGTTCAGGCGCGCGGTCAGCGTATTCTCGTGGGGTTTGATGCGCCCGTCGAGGAATGCGGCGGCGGGAACGAGGCCACAAAGCATCTTGCCACTCACTTGGTGACCAGCTCCCACTGCGGTTGATCGTACGAGTAAATGCCCAAAGCTCGGTTGCTTGGTCGCCATTAGTGCTTCCGCCGGTACTGCCGCCACGCCATTGCGAGTAACGGGCAATTGTCGCACGTGACCGCCCGGGGGGAAGAGTAGTTGTGTAAACGGGGTAAGTACTAAATCCATACGTCGGCTTGACGTGGGAAAGGTAAGTTATTCTACGTAGCCCTACCCTTCCACCTGGGTTTCTTACCGCGGAGGTGGGCCACGGCAATACCAACCAGAAAAAATGGGTGGATCAAAGCCGTCTTCAGATAGCCAATGATGGGAAACGGTTGCCGGTAGTGCCTTTGGTACGCCCATAAACAGATACCGTCGATAATAATTTTAACCAGCCACAGCCAGAGCATCACCACCGTATAATCGGTGAGTATGATGACTACCAACAATAACAAAACCGACAAAGCGGCCATAACCGCTAAATTCTGTGCCCGCTCTAATTCCTTCGCCTGGTAGTTCCCCGCCTTCCCCGCCCAGCGGAGCCGTTGGTTCCAGAGTGCTTTCCAGTTTCTTACGGGGGCCGTCAGCGTAACCGGGCCAGCTTTGAGCCAACGGAATGCATTTCCGGGGAAGGCATCCCGAAATTTGTGCAGGAGCAATACGTCGTCTCCTGAAGGTAGGTGGTCGACCCCCACGTAGCCGTTAACATCGTGGAAGGCGGAACGGCGGAAGGCAAAGCAGGCGCCGTTAGCCAATACTGGCTTCCCGACTTCTATCTGGACGGCGGTTAAGAATTGGTAGGAAGCGAGGTCCAACGCCTGGAAGGTATCGCAGAAGCTCTTTAGTGGGCCATTGGCTACCGGCCCGGAGACTACTTGGACGCCATCCCGAAAGGTGGCAGCTACCGTTCGGAGTAAGGTTGGTGGTAGCGTGCAGTCGGCGTCCGTCGTCAGGATGATCTCTTGCTCCGTGGAGTTGATGGCGTAGGTGAGCGCTTCCTTTTTGTGGGCCACCGTTTTCCGGGTCCTAAGGTGATCGGTGAGGTCCAGTAGGCGGACGTTTAATCCGGTTGTCTGAGGCTTGATCCCCTCCCATTTCTTGGCACCCGCGGCAGCGCCCAAATCGGCGTGCGCTGTTTCGCGTATAAATGTTTCGACCATGGACCTCCCCTTATCGGTAGAACTATCGTCGACGAAGATGATTTCGAGTTGCTCGCGGGGGAAATCCTGTTGCAGGATGGACGCGAAGAGGCGGGAAAGATTATTGGCCTCGTTGCGGAACGGAATGATGAGCGCAAGCGAATGCACGGGGCCCGGCGGCGGCACCCGAAACTTGGTAAGCCGAACCCAAACGCGCCAATTATTGAGTTGCCAAAGGCAGTAACCCAGTATGCTTGCGGAACAGAAATAGAGGAGGTAGCTCAAGGCGGGCTACTCGAAGAGCTGGTCGTAATCCGTACCCTTATTGCGGCCGCGGGTCTGGGGCTCCGGCGCCGGCGGTAGTTCTTCGTAGGGGATATCGATGTCCATCGGCTCCGGCGTGACGTCTTCGTACTCCGCCCAGCGGCCGTTGACGCGCTCGTCCATCTCTTCGGCGCGGGTCTTCATTTTCTTCTTGAACATGGCCATCCCGAGCAGGTACAGGCTGACGAGCGGGAAGAGGACGACACTCGCGATGCCCGCCGCCAAGCCCCAGATCCAGTTCTTTTTAAAGAGGTTGCCGAGCATGGTGAGGAAGCCGACGAATACCTTGTAATCGATGACCAATGAGGCGATGAAGATCAGCGGCGCTACGTACCAGATGAGGGAAAAAACGAAGCCGAGCAGTTTAAACAGGAGGTAGAAAAATAACAGGGCAACGAGAATACTCCCCACGGTGCCAAGGGGTGATCGTTCAAGTGGATTGCGGAATCGGGACATATTAGTGGTTTGAGCCGGCCTAAAGGTAATTGCTTTGTGAAGCCAATTTTCAACGCCAGTACCTAAACCAAACCAGCAAATCACCCCCAGGTTGTTAAGGCCTGCCTAAGATCACGGGGGAATTCGTCCAAAGTCGTCATTCAACCGTCTTATCGGGGCCGGTCTTCGACGGACGGCAGCCGTTTTTCGTAAATTTGCCCCATGAATTATCTACGTATTCTTCTCGTTTTACTGAGTGCTTCTACCCTCTCCGCCCAGGCATCTCAGCTAACGGTTACCGCCAAGGGTTGCTCCGCCCTCCACCTCTACCAATTTAACGGGGCGGGTTTCGATACGGAGATGGATCTGGTCAAGGGCTCCGACGGCACCTTCACGTTGGACTTTGCCTACGACGAGGCCAAATTCCGTTACCTCGGCCCGGCGCCAAAGGATGCCCTCCCCGTTTTGTTAGTCCCCGGTGAGCAGCCTTCCGTGACGGCTACGTGCGGGCAGATGAAGCGCGCTAAAGTCGCCGGCTCCCCCGCTAATGACGGCTATCAGGAATTGAAAAAGCAGTTCCAGGTGCAAAACGGAAAATTCTCCACCGCTACCCGTAGCTATCAGAAAGCGATGACGGCTGGCGACTCCGCAGCCATGCAAACCCACCTCGCTACGCTGGCCGACATCGACCAGCAAAAGCAGCAATTGATGGAACGCCTGCAAAAGGAAACACCCATCCTGGGCCGCATCGCCACGCTGAACACCTATAAAAGCTATCTCACTAGTAATCAGGGTCGTTTCTCCAATGAGCTCGACTACTTTGTCAATACCTATTTCGAAAACGTTGATTGGAACGACAAGGGGTATAACGACCTTCCGTGGTCCTACGAAGGCAACCGCAACTTCACGAATACGTTGGCTGGCGCCGTGAAGGGAGAGAACCTGGCGGACATCCTCATGCAAGTCAATTCCCAGTGGCCCGAAGGCTCCCGCGCCCAGCTGTTCGCCCTGAGTGGTGCCTTCGCCGCACTTGCGCAGAAGAAGCACCCGGCGGCCGTCAAGCTGGCCGACGCCATTGAAAAGCGCTTCGCCGCAGACTACCCCGCGCCCGTCAAGCAGATCAAACAACAAGCGGCTGGTCTGCGCACCTTTTCCGTTGGTGCCGAAGCGCCACTCTTCACCAGCGAATCGCCCGAAGGCGAAAACATTTCCCTCGAAAGTTTACGGGGCAAGGTCGTCCTCATCGACTTTTGGGCGAGTTGGTGTGGCCCCTGCCGGCGGGAAAATCCCAACGTCGTGAAGGTTTATGAGAAGTACAAGGACCAGGGTTTTGAGATCCTCGCCGTATCTCTCGATAGCAACCGCGACCGTTGGCTCAAGGCCATTGCGGATGATAATCTCACGTGGCTGCACGTCTCCGAATTGAAGGGTTGGAAAAGTACCGTCGGCCGCCTCTACGGAGTATCGAGCATCCCCCAAACCGTGTTATTAGACGCAGAAGGTCGTATCCTTGCACGCAATTTGCGCGGTGCGGCGCTCGAGCAAAAACTCGCTCAGGTCTTCGCCGGCAAGTAACGTTCTCAGGGGCGCTGCCGCAGGTGCCAGGTTAAGGACCAAGCAAGAAAAGGCAGCCCGCAAACCGGGGGGACGAAACGACAATACCATGAAATACTTCAAAGCCAGATGGCTCCCAGTAGCGATCGCCATTGCCATCACGGTGATCCTGGACCAGTGGACCAAACAGCTGGCCATCGAACACCTGCAGGGCCAGCCCGATCAGTTTTACCTGAACGATATCCTGCGCTTCACTTTCGTCCGCAACACGGGTGCCTTCCTGTCGCTAGGGGCCGACTTCGGACCGGTACTGCGTACGCTTCTTTTGGAAGGCTTCCCCGCTATCCTGCTAGTCGCCCTGTTGGTCTACATCTTCCGCGAACGCCGACTGAACGGTTGGCAAGTGGTGGCACTTGCGCTGATTGTAGGCGGTGGCCTAAGCAACATCGTCGACCGGCTGATGCTGGGCCACGTGGTAGATATGCTGCACCTTAAGCTATTCGGGCTCCAGACAGGCATCTTCAACGTGGCGGACATGGCCATCATGGCCGGGATGTTCATCATGCTACCTTTCGCCTTTGCAAAGGATGACGAGGAAGAAAGAACGGAAGAAGCAGCGCCGTCCGACCGGGAAACGACGGCCATTCAACAGTCGGCAGATTAGCCATAGTACCGACCTACCGTTCTATTCCTACACCCTAATTTTACCGGATGAACTTACGGCACCTTTTGAGTTGCGTATTCCTGCTCGGCTTTGCCACTTGCTTGGTCGCCCAGCCCGCCCGTCAGGCGGAGAACTGGCACTTCGGTAACGGCTACCTCATCACCTTCGGAAACGATCGCCCCACCCTCTCCGGCCCCTCCGCCATGGTGGCCCTCGAAGGTTGTGTATCGATGAGCAACGAACGGGGGGAGATCCAATTCTACAGCAACGGCGGTGGCCGCGGGATCGACCAGGACATCGACGGCGTCATTTGGAATAAGAACAACGACCGGATGTTTGACTGGGCCACCTTCCGGGGCGGCGGCATCAGCGCCCGGCAGAGTAGCATCGCCTTTCCAGCCCCGGGCCGCCCCAATGTCTACTACCTTTTCACGATGGAAGACCGGGAGAACGCCCAGGTCAATCGCCCCCCCGGCAACGGCCTCTCCTACTACGTCGTGGATATGAACCAGGACGCTAACCTGGGCAAGGTGACGGAGGAGCGGCAGACCTACGTCCCTAACGTCGTAGAAGCCCTCGACGCCACCGCCATGGCGGATGGATCCGGCTACTGGGTCATCGCTAACCTGGACGACGGAGGCAATCCAAAAATCGTGACCATCCCCGTTACGGCGGACGGTGTCGGCGCCCCCGTGAATAAAGACTTCCCCTTCCTGACGGAGCGCTACACCTTTAGTCCGGACGGCAATTTCCTCTTCGCCAGCGACAACCTATTAGCCTACGATAACGCTACGGGGACACCCGGTGAAATACTGCGGAACTTCCCCAACTCCAATAGCGTCAGTGCCGGCTTCACTGCGGACAGTCGCTTCATGTACCTCATCGAAAGCGTCGACTTCGGCATTCCGCGTTTGGTCCGGTACGACCTCGAGGATTTCACCCGCCTCGAAGTGGCCCTTTTGGACGAAGGATTCACCCAGGGTGCCCCCACTTCGGCTTTCCAGTTGGGGCCGAACGGTAATCTCTACTACCTCGAAAGTGAGGTAGAGACAGGTAGCCAAAACACGTTCATTCTCCTCAACGAAATCGCCTGCCCTTCCAATTCAGGGCCGGACTTCCGCCGGGGCGTACTACGAATTGATGCTGGTAATAGCTCCTTCGGGCTCTCCAATTTGCCACAGTACGTTGATGACATCTTCATTGGCACCAGCCTGGCGGACACCATCATTCTGGAGCCGCTCACAATCGAGAATTGTCCCGACACCGATTTAGAGTTGGCAGCACGAGTAGAGGGTAACGCCTACTTGTGGTCCGACGAGAGCACCGACTCTATCCTGGTTGTACGGGAACCCGGAGAATACTGTGTTACGATCACCAACGGTTGTGAGACCACCTTTGATTGCCAGACGGTCATCCCCACCAGCGCCCCGACGGCGGATGAGTATCGCCTGTCCGTCACCGCCACGCGGGGGGAGATCTGTGACGGGCGCGAAGCCATCGTCCGGGTACTGCACGTCGCGAATGATACTACCCCGGTCGACATCGTCTTTTTTGACGGTACGCGAAGGGATAGTTTGCTGCTTACGTTGGCCGAAGGAGATGAGATCTCCGCCACGGTCACCGACTCCTGTGGTGCCACTAACGAGCTAATCTTCCTGACGGCGATTGAGGGTTGCACTTGCGACGACCCGGTCTTCCCCGAGATCATTTCCGCCAATCAGGATGGGCTCAACGACGAGTTCCGCGCCTTCAGCGAGTGTGAACTCACGGATTACAGCCTCCTCATCTACAACCGGTGGGGCCAGGAGGTATTCAGTACCAATACCTACACCGAAGGTTGGGACGGCACGACCGACGGGAAGCCGCAGAACGTCGGAACCTACTTGTTCCTGTCCTCCTACCGCATTGAGGGTATGGGCGAAGTGATGAGCGTTGAGGGGCAATTCTCCCTCGTCCGTTGATGCCAGCACGCTGGGCTTGGATATTACGTAGACACCGGCGGACGTACTGGCTGCTCTGCCTGAGCCTGCTTTCCTTTGGTGCCATCGCCCAAACGCCCATCCAATTCGTTGCGGACGACGATGGGTCTCCCCTACCCTTCGCCACCGTCCAAACCAAACTGGATACCAGCCTAACCGATGAAGGTGGGTACTGGACGCCGAAGCTCGGTCTGGGTCTGACTGATACCGTCCGCGTAAGCTGGGTGGGGTTTGAGCAGGGAGCCTTTACGCTGGAAAACTTAATTGCTAGTGGGAACAAAGGTGTCCTTTCCCGAAGTTCCT
This sequence comes from Lewinella sp. 4G2, assembly GCF_001625015.1. Lineage (NCBI taxonomy): Bacteria > Pseudomonadati > Bacteroidota > Saprospiria > Saprospirales > Lewinellaceae > Lewinella > Lewinella sp. 4G2. Next base: position 2,959,223 of record NZ_LVWJ02000014.1, on the reverse strand, counting down.
CCTTCCTCGTTTCCGTCGTCGTCGCAGGCCGGCGGGAAACCCGCGTTGACCGGATGACGGCGGCGGTGGAGGTCATACCCGGCAGTACCATCACTACTCAGCAATCCCTCACTACCGTTGATGCCCTGGCCAACCTCAGTGGTGCTTACGTTCAGCAATCGCAGTTTGGTGGTGGCAGCCCGGTCCTGCGTGGTTTTGAAGCGAACCGCGTCTTACTGGTGGTGGACGGCGTGCGGATGAACAACGCCATCTACCGTTCGGGCCACCTGCAGAACGCCATTACGGTGGATCCACTGGCCCTCTCCCAATTGGAGGTCATCTACGGCGCCGGCTCCCTGGCTTACGGATCGGATGCGCTGGGTGGAGTCGTCCACTTCAAGACCAGGGAACCGAAGTATAGGGTGAAGGGTATTGACCCCGTAATTACCGGCGAGGTCATCTCCTCCTTTGGTACCGCAGCTAACTCTCTCCAATTCGGCGGCCGGCTGGAATACGGCGGAGCGAAATGGGCCGGACTGACAATTCTCTCCACCACCCAAACCTCGGACCTACGCGCTGGTTCCTGGCGCCCCGAGTATCCAGACTTTGGGCTGCGGAATACGTTCGTCGATCGACGCAACGGACGGGATACCGTGGTACAAAATGACCGGCCAAACGTCCAGATTGGAACGGGTTATGACCAGTACAACCTGCTCCAGAAGTTCCGTTTCCAGCTGGCGCCTGAACTGGAATTGGGCATCAACCTACAGGCTTCCACCAGCTCGGACATCCCACGATACGACGCACTTACCGAGCTGCGGAATGGTCAGCTGCGGTGGGCGCGGTGGGACTACGGGCCGCAGACCAGACTCCTGGCCGCCCTGGAGCTGAAGGACCGGCGCAAGACGGCACTCTACGACCGGGTGACCTACCTCCTTAGCCAACAATTCATCGAAGAAGACCGGATTCGCCGCCGCTTTGGGGATGACTGGGAGGAGAACAACGAGGAGGAAGTATTCGTCAGTAACCTACAGGTTGATTTCAGCAAGGAGCTACCCGGCAACCTGACCCTGAAGTACGGAGTGGACCTACGCCACGACCGGGTAGTGAGTGATGCCTTCCTAAAAAATATCGTCAGCGGGGAGCGGGATAATCTTTCTCTTCCCACCCGGTACCCCAGCCAGGGCAGTAGCCTCAGCGCGGCGGGCGCTTATTTGGACATGAGCCAACAATTGGGTCGAAGATGGCGGCTGCGTGGCGGGCTACGCCTGGCCTCCCAACGCTTGCGGGCCACCTTTGGTGAGGACGATCCGTTGGAATGGCCGCGGGCCTACCTCGACGGGATCAGGAACGATAACACATCCGCAACGGGCGCTTTTGGTATTCGCCGCAACGGGGAACGGTCCAACCTACGGTTCGTTGCCACCCAAGGTTTTCGGGCACCGAACGTGGATGACTTCGGTAAATTCCGGGAGCGGAACGGCTTCATCCTCATCCCCAACCCGGAATTGGGGGCGGAGCGATCCAACACGCTGGAATTTGGCTACGAAATCTTTTCAAGTGACCGCACGCTACGAGTTGGTGCAACGCTATACCATACCTGGCTGCGCAACGCGATTATCCGTGAGGATGGTGCCCTGCCGAACGGAGATGATTTCTTCGTTAGCCGGGGCGATACCCTGCGCACGCAGACCAACGTCAATGCCATCAGTGGAAACATTGCGGGGGGCGACTTTTATTTCAATTGGCAATTCGCCGAGGGGTGGGAGTTGGATGGGGATGTCCACTACATCTACGGCAGGCGGCGGCAAAACTTTCCTGAGTTACCCAACAGCATAATTGTTCCGCAGGATCACATTCCGCCAGCCTACGGGAAACTTGGGATAGGTTACCGCAAGCGAAGGCTACGGTTGAATGGCAATGTCCGTTTCCAGGTGGCCAAACCCGTTTGGCGCTATGCCGTGTCGTCGATAGTCGTGCCGCCCGGGGATAGCTACAATATTGGCATCAACCTGGGCACCCCGGACAACATCGAGTTCACACCCATCAACCCCAACACGGGCGAATTCGTAGGTAGCCGGGCCTGGTGGACGCTAAATGTTTCGGGGGAGTACGCGCTTACCCGTTCCCTCCGCCTCCGTCTGCGGGCGGATAATTTGTTGGACTGCCACTACCGGACTTTTGCGAGTGGGGTGTCGGCGCCAGGGCTGGATATTCGCTTCGGGGTGAGTCTTCGGTTTTGAGTTTCGCGCCTGGATGGGCTACCTTCCGGATATGCCGGGTAAGTCCAATTCCTATACGCACCTTTCCAATTTGGAGCTCAAGCAGTTGTTCCGGGAACAACGAGGCCAATCTACGTCCGTAGCTCCCGCATTGCTGGAGGAATTTAACCGGAGAGGGCTGGCGGTACCTCCACCTCGAAACGAGGCTACGGCAACGCCACCTTCCCCCAAGTCGAAGCCAAAACGATCGGCCTCCTGGTTTGCTTTCGGGCGCGAAGGGAACGAGGCGGTACGGGAAGAATTACTCGATGCTGGTATCACCGCGGATGATCGACAGCCACTGCAGGATCGTGCAGCGGTGGTGCGCCTGGTGTACGTCTGGATCGGGTACTGCATGTGGTGGATGCGGGGGCGCTGGGTCACCTTTAGTTTTCAGGAAAACCAGGATGTCTTTCGGCCGGCGAGCGACTTCAGCCTTGTTCCCCTTTTAGTGCCAACTTTACTACTGATCCTCATCACCATTGGCCTGTACCGGCAAAAGCACTGGAGCTTGGGCATTTTATCCTTTCTTCTGGGCTTTCACGGCTTGGAGGATATTCAGCAAATCATTGCACTTGTTCGCGGATCCGTCCCCTTCAACCTCAGTCTGTATCCAGACTCCGTGATCTCCCTTGGCATTTCAATTTCGCTGGTGGTCCTGTTATTACTGGTGATGCTCCAGCGGGGAATCAACCGGGCGTTTGGGGTGGGCCCGAAGTTCATTCAGAGCTACCTTTTCATTGGTATTTCTATTGGTCTGTTGTACCACGCTGCTTCGGCCATTTTGCTGCGTTCCTACCTCAATTAAATCGCTCGATCCCATGCACCGCGTTATCCTTTTTCTGCTTGCCCTCTTGCTTTGCACCTGCGACAGCGCCCAGCGTGATGATGCGGAGGCGCTGCCGCAGGTGCCGGGTAAAGACCGGATGAATATCCTCTGGCTGACGTGTGAGGACATTAGCCCGATGATCGCTGCCTTTGGCGACAGTACCGCGCGGACGCCGAACCTGGACCGGCTAGCCGCAGCGGGCGTGCGGTTCCCAAATACCTTCAGCGTGGCCGGTGTATGTGCCCCGAGCCGAAACTGCATCGCGACCGGGATGTATCCGATCAGCATTGGCGGCCACAACATGCGGACGACCAGCCGGCAAGAGGATATGGAGGCGCTCGGACTGCCCGGGCCTTACGGTGCCCTCCCGCCACCCGAGGTAAAGATGATGAGCCAAATCATGCGGGAGCACGGGTATTTCACCACGAATAACCAGAAGCACGACTACCAATTCGCCGCCCCGAAAACGGCCTGGGACGAAACCGGACCCCGCGCCCACTGGCGCCACCGGCCGGACCCGGAGATGCCTTTTTTTTCAATCTTCAACATGGAGATCACCCACGAAAGCCAAGTGTGGCGCACGGGGAAAGGGCAGCTCCGTTTCGTGGAAGGCTTCGAAGAGCCGACGGCAAAAATCCACCGCTGGGATGACGTCTGGACCGAGGATGCGGACCGCCCGCCGCTTACCGTGGACCCCGCCGACGTCCCCCTCCCACCCTACCTCGTGGACGATGCCGCCACACGGAAAGACGCCGCCCGGGTCTACTCTAACATCGAGATCATGGACCAGCAGGTGGGCCTGCTCCTGGACCAACTCGAGGCCGACGGGCTGATGGGCAACACCATCATCTTCTTCTATTCCGACCACGGCGGGCCGCTTCCCCGGCAAAAACGACTGCTGTACGATAGTGGGATTCGCGTACCGATGATCGTAAAGTGGCCCGATGAGCGGAAGGCGGGTACGATAGATTCCAGCCTTTTCAGTTTCGTCGATCTCGCACCGACAGTGTTTAGTCTAACCGGAATTGACCTGCCGGATTACCTGCAAGGCCAGGCCATCCTCGGCCCCGCCGCCGCCCCGCCGCGGGACTATGTTTTCGCAGCTTCGGACCGGCTAGATGGCTTTTACGACCGGATCCGAGCCTGCCGGGATAAACGGTATAAATATTTGCGCAACTACTACCCGGAGCGGGGCTACTACCTGCCCGTCGTATACCGGGAACAGATGGCGGCGATGCAGTCTCTACTAATGGGTCGCGATGCGTGTACCCTGACCGACGCACAGGCGCAATGGTTCCGCAAGACCAAACCGACGGAAGAACTTTTTGATACGGAGAATGACCCTTACGAACTACAAAATCTGGCGGACGATCCAGCTTACGCCGGGAAGCTTGCGGAACTAAGGTCGGCCACGGATGCCTGGCTGGCGGAGATAGGTGATTTGGGGGCGGTACCGGAAATCGAACTCGTCCAGCGGTTCTGGGATGGGCTGGAGGTGATGCCCACTACCGGTCGCCCGCAGGCGCGGCGGGATAGCCTCGGAAGGTTTGAATTGTACAGCAAGACGGAGGGCGCGCAAATTGCCTACCAGTTGACGCCGAAGGGAGGCATTCCCGGCCCGTGGCTGGTCTACACCGAACCGCTCGATTACCCACGGGGGGATACGTTGAAAGCCGTTGCCCAACGCATCGGCTACCAGGAGAGTGGAGTTAGTTACGGGCGGTGAGTAATCAGCAACTAGTTGGCGCAATCACCACGTTTGATCGATCACCGACGACCGCTACCTTTAATCTGTACAATGATCCTGACTATGATTAACCACCCCGATTACCTGGCGCTGAATAAAGACCAATGGAACCAGCGCACGGCCATCCACCTGAAGAGTGATTTTTACGATGTTCCCGGCTGGCTGAACGGAGCCCAAAGTCTAATGCCACCCGAACTTGACCTACTACCGAAAGACTTGACTGGACTGAAAGTACTGCACCTACAATGTCATTTCGGACAGGACACCCTTAGCCTGGCCCGCATGGGCGCCGAGGTAACGGGGGTGGATTTAAGTGATGCCGCGATCGCAGCTGCGAAGGACCTCGCCCGGCAGTCTGGTCTGGCGGCCCGATTCATTAATTGTGATCTGTACTCCTTGCCCGATCACCTCGACGAAGCGGCCAGTTTTGACATCGTCTTCACTTCCTACGGCACCATCACCTGGCTGCCGGATCTGGACCGGTGGGCGACGATCATCCGCCAGTACCTGAAGCCGGGAGGGCAGTTCGTCTTCGCGGAGTTCCACAACTTCGCTTACCTGTGGAATGAGGACCGGACGGCCATCAAGTACCCCTACTTCAACGAGCAGCCGATCGTGGAAGAAATTAAATCCACCTATACGGATGGGGACCAGACCGTGACCGGTACCGAAGTGAATTGGGACCACCCCGTAAGTTCCGTCATCACCACCCTCATCCGGGCCGGGCTCACGCTGAATGAATTCCACGAGTTTGAATACTCCCCCTACGCTTGTTTTGACGATATGGTACCGGGGAAAGAAGAAGGCCAGTGGTGGTTAAAACAGTTGCCCGGCCTCATACCTTTGGTCTATAGTTTGCGGGCTACGGCTCATTGACCGAACGCCTTCCACCAGTTCATTCCTCAGACATCCGCTATGCACTACGTTGCCCCTTCCCTACTCGCCGCTGACTTCCGCCGTTTGGACCAGGCCATTGAATTGGTCAATACCTCCGAAGCGGATTGGTTTCACCTGGACGTGATGGACGGGTCTTTTGTCCCCAACATCTCCTTCGGCCAGTTCATCATCGAGCAGGTAGCGCAGGATGCCAAAAAGTACCTGGACGTCCACCTGATGATCGACCAGCCAGAGCGCTACATCGAAAGTTTTGCGCGGGCCGGCGCGACGGGTATCACCGTCCACGCGGAAGCGACGAACCACCTGCACCGGGTGATCCAGCAGATCAAAGAGACGGGTTGTAAAGCGGGGGTTGCTCTGAATCCTCACACCCCCGTCAGCGTACTGGAAAACGTGATCGAAGAGTTAGACCTGGTGTTGATCATGACGGTTAATCCCGGCTTTGGGGGGCAGAAATTCATCTACAACTCCCTGCAAAAGATCCGCCAGGCTTACGACATGATCGTCGTGCGCAACAGCCCGGCCATCATCGAGGTGGATGGGGGGATTGGTTTGCAGAATGCGCAGAAGGTTTTAGAAGCGGGGGCAAGGGTTTTGGTAGCGGGGTCGGCGGTTTTTAAGGCGGAGGATCCTGCTGGGGTTATTCAGCAGTTGAAGGGTATTTCGGGGAATCCTGTTGGTATTGTTTAAATCGATTCTTGCCTTTTACTCGGCTCCCGACCTCCAGGTCGGGCCTGCTAGCTGGTAGTTTGACCTTTAGGTCAAGCCCGCTACCCGGTAGTCTGACCTTTAGGTCAGGCCGAGGAGGCTCCTGAAGACAGATTATCCTACCACTCTTTTGTGACCACCGCGAAGTAGGACCGCAGCTCAAAGTAGCAAAAGCTTCGTCCTATTACCCTGGCATTATCGCGATTTTTCTCCGGCTCCCGACCTCCAAGTCGGGTCTCAAAATTTAGGTCTTCCTGGAGTTTCTTTTTTACCACTTCTTTTGTAGCCAAAAGAAGCAAAAGCTTTGTCCTGTAACCGTGGCTTAACGCGATTTCAGCGGCAGAAAGCTAAAATTTGCCAACTCGCCAATCGATCTGAGCGATGCGCAACCAACTATAGATTGCATCATTTTAGTGGTTCTTCCTCAATCCATCGCACGCTCAAACAGTGCAAATTTCTTAACGCTTTCTCCCGCTGAAATCACTACCACGGTTAAGGGACGGATGACTTCCAAGGCTATAGGTGTCCAGTCTAAAATCTAAAATCTAGCGTCTTAAGTCCCACAACTCAAGGCACAAACCCCAACGGATTCTCCAACACCTCCGCCCCATCAACTCCTGGCGCGCCACCCAGAATAACCTCCCATTCTTTTGTAGGATCAAGATACCGTTGCGCTACATCCCGAATGGTTTCGGGAGTAATTTCCAGGATGGTTTGGGAGAGGTCCGCCAAAAAGGCGTGGGGTTCGTAAGCTTTCAGGATGCCCGCCCGGTGGCGGTAGGCGTGGCCGAAAATGCCATCCAGGTTATTGGAAACGGAACCGCAGAGGTAGGCCCTTACCATCTCTAGCTCCGCTGGACCTACGAGGTCCTGACGTAGGCGTTCGGCTTCGGTGGCAATCTCCTGGCGGACGATGCCGAGACTTTCGTTGGCTACGTCGGCGGAGACGCCGAAGTCGCCGTCGTAGCGGTAGGTATCTACTTCGGATTCGATGCCGTAAGTAAGTCCTTTTTCTTCGCGGATGTTGCGCATCAAGCGGGAACCGAAATAGCCGCCGTAGATGGTATCCAGAACGACGAGGGCGGGAAAGTCTGCACTGCGGATGTCGATGCCGGAACGGCCGATCCTGATCATCGTTTGTTCGGCGCGGGGACGGAGTACCTGAACTACGCGCGGTTTGGCTGGGATCGCAGGCAGCGTACTGGGGGTTGCGACGGGGCCGGACCTTAGTCCGCCGAAAGCCCGTTCCAGCAACTGCAAAACTTCATCGTTCAGTTGTCCAGCAACAAACAGGGTGGCATTCCCGGCGTGATAGTGGGATTGGTAGAATTGACGTACATCCTCCAACTGCAATTCGTCGTATAGTGACTGGGTGCTATTGTAACCGTAGGGGTGGTCCTTCCCGTAGGTCGCCACGGTGATGAGCCGGAAAGCTAGGGTGTCATTGTCGGAAAGATTCTCCCGCAAGCGTTGCTTTCGCTGGCGGACGGAACGCTGGAAGCTCTCCTCCGAATAGTTGGCTTCCGCGACAATTTCCGCCATCATCGGCAAGACTTCCCCGGCAAACCGGAGGGTGGTCGCAACGCTGAGGTTACCCGTATCCATCAGGTCTGGCTGAGTGAGTTGGGTGCCGAATTGCTCGAAGTAGGCTTCGATGTCAGCGCCCGTGTGTTTTGGAGTTCCTTCCAGCAGTAGCTCTTCCGTCAGGGCACTCACCAACTTACCGGGTTCGAAGGACCGGCCTGCATTCCAGATCAACTCCACGCGAAGAACGGGCGCATCCACCCCGCCGAGGGCGACCACCTTCAGTCCGTTGGAAAGCGTAAACCGTTCGGCTGGCAACAAGGCGGGAATGCTCGCCAGGTGAATGGGCGGCGGCAATATCTTCGGTACGGTAGGTTGACTCATTGGGGAGAATAACCGTTTGAGGTGCCTTTTGGTTATCGACTTCGAGTTGCAAGTGGCGAGTAGCGAGTGGCAAGTTGCAAGTTGCAAGTATCGAGGATCCTCCTGCCCAATCAGCCAACCTACCTTTTCTCTCCCGTGTCCCCTTTCCGTAACTTTGCCCTATGCCTAAAAGCCAACTCCTTTTCTTACTTGCCTTCCTCCTTTGCACCAGCGCCAGCGCCCAGGGGTTGGCGGGGGCGAAAAACCAGGACCGCGGGGTGCTCATCTCGGCCGGGTACGGTGTTTTTCAATCTGCCGGCGACCTGGCGGATCGATTTGGTAATGGATTTGCCATCGACGGCGGCGTGAGTTACCTCGGTAAAAAGACCAATTGGGAATTCGGTGTCCGCGCCAACTATGGGTTTGGGAACCAGGTGAACGAAGATGTGGTCGCTGATCTGCGGACGGATCAAGGCTTCATCATCGGCAACATGCGCGACCCGGCCGACATCCAATTACGGCAGCGGCAACTGTTCGTCGGGCCGATGGTCGGGTATACGTTCGGGCTCGGGGCGAGCAAGCGTTCCGGCATCAACGTGCGGACGAGCGTCGGCTACTTCTTCAGTCGGATCCGGGTGCAGCAGGATGCCATTCAGGGTGTGGAGCCGCTTCAGCCAGAGCGGCTGGCGGGTTACGACCGGCTAACCGGTGGCCCGGCGATCTACCAATTCGTGGGTTATCAAATCCTGAGCGAAAACAAACGCATCAACTTTTATGCCGGGGCCGATCTACTGGCCGGCTTCACCAAGCCGCTTCGGGCCTTCGATATTCCTACTGGCGGTCCACTGCCGGATGAGGTTCGAACGGACGTTGCGCTCGGTGCACGCGTTGGCATTGTCATCCCCATCTACATCGGTGAGGGCCGCGAAATTTATTACAAGTGACGCCGATCTACCGGTTGGGTACAGCGCTGTACCACCGAGCCATTCACCTCTACGGTAAGCTGGGCAATCAGCAGGCAGCCCAGTGGGTGGCGGGGCGCGAAGAGCAGATTACTCCCCCCAAACCCTCCGGAAAGCAGCGCGTTTGGATGCACTGCGCCAGCCTTGGTGAATGGGAACAGGGCCGACCGGTGCTGGATGAATTGCAACGCCGCCTTCCCGACTGGGAATTTGTTCTGAGCTTTTTTAGCCCCTCCGGTTACGAGAAATCGAAGGGCCTCGACCTGGTCGATCACGTTCTGTACTTACCTCCAGATTCCCCCACCAACGCCGAAGCCTGGGTGCGGGAATTGGCGCCGGATCTAGCGCTTTTCGTAAAGTACGAATTCTGGTTTTTCCATCTGCAGGCCCTGCACCGGTCGGGCGTTCCTACTTGGTTGGTGGCGGCCAGTTTCCGGCCCGGCCAACTTTTTTTCAAGCCTTACGGCGGTTGGTACCGGCGGATGTTACCGTTCTTCACCGGCATTATTTTGCAGACGGAAGCTGCGCGGCAATTGCTTAACCAAGCAGGCAAGTATCCGCGCAAACGCACCTTCGTGGCCGGCGACCCCCGCATGGACCGCACGCGATCGCTCACCACCATTCCGTTCAGCGATCCGCTCATTGAGGCCTTTTGTGCTCGCCGCCCTACCATTATTGCGGGTAGCGTATGGCCCCAGGATATGGCCGTGTGGGAGGAGGTTTGGGACCAAGTATCGGACCACTGGAACATCATTTTCGCGCCCCACCAACTCAACGAGGCAGATTTGGCGCTGACGCAGGTGCAGTGGAAGGGGGTGCGATACACCACCGCCACTCTGAAGGACGTCGCCTCCAACAACGTACTGATCCTCGATACCATTGGGATGCTGAGTAAAGTATACCGCTACGGCCGGGTAGCCTACGTAGGGGGTGGATTCAAAACGGGCCTCCACAATACCCTGGAACCAATGGCCTACGGACTACCGACGATCTTTGGACCAAACCACGAAAAATTCCCTGAGGCCGCTGTCGCCATCGCCGCCGGTGGGGCCTTCAGCATTAGTGACGGGGAGGACCTCCTGAATAGCCTCCACACCCTCCAGGATGAAGAGCTCTGGCAGGAAGCTCACCAAGCACAAATGACCACCAGCGAACTCAGTGCAGGCGCCGGCAGACGGACGGCCGACATCGTCCTGGCGGGGCTTGCTAATTAGTACTTCGTTACGCAAGGGCAAAGACCAGACTTAACCAAAAGGCTGGCCTTTCGTTAGCAGGGAGTAACTCTACAATCTACGTGACCAATCGATCCACCCAATTACTGTGTACCCGCGTCAGCGCCCTGCTGATTTGTATGCTGTTGGGTGGAGCAATCCTAGGTCAGCAAGAAATGGGCGTTGAAAAAGCCTTACGGCGGACTTACGAGAAGGGCAACCTGCTGAGTGCCATCAGCTCCATGCGGTGGAAAACGGGCGTGACGTTGGCGGGGGCGTCTCTCAACGTCGGGGAATACCGAGATCTCCGGATCCAACTAGCCGGCGGGCGCGCGTACACACTTTACGCTTCGGCGGAAACGGAACGGGCTTACCTCGATCTGCAGCTGCTCGACGCGGATGGCCAGCTACTTGTGGTGGACGCTGGCGATGACGCTACCCCCTTCCTGGAGTTTACCGCGCCGTCAGATGGCCCGTATGTATTGCGAGCCTACCTACGCTCCAGTGACCTACCGCGCCTCGGCGTTGGAATCGGCCTTATGGATACTGATGGATTCACCCTGCCAAGGAGCAGGTATGACTTTGTGGCAAAAAAGTTTTTTGGCAGTCTCGCGGGTTTACGTACCGCAGCCCCGAACGTTAGACTGGATGACACGACTCCAAATTGGCCCGTGCTAGTAGCCTTTGCGGTACCGGAAAACGAGCTGCAGATTGATGGCATCGTCACTTTCCCGGGTGACTATCTATTCGCCCTCAGTAGTGCGCCGGACGCGCCCGATCAAGAACTTTATCTCCTGAACGATGTGGGAGCAGTAGAAGGCCGGAGCAACACGCCAGGGCAAGCACCATTGATCGAAAAAAGATTACAAAAAGGGACCTATTCTTTGAGAATACATAGAGAAAATAATACTTTGCCAAACATTCTTTTTCTAGGAATCCTTCTTAGATAAATCCGGCCTGGCGAAGTGCCAGTCCACAAAACATTTGACTATGGGCAAAGTGCTTAAAGTAATCGAAGTTCTCTCTGAATCATCCAAAAGCTACGAAGACGCGATTCGCAATGCGGTAGAAGATACCGGCAAATCCGTGCGCAACATCCGTTCCGCTTACCTCAACGAGCAATCCGTCACCATCAAGGATGGTAAGGTGGATAAATTCCGCGTGAATGTGAAGATCACCTTCGAAGTGGACGTATAAGTCTACGTATCACGAGGCCTTCGAAAGCTAGCCTTCTGGTAAGCTGAAACGATAGCCACAACAATAAGAAAGGCCCGACGAATCATCGTCGGGCCTTTCTTGATTTAGGGTGGTTGGAAAGTGCCTGCTACTTACTGGAAAGCTGGTTAAGCATCCGGTCCACTTCTTCTTCCCGGCCGTCGCGGTAACCGCTGAACTCCTTGACAATCTTCCCATCACCGTCGATGATGTACATCTGGGGAATGCTACGGAAACCGAGTTGGCTCTGCAGGGCAGAATTGGAATCGACGAGGATATCGTACTCCCAACCTTTGCGGCTAACGAGCGCGGGGATGCGGTTGACCATGTGGCGCTTATCGACGCTGATGGCGAGGAATTGGACATCGAGTTCGTTCTTCCACTTATCGAGGTACTTACTCATATGGTCCAACTCCATGTGGCAGGGTTGGCACCAGGTAGCCCAGACGGCGACGACGGTCACTTGCCCGTTGCCAATCTTATCGGCTAGCTCTACGGACTGGTGATCGACGGTTTTCAGCGTCGGTGTGGGAAAAGCAGCCTGGGCGGACAGTGAACCGGCCATCCCTACGAGGAGCAGGGAGAAAAACAATTGCTTAATCATGTATTTGTATTTGTGGGATTATGAACAGTGAGGTGACCAAAAATATGCATAAGACGCCGTTAAGGTAGTGATAAACCGCAAGTCGCCGGTGACGACCCTTTAACTTAAACTACCGTCGGCTGGAGATGATTAAGCGAAGCTCAGGCTCACTTCTTCATTTCGTAACCACCATACGGATTGGCTTACGCCTGGGTAACGCAGTGGTACCTACGATATTATGCTAGTAAAGACCGAGCAACAGCCAGTCGGCAATCAATTGTCGGTTGCTGGGCTCCAGGATACGTAGTTGATCGGAAGGGTTGGCCATGTTCGCCAGCTCAATGAAGACGCTGCTGGGTTTCGCTTCCCGGAGCACGTGTAGATCGCGAGCGGATACCGTCCCGTCGTACCCACGTCCGGCACGGGTCTTGTCGTACATCTCCCCGATCGTGTTCCGCATGTGGGTGGCTTTCTTCTTCCCGATCATATCGTTCGCATCATGGTAGAAAAAGAGATCTACCCGCTTGTTGCGGTGGCGGCTATCCACGTGGATGCTGATCATGGTTTGGTCGGATAAACCTTTAGCGAGGTTCTGCTCGTAGAGGGCATTGACGATATCGCACCGTTGCCAAAGCCGTTTCTTTTGGTTGAGAGGGATGGCGTCGCCTCCCCAAACGGTTTCGGTTTTGTCCGCCGGGAGGTAGCGCTCGTCCCGAATCCCGTGGGTGTTATCCCGAATGATCATGTAGGGCGTACCGCCGTGGGCGAGGATGTTACGCGTCAGCCGCAGGGCTACGTCGTAGGCGTATTCGTCTTCGTAGATCCGGCGGCCATTTCGTTTAGCCGACGCACCCGGGTCGGGACCACCGTGGCCGGACATGATGTAGTAGATCCGCCCCGCCAAACGGTCATCAATCTTGGGAACGTAGGCGTACTTTTCACCGAAGATGTCGAAGGTGCGGAACTTGCTGCGCGTCGACTGCTCAGGCGCGGGGCCGGTTGGTCGCCCACCGGAGCGGGGGCTGGACTGCACGGGGTTGTCGTCACCAGCCTGTTCCTTGATCCCGTCGTTCTTGGTAATCTCCCCTAAATCTTTGATTTCCTTATCCGGGCTTGGCGTCGGGGTAGGTTTCGAGGCGGAGGGCACCGTCGTCGTTGATTCGACCTTCGGCGGCGTGGGGCAATTGTCGATGTGGAAGGGCACCCATAATTTCTTGTCCTCCCGAAAGTCTTTTTTCCGAACGCCTTTCTCAAGGAGGCCGTCATTGAAGTACTGGATGTCCAGCGCCCGGTTGTAGTTCTTGTTGTTCGTGGTGCTGCGGATGCTCTTCCCGTTGTAGGTCACCTCCTCGATGGGCAACTTGTAGCTACGGCCGACCCGCAGGCCAGCGTTTTTAGGCAACATATTGAGCCGGTAGAACTCATCCAGGTTACAGGGGAATTCCAGCAGCCCGTAGTGGCGCAGAATGGAGTAGACGCCGTCCCCCCGCTTCGCTACCACCGTGACGGCTTCTGCGCTCAGGGAGACCGAGCAACAGAGCAGGCACAGGAAGAGGAGGGTTAGTTTTTGGGGGAACATAAGTTGGTGAAAGCTAGACGGAACAATGCACGGACAGTGGTAGGCGAAGGTACGAAAGCCACTTCCTTATCGTAGCAAACAGCTAACGTTTTAGACGGGTGACTGATTATTAAGGCCGTATTAAAATGTGGCGGGTACCGTAAGCGACCAAATTTGCGGAAAGGACTAACCAGTACCGTGGCGGCTCACCTTTTACGTAAGACTTACCCGGCACTCCTCCCTCGTCCCGCCAACCGCCGTATCATTGTGACCGTGACTACCCTGGAGCAAATCGCCCACCTTTTACGCTGGGAAATCAAAACGGAGTGGCGGGACCGCAGCGCCATCAGCAGCGTATTCCTGTACGTGGCGGTGACGGCGACGATCGTTTACCTGGCGATCACCAACTTTTCGGCGATGACGTTCAATGCCGTGCTGTGGATCGTCCTGTTCTTTGGCGCCCTGGTCGCCAGCGGACGTAGTTTCTTGCGGGAAGGGGGCCGGCGTCACCTCTATTATTACCAACTGGCGAGCCCGGAGGCCCTGCTGGCGAGTAAGTGGATCTACAATACACTGATCATTTGGATCGTGTCGGGGCTGAGCTATGGCATCCTTACCTTTTTCGCGCGGGAATCCTACCTGTTTGAGACGGGAGCCTTCCTGGCCGCCATCGGGCTGGGTGGGATCGGGCTGTCGGCCGTCCTCACTTTTGTGGCGGCGATCTCTGCTCGGGCCGGGGGGAATGGAACTTTGATGGCCATCCTTTCGCTACCCTTGCTTACTCCCCTACTCTACCTGCTGGTCAATTTAGGAGGAAATGCTTTTGGCCTGACGTCTGGCCAGGCGGGAAGCATCATTATTTACCTCGCGGCCCTCGATTTGATTGGACTGGCCGTTGGCCTGGTGCTATTCCCCTTCGTGTGGAGGGATTGACCGTTGATGGAACGGCCGCAAGAAAAACCCCGGCCAGTTGCGTGGCGCGGGGTTTTGTAATTATCGTTGCGAATCACGGCAACGATTGTTATTAACGGGTTTCTCTCTTTACTACAAGGTTGCGAGGCGTTAAACGAGCTGGTCGTCGTCCTGCTCCCATTCCTTCAGGGTTTTGTAGAGGCGCTTACGGTACTTCTTATTCTTACGGCGGCGGCGGCCGGTACGGTCGTCACCGTTACCATCATCATATCCTTTGGGGTTGGCGCCGTATTCGTTAGCGTGGGGGTCTCCGTCCTGAGCGAACCAGAAGAGAAGAATGATGAAACCGATCCCGGTGGGTGCCATTAGCATCCACCAACCGCTGCGGCCGGTATCGTGGAGACGGCGAACAGCTACGGCGAGGGAGGGAACGAAAAAGAGGAGATCCAGAAATTTCTCTAGCCCCTTTTCATTGCCAATCACGCTACCGTGAATATTTAGGAGGATGGCTTTGATGATGGCGACGGCCAGTACGAAGTACCAGAATTCCTTGCGGCGCGAGCGCCCAGTGAAGGTGGCGAACTTTCCGATGGCCCGGGTAAAGTACTTAATCATGGTTGTAGTGGGTGTTTATTGATGGTTACGCTGCAATGATCGGATCAAAGGGTGGTACGGCGCCACTTTGGTCGACGAAGTGGGATGGAAGTTCGACGGACGGCAGTGATCGGCGTGGCCCAACCCCTTTTCCCCTCCTGCTGTTATCACTTTAGCTATCCGTGAACAGTGAATGGTGAAGGGAACGGCGGAGGCTTACCTTTGCCCGTTATTCATTTGCAGTGCACCTGCGACAGCGCCCAGCACTTATTGCTTCACCACGTTTTACCGACCTACTGATGTCCATTACTTCTTCCAGTTTCTCTACCAGTTACGCGCGGGTGAACCAAATACCAGAGGGGCAGCGCCCGGAGTTTGCCTTCATTGGGCGCAGTAACGTGGGTAAGAGTAGCCTGATCAATATGCTTACGCGCCGCAAGGAGCTGGCCAAAACGAGTGGGAAGCCCGGTAAAACGCAGTTGATCAACTACTTCCTGATCAACAATAGCTGGAACCTAACCGATTTGCCCGGCTACGGCTACGCCCTGCACAGCAAGAAAACCCGCTCCAAATGGGAAACGCGGACCACCAACTATTTCCTGAAACGCGAGCAGATGGCCTGCGCGATGGTCCTGATCGACAGCAACGTGCCACCTCAGAAGATCGACCTGGAATTCGTGAATTGGCTCGGCGAGCACGGCGTACCCTTCGTGCTGGTATTTACTAAGACCGACCGCAAGCAGGCCCGCGGCCTGAAAAATGTGGAGGCATTTAAGCAGAAGCTACTGGAGTACTGGGAAGAACTTCCTCCCACCTTCCTGACGAGCGCCATCAAATTTGAAGGCCGCGACGAGCTGCTCGCCTTCATCGAAAGCACCCTCGAGACGCTCGACTGGCCCTACGCCGAAACCACCTAACTTAGCGCTCCTTGACTGCCACCACACCAAAGACCGCCCCCGTAGAGGAATTTCAACACGCTGGAAAGCGCTACGACCACATCGCCCCCGATCTGGAGGCTTGGGATATTTATAAACTCCACGAAAACCGCGAAGCTTTTGTGGAGAGCCTCGACGAGGAAACGTATAGCCGTCTGCTCGAAGAACACGGCGACAACCTGAAGGAACTTCTCAGTAAAACCCTCTACAGCGAACAGGAAAGAACGCGCAAGGAGCCGTGGAAGGTGGATCCACCCAAAGAACGCGGCTACTGGAAGAGCCTGGCCAAAAAACTGGCGAGCCGCTCCCTCGACGAAGATGTGGAAACGAAGGGCGACGACGCCGCGCGGTCAATCCTGCGCAAGATCGTCCACCGCTATTCCAATGAGATCGTTGGCCACTTCAAGATTCCCACCTTCAAATTCGCGCGGCGCTTCCTCACCTTTTTCTTTGGCAGACTGCTCAACGCGGCGGATGGGCGCAGTTTCCGGTCCTTCTTTTCGAAGAAGATCCTGCTGGAAGAAAAGTTACTGGTTCGCGGTTTCGTGGAACAGGTACGAGAGCTCTCGGGAAAGGGCACGGTTGTGTTCGTCCCGACTCACTTTTCCAATCTGGATTCTATCCTGATCGGCTACGCGCTCGACCAGGTGGCCGGGCTTCCAGCCGTAAGCTTCGGGGCCGGCCTCAACCTGTACAATACGGGCTACACCGCCTACTTCATGAACCGCCTGGGGGCCTACCGGGTGGACCGCCGCAAGCGGAACCCGATCTACATGACGGCGCTGAAGATGTTCTCCAAACTCATCATCCAGCGGGGCGTGCCGAGTCTGTTCTTCCCGGGTGGGACGCGCTCCCGATCGGGCGCCTTGGAAACCAAGTTGAAGCTTGGCTTGCTCGGAACCGCCGTCGAAGCCCAGCGCAGCCGTTACTTGGAAGGGCGGGACGATAAGGTGTTCATTGTCCCAGTCATCCTAAGCTATCCCTTTGTCCTGGAGGCCCAGTTCCTGGTGGAAGAACACCTCCGGCGGGAAGGGCAGGATCGCTACATTAAATCGGAGGACAGTTTCCATTCTATCCGGTCCATCCTCAAATTTATTTGGGGTGTATTTGCGAAGGGTAACGAGATCACCATTAGCCTGGGCCAGCCGTTGGACGTGCTGGGGAACCACGTTGATAGTGAGGGGAAGAGCTTCACGAAAAGCGGCCGCCACGTGAGCACCCGCGCCTACTTCCGCGACCAGTTCGGGGAGATCAATACGGACTACCAGCGGGAGAGCGAATACACGCGAATGTTGGGAGAAAAAATTGTGGAGCGTTACCACGCGGACGGAATCATATTGGCTGGCCACGTTGCCTCCCACGCAGCGTTCGCGATGGTGGAGCGGGCTAACCCCGGAACGGACCTGTACGGCCTTCTCCGCATTCCTGCCGACGACTACTACTTTGAGGAGGAAGCGCTACTGAACGTTATCGGCCAATTGCGGGACCAATTGCTGGCCTTGAGCAATAGCGGCAGGGCCCAGGTTTCCCCTGAATTGTACGAGAGTCCGGCGAGCATCCTCCGCCACGCCATCGCGCACATTGGTAACTTCCATATTGACAAACCCCTCCACCGAGACACCGAGGGAAGGGTTATTTGCGATAGCTACGCGATGTTGTATTACTACCACAATCGCCTGAGTACGTTCAAACTGAAAGGTCGAATCAAATACCCTAAGGTATTGATCAAGTAAGAGTTACCGGGTTACACTTACAGTAGATTTACCATAATTGCAACCCGGTATTTTCATTTAGGCTACCCGACGGTAGATGGCCAAACAGATGATGGCACCCACTACGGCGACGATGATGGACCACAGGTTGATGCCCGTTGCGCCGCCCATTCCGACGAGGTTAAAAACCCAACCGCCGACTACGGCACCGACGATGCCGATGATGAGGGAAGCGATCCAACCACCGGGATCGGGACCGGGGTGAATCATTTTTGCAATTGCGCCGGCGATGAGGCCGAGAATAATCCAAGCGAAGATGCCCATGGAACTGTGTTTTGATGATGGTAAATGAATCTTACAATCGGGTGACCGACTGCTAATTCTGAAACGCAGATGCTTAGCCCGGATGTTCGAAACAACTTTTCAGAATTGCTAAGTCTACGCTTGCCGACTCCCAGTACAACTCTCCCACCAACCTGCTGTTAATGGCTTTCGTGACTGAAAACTACCCCACCCACAATTTGCCTCAGGGCGCCGCGGCGCTTTTGATTGCGTTAGCGACACCAACACAAAATGGCCTCACGGGGATCCCCGTCCTACTCTGGGGCCGGCCTGGCGTCGGTAAGTCCAGTTTTATTGAAGCATTGGCAACGGACGACTTCCCCGTAACTACCCTCATTGCCTCCATTCACGACCCAACTGATTTCAGTGGCCTGCCCGTACTGGAAGATGGTAAGGTGCGGTACGCTATCCCGCGGTGGGTAGATGATTTTACCGAGACTCAGCAGGGTATTTTGTTTCTGGATGAGCTGAGCACGGCTCCCCCGTCCGTACAGTCTGCTCTCCTGCGGGTAGTCTTCGAACGCCGCGTGGGCTTCCACGAATTGCCCGGTGGGGTGCGCATCGTAGCAGCTGCTAACCCACCCGATCTAATGGTAGGCGGCTGGGAGCTCTCCCCTCCCCTGCGCAATCGCTTTCTCCACCTTACCTGGGATATTGATAGCGATCTCTACGTCAATGCGCTGCTGGCGGGTTGGGAGCGCGGACAGTTACGCCAAATAGACTCCGCCAAGCATAGTGAGGAGTTAGCCATGGTCAAAGCCAGAGTAGCTGCCTTCCTCCGTATCCAGCCCGAGTACTTGCACGCCAGCCCGGAAGACAATCCGTACGGTTTCGCCAGCCCCCGGAGTTGGGATTTCGTTGCCGCCCTTTTCGCCAGTGCTACTTGTCTTGGCTACGATCTACAGGATACCCAAAGTAATCAGGTCTACCTGGAACTTGCTACGGGTTGCCTTGGCGAAGGCATCGCGATTGCGCTTCTGGAGTACCTGCAAAACCTCCGTTTGCCGGCCCCGGCTGAGCTACTATCCGGTGAAACTACCGTGGACGTAACGGACCTAAACGACGGTGAACTATACGTGCTCTTCGCCAGCCTCAATCCCTACCTCAAACAGGCCGTGGGTACCGATCATCTCCTTCCCTATTCCAAGGTATACCTCGACCTCATGGCCGCCACTTTTGATGACGGCCGCCGCGATATTGCTTTCGTCCCCCTGCGCGATCTGGCGCGCTCCGGCTGGTTGCCCGAGGTTTTTGCCAGCGTTCAGCGAAATGATTCGGGCGCTGCCGCGGGTGCCGGGGAAGGAATAACGGAAAGGATCGAGCGCTTTTTTGCGGACGAAGGCCTACAACAATTCGTAGATGCCCTCGGCTAAAGAAACCACCACGGCGGAAAGGGTGCGCTTCGCGCGGGCTTACGCGGCTCAGAAACTCCCGTGGTTCGCCCCGGCTCTCTTCCGCTGCCGGATTATCGTAACGGAAAGCGTAAGCGTCGCCTCCATCGACCTCCACTATAACGTGTACTGGAACCCGGACGTAGTGGAGGACATCTGGGCCAACAACACCGAACTCCACTCCCTAACGGAACTCGGCTTCTTGTGGATCCACGAGATCAGCCACCGGCTGCGCCAACACGCGGAACGGCGGGAACAATTGCAGGCTTCCCGCGAAGTGGACGCCCGTGCCTGGAACATCGCCGCTGACTTCGAGATCAACGATAACCCCTGGCCCGGACTCAACATGCCGGCCGCCTACCCCGGGATGCTGCCCCGGCAACACGGTTTCGAAGACGGCCGCCTCGCCGAAGAGTACCTGACTTTCATGGAACAATCCGGCCGTGATTGGACCTTCCTTCCGGACGAAGGCAGCGGCGTCCACGGCGAACACCGCGAGTGGGAAACCGGCGACCGGCAGGATCTCTCCACCCTCGACGAGGAACTCATCCGCCGCAAAGTCGCCGACGAGATGAAGAAGGCCGGGCCCCAGGCCATCCCACCTTCCTGGAGAAATTGGGGTGAGAACGTACTCTCCAGTAAAACCAACTGGCGCCGCTCCCTCTCCCACCGAATGAGCATCGCCCTGCAACGCGGTATCGGCAGCAGGATCGACTACAGCTTTGAGCGTCCAAGCCGGCGACAGGCCGTCTACCACCCCATCCTCACCCCGAGCTTACGGGGTGACCGGACGGCGCGCATCGTCATCGTAGTGGACACCAGTGGTTCTATGGGGGCAACCCAACTCGAACGGTCCCTGGCGGAAGTGGCGGGCGTGATCCGGACCTTCCGCTACCCCGTCACCATCATACCCTGCGACGACCGGACCTTTGAGCCGGTACGGGTGCTGGCAGAAAGGGAAGCTTATGGCATCGCCTCTCTCCCCGGTGGTGGGCAAACGGACATGCGGGCCGGCATTGCTCAGGCGGAGAAACTTCGCCCTAGGGCGGACGTGATCCTGGTGCTCACGGATGGGTTCACGCCTTACCCCGAAGAGCGGTCGGTGATCCCGGTTGTCTTCGGCCTACTCGTCAAAGAGGAAAGCCAGGCAGCGGAGATTCCTAAACCACCGATGCCACCGTTTACGCCGGAAACCGTACTGATCATCAAGGATTAGCCTGCGCCTACAGCATGGGATATTCACCTCTATGCAGCCGTTGCAGGCCGGCCTTACGATCCTCGAAGTACCGTCGAAGCGCAAAGGTGGAGGAGGTAAAGGCCATCTCTTCCCACGGAATTTCCGCTTCGGTGAATAGCTTGGATTCCAGGGATTCCTCCCCTACCCCGTATGCTCCGTTGATGAGCTCACCGACGAATTGCAGGTAGATCTGATTGATCTTGGGGAGGCTGTACATGGAGATGAGATAGGTGATCCTGACCTTGGCGGCCGCCTCTTCGTGGACTTCCCTTTCCGCGCCCATTTCTACTGTCTCTCCGTTTTCCAGGTAGCCGCTGGGGATGTTCCACAATCCATAGCAGGGTTCGATGGCCCGGCGGCAGAGTAGCACCTTATCCTCCCAAACCGGAAGGCACCCCGCCACGACCTTGGGGTTGCTGTAGTGGATGGTTTTGCAATTGAGGCACACCAGCCGGGGCCGGTTATCGCCGGCGGGAATACGCTTTTCAAGTCTATCGGAACCGCAATTGGGGCAAAATTTCATTGCTGGCCAAGATAGGTTGCCAGTGTTTAGCAAGGACAGTTAGAAAGGGGAACGGTAGTATGAAAACTACCATTCCCCTTTCATGAAGGCTTGCTGAAGGTCATGCAGACCATCCATCAGCGCGAAGCAATATCTATCGCTATTCCGGCTGTGGACTTACCTGGTCTGGTAACTCCGCGAGAGCAGCGTTTGCAGCCGAGGCTTCAATTCATCGGCGGCGGTAAGGATGAGGTCCTCGTCCGTCGGGAAGGGGCGGGCCCGGCTACCGATGTACCGACGGGTATCCCGGCTCAGGGCCCGGCGATCGCCGCGGTAGGTACTGGCGTAGTTGCGGAAGAACGCTTCGGCCGTGATGGCATCTTCCTGGACAATCCGGTTAAGGTCGTTGTCGTAGAGAACGAGGCTTCCGCGTACTTCGGCCGTCTTTTCTTGCAGGACTTCGACCACTTCGGCACGGACGGTGATCTGGCGGGGGCGGGTGATGTCGTTACCGAGGGTATCCTTGGCAACGTTTCCGTTTGCGTCCAGGACGTACTCGGTTCCGTCGGTGATGTTGCGCTCGTCCGTGTAAACCCGCTCCGTGATGCGTTCGGGGCTGACCCGGATGTCGCGGATGACAATTTGGGCGTCGTAATCGTACTGGACCTCGGGGCGTGGCGTGAAGTCGTAAAATCTCCACTCCGAGTCGATATTATTGCTTTCCAGGCGGAGCAACTCTTCTTCGAAGCCACGGGGCAGGAAGCTTCCGGATTCGTTGACGGTTGCTACGTAGATCCAGACCTTTCCGAGTTCCCGGGCCTCCGCCATCAGGGCGTCCGTATCGAGGTAGTTATCTTTGAAATCCCCGACGATCAGGAAGTCATTGTAGGCGGCGCGGGCGGCGGCTTTGTCTCCAGTACGGCCCAGGGCGAGTGCTTCCAGTCCGTTAGTGTAGGCTTGGTCGGCGGCTTTATTCTCGGCGTTGGCGAGTAGTGGCCCCAGGTCGACAAAGTTGAAGTTGGCGGCGCGACCATTCTTATCCGTCAGGGGCAGCAACGGCTGGAGCGCGCGCTGGCGATTATCGATGTCAACGTAAATGCCGTGGATGCGCCCCCAGTCCGGCGTACCGGAGCTGGCGAGGTAGGCGGCGGCCTGCATATCCCGGACGATGGAACGGTTCACGGCATCTTCGAGGGCGGCGACGTACTTGGGGTTCTTCTTTTGCTTACCGGTGAGTCGGTTCTGGGCGATGCGGATGGCCCGCTCGTAGTTCCCGTCTTCCACCAGGGTATCGACGGACTTACAGGAAGTCAGGGTAAAGGCAAGTAAGAAGAATAGGGCGGCGAATAACTTGGCGTGTGTCATAGCTAACGTCTTTAGTACCCTTCAAACATACGGGCCTTAACGAACGGATTTGCCTACGAAAAAGCTAAGGGAAATTAAGAAGTGTTAAGGCGCGGTCCGTTACATTTAAAGTCAATTCTGATTATTCGCCCATCTTCCCCGCACCTGCGGCAGCGCCCAGATTATGAATCTGACTATTCTTAAAATTGGCGGCAACGTCCTCAACGACGAACCGATATTGCACCGAGCGTTGGACTACTTTGCGAGCCTGCAAGAACCGGCGATCCTCGTGCACGGCGGCGGCCGGAAAGCGAGCGAAGTGATTGCCGAAATGGGCCGCGAACCAAAGATGGTTGGTGGTAGAAGAATTACGGATGCCCCCACCCTGGAGATCGTAACGATGGTCTACGCGGGGCTGATCAATAAGAACGTAGTGGCCCAATTACAGGCACGGGGTACTAACGCCATTGGCCTGAGTGGTGCCGATGGCAACATTATTAAGGCGAGCAAACGGCCAGTCGGAGAGATCGACTACGGCTTCGCGGGTGACGTGCAAGGAGCGAGTGCCGACCTTTTGGAAGGTCTTTTGAAACTTGATCTCCGCCCCGTGGTATGCCCCATCACCCACGACCAGAAGGGTCAACTTTTAAATACGAATGCCGACACCATTGCCAACGAAGTAGCGAAAGCCATGGCGGCCGCTGGCCACACCGTTTCCCTTCGCTACTGCTTCGAATTACCCGGAGTACTGCGGGACATCAATGACAAAACCTCCGTCATCTCCCCCATTGACCAGGCCACCTACGCGCAACTGAAGGCCGACGGCGTGATCGCCGGGGGAATGATCCCCAAACTCGACAACGCATTTGATGCGATTAATCGCGGAGTAGCGGAAGTGGTGATCTCGGATCTACCGGGACTGGAAGGCCGGGGTGGAACCAAACTGGTGGGCTGATTTAGCAGTTTAGTGAATGATCGGCAGCCTAGATGCAATCGCCTCCACCATTCCCCAAATCCGCGAAACCAAAATGACCCGCACTAGAATCATCCTCATTACCGTCGCTACGGCCATCATCGTCGCCCAGGCCGTGATCTACTACCAGACCGGTGAGAGTGGCGCTTGGTTGAGCGCCCTCGCCATGGTTTTCGTGATTGCTTCGATGGCCATTTCTTTCTTCGAGGAGAAGAAATCTAAAGAAGAATGACCAGTCTAGGCCAGCTTCTCGGCGAGACTGGCCGCCCAAACTTCGTAGGCTTCCGTCAGTGCTTCTTTACCCGCACCGGGCGTGATGCGCTCTAATACTTCTTGTTTCCCTACGGCCGTCTCAAGGGAATCGGCCAGACCTACGGCCGCACCGGCGGCGAGGGCGGCCCCAACGGCTCCGGTTGTATTGTGTACCTCGATGGTCGCCCCGGTGAGCGTGGCGATCGTTGTTGCAAAAACCTTGCTCTGGAAGAGATTATCGTTCCCCACCCGGATGGTACTAAGGTCAACACCAAGGCTTTCCATGATCTTCATCCCGTAGACGAAGGAGAAGGCGATGCCCTCCAATCCGGCCCGGACGACGTGGTTGCGGTCGTGGCGGTTGAGGTCGAGCCCCAGTAGGTGGGCGCCGATATTCTTGTTGTTGAGCATTCGCTCCGGTCCGTTGCCGAAGGGTAGGAAGTGCAGGCCGTCGGATCCCTGAGGAACGCTGGCGGCCATGGCTTCCATTTCGCCGTAGGATAGGGTTTCACCACCCAGTAGGTTCTTCACCCAACGGTGAAGGATTCCGCTGCCGTTGATACAGAGCAGAATGCCGATCCGCGGCGTATCGCCGATGTGGTTAACGTGGGCGAAGGAGTTGACTCGCTGGTCGGGGTCGAAGGCCAGTTGATCACTCACGCCATAGACTACGCCGGAAGTGCCGCCCGTAGCGGCGACTTCTCCTGGCGCGAGGACATTGAGGGAAAGGGCATTATTGGGTTGGTCGCCAGCCCGGTAACCGACGACGGTACCGACCGCGAGCCCGAGTTCAGCGGCAGCTTCAGCGGTGAGGACGCCCTGTTGGCCGACGGCTGGGACGCGCTTTGGCAGCAAACTAGCGTTCAGGTTCATTTCCCGCAGGACGAGATTGGCGGGCGTGTTTTCGGCGAAATCCCACAGGACACCTTCGCTCAATCCGGTAACGGTAGTGGTCGCCTCGCCCGTCATGCGGAGGGCAACGTAATCGCCCGGAAGCATGGCGTACTTGATGCGGGCGTAGTTCTCGGGTTCGTTCTCGGCCACCCATTTGAGCTTGCTGGCGGTGAAGTTGCCCGGGCTGTTGAGGTGGTGGCTGAGGCATTTTTCCTCCCCAATTCCCTGAAATGCCTGGTCGCCGGTGGCTACTGCCCGGCCGTCACACCAGATGATGCTGGGGCGGATCACGGCGTGCTTATCATCAACCAGGACGAGGCCGTGCATTTGGTAGCCGATGCCGACGGCTTTGACGTCCTCGGCCTTAGCACCGGAGACTTCCAGGACCTTTCGGGTGGCTTCACCGACGTACTTATACCAGTCCTCAGGGTTCTGCTCCGCCCAACCGGGTTGGGGAGCGTCCATTCCCATTTCGGTATCCGGAGCGGTAACGCGCGCCAGGACTTTGCCGGTGGCCGCTTCGACGAGCGCCGCTTTGATAGAGGAAGAACCGAGGTCGTAGCCGATCGTGTACATAGGTGATTTTTTAAGTGGCGCCCAAGATAGCCAAAGGTGCCTGACGCAAACGTTTGCGCGTTTCAAAAAAGAGGAAAGGGAAAGTTCAGCGCTGAACCTCGGGGGCAAAGTGTTACCGTCAAGCAAGCTTGGAGCCAAGTGATGCGGCCGAGTACTTACCTTAGCGGACTCGTATTCTGCCCCTTTCTATGCCGACAACCTTACGGACACCCCACTACCTCAGTATTGCCGCCGTCATTATCTGGACGATCTACCTGTTGTTGGATTACCTCGGCTTCCACGGACGGATGCTCAAGGACTTTCTCGCCTTCCCTTACGCCGGTCTTGTGGGTACCTACGTTGTATTGGGCGGTGTCGCTTCTTTTCTGGCTCACCGTAAATTGAGCAAGACGGAGGGGCAAGCTTTTCAAATTTCCTTTCGGGGCATCAGTGTTTACGGATTGGTACTGCTGACTGCCCTCTGCTCCATTGCGGCCTTTTCATTGGCGGAGCGCCTTCCGCAAACTGGATTATCCCAGCGTTTATTCTACTTCACGGCTTACGGCACCTACCACGTGGCGGGTCTATTTATCCTGGCCACTTCGGCTTTTGGCATTGGGAGCGTGCTGCTATCCCGCTACCGGGAACGGTTAAAATCCAGTTTCAACCTCATTTCCATTGCGCTGGGAATCAGCGTACTGGGCATTCTATTTGCAATCATTGGTTTAACCAATCTGTTGATTCCCATCGTTTGCTGGATCGTGATTGCCGTAGGTATCGGAATTGGCTACAAATCCGTACTTGGGTTTCTCATCAATACCCTCTGGACGAAGAAGAAAATTACCATCAGCAGAGCCTGGGTGCCCGCCGTACTGGTAGCACTGGTTGCCATTCTGGGCGTGACCTTCGTGGGCGCCTTTAAAACCTTCCCGGTAGGTTTCGACGGTGCGGCCCTTTACCTGAATACGGCGATGCTGACGGCCGACAGCGGTGGCCTCCCCTACGGTGGCCAAGCTTTCGCCTGGTCGGTGATGATGGGCGTAGGCGACATCCTCTTCGGTAGCCTGACGATGGGCATTCTGCTCAGCCACCTCATGAATGTGCTTTGCCTACTGATGCTGTACCGGGTAGCTCGCATCTACTTGTCAGAATCCGGTGCCCTGCTCGCCTGCCTCCTGGTGTTGATTGCACCCTTTTTCGTGTTCCACAGCTTGGTGGATGAAAAGGTGGATCTGGCCTTCACCTTCATCAGTCTTGCTGCTTTCTACTTAGCGACTGTGCTAACCAATCCATTCAATGTGATGGTAGCAAGCGACGCTACGACTGTCCAGGAAGCGCAGGAAATCGAGACTGGCCCATCCACTCACGCACAGAGTTCCGACAACTACGTTTGGCTGTTGCTTGGGCTGCTCGTGGGGTTTGCCTTCACCATTAAGTACACCGCGATCATTTTCGTGCTGGCCCTCGGCGGCTACTGGTTGTACCAGCGGGCGGGGAAGATCGCATTCTTGGGTTCCGTGCTCGGTAGCGTTGGCTTCCTCTTCTTCACGGGGGTGTATCGACTGGGCTACATTTCCATGCCACGGGCAGAGTCATTAGCATTTGGCGGGGCTACTCTGGTACTGGGTTTGGCTTTTATTGCCTACGCTTTCAGAAAGAATATTACCGCGGGGATTGGTCTAGCGAAAGGGATTGGGCTCTTTACCGCGTCCTTCCTGCTGACCTTTGCACCCTGGGGAATTAAGAACGTGGCTGAAAATGGCAGCGTCTCCGTCAATCACCTTATCCAGGGGGAGTCGGTAGCGCCTTCGCTCGATTACATCCACCAACTTTCCTTCCTGGATAACTGGGGTACTCCTGAATTCTACTTTACTCATCAATCGCCGAGCGTAGAGCAACCCACCTTCCAATTTGCGGAGTACGACCAGCAGCCCGCTGCTGAAGCACCTGCGGAAGAAGCCAGCAGCTTCGAGATCAACCAGGGAGCGCGAGAGGACGTCCAACGCTACCTCGGTTACGAGGCTCCGTTCTGGCGTTACTTCAGTTTACCGTACGACATGACGGTAAATAGCAACCTGAGTTCTCGGCTGGTAGACATTGGCTGGCTGGGCTTACTCCTACTGCCCATTATCCTGCTGATTGCTCCGGGCGGATCAATCAAGTGGGCCAAGTTGGCTTTACTCGTTCCCATTCTCATTTACCTGGCCGCCGTGCTCTACAGCCTGTACGAACGCGACGGGGAGATCCTCCAAAAAGCCATTTGGGTGGATATGGAGAAGCGGTTCATTACTACCCAGGTTCCGGGATCGATGCGCGGGATAGTTCGGGCGGCTACAACGCCACTGCTCAATCTTTCCGCGGCTCTTTCTGGCACCTTTAAATCTTTGGGGGAATTGCCGCTCTCTGCCGTATTCACTTCTATTCTCGGTGTTGGCCTGTTGCTGACGCTGGGGGCGAAGCGGCGGCTGGCCAGCTTGCCGGTACGCTTCCGCCAGTTCGGTGCCTTTCTCTCCATCTACGCCATCCTCTTCTGGATCATGGGCAACGGCGTCATATGGTATGCGATGCCGCTTTTTGTGCTTGCACCGGTCTTCCTGGTTTGGTTCTTCGACCGACCGGACCGGTTCCTCGGTCCTGGTTTGGCGCGCTTCACCAGCGTATTCGGTAGCGTAGTGATTGGTCTGACCATTTTCGTTCAGGGAGCGCTGTACTTTACCTCGCCGTTTGAAAGTGAGGGAGATCCGGCCGGGCTGTTCCGCTATCCCTTCGTAGAAATGGCAACCTCATCGGACATGAACGAGCGGAAGGTGCAGGCGGCTTTCAATCCCGCCTCCAACGAGATTCTGGATGCACTAAATGCGGATATGGACGATAAGATCTACCGGGTAGCTACCCAGCTGGGCCACTTCATCAAGCAGAACGACCGGCGGGTATTTAGCGATCCGGTCCTGACGCGGTATGATGAGATTGCCTCCCGCCTCCGTCCGGGCGAGGAGGAGAAGTTCTTTGACATGCTTAAGGCGCAAGGGTACAAGTACGTACTCTTCGATCTCAACCTGGGCGCCGTCGACCGGACGCCGGAACAGACGCTGAAGAAGAAATTCCTCAGTTTGGCGCGGGCCATTTTCTCCACCAAAAAATTAAAACTGGTCAGTACGGACAACTACGTTGCCGATCCCAAAGCTCCCGTCATTATGCTTCCGGATGGCAAACGGGCCAACGCCCGGCGCAGAATCAAGGGTAAAACCGTCTTTAAGGGCAGCGTTATTCTAATGGAGATCAAATGATTCACCCGAGCGACCTATACGTCTGTTTGCCAGCCTACAACGAAGCCAGCGTTTTGGGTGAAGTGATCCGTAACCTGCTGGACGCCGGGTACCCCAACGTGGCCGTCGTCGACGATGGGAGTAGTGACGGCACCGCGGAAGTAGCCCGCATGGCCGGGGCCTACACCATCAGCCACCCCATCAACCGGGGGGCGGGGGCGGCCGTGCAGACGGCGATCGAATTGGCCAGGTTACGCGGCTGGAAGTACATCCTTTTCATGGACGCCGACGGGCAACACGTCATCAGCGACGTGGCTCGTCTTTGCGAGAAGATGTCCGAAACGGATTGCGACCTGGTCATTGGTAGCCGCTTCCTGGATCCATCGCCCGGCATCCCGCGTTCGCGCCGCATTTTTAATGCCATCGGAAACCAGATGACTAATCTGTTCTGCAAGCAAAACTACACGGATACCCAGTCTGGTCTACGACTACTGAACCACCGTGCGATTCGGCAACTGGAATTGCGTATTGACGGCTTCGGGTTTTGCAGCGAGATGATCCACCAGGCAGAAGCGAGTGGGCTGGATTTGCGGGAAACTCCGATCTCGGTCCTGTACACGGATTACTCGCAGAGCAAGGGGCAGGACCTGCCGATGGGCTTTACGACGGCCATCCACTTTCTGTGGAACCTCTTTTTCCGGGCCTGATCGCAGTTCCGCGTGCGCCGTACCTTAGCGACCGCAACCACCGTTCTCGCCGTATGGAATTACGTGTCTTTCAAATCATCGTCCCGCTGCTCACGCTGCTGTTCATGGCCGTGATCGTCGTCCGTTACGGAAAGGGGCGGGTGAGTTTGGGGGAGATGATCCTCACCATCGGCTTTTGGTTGGGCGTAGCGGCCATCGCCATCTGGCCCGACCGGATCAGTAAGTTCGTCGGCCGGCTCTTTGGCATTAAGGATAACGTTAACGCCATCATCTTTTTGAGCATTGGCGTCCTGCTTTACCTCATTTTCCGGCTTTACAATGAGATGCGGCTCAACCGCCGGCAGGTCACGGAATTAGCCCGCAAGATTGCCCTGCTGGAAGCGGAAAAGGAGGGAGAATGAAGCTCCTCTTTGTCCTCGAGCACTACCATCCCTACATTGGCGGCGCCGAAACGCTCTTCACTACGCTCTGCGAATCACTTGCTCAAAATGGCCACGAAATCCGCGTTATCACCACCCGCTACCGGCCGGATCTCCCCGCTGAAGAAGCACTGAACGGAGTTATCGTCGAGCGCATCAACTGCCGCAACCGATTCCTTTTTTCCGCACTGGCGCTGCCCGCCGTAATCAAATGGGCCGGTTGGGCGGACCTCGTGCACACCACCACCTACAACGCTGCTTTCCCCGCCTGGGTGGGCGCCAAATTTCGGGGCACGAAGACCGTCATCACCTTTCACGAGTACTGGGGCGCGCTCTGGAACAAGTTACCCTTTCTGTCTTCCACTGCGGCCTGGGTCTACCGCGCTTACGAGCGCTTTATCCTCGCCCTACCCTTCGATAACTACGTAGCCGTTTCCAATTTTACGGCGCTGGCGCTGGTGCGGGGTGGAGTGGCAAGTGACCGCGTAAGACGGATCTACAACGGCCTGGACTACACGCGGTACGAAGGGAGTGAGCTTCAAGCTCCGGACCTATTCACCTACACCTATTTCGGAAGGCTGGGCGTCAGTAAAGGACTGGACCTGATCATTCCCGCCGCCGCTGAGTTCCGCAAAACGTATCCTAAATCGAAGTTGCGACTGATCATCCCGAAAGGACCGGCAGGGATGTACCGTAACATCCTCGCGATGATTGACCACGAGGGTATTGGTGAATACGTGGAGTTGCTCCACGAATTACCGGAGGCCGAATTACGGTCGGCGGTCAACACTTCCTCCTGCGTCCTGATCACCTCTTACAGCGAAGGCTTTTGCTTCGTCGCCGCAGAGACGGCAGCGGCGGGGATTCCCATCATTTCTTCCGGGCGAGGAGCACTGGTGGAAACCGTAAGCGGTCCGCACCTGACAATGCAGGAGATGAGCGTACCGGCACTGGTACAATGTTTGACTAGAGCGTACCGGAGCGAATGGGATGAGACCCCACTAAAACGCTTCCCATTGCGGGAGTCGATTGACCAGTACTTGGAATTTTACGCGGAGATCACTGCCTGAGGCAGCGCGATGCTACCGGCGGCTGGCCTTGAACTGGCGGAGTTGGTCCGGCGTAAGGATCTCATTTTTGATCTTCTTGCGCATCGTCTTCAGTGCGGCGCGGCGGCTACCGGCGTTTTTATCGGAGAGGTTGAGCTCATCCGCGAAAGCAACGATTTGCTCCTTTTGGGTAGCCGTGAGGGTGACGCGGGATTCCATGAAAGCGATGGCCTGTGAGGCTACCCCGTCGTCGGTGGCTTCAATGAGTTTGGTGTTACGTTCGGCTTCAGACAGGTCTTTCAGTGGGCTGGTGGACACTTCCACTTTCTTCAGCTCGAGGGTGTTCTCATCGTCGGTTTTGACGCCATCCTGTGCGGTCGTTGGTGTTTCTCCGGCGGTGGTGGTAGGGACCAGTTCTGCGTTATCCTCTTTGGCTTCCTGGACGGCGGCGGTGCGGTCGCAAGAGACGGTGGAAGCCAGCAAAGCAATGGCGAAGAAGAAGTAGATGCTTTTCATGGTATGGTCTTAAACGCTTCGGGAGCGGTATTTTAGTTAAGTACCCAGAGGGCTCAACCTAGCGGCCAGCTTTCCTTCGGGGCCGCAAAAATACGAAACGCGCAGGCTTGTGGTAATCTTGTAACTTCGCCCCACCATTCAGCGCCAGAATTTGTCCCACCCATCCTCCAAGTCCGACCACGCCATCCTTCACGCTGCCGTGGGCCGGATTGATCGTAAACGGGATGGCGTAAGCGACTACCGCTACTTAGTGCGCCAGCTGGTACGGATCGATCTGGTCACAGAATATCGCCGTTCCTTTCTAGGCTTGACCTGGCTCATCCTGATGCCCCTGGTCTCCGTGGTGATCTGGATCCTACTCAATCGCGCCGGCGTGCTGGAGCCCGGGCAGATGGACATCCCCTACCCCGCCTACGTCCTACTGAGTACTTCTATCTGGGGCTTCTTTTCTGAACTCTACAAGGCCTGCGCCAAAATTCTGGAATCGAATGGCCGGCTGTTGTTGATGACGCCCTTTCCACCGCAGACCTTTGTGGTTTCCGCGCTGATCGTCCACCTGATTCGGTTCGCTATTCCTTTTGGGCTCAACATCATAGTGTTGCTCCTCTTCGGGGTGAAGTTCACCTGGGCGGCCTTGCTATTTCCTTTTGCTCTAATCCCCCTGCTGTTACTTGCCGCAGCTATTGGCTTGATTGCCTCCCTCCTTAAGATCGTGGCGATGGACCTTAGCAAGCTGGCCGATGAGGGCATTCGATTACTGATGTTCCTTTCCCCGGTCGTTTATTCACCGAAGCTGGAAGTGGGGGGGCTCTCCTTCATCATTGACATAAATCCGCTTACTTACTTGATCAGCTTCCCCCGGGAGCTACTCACCTCGGGCACCTTTTACCGGCCGGGCTTATTTGCCATCTGCGCGCTAGCTTCCCTGTTATTCTTCCTGTTCGCCCTCCGCTTCTTCCGCCTCGCGGAACCCCGCGTCCGGGAAAGACTAATCGCCAACTGATGACTGACCAACCGACATTGCTGAAGGTAGAAGGGTTGAGCAAACGCTTCACCAAGGAAGTGCGCCGGAGCATGCTCTACGGGATGTCTGACCTGGGGCGGCAGATCATTGGGTTGAAGACTGACCGTGGCCAATTGCGGAAAGGAGAATTTTTCGGCCTTCACAAGATCGACCTGGAACTGCGCACGGGAGAGATCCTGGCCGTAGTTGGGGTAAATGGCTCCGGAAAGACAACACTGATGCGGATGATCTCCGGCATCTACGAACCGGAT
This sequence comes from Lewinella sp. 4G2, assembly GCF_001625015.1. Taxonomy (NCBI): domain Bacteria; kingdom Pseudomonadati; phylum Bacteroidota; class Saprospiria; order Saprospirales; family Lewinellaceae; genus Lewinella; species Lewinella sp. 4G2. Next base: position 2,926,511 of record NZ_LVWJ02000014.1, on the reverse strand, counting down.
ACCGGCGTCGTCCGGGGACGCCCCGATCTGGACATCACGGCCATATTTGCCCTCAGCGCGGGGATGCAGGCGATGTTCAGCGGCCGCGAAAACGTGTACATCAAGGGCGCCATGTACGGAATGACCAAAGAACAGATCGACGCTAAGATCTCTTTCATTGAGTCCTTCTCGGAATTGGGCGACCGCATCGACCGACCCTTTGGCAACTACTCCTCCGGAATGAAGGCCCGCCTCTCCTACTCCATTGCGATGGCAACGGATCCGGACGTCTTCATTATTGATGAGTCCCTTGCCGTCGGCGATTCCGCATTCAAAGCAAAGTGCCTGGATAACCTCCGGAGTTTCGTGGAGCAACCGGGCAAAGCCGTCATTTTCGTATCCAATCAGATCGGGAAGGTGCTGAAGGTAGCCGACCGCCTGATCGTAATGGAAAAGGGCCGCATCATCCACCGGACGGAGGACGTACCCGCCGGGCTGGATTTCTACATCCGTAACTGCTACAGTGATTTGGACCCGCAGAAGCAGGCCGCCAAGATTGAGAAGATCCGCAACTACGAGCTATGATCGTCAGCCACGCCCACCGGACCTGCTTCTTCGCCGTGCCTCGGACGGCCAGCAAAGCCATCTCCAAAGCAATGATCGAACACCTTGATGGGGAGGAGATCAAACCGATGCACTTGAGCTACGCGGAATTCATGAAAGCTGCCAATCGCTCCGTGCGTAACTATTTCACCTTCGCTACCGTCCGCAACCCCATGGATTCCGTGGTGAGCGCTTATTTCAAAAAGAAATCGGACCATAACGGACGGTTCAGCCGCGGCACCTTTAAAAGTGGCCGGCCAATCGCACCACGTGCGATGGCGGAGTACCGGTTCATCGTAGAGAATGACGCTGACTTTGCAACCTACTTCGCTGAATTTCACCGGGGTGAGTACCAGGTGCCGCGTCACCAAGAAACCCTAGCAAAAGTTGATCACGTCCTACGCTACGAGACACTGACGGAAGATTACAACCAGCTCTGTAATCAACGCGGATGGCCGGCGCACAACATTCCGGTCTTTAACCGAACGGAGGGGAAAGAGAAGGACTTTTTGAGCTACTATACGCCGGCTATTCGAGGGCAGGCGAAGGCTTATTTTGGGCGGATTTTTACTGAGTGGGGGTATAGTTTCCCCGCGAATTGGTGATGGAGCCCCGACCTCTGGTCGGGGTCAGTTGATGTAAACAACACGACTTGATGTCGGGAGGGCCACGAACTACAATACCCTGCGTCTAAAATCGAAAATCTAAAATCTAAAGTCCCACAAAGCAACCCGACCGGAGGTCGGGTCTCCGGAGCCACTACTCCGCCAAAAACGCATTCAAGCGCTCATTCAACTCCGCCGTAAAGGCCTGGCCACCCAGCGGGCTGGTATGGTTGATGTTGTGGAAGTACTCCGGCTCATCCTGGCCGAAGGTGGCGTAGTCCCAGAAGAAAACGGTTTCGTTATCGACGACTTCATCTAGAAAAGCCTGGCGGCGGCCCGGGTGTAGGGGCTCTACATTTTCGTTGAAGAGACGATACTTTGGAGGGGCCAGGAAGATGAATTTGATGTCCCGTTCCCGGCACTGTTCAATCACCATTTTCAGGTCGCGTTGGTTGAGGGCATTATCGGCGTCACTGTAGAGGCCTTGCTTGCGCATTTTACGCATCAAACGCTTTTCCGCGGCGATCTTTTCTGGGTCGTAATCCAGGAGGCGGAAGTAGTCTTCGCTTTCTTTCACGGAAGTGGGGAATCCCCGTTCGTTGTAGTTCTTTTCCGGAGGGTCAGGGTAGAAATAGCGGTAGAGTGGGTAGCTGGTGAAGAACCGATCTTTGAGTTGCATTCCTTCGAAGGGGATGCCCATGTACTGGTAGAGTTTCCGTTGCTCGTAGTATTTAACGGGTTTTCGCCGGTCCAGCGTACCGACGGTCAGGTCGAAAAGGATAAAGTCGGGGTTGCTGCGTTTGAGGGCCTTGGTCAGTAGCTTGGTATCAACGTCCGGAGCGCTTGCGCTGAGGGCCAGGCTGGCCGTTGGGGCATCCAATCCAGTTGGATCGATGGCCTGTACAAGGAGGGACGGTCCGAATACCAGTCCTTTCACCGCACCTGCGTTAGCGCCAAACCAAGCGACGCGTTTTCCGAAGCCGCTATTATCGTGGGCGATGGCGTAGCGCTCTACACCGTAGAGAACGGCGAGGATGACACCAATGGTGACGATCATTTTCCAGAGCCAGGTACGCATGCGCTTAGAATTGGAAGTAGATAAAATCGTTGGCCTGCCCGCCGTAGAAGAGCGTCAGGAAGATGACGACGAAGTAGAATGCCCACCGCGCCCAACCGGGCAGATTGCGCTTGGTGAAGTCCATGCCGTGGTCCTGCTCACGTTGCCACCATTCGACGCCGAATAGAACGATGACGAAGACAAAACGCCAATCGGGGATCACCGGTACCCCCATCGCCGAGAAATTGACGGCCTGCTTGTAAACGCCCATACTGCTGGAGAGGGAAAAGCCCCGGAACATCATTCCCACCAATGTGAACTGGGTAACGACCCAGAACATCGCGAGTAGCTCGGAAAAGGTGGGCAGAATTCTTCCGTGAGCCACCGGCTTGCGGTATTTCTTCCGCTTCCCGATGAGTAAGGGAATGAACCAGAGGGCGTTGCCCACGCCCCAGATGATGTACCGCCAATCCGCACCGTGCCAGAGCCCCGCGACGAAAAAGATCACGAAGATGTTGCGCGCGACTTTCCACTTGGACATCCCCTTCAGCCAGACGATGACGTAGTCCCGCAGCCAGGTGATGAGGGAGATGTGCCACTTCTGCCAGAACTCGGAGATGTTGCGGGCGAAGAGGGGGTAATCAAAATTCTTCATCAGGTCAAAGCCCAGAATGCGGGCCAGACCGATGGCGATATTGGAGTAGCCAGCAAAATCGCAGTACATCTGCACGACACCGAGGTAGGCCATGATCCAAATAGTCTGCTGGTTGAAGTCCGTCGGATTAAAGTAATTGGCATCCACGTAGGGGCCGATATTATCGGCGATGACCATCTTCATGAACAGTCCCCAGACCACTTGGCGAGCACCATCAGCCGCGCCGGCGTAATCGAACTTCCGGGTACGGTGGAACTGGGGTAAAAGCTGCGTCGCCCGCTCGATCGGCCCCGCTACGAGTTGGGGGAAGAAGCTGACGTAGGCAAAGAAGGCAATGGCATCCCGCGTAGGTTCAATCTTGCGCTTGTAAACGTCGAATGTATAGGAAAGGGTCTGCAACGTGTAGAAGCTGATCCCGACGGGCAGGATGATGTTTAACATCGGCCAGTCCAGGCGCATGCCCAGTAGCGAACTGACCCCGTTGAGGTTATCCAGGAAGAAGTTGAAGTACTTGAAAAAGCCCAGAATTCCCAGGTTAATCGCGAGACTTAGCCACAAGTAGCGGAGCCGCACCTGGTCATTTTCCGACTTCCCCATTTGTAGGCCGATGGCGTAATCCGCCGCGCTGCTGATGGCGATGAGGGCGAGAAAACGTTCATCCCACCATCCGTAAAAGATGTAACTCGCCACGACGATCAGGGCGTTCTGGACGCGCAGGTGCTTATTCGTCACGAACCAGTAGAGGACGAAGAACACCGCAAAGAACACCGCAAATTCGAGCGTATTAAAACTCAAGGCTCAGTCAGGTTTTGGGGGCGTGGGGTTCGTAAGGCATCGTAGCAGCTTCCACTCGCTCGCGTAGACTCAGGGGAAGACTTTGCCAACAAGTTTGCCACATTTCGAAGGCGGTCAGGTAGTCGCCACCTGCTTCCAGACGTTCAGCGGATTGCTCGGCCATCCAGGGCTTCCGCTTGGCGGTGTAGTGGATGATGTGAGCATCCGCAAAGCGAACGCCATCCTTTTGCAGGATCTCTTCCGCCATCCCGAGCCGGTAATTGAACTTGGCGGAGATGAGCTTTGCCTTCTGGTAGAAGTAGATATTCAGCAACTTCTGGTTGTGGAAGCGGCGGATCTTATTGCTGAAGTTGCCCGGGTTGATCATGTCGACCAACTCCTGGTACCGCTCGGGCGTCGTGACCGTATCGTCGATCAACAAAACCCCGGCGTTGAACTGGCCACTCCAGTAATTGGAGCGTTTTTGCCAGAAGCGCAACTTGTGGGGAAGGTAATCCGGCCCCGTCCGCAATTTGTCGCGGTAATGGAAGCCATCACCTACCCCAACGACGGGTTCGGGGTGAGACCAGAATTCCGTCAGGTCCCGCGTAATCAGTAGGTCGCTGTCCAAGTAGAGGACCTTCCGGTAACCGGATACGGCGAAGAGCTCCATCGCGAAAAAGCGAACCTCCAGAATCAACCTGTCCGTCACCGCTTCCCGGACGATGGCGGCGTTATCGAGAATGCGCTGACCAATCAGGCGAAACTTGACGGGATAGATCTCGGTGAGAATGGCCCGCAGCTCCTCCGTCACCTTGTCAGTAAGGATCACTACGTCGCCCCGGAACCAGGGGTTGGTCTCGAGGAAGGACTTGAGCATCACGACCGTCCCCGGAAGAAAGGGCGGCGTACACACCGTCACGATGGCAAACTGCTCGGATGCTTGCGTGAGATCCACCGCGGAGGAGGCGTTACCAGTATCGGACATAGTGATAGGTTTTGGGGAAGCCACCGCTTAGCGAGCGATCAATTTCTCGACTTCAGCCCTTTCGTAGAATTGCCAGCAGGCGTTGTCGGAAGCCAGCAATTTCTCGGCTAATGGGCCCATCGTATCCCAGTCGTATACCTTGCTCCGGTTGCGGCTACTGAGGTCTTCGTTGAGATCCTTAGCGCCAGCGTCAACGACGGACAATGCTTTGCCATCGGTGGCAATGATGTCTTCGTATTTGATGACCTGGTTCGCCTCCAATTCGGCGTACTTGCGGAAGTACCAATCCAGGATAAAGAGTTGCCGTTGGTCGACGTCACCGGCGGCCTTCAGCCTCTCTCCCGCTTCCGGGAGCAGGTAATCCAAGGCCCGCACCTCTCCCCTGCTAGCGGGGATCTCGACGCTCTTCCAGGAAGCCAGCACCGCAAGTGGATTACGGATGATAGCGAAAAAAGGATGATCCTGGCGCAAGTCATCCTGCAAAATGGTGAAGAGCGCATTGTGCTTACAGGCCAGACGAAAATCGGGGCCGAGCGGTTTGTCAATTTCGATCTCCTGCTTGGAGACCAGTTTTACCCGCTTGCCCTTCACCTGAGCAAAATGGTTCGTGGTCATCTTTCCCTTGACCGCCCGGGCGGTAGCGACGCCGCGTTCCAGGATGGACTTCCTGGTATCCGCGTAAAATTCTGGCACCGCGCTGAGCGCCTCGCTCCGGGAACGGTATTTCGCCGTACGCATCGGCTCGTTGAGGGCAACCACGTGCGGGATCTTACTGAGCAGGAAGCAGGCCAGCGTCGTTCCGGAGCGGGGCACGCCCGTAAGAATGATGTCCCGGTTGTTCGTCATAAAGATGGATTTTCAGGGTGGTGGACCCGTGTCTAACGGTTGAAAAATTGCCACCACTTACGTCTTTGCGGCGTGGTCTCGTCCGTGGGCAAAGGTAGCGAGAAAGGATAGCTTGACCACATATCGTAAGCCTGGTCCGCTAATTCCAACAATGCTCGCTTTTCGGCGGGTCGATCGTGGGCTTCCGCCGTCTCCCGGCCGGCGGTGCGCAGGGCCTGCTGCCACGTCGAATCCGCTTCCCACATTTGTTTTACCCCTCGTATCAACCCTTCCGGCGTGAAGGGCGGCACGATGCAGTTCACCCCGTCAATACAGTGGCCGAGGTTCCCCACTGAATGGGGACAGACAACCAGGGTTTGCAGCGCCATCGCCTCGAGGGCGGGGAGGTAGAATCCTTCGCCGCCGCGTTCCAATTCCAGCGGGATGCAGGCCACCACTTTGGCGCGGGCCAGTAGTTCAAGGAAATCATTCCGAGTAGGGAGTTTAGGAGGGAGTTGGAGGTGGAGCCGGAGGCCTAAACCCATTTCCTCATTCCAGGCGGATAATCCTTCGTAAACCTGTTTCCCGAAGGTTGGCTGTTTCAAACCGAGTATGAGGATGTCGATATCCTTTTGCTTGGGCACCTGCGGCAGCGCCCCTAAATCGATGGCATCGGGAATGGTGACGAGCGGACCATTGACGCCGTGCTCGCTCAGGATACTGGCTCCGTGCGCACTTTTTGCGATACGCAACGCGGGATGAGCGAGGAATTCGCGGCGACCATCTTCGGGCCGAACGTGGCGGGGTTGAGCGATATTCAGAACGGGGACGGGCGGTTTGCGGCGTTCGGCTGCGGGCAGTGCCAACCAATCACGGCCGGAGAAGAAGAGGAGATCGCCGGGCTGCGGATCGAGTCTGGGAATACCCTCGTCACGCAGATCCGTCCAAAGATTTGGCCGTTCGGGGAACCACTTGGTTTCGGGGGAAAAGCACACTTTGGGATTCCAAAGATCTGACTCCCGGAAGTAGTCAAAGGCATCCCGGACTTTCAGGTTGCCACCGTTGGAACCGGAGTTGAGGCTGCGCAGATCCCGGTAGAAGAGCACGCGTGGTTTTTTGCTGCTACTCATCCGTCAATCGTTGAAAGTGTAGCGCGAAAACCAGACAAAGGGCTTAATACGATTCATTAGTGAATCTACTTTATCCGCTGACCATAAGTTAATTGTACCCCGTGACTGCTTAGGTTTATCCCACACTAATTCTGCAGCTGCCGCCAGGTATTCCCGGCTTGCGGGCAGGCCTAAATTATCGCAAAGTTGACCGAGAGTAGCTTCGGTTTCGTAGGCGAGGTCTTCCGAATAAACGTCAATGATCGTATAGTCGCCGCTTTCCTTTAGCCGCTGAACGCCTTCGGCGTGTTTCAGGAAGTGAGCAATTTTCCGGTCCAGTAATTCCTCCGAAACCAGCGTCTTCCGCCGGGTAGCGGAGCGTGTAGTCATGGTCGTGATGATGTCGAAGGGATTGCGGATCACGTGGATGAAGACCGGCGATAATCCGGCCCGTTCCTTCAACTCGTTTAATGCGCTGAAGTCTCCGCGCTCAAATATTTTGCGCGTGGTGATGCCGCCACTCTTGTCGCCAATCAATTGCAGATTTTCGTGTTTTCCCTGCCACTGCCCGGAGATACGGTAGGGGTAGCCCATCCATTCCCGACCAGAATTGGTGAAGCGGGTCGAGTTGTCGATGAGTAGCTGGAGTACTCTTTCCTTCGCGATCCCCCATTGAAAATACTCCAGCGCGTAGGCCTGGTGGGCGATCACGATTTGGGGATGGGCGTCGAGCAGGGCACCGACCAAGGTGTGGCCGCTGCGGGGGTAGCCGGTGAAGAGTAGGAGCCGATCCATCGCCGAAAAGTCGATAGTTGACCGGTAGCCACGGTAAGATTTGAGCAGCGCCCACGCGTTTTGGAGGCGGTTTTTTCGGTCGGGGCGGAAGCTATTCACCCGCCCGCATTTTGAGCGCGCGTTGGTAGAGATCGAGGTCTTCGCGGTTCCACTTGGCTATTTGGGCGCGCGTTGCTTCGTCGTCGAAACTGAAGTCCCAGTCGCCTTGATTGCTGACGTTTTTCTTCACCGCTATGAGGGGCAGGCCGGTCACCTTTGCTAGCCTGGCGAGGTCGGTTGCGTAGTGTTCCTGCAAGCCAACGAAATCCAGTTCCTCCAATTGGATACCGGTCAAAAACTTGCTCATTACGTTACGATTCTCCGGCCGCTCGGCGTAGGTGAGCAGCGATTCCTCCAACCGGTGCTGGTTGGCCGCAAATTGCTCCGGGTTCCGGTCGGGATTCTTCAGGCCGGCCCGGAAAAACCGGTAGTTGGAGATGACCCGATCAACAGGATCGCGTAGCCAAGTGATCAATTTTACGCGGCTTGGTTGGTGCAGGCGCTTAATTTCCTCGTAGTAAAAGTGGCCGTGGAGAACGACATCACTCTTGTCGATCCCGTTGGCAAAACTCCCGTGCCGTTCGGCCAACTGCTTCACGTCCCGCCGGCGGTAGGATGGGCTCACGGCTTTTCCATATGCCGTTTGTAGGGCGTGGTAGAACGAAGTGCCCGCGGTTTTTGGCACGTGGATGGAGATAATTTCCAGCCGTCTTCGACTCATACGGCGCTGCCGCAGGTGCAATGCACGTTGGTAGAGCGCGACGTCGGCAGCGTTGAGGCGGGCGATTTCTTCTCTGATTTCGATGGATACCTCAGGCCGGTCCTTACCCGTAACGTTAACTTTCTTTTCCTCTACGCCGGACCATCCCAGGACTTTCGACAGTTCGACCAGTTCCTCACCGTAATATTCCTGGATGGCCACGAAAGCAAAGTCTTCCAGATCCTTACCGGCCAGGAATTTACTCTGACGATTTTGGTTCACCTCAGCACGGGCGTACTCGATGAGCGACCGCTGCATCTTACTGAGGAGGTTAACGCCCTTCCCTTCCTCGTCGAGCAGTTGCCGCAGGATCTTCTGTAGGTAGAAATAGTTGGAGATCACCCGTTCAACGGGATCCCGCAGCCAGGTGATGACGGGTAAGTCCTTCGTCTCCGGGAATTTGGCGTAGAGTTCCGGCAGGTAAAAATGGCCGTGGACGACGCGGGTACCGGACGGTATCGTCGTTTCCCGGTATCGCTTCTCGTTGATGCGTACCCGCCGCTTCCCCGCGGGGATGTCCAGGCGGATAACTTCCTGCTCCCCGTACTTGCTCTTCAGGATGTGCCGAAAACTCGTGCCCGCCGTCTTCGGAATGTGCAGGGAGATCAGCTCGAGCTGAACGTCCTTACGGCGGCGGGGGGAGCGAATCTGCTGCAGGAGCTTCGACAACATACAGGGTGGGTTAACGGGGCCAAAGATACCACGGTGGCCGCAAGAATGAAGGGCCGCTCGCTTAGCTAGAAGACTTGACCAACGCCTAACTGTAACAATACGGTACCGGCCCCATGATTCCCTTCGCTGCCCTTACCCGGCCCGCCCGCTAATCCCTACCTTCGCCCCATGCTCTGGCTTGCCTCTTTTCCTCGGTCCGGGAACACCTTTTTTCGCAACGTCCTGCACGAAGTGTACGGCATCGAGAGCAGTACTTTCCACCTGGATAGTACCCGCAAGGTGGACGACAACTTCGCCAGCTACCGGGTGGTTAAGACCCACCTCCTGCCCGGTCAATTACCCGAAGAAACCCAGGATTGGCCCGCCGTATATATCGTCCGTGACGGTCGGGACTCCCTCGTATCCATCGCCCACCACCGTAAGGACATCGTGGCGCCGGGCACGGATTTCTACAACAACCTGATCGAGGCTACCCTCGCCCAAAACGGCAGCTTTTTTGGCGGTTGGAGCGAGAACGTACGGCAGTGGACGGAGCGCGCCGCCGTCGTCATCCGTTTTCAGGATTTGATCGCCGACCCGATCCGCGAGGTGGAAAAACTGCGTACCGTAATCGACCTGCCCCAACCGGACCGGTCCAAACTCCCCACCTTCAAAAGCTTGCGGGAGGGTGAACCCGCATACGGGGGTGGCAAGGGTGCTAAGTTCAACCCCGCCAACAACCGCAAACACTTCCGCAAAGGGAAGGTCGGCGGCTACAAAGAGGACCTCACTCCGGAGTTGTACCGCTTGCTGATGGCCGTCCACGGCCCGACTCTCCAAAAAATGGGTTACGTTGATGAGCTCCCCCCTGTGCCGGAACAGAAGACTGTCCTCGTGGAAGCGTCCAAGATGTTCACCAACGATAACGACGGGATAAAGCGGTACCTAACGGGTCTCGACTACGGATTGGCCCCACTCTTGCCCTACTTCCCGCATTTAAAAGTCGCACTGTACTACGGCAACGGCGTCCTCGTCCGCCAGACGGATGCCCAGCGGGCGGATCCGGTCTTCCGCAACCTGAGCCGCCGCGAAGAGATCCTCCAGGACCGCCGGACGATGGGCTACGAGAAGCTGTTGTTGCTCATCAAGAATGCGGTGAAAAGCATCGTCCCGAATAGTCTTTACGGCGCGCTCGCCCGTCAGTACGAACGCGGGCCCTACCGTAAATATCTGGCGGCCATTAAGATGCAAGCCCGCAAAGTCGGCGGTCGCCTCAGCACGTCGGATCTGACAAAGTTGGTTGATGAGGCGGATCTGATCCACTTTCCCCTACCGCAACACTTTCACGAATTACCACTGGGTAATGCCAAAGCTTTGGTCACCGTCCACGACCTGACCCACCGACTATTTCCGCAGTACCACGAGGAAGCCAACGTTGCTTTTTCCGAGCGGGGCATGCAGGCAGCCCTCGCGGCGGGCGCTCACTTCCTGAGTGTTTCCTCCGCCACCGACGAGGACCTTGAGAAAGAATACAGAGTACCGAGCGACCACCGCCACGTCGTCCTGGAAGCCGCCGACGTGAATCTCTTCAACCCGGCGGTAAAGCGGCAGGACTTTACCCGCATTCGCAGCAAGTACGGGATTCTGGAGGGACCTTACCTATTCTGCCTGTCCACCATTGAGCCACGGAAGAATCTGCGGCGGATGATTCAGGCTTTCATCGCCCATAAGGATGCCTTCCCGGAAAGGCAGGACCTTTTAGTAATCGGCGGAAAAAAGGGTTGGAAAACCAGTGAGATCTTCGCCGGGCTGCCGCTGGACCGACCAGACATTGTTCTGACTGGTTTCATTGAAGATGAGCACCTTCCCGCGCTCTACGCAAACGCACGTGGGCTCCTATACGCCAGTCTTTACGAAGGTTTCGGCCTCCCCATCGCGGAAGCGCTTGCCTGCGGCACACCCGTCATTTACGGGGATAATAGTTCCCAGCCGGAGGTGGCCGGCCAGGGAGGAATCGCCGTGGACGCCGAAAGTGTAGACGATATCCAAACGGCCATTTCAACCCTGTTCACGGATCAAGAGCGCCATGATCAACTTTGCCAGGAGGCCCGTCGCCAAAGTCACCGTATGAATTGGCTGAAAACTGCCTTGCTCACCCTCAGTGCCTACGAGGATATCCTTTATTCACGATCATGAGGGTGGCGATCATTGCGGATCCGCTGGATAATCAGAACGCCGGTGTCCACGTCTACGTACGGGAGTTGGTTCGGGCATTGGCGGCCAATCCCGGCGAGCACGAATACATCCTTATTCGAGAGAAGGTGGACCCGAACCTATCGCTCCGACAGGTAGCCGTGAAGAATATTCGCCTTCCAATAGGTTACGCTTCGGCGCGTTTATTCTTCATTATTCCCCGCATTCTGCGCCGGCTTAAAGTGGACGCAGTATTTGAGCCGGCCCACTTTGGCCCCTTCAACTTACCAAAAAGCGTTAAGCGGATCACCATGATCCACGACCTGACGCCCATCCTTTTCCCCCAATTTCACCGGTGGCACAGCCAACAATTACAGCGGCTGTTTCTTAACCGCATCCTTCAACGGGCCGATCTAATCATCAGTAATTCGCTCAACACGCAGCGGGATGTAGAACAATACTACCCTTTTACCCAAGGTAAAATCCAGACTATATTGCTGGGCCGCAATGAATCCTTCCAGCCGGTCACGGACCGCGATTTCCTTTCCGAATACAAAATCACCAAACCCTATTTCCTCTACGTTGGCACACTGGAACCACGGAAGAATCTCGTCCTCTTACTCCAAGCATTCACGCAATTAAGAAAGCGGGCGCTGCCGCAGGTGCAGTGTGTTTTGGTAGGGGGCAAAGGATGGAAGAATGAGCTTTTGGACCAAGCCTTAAAGGATCACCCTTACCGGAACGATATCATCGTAACGGGGTACGTCAGCAAGGACCATTTACTGCAAGCCTATTCCCACGCGGAAGCGTTGGTCTATCCCTCCATCTACGAAGGTTTCGGTTTTCCCATTCTTGAGGCCCTTTCGTGCGGCACCAACGTTATCTGTCCGGACAACAGCAGCCTTCCAGAAGTAGGCGGAGAATTGGCCTACTACTACCCCACCCACGATACCGCTGCGCTGACGGACCGAATGCAAGAAGTACTAGTCGGCGGTCAGCATGTAAAGGAAAGGGCGGCAGCCGGCCCAGCCTGGTCCGCCCGCTTCAGTTGGGCGGATTACGCCCGTAGATTCAATGATGTCCTTTCAACATTGGACGGAGCTACCGAACGGTAAGCTCGTAGGCCAGCACGATCTCACCACGAGGATTTAGAACGCCCAGTTTCATCGGCGCAACTTCCTCAGCATACATCGTGATGGAGAACTGATTCCCAGCAATTTCGGTACTTCCACCAATTTGATACCCCGTGGACAGGTTAGCTAAAATGAATTGGCTCGGAAGGTCCGTACCCATTCCGGAGATCGTCAACTGGTTGCCCTGGCCAATCTCAATCGCGTACGTATCGAGATTAAGCTCCGTTATATCATAGCGTAAGAAACCTTCCCCGACGGCCGGGCGCATGAGGTAAGTCACTTTGGAGACGGGGTTAGCCAGCAGTTGATCATTAGCATCTTCAGGAAAGTGAGAATAGCTGAACGTCACCGGTTCTGGAAGGAAATACTGTGGCTTAAATTCGGCCTCAAACTGCAGGTTTTCATTTAGGTGGCCGGCACCCCAGGTGGCATCCAACAGTTGCCATTTTCCATCTATTTTCACTCTGTTCCAGGCGTGGCCTATTCCGATCATGCCTGCAGTCAGATAGTCTCCGCGGGCGTGGCCGCTGATCATCACCGCTTCCAGGCCGGCTAAGGTTGCCAGGCGCTCGTAGAGCCGTGCATAATTTTCGCACACACCTTTCCTCTTCTTCCAGGCGTATTGAATCCGGTCTTCATACAAGCGTTCAATCTCTGCCAGTGTGTAGCTTTTTATTGATGACCCGGCGATGCGGTTCATCAACTTCGTATCGTAGCTAATACTATTGGCCACCCAATAAAATAAAGCCGCGGCACGCTCTTCATCCCCCGCAAATCTGACACTTACTTCCGAGGCCAAATCTTCAGGGCTCGTATAGCGTTCGGCGAGCAAATATTGATAGGGGGACCAATCGTAGGCAGCTTCCGCTCCCGCTCGATGGCTAGACACCAATGCAAGCAGGATGGAAAACGCCATGATTACTTTCGATGCATTCATACTGTCACAACACCTAACCGCTGGAATCCTCTAATAAGGAACACTTAAGTTTTTGAGCCGCAATCAAAATGCCCCGACTTACAGGTGTAAGCCGGGGCATTTAAGGCAATTGATGCGATCGCTTAACGAACGACAACCATCTTCTTCGTAGCGGAGAAGTCTCCGGCAACGAGTGTGTACGTGAGGACGCCAGTAGCGCCATTCAGGTCGGCAACATTGATCAGCTCACCGTTCACACCCGCAGTACCGCGGAGGTTACGTACGAGGATCGTACGGCCCTGAACGTCCTGGATGCTCAGCGTAACGTCACTGTCAGCAGCAAGTGTGTAGTTGATCATGGTAGACTCAACAACTGGGTTGGGCGTAGCCTCACCAAGCATGGTTACAACCTCACCAGCGACAGTAGCGCCGAAGGTCAGGTTGATGGCACCGGACGCACCGTTAGCCGCAACACCTTCGCGAACGGCGATGGCGTCAGTTAGCGTAACGAGGTCGCTAAGTTTACCAGCTTCAGTAGCCCGTACCTCTAGAGTTACAGTACCACCGAGGAGAGCAACGGCGATCTGGCCCTGAGCCGCGTAGTTCAGATTCAGTGCACCTTCGCCAGCGTAGTCAGCAGCAACAAGCTCGAGGCCAGCGGCCAGTTCAATCGTGCCCTGGAAACCGGCAAGGTCAGCGGCGTCGATAGTCAGCGTGTGCGTCTCACCAGCGGCGAGGGCAGCATCAGCAACTTCGACGGTCATTGCCGTACGGCCTTCACCGGTTACGTTACCGTAAGCGAAGGCTACGAAGTCAGCATTGAGGATGTTGGCGTCGAAGTTGTTCGTATTGATCACTTCGGGGAAGGCAACGGCGTACGGGTTGCTTACGTCGACGTTGGCAGGAACAAAGCCCCAGCTCTCACCGGTACGGTAGATGTCGTCAAGGCCAAGAATGACCCGCTGGATAGCGACCATATCGAGGACGTTGAGCGTCATATCCTGGTTGACGTCTGCCGCCAGGTAATCGTAGCGAGAGTCGAAGTCAGCCGCGCCAAGGATTACGCTGGAGATCATGACCACGTCAGAGATCTTCACTTCTTGCAGGTTCACGGCTTCCTGGTAGGCTGGCGTAAGCGTGTAGTCACCACCGATCATTAAATCCGTGAAGTTGAAGGTACCGTCGGTACCCGTCAGCTGCATTTCATCCATGTCGTTGGATCCCGTCAGTGTCACTTCTACATCAGCCATGGTAAGGGATGAAGCGGTGATTACGGTACCGGCAAGGTTGCCACCCATTCCACATTCAACGCCTTCGCCTTCGGCGACCTGTACCAGTACGGAACAGAAAGCAGCGGGGACGTCATCACTGACATTATCAGAGAAAGCGTACACTTCGAATGGTACGAGTTCGCCCATGTCATCACAGAACACTTTGGCACCAATCTGGTCTTCCGTCGCGGGGCCTTCACCAGCGCGAACGATACCGTACTTGGTTACCTCGTCTCCGAAACAGTCGACGAGAGCAGAGTTGGTCAGGAAGTCGGTTGCCCATACTTCGGCCATTGCCATCGTGCTGTCCTCGTTCATTTGCAGCGTTGCAACGAGCGTCTGGATACAGAGTGGAACCGGGGCTACGTCGCCACAAACGCTCACCTGTACGATGACGGGGGTTGCGTTACCACAGCCGTCGATGGCCGTGATGCGAATAGCGTGGTCTCCAGCAGGTACGCCGGTAGCATTGATTACGTAGTTACCGTTGTCAGCATCAGCAGCGTCAAGCGTGATTACCACACCGTCAACAGTCGCCGCTTCGAAGGTACCCGTGAAGTTAGGATCGAGCTCAAGCTGGATACGAGGAGCAAGACACTCATCAGTAGCCGTGAATGGCAAGCTGAGGTCAGCCGTACAACCAGGAATACAAGCGGTAGGAGCAGCAGCTTCTACAACTGGGCTCGTGCGGTCAAATACGTTGATGTTCTGAACGTACGTGAAGTTACCACGGCCAGCAGAGGCAGCGTAACCAACGAGTTCGAGATCATCATCATCGTTTGGCGTGAACTGCAGGTTGTCAGAACCGGAAACGAAAGCAAGGTCATCACCTTCAGTAGCAGCATTGCGGCTCACTACGTTTAGGTAGATGGGGTCGCTGTCGGAAACGTCAAGACCGTCGCGGGAGATGACGGTAGTACCGCCGGTGGCAGGGTCAAATTCGCAAGTGTTAACGATCGTGTACGTAGTACGGATCTGGTAGCACTCTTCACCAGCAGTGTTGAAGATCTCTTCGGTTACCGGAGTAACAACGGGGAGGTCACAAGCACCACCAACGATCTCAAGCTCATCAGCTTCGAATTCATCCATACAGTCGTTCGTGCGGGCGTTACCAGGAAGAACGATCTGGTAGTCGTAGATCCCAACGATGGTGATCAGCTGCGTACAGGTGTTCTGGGAAACGCCACCCTGTGGGTCAGTCGCCTGGTACTCACGTACGGCGGTACCGATACCACACTCGTTAAGGTTGTTGACGATAAACTCGCCGGTTACCTCAGCGCCACAGGTGCCGACACCAGTAGCTACACCGAAGGCAGCGTTCAACTCTTCGTCGGTAGCTTCTTCGAGGTTGCCAGGAAGTGCAGTGGTGAATTCAGAACAAGTCAGGGTTACAGCGCTAGGAGCGATACAGGTTGGCGTGTCACCAACCTTGAGCTCTACAAGGACGGTCGTCCAACAGTAGTTTACGTTCTCCTCTTCATCAGTGACTTCGAGGGTTACGAATTGCGTACCAAGGTCATCACAAGTGAAGACCACCTCATCGGAGAATTCCGTAGGGATGGAAGTCATGTCCGCACTGACACCTACCTGGTAGGTAAGCTCAGAGGAACAATCGTCGGAAGAACCTTTATCGATTTGGTCTGGCGTAACGACGGCGAGACCGGCGGGGCGACTCAGGCCAATGTTGAGGCCATCTTCACAGAAGGCAGCGGGGCCGTTACCGTCAACTACCTGGAAAGGAACGGTAGAAACGGTTTGGTTACCACATACATCAGTGGAGGTGTACACGAAGGCGTAGTCACCAACTTCCAGTGGGTCGGACATTTCCGGAGCACCGTTATCCATGATCACGGGGTAAGCGCCAAATGGAGCACGGGTCAGGTCGCCTTCGGGGTAGATGGCTACCGACATGGTGATCTCTCCGGCACATTCGTCGACTGCACCAACGCCTGGCCCGTCGAGGCGAACCATTGCGGCACACTCACCACCTACGTTAGTACGGTAAGTCAGCGTAGCGTCCAGGTTACCGTCATTGTCAACGGTAGCGGAAGGAGCAGAGAAAGTAGGACCGGTTGTATCACCAATCTTCACGAACTGGCTGAAGGTCTGTACTTCCGTAGGGTTACACCAGTCGACAACGGTGTAGGTACGCTGGAATTTAACCGTATTGGCACAAGTCTGGATGATGTTAGGGCTGTTCTCGAACGTCGTTGCGATCATGGAACAAGCAGCTTCATTGCTAGCGAGGGAGAACGTACGCTCACCCAACTGGAGGAAGGGGTAATCGTCCTCACCGGGTAGGAACTCGAGTGGGCTGGTGGCAGAACCACAAGCTTCGATTTCTACTACGGGCTGAATGTTGTTAGCGTTCAGGCTATCCAAAGTAGGACGGTCGAAAGAGATCGTGAAGGAAGTAACAACTTCTTCATCGGCACCTTCTTCGTCGGGGTTGAGCGGAGCACAACCGTCAGCTTCGTTGGCCCGGAAAGTACGGGTGATGATCGTCTGACCACAACCGTCGGGAGAAGAAGCAACTACATCAGACACACAAACCTCGATGGTTGAAGCACAACCATCCGTGAAGGTTGGGATGAGTGCGGTATCGGGCTCAACGTCGTCGAACATATCGGGGCTAAGGATGGACATCAACTCAGCGTCCATGGAGCCGGCGATGATTTCACCTTCGTTATCAACGAGGAAGCACTTGCTTACGGAAGCAGGAAGGGTGTTGATGTTATTAGCATCTACGTCTGCACAGAGCAGACCGCTGAGGATATCATCCGGCGTTTCTTCCAGTTCGATGGGCGTCTTGTCTTCGGCAGTAATGGTACCCCAGCAGGTTTCAAAGTCGAGACCCAGTAGGTTAGCAGTTGTAACGGTGAAGTCACTTACCGTGACGACGGACTGTACGCCACCGGTGACAAACCCGTCACCTTCAATACCGATAATGAGGGTATTGCCAGGCTCTACTTCAAGCTCGAAGTCTTCGCTGCCGGTGTCCGGGTCATCAGTGCCCGCATCGACGCTTTCGAATACAACATTGCCATTGAAATCAACGACAAGTACATCGGGAAGGATCTCTGATTCCAGGGAGTAATCAATCGTCATGGTCACGGTAGCCGTTTCCATGAATTGGTAGCTCACGCTGGGGTCATCGTCCGTTCCACCCATCGTTACGTCACCGGGTGACAGTAGGGTAATGGTTTCTTCAGTGAATTCAACGCTGCTGTTGGCGCCTTCCTCAATGGTCCAGAACTCCTCGGCGTAATCGCCAACGAAACCGGTAGCCGTCATGGTCGGGGAAGCAGTGGAGCGGATCATGTAGTCGTAAGTACCACAACCGTCAACGATGGGGCCGTTGCTGGTATCTCCGTCCATAACGATGATGTCGAAGCCGAATGCATCGAGACAGTTGGTATTGCCGCGAAGTACCTGGCTAGGTTCTACGATGAATGCACAGTCGTCGTTCAGCGTGACGTTCAGGCGAGCAATACAGGCGAGGTCGGGCTGTTCGAAGAGAACAATAACTTCGACGCTGTCGGTAGAAGTGTTACCACTAGCGTCAGTCGCCGTGATTACTACCGTCTGAGCGCCAATATCACCACAACCGAACGTTAGGGAGCGGTTGGCCGTAAGTACCGGAGCTGGGTCACAGTTGTCGGTGGCCGTAGCGAATTCAGTTACGTCAACTTCGTCCTCACCATCGTCGCTGAGAGTGATGGTTGGTGTCGTTACCGTGATGACCGGAGCGATGGAATCGGCAATGGTAATTACAGAGGTACAGGTAGAAGAGTTACCACTTTCATCGGTAACGGTAACAGTAACCGTGGAGTCACCAGCCTCTGCACAAGTAAGGGTCATTACGTCAGTGGCGAAGGTGAGGGCATCGACGGTGCAGTTGTCCGTAGAGCCGGCACCCAGGGCAGCAGCTGAATCGGCTACCGCAGCGTTGCCGTCGTCGTCCAACGTGATTACCAGGTCAGCACACACGGCGGTGGGTGCGGTAGTGTCAGCCACGTTAACCAGGATAGTACAAGTATCAATCTGATCACCAATCGTAGCGATAACCAAAATGGTAGTATCACCCAGGCCAACCATTTCACCAGCAGCAGGCTCCTGGGTGATGTTGTTGGCGTTCGTCATGACGGTACCCGTATAATCTTCGAGGGCAACCATACAGTCATCACCAACGGCGATGGAATCGGTAGGCTCGCCACATTCAAGGACGAGTTCGCCGAGGCAGAATTCACTAGTGTCCAGTACCGTAATGGTCTGGATACAAGTTCCAACGTTACCGGAAGCATCCGTGCCGATGAGCGTGATCCGAGCGGTACCGTTGGAGGCACAGCTGATGCTTAGGTCACCGTCCTGAGCGACAAGCACTTCGCCAGCGCAGTTTTCTACCACTTCTACGAACACGCTATCAGCCAGCATCATGCTATCCAACGTGCTATTGCCCATGTCATCCAAGTCTACGGTTACATCACGGCAGACTAAAATGGGAGCGATGGTGTCAATGATTTCTACGCTGACGACACAAGTCGATGGAGCGGGGTTGTTGGGGCTTACTGCCGTAACCGTTACGTCAAATGCAGTAGGCACAGCGGGGTCGAAGGCTAGCATGGTGCCAGCAACGGAATCCTGGGTGAAGGTAGCTTCGTCATCATCCGCGGTAACGTCACCGGTGATGTCTTCAATAGTGGCGGAACAATCGCTGTTTACGAAGATCGTATCGAGTGTGGGGCAGTCGAGGACAATCGCAGCTGGTGCGGGCTCGAAGGCTGAGATGGTAAAGGCACCATCACCGTTCTGACCAAATTCGTAAACGCGCAGGAGGATGGGCTCACCGGGCGTCAGACCGCCAAGCTCAAGGCGGGGGAAAGAGCCGGGGCCGTCATCATCATCACATTCGATTTGCGTGGCATCATCACAGGGGCCGGAGTAGGCCGTCATGGCGAAGTCGTTAGAACCGTCGCCACCATCAGCAACCTCTACGATGAGGGTATCACTGGTGGGCGTTACGGTGAAGAACACGTCGGCACCATCACCGAAGGTGCCACCACAAGTAGGGGCGGGCAGGTCCGATGGCGTATCGCTAATGTTATCAAAGGTGTCCGGAGAAGTGAAACCTTCAAACTCAACATTGAGCTCAATAGCGTCCACACAATCATCGTTCGCTGGTGGCGGGGGAGGCGTACCAATACAGACCGTAAAGTCTACCGTTTGGCCAGCCGTAGCCGTCCAGGTGTACACTTGGATCAGGTAGGTTTCGCCTACCGTCAGGCCAGTAAGATTGCTGGTATTCGGGTCACTACAATTTACCTGTACGGGAGCATCACAAGTGCCGCTCCACACAACGTGGTAAAGATCTGTGGTTGAACCATCAATGTCACCGAGGGTGATTCGGTGAGCTTCATTGGTTGCAACGAAGCTGAACCATACATCATCGTCTTCAGTACCGCCGCACGTGCCATTGCCCTGAGGAGATTGGGTAGCTGAGGTGATGGTACCGGGAGTAGTGGTACCACACTCAAAATCATCGTTAACGGTCACTGCTACTGCCGCATCACATTCGTCATTAGCGGGGGGCGGTGGAGGCGTTCCTACGCAGATATCAAAGGCAATGCTGCCCGTCGCAGACCAACTGTAGACCTGAACCAAGTACGTATCACCAACGGTAAGGCCAGAGAGACTGGACGTATTAGGGTCGCTACACTGCACCTGTACGGGAGCGTCACATGTACCGCTCCACACAATGTGGTAGAGATCAGTGCTCGTCGTACCGAAGGTAGCAGACGCGTTAGAGAGTTCAATGGTATGGCTTTCGGAAGTAGCTACGAAGCTGTACCATACATCGTCGTCAGCAGTACCACCACAGGTGCCGTTACCCTGCGCAGATTCGGTAGCAGACTCAGTAGAACCTGACGTGAAAACGGCGCAATCAAGGTCAGCATTTACGGTAAGCGCAACCGCAGCATCACACTCATCATTGGCGGGCACCGGGGCTGGGGCTGGAGGAGCGGAGATGGTAATGGTGAATTCACCGTCGTTCGTCCGTGTTTCGCCTGTGATCCAGTCAGCGACGTAGACAAAGTAGTTCGTGCCTACTTCCGTGTCGATCGTAGCTGTTTCTGGGTTTCCAGAATCGCGGCAAATGATGTTCGTCAGGTCATCACACGTGCCGGAACTGACGTTGATCTCAGCATCCCAACCTACCAGGTCGACGGTGATTACCACCTGGTCACCGGTACCGGCGAAGGTGTACCATACACCACGGCCGACGCTTGAACCAGAGTCGCACGTAGGCGCATCCGTTTGCGTAGACTCTACGGTCGTACCGTCAGTAGGTACGTCGAGCGCGATCAATACAGCGTCACCACACAAATCATTTGCGGGCTGGGCCAATAGGGGAAGCCCGCCGATAAGCAGCAGGCAGCAGAGAGCCGTCCGGCTCCACTGGGGTAAAAAATTCATCATGTAAGAGGATTCTAAAATGAGATTACTTGGAGGAAAACACTGGGCCCAAACATTTGACAGGTGTTTAGACCCCGCTAAGGTAGGTTAAACATCCTTTCAATGTTCGTTTGCGGACAATATTCGTCACGGTAATCAATCGCGGAATTATTATTTGCTTCCCGTTATCGTATTAACTCGGTGATTCCCATTTTTCCTTCCCCATTACCTGGCACCCGCGGCAGCGCCCAGAATCCAATAGCTCAGAACCACTAGACGGCGGAGAAAACCGAACTACCCTCTAGCTCAGTAAACTGGACGGGCAACACCCCACTACCCTGCTGCTCGTTGGTGTAAACGCCATAAATGGTGTCCACGGCTTCCATCGTGAGCTTGTTGTGAGTGACGATGATGAACTGGCTCTCCTTCGAGAATTTCTTGATAATGCGGTTGAATTTGGAAATATTGGCATCATCGAGCGGCGCGTCCACCTCGTCGAAAATACAGAAGGGCGCCGGCTTGAGGAGGTAGAGCGCAAAGAGTAGCGCCGTGGCCGTAAGCGTCTTTTCCCCGCCAGAAAGTTGGCTGATGGTCGTGGGCCGCTTGCCCTTGGGCTTGGCGATGATCTCGATCTTGGACTCCAGCGGGTCCTCCGGCGTTTCGAGGATGAGGTCACAATTATCGTCCTCCGTGAAGAGGCTGCGGAAGACCTCGATGAAGTGATTGCGGACCTTTTCAAAGGACTCTAAAAACTGGACGGTAGCCGTCTCCTCGATCTCCTTGATCGTTTTGATCAGGGTCTGTTTGGCGCTGAGAATGTCGTCGCGCTGCCCCGAAATAGTCTCGTGGCGCTCCTTCATTTCGTCGTAGGCCTCGACGGCCATTGGGTTGATCTCGCCGTAGTTAGCGATGCGGGAGCGGAGGCGATCTACCTTCAATTCCAGGTCACCTTCCGAACCTACCCACTCGGGGATGTCCATCTCATTCAGGGCTTCCAGCTGCAGGTCGAATTCAATTTTGAGGCGTTCGGCAATACCGTTGATCTTGAACTTGACGTCCGTGAACTTTTCCTTTAGCTGGTTGACAAGAATCTGTCCATCCTGCCGGCGGCGGTTCTCCCGGCGAAGCTCGTCTTCCAGGTTATTGATGTGGGTGCGAGCAGCGAAGTATTCCTGCTCGACGGAATTCAGGGTAGTTTGGTAGTCCGTTCGGTTGGCGTACATCTGCTCGAGGTTGCGGGCGATGGTCTGCTCCTGCTCCTCGAATTGTCGGGATTCTTTGGCGAGTTTCTCCAGTTGATCCTTGTTGGAGGTTTCCTGGCGGCCTAGCTCCTGCAGGCGGTTCTGGCGGAACTGGACTTCTTGCTCCAGCGTCTGGACCTTATTCTGCTGGCGGATGTACTCGATGTTCTGCTGGTTGTAGGCACCCGAAGCTTCGGTCAGCTGCTCACTGAGTTGGCGGTAATTGCCATCCGTCCCGGCCAGCTGTTCGCGCAGTGCTTCCACGGCTGTTTGTGCCCCCGTCAGGTCTACCTCCAGCAGTTTGATGGCGTCCGTAGTAGCCTTCACTTGCTCGGCGAGCCGCTCGTTCTTGGTTTGGGTTTCGAGGAAGTAATTGGCGAAACTTTCCACCCGTGCCTTGAGGCCGGCGCGTTTTTGCTGTAGGCGACTGAGTTCGCGCTGCTTGTTCTGAATATCCTTATCCACCCGGCGTTGCCGCAGCTCGTTGAGGCGGTTGCGTTCGTTATATAAGGACTTGTCGACCTCCTTGCGTTCCGTTTCAGCCTGTTGGATCTGGCCTTCGAGTACTTCCAGGTTTTTCTTGCGGCCAATTTTTTTGCCTTCGAACAGGCCTACGGAACCACCCTTGACGGACATGCCCGTGTGCTGGAAGCGGCCGCTCTTGGTGATGACGCCGTAGTGGGCCTCGCTGGCCGGTGGCATTTCCGGGAACTCGTCTTTTTCGGAGATCACCGTGTAGCCGAGGAGCATGTCCATGAGTATACGGTACTTCGCGTCCACGCTTACTACCCCACTGGCCAGGCGAGTGCCGGCGGGCGCGGGTGGGTCGATGCCGTTGCGTGCGGGAATTTGGTCGAGGAGGAAGAAGTTGGCCTTTCCCTTCTGGCTCTTGGTCAGCAATTCAATGGCTTCCTTCGCTTCGGCGGCATCGTTTACGACGTAGTAGTTCAGGAGTGGCCCGAGGAAATTCTCGATCGCAACGCGGTAGTCTTCTTCCACCAGCAGCAGATCGCTGAGGAGTTGCGCTTCCGAGTTCCACTTCTTGCTCTGGCTGAGGAAGCGGATGGATTCGGGGAAGCCCTCCAGGCTATCGATCATGCTCTTAGTGAGCTTAAACTCGTTGCGGAAGCGATCCAGCTTACGGTTGATCTTTTGTTGTTCGCGCTGCAGGCGGTCGGTGGCCTCCTGGGCCTGGTCGAGTTGTTCCCGGCGTTCGGTTTCGGCGCGCTCGAGTTGCTCCAATTCCTGGAGGGCGGTTTTCTCTTCGGCCTCCAGTTCGGCGAGGGCGGCTTCGAGGCTTTCCTTTTCGCCCCGGCGGCCTTCCATCTCTCCTTCGTTGCGTTCGATCTGGCTGCGGTAGTTGGCGATCTGGTTGGCCTTGATGGCCCGTTGCTTTTCGAACTCGAAGATCTTGCGTTCCTCGGTCTGCTGTTCTTTGAGCCCTTCTTCCAGGCGGCCCTTAATGGACTGGTGGCCCTCACGGATTTCCGTTAGGGCGGCCTCGGCGGCATCAAGTGCTTGCTTGCGTTCGGCTTCCGTGACGCGCTCTTCCCCAATTTGGGTTTGCATGCGGGTGATCTGCTCCGAAAGATCCGTCAACTGATTACCGGCCGTGCTGATGTCCCGGTACAACTGTTCGCTCTGTTGCTTCACGAAGGTCTTGCGCTGGGCGAGCAATCTCTTCTCGTTCTCCAGGCCGCGGAGTTCATTGACCAGGGCATTGAGCATCTTCTGGCGCTCACCGAGTGCCTTCTCCTTATCGATGTGCTTGGCCTTCTCGGATTCAAGGGTGGCTTCGAGTTGGCGGATCTTTACGTCCACGTTGCGGTAGTCGTCCTCGGCGGTGGTGATCTGCCCCTTCAGCTCTCCGAAGCGTTTGCGCAGGGCACCCACCCGGGCCTGAGTAAGTTGCAGGCTAATGGATTTGTACTGGGCTTTGATCTCCAGGTAGCGACGTGCCCGCTTGGCCTGCTTTTCGAGGCTGACGAGGTTATTGTTGATCTCGTGCAGCAAGTCCTCTACCCGATCCAGGTCGCCCTCCGTATTCTTGAGTTTGTTGAGTGTCTCCTTCTTGCGCTGCTTGTACTTACTCACCCCGGCGGCCTGCTCGAACATGCGGCGGCGGGAGTTGTCCTTGTCGGCCAGGATATCGTCCACCATCCCCAGGGCAATGATCGCGTAGGAGTTGGACCCGATCCCGGTATCCAGTAATAAGGACCTGATATCCTTCAGCCGGCACTGCACGCCGTTGAGGCGGTACTCACTGTCGCCATTGCGGTAGAGCATCCGGGTGATCTGTACCGTGCCGTACTCCGTGGGCAGCAGCCCTTTGTCGTTATCGAAGGTCAGGCTTACGCTGGCGAGGTTACCGGCCTTCTTCTTTTTGGTGCCGTTGAAGATCACGGAACTCATCTTATCGAGGCGCAGTTCCTTACCCTTCTGCTCGCCGAGCACCCAGCGGATTGCGTCGACGATATTCGATTTACCCGAGCCATTCGGCCCCACGACCCCGATCACGTCCTTATCAAAGTTGATGATCGTCTGGTTGGCGAAGGACTTGAACCCCTTGATTTCGAGCTGGCGTAGGCGCATGACGGCGAAGGTAATTAGCGGTCCGGAAATCCGCGCTGAATTTCGGGTTAAGTGTGCACGCACTAAATATTTAGGGCGCTGCCGCGGGTGCGGAGTAAAGGGTGGTAAATAGGACTACCGAGCAGCTAAGGTGAATAGCTTCATTTTCCGGACCTAGTTCCTACCTTACGGCCCATGCAGAAACCCTTCATCATTGGCATCACCGGCGGGTCCGGATCGGGCAAGACCACCTTCATCAAACAACTGCGTGAAGGGCTGGACGAGGATCAGGTCTGCTACCTTAGTATGGATGACTACTATAAGCCCATCCACCTGCAGCGCAAGGACGATAATGGGATCGAAAATTTCGACATTCCCTGGTCCATCTACAAACGGGAATTCGTGCGGGATTTGTCCCTGCTCATGGAAGGAAAGACCGTCCACCGCCAGGAGTACGTCTTTAATAATGAGGTAGCTGAGCCGAAAACGCTGGTCTTCAAGCCGGCCCCGGTCATCATCGTGGAAGGCCTCTTCGTCTTCCACTACAAGAAACTACGGAAGATGATTGACCTACGGATCTTCCTCCACGCCAAGGATAACCTTAAAGTCGTCCGCCGCATCAAGCGCGACCGGGTAGAGCGGAATTACCCACTGGATGACGTCCTGTACCGCTACGAATTCCACGTGCTGCCCGCTTACGAAAAGTACCTATCCCCTTACAAGGAGAAGGCGGACATCATCGTGAATAATAATACGGACTTTGGGATGGGGCTGCGGGTGGTTCGGGCTTTTGTGGAGAGTCTTGTTTAGTCTACAGTCTGTAGTCTATAGTCTGTAGTTTGCAGTCATCGGACTTTAGATTCTTCAGGTGGCCCTTCACCCAAGCGTAGCGCAGTGAAGGGTTCCAGGAGCGGCCGGGCCTCGTTGGTCTACAGTCTGTAGTGGTGCTACTATAGACTAAAGACTGTAGACTATAGACTTTTCTTTTGCGCCAGCATCCACTCATAAAGCTCGTCGGTAGCATACGCTGGATCCCAGGCATTATGGGCGGTATTTTCGAAGACGGTGAATTTGGGTTTGACGGTCATCTTGCGCTGTAGGATCTCCAGCATATCTACGGATTCGGAGAGGTAGATGGACTGGTCCTGCGCACCGTGGAAAACCCAGATGGGGAGTTCAGGATCGATCCAGACATTATAGCTGTGGGGAACGGCTCCGCAGACGGGAGCGAGCGCGGCGAACCTGCCATTGTTGTGCATGGCCGTCATCCAGGCACCGAATCCGCCGCGGCTGAACCCGGTAATGTACTGGCGGTGCTCATCCACGCGGTGGTGGGCGATAAAATCGTCGAGCAAATGGGTTAGGGTGACGTGGTCCCAAAAACCAGCCACGAATCGGTTCTGGGGGGCGATGATGATGGCGGGCACCTTCCGGCCATTATCAATCTCCTTTGGCAAACCGGACTCGCGTACCCGTTGGAGATCTGAGCCACTGTTGCCACCTCCGTGAAGGAAAAGGATCACGGGCCAGTCGGCGGTATCCCGATCGTAACCTTCGGGGAAGTGGACGAGGTAGTGCATGGTGTCCAGGCCACGGTCCAGCATCCCGGGTTGCCACTGGGCTTGGAGGCATCCGATTGGAAGGAGTAAGAGGGTAAGGAGGAGGTTGCGCATGGTGCAAGGTAAATTTTTAGTCTGTAGTCTGGAGTTTAGAGTCTATAGTCTGTAGTCTGTAGTCTTCAGTCTTCAGTCTGTAGTCTTCAGTCTGTAGTCTATAGTCTTTAGTCTTTAGTCTGTAGTCACGCGACTTAGGTTCTCCAGGTGGCCTCGCATCCGAGCGCAGCGACAATGGGAGGTTCCTGGAGCGGCCGGGGATTTTTAGTCTGTAGTCTTCGAGATCGAAAGATTAGTGCTCGGGTTGTATTTGTTTGTCAGCGGGAGATTAATTACCTTTGCGCTCCATTTTAAAACTTGGTGCTATGCCTAAGATGAAAACGCACAGTAGTGCAAAAAAGCGTTTCAAGATTACCGGATCTGGTAAAGTGAAGCGTTTCCAGGCTTACACGTCGCACATGATGCGCAACAAGTCCAACAAAGCTAAGCTTCGTCTGCGTGACGCGGCGATGGTTTCTACGGCGGACGAGAAGCGAATCAAGCGTCTTCTTTGTAAGTAAGAAGAGGTTTCTCTTCTCCATCCTTCCCAGCGTCTTAGGGAGGGGTTCTATTTTCCACGAGAGTACGGGCCAAAAAGAACCACTCGGTCTCCGTACTGCACAAAAACAGAGCTTTATGCCACGTTCAGTAAATGCGGTTGCCAGCCGCGCGCGCCGCAAGCGCTACCTCAAAGCCGCCAAAGGATACTTTGGTGCACGTTCTAAAGTCTACACCGTAGCCAAGAACGCCGTTGAAAAAGGCCTTACCTACGCCTACCGCGACCGCCGCAATAAGAAGCGCGCTTTCCGCCGCCTGTGGATCGTACGTATCAACGCCGCCGCTCGCCAGAACGGTACTACCTACAGCCGCCTTATGCACGGTCTCGCTCAAGCGGGTAACCCATTGAACCGTAAGGTTCTGGCTGACTTGGCGATGAACCACCCAGCTGCGTTTACGGCGGTAGTGAATAGCGTGAAGTAAGCCTTAGCAACCAGCTAAAACAAGTAAAGCCCCGCTCGTCCGTTGGATGAGCGGGGCTTTCATATTGTACTATAGTATTACTTCAATGCGGAGAGCACGTCTCGCTCAAGTCAGTGGAAAGCTAAGCCTCTTCCGAAGCGTCGTTGGTTTTACTTTTGCTCTTCAGTGCCACCCTCATCCATAAAAACATACCCGTGAGCAAGAATGCCATGGCAATGGGTAAAAGGTAGAAGTACCTGTTATCCTCATGCTTTGCAGTGGCTCCAATTTGAAAGCCGATCAAGCCGATGGCAATTATCATCAGTACGAATCCGATGTTCTGTGTTTTCATATCGTTGCTGTTTTAGGGCTTCAATATGCGGAAAAATACGGAGAGGTAGAGCCTATCTGTGTCTACAAGCTGCCTCTAACCCTACCGGAACGGCCAACACGCTACTTTTAACAGCCAAGAATTTCGGTTGCGCGCCAGTACTTCGTGGTCTGTCCAGACTACGGAGAGAATGCTTTCTATTGATTCATCACTTTGTTTTCATCCTCATCACGCTGCACCTGCGGCAGCGCCTAAACAACCGCTAACTGCCCTACCCCCAGATCAACAGCCGCAGCGTAAACAGCACCAGTAAGATGCCCGCGATAGGCAAAGTGACAAGCATCAGCCAGCCCATGACGCCGGCAGTATAGAGAAACCCGCCGATTTCGACGCCGTGGCATTTACAGGGGTGGACTTTCGACTCGTCGGCCCGGCAGCCGCAGTAGTTGGCCAACGCCGCGCAAAGCATGACGGAGAGGATTGGGAAGATGCCGATTAAGATGATGGCGGCGTAGCTGGAAACAATGGTGGTTGTGGACATATCATCAGCTATTTTCCAATCACCAATTTATCACTTTATGGTGGTAGCTACAATCCACACCTACCACTTCCGCAGATGCTCTACCGCTACCCTTCCGGACGCAATATCAACAACTTGCAGGAAGTAGCCGCCACTCGGCAAATCGTTGATATCTACACTTGCTCTGCCGCTAAACGCTCCGGCGCGCAATTGGCGCCCGAAGAGATCGAAGACTTTATACGATAGGCGTTGGTTGCCGGAGTAGGTTACCGTTACCCGGCCAGAAGTTGGGTTCGGGAAGATGCTCACGCCGACCAAGGCCGGTTGATCCGTGCTGACCGGGAACAGTGAGCCGTCGCAATTCTCGTCCACGTCATTACCCGGGATCTCTTCGGCGAACGGAGAAATCAGTGGGTCCATATCGTTGCAATCTTCGTAGAAGAGGGCACCATCTTCATCCTGGTCCAAAAATTCGACGAGGGTGGAGCTCACCGTATTGGTGACGATGGGCCGATTAAAGTCGAAAAAGATACTGGCCGTATTGTTGATTCGGGTGAAGTCCGTCAGATCAGGATTCGCGGCAATCTCGAAGGTGACGAAGCCCTGGCTGCCCGTTAGGTTAGTGGTTGAATCCGGCAGAAGGATATCGTCAAAGGTGAAGGTAACTCTTCCGGCCTTGGTCAGGTTGGTAGAGAATGGGTGGCTCGACGTAAGGGGGCGGAAGGTCTCCCAGTCCAGGTCGGAACTCAACTGGTCCTCAATCCGCACGGTTTGGGCCGTATCATTTCCGGTATTCTGGAAGCGGATGGTGTAACGCAGCATCTCGTCGAGTTGGGTGTAATTGCTGTTGGAGGGTTCCGTCCGGCTCGGACTGACCTGCTTATCGTTGGGGTCATAAGCACAACGGAGGACTTCCCGAAATTCAAACGTATCGGCGACGACTTCCGTAGTTGCGTCTTCAAAGGCGGCGACCATACTTAGCGTAATGAGGTCGCCAGTTGACAACTCATCGGGCATTTGCAGGATGACTTCAATCTGCGATTCCCCGCCCGGTTGGAGCGTATCGTAGCTGAATTGAATGCGATCGGTAGTTTGGGATACTGGCGTGCTATCGCTGGAGACGAAACTCACCTGGTCACTGAGGATAAGATCCACCGTCCCGGCATGGGGTTGGCAACCGTCGTTGAGGACCGTCAGCCAGAAGGGGACCTCCACGTTACAGCGGACCGGGCCGGAGACGACGAGCGACCTTACGCTGGCGGTTGACTTATTGAGTTTGAAACCAAAATCAAGTGAAGTCGAGAAGCCCGATTCGTAGGTGACCGGATAGCTTCCGGCGGTAGTTAGCTCGTAACATTCGGGTGGGTCCGCGGAGATGGTGTACTCAACGCCAGCCTCAGCCGGGATGGCGTATTCCCCGTTTTGGCCGGTGAAGCTTCGTAGCCCCTCCCCGTTTCTGATGGTGACGCCCTTCAGACCGATATCCTCCATGTTCAATTCCCCGTCAGCGTCGAAGTCTCGGAACACCCGGCCGGTGATGAAGTCCTGCCCGGCAATTTCGATGTAGTGAGGTTCAATACCGTAGCCTTCGGCGAAAGCGGGGAAATAGACGCGGTTACCTTGTTGTAGTATGGGAATGCGGCTACCCTCGATACCAGTCACTTCTACGTCCAACTCCGTTATTTCCAGCGTGAGTAAATTGATGACCAGAGCGGTGGCACCTTGCTCATCCGTTGATACGACCACCGCAAGATCACCGACAATCCGCATAGCGACATCAGTCAAAAAGTTATTGTCGCCGACGGGTAAGGCAAGTACTTCAGCGGTTGATTCAAGGGTACCGTCCGTTCTCCAGAGTCGGAATCCATCATCCCGGTTTTCGCGGATGAAGTAGGCACCCTGAGTAGCGGAAGCTGCGAGCGTATTTTCTCGGATCAAGAACATTGGGTCTTCTACCAACACAACGGCATCGTTTTCCCCAAAGGCGCTCGCGCGCCCGAATCGTGAGGCGATAATGGATAGACCCCCCGATCGAACAATGCTTTCAACCGCACCTATTTCCACAAAGTATTCGCTGAGCAAACCGTTCTTTAGTTGCTTGAGTCTGGAGGCTTGGAAGCCTCGACCGTGGTAAAAGAATAAGCGATCACCATCACGGTGAAAGCTGGGAAACTCACCGTTTTCTGAGCTACTTACAAAATCAGTTATAACCGGGTCGGTATCGTTACCCTGATAGCTGAAGATATCGATTTGATCGCTGCGACGCATCGAGGTAAAATACAGCGTTTCCCCGTCGGTACCCATGGCGTCCAATCCTGCGTTGATGGGAGAAAACTGATTGTCGTAGAAGTAAATGGTATCTACGGCTTCCTGGCCGGGTGTGTAACGCAATACCCTGAGTTCATGGCGGGCCGATGAAAAAAAGCCCAGCGTCTGCATTACGTAAAGGCTCCCTTTGTATACGGTAGGGCTGTGATAAATTCCTGGAGATTCGTCCGGGAATTGGGGTAATACAGTGGATTGGCCGGTTGTCGGATCATATTCAACGAAATCCCCTCCATTGGAACCCCGTCCGCCTAGGTATAGGTTATTTCCAATTTGCCCGACATACCGGTAATCACCGCTCACCGTGGTCAGCCCGGGAACTCGTTGGGAGGACTCCTCGGTCCCGTCGGAAACCCAAGCACTCGAAATACTGCCACTTCTTGCGGTTTTTCCGACCAGGAAGTAATCTTCCAGGTCCACCAGGGCATCAATTCTATCCCCTATGGTGCGGTCCGAAAAGTCGCCCAACAGCTGGCTCGGTTGGTCCAGGAGGGCTTCATAAATGGATTCGCCCTCGAGGTCGTCAAACGTGTAGACGTACTGCCGGCTGCCGAAAGCGATCGGCACGGCGTTACGGCCATTTAGGGAAAAATCTTCCCGGATTTCGGTAATTAAGGTGACCGCCGGTGAAGCGATGTCGCTTATGTATAGCTCAGTAAAATCCTCTCGAAATAAATCCTTCCGCAGATAGACGGCGTCCTCACCATCCTGATGATAAGCTTCCTCGTATGGCCCACCCTCGAGTTCAAAAACGTCACCGGGCACCTGCCCGATCGAATAGTAATTTTTGCTGAACCTACTGTCACCAATGAAGTAGCGATCACCAATTAGTAGTGGCGGTTATACGGCAAAGTCCGTTTCCAGACTTGCGACGAGCGTTGCCGACGGAGCCGCGCCATCTAACTGAATGTTATAGATCAAGGAAGTATCCATATCTGTACGGCCATCCATAATTTCTGTGGCGATGGAACCATCGGATAAGCGGTCTACGGCTCTCACCTTGAAGGTTCGGAGATTCGTTACCGGGAAGGGGTCAGCGATTGCGAGGGTACCGTTTAGCGTACCATCAGTGGCGTACAGCTGGTACTGTTCGCCGTCATCCTGAAAACCTGTAAATACAAATACACCTGCATCATTACGCCCACTTTCGTAGGGCTCGATGAGGCGATCGAAAATGCTGCTTGGTGCATCAACTGCCAAATAGCGGGTACCGGCTACCGTGCCATCCGTTCCATACAGCTCGCGTAGAACACCATCCTCGTCATCCGCGAAAAAGACGATTCCCGAGGTGGTTTTGGTAACCCGCTCGATTTCTACAAACTCATTATTTCGATTAAGATCATTCTCTACCAGGTCAGTCAGGTTGAAGGCCTTTAGCACTTCCTGGCTAACGCCGAACATCACCCCGTTGGACTCAACGAGCGCCTCCGCGGAGGAGAGGATGCTGGAGGCAACCAAGTCCCCAGTCCGCCGCCGCACTTGAAATGCATCGCCCAATGGATAGAAGATGTAGTCTTCCGTCAACACCGGGGCTGCTATGAATTCCCCGCATGCGCAACCAGCGTAATCAGCTTCGACGATGGTCTCTGTCCCGGCAACATCGTAGCTAAAGATGCCCTGCTCCGTAAAGACCCACAATTTGTCATCGACGACGGCGGTAGTTTCCAGGGCAAAGCCGTCAGGATTGAGATTCGTTGCAACTCCGTCTCGTGATAGACCTATAAGGGTAGCCAAATTGCTTCCATCAAACGAGCGGAGAAACAATCCATCTTCGCTCACACCAATCACCCGGATGGGCTGAGCAGTGGTGAAGATGTCCCGCGCAGTCGTACCATCAAAATAACTGATAATACCGTCGTTAGTACCGGATTCGACAAAATCCAGATACACGCCGTTGCTAACAGGGTAGGTTCCTTGAATAACGCGCGTTTGTTCGGCGGTTTGCTCGGCATCGATGAAGCCAACACCGTAGGGAATTTGTTGCGCGAAGAGTTGGCCGGTAGTCCCTAAAAACAGGGCTACCAGGTACAGGTTAAGTGTTTCATGTTAATAGGTAAAGGGTAAACAATAGGGTGTTGTAAGACTAAGACGGGTTAAATATAGGTGGGGGATGGGAAACAACGGTCTTTAAGAGAAAAGCTGCCCTCCTACTTCTGCCCATCCTTCCCCTCATTCACACCGCACCTGCGGCAGCGCCCTGAAAAAAATAAGCCAATCATCAGCCATGCAGTTCCTCAAACGTTCTGAATGGTTGATGATTGGCAATGAGTAGGTATAGAATGATCAGAAATTGAGTCGTTCTACCCGGACGTTGAGGCTTTTAGTGTCTTTGTCGTACTCGGCAACCGCGATGTAGCCGGGGCGAGCGGGTAGGATGCGCACAAAATCAGTGTTGGCGCTGAAAGACATTTTCTCCTGCTTGATTTGGCCATCTTTCACCAAGTTGACGAAAATCGAAAGGTTGCCGTCTTGACGAACGGTCTTATTTCCACCAAAGTAGGCAACGGTTGTCGCGCCCGCCTCCGTGTGCAGCAGCGCATGGTCAAACTCCCCGTTAGCCGCCGCGATCGCAGCGACAGTTTCCTTCCGGCCAAGACTAATACCACCCGAGAGTGTTCTTGCGATGCCTTCACCGTTTCGCGACCTACCCTTCTCAACCAGCGCTACGGCCTCAAGATTAAAGGTTTCGTCAAGGCCAATGACCAAACCTTCAAGAGCGGAGAGGCCACCGTTGAAGCTATTGTAGTATTCGCAGGCGATGATAAAATTGCCCTTTTCGTCAATGGCTGTTTCGTGGATATAGAGGTTTTTACCCTTAATTCCACCGATTGAGGCGCTGGTAAACTGAAATACTTCATCCATCGACAGGCGCTTCTGGTTGATTTGCTTCCCTTCTAGATCAAACCATACGGCATTCAGCCCCTTGGGCGAGTCCGTGTAAATTTTATTGCTGGAGCCAACGTCATGGCCGGTAATCATGATCTGGTCATCAACCACTTGGCCAGATGACCAGGCAACTGTGTTTTCATCACCTTTTACTTGGCGCTTGAAGACTAGCTTGCCCGTTCTTAAATGGACACCGGCAATGGCACCCTCCATTTTCTGGCTAAGCAAGTTCGGGCGCGTCCATACGTTGTAGATGGCTAGACTATCGGTTGTCGTAATGAAGGTAGAGAACTCGTAGTCCTTACTTTTTGAGGAGCTCCGTTTCGTCCAACCTTTTACCTCCTTCTCGTTCGAGATGAACTTGACCTCGTACTTACTACGGCCTAGCTTCTTCTCCGCCATGACGTCGACGTTGACGAAACCACCCGGGATAGAATGTAGCTCTTTGAAACCATAATTTGCAAAACTGGCGACTAATTTAGGATCATCGTAAGCGCTGTATTTCAACGTAGCGCGATTAACGGTTTCGCCGCTTCCGTCCAGGAGTTCCACCCACTTACGTTCATCAACGTGGTTAGCCATTTTGACGGCCAGGTAGGTTCCGTTGTAGGCGACCTGCCGAATCGCCAAGCCAGGCTTATCTCTGATTACCTTCTCACCAATTTTCGCCATATCGACGTCGTAAAGCTCGAGGTGATAATTCTTAGTGATTTGAGGTTTCTTCTTTCCTTTTACGCGGCGCTCTTTCTGGCGGACCGTCAGAAAGTAGTAGCCGGTTACCGTACCGTTATTGTCGATGGCACCGCTCTGGCGCAGGTTCACACCGTAGAGCTCGTTCATGGTGACGCTCTGCGCACTTAAGAAGGAAAGGGTGAAAAGGCAAAGCAAAGTTGTTAGCGTAAGTCTTGATAACATGGTTGTGGGGTTGTATTAGTCAGCGCGCAGCTCTAATAGGAGCGCGGTAAATATTGATGAATCCGGAAATTCTCTTTTGGCATCTTCCGCTAGGGCGAGGGCAAGCTGCCGCAGATCACCAGCATTCATTCTTTGAGTCATTTCCACTAAAAGGTGGGCACCCTCCGCTTCGAAGTGAGCGGCTGGGGGAACCATTTTCGCGTAGTTGTGTTCCGGGATCGAGCGACCGATACGATCGAGAGACCGGGCGACAAAAGCCTGGGCAATCAGGTAATTAGGGTCTTCCGGCTTATCCAGGTAAGGTATAGCCAAACAAATGGTGTGGATGGGCAACTCAGCCGCATCGTACAGGGCCATCTGTTCTCGCTGGGCCAGGGTAGCCAGCGGATGGTCGACAGCGGACGCACCGTTGCGTGCGAGCGCAGAATCCAGGCCTAACCTGGCCAGTCGTAAGTCAATATCCGGGTGTGTTCGGAGGCTGTCAGCCGCCCAGAAATATTCCTCTTCTGCCTCCTCAGTTTCCTTCTTGCCAAAGGAACCGCCAAACATCGTTGCCTTAGCGCGTAACCAATGTTCCTGTAGTGGGTAACCAGCACTGGTAAGGGCGGATACGGTTTGTTCCCTGGTAATATTGAAAGCAACGCCAGGGTTGAGATTGGCCAGTGCATCTGCTGCACGCAGAACGTCGTACTTGGTTTGCTGTAGGTAGACGGCAGCCATAGAATCGGCTTCCAACTCATTGGCGCGGTTGAAGCGTCGAGCGTTGTACAGTTGGTCACGCTGGTCTTTCATCATGGCGAATTGGCCGCGCTCCTTCAGTTCTTTTCGCTGCGCTCTCCTGGCGGCACGCTTATCTCTTTCACTTTGAGCGTCCTCTGGGATTGGTGGAAGCTGGGCGAGTTTATCACCCAGGTGATCCAGCTGGTCGTGGGCCAGTTCATGCGCCAGAATGAAGACAAGTTGATCGCGCCGGGGCATGTTTGCCAACAAGCCAGTCGTGACTACGAAGAGCCCGTGGCCCATACTGTAGGCATTCACCGTAGGAGATCGCTCAATCAATAGCAGTGGAGAAAATTCAATACCATTGGCTGCGGCAACTTCCAACAAAATCCCTTCCAGGTAAGCGGTGGCGCTTGGTTCGAAATAAAATTCTTCGTCCAATACGCCTTCAATCAAGGCTGCGGATCGTCGTTCAAACACTTGGAGGTAGGAGGGGGGCACTTCACCCTCCCAAGTTGAAGTTGCTTCTTCGACTTTGTTGCGAATTAGCGTAAAGGTAGAAGCCGTATCCGCCGGTAAGTAAGGGCCTATACCTTGCCAGGCTACTTGCCCGAACAGTGAAGGGGCAACTAGAAAAGGCAATAACAATAGGAGGCTAATAGAAAAACGTAAAATAACGGGGGTGATCTAAAATTCCAGACTCGACAACACAACAAAAGCTGGCGGTCAACTTAATAGGGCGTTTGCGTTAGCGAAAGTACGGATAAAATTCAGGCACCCTACTTCGTAGGAGAACCAGACCGCTACTTCCGCGCATCCTTCTCCCCCACCGGTACCGCGATCACCGGCACCTCAGCCGCCATGATCATCCGATTATACGCCGGGACCTTCTCCTGCATCACCGAGCGATACTTCGCCAACTCCACATCAATAGCCGCCGTCATCTCCGCCTTCACCGCGTAGGAGGACGCTGTCGGTTTGAAGGTACCAACGCCGACGAGGCTATTCAAATGAGCAAGTTTATTCGTCAGCCGGATGGGATAATTGAGCGGATCCTGCCCGGAACGGTTTTTGGTTTGGTACAGCGTTTCCTCCACCTCGGTTAACTCCTCGATGATGGTCTTGCCGAACGCCTTCAACTCCTCCGCGGAATCTTCGGGTAAGCGAGATTGAAAGGTCTTGATCTGGTCGCGGACCTCCCGCAAGTCGATGATGGCCTGGTGGGCCTCACTGACCTTATCCCGCACCTCCTTCATGAAATTGAACTGGGCCAGTTGGTCCGCCTCGCTCGCCGTCACGCGGGGGTCTGCCTTGACGGTGAATTCGCGGGATTGCTCGTTGCCCTCCGTACCAAAGGTGGCCACGTAGTCGCCGGGCAGCGCCATCGGCCCGCCGGTGCCCGCCCACCAGAGGATCATCCCCGGCACCTTGGTACCGGAGGGATAGCGAAGGTCCCAGTTAACAACCTGGCCACCGGGCTTCAGCTCCAGCATGTTATCCTTATCGGTGGTGGTCCACTCGCGGATGACCTCCCCACCCTGCTCAATGCGGAGGAAATATTCATTGGTATCCTTGGCCGTGTCCTCCGTAAGCCAGAGGTGGAAGTTGACGCCACCGGGGTGGTTCTGGCCGGACGTCCGGCTACTGCGCGTTGAGCCACCCATCCGCCAGGCGTCGGCGGGTTGGAAGAGGTGGAAGGCAGCGTCGGCGGCAACGTCCTTCAACTGCGTTAGTATCGTCAGGTCGTCCAAAATCCAGAAGGCGCGACCCTGGGTAGCGACAATGAGGTTGTCGTCTTTGATCGTCAGATCAGTAATGGGGACGATGGGGAGGTTTTGCTGAAAAGGTTCCCACGAGCGGCCGGTATCGTAGCTGATGTGCAGGCCCTTTTCCGTCCCCGCAAAAAGGATATTCGGTGATTTGCGGTACTGACGAACGACGCGGGTAAACTCATCACGCGGGATGCCAGCGTCGATCCGGTTGGCCTTTTTGCCGGAATCCGTCAGGTGGTAGAGGTAAGGGGTGTAGTCGCCTGATTTGTAACTGGTGCCAGCGAGGAATACGGCACCCTCCCGAGCGTCGTCCACTTCGACGGAGTTCCACATGATGTACTTCGGTGCGTCGCGTGGGGTGACGTTCGTCCACTCACCGTCGGCGCTGCCGGGCGTTTTCACGTGGACGAGGCCGTCGTCCGAAGCCGCCCACATCAAACCGGGCTCGCGATGGCTTTCGGTGGCGGCGAAGATGGTCGCGTAGTATTCCACGGAGGTATTGTCCTTCGTAATGGGGCCTCCGGAAGGGCCGAGTTTTTCGGCTTCGTTGCGGGTGAGGTCCGGGCTGATGATCTCCCACGTCTCCCCTTCGTCCGTGCTTTTGTGGACGTGTTGGCTCGTAGTATATAAGGTCTCACCATCGGCCCCGAAAAAGATGGGGAAGTTCCACTGGAAGCGATATTTCATCCCTTCCGCACCGTGGCCCATCGGGTTATCCGGCCACACGTTGATGGCGCGGCGTTGGCCCGTCGCGTGGTCGTAGCGCGTGAAGAAACCGTCGTAGCTGCCGCCGTAGACGACGTCCGGATTATTGGGATCCGGGGCGATGTGGGCGGATTCCCCACCGGCGGTGCTTTCCCAGTCGGCTTCTCCGATGGTGCCGCCGTCCGTCCGGTGCGGGATGCGGATGGTTGAGTTGTCCTGCTGCGCGCCGTAGATGCGGTAGGGGAAGTGGTTATCCGTCGTTACCCGGTAGAATTGGGAGGTGGGTTGGTTGTAGTAGGTCGACCAGTTTTCGCCCCGGTCGAAACTCACCTGGGCGCCGCCGTCGTCGCCGATGATCATCCGTTCGGGGTTTTCGGGGGCGATCCAGAGGTCGTGATGGTCGCCGTGGGGCGCACGGTGGAATTCAAAGGTCTGCCCGCCATCCAGGCTGTAGTGGTAGTTCACGTTCATGACGTAGACGCCGTCGACGTCCACCGGGTCGGCGTAGATCCGGGTGTAGTACCAGGCGCGTTGGCGGAGGGCGCGGTCGTCGTTGCGTTTGGCCCAGGTTTCGCCGCCGTCGTTGCTCACGAAAACGCCGCCATTTTCGTTTTCGATGATGGCGTAGACGCGTTCGCCGTCCACGGGGCTGATGGCCACGGCGTTGATGCCCCAGGTGCCGCTCGGCAGTCCTTTTGCGGAGGAGATATCCAGCCAGGTGTCGCCGCCGTCCGTACTTTTCCAGAGGGCGCTCCCTTCACCTCCGCTGGAGAGGCTGTACGGCGTTCGGCGGATTTTCCAGGTACTAGCGAAGAGGATCCTCGGGTTGGAGGCGTCGATGTCCAAATCCACGGCACCTGCGGCAGCGCCCGCAAAGAGAATGCGTTCCCAGGTCTGGCCACCGTCTTTGGAGCGGTAAACGCCGCGTTCTTCGGTGTCTTTATAAAGGTCGCCCATCACGGCAGCGTAGACGAGGTTCGGGTCGTTGCGGTCCACGCGGATGCGGCCGATGTGGCGCGAGTTGTTGAGCCCCGTTTGTTGCCACGATTTCCCCCCGTCGATCGATTTCCAGACTCCGTAGCCGTAGCTGACGTTTCCGC
Source organism: Lewinella sp. 4G2 (assembly GCF_001625015.1). NCBI lineage: Bacteria > Pseudomonadati > Bacteroidota > Saprospiria > Saprospirales > Lewinellaceae > Lewinella > Lewinella sp. 4G2. The sequence continues at coordinate 2,888,007 of NZ_LVWJ02000014.1, read as the reverse complement.
GCACCGTCTTCTCCCCGCCCCCAACGTAGAGTACGTTCGGGTTGCTGGGTGCCACCGCGATCGCCCCGACGGAGCCGCCGAAATAGCCGTCGGAAACGTTCGTCCAGGTCTGGCCACCGTCCTTGGTCTTCCAAACGCCGCCGCCGGTTGCCCCGAAATAGTAGAGGTTCGGCTTGCCCGCCACGCCCGTCACGGCACACGATCGCCCGCCGCGGAAGGGTCCGATGTTGCGGAATTGGAGGGAACTGGTTTTCGCCATCGCCTCCAGTTCCTGGGCGCTGACGCGGGTGCCGAGTGATTGGGGGAAGGGGATTTGGGCGAGGAGGAGGGCTAGGAGGAGGAGGTAGCGCATTTTGGGCGTGATTTGAGGGGGAAGATAGGGATGGGGTGGATAATTCGCCTAGGGTCGTCGGTCCTTCGGACCTTGGGACCCTGGGCTAATGGGGACCCTTTCAGGGTCCAACTCAGTAAATTTGACACAATTCGTGTTTATTTATAGAATTATGTTTAATATTACGTGAAAAACAAACAAAACTACAGCAGCATGGCACAATCACTTTCCCGGATCGTCATTCATTCGGTCTTCTCCACCAAATACCGGAGGCCGCTAATATCTTCTGAGTTCGAGCCCGACTTATATCGCGAGATGACACGGATTCTTAAGACGTTGGATAGCCACGTCATTCGTATCAATGGCGTAGAGGACCACGTCCACATCATCCATACGCTACCGCGGACACGGTCGATAGCAGAGTTGATTCGGGAGGTCAAGAAGAAGTCGACCAAGTACATAAAATTACGCCACTCTCACTACGATTGGATCGGGTGGCAAAATGGCTTCGCATCATTCTCCGCCCACTACGCGAACCTCGATGAGCTGACGGAATACGTGGAAAATCAAAAGCTTCACCACGCTTCCTCAGCGCGAAATAGCTCCTTTCAGAGTGAATTAATCGGTCTGCTAACTAGGCATGGCGTAGAGTTCGATTTACGATACCTCTTCCCACCAGACCCTGAAGTACTGGCTGCCTAGTACGGGCACACAGGACCCTGAAGGGGTCCCCCTTAACCCAGGGTCCCGAAGCCGAAGGCTGAAGACCCTGGGTATTCGAGGACACCTAGGACGCTAGATCCTGAAGGGGTCCCCCGAAACCCAGGGTCCCGAAGCCGAAGGCTGAAGACCCTGGGTACTCGATGACACCTACGGCGCTAGACCCTGAACAGGTCACCGTAACCCGTGTTCCCGAAGCCGAAGGCTGAAGACCCTGGGCTTTCGATGACACTTAGAACGTTAGACCCTGAAGGGGTCCCCCGAAACCCAGGGTCCCGAAGCCGAAGGCTGAAGACCCTGGGCTTTCGATGACTTCTAAACCCACCCTCCCAAAAAACCAAACCCCCACCCCACCGTTCCACCAAAAAAGGAACCACCCCATGCCCAAAACCCTCCGCCTCATCCTCGGCGACCAACTCAACCAACACCACAGCTGGTTCAACGAAGTCGACGACGACGTCACCTACGCCCTCTTCGAAACCTGGTCGGAGGCGACGTATACAAAGCACCACGTCCAGAAGATCACGGGGTTCTTCCTGGCGATGCGGCACTTCGCGGAGTGGGCTCGGGACGCCGGCCACCAAGTCGTATACCGAACGCTCGATGAAACGCGGGAGGCGCAACTGGAATCCATTAGCGATAACCTGCTAGCGCTCGCTGAGGAAATCGGCGCTAAGAAGTTGGGCTACCAGCTACCGGATGAATACCGGCTAGACGAAGAGCTTAAATCATTATCAGAAAGTTTTGGAGGAGTAATCGAAGTGGTAGATACCGAACACTTTATGTCCACCCGCGACGACCTGGAGGAGATCTTCAAGGGGAAGAAGACCTACCTCATGGAGACCTTCTACCGGACAATGCGCAAGCGCCATCAGGTATTAATGGATCCCTCCGGCGAGCCAGAAACCGGGACGTGGAACTACGACCAGGAAAATCGGGGCTCCCTGCCCAAGGACATTGTTTTCCCCGAAGCCAGCATCTTCGAGCGGGACGCCAGCGACATCGTCGCCATGATCGAACGCAACGGGATCGAAACTATGGGGCGGATGCGTGATAACCTTTTCACCTACCCCGTCACCCGCAACGAGTGCCTGGAGGCGATGCACGATTTCTGCGATAACCGCCTCCAATTCTTCGGCACCTACCAGGATGCGATGACGGAGAAGCACCCCCTCCTCTATCACGCTAACTTGAGTTTCGCGATGAACCTCAAGATGATTTCTCCAAAGGAGGTGATCGACGCGGCCATCGAGACCTACCGCAAACGAAGCAGCGAGATCACCTTTAACCAACTAGAGGGCTTCGTCCGTCAGATCATCGGCTGGCGGGAATACATGCGCGGGGTCTACTGGGCCAAGATGCCGGAGTTCTCCTACAAAAATGACCTGGACCACCAGCTTAGCCTCCCCAAGTGGTACTGGACGGGCGACACCAAGATGAACTGCCTCTCCCACGCCGTTAACCAGAGCCTGGACAACGCCTACGCCCACCACATCCAACGCTTAATGGTGACGGGGAACTTCGCCCTCGTCCTCGGTGCCCACCCGGACGACGTCGATGCCTGGTACCTCGGCGTCTACATCGATGCGATTGAATGGGTGGAAATCACCAATACGAGGGGGATGTCCCAACGCGCCGACGGCGGTCTAATCGCTACCAAACCCTACTGCAGCAGCGCCAACTACATCAACAAGATGAGCGACTACTGTAAGAACTGCCACTACGACCACAAGAAGAAAGTCGGCGAAAAGGCCTGCCCCTTCAACTCCCTTTACTGGGATTTCCTGGAGCGCCACCGTGACAAGTTTGAGAAGAATTTTCGCATGGCTTTCATGTACCGGACCTGGGACAAAAAGGATGGGGAAGAGAAAGCCGCCATTTTGGAGCGGGCGGAGTGGGTGAAGGCGCACCGGGAGGAGTTGTAGGTAGCAGCTGATTAGACGATGCTTACCTTCATGGTCAGCAAATGCAGCTGACATGCGAGAAACACTAGACGGAGATTTAGCGAGCGATTCGCGTATCATAATGATTGCCTCGAAGCAACGCCGAGCTTATGCATTCGCACTGGACCTTCTGTTTTATTTTTTCTTCTCAACCTTGACGTACTGGTTGATGATGGTAACGCTTCATCAATTTCTCTCGGCGGAGGCTCTTATTTTCATCGATAGCCATTTGCCTGGCTTGATCTACCTTCTTCTGTACTTTTTGTATTACGTGATCAGTGAATCACTACTGAGTGGCCGGTCTCTCGGGAAGCTTATAACCAAAACACGTGCTGTCCGACTTGATGGTTCAAAAATCTCTTTTACTCAGGTGTTAAAACGGTCACTTTGCCGGCTGATCCCACTGGAACTGCTGTCCTATTTTGGAGACGAACGGCCTATTGGCTTACACGACCGTTACAGTCAGACGCTGGTGATTGAAGTGGGATCTGTCTTAAATGAGGACCTACTTTGATAGCAATACTGTTAAGGCTCGGGCTATAAAAATAGAATTAGTCGGTCGGTGCATGGGCCTTCCCTTGAGATGTATGTCAGCCTATGACTTCGAAAATCTGCTTACATTTAAACCACACCCCACCTAGAAATGCTAAACGACACCCTCCTAGACCAAGGCTTCTCCGACACCACCCCCTACGAAAACTTCCCCATCGCCAGCCGCGGCAAACGCTTTTTGAATTACCTCATTGATTACGCGGGGTACACCGTGCTTGGCCTAGTTATCGGAGTTATTTTAGGTGCCATTTATCCTGAAATTTTGGATACCGCCCTATTCGATGAGAACAATCAGATTACGGACTACTTGCTCGGCGCGCTACTGATCATCATCTATTACCCACTTACCGAAGGTCTGCTCGAAGGCAAATCACTGGGCAAGATGATCACCAAAACAAGGACGGTGAAGCGGGATGGCAATCCGGTGTCCATGGAAGACATCATGATTCGGACGATTAGCAGAATTGTCCCCTTCGATCCTCTCAGCTTTCTGGGCAAAGAGCCCATCATCGGCTGGCACGACAAATGGTCCAAAACCATCGTGATTGATGAGAGCGATAAGTCACGGGGAACCTCCAATTGGGACTAATGCCGAATTTCCATCGCTCCTGCGTTGATTTTCCCGTAGCTACTCAACATCCCCTAAGCTGAAGCCTTAATAGATAAGCCGCCGCGAACTATCTTCGCGCCCGGTAACCAACCCGCTAAATACAATAGCCCACATATGAACCTCCACGAATACCAAGGCAAATCCATCCTCGAAAAGTACGGCGTCCCCATCCAGAAGGGCTACGCAGCCGACACGGTGGAAGAAGCCATGGCCAATTACGATAAACTCAGCGCGGAATCCGGCAGCGAATTCGCTGTCATCAAGGCGCAGATCCACGCCGGTGGCCGCGGTAAGGGCGGTGGAGTAAAACTGGCCAAGAACCGCAACGAGGCCAAGGAGCACATCTCCAACATCTTAGGCATGCAGCTCAAAACGCCCCAGACCCCCGGTGGAATGGACGGCGAAGGCAAGCAAGTCAACAAGATCCTCGTCGCCGAAGACGCATACGCTCCCGACTTTGACGCCTGTAAGGAATACTACGTATCCATCCTCATGGACCGTGCCCGCAAGCAAAACGTCATCATCCACTCCGTCAAGGGTGGTATGGACATCGAGGCCGTTGCGGAAGAAACGCCCGAGCTCGTTCACAAGACCTACATCGATCCAGAACTCGGTCTCCAGGGTTTCAACGCCCGGGAAGTAGCCTTCAACCTTGGTCTCTCCGGCCAGGCGTTCAAGAACATGACCAAGTTCATCTACAAGCTCTACGCCGCCTATCTCGGTGCGGACTCCGCTTTGATCGAGATCAACCCTACCCTGCACAACGCCAACGACGAGATCATCGCCGTCGACTGTAAGTTCAGCGTCGACGCCAACGCGCTTTACCGCCACAAGGACATTGCCGCCATGCGCGACAAGACCGAAGAAGACCCCACCGAAGTGGAAGCCGGCGAATACGGCCTCAACTACGTTAACCTCGACGGCAACGTCGGCTGCATGGTTAACGGTGCCGGCCTCGCGATGGCGACGATGGACATCATCAAGCTCTCCGGTGGCGAGCCCGCCAACTTCCTCGACGTAGGGGGTACGGCCGACGCCGAACGCGTGGAGAAAGCCTTCCGCATGATCCTGCGCGATGACAAGGTGGAAGCCATCCTCATCAACATCTTCGGCGGCATCGTCCGCTGTGATCGCGTCGCTCAGGGTGTCATCGATGCCTACCAAAACATTGGTGACATCAAGGTTCCCATCATCGTGCGTCTCCAGGGTACCAATGCCGTGGAAGCTAAGAAGATGATCGACGAATCTGGACTGAACGTGAAGTCCGCCATTACGCTGCAGGATGCGGCTGACGTGGTGAAGTCGGTGCTGGCGTAAAGCGCTGGATTACAGAAATAGAAAGCCCTCGGTGACAATGTGTCGTCGGGGGCTTTCTTATTTAGTTAGGGGTGCTTTAGCTACGCTGCTACTTCGTGGTGGTGCTTTGGTATTTTGGTGCTTTGGACCAAAGCACCAAAATACCAAAGCACCAAGTCCTCACTCCGCCAGGTATAGGTCAATCTTACTAACCACCGGCATCAACTCCCGTAGTTTCCTATCATTACTTAGGATCTGCATTTCCTCATTGTACTCCAATCGCTTGCCGTCTGCAGTTAAGGCATCGCCGATGAAGAGGAAGGTGCCTTTGAGGTGGCCGCCGTCCCAGTCCATCACTTCGCCGGCGTTTTCCCAGTTGTAGCTCATCAGTTCGAAGGGTTTGCCGTTGGCTAGTTGCACTTCGGCGAGGGTGCTGCCGACGCCCACGTTCGTGCCCGCTACCTTCCAGTTGCTATCCGCGCGCTCCAGTTGGATGCGGAGTTCCTTTGCTTCGTAGGGGTTCTCCTCAGGGAAGGCGATCAGGAATTCGTTGGCGGTATTTGGGTAGACGCGGTAGCCTTTTAGTACCAGACCGCCGGGTTCGTCGAAGTCGGCTACTTCGTATTCGCCGGCAAATTTTTCCTTGAATTCGGCAACGGTGGTGCCTCCGTAAATATCCCCCAGGCGGACGCCGGGCACGATGCTATTGTCCTTGGTTTTCAGCAGGCTTCCTTTGATGGTAGCGGGGTCATCGAAGGTGAATTGGATCTCCTCCAGGTGCACGCCCAGTCCGAACAGGCGGTCATCTGCCGTACTCACGGTATGGTCTCCGTAGAGCGTTTCCGGGATGGTATCCAGCTCCAGGATCTCCTGCTCGAACATTAGCGAGCCACGTAATCCCGTTAGGTTTCCGCCCTTCCAATTCGTGATGGCGCCACCGTAATCCCAGCCCCAACCGGAGAATTCGAAGTGGTCGCCATTAGCTTCAATCAGCGCGTCGAGGGGTGTGCCTACACCTACGTTGGTGCCGGCGAATTTCCACGGCCCGCCCTTCCGAAAAACCTTGATGGACATCGTCGGCAGCCCCATTTCCTCACTGGGCAGCAGCACTTCAAATTCAGTTTCCCGTCCGCTCTGCACGCGGTATCCGTCCACAAACTGCCCCTCACCGACGTGAATCTTGGCCTTGATCAGCTTATTTGGGTAGAGAAAATTCAGGTCTTCGGGGCGGGTGAAGTAATCCATCCGGCCAAAGCGGATACCCGGTTCGAAGGTATACGGAATGGGCGCTGCCGCAGGTGCTGTGGGAGTAGGTGGTGCAACCTGGGTACTGGTCCCCGAGCTGACGTCCCCAACCTGATCGTCCGTTTTGCAACCGACGAGGGAAAGGATTAATACGGCGAGGATCGGCAAAAGCGGGGAAGTGTACTTGAACATGGGTCGGATCATTCGCGTAAAAGTATTGTCCGCACGGATAAGCCCGATCCTTTAGGCCCCAATTTCTTTGCACCTGCGGCAGCGCCATCTTCCAGACGTTGGATTTTAGATTTTCGATTTTAGACGGGCGTCGAACCTGAATACTTGGAAAAGGTCCGCGAGTCCGCTTTGCGTCAGAAACCGTGACCGCAAAATGAGCGGGAAGGCTGGCAGCGGACTTACCTTTGTTTCTAAATTATCTCGATCCATGCAGAAGATCTTACTCGCCCTATTCCTCCTGAGCACCGCCTCGCTTTCGGCCCAGCCGGATGAGTACCTGACCGGTTTAGTTGACTTCCTGAGCGTCCAGTTCACGTTGCCCGACGCGACCTATCCTTATTACGATAACGAGGATGATTACCGCCGCAGATCGGGTGCCTACAATTTGGCCCGCACCTCGGAACCCGTGACCGGGCAGGAGTTTTCGGAACTGATCAACCTGCGGGTAAGCCGCTCCTTTCCCTTTGCCTACGAGGCCGGGTGGAATGTGGTGAACCAGGAACCCATTCAGCAGGGGGATAAGGTGCTTTACGTGATCTACCTTCGCGCTAAACCCAACGCAACGAACGACGCGACGGCCAGGGCCAACCTCTTCATTGAGCGGTCTACGGACTTCCGCAAGGAATTTGAAATCCCCATTGATCTAGACGAAACCTGGCGCCGCTACTTCATCCGGATCGACGCCCAGAGCACCTATCCGAAAGAAAACCTGGTTTTCGGCCTCCACGTAGGTTACCGCGCTCAGAACGTGCAAATTGGTGGCCTCGCCGTGATCAACTACGGCCAGGATGTTCCCCTGGAATTGCTTCCCGAAAACCTGAACGTCAGCGAATACGGAGGTTTTGAAGCCGACGCCCCCTGGCGCGCCGAAGCCGCTCAGCGGATCGAGAACATCCGCAAAGCCGACCTCAACCTGACCGTGCTGGACGTAGATGGCTCGCCCCTCAGCAACGCCGACGTGGCCGTGAATATGCAGAACCACGAGTTCAAGTTCGGTACGGCCGTAGCTGGCTCGCGCTTCCCCGGTGGCCAGCGTTACTCTCAGACGTTCGTCCGCAACCTCTTTGACCTGGACGGGAAAGGGCATGGTTTCAACGCGATCGTTTTTGAGAATGACTTCAAATGGCCGGGTTGGGAACAACAGTGGGTGACCACCAACTCCCAGATGCGCCGCACCGTGAGCTACCTCGCCGACCGTAACATCCACATGCGCGGCCACGTATTGCTGTGGCCGGGCTGGGACAATATGCCCTTCCGCATGGAGAACAACGCCGGCGACCCGGACTACCTCAAGGCTCAGATCGAAAACCACCTGGTCAAAATGCTGGAGACCGAAAACTTCGACGTGCCCGTCACAGACTGGGATGTCATCAACGAGATCAATACCAACCGCAGCCTGGAAGGCGCTCTGAAGGGCACCCCCGGTTACGAGACTGGCCGCGAGATCTACGCCGAGGTATTTAAGCGCGCCCGGGAGCTCGCCCTGGAGGCAGAACTGGTCCTGAATGACTACGTAACCATCAGCGCCAAGAATGAAATTGGCAGCCTGATCTACGACCAGTATCAATCCTTCGTACAGGAGATCGTGGACGCCGACGCACCCATCACCGGTATCGGCTTCCAGGCCCACATCGGTGGTAGCCCCAATAGCATTTACGAAGTGGAGGACATCTACGATGACTTCTACAACCGTTTCCAACTCGACCAAAAGATCACGGAATTTGATATGCGGACGCCAACGGACACCTCCCTGGCTAAAGCTTACCTACGGGACTACCTCACGATGACATTTAGCCACCCGAGTATGGACGCTTTCATGTTCTGGAACTGGTGGGACGTCGATACCTGGCAGAACCGGGGCGCTAACCTCTACTACGCCAACTGGGAAAAACGCCCCACCCACAAGGTCTTTACCGACCTCGTCTTTAACGACTGGTGGACGGACGAAACGGTAACGACCAACGGGTCCGGCCAGGCCGATCTCCGGGGCTTCAAGGGGGAGTACACCATCACCCTGATGTGTGGCGACCAGGAAGTGACCACCCGCATGAATCTGACTGAAGACAGCGATATGACGCTGGACTGCGCGCAATTGCTGACCAGTACGGAAAGGCCACAACTACCTACGGGTAGCGTCAGCATTTTTCCCAACCCCGGGCGGGGGGCGATCACCCTCAGCAACAACCTGCCCCTACAGTTGGAGGCTACCCTTTACGACGTAAGCGGCCGCCAGATTTGGGAAGGCACCCTGCGCCACGGCGCCACTACCCTCGATATCTACCTGAACGCTGGCAGCTACCAACTGCGGTTTACCGATGGCGTGCGGACGGGAACGGAGCAAGTGATCCGTTGGTAAGTCATTTCTGAATTGATTCGCAGCAACCGCTTTCATCCTGGTGATGAAAGCGGTTGCTTACCTTTGGGTGACCTTAAGCCTAAAATTTCGTCCAGAGTTGCGGACAGCCTTAGTCACAACAACACTATGAACAAGTATTTTTTACCTCTTTTGGTCTTTTGTGGCCTGAGTACCTCGTTGTCCGCCCAAGCGGACATCACGATTCGCATCCCGACGGTTGAAATCATCACCGCTGACCCGATCGTCTGTATTCCCGTCATCGCGGATTCCTTTCCGGATAACATCGCCGCCATGCAATTCTCGCTGAGTTGGGACGGCGATGCGCTTGATTTCGCCGAAGCCCGGCTGGGCGACAACCCCTTCAATTTCGTGGGTAACGACGCAATGATCTCCTCTACCGATCCGGCCAGCTTCAATGTCTCATTTGTATCCGAGACGGCACGCGGCTTTACCGTTGCACCCGGCGCTGTGATGCTGGAATTGTGCTTTAGCCGGGAGGACAAAAAAGAAGGGGACTCCCCCATCTACTTTAGGGGCATGAATGCACCGGAATTTGGTGATCAGGATACTTTCCAGCCGCAACCTTTTGATACGATCCCCGGGCGTCTGACTTACACGGAGGCCCCCTCTGGCATCTTTACGCCTACAGCCGCTGAACCTGATTGGGGCGCGCGAGTCAATATCTTTCCCAACCCCTACCGCAGTGGACCCGTCACCATCTCGGGTGACGACTTACCTACCTTCTCCGATGTGACTGTCTTCAATATGGAATGCCGTGAGATACGCCACTATAAGGGAGACGTCCGGAAGTTCAACCTCTCAGCGCTGGCCGCCGGTGAATATGCCATTCGTTTACGCGCGGACGGACAAGCAGTGACGCGGAACTTTATTAAGCTTTAAACGGCCCAACTACGCCTTGGTAACGATTAATAAAAAAGCCCCTTCCGATTTACTCGGAAGGGGCTTTTCTATTTGGCAGGAAAGCAGACTTACGCCTTGATCTTAAAAGCTTTCTGCACACGCTTTACGTAGTCCAGCTTTTCCCAGGTGAAGGTCTCCACCTTAATGGTTTTAGTGGTACCCGAGCCGTCCTTAAAGGTGAGGGTCTTCTTTTCCGGCGTCCGGCCCATGTGCCCGTAGGCAGCGGAATCGGAGTAGATCGGCTTCCGCAGTTTGAGGCGCTTTTCGATGGCGTAGGGGCGCATGTCGAAGACCTCCATCACCTTGTCGGCGATCTGTGCGTCGGTGAGTTTCACTTTAGCCGAACCGTAGGTATTGACGTAGATATTGGTAGGCTCGGCAACGCCAATGGCGTAACTCACCTGCACCAACACTTCGCTGGCCACACCGGCAGCTACGAGGTTCTTGGCGATGTGGCGGGTCGCGTAGGCGGCGGACCGGTCCACTTTGCTCGGATCCTTACCGCTGAAGGCGCCACCGCCGTGGGCACCCTTACCGCCGTAGGTATCGACGATGATCTTACGGCCGGTCAGACCGGTATCGCCGTGGGGGCCACCGATCACGAATTTGCCAGTGGGGTTGACGTGGTAGGTGATGTCCTTAGTGAAGAGTTTCTGGATAGATTTCTTCTGGGCCCGCTTCACTTTGGGGATGACGATGTTGATGACGTCTTCCTTGATTTGTGCGAGCATCTTTTCGTCCTTATCGAAATCATCGTGTTGGGTTGATACCACGATGGAGTCGATCCGGATTGGTTGGTGCTTATCGTCGTACTCAATGGTTACCTGGCTCTTGGAGTCCGGGCGCAGGTACTTCATCTTCTTACCGGCTTTGCGGATGGCGGCGAGCTCCTGAAGGATCTTGTGGCTTAGGTCCAGCGCAAGCGGCATGTAGTTATCCGTCTCGTCGGTTGCATAGCCGAACATCATGCCCTGATCGCCGGCGCCCTGCTCTTCGGCGCTAGCGCGGTCCACCCCCTGGTTGATGTCGGGGCTCTGCTCGTGGATGGCCGACAGCACACCACAGCTATTGGCTTCAAACATGTACTCACTCTTGGTGTACCCGATCCGCTCGATGACATCGCGCGCAAGTTGCTGTACGTCGAGATAGGTGGTTGATTTTACTTCCCCAGCAAGCACGACCTGCCCGGTAGTTACCAACGTTTCGCAGGCTACTTTAGAGTTAGGATCAAAGGCTAAAAAGTGGTCGACGAGATTGTCGCTGATTTGATCCGCGACTTTGTCGGGGTGGCCTTCCGATACGGACTCCGAAGTAAATAGGTAGGGCATACATTTCGATTTAATGGGGGCGCTAAGGTAGGTAAAGTAGAACATACCTTAACCTCTGGCGCCGGGTAGTTTATCGTTGTGGAGGACAACAAATTGCCTGCATAAAAACTATAATTACTGGGCCATTAAACTTTAGTCATGTTAGATTGCTAGTTTGGCAACAACCACCGCTAAGCGCACTCTTAAATGGCAGTTTTCCCCATCACCGGAACGGTTCAACACTACGCCTGGGGCGGCGAGGAATTTATTCCCAAGTTCCTACAGCAAGAGGGTGCGATTAGCCAACCCTGGGCGGAGTACTGGCTGGGGACGCACGCTAAGGGACCGGCAACACTCCCTTCCGGGAAGAACCTCGCAACGGTTATTTCGATGAGTCCGGCGGATTTACTTGGGCAGCAAGTCGCCAGTCAATTTGCTAATCAGTTGCCGTATCTATTCAAAATTCTCGACGTTGCTGAAATGCTGTCCATTCAGGTGCACCCCGACAAGGAGGGCGCGGAGGAAGGTTTTGCAGCCGAAGAAGCGGCGGGGGAAATTCCTCGCGACGCACCCAACCGTAATTACCGCGACGACAACCACAAACCAGAATTAGGCGTAGCCATCAGCCACTTTTACCTGCTCCACGGCTTCTGTAGTGAGGCTGCTATTCTAAAGACACTTAATACTATTCCCGGGTGGGACGCCTTGGCTGGCGAGCTACAACAGGGCGGGATCGAGCAGCTATACCGCCACGTGATGGCAGCAGACCAAGTTCAGATCAATAATTGGTTGCAACCGCTCTTCGGCACGTTACAAGAAGAAGCACCAGGCGATCTTTCTTCCCCGAACTACTGGGCCGCAGAAGCCTTCCGCACCTACACCAAAAACGGTAACCACGATCGCGGGATCTTCAGCATTTACTGGATGAACATCGTCCACCTCAAGCCCGGTGAAGGCATTTTTCAAGACGCCGGCATCCCCCACGCCTACCTCCGCGGCACCTGTCTGGAACTCATGGCCAACTCCGACAACGTACTCCGCGGTGGCCTCACGCCGAAGCACATCGACGTGCCGGAGTTACTCAAACACACGCTTACCCATCCCGTCGAGCCGGCCATTTTGTTACCGGAATCAGGGGGTGACGACTGGTCCGTCTACCCCACCCCAGCTCCCGATTTCGCTTTGGCGCTGTCGCAGGTGCACGCAGGTGGGCAAGTAACCGTGGACGCCACCCAGGGCCCCTGTATGCTACTCCTAATGACGGGGGAAGCCCAGGAGCTGAATGGATCCTTTACGTTGGACGAGCACCACCGTACCCTCTTCGTAGGCGCCGGCGAAAAGATCACCCTGCGAGCTTTGCGGGAGTCCGTTATCTATCGTGCCGGGGTCAACCTCTAGCGGAGGTTACTACCGGAAATTATTGGTCCCGCTTAAGTAAGCGTAGCATATCCGTGATGGGGTAACGATCATCGGGGAAGGCCCAGGTACGGCGGTCCTTCGTCTGGATTAAGAGGACGCGGGAACTGTTATTGAGACCGGTCCCGGCGTAGGATTCAATCCTGACTTCGTGGCTACGTGGTATCGGATAGGTCTCATCGCCCACCAGGAAATTTTGCTGGGTGATCTCCACCGTCGGGTACTTGAAGACCGACCAGAAAGAGCCGAGGAAACCCATCAGCGCGAGCAGGGCCATAAAGTAGGCGAGCATGGGCAGCAACACTTTTTTCCGGGGGTCCGGATTATCGATCTTATTGAGTCGAAAGGCCAGGAAGACCAGGGTCACGAAAGCCAGGCCACAAACGGCCATCATCGTATAGACGTCTCCCATCTGCGGGGTAAAGACGTTGAGGCCCGTTTGGGAGGGTTCCATAGTTGCTGTTTAGATCGGCTTACTTATCGCCCCGTTCCTCTTCGTTGGTATCCTGGCGCTCAAACATTTCCAGGAGGGTATCCAACTGCTCGGCACCGATCTTTTTGGAGATGATCTTCTTATTCTCGTCGAGCACGAAGATGGTGGGGGTCGATTTGATATCGTAGTTCTTGTAGAAGCGGAGGTACTTATCGGTGACGTGCATCCAGTCGCCGATCTCCTTCTCGTCGATGTACTCCCAACACTTTTCGATCTTGCTTTGCTTCGTGCAGATGGAAAAGATCTCGACGCCCCGAGGCTTCCACTTGGCGTAGAAATCCTTGATGACAGGAGTGGACTTTTTGCAGTGGCCACAATCGAAAGCCCAGAAGTAAAGGATGGTGTACTTGGCGTCCGTTCCGTAAAGGGTGACGTCCTGACCGTCCCGGGTCTTCATCTTCAGGTCGGGTGCCTGCTCACCTATCAGGATGGGGCGGAGTTTCTCAACGTTCTCCAGCATTGATTTGAGTTGATCCGGGTCCGCCCAGTAGGCCTTCCCGCTGGCGTAGTATTTATCCACCATGTGGACGTACACCGCATCCCGCCCCACAATCTTGCTGGAAGCCGCGCGGTTGGTGAAGTGAACGACGTAGTACTTGTACAACTCACTCTGGGGGTCCATCCGGGCCAGGACCTGGTCGATAGCTGCACTAACACTGTCGGGGTGCTGGACGTGGAGGCGGTCCACGAAGTACTCAATCCGTTGGATGAGGAAGGGGGTACGGAGCAAGCGATCGTCGCGTAGATCGAGTGGGTCCAGGTAATGGGCCTGAAGCCAGCGGAACTGGGCTTCGCGGCGTTCCTCTTCGTCCGCCAACTCAGGGAAGTCCGGTGGAGGAAAGGAGAGATTAGTCTTCACGATCTTGGCCGTGAAGGTGGTCGGGTTTTTCTCGATCAGCGCTTCCTGGTAGGCTTTCACTTCTTCGTCGAGGGCGGTGAGCGCATCGCTGGCCACCTTTTTCTGGGCTTCGGTGGCGGAGGAATCAGCCAGGACCTGCTGAGCGGTTGCCCCCTTTTCCTGCTGCCCATCGAGGTACTCGAGGTAGCTGAAGAAGAGTTCGTTGTCCTTGCTCCCCTTCACTTTGACGTCGCTGAGGTCATCGATACTGGTCTTGAGGGAAAACTCCTGGTCGTCGTTATTGATCAGTACCTGGAAGTAGTTGTTATCCGGCGCCATCACGACGAGGTAGATGCCACCGGGGAGGGCGGCGGTGTCGCTTTCGAAAACGTAGTTCCCGGCGTCGTTGCGGTAGGCCGTATCGACGATGTACTGCTTATCGAGGACGTTGTTGGCCAACGAGATGATCTCCTCTTCGTAGCCGTCAATGGTGACGGTGATCCGGTGGGAATCCTGGGCGGACACGGCGGAGGACCAAACGGCGGCCAGGGTAAAAAGCAAGTACAGGGCAGCTCTCATAAGTTAAGGTTTTACCAGGGGCGAAGTTACGGCCCGGCGCAGTAAGCGACGAACCTTCCAACTAACACCGTACTTCCCATCTGGATGATCGGGCCATTGAATTTTGACTTTCCTTAACCACCTTTTAGTACACTACTATATGTGAGGTCGAGTATTCCTCTCCCCCAGCCCCTCTCCAAAAGAGAGGGGAGACGTGATAGGCATTTCATGATAGCAGTGTAAACCTATTAGTGTTGTTATTGATACATGACTTTATTAACTGGACTTTTATCCAGGCTTAGTCTATTAGTTAGCGGGCTCCCCCACTCTTTTCTTGGCACCTGCGGCAGCGCCATCTGATCGTACTGAATTGCTACCCCAGACTATTGTAGTAGCGCAGGACTGCGAGGATGTCGGCCTCCGGCACGGTCTTGTTGATGACGGCCTTGCCCGGCGCCTCGAGGAGGGTGAAGTTGATGCGCGCGTCCTCGTTTTTCTTGTCCTGGCGCATGAGGCCGAGCAGTTCCGGGAAAGCGGATTCGGGGATGGATTGGTGCCCGTAAATGCGGAGGAAATAGGTTTCGATGGCGCCATAATCCGTGGCGGAAAGCCGGCTAAAACTGGTGGCCAGCTTGGCTTCCATGATCATGCCGGCGGCGATGGCCTCCCCGTGGAAGAGGCGTTGGTCGGTCTCGAGGAAGAAGGACTCGATGGCGTGGCCGATCGTGTGGCCGAAGTTGAGGGCCTTGCGGCGCCCGCGCTCGAACGGATCCTCGAGCACGATCTCCCGCTTGATGTTGACGGATTGGGGGATGATTTGGGTCCAATCCACCAAGCTGAGGTCGGTGATTTGCTGAAGTTGCGACCACTGCTCCGCGTCGGCGATGAGCGCGTGCTTGATGATCTCGGCGTAACCGGAACGCACCTCCCGTGGCGGGAGGGTTTTGAGGAAAGTGGGGTCGATCCACACCGCGATCGGGTCTGCGAAGAGACCGATACTGTTCTTGAGCTCGTAGAAATCCACCCCCAGCTTTCCGCCGACGGAAGAGTCGACCTGGGAAAGCAAGGTGGTTGGGATTTGCAGAAAGTCGATGCCCCGTTTAAAGGTGCTGGCCGCGAAGCCGCTCATGTCTTCCAGCACCCCGCCGCCGAGGCAGATGGCGCACCAACGGCGCCCTACCCCACCTTCGAACATATTGGTCCAGATGTCCTGGCAGGTGTCGAGGTTTTTGTTGGTTTCCCCCGGCTCGCATTCGATGAAGACTAGATTATCGTGATCAAGGTATTCTTCGATCAGCGGCAGGCAATGCTCCCGCGTATTGGTGTCGACAAGGACAACCCAACCGGCGTAGTTCCGCGCGTGCAGCCAGTCAAAGTGTTCGGCGGTGAGGGGGCCGAAGGTGATGTCGTATTTGTTGGCGACGGAGGTTTTCATGGGGTACCAGTTTGGCTTACGAAGGTAAGCTCAGGCAACTGGGTGAAAACAGATTCGCAGCAAAAATGAAGTGGTGATAGCGATAGAAATTCCGAAAGCTGAATAATCAACTATCCAACTCCCAAGTCCCCAATGCCCGGTAAACCCGCGACGTCACCTTGCTGCGGATATCCATTTTGAGGAACTTCTCATTCTTCGGGTCCGGGTTGACGCGGTTGGTGAGCAGAACGAAAACGAGGTCATTTTCCGGGTCCGCCCAAACGGAGGTGCCGGTGTAGCCGAGGTGGCCGACGGTATTCGTTCCGGCTCCAATCCCATGGGCGTTGGAGAAACGGCCGGCGAGGCGGTCGAAACCCAGCGCCCGGTAGTTGAAGCGGTTGTGATCGGTGAAGGTGGCGACGGTCTCCGCACTGAGCAGCTCCTTACCGGCGTAGGTACCGCCATTATTCAGGAGCTGGAACAGCTGACCCAGATCGTGGGCATTGCCGAAGAGACCAGCGTGGCCGGATACGCCGCCGAGCAGGGCAGCGCCTTCGTCGTGCACGAAACCGCGCAGCAGACCACCGCGCATCCAGGGTTCGGTGATGGTGGGGACGAGCCGTTCCGCCGGGAAAGAAGCGTGGGGATTATAGGCCAGGCGGCCCAGACCCATCGGCTCGTAAAACCGCTCCGTGACGTAAATGTCCAGCGGCGTACGGGTGATGGCTTCCACGACGCGCTGCAGGAGGTAGTAGTTGACGTCGCTGTAGACGTAGGCTGGTTTGGCCGTGCGGTCCAGTTTGCCGCCGACGGTTTCGGCCACCCAGTTAGGTAAGCGGCTATCCAGCCAACGGTCGGGACCGAGGGGGAGATTGTTGGCGAACGACCGGTCGTCAGCCACCAGGTCGCGCGTCATGAATTCGTTGACGGGCAGGTTGGACTGCAAGCCCGTCTGGTGGGTGAGCAATTGCTCGATGGTGTAGCGACCGACCAGACTCTTTTTGTATTCCGGCAGGTAATCACGGACCTTCTTATTCAGTTCGATCAACTCTTCATCGTAGAGGCTCATGACGGCGAGGCTCGTCGCGGCGGCCTTCGTGATGGAGGCGAGATCGTAAAGGTCACCGTTCGTCACGGCCTGTTTGCGGTAGGTATGGTGGCCGTACGCTTTTTCGTAGACGACCCGACCGTTTTTCATAACCAGCAACTGCGCGCCTGGCATCGCCCGGTAACGGATGCCGCGGTTGATTTGGTAATCGACGTTCTCCAATGCCGCGCGGTCGATACCGAGTTGCTCCGGCAGGCTAAAACCGGGGCGGTCGGCACTCAATCGGTAGCCCGTTCCTACGGGATAAAGTAAGGTGTTTTCCGTAACGCGGGCGTCCAGCGTTTCAGCGCCGACCAGGGCCTGGGCGAGGATGGCTTCACTCTCCTTCGTTTGGAAAGGTGTGGTGATCACCGACCAGGCCGCTGGCACTCCAGCAATCTTTTTCAGGTCGCCGAAGTGGAGTAGGGTAATGTCCTGCGCAGCCGTGGTAGCCAGTGATTGGTACCACTTGGCTCGCTTCCGGCCACTAGGCTCCGTCACCACCAGGACGGTCGGCAACGGATCGCTGACGGGAAGGGTCTCGGGGAGCAGGGAGGAATAGACGACCTCCTGTACGTCCACGAAACGGGTAAGCATATCCAGGAAGAAGCCGGGTCGCTGCTCTTCGGGGTAGACGACGCGGACGGCGGCATTCCGAAGGGGAAGTTTGTCCGCGGGGTCAGTCAGCAGTATCGTGTTGCGGAGGGTACTGACGTGGCGATCCAGGTCGGCTGCGGCGTCAACCGTAGGGTACGGCCAGTTCTTTTCGATGGCCAGCGTATCGTGGCGGGTGACCTCATTCAGCAAAACACCGAGGGGCGTGGCGCGGAGGGAATCCACGTTGGCTACTGCGTCCGTTTGAGCGGAGGGATCACCGACGGAAAACAGTTCAGTGAACCAGTCAACGACGTTTTCCACCCAGGTACCGGCGTGGACGGGTTGTGCCTGCAAAAGCAGCACGGTTAATAAAAACGCAGCAACAAGATTTTTCATTCGGTGGGGTAAAACTGACCTAACGATCTCAGAACGCTAAGATAATAAGGTAGATGTACGCGATAGTTTTTCTTAAGACTACGGTAACAGATAACGATATGGACGCGACAAAGCTCCTTGATCAGCAAGCTTTCAACAGGGTTAATCCAGCCCCTCCAAAACCTTTCGTTTCAAATTCCCGCACAATCCAACAATAAAGTTATATTTGTCGTCTACTTAACTCAGCGCTTTTGCTCACCAGCACTACCCTATTGTTACTTATCATCCTTTGCCTGATCGTTGGGGCACTGCTCGGCTACCTGTATGGTCAATCGCGGGCCGCAGGGCGGATGATTCCGGCCGATGAGGTGGCGCAATCCTTCGTTCGCCGGGAAATCCACGAGCAAGTGAGTAGTGAAGTGGATCAGTACCGGGACACCATCCGCGAGCACCAAAACATCGAGCGTACCCTGACGGCGGACCTCGCCGTAGCCAAGTCCGAACTCCAACAACTTAGTGAGCGACTGGACCAAGGGAAAGCCGAAATGCAACGCATCCAGCGGGAAGGGCTGGCGGAATTTGAACGGACGGCGGAGCGTTTGCTGCAAGAAAAATCCGTCCGCTTCGCCAACCAGAATGCAGATCAACTCAAGAATATCCTCAGCCCCCTGCGGGAGCGGATTCAGGGTTTTGAGCACCAGGTGGAACGGCGTTTCCTCGAAGAAACTAAGGACCGCGTCACGCTACGGCAGGAGATCAAACACCTGCGGGACCTCAACGCGCAGATCAGTTCCGAAGCCAACAACTTGGCCGGAGCGCTGCGCGGCAACAGTAAAACCCAGGGGGACTGGGGGGAATGGCAACTGCAAACCCTACTGGAAGCCAGTGGCCTCCAGGCTGGTATTCACTTTGACGCTCAGACCAGTTACCGTGATGATAACGAGCAGATTAAACGCCCCGACTTCATCATTAATTTACCGGAGGCGAAGCACCTCGTCATCGATTCCAAGGTGAGTCTGACCGCTTACGACCGGTACTGCGCCGCCGAACACGGCTCTCCGGAAGACCGGCGTATTCACGCCCTCTCCCACCTACGCAGCCTACGCCAGCACGTGCTCGATCTGGCGAGTAAGAATTACACGAGCCTTTATCAGATCAATTCGCCGGATTACTTGCTGTTGTTCGTCCCCATCGAACCCGCCTACGGACTGGCGCTGCAAACTGATCAAGGCATCTTTTTGGAAGCGCTCGAGCGCAACGTCATCATCGTCACCCCCGCTACCCTGCTGGCTACGCTCCGTACCGTCAACTTCATTTGGAAGCAGGACAGCCAGAAGAAGAACGTGCTCGAAATTGCCAAGCAAAGCGGCTTGTTGTACGATGGCTTCGTCTCCTTCACCGAAGAACTGCAAAAGGTGGGCAAGCAGCTTGATCGCGCACAAGTCACTTACCAGGGTGCCCTCAAGAAACTGAGCACGGGTGGGAAGTACGGCAGCACTCTAATTGGCCGGGCGGAACGCTTACGCACACTCGGGGCCAAGACGAAAAAACGAATCAATCAGCAACTATTGGAAGAAGAATAAACAAACCTCACTCCACTGAGACCACCGCATCTACGTCGCTATCACGGTCGTTGAGTTTATCCTTCACTCCCTTTTCCTGCATCTCAATTTCCTTTTCCATTTCGAGCATCAGGAAGTGATTGAGGACCGTCCGGATAACGGCAATGGCGGCCAGTTTGCCGATCGCATTCCAATCCGGAGCTATTGCGGTTCCCAAAATATCCGCCGCCAACTGGAACTCCAGCGCCACCACGAGGTACCGCGCCAGGGATAAGCGGAGCGGGATATAATCACCATCCGCGGAGCCAAAAAGCTGCCTACCGTAGCAGAGCAAACTAAACACGACGCCCCACGCGATAATGGCCACGCCCAGCACCTCCACCACGAGTTTGATCCAATCCGCCGCCTGATAAACAATGCTTTCGCTCGATCCGAAAATGGTTTCTTCCATACCTGCGGTAACCCGTGCACCCCGGCGATGTTTGCTTTGGCTACATAGTCACGACCTTTGCACCCATGCACCCCAAAAACCGCTACCAGGGCAAACACGACTTCCCCGCCCTCGCCCGCATCGTGCCGGAATTGAAAAACTTCTTCGTCACCACTCCCGCTGGCCACGTCAGCCTTGATTTCGCCCACCCGGATGCCGTACGCCACCTCAACCGGGCCCTGCTTTTGCGCGACTACGGCCTTAAGTTTTGGGATCTCCCACCCGGCAGCCTCTGCCCCGGCGTCCCCGGCCGCCTCGATTACATCCACGCCATCAACGACTTACTCACTGAGGGGGCGCTGCCGCAGGTGCCAAGTAAGGACAAGCAAAAGGGACCGGCTAAAAAGCAAGGACCCCACTCGTCACAACCGACAATATTGGACGTCGGAACGGGCGCCTCACTCATCTACCCCATCCTCGGCGTCAAGGAGTATAACTGGAATTTTGTCGGTACGGACATTGAAGACCAGTCCCTCAAAGTAGCCGGGGCCATCGTAAAATTCAACCCCAAGCTCCAGCGGAAGATCGAGCTCCGCAAGCAGCCGCAACGGCAGCAAATCTTTCGGGATGTAGTGAGAGCGGATGACTATTTCGCCGCCACCCTCTGCAACCCGCCCTTCTTTGCCGACGAGCAGGGCGCCACCTCCGCCGCCAAAACCAAGTGGGAAAAACTGGGCGAAGACGAAGCCACCGGCTACAACTTCGGCGGCAACCCCAACGAGTTGTGGACGCCCGGCGGCGAACCCGCCTTCCTCCGGCGGATGATCATTGAAAGCGGGCAGTTTCGCAAGCAAGTGGGTTGGTTCACCACCCTCGTCAGTAAGAAGGGCTACCTCCACGCCGCGAAGCAGCAGTTGGGGAAGGCTAAGGTCAAAACCGTCAAGATCATCCCTATCGGCCAGGGAGGGAAGGTTCGTAGGATTCTCTGCTGGCGGTACTGAGCACTGCCTTAGGGTATTCGCAGCCCATCACACAAAAGGGGATGGCCCATCCCTACTGGCAATTCCCCATAACGAAAGCAGCCCCCGCCTCGATGTAGACGGGGGCTGCTTTTTATTTATACCTGAATCAAAGTGGTTTGGGAATTTATCGCTTGTCCTTTCCGCGTCTACCGTCGTTAGAAAATTGAACCGTAGCTATGGCTATGCTTAAATTTTCTGCCTAGGTAGACACGAAAAAAACATCGCGCTAATTTTCCCTAACCACCTCGTTTCAGGTATAGCGGAACGAAGTTGCGCTTAGCTGAATTGCGTAAGGATGTTCTCGTAGAGTTCCTGCTTACCGCTCGTCATAGCGGGCTCACCCTGGGCCTGGCCGAGGGAGGCAAGTTCTTCGAGGCTCATCTCCCCCTTTTCGAATTTGGCGCCGTTACCACCGTCGAAGGAACCGTAGCGCTCGCTGCGCATGGCTTTGTACTTGCTTTCGGTCAGGATCTCGTCCGCGGCGATGAGGGCGCGGGCAAAGGCGTCCATTCCACCGATGTGGGCGTGGAAGATGTCTTCCAGATCGGTAGAGTTACGGCGCGTCTTTGCGTCGAAGTTGACGCCACCACCCTGGAGGCCACCACCTTCAAGGATGACGAGCATCGCTTCGGTGAGTTCCGGGACGTTGGTGGGGAACTGGTCGGTGTCCCACCCATTTTGGTAGTCACCACGGTTAGCGTCGATGCTGCCCAAGAGGCCATCGGCGACCGCGACGGCCAATTCGTGCTGGAAGGTGTGCTGCGCAAGCGTAGCGTGGTTGACCTCAATGTTGAGTTTGAAGTCGTCCATCAGGTTGTACTTCCGGAGGAATCCGGCCACGGTAGCGGAATCGAAATCGTACTGGTGCTTGCTGGGCTCAAATGGCTTGGGCTCGATGAAGAAGGTTCCTTCGAATCCTTTGCTCCGGGCGTAGTCGCGGGCCATCGTCAGGAACTGAGCAAGGTGATCGACTTCCCGGCCCATGTCCGTGTTTAGCAGGCTCATGTAGCCTTCGCGGCCACCCCAGAAAACGTAGTTCTCACCGTCGAGCTTCAACGTGGCATCGATGGCGTTTTTGAGTTGGGCGCCGGCGTAGGCCACGACGTTGAAGTCGGGGTTGGTGCTCGCGCCGTTCATGTAGCGGGGGTTGCTGAAGAGGTTGGCCGTCCCCCAGAGGACTTTCTTGCCGGTAGCCTCCATCTTTTCCTTGATGTAGTCGGTGACTTCATCGAGGCGTTTGCCGTAGGTTTCCAGATCAGCACCGGCTTCGTCAAGCAGGTCCACGTCGTGGAAGCAGAAGTAGTCGAGGCCCAGTTTTTCCATGATCTCGAAGCCGGCATCCGCGGCGTTCTTGGCTTCCTGGACGGGGTCCGCGTCACCCAACCACGGGTAGTTGGCGGTGCCGGGGCCGAAGGGGTCGCCACCGGTATTACGGAGGGTGTGCCACCAGGCCATGGCGAATTTGAAGTGCTCGGCCATCGTCTTTCCCGCGACGACTTTGGTCTTATCGTAGTACTTGAAGGCTAGGGGGTTATCGCTTTTAGCACCCTCAAACTTGATGGTGGGGATGTTGTCAAAATAAGTGGGCATAATATGTATCGACTATTTAAGCTGCTTGGTGGGGCAACGTGTGATGCAGGAGACCGATTCTCCTTCTCTTTTCAATGATGATGGACAAGGTAGGCACTAACAGGATAAATCCGAATTGCCGCAAGAAATGCAATCGTTTGGCCGAAAAATTTAATCCATGCGCACGATTGCAGGCCGGAGAAATGACAAATTATTTAGTCGGTTCCTTCGGGATAGCACCGGTTGCCTGGCCAAAGAAATAGGTGAACTGCTGCATCTGATTGGCCAGCTCCTTGTTGCCCGTGGCCTTAAAGTAAGTATCCGCCAAACCGCGCAGGGTCTGGTACATAAAGCGGTCCATCTCCACGACCTGCATCTCTTTGGTCCATAGGTCGATCTTCATCGTTTCCTTGTTCTGCTCATTGAAGAGGGAGACGAGCATCCCCTTACACCGCTCACTGGGGCCGGGGTTGTCGCTGGCCTTCCAGCGGAGTTCAATCGGGGTCTTCGTTTCGTCCAATCCTACTTCGAGGGTGATGGTGGAGCGCTTCTTTACTTTCGGCTGTGCCATGGGTCGTTAATTTTCCGCAAAGGTAGCACGTGGCGGTTGTGGGCAGTCCCCTACTCTACCGTCTCGAGATAATCGGAGACGACGCTGAAGTAGCGGTCCAGCATGGCGGCGGAGTCGATGGCGGTGTACACCTTGATGTTTCGATCGAGATTATCAGCCGGGGCTGGTAATTCAGATAAGGTTGCTAGGTCAGGTTCGAACCAGGCTTCGAGGCTGGCGACGTCCCACATGGTCCAGTGTTGTTTGTTGGCGTCCTCGTCCGTCCACCAGCGGTCGAAGGTATCCCACCGCCGTTGGAGCATTTTCGTGACGGGGTGTCCCTGGGGAAGGCGTTCGTTCAGATCGGCACGGCTCATTTGCAGGGCTTCGCTGGTGGTGGCCGTCATTACCGTGAACTCCAGTTTGGGGTTATTAAGGAGGAGGTTCAGTGCGATGGAGTCATTTCCCGTGTTGAATTCTTTCTTATCGTAAACTCCTGTTTCAGCATTGTACCAAAAGCCGAGGTAACGGACGTGGATGACTTCGGCGATTTTGGGATTGAGCAACAGTGCACTCGCCACGTTGGTGCAGGGGCCTAGGACAAAGATCTGCAGTTTGTTTTGCTTGGAAGCCAGGGAGGCCCGCTCCAAAATGAAAGTGGCCGCCGGGGAGCGATTAGGTGTTTTGGCATCGGCCAGGGGGCGGTTGCTGCCCACCAGCGTTCGAAGGGCCGGCCTGCCCATTAGGCGAACAATGCGCTCGTTGAGGGCCTGGCTTTCGTCGGCCGAGGTTGCACTCGCCAGCGGGGAAGTGTGGAACTGGGCGGCGGTAATGCCGGCGAGTACCGGGCCCGTCTCACCCCGATCGTCCTGCGCAATGGCACCTACGATGGCGAAGAGGTCATCAATCTCGTTGGCCGTGTCGGCGTCGATCAGGTACTCCTGAGTGGCGTCTGGCGCGCGGTCACCGGTGCTGGCGTAGCGATCACCAACGATATTGTTGAAGAAGTAGGCAATACCCGCGATCGTGAATAGACCGACAACAATGGCGAGGAGAGCGGGGAGGGTACGCTTGATGGTAAGTTGGCTTTGATTCACCACTTCAATATCGTTGCCCCAGTACTAGTTCAAATCCGTAGCGGCGGGGTTTTCCTGGGCCACCGGCTCCTGGCTACCCGTTCCCTCCAGCACATTGTGGAGGATGAGCCCCGGGAGCCAGGTCTTGCGCTCGAAGAAGTAGGTGGATTGCCCGTCGTTGTACTCATCCATAATCGATTCCAGCAGGACGAGTGCGGCAAACATTTCTTCCCGGCTGTAGTTGGGTCCTCTTTTCAGTTCGGGTGCGGAGACTTCGAGCAGGGCACGAAACTTAGCGGGTAGCTCTGCGTCGCTGCCACGGCTAAAGTCAATGGGCCGTCCAGTAAGGGGGATATCCAGTACCCGAATGATCTTGTAGACAAAACCACCCATCAGCATTACCTTTTCCCGTTGGGTAAAGGCAGGCTGCCGGAGGATGGATTTCACCTTGATGTCCACACTATCTCGCACCAGCCGTTCGATGCGGGTGCGCTGGCTTGCTCGGTTGATAGTCAGGTCGCCCAAGGGGTCGACGATGCGGTAAGTGGACCGCGTTCCGTAGGGCAAGCTGGTCACGGACACCTCGGTATCAGCCGGATAGCCGTAGGTAGAGAAGATAGAGTGGTTGGACCCAATGTCCACCAGAGCGAAATCGTTGATGGGTACATCCGTACGGCCAAGCATGGACAGGTAGTTGGCCTTGGTTTCCAACGCGGGGGTCAGGGTTTGTACGGTGAGTTTGGGGTAGCGAGTCTGCAGGTCCCTTCGCAGTGTTTCTCCTAAACCCGCCTGTTCGTATTCGGCGCTGACGACAAGAAACGTCCTGAGAGGTATTTCGCCGTGGGAAGTTAGCTGAGTAAGCACGGTATCGAGGTGAGCGGCAATCAAATCCAGCTCAGCTGAAGTGATGGTTCGGTCGGTGGCGAAGTCTGCACCGCGCGACCGGGACTCAACGAAATTCTCGATTTGGTACCCCGGTCTACCCTTTGTAGCGCGCCCTACCTTGATCAGGATCCCCTCCACTCCGTTGGTAGTGACTTCCAAAGCAGCGTAAGGTTCGGCTGAAGTGGTATCGTCCAGTCCAACCCGGTCCAGCGGAGCGGGCGGTTGTTCTTCCGTACAGGTGGTAAGGAGCAGGAGTAAACCGAGGTAAAGGCAACAGTGCAAGTAAGGCTTCATACAATTATCGTCGCGTAGGTAGATGAGTTGAATGAGCGGCTGACCCAGTCTGGCAAAAGTGCTAGTTCGTCAGCAGATATGTCTCCAGCAAGTCCATCATTTCCTGGTCTTCCTGGTAGACGGCGTAGTCGTAAGCGGTGTCGCCGTCCTCATCCCTAATGTCAGGATCGATCAGCTTGTTCTTGAGCAGGTAGTCCACAAAATTGTGGGCCCCGTGTTGCACCGCGTTGTGGAGCAAACTTCGGTCGAAATTGCAGAGCTCCGTGTAGTCGACTCCGCGCTCGATGAGAAAGGCCAGCGTTGCGCTATCCCTGGCGGTCTGGGCGGCGGAACAACCGAGGCCGTAGCGTTGGTCGCGTTCGTCGAGGGTGCTGCCGTTGCGGAGGAGGTAATCCGCAACTTCCAGGTTGCCGGATACGAGGGCGATGTTAACGAGGGGTTCGTTTTCGACGTCTTCGGTTTCGGAGAGGTCCCGGTAGATCGTAACGTCGTGGGCTTCGAGGATGCGGATGAGGTCGACGCCGTTGTCGCACATGGCGGCTTCTTCGACGGTCCAGTAACCTTCCATGTGGAGGTTCGGGTTGGCTCCGTCTTCGAGGGTTTTCCGCAACAGGAAGGTATCGCACCGCAGGGCGGCCAGCCAGGCTACGTGGGAGGGGCCCATTTTTTGGAGGGGTAAATCGAAGAGGCCGTCGTCGTACAGTTCCAGGTGGGCGACGTCGTAGCCACCGATCTCCAGGATGTGCTCGAGGGTATCGGTCGAATAGGCTTCGACTTCGGCTTCCTGGTTTTGGGATTCCTCAACGGTTTGCCCGCAGGTTAGTAAGACGGTGGCCAGCAAAATGGCGAACGTAATTTTCAACATTTTGCAAAGCTAGTTATCAAGCTACACTAGGCCAATCCGCGGACCCAACGCTCGGCTACTTCACGCGTTCTTTCCTCCGGATTACTTCCTACCTTACGTCACGAACTCCCCTTCCCGTAAAACTCGCCACGATGAAACACGTTATTCCCTTCGCCCTGCTCGCCCTCTTCCTTTGCACCTGCGACAGCGCCCAAAACGACCTGATGACCAAAGACGCCAACTACCCCAAAATCGCCGTCACCTACCCCGAAACGAAGACCGTGGACCACGTGGATACCTACCACGGCACGGAAGTGACCGACGAATACCGCTGGCTAGAAGACGATAATGCCGAGGACACCAAAGCCTGGGTGACCAGCCAGAACGAATCGACGTTTGGCTACCTCGAGAACATCCCCTTCCGCAAGGATTTCGCCGAGCGGATGGAAGAACTGATCAACTACCCGCGGATCGGCGCGCCGAATAAAGTGGGCGACTATTACATCTTCTCGAAGAACGACGGCCTGCAAAACCAATCCGTCTACTACTACAAAGAAGGCGAGGCCGGGGAGGAAAAAGTGTTCATCGACCCCAATACGCTGAACGACGAGGGGACGACCGCCATTGGACTCCTGGGCGCGAGTAAGGACAACAAGTACATGGCGTACCGCCGCAGCGAAGCCGGCTCCGACTGGGGGACGATCTACGTGCGCGAAATGGCCACGAACACCGACCTGGAAGACAAGCTGGAGTGGGTGAAATTCACCAGCGCCGGGTGGTACGGCGACGGCTTTTTCTACAGCCGCTACCCCGCCCCGAAGGAAGGCGAAGCGCTGAAGGGCAACAACCTGAACCACTCCGTCTACTACCACAAACTGGGCACGCCGCAGAGCGCGGATAAACTGGTTTACGAAGACTGAGAGAACCCCACGTACTACAATTCCGGTGGCACGACGGAAGAGGAAGATTACTTCCTTCTCTACTCCAGCCCGGGTACGGACGGCTACTCGGTTTACTATTTTGAACTGGATGGGAAGAACGTCCCGACCGGCAAACCAACCCTGCTGTTCGGCGGCACCTCGAACAAGAGCAGCGTGGTGCACACTGAGGGTAAAGACTTTTGGGTACGGACCGACATCGACGCGCCAAACTACCGCCTGATTAAACTGAACCTCGACGAGAACGACCCGAGTAAGTGGACGGACGTCCTACCCGAAACCGAAAACCTCCTCGCCAGCGTGAGCACCGGCGGCGGGCAACTTTTCGCCAACTACCTCGAAAAAGCTACGGACCGCTACTACCAAATGGACTTCGACGGTGGCAACCGCAAAGCCATTGATCTACCTGGCCTCGGTAGCGCCGGCGGCTTCAGCGGGGAGAAAGACGAGAAGAAGTTGTACTACGGCTTCACCAGTTTCACCTACCCCTACACCATTTTCGAATACGACGTAGAGACGGGCGAGAGCCGCCCCTTTTTCGAGCCCGCCCTAGCTTACGATCCGGCGGATTTCGTGGAGAAACAGGTCACCTACAAATCGAAGGACGGCACGCCGGTGACGATGTTCATCGTCCACAAAAAAGGGCTGGAGCTGGACGGCAACAACCCCACTTACCTCTACGGTTACGGTGGTTTCAACATCAGCCTGACGCCATCCTTCAGTACCTTCCGCATCCCGATGCTTGAGAACGGCGCGGTTTACGCGATGGCCAACCTTCGCGGCGGCGGCGAATACGGCGAAGCCTGGCACCAGGGTGGCATGCTGAAGAACAAGCAGAACGTGTTTGACGACTTCATCGCGGCCGGTGAATACCTGATCGCCGAAAACTATACACGGAAGGAGAAATTAGGCATCGCCGGTGGCTCCAACGGTGGCTTACTGGTGGGTGCGGCCATGACCCAACGGCCCGATCTGTTCGCCGTCGCCTTCCCCGCGGTGGGCGTAATGGACATGCTGCGGTACCACAAATTCACGGTGGGCAAGGGCTGGATCCCCGAATACGGCAGCAGCGAATCCGACGACCCCGAGATGTTTGAATACCTCAAGGGCTATTCTCCGCTTCACAACCTGGAGCCCGGCACGAAGTACCCCTCCACGATGGTTACGACGGCGGACCACGACGACCGGGTGGTTCCCGCCCACTCCTTTAAGTACGCCGCCAAGTTGCAGGCTTCGCACGCGGGTGACAATCCCGTACTAATTCGCGTTGCCGTAGATGCTGGCCACGGTGCCGGAAAGCCGATCTCGAAAACGATTGAAGAGCAAGCAGATATTTGGAGCTTCTTCTTTTATGAGACGGACTCGCCGGTGGTTTATGGGGTGGAGAATTGAGGGATTTTAGAGGTTGGATTTTGGATTTTAGACGTGGGATCTTGGCCCGGAAGACGTGGGATCTTAGCCCGGGATCTGTCTTGACCTACGGTCAATACTGATCCCGGGCTATCATGATGATCACTACCGTGATCGTTTGTGTCAAATACCGCCTCATAGCAGTACCACCTTGCCGGTTTTTACTTCGCCGCCTTCCGTTTGGAGGTGGTAGATGAGGAGGCCGGCGGGGAGTTGGTGGGTGGAGAGGTCGATACTTAGGAAGTTTTCGCTGGGTGCATTTGTCACTAGTCGTTGGCCGGTGGCGGTGTAGAGGGTGAGGCGTTTTATTTTCTCGTCTTGGGGGAGTTCGAAGTTGAGGCGGTTGCGGGTTGGGTTGGGGAAGACGCGGAGTTTGGTATTGGCCAAAACGACGTCGGTGTTGGTGCTGACGGGGAGTTCGCAGGTACGGAAGGCTTCTCCGATTCCTTCGAGGGCGGAGGAGACCTCCAAGATTTGATCCTCCACGGGGCAATCATTCGCGTATTCTACCCCTTTCGTTACCGCCAGGGCGAAGGAGAGGGTTTTTACGCCGCCGGGCTCCACGAATGTGGGCCCTGAAGCTGCGAGGTAACGGTGGTCGAGGAAAAAATCGTTGGGGGCGCAGCCTTTCCAGGGGGTTCCCGCGGGGGTGTCGCCACCGTCGTACAGGTAGCTGGTGGGGGCGCCCTGGTTATCGAACCCGTTGCCACTGCGGCCGATGGATGAGCCGTCGGGCCAGCTGCCGCGCAGGACATTGTACTGTCGTTCCGGCGTGTTGAGGAGGAGCATTCCCGGCGGCGGGCTGCCGAAAGCGGCGCTGATGTAGCCCGCGAGTGAGGTTAGTTGAAGGTCTTCTTCGCCAATGAGGAAACCGTCGTCATCAAAAACGGGCGTGATGAATCCGCTAAGCATTTTTACCACCAGCGCCGGGGCATCTACGCCCGTGGGGGTGAGGCCGCTGGGGCAGCTGGTGCCTTCGTCGGGGGAATCGTTGTAGACGTAGAGGAGGTTTTCGGCGGGCAGGGTGCTGGCCAGGTCGTTATTAAAACAGCCGAGGTCGGGATCGATCCAGAGCCCGGCGTGGAGGTCAAGTTTAGTTTCCAGGGACTTGTTGACAATCAAGTAATCGACCAGTACGGTTTGCGCGAAAATATCGTCCCGCCCCTCAGTGATCCGTACGAGTTGGTGGACCTCAATTCCCAGCGGTGGAGTATCATTTCCCGTGCGCAGCGTCATGTCGTTGAAGACGCTGTAGAGGGCCTGGCCACCGCAGAAATCCGGGTAGTCGCCGGCGAGGGGGTCGTAGATGCCGTCCAGATCTTCATCATAGAAGGGCGCCATTCCGGTCGTTGCGTCGGGCAGGGAGGCGCCCCAGGTTTCTTCGAAGTACGGATTTTCGGTAGCGGGCCAGCCGAGGATGTTCGTGGGGACGTCCTCGCGTCGCAGCGTCCCGGCCAAAAAGGACCGGCGCACGGCCGTGATTTCATCCTGGGACACTTTAAAGTGGCGATTCCAAAAGCCACAATTTGCGGCGGTCTGGGTGGGGTCATCGTACACCGGTCCTGGCTGGAAATTCCGGTTATCGTTGAATGGCCCGTAGGTTACCGACGAGACTTGTAATGCTCCAGCGGCGTCCCGCGCCCCGATCCAGAGCCCCGCCCGGCTCATGACGTTGTAGGGCACGGTGTTTTCCGCCGTAGGGTTTACGATAAAGCCACCGTTTTCGCCGGTTGGGAAGAGTTCCCCGGCTTGCCCTACGGTAATTTCCAGATGGTTATTTTTCAGGGAATCGTTACTCGTCGTTCCAGGCTCACAATTTTGCGCTGCCGCGGGTGCGAGGTAGAGACAGAGTGCGGTTAGGGGGAGGAGGAGGAGTTTTTGGGGGTGCATTTAATTAATGGGTGTTTTGATATAACGGGTGATCTCAAGATATCGAGGATAGAGGCAATTGTGACTTGGATTATTTGTCAAGTACTCTGGGCGACTAAATTTCAACAAGCTATTTTCAGCTGGTTATTGAATCTTAGACCAGCAAAATGCGAAATGCACCACTCTTCTTTACGTGGTACCACATCAACTGCCACCCCGTGAAAGAAGTGTTACATTTACCGCGAAATAAACCCCTACCCCAAAATGAAACTACGTTACGCCGGGCTTTTTGCCCTGCTTGCTCTATTGCTTAGCGCCAACCCTACCCTTTCCGCTCAGGACGACTTTGACGATGTTTTTGACGATGGCACCGTAGCCAATGCGTTTGGTGCCGCTAAAGTGGACCTTACCAGTATCTACACCGGTGAAGCTTTGGTGGGCTTTGAATACTACGTAGGCGGGCTCGGCTCGATAGCCCTATTGGTTGGACCGAGGATTGGAGATTATCAACCGAATATATTGGACCAGCTTGTATTTGGCTTCGAGGATGAGGACCTTTACCCATGGGAGACTGACGGCGGATTTACCTTCCAAATTGATGCCCGATGGTACCACAAGCAGGGGAACCGAGGCACTTTTAACACTATCAGTTACATCAACCAAAGCTTTGATGCATTTGGTCGGGATGGCTTAAACGTATCCACGTTCTCCTTAAGCTACGGTTACCGGCTACCGCTAGGGGGCCGTGCTTTTTTGGAGGGGGAAATTGCGTCCGCCTTTGTAATCCACAGCGATGAATTTAAGATCGAATACGCAAGGCTCACTCAAGACGATGAGCCCTTTAATGTCGCAGGCCTGGTGTTGGTCCGCGCCGGGTACGAATTTTAGTGCGCAAGGATCTTAAATTTTAACCTTTGCCAAACAACCATAACTTCATTAAACTCCTATCGTTTATGCGCTTCTTTTTAACCATGCTAATCCTGTTGACAACAGTCTCTTCATCTTTTGGGCAGGCTGAAAGGCTAACCTCAAAGCGAAGTGCGCCATTTGAAGTGCAAGGAATTAGTTATCCGAGAACTAATACTTTAGAACTTGGAGATGCGCGGTTTATCGTCACCGTTAATCTAAACAATAAAAAAGTTGGTAAAGGTTACACGCTCATAAAATACGATGATAAAACTGGAGATGGCACCTCTGTTCCAATAACGTTTGAGTACGAGGGCAAACCGATGTCCTATCACAATACGAAAATTTTCAATGGCGGTCTCTACATATTCAGCTACTTCTTCAACAAGAAAGACAAAACTGCATACCTCTTTGGCCAAGAATACGATACGGTTAGCCTTAAACCAAAAGGCAAGCTGAAACTGATGTCAAAATTACCCGGATTAAAGGGTAAAGCAAATGGTACTTGGAAAGTATTGACATCGGATAATGAATCATTACTCGCCGTTCAGACCATCTATGATCCAGAGAAAAAAAATGAAAACGGAAAAGTCATCATTGAGCATTTTGACAACGATCTCAAGGTAACCACCACTCTTGAACCAGACCTCCCCGTAAGCCCCAGTGGCGAACTAAGGCTTGGCGTAGAAATACTCAAAAACGATGGCACCATCGTAATGTACCTGAAGGAAGAAGCAGAAAAGACAGCACGCAACAAAAATCCGAAAGGCATCGAGGTGATTTACCAAATCTATAAGGATGGCTCTACTCCGAGTCGAACTCCATATAAATTAGACCGGGGGGATAAACGAAGTGGCATATGGAGTGTAAATGATGAAAAAAACACCCTGACAATATATGGAGCCTACGGACCCAATACTTCGCTTGGTTATTACGTCATGGACTTTGACCTGGCAACAACTGAAAAAACGAAGGAGATAATTATTCCCTTTGCATTATCCGAAAGCGGCTACGGATTAAAAAAATCTAATGGAGGGGATGGTAACGCTGATGATTTAGAAGACCTTACGGATTGGCTTAGACCAAATCATCTCATCCACGAACCCGATGGCAGCATGTTTATCCTCGGCCTGCAGAGATATTCGCAAGAAGTAACGTCCGGCAATAGAATTTATAATATTTACACCGCTAAAAATATTACCGCAGCCCACGTATTACCCGATGGCGAAGTAAACTATATTCAAACGATCCCAATGCACGCAACCTACGCGCCCTGGTCGTTAGGCTTGAACACGGTTAAGGTGTCAGCCGTCGATGGAGCTCTTTACCTTTCCTTTGTTGACACCCCAAAAAACCGCAACCGATTTTCTAAAGAACCTTATAAAGCTCATCCTATGAGCGTCACCTGCGGCCGCTTAGTTACCATCACACCGGACGGTACACCGCGCGAACACCTCGTTTATGGTGAAAAAGGCGGGCAGCGCAACATGATTTACCCATTGACCGCTACACTTAGTGAGGACAAATCACGGATTTACACGTACAATTTTATTGGGAAGAACAAGGCGGCTATTCACCGAATCGAGCTTCAATAACACCCAACATATAATTCGCTATACCATGCGGTACTTTGTTAATTTTTTTCTAGCCTTCGGGCTTCTCATTGGCCTGTCCTCATCCGCCGAAGGTCAGAATGAGTGGGGGTTAGAACTCGGCATCAATAAACCCACGGGCAACTTAGGGTACCGCTTCAATGCCAGCCCGAGCCTCCGCCTGACGCGATCCTTCGGAGATACGGATCAACTTTTCCAACGCCGCGGTTTTGTGGGCGTTGAATACTTCATTCCGCAAGAAGACACGGTCAATATTGGGTACTACGTTGGCAGGGATCCTCTAACCAATACTAATGACAATGACATATTTGTTGGTACGCGGGAGATCAACGAATTTGCTGGTTACGTGGTCATGGGTGGCCAAGCTTTGGTTCGGCCATGGCGTAAAAGCGTTTTCAGACCCTATGGGATCGTGGAGTTACAAGGTAAGATTGGCTACTTCGCAGAAAATGTCCTTAGCGCTGGGGCAGATGAAAGTTTAACGGGCGGTGATATGGGTGCTTCAGCCGGTATAGGCGGTGGTTTAGAATATTTGTCAGACGGGAAATACACCTTTTACGCCAACGTGGTACGCACCTATGGGTATACATACGGACTATCCACTTTTGCCTTCTGGAACACTGGCCTCGGTTTCACTTACCTATTTTAAGCCCCTTTCCCCATGAAATCCTTTTACACTACCCTATCCGTTCTTTTTGCCCTTCTTCTTATTTCCAGTTGCGGCTACTTTTCGGATGGCTACGCTCCACCCGTCCCAACCATTACTTCCGTTGAAAATACGGATGACGGCGTCTTACTCACGTATGATCCTGGCACGTCGGAAGAGGTGCAAATTATAACCGTTGAGTATCGCAAACCCACTCAGTCTTACTCCACCTTCCGACAAATTATTCTCCCCGCGACGGGAGAAAACCGTGTACTTTTCACTGGCCCTGATGACGGAGACAATTTCCTACGAATCATCGTAGCTACGGATGAGCTTTATGGCACCAGCGAAGAAATTGCCTTTAACCTCATCTCCCCTGTCTTCGAGCTGCCCTGTACGTTGGCTAATAACTCTATAAGAAGCAATTTTAGCCCCTTTGATTGCAACGGAAACGCTCCTTCAGTAACTGGGGCTCTCGATAGGAATGGCGAACTGTATGTCATTACTGCCAACTGTGATAGAAATTATATGACATTCGAATTCCCCCGAAAGCCAACCAATGGGATTTTCCAGACCACCGACGATGACTTTCTCCTGCGTGACGACCCACGTGGTAAATTTGTTACCGTTACCGTGGTAGGGACCAATTTCTTCAATACACGAGAATTTCAGGACGTCTACGTAAGCAGAGTAGAGGGCGGCACTGAAATAGCTTTCTGTTCGATACCCCTAGGTCAAAGGCCCAACACTTTTGAGCGCACGGTTAGGGGAAGGTTTATCTTGCCAGATTAGCGGCAGTACCCCAGAAATCCGGAGAGTAATGCTACGGACAGCCTATGTTTATAAACCCCTGGTGTCCTTTTTGCTTATTTGCAGCTTAGGGCGGGTAGAAGAAGCGTTACTTCCGGAGCCCTTAGACTAACTCAAGCCCTCTCCAATAAGGGAACTGGAAAGGATGAGTTTTGGCATCCATAAAGCAAGGAGACCAATTCAAAGCAGTCAATGCGGCTCTCGCCTAGATCCTAACTACCCCCCTACCGAACAACCACCCGTCCACTACCAGACCGCCCATCTCCAGTCCTTACCAGGTAATGATACAGCCCCGCCGGCAAGCCATTCGCCTTAGTATCGTAACTCAACGTTGGCCCGTTCCCTTGCATCGTTGCGACGCGTTGCCCGGCAGCATTGAATAATTGCAGGGACTGGATGGAGCTGCCCACCGGTAGATCGAAATTAATTCGCCCGTGGGTAGGGTTTGGGTATACGGATAGTTGGAGGACTGTGGCGGGTTGGGGGTCGGCGCTCGT
The DNA here is from genome assembly GCF_001625015.1 of Lewinella sp. 4G2. Lineage (NCBI taxonomy): Bacteria > Pseudomonadati > Bacteroidota > Saprospiria > Saprospirales > Lewinellaceae > Lewinella > Lewinella sp. 4G2. The sequence continues at coordinate 2,852,796 of NZ_LVWJ02000014.1, read as the reverse complement.
AGAGATAGAACTTGCGCAAAATTCATCAAAAACTCTTTTCACCACTCCTGCTAATCGAACGATAGGTCCTTCGTCTGGGCACTCTCCATCATAGTTATTTCTGAACGTTGTAGTCACGGCAATCGTGAGAGAGTTTGAAGTACCCGGGGACATGATTACCGGACCGCTACTCATCACTACGCGAGGATCAATAGTAATATTCCCATCTGGTTGATTACAATTGCGCCACGGAACGCCATTGGCGTCCAGCCCTCCATCGTAGGCAAACCGAGTCGTATCCCCTTCCGTTTGAAAACCTAGCCCTCCCCTCGTGATCGGTTCACCTCCGGACCACTTTCCGGTGAGTAAGTTGTAATACTGGGTAGGATTACGCGCAGGTCCAGCACCTACTGGCGTTGTAGAGAAACCTTCATTACCGTACCCTGAAATACTGGACATACCTCGGTTCACAACTTCCGAAGAATCCGAATTATAAGCTTTTAGACCATCTAGGATTTGCACAATCGTCACTGGTCTGGTTGTGCCAGTAGTTGTAGAACCTATCTGAAAACATTGCTGCGTTTCGATTGCAGAATCATTGTAATAGTAAAACAGATTATTCTCAGGCACTGAATTAAAACGATCATTGCTCGGGCAGCCTAAGTCGAAATCCATCCACTGCCCAACGTGTAGATCAATTAAGTCTTCCTGGCCACGATTAATGAAGGTGTACTCATGAAATGTGGTAGTATTAAGAGGGCTTCCAGAAAAATTAGTGGCGTACACCAGCTGATGAATCTCCATTTCTAAACTAGCGGGTGAGTTACTATCTTGATTGGGTACCGCATCATGAAAGACGGACCAGCTGGCCAGATCCCCACAGAATAGAGGATAATCACCCCGCGTTGGGTCATAAATTCCGTCAAGATCCTCATCGTGGAAGGGTGCTAATCCATTGGGAGTATCCGGTAGATTATGGCCGTGAATACCAAAGAAGTATGGATTACCCTGGCCCGGCCAACCTAGAATATTATCTACGATCATTTCTGGAGCAAGAGGCTCGGGCAAATTAAGCCGATTCTGATATTCCAATATCTCCTCTCGGGTAATTTTGAATGGCAAAACCCAATCCTCACAGTTTTCAAATTCAGTTCCGTCTACGTTCAATGGTCCAGGTCGGTAGTCAAAATCAAAACTATTTCTACCGTACGTCTGGGCAGAAACTTTTAGGTTGCCACCGGGGTCTTTCGCCCCCAACCAAAGGCCGCCAGCGAACATGATCGCGAAGTTTCGACGACTGGAAGGGTCAGTTACAAAATAAGCTTCCTCCAATCCGGTGTACCACATATCACCACCAGTTGAATATAGAGCGCGAACGAAAGATGTTTCAAAGCTGGTAGTAAGTGGCGTAGCCCCACAACTTTGGCCAATTGCGCCAAAAGGTAAAAGGAGAGAGAGGCAAAAAGCGGAAACAAAAGACTGTAATCTGTTCATCATTAGTGAGGGTTTTAGGTAGGTGATAGTTGAGTTTTCCGCTGGCTTATGCATCTTATGGAGCATCGTGTTAAGCAATCGGCTGGCTTTGTCAAATTACGCTATTCAATACATATCCTCTAAATAAAAATAATATTTATTGCTACCCAACCCACTTCCCCTCATAAACAACCCCACCACTCTCTAAAACCGTCTCCAGCAACGCACCTGCGTCAGCGCCCCGGTGGAGTAAGGCGGCCTGACTGGCCTTGAGAAAACGCTGGTCTACGGCGTGTTCGAGGAAGCGGACAAGGTGGTCGTAGTAGCCCTTCACGTCGTACAGGCCGCACTGTTTATCGTGGACGCCCAGCTGCGTCCAGGTGAGTACCTCGATGATCTCTTCGAGCGTCCCTACCCCGCCGGGCATGGCGATGAAACCGTCGGCGGCCTCGGCCATGGCGAGTTTGCGTTCGTGCATGGTTTCGGTGACGATGAGTTCCGTCAGACCATCGTGGCCGACTTCCATATCGACGAGGAATTGGGGGATCACACCCAGCACTTCCCCACCCTGCCGTAGCACTTCGTCGGCGACTTCGCCCATAAGGCCGACGGAGCCGGCGCCGTACACCAACCGGTAGCCCCGCTCGGCGATGGCCCGCCCCATCTCGTGAGCGGCGGCGACGTAGGCGGGGTCACTTCCGGAAGAGGAACCACAAAAGATGGCGATGGATTTGCGTTGGGACATACGGTGTAGATTTGCCGTAAAGATGAACGCCCCGCCCAATATGTCCCTCCCCGACCCGCAAAATTTCCTCACCCAACTGTTCGCTGCCCTCGAAAAAGTACCCGGACAATTCGACGGATTCGAGCTCGACCACCTCTGTTATCGCGTCGGTGATTGGGAGGAATACGTTGCGTTACGCGACGCATTGCTATTAGAGAATGAGTTGCTGACGGAGAGTCAAATCGGCGGCCGACCGATTGCCGTCTTTCGGCTTTCGGATCCCATTACCTTTCGCGGGCGCTCAATCGAGGTCCTGGAATTGCCCGCCCCCAAACCAGGTAGCGCCTACCCTTCCGGGTACGAGCACGTGGAGTTTGTAATCGATACTCCCCTCGCTGATTTCGAATGGCGTCTGACCGATCACCTTGGGTTTCCTGCTACGTACATCGACCGGAAAGGGCTCAATAAATCCATCAATCCCGACCTTCGGTTACGCCTCCCCGACGGCCTCAGTGTTAAGTTCCACGAACAGTCGCTGGCCGACGTCATCGCTTTTGAACGAGGACAGCAGAGTGGCGAGGCGTAACTTTACCCTACCAATAACCCACCCCATGCACCGTCGAAATTTTCTAAAAACCAGCCTCGCTACCGCCGCCCTGGCCACCTCCGGCCTGGAGTTGTTCGCCAATACCTTTCGTCCGGAACTGGCGGGTGATTACCAACTTATCCGCGGGAACGTTGGCTACTACACCAATCGTGGGGGCACCATCGGCCTCTACCTACCGGGCGGCCAACCCGAAGGCGGCGTGGTGGTGGACACCCAGTTCCCGGATCAGGCTACGGCCCTCCTCGAAACCCTCCGCGAGCAGGGGCGGCTCACGCAGTTTTCGCTCCTCGCCAATACCCATCACCACGGTGACCATACCGGCGGAAACGGCGTGATCGCACCCCTCGCCACCCAGTACGTGGCCCACGAACGCGCCAAACAGAATCTAATCGAGAACCTCGCTAAAAAGGACGAAAAAGCCGAGCTGCCGCTTCCCAAAACGACCTTCGGCGAAAGCTGGTCCACCAACCTGCCCGACGGTAAGGAGACCGTTTCCTTGCGCCACTTCGGGGCAGCCCACACTGGGGGGGATGCGGTCGTCCACTTTGAGAATGCCAACGTGGCTCACCTGGGCGACCTGCTGTTTAACCGCCGCTTCCCCTACATCGATCCGGGCGCCGGCGGCGATATTCTGAACTGGCCGGTGGTCATGAAAAAGATCCGTACGCATTACGATCGCAACACCATCTACATCTTCGGCCACGCAGCGGATGGCTACCCCGTTTTCGGAACGGCTTCCGACATCAAGGCCTTCGAAAACTACCTGAAGAAATTACGGAACTACGTACGCAAAGAGATCAAAAAAGGTACCTCACTCGAAGACCTAAAGGCCAAAACGGAAACCATCCCCGGCGCTCGGGAATGGAAGTTTGGGGAGCGGTTACGGGGTGTCAACTTGGAGGTAACCTACGGTGCCTTGATGGCGGAAAAAAGTTAGATCGAATAGCTCTGGCATTAAAGTGACGGCAACGTCCTGTTGACGCCGCCCTGTCACGCCAAAACAGAACACCCGGCGGCTGGCCGCGCTTTCAATAGCATGGCAACTCACGCAATTTACTGGCTCAAACGCGACTTCCGCCTGGCGGATAATCCTGCACTTACCGCGGCCATTTCTGGCTACGACACGGTCACTCCCCTCTTCATTCTTGAACCCTCCGCGTTGGTGGCGGCCGAAACGAGTGTCTTCCACGTCCACGCCCAGTGCGACGCGTTTAACGGCTTAACCCGGCACCTGCGTGAGCGCCAAAATGGTGAAGCGCAGTTGGGTTTTAGCCATCGGGAAGTTATTGAAACGCTCGATCTACTCTACGCAGCCAAGCCGTTTACGGCCCTCGTCAGCCACTTCGAAACGGGCAATAATCGGACCTATGATCGCGATAAGGCCGTCAGTAAATGGTGCCAAGAAAGGGGCGTCACTTGGGAGGAACACCAGCAAACGGGCGTCTTACGCGGCCCCGTAGATCGGGATAAGCGGCATAAGGACTGGGAGCAATTCTACCGTGGTGAACTGCTCCCAATTCCAGATCTTCAAAACGTGAAAATTCTGGATGAGTACAAATTATTACTTGCCCTTCCGGCGCCCGTCAAGACGCAAAAATTAACTCAGACCTTACCAGTTGATAAATGGATGCCCAAAGTTGAACTGTTTGGGGATGCGCACGACGGGCCACTCGTACCCGAGCACTTCAATTTTGCGCTGTCGCAGGTGCAACGTCAGTACGTGCAACCGGTATCGGAACAGAGCGCGGAGACCACCCTCCGAAGTTTTCACCGGGAGCGAGCGCTGGACTACTCTAAGGGGATGTCCAGCCCCAATACCGCCTTCTACCGCTGTAGCCGACTGAGTGTCCATCTGGCCTGGGGAACGATCTCCGGGCGGACCGTCTACCAACGGACGCAGACTTACTACGAATCCCTAAAGGACAGCGACTTGGAGAATGCGGGGACGTGGCGCAAAAACCTCCGCTCCTTCCTCAGCCGCCTGCACTGGCGCGACCACTTCAGCCAGCGCCTGGAAACGGAGGTGGAGATGGAGCACCGGCCACTCAACCCCAATTTCTGGGACCTCCAACTAGAGAACAGCGACGAACTTTTCCAAGCCTGGATCACCGGCCGCACCGGTTTCGTGATGGTCGATGCCTGCATCCGCTGCATGGCCGTGACGGGCTACATCAATTTCCGAATGCGCGCCATGCTGACGAGCACCGCCGCCCACATGCTCCACCTGGACTTCCGGAGGATCGACAAACCAATGGCCCAGCTCTACACGGATTACGAACCCGGTATCCACCTCGCCCAACTGCAAATGCAGGCTGGCATGGTAGGGATTAATACCCTCCGCACGTACAGCCCCGAAAAGCAATTTACCGACCACGACCCCGACGCCGAATTTGTGCACCGGTGGATCCCCGAACTCCGTGATTACACGGCCAAAGAAATTGCCAAACGCGACCTAACGGTTGGCTTAGGGGAGTACCCGCCGGCAGTGGTCGACCGCACCGAACGTGTAAAGGCTTACCGCAAAATCATTGGTGACCTCAAATTTCAGCCCGGCGGACGCGAGATCACCGAAAAGGTATTCGCCAAACACGGAAGCCGCAAGGGGCCACGTAAACCCCGCAAAAAGAAGGTGGCCAAGGCTACCGCAACAAGCTAACCGCTCCGCTGAATACCCGCTCGGATCCATCAAAGAAAACAACCTCCGCCTGCCAGACAAATGTGGCGGGATTGAGGGGTCGGCGGTCAGGACCATTGCCATCCCATCCCGCCCCAAGGTCGTTAGGCGCCACATCCGTAGCTGAAAACACCTGCGAGCCCCAACGGTCAAAGACGCGCAAGCTGGAGATCGTAGCTACGTCGGACGTTCCTTGCAAAGTGAACCGGTCGTTGACACCATCCCCGTTCGGGGAGAAGGCCGTAGGAGCGTACAACTTGAGCTGACGATCCACGATGATGCGGACGGAGTCCGATGCGGGGCAGCCCCGGGTATCGAGTAGGGTAACGAGCAAATCGACGCTCTCCGTTCCGCGAAAGCGAATGGTTTCGTCGGTGAGTTCCGCGTCAAGGATTAGGGGCGAGAGCGAAATGGCGATTACGGAATCCAGATTGTTGAACAGGTTGAGGAATACCTCGTCACCAAAGACCGCGTAAACGTCTGGTCCAACGTCTAAGGCGGTACTATCTGGCGTACCGATTGTGATGGTAGTATCCCGTCCACAGCCATTTTCGTCGCGAACCATCAGCGTATAGGTTCCGGCGGATAAGTCGAGAGCGGGGGCTTCGAGATTGCGGCCTTCACCTACGAGCGTGTAGGTGAGCGTGCCGGTTCCGCCATTCCCGTCAACGATAAGGGCACCGTCTTCCTGGCCGAAGCAGCTTACGGAGTCCGGGGTAGCACTAAACTCGATGGGTAGCGGTGGGACAAAAAGGATAGAATCCTGACCGATGCAACCCGCTTCGTTCTCAACGGTCACCACGTAATTATTCTCCTCCGTTACGGTGATGGAATCCGTCAACTCATTCGTTGGCATCCAGCTAGCCATTTCACCGGGAGTTGTTTCGATGCCGAACCTTGCCGGCGTGCCGGGACAAACCAGTTCGCTAAAGCCAATACTTGGGTTGGGTTTTACTACCCGGACCACCAGGACGCTGTCAGTCACTGCACAGGCCAAGTCGTTGGTGGCGGTAATGCGGTAGCTACCTGGCTCGGTCACCGAGAGTTGGTCTTCGTTGATCGCTTGCCCCTCCCATTGTAGCGTAGAGTTGGCATCCACCGATGCGGTGACGGTTACCGGATCGTCTCCACACTGTACGACGTCATCACTAGCATCAATCGCTAATTCTGGGAGGATGGCCCGGCCTGGCACTTCTACTTCGGCGGTTAGCGTACAGATATCGGTGAGGACTTCGAGGGTGAAGGTGCGGTCTTCGGTCGCTGGCGGAACGCTAACTTGGTTGCCTACCCCGACGGGCGCCCCTTCCGCGTCGAGCCACGTAAATACGCCGTCCAGTGTATCCGCAAGTAAAATGACCGCGGGGGAACAATCATACGCGAACCGCACCTGATCGGCTAGGTTGCGCACTTCTACCTGGAAGTCGGAGGTAATGCCGCAGTTGTCTTCCACCACGAAGCAGTAGGTGCCTACGCCTTCGGTATCTACCATGGCAATGTCTCCCGCCACTAATGACTGAGTACTGATGATCGAGGAAGTATTTGCACAATCTATCCGCCGCAGAGAGTAGGGCCCATTACCATTTTGGGGCTGTATTTGCAGAGGTGATGCACCTCCGTCCTCGCAGATGTAGTTGCCACTGACGGCCAGGCTGACGGGCTCGTAGGCGGGAATCGTCACCGTAGCCGTATCGATGCCACATTCAATTTGGCCGAACCCTAGCCCAACCACCACTTCGTACTCGCCGGGGGCCAGGTTGGTAATACTTCCCCCAAAATACCGGCGGCCATTGACGAATAGGTAATCCCCCTCGTTGCCCCGGATCAGACTGCGAAAGCCTAAATCGGCAAAGTATTCGCGCCATTCCCGGCTCGTTCGCAGCAGCGCGTCGACGTCTATTTCCGTAGCGCCGGGGCAAGTAGAGACGACGTCAATGTTGTTGATCCGATCTTCCACGAGGTCCGGCAGCGTAAACAGCTTTTCCCCACAGCGACTCAGAGAAACCAGCCGGTAATCTCCCGGAGGCAGTAACAGCGGAACGTTGAAGTTGGGGCAGGCACTCTGGTCGAAGTCATTCAAGTAAAACTGAAGCGATGGATCATCAAGGCTTACCAGTTCGTACGGCCCCTCTGATTGCTCCACTTCTACTCCGTAGCGTACGCCGCAGCTTCCATTGGTTTGAGCTGCGTACGTAGGGTCCAAAATGATGGTTGGATCAATTGGAAGGTCTACTCCTAATGTTACGTCACTGCTTGTGGTTAAACAGGCTCCGGTTACTTCCACGGTGTAATCACCGTCACTCAAATTTGTGAACCGCCCCGTCGTATTACTTGCCTCAACGATACTACCGGTGGCGTCCCTGAGTTGATAAACAAAGGATGGATCCTGGATGGGCGAACGGCTGATGGAGCCGTTCTCACAGGTAAAAAGTTGGATAACATTCGCGATGAGGGAGTCGCAGGCAGGGACGACTTCCAGCAAAATGGAATCGGTACAACGTTGCCGATCGCCGCAACCATCCTCAAAACTGATCACGTAGTTACCGACATCCGTACCCGCCATAAAAGTGAGGATCTGCCCGTCTTCAGTCTGGCTGAGCGAGGGGCTACCCGGGCAACTCTCACAGGTGATCTCGATGGGGTATTTATTATCCCCCGCGCAAGTCCTTCCTGCAAGGATAGAAAGCTCATTCGCGTTACAGGCGTCCAACGCTTCCGGTGTGATGATGCGTAGCGGTGTAGTATTTACGGCGCCCGGTATCTCCTCTCCACAACCGTCGGTGGCCGTTACCATCAGTGAGGTTGCTCCCGCCGGTATGCCGCTTATTCTGGTAGAGTTAGAGGTAATTGTCTGCCCCGCCGCCTCCACGGTAAAGGTATAGGGCTGTACACCGGGTGGGTCCACAAATACCGTAGCGGTGCCCTCCTCGTAGTTGACGCAGTTCAATCCAACGCGGCTTTCCAGCGTAATGTCTTCAACTCTTTCGGCATTAGGGCAGGCGCCCCGAATTGAAACGGATGCCGAACAACCTACCTCCTCGTAGGGAAACCTTCCAGTGGCGCTTGTAAAGCTGCCCAGGGTACTCGTGAGGACGTAAGTGAACGGCCCTACCCCACCCTGAAAGGTCACGCGGATGCTATCCGCCTCTTGGTCAATGCCGATCCGGCTGACAGCCGTAGTTCTGCCGTCTAGAGTAAACCGGCGGGAGTTACCGCAATCGTCAATTACGGTACCATCGATGCGCGCATCGCCAATCTCACCAATTGTAAGTGACGCGGAAAGCATGGTATCAACTTCGTTAGCACCATCATTAGTGTAGGAAACGTTGTAGGGCGGCAAACCACCTTCGATCGATACGACCGCATCACAGCCCGAGAATTCCGTGGCTACCGAAAGCAACTCATTCGCACTGCCTACCACAACCGTAGCGGTCGCAGTCATGCTGGATACTCTATCAGTTACACTTAGCAGGTAGGTACACGGGGGAAGTGAAGTAAAGAAGGCCTCGTCCAAGGATTGAAAATCAGGTCCGCAATCACCCGTCAGATCGTACTGAAAGGAACCACTCCCACCGGTCACGGTGATGTCCACCCGGCCGTTGGCGCTACAAGTGGCATCCGTAACCTCCGTCGTAATGCTAAACCCCTGAGCCTGAAGGCCAATGGAGAAAAATACAGCCAACACACAGAAAACAAACCGCATACGATGATTTTAGCTGGCAGGAATCCGCCAGCGTGATTAGACTCGTTTGAAGTAGTTGACTATTTGGAAAGACAGCAGTGGTATAACGCGTGCAAAACTACGAAACGCGACCAGAAATTATGTAGGGCCACCGTATTCTGAAACTGGTGTCCGCGCGCCGGCCATAGAAAAAGCGAGCACCGGGATTGACCCCCCGATGCCCGCATCAAAGCTAAAAAGGTGTGAAAAAATCTTACAGAACTCTCGTATGATGATAAGTCTTGAACGATAGCCCGGCAACCAAATGGCGTACAAACACCTTGGTTCACGAACTACGTTTGCGGTAGGTTAATACCGGAGTGGCGTTAGTCCACGTTGTCCTGGAAGTACCGGTTGCCACCACGTAGCGGCATGGTTTCGTCTTCGCCAATGCTCCAGCGGCTCATTTCGGTGGCGTCAGAAACGGTCACGTCGTCCAACTGTACGTTACGGCGGAGGTAAGCAGGCTGCTTTTCCATTTCAACGACTACGTTGGGGTTGCTCAGCTTGGGTAGTTCCGTCCGGTTGCGGAGCGCAGCGCGGCGTTCCTCGTCGCGAGCTTCCATTTCCCGTCGTTGGGCTTCACGGCGCGCTTCTTCCTCGTCGCGCAGAAAGCTGCTGGTGAAGCTACGTTCTTCGTTACGGGAGCGGGGGCGCAGACGTGCCTTTGCTTCGTCCAGGTTCTCAAATTCGAAAGTAGTCGTCTTAGTATCACGGGTGTAGCCGACGGGGTCAGCTTCATTAGTGATGTCCTCTAACGTTACCCGAGTTTGTGCTGGCTCTTCGGTTGCAGCATCGTCCAGGTGCACCACTTTGCGCTCAGTTCCGCTGGCGGAGCTGAGGGTCTTGCGACCACCAAAACCGGTAGCAATTACGGTCACGCTCAAGCTATCACCGAGGCTTTCGTCGAAACAGTTACCCCAGATAAGGTCCGTTCCGTAGCCAGCTTCTTCCTGGACGAATTCAGTGATCTCAAAGATCTCATCCATCGTCACTTCCCGCTTACCGGAGGTAATGTTCAACAGGATGTGCTCAGCACCACGGATGTCGTTATCCTCGAGCAGTGGGCTGTGTAGGGCTTGGTCCACTGCTTGGCGGGCGCGGTCGTCGCCTTCCGCCATTGCAGTGCCCATGATGGCTACTCCACTGTCGCGCATTACCGTGTTGACGTCTTCGAAGTCAACGTTTACGTAACCGGGAACGGTGATGATCTCGGCGATACCTTTCGCGGCGGTCGTCAGGATGTTATCCGCCTTTGAGAAGGCATCCTTCAGACTCAGGTTGCCGTGGATTTGGCGTAGTTTGTCGTTGCTGACGACAATCAGCGTGTCGACGTTATCCTTCAATTCTTTCAGTCCTTCCATTCCGTTGGTCGCGCGGCGGCGGCCTTCAAAGGTGAAGGGGAGGGTTACGATACCCACCGTCAGGATGCCCATTTCACGGGCGGTCTTGGCGATGATGGGCGCCGCGCCGGTACCGGTACCACCACCCATTCCGGCGGTGACGAAGAGCATCCGGCAATTGTTATTCAGGTATTTCTTTACCTCTTCAATGCTCTCTTCGCAGGCGGCCTTGCCAACGTTGGGCTTGGAGCCGGCTCCGCGTCCTTCGGTCAGGTTTGGGCCGAGGTGCATGAGGGTGGGCACCGGGCTCTGTTCGAGGGCCTGGTGGTCGGTATTACAGATGGCGAAATCGACGCCAATGATACCTTGTTCGTACATGTGGTTCACGGCGTTAGAGCCACCGCCACCTACACCGATTACTTTGATGATGGGCGCTTCGCCCTGAGGGAAATCGATAGTCATAATTCAGGTTTTGTGCCCGCGGGCTCGGTCCTCACCGTTTTCACACCTTTTTTGAAACTGGCTAGAGAGTATTACTGCGGGCTTGGGTGAAATGGTCAATTCTCTCACCCAAATTTTTATATGGTATAAATTAAGTTGTTTTTGCGCTGCCGCGGGTGCAATGTCCGGTAGGTGAATACGTAGGAAACGTACAGCTGCCGGACATTAGCGGACGATTAAAGATCGGCGTCCGGCTCCGCTTCGAACCATTCCTTGGTCTTTTTGAACATATTGTTCAACCAGCCACTCTGTCCGGAATTGGTAGCAGCTTCGGCTTCGCGCTGGCGTTGGAGTTCCAACAATTTTGCCTGAGCTGCCTGGCGTTCCTTCATGTTGTTGTCCTCCTGGACACGGAGAGCAGCGGCTTCGGCAGCGGCTTTAGCGGCAGCCTCCTTTTCCTTGCGGCGGGATAGGACTGGTTCGATGCGGCCAGCATCAATATCGCTGAATCCCTGGAGTAAAAGACCGAGGCCGGTAGCGTAAACAGGGCTGGTCAGTTTTTCCTGGTATCCGTGCGTCAGGTGCTCTACGGGAGTGCCGAGGCGGGCGGACATTCCGGTTTGGATCTCAGTAAGCTTATCGAGGTCCTTAAGTAAGGATCCACCGCCCGTCAAAACGATGCCTCCGATCAAGTCGTGCTGATTGAACCCAGCCCGGCGGATCTCCCACTGTACGTGATCCAAAATCTCTTCTCCCCGCGCCATAATGATGCGGGATAAGTTTCTTTCGCTGATTTCTTTGGGATCACGACCACGCAATCCGGGAATTACGATGAGACGATTCTCCTGCACCTCGTTGGGGACGGCACGGCCGTAAACGATCTTCAGTTTTTCTGCCTGATCGTACATGACGGTGCAGCCCTGCTTGATGTCACTGGTAAAGACGTTGCCACCGAATGGAATGACCGCCGTGTGGCGAATGATACCATCCTTGTAAATGGTGATGTCGGTGGTGCCTCCGCCAATATCTACGAGGGCAACGCCCGCTTGCTTTTCGTCTTTGTACAGTACGGATGCGGCGCTGGCAATGGGTTCGAGGGTAACGCTCGCCATTTCAAGATCAGCGCGCTCCACGCAACGGTTGATGTTATTACTAGCCATTGTCTGGCCCGTAATGATGTGAAAGTTCGCTTCGAGGCGGCTACCGGACATACCGATCGGGTCCACGATGCCTTGCTCCATATCAACGGTGTATTCCTGCGGAATCACGTGAAGAATCTTATCACCGGGGGGCAATACCAACTTATGCATGTCGCTGATGAGCCGGTCAATGTCGCGCTGGCTGATCTCCTCCCGGGCGTTATCCCGCACGAGCATACCGCGGTGCTGCAAACTTTTGATGTGTTGGCCGGCAATACCGACGTGGACGACATCAAAGTCTACCCCACTTGACCGACGGGCTAAATCACACGCATCTTTGATTGCGGTAATCGTTTTTTCGATGTTGTTGACGACGCCGCGCATGACGCCTTCGGACTGTACTTTTCCCGTCCCCAGGATTTCCAGTTGGCCGTGCTCGTCGCGTTTTCCGACGAGTGCGCAGACCTTGGTGGTGCCAATATCTAGCGCAGCAATAATTTGTTGTTGAGTGGTATCAGACATTCTAAACCTATTTAGCTGAATATAAAATAATTCGACTTGGAGAGGGTCGTCTCAGCGGTCGAAAATCAAAAATTTGGGGCCATTTTGCCTCCTGAAATCCAATGCAATGAGTGCTTCATCGCTTAGTTGTAAATGTACTCATAACAATTTACTTTCAGAGGCTAATTAGACGCAAAATTTTCATTTAAAGTGATATTTTTTTGTGGTGGATTGGAGGGGCTTACGAGCAGCTCAAATTCGCCACTTTCTTGCTTAGTTTTTCCGGGCTACCACCTGATCGTTGTAACGTAGATCGAAGCTTTTGTACTTGCGCCATCCTTCGTAGGGCACGCCCTCCCGGTAGAAAGTTTTCAGGCGTTCGAGACGCTCAACGGTAGTCATTTCGTGGTAGCGGCCGAGGTGAATAATTTGGTCGCCTACTTTGGGGGCCAGCACCCATTCTCCGGCGGTGTTTACGTAAACCTGTTCGACGAGTGCGTTGAGGAATTCATCGGCCCGAATGTGGCGGGCAAATTGTACCAATTGGTAAAGTTGGTTATCAGAATCCTCCATAAAGTCGTCCGACCACAAAACGATGTTGCCCGTAACGACCGGGACGCGGGCGGTGTAGTTTTCACTTAGTGGCATCCGCAAACCATTCTCATCCAGGTAGTAATTCTGTCCGTTTTCCGCAATGACCCGTAGGAGGGGTACTTGTTGGGTGACGATGATATTTAACTGCAAATCATCATCCACGAAAGCATCCGCATCGGCGACGAAAGCCTGGTTTTCCAATACATCTTCTACCCGCTTGATGTCAATGTCCGCTAGTGAAAGAGCGCTCAACGGTTTGGTGAAACTGGCGGACAATTTTTCCAATAATTGTTCGGGCGTGACGAGCGCACTACCATCGGGTAATGGCATCACGACGGGGGCCACCGTTTGTACGTGGGAGGCTTCGCGGGTTCCGATGGCCGACATCGCAATGACGGCAATGGCCAGGGTGATGAATATCCACCCATAACTTTTTATGCCCATCACCAACCGGTAAGGCAGGGGGAGCTTTTGCTTCTGCTTAGCCATTTTTGTTTCGATTTTTATGGTATTCGGTGATCTCGCCAATCAGTACCTGGATATCGCCCGCACCGAGCAACAGCAGGACGCCGCTGCGAAGTTCCTTCGCCCAGGTGACCATTTTGCGATCGGTCAGCAGTCGCTTGTTATCGCTTTTCATTCGATCAAAAATGAGGCGGCTCGTTACACCAGGCATGGGAAGCTCCCGGGCGGGGTAGATTGGAATTAGGATGGCCTCATCCAATTGATCTAAAGACTCCGCAAAACCGGGAGCAAAATCCTGGGTACGGGAAAATAGATGTGGTTGAAATACACCACTGATTTTTTTGCCAGGAAATAATTCTCGGGCCGCGTCGATTGCGGCATTTAATTCCGTAGGGTGATGAGCGTAATCATCAATGATGATTAATTCACCGTCGTCATATACTTTGTCAAAGCGGCGGCCAATTCCCCGGAAGCTTTTGAGCCCCCGGCGGATATCTGCTTCGGCCCCTCCACAAAGTCGGGTCACTGCACAAGCTGCCACCGCATTTTCGACGTTGTGCCGGCCGGGAAGTTCCGTCCGTAATTCAGGTACGATGTGGCCATCCGGTTCGTGAAGATCGAAGTGGAAGGCGCCATTTTTTACGTGAATATTCTGAGCGGAAAAATCACCCGTCCCAATACCAAAGGTGCTGAACAAAACCTGGTCAATATCGGCAAATTGGTCGGCGATTTCGTGGCGCACCAGTAATTGGCCACCCGACCGTACGCGGCGGGCGAAAGCGCGGAACCCATCTTCCATCATCGTGGCGTGGTCACCGTAAATATCGAGGTGGTCGGGGTCCGCCGAAAGGATGACGGCCACGGATGGGTCCAGCTGCAAGAAGCTGCGGTCGTACTCATCTGCTTCCACTACCACGTAGTCGCTATCTCCACCAATGAAATTGGTATTGAAATTTCTGCTGATTCCACCCAAGAAGGCGTTGGGTTCAAGCCCCGCCTCACTCATGAGATGAGTAGTGATCGTGGTAGTTGTAGTCTTGCCGTGGGTACCGGCAATGGCAACGCATTCCATTCCCCGGCTGATGATGCCCAGAATCTCCGAGCGCTTTAATAAAATGTAATCCCCGTTCCGTACCAGTTCCAACTCCGCAAAATCGTTGGGTATGGCGGGAGTAAATACAACCAGTAAACCTGGGTGCGGTTGGGGAACCAAACCCACGTTGGCCTCACCGAAATGGATAGCCATTCCCTCCTCCTCTAACGCTGAAGTAAGGGTGGTTGCCGTTTTGTCGTAACCGGTAACGCGCACGTCGTTTTCATTAAAGTACCTGGCTACCGCGCTCATACCGATACCACCGATACCAATGAAGTAAACTTCAGTAATGTCCTGTAGCGCAATCATGACTCTGCGGTTTTTAAGTTGATCAGCGCCAGCGCCTCTTCAGCGATCCGGGTGACGGCACCAAGCTGCGCCATTTCCCGTGCTTTACTGGAAAGTTGCTCCCGACGCGCAGGATTGTCGGCTAATTCAAAAACGGTCGGGATAAGATCTAACTGCAGATCTTTATCGGCAACGAGAACGGCTGCATCATTTTCAGTCAATGCTTTGGCGTTCATGGTTTGGTGGTCTTCGGCCACCCAGGGGCTCGGAACCAGGATGGTTGGTTTTCCGAGATATTGAATTTCAGCGATGGTGGTAGAACCCGCGCGGCCAATCACCAAGTCGGCGGTGGCGTAAGCGTCATCCATTTTATCGATAAAGGCGGAGATACTTACGTTATCCAGCCGGGCTGTTTCGCAGGAGGAAAAATCCTCGTAGTAATGCTTGCCACATTGCCATTTCCATTGCACCTGCGGCCGCGCCCGAATGGCTTCGGTATTATCACGCAAAGCTTCGTTCATGGATTTTGCACCACCGGAACCACCCATCAGTAAGACGGAAAATTGACTGGTGGCAGCCGGTTTTTTCGCGGCTAGGTCAGCAGCTTTTTCGAGCATGGATTCCCGGACAGGATTGCCCGTTTCTACCAGCTTTTCTTTGGGAAAGTATTTCTCCATTTTGGGGAAAGCGACGCAGATTTTATCGACGTGCTTACCCAACCATTTATTGGCCAGGCCGGCGAATGCATTGGGCTCCTGGATCAAAGTGGGCACACCCATTTTGGCAGCGGCGTATAGCACTGGCCCACCGGCGTAGCCACCGGTTCCAATTACGATATCGGGCTTGAAGTTTTTAATGGTGCTTCTACTTTTGATCAGAGAAGAAATCAAGCGGAACGGAAAAGACAGGTTGGCTAATTTGTTATGGCGTTGTAAGCCACGGATGGGTAAGCCCACAATTTTGTAGCCCGCCTTCGGCACCTTCTCCATTTCCATTTTACCCTCCGCACCAACGAAGAGAAATTCTGCTCGGGGGACAAGTCTTTTCAATTCGTCCGCAATGGCAATGGCCGGAAAGATGTGTCCTCCCGTTCCACCGCCGCTGACGATCACCCGCAATGGTTTTTTGATTTCCTTAGGTAGCATCGGCGGTAGCGGATTCGATGTACTTGGAAACGGAAAGAATAATTCCGAGCGCAATACAGGTGAAAAGAGTAGAGGTACCGCCCATAGAAATCATCGGCAACGGAAGACCCGTGACCGGGAGCAAATCAAGATTTACGGCGATATTAAAAAAGGCTTGCAACAGCAATGCCGTCCCAATGCCAAATGCGACCATCGCCCCGAAGGCTTTGGAACTTTTGGTGACCAGCCGAACGACCCTGAAGAAAAGCATCACGTAAAGGCCGATGACCAAGATGCCTCCCAGCGCGCCGTATTCTTCAACGATGATGGCGTAAATGAAATCCGCGTGGGCGCTGAAGACGTAGTTCCGCTGCAGACTGTTACCCGGTCCTTCACCAAACAGGCCACCGTTTGACATCGCCACCGTGGCGTAATCCACCTGCTCCATGGCTTGCGGATCAGGCTCGCGACCGTCCAGAAAATGTTCTATGCGGCTTTCCCAGGTCGCGGCCCGGGGAATGAGTGTGGGGAATTTACTACCCACCATCACCATTAAACTGAATACGCAAATACCCGTCAACACCAGCATCACAATGTACTGAAGGGCCACGCGGCCAACGATCATCATCAGCAAACAGATGAAGAAAAGCATGGCCGCTGAGCTTAAATCGTTAACGGCAATCAGGGCACAGATACCAACCACGGGTACAATGATGGGTACGAATGCTTCTTTGAAATCCTTGATCACATCCTGCTTGGAACCAATGGATCGGGCAACAAAAATGATCAACGCCAGCTTGGCAAAATCCGAGGTTTGAAAGGTGAGCCCTACCAGCGGGATGCGCAACCAACGCTTGGCGCTATTGATTTCCAAACCAAAAAACATGGTCATTAAAAGCAATGCCCCCGCTGCCACTAGTAAGCCCGGTGCCCAGCGGCTGTACTTCGTGTACGCCATCAAGTGGCATATGTAAATAATAACTAGGCCAACACCCAGAATTACCCCGTGTTTGATGAGGTAATAAAGCGTAGAACCAGCCCGATCCTCGTAGGCAAGGTCCGCCACTGAGCTGTAAACGGCAACCATGGAAATGATGCTGAACAGAGCAACCAGGGCCCAGATCACGCGGTCACCCCGCAGTTCCGTAGCAATACGTGCGGAGATATTCATGCGTATAATTTTTGGACGGCCGCCCGGAACTGATCTCCACGGTCGATATAATTTTTAAATAGGTCGAAACTGGCGCAACAGGGGCTGAGTAAAACGCGGTCCCCTTTATTCGCACGGTGCCCGGCAAACACGGTCGCCGCCTGGGCGGAGTGGCATTCCAGAATATTGGGAATCGCCCCCGTAAATACTTCTAGCAACTTGGTATTATCCTTACCCATACAGATAAGGGTGTGTACCTTTCCTTCCACTAATGGAGTGAGTACATCGTAGTCATTTCCCTTGTCGGTACCACCGGCAATCCACACCGTGGGGCCGTCCATTGCGTCGAGGGCGAAGTAAGTAGCGTCCACGTTGGTGGCCTTGGAGTCGTTGATCCAGGTGCGGCCATCCTGAGTGGCGACCACTTCCATCCGGTGGGGGGCCGGGGTGAAGCTGTTCAGCGCCAGTTGAATTTCCTGTTCGTTGACGCCGAGCGCTAGAGCAATTCGCACTGCGAATAACGCATTGAGCGCATTGTGCTTTCCACGCAGCTGACCGGCGTTCAAGTCAAAGCCGTAACCTTCAACCTTGATTGTTTTTTCGGTAATATCGCCGGCGCCAATTGTAGCCAGTTGGCTACTTGGGTTGGCGCGCTGTACGGCAGCACCTAACACGGTCGGTTCGGCGAGCACGAATAGCCGATCGTCCATCCGTTGGGATTGGGCGATGCGCAATTTTGCATTCGCGTATTTCTCTAATTCGTATTCGTAACGGTCGAGGTGGTCCGGGGTGATGTTAAGCACGGCGGCAATGTCCGGACGGAAAGCAACGATGCCGTCCAGTTGGAAGCTACTCAGCTCAAGGACGTAGACATCCTGCGGGGGGAAGTCCAGCAAAAGCCGGGCGAAGCTGTCTCCCAAATTTCCACCGGCTAGCGTCTTCACGCCGGCAAAAGCGAGGAGGTGGTGAGTCAGGAGCGTCGTCGTTGTTTTACCGTTGGAACCCGTAATCCCCACAATCTTACAGCCGCGGGGGGCATACCGGCTGGCGAATTCAATTTCGCTAATGACGGGCGTCCCCTGCTTACGCAACGCAACGATGATAGGCGCAGTATCCGGAATACCGGGACTCTTGATCACCTCATCCGCTGCCAGGATGCGTTCTTCGGAATGTCCTCCCAATTCGTAGGCAATACCCGCTTCTTCCAATTCGGCCACAAACCGATCCACGCCCCGGCCGTAGTCGGAGACGAACACCTCAAACCCTTGCGCTTTGGCCAACCGGGCGGCACTTGCTCCGGATTCTCCGGCGCCGAGGATGATGATGGATTTAGTTGAAGTCATTTTATTGAAGGTGGCTAGCGTAGTTGAGTAGTGAAGTCTGCAAAAGTGAGGTGGCGTATTACCGAAGTTTTAGCGTGAGGATGGTAGCAACGGCCAGTAACAATCCGATGATCCAGGCACGGTTAACAATCTTCGTTTCCGGCATCCCCAACTTCTGGTAGTGATGGTGCAGGGGGCTCATTTTGAAGATCCGCCGGCCTTCCCCGTAGCGTTTTTTCGTGTATTTGAAGTAGCTCACCTGGATGATGACGGACAGGTTTTCCATCACAAAAACGCCGCAGAGCAAAGGCAGCAATAATTCCTTGCGTAGCAGAATAGCGAGCGCCGCAATCACGCCACCCAGGGCCAGTGATCCGGTATCCCCCATAAATACCGTCGCCGGGTGGCTGTTGTACCAGAGGAAACCGAGGCAAGCACCAAATAGACAGCCGGCGTAAATCACCAGTTCCTCCGTTCCCGGCAGGTGGAGAATACCGAGGTAATTCGTCGCGATTGCATTGGAACTGATATAGGCAAAAATGAGCAGGACCCCGGCGATGATCGCGGAAACACCCGTCGCCAAACCGTCCAGCCCGTCGGTGAGATTAGCGGCGTTTGATACGGCAGTCACTACGAAGATGATGAAGGGGATGAAGAGGAGATAAACCAGTTCTTCGCTGATGTTGACCCAGCTCATTACGTCTCCGTAGGCAAAGGCGCCATCCTTAAAAAATGGAACGTTCGTCAGCGTCGTCCGGTAATTGGCCCGGTTGATGATATCGCCGTTATCCAAAGTGGAAGAGGCCACCGCCCCTACCCGATCGGCTACGGTCAGCCCAATTTCGGCGGCGGCGTTAACGTCCATCCGCACCACGATCTGGTCATTAAAAAGCATAACGACGGCGATGAAAACACCCAGCCCTACCTGACCGAGCACCTTGAATTTGCCGGCCAGCCCATCTTTATTTTTGTGCTTTTGCTTGAGGTAATCATCCACAAAGCCAATGGCGCCCAGCCACACCGTGGAAACGAGCATGACCACGAGGTAAATATTACTCAGGTCACCCATCAGCAGGCAGGGGACCAGGATGGCCAACAGGATGATGATGCCGCCCATCGTCGGCGTACCGGCCTTTTCTTTTTGGCCCGCGAGGCCCAGGTCCCGCACTTCTTCGCCCATTTGCTTGCGGCGCAGCATACGGATGATGTTGCCACCAAAGATCATGCTGATCACCAGGGAAATGATGATCGCCACCCCGGCGCGCACGGAGAGAAAACGAAAGACTTTGTCCCCCGGGAAATCACCCAGTACGGTCCCCAACCATTCCCAAAAATTAACTAGCATGGAGGCGGAGGTTTAAAGCGTTCGTCAGTTCTACCTTATCGTCGAAAGGGTGTTTTACACCCTGGATATCCTGGTAAGTTTCGTGTCCTTTTCCAGCTACGAGTACAATGTCTCCGGCCCGCGCGAACTGCACGGCGGTCTGAATGGCACTCCGGCGGTCCGTGATTCTCAGGGCGCTGGCGCGGGATGCCGGGCTGATGAGTCCAGCGGACATATCGTCCAGGATCGATTCCGCCGATTCCGTTCGTGGGTTATCCGAAGTGAGGATCACCCGATCGGATAGTTGGGCCGCGATGCGCGCCATCTCCGGGCGTTTGGACTTATCCCGATCACCACCGGCCCCCACCACACAAATGAGTTGGGCGCCGGGCTGGCGGACGGCGGCAAGGGTTTCAAGGATATTCTGCAACGCATCCGGCGTATGGGCGTAGTCAACGATGGCCGTCACCTGACCGGTGGGATCAACGACGTTCTCCATCCGGCCATTGGGGGCGGTGAGGTTGCTAAGGGAGACGAGGGTTTCCTCCCGGTTCATCCCCAACTCCATGGCGATACCGAATACGGCAGTGAGGTTGTAAGCGTTGTACCGACCAAGTAGACGGGTGAATATTTCAGTACCGTCCAACTCGAGTTGCAACCCCTGCGGAGAATCCGTGAGCAGACGCGCCCGGTAATCCACCACCTTACGGAGGCTGTAGAAGCGTTTGGTCGCCCGGGTATTCTGGAGCATCACCGGTCCGTTCTTATCGTCCGCATTACTGAGGGCGAAAGCGGTTTTGGGGAGCCCGTCGAAGAAGGCTTTTTTGGCTTCCAGGTAGGCCCGGAAGGTCTCGTGGTAATCAAGATGGTCGTGGCTGAGGTTGGTGAACG
Source organism: Lewinella sp. 4G2 (assembly GCF_001625015.1). Classification (NCBI taxonomy): domain Bacteria; kingdom Pseudomonadati; phylum Bacteroidota; class Saprospiria; order Saprospirales; family Lewinellaceae; genus Lewinella; species Lewinella sp. 4G2. Next base: position 2,831,946 of record NZ_LVWJ02000014.1, on the reverse strand, counting down.
CCCCTCCGTCAAACGCAAGGCCGACCGTCCGCTGCTGGTCAACGGCGTGGCTGGAGACCTCCATGAAAACGTAAGTACACCCCGCGTCCAGCATCTCGGCGAGGTTGGCGTTGATGGCCACGGCGTCCGGCGTAGTGTGGGTGGCGGTCTTGACCTCCGTCCCAATCCGTACCTCAACGGTGGAAAGGAGTCCGGCTTTGTAACCCAGATCCGTGAAGAGGTCGTGGAGTAAGGTGGTGACGGTCGTCTTGCCGTTGGTGCCGGTCACTCCAATCAGGGTGAGGTCCTGGCTGGGGTTGCCGTAGAATTCGGCGGCGGCGAGCGCGAGCGCTTTGGCGGAGTCCTCCACGGTGATGAAGGTCACTTCGTTGGAGGTACCGTCCTTGGTTTCTTTCTGTTCTTTAAGTCCCTTTTGCATGGCACCTGCGTCAGCGCCCACAATGGCGATGGCACCCCGATCGATGGCCTTGCCGATGTAGTCGTGGCCGTCCACCTGCGTACCCTTGACGGCGACGAAGAGGCTGCCCGGCTGCACTTGGCGGGAGTCAAAAACCACGCTGCTCACTTCCCGGTCACTTACACCCGGCTCGCCGGCGATGACGGCCGAGAGGTCTTGTAAGCGATGAACGAGTTGAGTGAGCAGCATGGATAAATCGGTTGCAAAAAATAGTTTAAGGGATAAAGTCTTGAGTGAGCCCGCCGGCGAAGAACTACCGGCAAAGCATTGATAATCAGTTGAGTATTAAGGTGACGTCCTTGCCCTTCCGGCCGGCGGCATCCCGCTGCCACTGCTGGCTCGTGACGCGCCCGACGCCCCGGGGATGGACGACGTAACCAGCGTTTTCGAGGACGTAGACGGCATCGCGCAAGCGCATGCCCCGCACGTTGGGGAAGGCCTGCGCCGCAGGGTCAGCGGCCGCAAGGGAGACCCGCTCATCGGCGGACCGAACTACAGCCATTTCGGTCTCCGTCGTGGAATCCGTATCGACGTTGACGAAATTGAGGAGTGTAGCAAGTTCATCCGTATGGCCAAGATCACCGTCGGGCATTTGCTCGGCGTAGAGTACCGGACGGGGCCCCTGGTTGAGGGGCTCGTGCACCTCGATCATACTGTTGTAGATGTTGTCGGCGATCTCGCGGAAGACCGGCCCGGCTACTTCGCCACCGTAGTAGGCACCCTGGCTGGGATTGAAAATGACGACGATGACGCTGTACTTCGGGTTCTCGGCGGGGAAGTAACCGGCGAAGCTGGCCTGGTACTGCTTGCGCCCCCGGCGGCCGTAGTTCTGCTGGCTCGTACCCGTCTTCCCGGCGAAGCGGTACTGGTCGGATTTCAACTTCGCCGCAGTGCCGTTGTCGACAACCCCCTCTAACAGAGAGCGTAGTTGCTCAATGGTCGTCTGGGAAGCGATTTGCTTCTGGATGACGGTAGGCTTGAATCGCTGGACGCTCTTCCCCTCCCTGCGAATCTCATCCACGAGGTAAGGCTTCATCATACGCCCGTCGTTGGCCACGGTGTTGAAAAGATTGAGCATCTGCAGCGGCGTGATGCGGCTCTCGTACCCAAAAGCCAACCAGGCGCGGGAGATGCCGGACCAGTATTCTGAGCTCGTATCGGCGATGAAGGGCTCCGCCTCACCGGTGATTTCCAGTCCCGTCTTTTCCGTCAGTTTGAAGTCTGCCAACCGAGCGCTGAACTCATTACCCTGGTAAAGACTGTCGGCCAGCTTGGCCATGGCCACGTTGGAAGACTGCTCGAAGGCCTGGCGAATGGAAATGTTGTTCCAGTTGCGGCTCTTCTTGTTGGAGTCGGTCACCTTCTTGTCGTAGAAAGTCTTGACGCCATTTTCGATGTCGATCTCGTCGTCAAGCATCACCTTATCGTCCTCTAGCAAGGCCATCATGGTAGCCAACTTGAAGGTGGACCCGGGCTCAGTAGCCTTGGCGATGGCGTAATTGTAGTTCTCGTAGTACTTATTGCTCGTTTTATCCCCCCGGCCGAGGTTGGCCATGGCCCGGATAGCACCGGTTTCGACGTCCATCACGATCGCGGTTCCCCAATCGGGAAGGTGGCGACGCGCGGCGGTGTAAAGGGCGTTCTCGGCAATGTCCTGGATGTTGACATTGATGGTACTGTGGACGTCAGCGCCCGCGGTGGGCTCCACGACGGTGAGGTCCTCCAGTGGTAACCAGCCGCCGCCGTTGGGGATGCGGAACATTCTCGCCTTACCCTTCTTACCGGAAAGCTCTTTGTCGAAGGCTTCCTCCAAGCCTACTTTTTCACCGCCGATGCGGCCAACCGTCCGGCGGGCCAACCAGCCGAAGGGGCGCTTGCGGGATTCCTTTTTCTCAACGATGAGGCCACCGCCCATTCTCCCCTTATTGAAGAGGGGGAAGGTTTTAATGTCCTGCAGTTTCCGGTAGCTAACGCTCTCCGCCAACCGGTAGTAGTGATTAGCGCTGCGGTTGACGCTATCGCGCATATTGAACAGGCTATCCCGCCAGGCACCAGCCGTATGGCTGTTGTCCACGTGCAGGCTGAGCAGGTAAGCCAGGCTATCGATGTTGTCGTAGTAGTCCTCGGGCGAGGCCATGAAAGGGTCAAACCGGAGGCTGAAGTAGGGGACGGAAGTAGCCAGCAGGTTGCCGTCCTGGCTGTAGATATTACCCCGCTCGGCCTGCACGGTAACGTCCCGTACGTAAGCCTCCCCTAGCTTCTGGTACTTCTCCTGCTTAAACACGGCGATCTCCAGCGTGCGGAATGACAAGAGCAGGGCCACCGGTACAACGATGATCGCGCAAATGACGTAGACGCGTACGAGGACTTCGTCTTTAAAATTGACTGCCATGACTAAAGGGAGCGAAAGTGCCGAGTGTGTGAAGCCCGGAGGTGGGTGTATAAAATGAGTGTTGTAAAGGAGAGGCGCGTGGTTACTTGGTCTATTTACTCACGACCAGTTTTTTCGGTTTACCACGGTGCATCCGCAGGCCGTCCTCCCGGACGGTTTCGACGACTTCCGAGCGCAGGCCGTTATACATGTTCTCGGATTGCAGCGTCAGGTGCAGCCAGTTTTGTTCTTTGATGTCCGCCTCTAGCGTTTGGATCTTACGGACGTTGTACTCGGCGTAGTGTGCGTTACCGATGTAGATGATGGCGAGTAAGCCCAGGAAAGCGAGGAAGCCCAGGTTCTCCAGAATGAGCGCTGACAGCTCGAGTTTTTTCCCGCGTTTTTTTCTTCTAACTGCCATTTCGGTTTAATTCACACCTTGAAAAGTATCGAGTTTCGAGTTGCAAGTAGCGAGTACCGAGTGTGTTACTCGCAACTTGCTACTCCCCCACTCTAAGACCTACCCGCAGTTTAGCGCTACGGGCGCGGGAGTTGCGCTGAATTTCTTCCGCGCTTGGCAACTGGGGCTTTTTGGTGAGGATCTTGTACGGTCGGTCAATTTTCCCGTAAAAGTCTTTCACCATTTCGCCTTTAGCGTTACCGGTTTTGAGGAAGTTTTTGGTGATGCGGTCTTCCAGCGAGTGGTAAGAAATCACGACGAGTCGGCCTGTGTCAGGTATCAGTAAATCGGTGGCTTGTGCCAATAAATCAGTAAGTGCGCCGATCTCGTCGTTGACTTCTATCCGTAATGCTTGAAAAACTTGTGCTAAGTAGCGGGGCCGCGTGCCACGAACTAGCGGATCGCACACGTTCAGGAAGTCCTGAATGGATACGATCGGCTGGCGCTCCCGGGCTTCCACGATGGCGTGGGCCAGGGTGCGGGCGTTGCGGACTTCGCCGTATTCACCAAAGACCTGCTGCAGGTCATCCGCGTCGTAGTTATTCACTACGTCGGCGGCCGAGCGGTCAACCGTCTTGCTCATGCGCATGTCCAGATCCGCGTCAAAGCGGTAACTGAACCCACGGTCGGCCTGGTTGAACTGGTGGCTGGAAACCCCCAGGTCGGCAAGCAACCCATCAATTTGGGTGATGCCGTACAGGCGTAAGTGGTTACGTAAGTGGCGAAAGTTGGCCGCTACGAAGGTGAAGCGGTCATCGGTGAGCGCATTGGCCCGGGCTTCCTCATCCTGGTCAAATCCGAACAGCTTCAGATCGAGGTCCTTTGCGTGTTCGAGGATGAGGCGGCTGTGGCCACCCCCACCGAAGGTTACATCAACGTAAACTCCTCCGAGACGTAAATTCAAGGCTTCCACGCATTCGTGGGCCAGTACGGGGACGTGGTAGTCTGACATGTCAGGCTAGTGGTTCCCGTGAAGAATATCCGAGCAGATCTTCGGAGAGCGAGCCGTATTCATCAGCTTCATCCTCCAACATCCGTTCGTACTCGGATTCGTCCCATATTTCAATTTTGTTATTCAGCCCGATGAGCACGAGGTTCTTGAGCTTCGCACCTTCCTCCAGGTTCTTCTTCAGGATGGTCTGCAGGCCCTTAGGCAGCAGGATCCGGTCGGCAGAATCTGGCACAACCTCCGTTGCCCCCCGGTAAAAGAGGCGCTTCAGTTTGTCCGCACGGCGGTCGAAGGAATTGAGCTCATCGATGGGCTTGCGAACGGTGTCCCAAACGTCCATCGGGTAGATGGTCAGACAGTTCGTAAGGCCGCGGTTGACGACCATTTTCAGGGTGTCCCGATCGCCCAATCCCTTGATCAAACTACTGGGTAAGCGGAGGCGGCCCTTGGCGTCAAGGGTCACTGAATACTCACCAAGTAAATTGTACGGAGTGGTCATAAAAAGTGGCGGGCAATACATCAATCACCCGATGATGTAAAAATACATCACCGGGCCACATTTTCCCACTTTCTACCACAAAAAGACAAATTTTTATCACAGAATGCTTCCGTGATTTCTGGCAGCGCAGCGGCGTGCCATTCTGAAGGTGTTATTTCATGCTCGAATACCTAATATGTTGTCATTTTTCATTGCCTTTGATCATCTCACCTCTCCCTTAAAGACCACTTTCGATTTTTCCAAGATGCAGAGTCCGGTGGTAAAAAGTGGTGCTCCGGGGTCAATTTCAGTTCACCAGGGGAGATTTCGGGTGAATTCGGACCAAATATAGCCATCAATTCGTTTTAACAGAGAAACACGGCCAACAAATTGTTACACCAAACGTGGCATTGGGGAGTAAGAGCCGATGTTGCCATCACCCGTTGTTTACAGTCGTATATATAGGACGTAGTTCAACTGAACCACCGGAAAAACTAGCTAGGTGGTGCACCTTGGCTAGTAAGGCGTAGCCGCCTTACCTTAGGGCCTTCCAGTCTTACAGTAATTCCCCCCGGTTAAATGAGATTTCAGTTGTTTTTGGGCCTCCTATTGGTGGGCCTTCCCCTCGGTGCCCAGTTGCCACCGGAATTGGTGCTGGACATCAACCCCGGCCGCTCCAGTTCGCTCGCCGAAGAGCGTGGCGTCGTCCTCAACGGCAGGCTCATTTTCCCGGCCAGTAACGACGCTACGGGCACGGAGATTTGGATCAGCGACGGTACGCCGGCCGGCACCCGCTTACTCTCGGATATCGTCCCCGGAGAGGACGGCAGCGAGCCTCACGGATTTACTAAAGTCGGCGATCAGGTCTTCTTCGCCGCCACGACCCCACGCTTCGGAACGGAACTTTACCGGACGGACGGCACTACCCGCGGCACCCGCATCGTGGCGGACATATTCACCGGCCCCGCATCTGGCTTGCTGGAAGACCCGGACCGGACCTTCGGTTTCGCGCAGGACACCCTGCTCTTCGCGGCTCGAAACAGCATCGCGGAAACGGAACTCTGGCGGAGTGACGGCACGTTGGAGGGCACCTACTTACTAAAGGACATCGAGGTACTGGGCAACAACACCCGGGGTAGCCTGCCACGTGACTTTCACACCGGCGATAATGTCACCTATTTCACCGCCGAGAGTGGCATCGATAACCGACAGATCTGGCGGACGGACGGTACGGAAGACGGGACCGTCCGGGTATCCAACTTCCGCGGCGCGAATGGCATCACGTTAGAAAGCATGGTCGTCCACAAGGACACCGCCTACTTTGGTGCCCTCACGCGGCTGACGAGCTACGACCTCTACAAACTTGGCCCGGATAACGCCCGCCCTACGCTCATTTTTGACTTCAATGGTCCCGGCATGAACATCGAGACCGATTCCGATGACGATCGCTACGCATTCATTGGCGACCGCTTCATCTTCGCCGCCGACATCAACGGGGGCGCGGACGTGTACGTCAGCGACGGCTCCCCGCAGGGTACGCGCATCATTGAGAACCTGCCAGAAATCGGTAACGGTGGGTACGCGCCCCAACACTTCACGACTGTCGGCGACTTCGTTTACTACGCAGATGCTACGCCTACCGGTGGCGTCGAACTGTGGCGGACGAATGGCTCTCAGTTGGGGACGACCCAGGTGAAAGACCTCATACCCGGCGCGGAGAGTGGCATTGTCCCCAGCAGTTTATTCCACGAGCATGAGGGGCAGCTTTACTTCGCGGCGCGGGGCCTAGATAACAATGGCAATTCTACCGGCACCGAGCTGTACGTTTCCGACGGGACCGTAGCGGGCACCGTGCTCGTCTCCAACGTTAATCGGGGTGGCGGCAGCAGTTTCCCTACCCACTTCCTATCCGTCGACAAGCTGCTCTACTTCTTTGCCGACGACGGCGAGATCGGCCACGAGTTATATTCCCTACGTACTCAGCGCCCGCTCGTCGCGACTATTGTGGCGCTGACGCCGGTGTCATGTTTTGGGGGGAACGACGGAACGGCTACGTTCAACGTATCCGGCGGCAGTACCGAAGCGGAGGGGACGGCTGGCGAACAGTCCGTAACTAATTTGACGGTCGGCGAAAAGGCAATCTTCTTTAGGGATATGTCCGGCAATGCCGTACGGGTGACCTTTACGATCACCGGGCCCGACTCCGACTTCACGGTCACCAGCGCAACCACCCCCGCCCGTCTGCGCGACGGTGGCACCATTACCCTGACGGTGGAAGGCGCCACCCCACCCTACCGCTACGCCTGGTCCGATACCACGCTGACGGACTCGATCCGGACGGACCTCAACTTCGGGGAATACACCGTGACAATAACGGACGCCAACGACTGCACCTACGAGGAGACTTTTGTCATTGATGACCTGACTGCGGTTTCCACCTTCGCTCAGGCAGGGATCAAACTCTACCCGAATCCGGTTAAGGACCAACTAACAGTGGACCTAGATACACGCCGTGTCGCTTCAGCGGAGATCTTTACCCTGGCTGGCAGAAAGGTGACTACGATAAAGGAGCCGGCATCAGATAGATTGGTCATTTCTCTCACCGGTCATCAGTACCGCCCCGGTCCTTACGCCATCGTGTTACGAATGACGGACGGGCGAGTTATGAGTAGTCGTTTCGTCATTCGGTGAGAGGGCAGGTTCTTTTTACTTGCCTATTTCCGGGCACCCGCGGCAGCGCCCTGATTCATCACGAAGGTGAGCAGTGACGATTCGGATTGACTTTGTCCGAAAGCTTGAATAATTGACTTAGACCCTTTTGCGTAACCGTTTGGCTACCTAAATTTGCGTAACCAAACAGTTACCTATGTCTTGTGATCCAAAGGCAATGAAGATTGCCATTCTAAAGAATTTACCTGCCAAAACGGGCCACGGCCTCGACCACTGGCTCGGCGTCCTTCAACAACTCGACGCGCCGGATAAGCGCTCGGCCATTTCCCAATTGAAGCAAGCCGGGCTCGGGCACTTCCAGGCCGCAGCCGTCTACGAACGCTCCGTCGGCGAGGCGAAGTACGACGATGCCGCCGGGCTGGAAGCCAAGCAGTTCAACGGCAATACGACCTACGCTGATCTGAAAAAACAGCTACTTGGCTTTGGGAAGGACGTTTCCGTACGGCCCTGCCAAACCTACGTGCCCTTCTACGCGAAACGCGTATTTGCCATGGCCGCCCCGAGCGCGGAGGGCATGCAGATCGGCCTTGCGCTGGATGAAGCGACAGCTACCCCAGAAGCCGAAAAAGTGGACGCTTTTAAGGGCAGCCAGCGGATGACCCACGTCATCAATTTGCCGGCTAATGCTACCCTCAGCGACGGACAGCGGGACCTTCTTCACCGGGCCTACCAAAACAACGCCAAATGAAGAAGAGCATCGCTACCCAGAAACGTTACCCTCACCCCATTGAAAAAGTGTGGCGGGCCATCACGGACCCCGAGCTAGTGAGTCAGTGGCTGATGCCGACGGACATCAAAGCCGAAGTAGGCCACCGCTTCACCTTCCAAACGGACCCTTACCCCGGTTTCGACGGCACCGTACACTGCGAAGTATTTACGGTCGAAGAGCCCTACGAACTGGCCTACACCTGGAGCGGCGGAGGCCTGAAAAACACCACGATTACCTTCCGGCTCAAGGACAACGGCGACGGGACGACCACGCTGAATTTCCACCACGCCGGTTTTGCCGGTTTCCTCAACCGCCTCATCGCCAGAAACGTACTGGCCAGCGGATGGCGCGGCAAACTGCTCAGTCGCCAACTTCCGGCCCTCCTCAACGACCTATCATGACCGACCCCTTCAATGCCCTGGCGGACCCCACCCGGCGCTCCATGCTGATGCTACTCGCCGAACGCCCCCGCCCGGTCAACGAACTGACTGAACAGTTTGACATCAGCCGGCCAGCCGTAAGTAAACACCTGCGGGTGCTGGAAGGCGCCAACCTCGTCCGCTACGCCCGTGGTGCGACCGATGGCCGCCAACGGGTCGTCCACGCCGAACTCCAAGCCCTGATGGAGCTGGATGACTACCTGAGCCAACTCCGCCAAACCTGGGAAGACCGTCTGGACAAGCTGGGCAACCTACTCGACGAAATGAAGTAGTCCCACCCAACCGTTTTGCACGGCTTAAGATGGCACGCCCAAAGCACCAACATACCGAATCACCAGAAGTAGTAATCCAAAGTAACCGCCAATAAAATTTGTCACGGCAAAAAACGGAACTAACAGCCCCCTCTACCCCACCACGAAATTCACCATCCGCCCGGGGACTACGATAACCTTCCGCACCGTCTTCCCTTCCAGCTGCTTGGCAACTTGGTCGTTAGCGCGCGCGGCGGCTTCGATGTCCTCCATGGAGGCACCGGCGGGGAAGTCCAGCGTGAGGCGGGTCTTACCGTTAAAGGCAATGGGATAGGTGTGGGAATCCTCCACCAACCACTTCTCTTCCACTTCCGGAAGGGCAGCGTGGTGGACGCTTCCCGCACCACCCAGGGCGGCGAAGAGTTCTTCGGCAACGTGCGGCGCGAAGGGCGCGATGAGGCGGACCATGGGTTCCAGAACGGCGCGCTTGTTGCATTTCGCCTTATTCAGTTCGTTGCTGGCCACCATGAAGGCGGAGACACAGGTGTTGAAGCTGAGCTTGTCGATGTCCTCCGTCACCTTTTTGATCAGGGTGTGGAGGATCTTCATCTCGGCCTTGGTGGGCTCGGCGTCGCTCACGTTCAGTTGGTCACCCTTGCCTACGAATAGGTTCCAGAAGCGGCGCAGGAAACGGTACACCCCGTCGATGCCCGAAACGGACCAGGGTTTCGCCTGGTCGATGGGGCCGAGGAACATCTCGTACATCCGGAAGGTATCCGTGCCGTAGCGTTCGCTAATGTCGTCGGGGTTAATGACATTGTAGTAGCGTTTGGACATTTTGCCCATTTGTGCGCTTAGTTCTAGGTAGGCTCTACCTTCCTTGTCTATTTCCCATACGAAGGCGCCTGCCTGTTGAAGGATGGTTTTGAAGTACGCTGCATCCATCGCTTCATCGGCGGCTAGTTTGTCGATGGCGTCCTTATAAAGCCGAAAACTAGGTTCGTTATTGACGCTGGTCTCTTCAATCATTCGCAGGGGCACCTTTCGATAACCGGTGCTGCCGTCAAATACTAGAGTCCCTGTTCCAAGACCATCCACCTCGAGTGCTTGACCTTCAGTGGCATGAGCACTTACCCAAATCGGGTGACGCTGCCCGTCCTCCGTCAGCAGAATACCCAGGTGGATATTCACGATCGGCGCACCGATCATCCCCTGGTTCAGCAGTTTCTTGTAGGGTTCCCGCGTGGGGACCTTGTCGAGATCGAACAGAAACTTGTGGATCAAACGGCTGTAGAGGATGTGGCTGACGGCGTGCTCTGCTCCACCAACGTAGAGGTCGACGTCCTGCCAGTAATCGACGATATCCCTGGCGGCGAACTCCTTATCGTTGTTGGGGTCCATGTACCGCAGGTAGTACCAGTTGGATCCGGCCGTGGCGGGCATGGTGTCAGTCTCCCGGCGACGACCGCCGGGCAGCGTGTTCCATTCCTTGGCCCGCTCGAGGGGGCTAACGCCGGAGACGGCGCGGAAGTCGTCCATCGGCGGTAGCGTGACGGGAAGTTCTTCAACCGGCACCAGCTCAGGCACGTCTTGGTCGTTGTAGACGATCGGCCAGGGCTCGCCCCAGTAGCGTTGGCGGCTAAAGACGAGGTCGCGAATGCGGAAGTTGACCTGCTCTTTACCTCGGCCCATTTCCCGTAGTTTTTCGGTGGCGGCGGCGATGGCGTCCTTCACCTCCATGCCGTCCAGGAAGCCGGAGTTGATGAGCTTGCCCACCTTATCCTTAAGCGAAGCGCCGGGGTAATCACTTTTGTCGACGACGTCAATGATTTCGATCCCGAACTTCTCCGCGAAGCGCTTGTCCCGTTCGTCGTCGCTCGGCACGGCCATGATGGCGCCGGTGCCGTAGTCCTTCAGTACGTACTCGGCGATGTAGATCGGGACGCGTTTTTCGGTGAAGGGGTTGATGCAGTAGCTGCCGGTGAAGGCACCGGTCACTTTCGTTTCCTGCTGGCGATCGATCTCGGAGCGGCTACCGACGTAGGCTAGGTAATCGTCAATTTCTTTTTGTTGGGCGTCCGTCGTCAGTTCCCCCACCAGGTCGTGTTCCGGAGCAATTACCATGAAGGTGGTGCCAAAGATGGTGTCGGGGCGGGTCGTGAAGACTTCCAGTCGTTGCTCGTAGCCCTCGATGTCGAAGAAAGCCTGGGCGCCGGTGCTGCGGCCAATCCAATTGCGTTGTTGGGCTTTGAGGCCGTCGCTGTAATCCACGGTATCGAGGCCGGCCAGGAGGCGGTCGGCGTAGGCCGTGATGCGGAGGCTCCACTGCAGCATTGGTTTTTGGACGACGGGGTGGTTGCCGCGTTCGCTGCGGCCGTCCTTTACCTCGTCGTTGGCGAGTACCGTCCCGAGGGCTTCACACCAGTTCACGTAGGTGACCGAGCGGAAGGCCAGGCGGTAGTTCATGAGCACGTCGGATTGCTCCTTGGCGCTCAGTTCTCCCCAGGCGTGGGCGGTCAGGTTGAGTTGCTCGCTCTGGGCGGCGTTCAGCCCCACGGTTCCTTGCTCGGCGAGGTGGGCGACCAATTCGCTGATGGGGCGGGCGCGATCAGCGTCAACGTCGTACCAGTGCTCGAAGACCTGGCCGATGATCCACTGAGACCATTTGTAGTATTTAGGGTCCGAGGTATTGACGGAGCGGCTCCAGTCGTAGCTCAAGCCCAGGCGTTGCATCTGTTCCTTGTACCGCTCCGTGTTCACGGCGGTGGATTCACTGGGGTGTACCCCCGTGTCGATGGCGTACTGTTCCGCGGGCAGTCCGAAGGCGTCGAAGCCCATTGGGTGCAAGACGTTAAACCCTTGCTGGCGCTTGCTTCTGGCGACGATATCCGAGGCTATGTAGCCCAGTGGGTGCCCCACGTGTAGCCCGGCGCCGGAGGGGTACGGGAACATGTCCAGTACGTAATACTTCGGCTTGGAGGTATCGGAGGAAGTCTTGTAAGTTTCGTCCTGCTGCCACCGTGCCTGCCACTTGGCGTCGATGTGTTGTACGTCGAATTTCATCTTTATTCTTTGGGGTGGGCAAAGGTAATTATTAGTCAATGGTCTATAGTCTGTAGTCTTAAGTCTCTCTAATCAATTTGAAGCGGGGCTAAAGTTGCGAGACCGAATCTGTTATTCCCCTTACCTTTCAACCATGTTCGAATTCGACCGCACCGCCTTCAAAATCCAAACCTTCGAGGAGGCGGATAGCCACATTTTGTACTGGCTGAAACGCCAGGGGAAGTCTACAGTCTGTAGTCTGTAGTGTTCAGTCTGCAGTTTATAGTTTCGAGCGTGGTGTAACAACTTGTCCCTAGTTTTTGGCTTTTGCCGTCAACAAAAATGCCTATCTCTCCTTACTTGGGTACTGGACTATTTCCCCGCATACACATTCACACCCTGGGTTTGCACGCCCACTGATCGACCGGTCCTGATTACTTGCCACTGCGCTCCGCACCTGCGGCGGCGCCCTACTGCCTTGTAAGCAGCAGCGGTGCGATCGACTAACCTACTCGCTATGCTACGGATCTTACTCACTCTCCTTATTCTAGTGCCCGCACTGAGCCACGCGACCTCCGTCAAAGTATCGGAAGCCTACGGCTACGATGCGACGGATGCTACCAACTTTTTGCGGCAGGCCCTGGGCCCGAACAGCACCGCGGATACCGTCATTATCGATAACGTTGGGGAATGGTTTAGCGAACGGATCTTCGTAAACCGGGACGACGTCACCATCCTGCTTGAGCCGGGTACGATTGTCACTGGACTGGCGGGAGCGTTTGAGGACACCAACTTTAAATTCTTCAATATCCGGGGCCGCAGTAACGTCCACTTTATCGGCTACGGCGCGACGATTCGGATGGTGCCGGGCGTGTCATTTTCGGAGGGTGACCCCGGCGGTTTTCGCCACTTGCTCAACTTTGGTGGCTGCACCAACATCAGCGTGATCGGTTTGGAGCTTCGGGACTCCGGCGGGGACGGGATTCAGGTGAGCAAAAACTTCCAGGACGGAGGCAAAGACTTTTGCGAAAACGTGGTCATTCGCGACTGCTTCCTGGACAATAACTACCGCCAGGGCATCAGCATTACCGGTGGGAAGAATGTACTGATCGAAAATTGTGAGGTGACGAATACGGAAGGCGCCCTCCCTTCTTCCGGAATTGATTTCGAGCCCTCCTTTCCCGAGGAGGTCATCCAAAACTGCGTGGTACGTAATTGCCGGATCACCGACAACGCCGGGCGGGGAATTCAAAATGGGTTCGGCAAATCGGACGCTACAACACCTCCAATTAAAGTGTTGATCGAAGACACCTACATCGCGCGTAATGGAACGAGCAATTCCAGGGTCAAGGCCGGCGGGATTACGCTGAACGTGGGCAACAATGGCGTGACGGGCAACGTCACGGTGCGCAACGTCCTGATCGAAGACCAGCCCTACGACGGTCTGTTTCTTAAGTCCGCCCCCGCCAGTGTTACCGTTGATTTGGAGAACGTGATACTGCGCAACGTTGCCAACCATCCGGACACGTTGAACACGGCGAGCGTGGGTGACACTGTATTTCGGATCGCCCGCCCCATTCAAATCGAGGCCAATTTTCGGAATCCTACCCTACCCTTTGGTGGCGTCACCTTCACGAATGTCGTGGTGGAACAGGACCAGGACATCCAGTACCTCGTCGCCACCGGCAACAACCAACCGGATCGGACGCTGCAGGATGTTACGGGCAACATCACCGTAATTAGCCCATTTACGCCCACGGAAATCTTTTCAGAAGGGGGGAATGTCGACAATGTGGGCATTGTAACGACTGCCCTTACCAACTGGCCGTCGGCAGAGGTAAGCATAACGGCGCTGGACGAAATCATTGCGGAAAGCCCTGCGGATAGTGGAGCTTTTGAGATCAGCCTTAGTAATGCACTGTCCGTCCCGGCACCCGTGTTGTACGACGTAACGGGCTCCGCGACCAACCGTATTGATTACAATTATGCACCCGGTCTCGTGGTGGTGCCTGCTGGTGCAACCGACCGGAACTATTTCGTGAAGGCACGACGGGATAATGAGGTAGAAGAGTCGGAAGACATAACCTTTAATCTTAATGCCAACACCCCATTCCAAATCAGCCCGCCGGTAGTCGGACGGGCTGAAGCCGCGACGATCTCCATTGGCGCTACCAGCTTGCCCGTAGCGTGGGGAGAAGTAGTGATAGGGCGGAACCGTGATTGTAGGAGTGGTTTCGTGAGGTGGGAAACAACAGCGGAAACGGACGTGCGATCCTTTCAAGTTGAGTACCGCGTGGCGGGCAGTTCCGAGTGGCGAAGTATCAACCAGGAGGTCCCGGCCGGTGTCTTTACCTACGGGCAAACCATTGATAGGAAACTACTAGTGCCGGGCACCGTATTTCGGGTGAAGCAATACGATTGGGATGGGCGCGTCAATACCTCGCCACTGGCCACTGTACTAGATCACGGCTGTCCGCCGCAAGATCTTAAGCTTGGAATCTACCCACAGCCAGCCCGAGGAGGCTTTCATCTGGTTCGCGTTCAGGAATCGCCGGCCATCCTACGCATACTCGACTTTACGGGGAGGGAGGTACACCGCTCCGCCGTACGTGGCGTCTCTGCCTACGTCAATATTAATCTCCCAGCGGGGACCTACTTGATTACAGTTTCGGATGGAAGCCCAGTGAGCCGGCTGGTAGTTCATTGAATTACTACTGGTTGAAAACGTTCAAATATGTGCGCAGAGACCGAGTCAGGATTAGATCCATTCTTTTCTAATCAGAGGGCGCTGCCGCAGGTGCCAAGGTGGAAGGCTAGCATCCGAACGTCGTTGCATCCGTAAACCCTATTTTACGATCATGCACAAGCTCCTCTCCCTCCCGCTCCTCCTCCTTTTGCTCTGCACCTGCGCGGGCGACAAATCCGGACCGAACGCAGAAGGGGTTGATACAGATTGGCAAGACTTCACCACCTGGGCCCACTACGGCGGCGACCTCGGGCTGAACCACTACAGCTCCTCCACCCAGATCAGTGCCGCCAACGTTGACCAACTTGAAGTCGCCTGGACTTACCGAACCGGGGACGCAGATACCGCCAACGCCTCCCAGATCCAGTGCAACCCGATTGTGGTGGATGGCGTGCTCTACGGTTCCACCCCACAAATGCGTCTATTCGCCGTCGATGCCGCAACCGGCAAACACCACTGGACCTTTGACCCGGACGATGACGCCCTCGACGAAAACGGATCCGTATACAAACACATCATGATCAATAGCCGGGGCCTGACGCACTGGAAAGGTGACGATCAGACCCGCCTCTTCTTCACTGCCGGTAGCCTGACTTACGCCATTGATGCCGCCGACGGAAGTGTGATCAAAAGCTTTGGCACCGACGGCTACATTGACCTGCACAAAGATTTGGGACGCGACGTCGACGAAAATTTCGTGGTCTCCACCAGCCCGGGAATCGTCTTTGAAGACCTACTGATCATGGGTACCCGCGTTGACGAAACGCTGCCCGCCGCCCCCGGCCACATTCGCGCTTACGACGTCAGGACGGGAGAATTGGCCTGGATCTTCCACACCATCCCCCAACCTGGCGAGCAAGGCTACGAAACTTGGGACAACCCCACGGCCTGGGAATACACCGGCGGCGGCAACCCCTGGAGCGGCTTTAGCCTCGACCCCGAACGCGGCGTGGTGTACTGCGGGACGGGCTCCTCCAGCTACGACTTCTACGGCGCCAACCGCCCCGGCACTAACCTTTTCGCCAACTGTATTCTCGCCCTCGATGCCCGCACCGGCGAACGGAAATGGCATTACCAAACCGTCCACCACGACCTGTGGGATAAGGACCACCCCACCCCGCCCATGCTGGTGACCGTCGACCACGACGGAAATCAAGTAGACGCGGTCGCCCAGGTCACGAAGAACGGTGACCTGTTTCTCCTCGACCGCGATTCCGGCGAACCCCTCTTTCCGGTGGAGGAAGTACCCGTCCCGACGGAGGGCGCTTTTCCCGAAGAGTACGTCCACCCCACCCAGCCTAAACCCACTTTGCCCAAACCCTTCGGCCGCCAGGAATTAACGCCAAATGACCTCAATCCTTACATGAGCGAAGCGGATAAGGAGGCCGCGCTGGCGGAGTTTCAGGCCTCACGTTACGGCCACCCCTACCTGCCACCGGGAGAACAAAAGATCATCTTTTTCCCGGGTATGGACGGCGGTGCCGAATGGGGCGGCCCGGCTTTTGATCCGGAGACGGGATTGCTCTACGTCAACGCCAACAACATCGCCCGCTTCCTCGAAATGATCCCCAACACTTGGGAAGCACCCGGCCCGGAAACCTGGGCCAGGGCCGGCCACCGCATCTACAACCAGCACTGCCTGAACTGCCACGGCACCGACCGGGCAGGGACTGGCAACAACCCTTCGCTCATCAACATCGGGGACCGGTACGATACGCCGACCTTTTCCTCCCTGATGCGGCGGGGCCGACGCATGATGCCGGCTTTTGGCCACCTGGAAGAAGAGGAGATTAACGCTCTAGCCAGCTTCGTCTTGGAACAAGAAAAGGAGGGGAAAAGAGGCTTTACGATAGTCCCTAAATCGCCGGAGGAGGATCCTACTTTCCTTCCCTACAAATTAAAAGGTTACACCAAATTCCTGGCCTCGGATGGCATGCCGGCGATTTCCCCGCCCTGGGGTACGCTCACCGCCATCAACCTGAATACCGGCGAACACGCCTGGCAGGTCCCCCTCGGTGAGTACGCGCACTACAAAGCAGCTGGCTATCCCGCAACCGGGACGGAAAATTACGGCGGGCCAGTGGTTACGGCGGGCGGCCTACTCTTCATCGCCGCTACGTCGGATGGGCTCATCCGGGCCTTCGATAAAGCATCGGGCGAGATAGTTTGGGAACATGAATTACCAGCCTCGGGCTTCGCCACGCCTTCCGTGTACGAGTTGAATGGTCGCCAGTATATCGTCATCGCCTGCGGTGGCGGGAAGCTGGGTACAAAAGCGAGTGATGCGTACGTTGCGTTTGCGCTTCCGGGGCGTGACTAGTTGATTTACGGTAAAGGCAGTTGGCTTAAAAGACGCCTACAATCCTTCCCCCAAGGCCCAGAAGGCTACCCCTTGCAAAGCCTCCACGCGTTTGGCGGGGCTCATGGCGGCGTAGTCCGGCCGTTCATTAAGCCAGCGACCGAGGAGGCGGCCGGCGAAGAGGCGGAAGTAAGCGTAGTCGCCGTCGTATTCCGCGCTGGCCCAGAGCGCGACGGCGGATTCGTAGCGACCGCACTTAAGTGGTTTGGACCCTAAACCGCAGAAGCGGGTCTGTTCATCCTGCCGCATATCCTGGCGGATGCTCAACGTGAATGGCGTGCTGATGCCCCCTTTAAAATAGTGGAGCCACTCGCGGTAGGGAATATCCGTTTCTACCTCCTCGCGGGCGGCGGCGCGGTAGGCGATGTACAGGCCCGTGGCAGCAGCACTTGGCTCTAGTTGGCAGGTATTCGTCGTGCTAAATGCAGCGCAGGGGAGCCGCGATTCTTCGTAGTACAATTCGTCCGTCAGGTAGGCGCTCCAGTCCGTATAGGTCGGCAGCAGCAGGCCGGCGCTGTCGATGCGTTCGTAGAGAGAGAGGGTGTACAGGGCAGCAGCGTTATCGGCTGGCCGGAAGAAGGGTTCGTCCGCCCGGCTGGGTAGGTGTTTGTACTTGCTGCGGATGAGGCGCGTCCCCAAATGATTACCGATGCGGCCGAGTTCGCTGGCGCGCCCGGCGTTGCCCGTCGCCAGTTGGTAGTGCGCCAGGGTCGCTCCGGCGTGAGCGAGGAAGAAGACCTGTTCGTCCCAACTTCGCTGCCGTTTCCACTGCGGAAAGTTCGTGGGGCTAGCGGCAAAATAGGCCAGTACGGCCAGCGTAGAATCAATGGCTCCCGCCCGCTCCGGGTACCAGGTTTTGGCCCGCAAGAGTGCCTGGCTGGCGGTGCTGGCCAGCAATAGTCTTTCGTCGGCCCGGTCCACCTCGTTGATGCGCCACAGGTCCGTCGTACTTAGGTGGTCGAGCAGCGTATCGACGTCCTGCTTCGCCAGCGTCCGGTTTTCATCCTGCACCTTGATGGTGATCGTTAGGGTCAGCAATCCTATTCCCAACAAGAAGGGCACGGCGGCGTAGGGGCGCTGCCGCAGGTGCCAGAGATAAAGGGCAAGCAGAATAAAGGCAACGGCAAGCAGTAAGGACGGAATCACGGCTTAAAGGTAGCATCTACACTGAATTCGCGGCTAAGGTTTGTAGGGAGGAGGCATCGCCCTACCCTTGTTGGACGGGTGTAGGCTTTCCAATCGGGAACTTACCTTCGCGGCATGACGAACCCCGACATTGCCCGCCACTTCCGTGAACTCGCCCGCTTGATGGAGTTGCACGGGGATAACCCGTTCAAGATCCGTTCCTATACCAGCGCCTATAATAAGCTGCGGAAGGATGACCGGCCGCTGGCATCCATGTCGGAAGAAGAGTTGCAGAAACTGGACGGCGTCGGGAAAGCCATCGCGGGAAAGATCCACGAACTGGCCACGACCGGCGAAATGGCGACCTTAAATAAGTGGCGCGACCAGACTCCCGCCGGCATCCAGGAGATGCTCAACATCCGCGGTTTCGGACCCAAAAAAGTGAAGGCTGTCTGGGACGGGCTCGGGGTAACTACCGTCGGCCAGCTACTCTACGCCATCAACGAAAACCGGCTGGTGGAGCTGAAGGGGTTCGGAGCCAAGACCCAGGAGACCCTCCGCGAGAAGCTGGAGTTTCACCAGCGGAGCCGGGGGCAGTTCTTGTACCGCGATCTCGACTTGGCAGCAAAGGCTTTCCTTGCCGAACTCACCCGTCTCTTCCCCGAAGCGACCACGGAGCGTTCCGGTGCCTTACGTCGTTGTTGCCCTACCCTTACGCGGATGGACTTTGTCACCACCATCGCACCCGCGGCAGCGCCCGAATTGGAAGGCGTAGACATCTTAATCCATAAAGACAACCAGACCACCGGCGTGGTGGATGGCTACCCTTTCGTACTCCACCACGTGACTGCGGAAAACTTTGGGTCGAAGCAATTCAAACACACGGGCAACCCGGAATTTTTGCAGGCCTTCGTGGAGCGCTACCCCGGAAAAGACTTCACCGGATTGGCTACGGAAGCGGAAGTATTTGCGGCCGTCGGCATGCAGTTCATCCCACCTGAATTACGGGAAGACGACACCTGGTTAGACACCGCTGCCGCAGGCCAACTTCCGGACTTGATTGAAGCTACCGACGTGCGCGGCGTCGTTCACTCCCACTCCACTTACAGCGACGGTATCCACAGCCTCCGGCAGATGGCCGAGGCCGCCCGCGATAAAGGGTACGCCTACCTGGTGATCTCCGACCACAGCCGCACGGCCGTGTACGCCGGTGGATTGAAGGAAGATCGTGTCCGTGAGCAATGGGCTGAGATCGATGCGTTGAACGTTGAATTGGCGCCCTTCCGCATCTACAAAAGCATCGAAAGCGACATCCTCAGCGACGGCAGCCTGGACTATCCGGACGACGTGCTGGCTGGGTTTGACCTCGTGATCGCCAGTATCCACAGCGGCCTGAATATGGACCAGGAGAAAGCCACCGAACGCCTCCTTACTGCGATTCGAAATCCACACACCACGGTCTTGGGCCACCCCACCGGAAGGCTGCTCCTGAGCCGGGAAGGCTACCCTATTGACCACGCCCGCATCATCGATGCCTGCGCAGAGCATAACGTCGCCATCGAACTCAACGCCAACCCCTACCGCCTCGACCTGGACTGGCGGTGGATTCCCTACGCTACGGAGCGCGACGTCCCCGTCAGCATCAACCCCGACGCTCACTCTATGGGTGGGATTGACGACATCGTGTACGGTGTGTTAGCCGCTAGAAAAGGTGGGTTGACGGCAAAAAACTGTTGGAATAGCCAAGAAAAATTGCCGCTGGTCGACAAATAGGCGATTCAGTTGATTGTTTTTCTAACAATACTTGTGGTGACAAAAATTTGGGGCGGGAACGCGTGGCGGACGAAATGTTTCGTGGTGTAATCAATGAGGCAGCGAATTTCCGCTAGCCTGCGTTACGCATTCGTCCCTACTGTTAAGGAAACGTAAAGGAATTAACATTCTTATCGTTTCTTTGGGATGAATCGAGCGCCGGCCCACGAACCGGCTTTCTGCAGAATACTATCACTCGGGCTACCCACACACTAGCCTAATTCTTAATCAACCTAACCTTTTATTCGTATGCAAAAATTGCTACTATTAAGCTGGGCGCTGTTACTGAGCTGTGCGGCTCTGACGGCCCAGACGGCGATTACGGGTACGGTGTCGGACTCCGAAGGGATTCCGCTCATCGGTGCTTCCGTTTTCGCTAAAAGCACCACGACCGGCACGGTCACGGATATTGACGGAAATTTCTCCCTCAATCTCCCCGCCAACACCGAAATTCTCGTCATTTCCTACACGGGCTTCGCCAACTTGGAAATCCCGGTCATTACTGGCCAGACGGACTACAAGGTGACCTTACTGGAAAGCGCTACTTCCCTCGATCAGGTCGTCGTTACGGCAAACGGTATTGAGCGGTCCAAGCGTGATCTCGGTTATGCGGTATCTACCATCAGTTCCGACGAGGTAGGTACCGTGCGGGAAACCAACGTCGTAAACTCCCTGCAGGGTAAGGTATCCGGCGTACAGGTGAGCCAGCAGAGTGGTAACCTTGGTGGTTCATCCAAGATCCTCATTCGCGGTATCAGCTCGCTCTCCGGCAACAACAATCCACTGTGGGTAGTGGACGGGGTGCCGATCTTCGACAGCAACATTTCTACGGGTAGCCGGATCTCCGGTGGTTTTGACACGGGTAACCGCGCTCAGGACATCAACCCGGACGATATTGAATCCATCACGGTACTGAAGGGTGCTAACGCAGCCGCTCTTTACGGTAGCCGGGCCGCTAACGGTGCCATTATCGTGACCACTAAGAAAGGCGGCAAGGGTAACCGCGCCGAGATCACTTTCAACAGTACGGCCCGTGCGGATTCTCCACTGCGCCTCCCCGATTTCCAGAATGAGTACGCTCAGGGATCTAACGGCCGTTACAACCGCCAGAACCTGAATGGTTGGGGTCCCCGTATTAATGGTCAAGTCCTGCCTAACCTGTCCGACGAGGAAGTGCCTCTGCAAGCCAACCCTGATAACGTAAAGGACTTTTACGAAACGGGTAGCACGCTGATCAACAACCTCGCCATTGGCGGTGGCTCCGAGAAGAGCAACTACCGTTTCAGTATGACGAGCCTGAACCAGCAGGGGATTTTCCCCGGTTCCGAGCTTGATCGCATCACCCTTGGTTTGAATGCCGGCCAGAAGTTTGACCAGAAGATCAGCTCTTCCTTTGGTATCAACCTGGTGCGTACAACCAGTGAAGGACGGGTAGCCCAGGGTGCTAACGACCCGAACGTTCTCTCCAGCATCGTTAACTCCTTCCCCCGTAACCTGGACCTGAACACCATCACGGACTACATCGACGAGTCCTCCGGTGTAGGCGAACAACTGAATACGCTCACGGGAATGACGAACAACCCTTACTGGATTGCCAACGAGAACCGCTTCGATACTGAGGCAGACCGCGTGTTCGGTAACTTCGCCCTGACTTACGAACCCCTTTTCTGGTTGGACATCACCGGTCGTGTGGGTATCGACTTCATTGCGGACAACCGCTTCCGCTCCAACCGTAAGGGCACCCTCGGTCGCCTGCCTGGCGACTTCACCGATGACCGCATCGAGCAGCGCCAGCTGGACTACAACTTCCTCGTAACTGCCGCTAACGACCTGGGTGATGACTTCTTCATCAAAGGAATCATTGGCTTTAACTACAATAACCGGGTATTTGAACGCCTCTTCAACAACGCGCAAAACTTGACGGTAGATGAGCTGTACAGCACGGGTAACGCGGAGGTCAACAACGTAACGAATGACTTCAGCGAGCGCCGCCTCTTCGGCCTTTACGGAGACCTGACGCTTACTTACCGCGATTACCTCTCCCTGAACGTAACGGGTCGTAATGATTACACCTCTACCCTGGGTCTGAACGAAAACAGCTACTTCTACCCCAGTGTTGGTCTGAGCTTCGTATTTACTGACGCCTTTGAGATCAACAGCGACGTGCTGAGCTACGGTAAGTTCCGTTCTAGCTTCGCAAACGTCGGTGGTGACACGGCACCTTACCAATTAGCGTTCAATTACTCACCTCAGACGACGGTATTTGGCCAATTCGGTACGGGTACGAGTTTCCCATTCAACGGCCGTTTGGGCTTCTCCGGCCCGGGAACAATTCCTCCCACAAGCCTACGCCCGGAGAACCAGAACAGTTTTGAGATCGGTACTGAACTTCAATTCTTCGGTGGCCGCCTTGGCCTTGACGCTACTTACTACCGTGTCATCACTACCGACCAGATCCTTGCCGTGCCAATTCCTGAATCTACCGGATTCGGCTTCCAGTTGCAGAACGTTGGTGAGACCTCCAATACGGGTGTAGAATTCGAACTGAACTTCGCTCCCGTTCGTACGGAGAACTTTAAGTGGAATTCACTCGTCACCTTCACGGCGAATGAATTCATCGTCGAAGACCTGGGTGAAACGGCTGAAGAGCTCGTCATCAACAGTGGCTTCAACGGTCAGTCCATCATTGCCGTCCCCGGCGAGACTTACGGACTCTATGCATCTACTTTCCGCCGCGCCGTGGCTGACTCTAGCCTGGCACTTGCTGACCAGCGCATCATCGCTAACCCAGAAACGGGTCTCCGCGAAACGGCTGGTGTTGAGCGTATTGGTGATGTATACCCCAACTTTATCATGGGTTGGACGAATAACCTGAACTGGAAGGGTTTAAACTTCCGCTTTACGTTTGATTACCGTGACGGTGGCCTGCTCTACTCTGAAACCGTTGCTAGTTTGCGCAGCGGCGGCCTTGCCGCTGAGACTGCCGTTAACCGTGAATCTTCTTTCGTAGACACGGAGAGTTTCTTTGAGGATGCGGAAGGCAACCTTACGCCAAACGACATTCCGGTTACGGCCCAGCAATTCTGGACCAACTACACTGCCGCGGATGAGACATCTTTCTTCGATGCCAGCTTTATCAAGTTGCGGGAAATTGCAGTTAGTTACACCCTGCCCTCAACGCTATTGAATAAACTACCCATTCGCTCGGCTACCATTGGTTTGGAATCCCGGAACCTCGGCATCCTCTACAGCACGATCCCTCACATCGATCCAGAATCCAACATTTTCGGCTCAGCGAATGACGGTGCGGGTATTGAATTCAACAGCCCGCCGACTACGCGTACGTTCGGTCTTAACCTCCGTTTGGGCTTCTAAGCTAATTGCTAAGTCCACACTAATTCAAATCATCAAGAAGTTGCTGGCTGAAAGAAAAACCAGCCAGCAGCTTTAAGAAAGTAATAATGAAAAGATTAATTTATCTACCAGTGCTCGTGCTCTTGCTCGGTTTCGTTGGGACTTCCTGCGACGATCAGCTTGACATCAACACTGACCCACTCGCGGCTACTGCGGTAGACGCTAACCTCCTCTTTCCGGAGGTCCTTCTCAACTTCTCAAATAACCGCGAAGCTGAGCTCGACGGTCGCCTTGGTACCGTACTCCAGTACAATGAAGCAATTTTTGGTGTGATCGGTGATTACGCCCGTGCCGAGCGTAGTAACGTCAACATGATGAACAATACCTGGGGTGCCATGTACGGCAACGCGGTAAAGAACATCAACCTCCTCGAGGCCACCGCCCGTGAAGCAGAACCTGGAACGCAGAACAACATCCTGGCTCAGGGCCTCATTATGAAGTCCCTCATTTTCTGGCAAGCTACCATGCTGTGGGAAGACATTCCGTTCCGCCAGGCGGCTGACTTCGTCACGGCCCTTCCCGAATACGAGCGCCAGGAAGACGTCCTCCGGGGTATCGTAAGTGATCTCGACGAAGCTGCTAACCTCATTGATGAGGAAAGCGCCAAGATGACGAATGGCGACCTGGTTTACGACGGTGATATGGACCTATGGTTGAGAGCTGCCAATAGCCTCAAACTGAAGATTCTGCTGCAAATCGCCAACGTTGACGAAGCGAGCGTCCGCGATCAGATCCGAGCTACGGTAAACAGCCCACTGTTGGAAACGGAAGACCAGAACGCTCAGCTGGAATACCTCGACATGGCGGGTGCCTTTAATCCTTTCTGGAGTATTCTCAACAACTTTGCTGGTGGTGTTAATCCAACCTGGTACACGGCTGGTGAAGTTTGTTTTGATCTCCTGGAAGACCTGGATGACCCACGTCTAGGTGTATATTACTCGGAGAGCGCAGCCGACTCTACTCAGGGTACCGGCAATTTCGGGGTACGTAGCCCCGCCGGTGTCTTCCGCAG
This sequence comes from Lewinella sp. 4G2, assembly GCF_001625015.1. Taxonomy (NCBI): domain Bacteria; kingdom Pseudomonadati; phylum Bacteroidota; class Saprospiria; order Saprospirales; family Lewinellaceae; genus Lewinella; species Lewinella sp. 4G2. The sequence continues at coordinate 2,807,591 of NZ_LVWJ02000014.1, read as the reverse complement.
CGAAGGTGGTACGGCTGCCATTGTTAGCCTGACGGTGATTCGTGCGGATCGCCCCGATACTTACATTACTGCGGCAGAGACTCAACTCTACAAAGCAGAGGCTATCCTCCGCGGATTAGCCGACGGTAGCGCCGAAGATGCGTTTGCCGCTGGTATCCGCGCCAGCATGGATGAATTTGACACGACCGCCGAAGCCATTGAGGAGGATGCCGTTACGGCATACATCAACTCTTTGGATCTTGATCTGGAAGGCATCCACGAACAACTGTATCTGGCCAACTTCCTCCGTATTCCTGCCGCGTGGGCGGAGTGGAGAAGAACGAAGGTCCCCAATTTGTCTACTCCTAACGGTAGCAACGCCGACGGAGTCGTTCGCCGTTTCTTCTACCCACCGGATGAGCGCGCTGCAAACCCCAACGTTCCCGAAACGCTGGACGCCAACCTAGATTCACCAATGTGGTACGAGGGTAACTAACCTTAGCCTCTCTAAAAGCAAAATCAATGAAGTTTAGTAATATATTCTTAGCCTTGCTCTGCATGGCGGCGCTCAGTTCCTGCGAATGGGACACTTTTGAAGATGAGCCCACCCCCGCCGGCCTCGAATTCGGTGACCGTTACATCCGCATCTCTACCGGCGCTGCAGCCGGTATGGAGGAGGTCGTCGTAAGTGAGACCAACACCATGACATCCGTGGAGGTACAGTACCCCTTTAACGATGGTAGTGACATCGACTACTCCTATTCCCTCGGTGGAACGGCAGTTTTTGGTGAAACTTACACCATCGACGGTGCATCCGCTTCCGGTGGCTCCGGCACCATTGTCTTTGATAACGGTGACGAGTTGAACACTGCTTTCTCTACGGATGACATCACGATTGAGTTCCTGGTAGATACGTTGGCGGCTGGCCCCGAAACCATCGTGCTTACGCTGACCGAAGCTTCGGGCGGTAGCGGTAACGTTGTTGCGGGGCAAACGCCTGAACTGCGTACTTCCATTACACTGAATCTGGTTAACGATTAGTCCGCTACTCGGTAAACCAATCGAAAGCGCCCTGTTTTACTCAGTAAAGCAGGGCGTTTTTCGTAGATTGATTGATCATTGCGCTCAGCATTATCGACTAGCCTTTGAATACCATTCCTGTAACCCCAGAAAATATGCGGCCACTATTACTCGCTTGCTTTTTCCTAGCTTCATCATTCCTGTGTGCCCAACCCGGCGCAAAGCAAAAGTTTGCTGCGGCAGCCTATGCTGGCGTCAACCTGAGTCAGATCGATGGGGATTATTACTTTGGCTACAATAAGATTGGGGTTCGGTTTGGGGCGGAAACGCAGATCTTACTAACGCCCAAATCATTCGTGACCGTCGGCGTGGGCTTCGCTCAGGCTGGAGCCAAATCCAATCGGTCCGAGAGAAAAGAAAGGGGGAACAACGCAATTGACCTTCGCCTCAACACCGTCGAAGTTCCGCTACTCTATAATCTCCGCCTGGGAAATAAGCGATTCGCGGGTAAGAAAGACAACTTTAAATTGTACCGAAGTGGTGTATTGCAACTTGGCTTCGTGGTGTCCCGCCTAACTAGCTACACCATCGAAACTTCCGGCAAAACGGAGCGGCTCCCCCGCAATTTTAACTTCGCAGCCGTAGAAGATGAATATCGGGACTGGGATGTCAAAGTTATGGTTGGTGTCACCATCCCCACTGGCCTCCGGGGCGCACTTTTCATCCAGCACAACAAGTCCTTCGTGGGGCTCTACCGCCCCAATAATTCAGCGTACGATGAAGTCCTTCCCCTTTACCCTTATTCGCTCAGTATGGGGTACAAGCATATCTTGTACTGATTGTCGGTAGTTATTTCGGGGAGCTCCCAAGTTGTTAAGCCAAGCTATTTTTTGATTTATACCGTTATATAGTCGGAACGTAGACACGCTTAAAATGCTATCATTTTGCCGGTATAGTTTGTTGGTACTCTTTACTAGTTCCGGCGTTTTTGCACAGACCAACGGCGTCAAAGACTCCGTAGAAGTCCACCGCAACGACACCATCTATTTCGATTTCGCGGGCGCTGACGTAGATGCCACCGCAAAGACCAAGATCCACCAAATGGTTGCCGACCGGCCTGGAGACCTGGAACTGTACATCGAAGGCCACACCGATGCCGTCGGGACGGACGCCGCCAATGAAGCGTTGGCCGAAGCCCGGTGCCAAGCCGCCCGCGCAGCCATGATCGAAGCCGGCTGGCCTGCGGATAAGGTAGAACTCCGGTATTTTGGGGAACGAAAATTAGCCGTCCCCACCCAGGCTAAAGAACGATTGAACCGCCGCGTCCTCCTACGGTCGGGCTTGCCACGGACTTACATTCAACTGACGGGTACCGTTCGCGACGAAGTCGGCAATCCCATTCCCGGTGGCGCCATTGCTCACGGGACTTACCTCATAGACACGGTTACCGCGGATGATCAAGGGAAGTTTGCCATCTGGCTGCCCGCCGACGACCCGATTCGGTTGGACGTCTTTGCGCGGCGACACTTCATTGAGACTAGGGACATTAAACTCAGCGTGGCGGACGGCCCTCCCCCACCCTTCGACGTTCGCCTCAAGCTGGCAACCACCGGCCGCAGGATTGACATCCAAAATCTCTACTTCGTAGGAAATAAGACCAAACTTCTACCGGGAGGATCCACCGCCTTAGAAAGGCTGTATCACTTCATGGAGTACAACGCCGACACGAGGATAGAACTGGCCGGCCACGTCAACCAACCGGGCGAGCCACAGCTCCCGGGTACGCGACTGCACGCCCTCGCAGGTGCCCGGGCCAAAGTGGTCTATAATTACTTGGTAGGAAGAGGGATTGAACCAGAACGCATGCGCTACCGCAGCTACTCGAATTACGAAATGGTGAATCCGAACCCGGTTGATGAGCGGGAGATGCGGGCGAATCGAAGAGTGGAGATTAGAGTTTTGTAGTATCGTAGTCGGGTAGTCAGGTAGTACGTACTACCCGACTACCCGACTAAATCAGCCCTTCCTTCTCCAGTTGCTTCTTCAGGTTATCCAGCACGCCATTAATGAACTCCCGGCTCTTCGGGGTACTGTACGCTTTGGAGATATCGATGTACTCATTGATGGTCACCTCGGGCGCGATGGCGGGAAATTGGGTGAACTCCCCTACCGCCATTTTGAGGAGAATCATGTCGACGATGGCAACGCGGTCCGCGTCCCAGTTTTGGAGGACGGTTTTGATTCTCTCCAGTAAGGTTTCCTCTGCCTCCACGACAAAGCGCAGGAGTGGCCGGCCGAAGTCGGTAATGGCTTCGCTGGGGGATTCGTAGTCGTGGTAGAAGCTGGCGTCCACCGGCATGGACTTAATTGTCTTCTTCATGGCTCCGATCACCAGGCTCTTGTCTTCATTCCAAAGTGGGAACTGGTCCTCCACCATGTTGAGGAATAGATCTTGCTTCTGTAACCACTTGTACAGCGCCAACAGCAAGGTCTTAGTTTCCTCGTTGCTGGGGTTGGGGATTTCGAGAAATGACTGATGTGTATCCGTCTTACCAAACTCGCGGTAAAGGCTCTGGATCTGGTCCGCATCGATCATGGATCGGACGCCGTAACGATCGTAGATCTGGCTGAGGTCATTGTTATCCGACAGCGACTGCACGCACTGGTTATCGGCCAACACCGGGCGGAATGACTTGTCTTCTTCGGTCGGCCGCAACTTTGCTTGGCGGGTAGCGAAGTCGTGCTTAGCATACTCACACACCCGCTGGAAGATCAGCAGGTTTTCCAGATAGAGTTTGAAGGTATTCCGCGTCATACTATTCAGCAGCGATACGTAGGCGTTCGGCGTGCTAAACCCCTGCCGCTGGGCGGCGTAGAGGACTTGCATAACTTTGATTCGGACGTTGCGGCGGCTCAGCATGGGGCAGTATTTCAATTGAGGACACGGGCGTTCTGGCGTGTCTGCCGCAAAGGAACATCGTTTTGCCCAAATACCTGGCATAAAATGTCAAGTCCTTGAGGTGAATACTCAACTCAACGGCGGATGTAACGATAAGGCGTAGTGGGTCTACCGTTAGATAGATTGCACTTCACTGATGGTCAGTGCTTGAACGGCCCGCTTCAAGAAGCCGGGGATTACGGTTTCGTGCGTTCGCGTGATTCGTTCCGGGTGGTTGAGATCCTCCATGATCTGTAGCCACTTATCCCGGCCATGGTCCTTGATGACCTCATCCTTTATATCCTTGCGGCTGAAGTGCGCCATCATCCCTTCCGGGTCGGCCTCCGGGTGGAATTGTACGCCGACAATCTCGTCACTCCAACGGATGGCCATCACGGCGCGTTCAAGGTCGACGTGAGGGCGGATCTTTTCCAGAGCGATTACGGAAGCACCAATTTCTTCGAGGCGGACATCGTTTGGCTCGATCACCTGGAAGCGGCGGAAGTCGGCCACCCAGAAAGGGTTGTCCAAGCCGGCGAACAGTAGGTCCATATTCTCGTCGTGCTCACGGTATACTGGAAAGGTGCCGAAGCTAATCCCTTTACGGGCACAAACGTTGGCCAGTTCAAAGTGGGCCACGGCCATCTGAAAGCTGTGACAAATGAAGAGCACGTGCTTCTTCCGGCCATTGCTCAGGTTATACTGGTAAACCTTATCCAACCATCCCGTCCAAGCATCCTCCCAGCCTTCGAGGCCGTCGCCACCAATGGGGTTACCCGGGCCGCCGGAAGAAATGAAAATGTCGTAGGTCATGTCCGGCACCCGCGAGGTTTGGCGCACGTCGAATACTTTGTAATCGATGACGTCAGCTAATTGCTCGACGATCTCCTTGATGCACCGCATACCCTGGTTAGGGATGCCGTTGTACAGGTCCAGAATGGCCAGTTTCAGTTTGCTCATTGGGGAAAGATTTTTGGGTAACCGGGGTCAAGACGGCAAAAGCCAGTCGTTGGTTCGACGTAATTCCAACGCCAAGGTAACGAGAATCTCGGTAGACGATATTGCCTGATGCGCTTTGGTCAGAAAATCCGCCAACGCACCTAAGTCTTCGAATCTTACCCTGAACATTGCCGTTCCGTTTTACGCTCCAGCAGTAGAATAAAACAGAATTACCAATGCAAAAGCTAAGAAAGAAACGCGTCTACGAAGGTAACCCCGTCGGTCTCTCCGACAAGGCCTGTAAGGAGATCGCTCAAGACCTTGATAAGCACCTTGCCGCACTGTGGGTGATGTACGCACAGTACCACAAGCACCACTGGATGGTGGAAGGCCCACAGTTTCGCGACCTCCACCTTTTCCTACAATCCCACTACGAAGAGGTAAACCTGCAGCTGGACGCCGTCGCTGAGCGCATTACGCTGCTCGGTTACACGCCATCCACCCGCCTGGATAAGTACCAGACTCTTTCCTACATCCCCCAGGAGGATGAAGATGTCTTCCATATCCGCGAGAGCCTCGAAAACGACATGAAGAACGAGCGGAAGATCGCCGTCGAATTCCGGAAGACCATCAAACTCTGCATCAAGCACGATGATTTCGGCACTAAATCCATGTTGGAAGGCTTCCTCTTCAAAATCGAAGACCGCGCCCACCACCTGGAGCACTTCCTCGGTGAGGATACATTGGCCTACGGCTTCCTCCACGAAGCGCCACCCGTAGAGACGGGCGATGAAAAGAAGTCTAAGAAGAAAGGGAAGTAATCCCCTCGACCACCAATTCTACTAGAAAGCAGCTATCCTCAAATTGAGGATGGCTGCTTTTGTCGTTTCAGGACACCCTACCCCACCACGACCGAACAACGTGCAGCCGCACGCCTTAACAAACCAGAAAATCCTTTGAAATGAAATATTTGACCTTACTCTTTCTATCTACCATAATATTTTTCGCCTGTGGTGATCCTGGAGCGACAACGTCTGATCCGGTCGTAGCAAGCACTCCGACAGACGCCATCACCGAACGCGTTGCCGCGGCGGAAAAGCGCTTGGCGGGTTCCGAAGGTGGCCAACTCGTAGCCAGCGCAATAGAAGCTCACGGAGGTCTCGACGCTTGGTACCGGCAAAGCCCCCTTTACTACCACTTCAACTACGTACCGACCGACGGCAAGGGAAAGGTCCGCAACAGTTTTATTCTGAATGACTACCGGGGCGCACGGGCCGTACACCAAAAGGCGGGCGACCTTGACGTCACCTACGGCTTCGACGGAACGGACGCCTGGCAAAACCCCGCCGATAGTGACCCCGGCGTAAGTCCCCGTTTTTGGTCGTTAACGCCCTACTACTTCGTTGGCCTTCCGTTCGTGCTGGCTGACGAAGGCATCAACTTTGAGGTTCTCGAAAATGCGGAATTGGACGGTGCGGACTTGCAACGGGTCAAGGTTACCTACGAAGCTGGCACCGGAGACGCGGACGATGATTACTACATCCTCCACCTGGACCCTACTACCCACGAGCTGGTGGCCCTTAATTACATCGTCAGCTACCGCGGCTTCTTTGAGGAGGGGAAATCCCTACCAGAAAAACTCATGCGCCTTAAAGGGAAAACGCGCGTTGACGGCATCCTGCTACCAACGGGTTACGCCACCTCCTGGTCGAGTGATCCGGACGTGAACATTACGGATATCACTATCGCTGATTACGAATTCCGCCCCGATACGGAGGACGCTGCATTTGACAAACCAGCTACCGCAAAAGTCGTCAATGACCTACCTACGGAATAACTAAGTAATTGGGATGCCGCTGGCCATCTCGGTTTAGCGACCTCCCTTCTTGGCTTCCCAGAGCCCGAAGAGGACCACACCGATGCCCAACCAGATCAGGTTGCTCATTAGTTGGAAATCGAGAAAATGCTCACCGGCCAGTATTTCACGGGAGTAGATCGCTACGTAGGATAACGTGATACCGGTGAGGGTACCGAGCAAGACTTGCAGAAGAGAGGGGGCCTGCTTAGCAGCAGTAAAGCGTTTCAATAATTGGCGCATGGAATTAGGATTCAGATGGCGCCGGGTTGGTCATGTGTATAATCCAAAGGTAACCGCTAACAAGGTGTATTCGGTGTTGTCCGCCCCATCGAGCTTTGTCCGCGCTAAAACATTTTGCCCTTCTTATGCGGGAGCGCCAACAAACGTGACCTTATCCTCCCAGTTTCCTCGCGGTCGCGGCAAATCCGGTGCGGCGTGATGGCCCAGGTAGAACAACCCAAGGCAGCGTTCCCGCTCCCCTGCCCCGGGGAACTCTCCGTACCCGCCGCACATGAATCCAGGGCTGGACCAGTAGCCACCGAGACCGAAGGCATCCAGGCTAGTCCACAGGTTTTCTACGGCACAACCCACGGCGGCAACTTCTTCCCATTCCGGGACGGATTCCGCTTCGTCCCGGTGTAGAAAGATGGCCAGTACGACTGGGCTCTGCGTCAGCTTTTTCCCAAACTTTTTTTCTAGCTTCTCCCCCCAAGCACCTGCGGCAGCGCCCTGATTGTACACGGTGCGCAACTCGTCGAGCAACTGATCTTTTCCCGTGCCCTGGTAGACCCGGAAGCGCCACGGCTCGGTTTTGCGGTGGCTGGGGGCCAGGTTGGCGGCCGCTAGCAAAGTGCGCAGCGTGGCTTCTGCAACCGGCTGGTCCGTGAAAAATTGGGGGAAGATGGAACGGCGATTTTCTACGTGTGCGAGCATGCCACGCAAAGGATTTGGACCGTCAGAAAGTTGAATGCGCAGGAGAAATCCTACTCCCCGTAAGTCTCGCGGCTGAGGCCGAAGCACATCAGATCGGCGAGGAAACCGCTGCCCTTGCGAAATTGGTTGCGGAGGTCACCTTCCCGCTTAAAGCCGACTTTACGAGCGGCCCGCTGGGCGGCAAAGTTGTCAGATAACACGTAGTAGTTCAGTTTTTCCAATCCTAACTGCCGGAAAGCAAAACGGAGCATTCGGGCGAGCACCTCAACGGTGTACCCACCTTCCTTTTGGGCGGGATGCAAGAAAAAGTCGAGGCTGGCGGCGGGAACGGACCAGTTTACGTCGCGCACCTGCAGGTAACCGATGAGTTCAGTGGATTCGTTATCCCACACCCCAAACGTAAAATTTTGTTGGAGTAACCAGTCTGCGATGCGGCGGCGTACAAAGCCTTCCGCTTGCTTGGCATTCTCCCCTACCGCCCGCGGAAGATCGGGGTACTGCTCGTGCAAATAATCCTGGCTATCCCGGACCAAATCAAACAGTTGCGCCCCTTCGTGCTCGCGGAAGCGGCGAATCACACACCGCTGCGTAAGTAGGGCGGTATCGATTTCGAAGAGTTCTTCGCGTAACGGTTGGTTGGGGGCTGAGGTAGAAATGCGGCGTAGATTTAGAAGCGGAAACCAATACTGACCTGCATGGAGCGGGTGTAATCTTTATCGTCCTCGTTGTACGTGCGCTCCGGTACGTTGGGGTCTACGTTGGTGATGCGGCGGTCACTTTCGCCCTTGGTAACGTCGGTGAGGCCCAATTGGTAGCGGGCGCCGAGGTAGAGACCATTATTAAGGTAGTAAGCCAAACCGCCCACCAGGCCAAAATCTAAGCGGTTGTACAGGCGGGTGTCGTTGTTGCTATTATAGAAGGCGCCGACCAGATCGGGTAGTGGCTCGGCGAGGCCGGGAACGGTAGTGGAGCCCAGGTTTTGTACGGATGCACCGCCGGGTTCATCACTGAGGTAGTTGCCGTCGATGGTAAATTCATATTCTCCATCACCGAAGCGTGGCAGATTCGTTTCGCGGTAGGTTACGCCTCCACTCACCCGGCTCCCGACGAGAAATCCGGCCGAAACGCCACCTTCAATCTCTAGTTTACCCAGTTTGTAGTAAGCCGTGATTGGGATGTCGATGTAGCTGTTCAGCACGTCCTGGTCGCTGGTCCGGCGGCCGAAGAAGATCTCACCGTCCAAATCATCCGGGCCGGTGTAGAGGTAGAAATAAGAAGGCACGTCGTCGTACACTATCTCGGTTCCTTTTTGGCTGTACAGTAAGTCGGCCTTTAACCCGAACAAGTCGGTAATTTCGTAAGCAAACGTTGCGCCGACGTGAAAGCCGGTCGTTCGGTTCCTGCGTTCGTATTGCCCGCCATCGGCATCCTCTTCGATTGGCCCGGAGAGGGTAACAAAGTTCAGCCCGGCACGGAAGCCACCGCTAAATCCCTGGGCGCTGGCGCAGGTGCACAGGAAAAAGGCAAGAAAAGCAGTAAGGGTAAAACGCATAGCTGGGTGGAGATGAATAAAGCAAGGAAGCTGCCCAATGGCTTGAGCCGCTAAAACTAAAGTGGTACGGGGTTAAGATCGGTGATCACTACCAAATGGTTGGTCGGCAGATCCCCACGAAGAGGAAGACGGTATCGACGGCGCCATTCGTTTCCGGCGCGCAAAGATAATTTGCCGGCAAAGATAACCTCCCCTTCAACCCTGTAAGCGGTGAAACGTTTACGTGGCGAACCGGGCTTTCAACCCGCAAAACAAAAAACATGAGCGAAGTAGTCGCAAAAAAACGCCCGGTACTCCTCTACACCGAGCAAACGCCTAACCCCGAAAGCCTGAAGTTCGTCACTAATCGGATGCTCTTCAACGGTACGGCAGAGTTCAAAGAAGAAGCATTCGCCCGCGAATGGTCGGAGCTGGCCGCCGCACTCTACGACTTCCCCTACGTCAAGAAGGTCTACCTCGCCAACAACTACGTGACACTCACCAAGGAGTTTAACTATTCCTGGGATGACATCATGCTCAAACTCAAGGAGTTCATCAAGGACTACCTGCAGGAAGAGAAGCCCATCATTAAGGAAGGATTCGCCGAGGAGGTTGCCCGCCTCGAAGCAGAGCGCGGCGATAGCTACCAGTACAGCGAGGAGGATGGCGAGATCGTCAACCAGATTAAGGAACTGATCGATACCTACGTCAAGCCAGCCGTAGAGATGGATGGCGGCAACATCGAGTTCAAGAGCTACGAAGAAGGTGTCGTGACCGTTATCATGCAAGGATCCTGCAGCGGTTGCCCCAGTTCTACCGTGACGTTGAAGTCCGGCATCGAGTCCATGCTCAAGCGGATGATGCCCCAGGTGAAGGAAGTACGCCAGGAAATGGGCTAACCTTAATGAACTTTAACAATTAGCTATAGGGCCATCGGAAGCATTCCGGTGGCCCTTTCTATTTGAAGGCACCTAAGTGACTTATTACCAAGTCGTTGCCCAGAATTGACTCCACCAAATACCGAAAAGTTTTTGGCTTCTCTTCTTTAGTCGCCAGGCGACATGCAGAGGGGAGAAAGCCTTCATCTAGCAAGACATTCGGAAATATCATTATATATTTGGCGAGCATTAAGTACAACTCTCCGGCCTCACACACTTCATTCTCTTTTAGGCCCACGGCAATCTCCCGCAAGACACTTGACTGAAAAAATTTTGGCTCCCGCAACGGCGGCGAGCCCTCCTCATCAGAACAAGTCATTTAACAACCAACTATGCGTTCATTATTTTTACTCTCAGCGCTGCTTTGCACGGCACTGCTGACCCCGGGCATCAACGCTCAATCCCTTCGCCCCGCCGCCATGGTGGAAGCCATGCAGGCAGAATCTGGGTTCGAAGGCTCCTACAAACTATTCGTCGAGCAAAAATCCGCCCCCGCCATCGCGGAACTGGATGCCGTTGGCGCGGACTACCACGTAGTCAGCCTGGAAGCCAACTCGCTCGAAGCCATCAACAAAAGCACGCCGGATGCCCTTCAGTTGGACCTCCCCGGTCAGCTGGGCAAAGCGAACCTCGTGAAGGCCAACATCTTCGCGGAAGGCTTCGTCGTTCGGACGTCCACCAGCGAAGGCTACACCAAAGAAGGTTTGGGACTGCACTACCGCGGCGTCCTGGCTAACGACAGCAAGAGTGTTGTTGCTATATCCATCTTCGAAGGTGAAGTGAGTGGTACCATCTCCACGGCGGAAGGCAACTTCACGCTCGGCAAACTGCGCGGCAAGTCCGCCACCAACCACATCGTATATAACGATAAGGATCTCCCCGCCATCGACCTCGGTGAGTGTGCTACCCCAGATACGAACCTCCCCTACTCCCCCAAGGAGCTACTGGACCTCGACGTCACGCAGAAGGACGCCAACAATTGTGTAAACGCTTACCTAGAGATTGACAACAGCATTTACGCTCAGCGCGGTGCGGGAACGACTTCCTTCATCACCGGCCTTTTCAACCAGGTGGCGACGCTTTACGCAAACGAGTCACTGAATCTCGTCATGAGCGAGATGTTCATCTGGACGAGCGCGGACCCTTACAACAGTGGCACGAGCAGCGGCAACCTGAATGCCTTCCGTTCAAACCGTCCAACCTTTAACGGTAACATTGCCCACCTGATCTCCTTTCAGGCGAGTGGTGGTGTTGCTTACCTGGACGTCCTGTGTACGCCATCCTACGCTTACGGATTCAGCTCCATCCAGAATGGCTACAACAGCGTTCCTACCTACAGCTGGAGCGTGAACGTACTGGCCCACGAATTCGGCCACAACTTTGGCTCTCAGCACACGCACGCCTGTGCCTGGAACGGTAACGGCACGGCCATCGACGGTTGTTACTCTACGGAGGGCAACTGTGGTGCAGCACCGATTCCCACGGGCGGCGGAACGATCATGAGCTACTGCCACCTGACGAACGTTGGGGTAAACTTCAACCTTGGCTTTGGCACCCAGCCCGGCAACCTCATGCGTAACCGTGCTTATAACGGTTCCTGTCTGACGTCCTGCAGCACCGGCGGCGGTGGTGGCAACGGCGGCGGTGGCGGCGGTAACGGTGGCGGCGACGCTTGTACCGATACCGAAGGCTCCATCACCATCATTACTGACTACTACCCCGGCGAAACGACCTGGGAGCTTACGGACGCATCCGGTAACACCGTAGCTTCCGGTGGCCCCTACTCTAGCCGCAATACCACTTACACCGAAGATCTTTGTTTGCCCGACGGTTGCTATGACTTCGTGATCAACGATTCCTACGGTGACGGCATCTGCTGTGCTTACGGTAATGGTTCCTATACCATCAACGTGGACGGTACCGACGTCGCTACTGGCGGCAACTTTGGCCGGACGGCTACCGAGAACTTCTGCGTCGGCGGAGGTGGCGACGATGGCGGTGACGGCGGATCCGGTGGTGGAGACGGTGGCAACGGCGGTGGTGAAGACACCTGCCCTCCCATCGACTTTACGAACTACGTGCCCAGCACTTACGGAGGATCGCAGGACCGTGGTACAGTAACGGTAATCAACGAGAGCACCATCAAACTGAAGGGTAACGCGTGGAAAGACATCAACCTAGACTACACCGTAACGCCAAACACCGTGATGACTTTTGAATTTGGAGCCGTTAACAAAGGCGAGATTCACGGCATCGGTTTCGATAACAACAACGTGATCAGCAGCACCCGTACGTTCCAGCTGTTCGGCACCCAGAATTGGGGTATCCGCGACTTCAAGACGTACACCGATGCGGATATGGGTTACTACAAAACCTATACTATCCCCGTTGGTGAATTCTTCACGGGCACCTTCAACCGCATCACGTTTACGAATGACCACGACCGTCAGCCACGCAACGCGGAGGCCAACTTCCGCAACATTCGTCTCTACGAAGGAACCGCCTGTAATTCTAACCTCCCCGCTGGTGGTGAGCTCATCGACGGTGAGGCAGTAACCGCTGCTGAGATCATTGAGGAAGAAGTCATGTCCGTATTTCCTAACCCTACCGCCGGTGACCTCAACGTAGCCGTTGAAGTTGCGGGGCAAACGGAAGGTTTGGTGCGCGTGATTGACCTTACGGGCCGCACCCTCGTAAACCGCGCCGTGACCCTCGCGGCTGGCCGCCAGACGCTCGGCGTTGACGTAAGTCAGCTTCCTGCCGGCACCTACTTCCTGCGTTTGGAAACCAATAATGGCTTCAGCGCAACGTCGAAGTTCAACGTGGCTCGGTAAGTACTGACCGTATTCCAACACCTTCGGGTGAAGCCAATGAGAAGGGCCGCAAACACAGTTTGCGGCCCTTCTTTATTGAGCATCTGCTCATTATGTATTGGTTAAGCTTACCAGCTAAAACCAAAACGCGCTTCGATCTGGACGACTGCACCAGAGATATCGTTGCCGGTGATCCCTTCCGTATCAACGCCGTTTGCGAAGCGATATCCACCGTCGATGCCGAGGCGCATCACCTGGAATAGGTTAAGCTCAAGGCCGACCATGGCCTGGCCGATGAGCATCCGATCGCGTTCGAATTCTTCGCCAGCCCGATCGATGCTACCCGGGCCGAGGATAGCCGTGAAGCGAGGGTGAATAGCCGCGTCGCGGTTTGGGCTGTAGGCCATGATCACCCCACCCTGCCGGAAGTCATAGGCAGTATCATCGGTAGGGTTCTCGTCGATGTTGAACGATTCGCGGCTCTTCCAGCCTCCGTAGCCAAGGAAGAAGTCTTCGCCGAATTCCAGGCCACCGAAGCCACCGCGGACAAACGCCCACTCATCACCCGACGCAGAATAGTTGTAGGTCGGGCCGCCCCACAGACCGGTAAGGTCCAGGTCGCCCAGCAGGGTCCGCTCGCGCTTTTGCTTGAATTCGTGTAATTCATAGGTCTTCTCCTCGGGCTGGTACGCGAGCACGGCAGCGTCGCCACCAGTCTGGGCGGCCAAATTGAGGCCGAAGAAGCAAAGGAGGGATGGCAAAAGGTATCTCATGATATACTAGGTTTTTGTTGAATGTTTTGGTGTATGGTAGCAAGGGCTGTCGCCGCTACCCAAAGGTTGCATCCTGGACTCTTAATTTCTTACCCTCCGTTCTTTAAGGCAGCGTTAATGTCTGTGGCTAGCGGACTATAGACTGAAGACTATAGACTGTAGACTATAGACTAGCGCAGCCCGACCGCAGGTACAAACCAAGGACCAAGTAAGTAAGGACGATAAACCCTCCACGAATTATCTTCGCCGTCAGGGCGGAAAGTCCCCCTGGCAAAACACCCCTCCCATGCGCAAAGGCAGTATTCTCATCAAAGGCGGAACCATCATCAACCGTGGCGAACGCTTCGTCGGGGACTTATTCGTGAAGAACGGAATGATTGAAGCGATTGGCACCAACCTTGACCGCAAAGCCGACCGGGAGATCAATGCCGAAGGCTGCTACATCCTCCCCGGAGTGATTGATGATCAGGTCCACTTCCGGGAGCCCGGCCTCACGCATAAGGCGGAAATCCAAACCGAGAGCCGCGCCGCCGTTGCCGGTGGAACGACCTCCTGGATGGAAATGCCTAACACCATTCCCAATACACTGACCCAGGACTTACTACAGGATAAGTACGACCGCGCCGCAGCCTGTAGCCCAGCCAACTACAGTTTCTACATGGGCGGCTCCAATAACAACCTCGACGAAGCGGTCCGCACCAACCCTAAGAACGTTTGTGGCCTGAAGATCTTTATGGGTTCCAGCACGGGGAATATGCTGGTGGACAATGAAAAAGCATTAGACGCTCTCTTTGAGAAGAGCCCACTACTCATCGCTACCCACTGCGAGGACGAGGCCACGATCCGTGCTAACGCTGCTCTAGCCAGGGAGAAGTACGGCGAGGAAATTCCTGTCACTGAGCACCCCATCATACGGTCACCCGAAGGTTGCTACAAAAGCAGCCACCTCGCCATCGAACTGGCGAAGCGACACAACACACGGCTCCATATTCTTCACATCTCTACGCGGGAAGAGATTGACCTTTTCCGCAACGACATTCCTCTCGCGGAAAAGCGCATCACCGCTGAGCTATGCGTCCACCACCTCACCTTTAACGCGGGCGCCTACCACCGGCTCGGTAACAAAGTGAAGTGTAACCCCGCCATTAAGGACGAGTACCACCGCTCCGCCCTCATGCCCGCACTGCTGGACGATCACTTCGACGTACTGGCCACCGACCACGCCCCCCATACCGCGGAGGAGAAAGCTCGGACAAACTATTTCAAAGCGCCCGGTGGTCTTCCCCTCGTTCAGCATGCTCTGGATATGATGATGCGCTTCGAACAACGGGGAGAAATCACCCTGGAGAAAATCGTGGAGAAAATGTGCCACGCCCCCGCCGTCTGCTTTGAGATCGACCGCCGCGGCTACCTCGACGAAGGCATGTGGGCCGATATCGTCATCTACGACCCCGCTACTTCCTGGACGATTGCAGCGGATAATATCTTCTACAAGTGTGGGTGGTCTCCACTGGAGGGAGAAGCCGTGCAAGGGCGCGTCCGCCAGACCATCGTATCCGGCCATTTGGCTTACGATCGGGGGCTATTCTTTGAAGAGCAAAAGGGAGAGCGTTTGCTCTTTGACCGGGATTAGTGACTGTGGAGACCCGACCTCCGGTCGGGTTTGTTACCGGCTCCCGACGTCCACGTCGGGCTAAAGACTACCGCTTACTAAAGTTTGAGGCCGCAACCCTAAGTTGATAACCTCCTGATTTTAAATCCGGACTAGAGGTCCGGAACCGTCGCAATTTGGAGGCCCGACCTCTGGTCGGGTTGCTTACATCGTACGCAGAAAATACAGGCGTTCAGTGTACCCTTGGTGTACCCCAGCTTCCACAAATCCGAACCGAAGGTCCGGAACCAAAAAAAGAGAACCCTGACAGCGCACTGCCAGGGCTCATTCCAACTTACTGATACCAAATAAAAAATTCTTTGGGTGAAGGCACTAAAGTAACCAGCGAAAACACTGGCGGTTGCCCTTCAACCTTTGGTAAAATTAGCTAACGCGATGCGAAAGGCCAAGCCTTAGGAAAGAAAAAATACCGACGTCACAACACCAAATTTTGTCAGCGAATTGTTTAACCATCTGATCGCTATTGATTTATACATCGTACAAATTATAGATCGTCCTGTGTAGCCGAATAATACGGCTAGGTGGAGTCCCTATCTGGTGCCGGACGACGCAATCCTCGCCCATGACCGGGTACTATTGATTAATTCTACATCCGGCGGCTCTCCAGCAGGCGGTAGGCTGCGGCAAAGTCGGGGCGGCCGTAACCACGTTCGTTATCGGGCGCATCGGCCTGATCGGCCGTTTGGCGGACGGCATCCAAAATCTCCTGGTTGGTCGCATCGGGAAAGGCCTGGATCAAGCAGGCCAGCAGACCAGTTACGAGGGGAGAAGCGAGGCTCGTTCCGTTAGCTCCCGTGACCGCCCGGCCTGATGCGGTCATGGCCGCCACGTCAACACCGAGAGCGCTCACGTCGGGTTTGATGCGACCGTCGGCGGTGGGGCCGAAGCTGCTGAAGTAAGCTTTACTGCCGTCGCGATTGAGGGCGCCAATGGCAAATATGTCCTTGGCGTCAGCGGGGATACTGATGAACTTCCACTTGTCGCCACCGGAGTTGCCGGCGCTGGTCACGAGGATCATCCCCCGAGCGAAAGCGGTAGTCGCCGCACGGCTAGCGGGGCTCACCTCACCGGTCAGGTCAGCGTAGGTGTAGTTCATCCCTTTCTCCCCAAACTCGGAGTAGCCCAACGAACTGTTGACGATGTCTACTCCAGCGCTGTCCGCCAGCTCCAGGGCGACGGCGTAGTTGATCTCTTCCAGCCGGTGCTCTCCCTTCCCATTTTCGGTGGTGAAGAGTACGTAACGGGCAGCCGGTGCGGTCCCGACGAAGAGGAAGGGGCGGAAAGTGGCCATCGTACTCAGTACCGTCGCGCCGTGCGTGCCACCATCCAGGGCAGTTTCGTCCTGAGCAACTACGTCGTAGTTGGCCGGGATGGCGGCCTCATCGTCATAACCTAAAAAGTGTCGATTTCCTACGTAGGGGAACCCACCATCCAGGACGCCCACCAGGACGCCATCGCCCCGGTAGCCCCACTGGTGGAGGCTGTCTCCGTTCATCTGTTGCAAGTTCGTCCATCCGTAGCCATAGTACCGTTCGAGGACGGGGACGGTATCCACTTTCGGAGCTGGCCTTTCAAAAGAAGGAATGACTGGGTTGGCGCCAGCGCGCTCGTACTGAACCGGGGCGACGTAGTACACCGTATCCACGAAGGGGAGTTCGCGTAAGGATATTACCTCCGGCCCTGCGGCGGCGACCACTACCCCATTCATCCATTTGCTTTTCAACCAGAGTTTAGCGCCAGTCCCCTGGACCCCCTCTACGTAGTTGGGGGTCAGCGGCAAATCGGTTTCAGTGATGATCGCGCCATGGCGAGCACGTCTGAGAATCGCTTCCGTAGATAGGTAGGTAGATGGGTCTTCAATTGTACCGGGGCTACCTGCTTTGTCCGAAAACCCCACGAAGTACATCCCGGTTTCCGTCCGGTTCTGGGCGGTGGCGACGGTGGTGAGACCAATGAAAAGAACAGCGGCAAGGCATAGTCTGCTGCTGAAGGAGGAAAAGCGCATAAGTTCGTTTTGGGAAGATTTGGCTACCGACAACGGTAGCGGTATCAGCATCAACGGTGGGTAATTGTTTCTGTTTTACTCTCGCTCGCGTAATCGCTCCAGCAGCTGATCCACGACAGGAAATTGGTCCGAATCGTAACTAAGCGTTAGGACAGCCTGCTCGTAAGTACTCCGTCGCACGGTCATCTCACCGTTAATGAGCTCGCGGAGCGCCCGGTCCTCCTGCAACAAAGGGCGGTGGGCACGTTCGGCTACCAGCCGGTCAAAAAGGATATCTTCGGATGGGTCAAGGAATACAGTCGTCCCTACTGAATTCATGTATTGCATCCCTTCAAAATAACAGGGAGCTCCTCCACCCGTTGCTACGACGGGGTTACCCAGGATTGACCGCAAGATTCGGCTCTCCAACAAGCGGAAGTTAGCCTCGCCGTAATCCGCGAACAGCGTAGAGATACTTTTGGTGGTCACTGACTCAATCAGATCATCCAGATCTACGAAAGGGACGCTCAAGGCTTCCGCGAGCAGGCGCCCGGTGTGGGTTTTTCCGGACCCCATAAAACCCGTCAGAAAAACGATGCCGGGCTCCGGTAGCAGGGGGCTAAAGTGCGTTTGATGGTCCATGCCGCCAAAATAACAAAGCGACACCTCACGGGTACCGATCAGCTTAAATTACTCTGGTTTGCAGTGTACCTTTGCTACCCTTTACTAATCCTCTGAACATGGTCTTCCGCCTCCGGCAACTTCCCATTCTGATCGTCTGCCTTTTGCTCGTCGGAGTCCTGAGCCATTGTACCTCGGCACCCGCGGCAGCGCCCGAAAATGAAGTGGGTGAGTTGGGAACGAATGCCTCGATCATCCGCAACCCCGTAGACCAGGGCCAACTGGATACGGTGAACGTGGCCAAAATGACTTTTGCGGAAACGGCTTACGCTTTCGGCCAGGTCAAGGCGGGCGCGGTAGTGAAGCACAGCTTTGAATTTACGAATGATGGTAAGGTGCCCCTCCTGATCACCAACGCCCGCAGCACTTGCGGATGCACCGTACCCAGCTACCCGGAAGCTCCGATCGCACCGGGAGAGTCGGGCGTTATCGAGGTAGCTTTCGACACAAAAAACAAGAATGGTTACCAGGAAAAACCCGTGGTGATCACCGCAAATACCTACCCGGCCCGCACGACGGTTTACGTCAAGGGGCGGGTAGAATAAACCAAGAAATATGCAATCTATATTCCTTCAGGCTGGTGGCAGCCTCGCCACGAATGGCCTCTTCATGATGGCCATGCTCGTCGTCCTGATCTTCTTCATGATCATCCCCCAACGCCGCAAAGCCAAGGCGCAGAACACTTTTATGGATGGCCTGAAAAAGGGTGACCAAGTAGTTACCGCCAGCGGAATTCTGGGCCACATCGATAAGATGGAGGACGCCATCGTCACCCTCAACGTGGGCAATAAAACGTACATTCGGGTCACCAAGAATGCGATCTCAAAAGACCTGACGGATGCTATCTTCCCTACGGAAGTGGATAAGTAATAACCCCTGGAAGAAGATGGCCGATACCGATCGGCAAGTCTTCGCCATTTGCGTAACGGCAGCTTTCGTTTTCTGGCTCATCCTGAACCTATCGCAGGATTATACCGTGGACCGCGAGGTAAAACTGGACTACCTGGTTGACCCCGAACGCGTCCTCGTCGGCTCCATGCCCGAAAACATCGAGACTGACGTCACCGGTACCGGCTGGGCGTTGATCTGGGAAGGCATCCGCCCCGGTCCGCTACCGGTGGAAATCGACGTACGGCAGCAAACCGATAACCGACTTACCCGAGCGGAGCTGGAGCAACAGATTCAACGCCGGCTCTCGAGCGGTGCTCTCTCCGTTTCCTACATGGAGTTTGAGTCGGTGCCACTCCTCACCACGCCATTGGAGGGTAAGCGCGTTCCCATCATTCCCAATATTGACGTGACCGTCGCGCCAGGATACATCCTCACGGATTCTTTGCAACTTTCTCCTGATTCGGTGACCATTAATGCGGGGCAGGACGACCTGGAAGAGATCAACTCATGGCCTACGGAACCCCTCACCATCGAGAACCTCACCTCCGATGCTGGCGGTGACATTGCGTTGCAGCCCTCCGGTGCGACCACCATCAAACTTAGCCGGAACGAAGTGCGCTACAGCCTGCGCGCGGAGCCATTCATCCAAACGAATCTACTGGTGCCGGTAGAAGTAATTAACTCGCCGTTGGGTGCCAGTTATGAGATCACGCCCCGGGCCGTCAACATCACCGTCAACGTACCGCAATCGGTGTACGGGCGGCTGAGGCCGAGTGATTTTCGGATCGTAGCTGACGTAGGTAATCAACGTGACGGCAGCTTTTCCCCCAACGTCGCGCTGCAAATCGTTGACCAGCCCGCCAGCGTGATCAGCGCTTACCTCGACCGGCAGGTAGTGACTTACTACGCCATTCGCTAGCCTCATTTCGGGTCTGCTCTACCAGCGTGAGTTTACCTTACCGCCGGATCACACTGATCGGCATCCGCCCGTCGTAGACACCGGTGAGGGTGGGCGTCTGGATGTTGCCCGTATACCGGCGCACCTCCCGGTGAACGAATCCGAAAAGCTCTTCGATGGATACGAGTTGGTCCTGGTTAGCATCTGCCTCGCCCTTCATACCCCGGATCAAGTAGTGGCTAAAGATGCCGGAGCGGAGCCCGCCATCTTCCAAACTGATCTCCTCCCCCTTACTCGAAAGCAGGAGCGCAGTGGACGCCGAGGCATTGTTTAGCCCTTCGTAGTAGGCGGCGAGGGCCTCGGCGGCGCCGTTGTTGCGGGCGGCCAGGTCGTTACCGTCATCATTCCGACCGCCGAGGCTACCGCTGTGGCAGGCATCTGCGATGACCAGTTTGTGCTTGGCGCGGCTGGCCAGCAGGGCATCGCGGAGCTGGTAGTGTTCGAGCTGGTTATTGTAGCCATCGAAATCCACCGGCAGGAAGGCGCCGGGGATACCGTGGCCGGAGAAGTAGAACAGGATGACGTCGTTCTCATCCGCCCGCAGGAAGATCTCCCGCATGGCCATCTGGATATTGCGGTGGGTCGCGTCGTCGTCCACCAGAATCTTCACCTGCTCGTCGGGTAGTGCCCCACCCTCTACTGATTTCAGGAACGCATAGAGGTGGTAGGCATCGTCGTCAGTGTACCTAAGTGTCCGCATGTGGGAGTAGCGGGCGGCACCCACCACGACGGCCCAAACTTTGACGGCTTCATCGTAGTCGGGGGTAATTTCACGCGCCGGGCGGCCAGTGGCAGAAAAGATGCGGCGGTAGATGCGGCCGTTATTCCAGATGCCGCCGCGCATTTCACCATCGGCGAAGTGCATGATGCCCAGGCCTTCCGGTTTATGGTTGAGGAAGCCTCCGTAATAAATGTTGCCGTTGGGGTAACGGACGGTGCCATTGCCATTGGGTCGGTTGTCGCAGACCTCACCGCGGTAGATCCGTCCGTCGGGGTAATTGATTCGGCCATTGCCGTTGGTGCATCCCAGCGCGCAGTCCGGTAAACTTGTGGGGTCGCCCCGGAAGCCAAGTTGGGTCCAGTCCGCCTGGAATTCATCATTCAACCACTGCCCTTCTAGTTCAGCGCCGTTTTCGAATACGATCTTCCCGAAGCCGTGGCGGGCGGAATTTAGCCAGGCACCTACGTAGTAATCGCCGTTGTCGTATTCCATCGTCCCCTGCCCCTCGAGGCGGGCGTCGGTAATTTGCCCGCGGTAGTAATCCCCGTTAGCGAAGCGGAATTCGCCGGCGCCGGCCACCTGGTCCGCCTGCCAGTTTCCGACGATGCGGTTGCCATCGGCGAAAGTGATGGTGCCCTCCCCCTCGCGTTTGCCCCGCACGAAGTAGCCGAAATATTGGGTCCCATCCGCCTGCGTCATCCGGCCTTTTCCGTGCTGTAACCCCTCCTGCCAGTGGCCAGCGTATACCCCGCCATCGGGGTAACGGAGTAGGCCGATGCCGTGGAATTTTCCACCTACGAAGCGGCCGTCGTAGTAGGCACCATCGCTGTATTCGAATTTCCCTTTCCCATCAGTACAGTTGCCGCTGACGCAGGTGCCGGGTTGGGACCACAGGGCCACCCCAAAACAAAGAAATACCGCAATGAGAAGAATACGCATGAATGGGATAAGTTAAGCGACGGGAGGAAAGGGGAGTAATAGAATCCGCCATTCTCTGAAAAAATTGCCATCAGCCTACCTTAAATTTGGGAAACTCCCAAAGAACGCCGCCCCACCAAACCCAACCCACGGATGGAAACCTTTTTACAGAGCCTCGTAGACATCGTTGCCGGATTATTTGGGGGCGACCCGGCCCGGCCAAAGCCACCACAAAATCTTCCCCCCGGCCTACCTCCCGGCCCAACTAGCCCCCGCGTTACCGACCCCACGGAGCCGCAGGACAGTTCGGAACTCCGCCCGGAAGACCACGTACTGATCACCCACGAAAACGAAGCACCGCGTATCACGGATGGGCCTGAATTTGACCCCGTGCCCGCTCCCCCACCCGCCCGCGATACCGACGGGCCACCCGAGCAACCCGGGCCCACGCCTAGCCCCGTACCCAACTCCCCCGAATACCGTTCCCGGTACTTATGGTGCATCGATAATGGCCACGGCGCCCTCAGCCCGGGGAAGCGGAGCCCGGTCCTGGAAGATGGCCGCCAGCTATTTGAATGGGAATTCAACCGCGACGTAACTAGCCGCATCATGGCTAAACTCGAGCAGGTCGGCGCGGCCTACTTTGAAGTCACCCCTGAAGTACAGATCGGCAACTTTCTGCAGGAGCGCGTCCGCCGCGCCAATGAACTCAGCAGCGCCCTACCCAAGCTCTTCGTAAGTGTACACGGTAACGCCGGCCCCGCGCCGGATATGCAATCCTTCACCGGAGACAACGTCCGGGGGATCGAAACCTGGCATTACTACGGGAGTACGACCGGGCGTAAAATGGCTGCTGTTTTTCAGCGCCACCTCATAAATCAAACGGGGCTGCGCAATCGTCACTTACGGTCTAAAGTGAGTGGGCAGTTCTACGTACTGCGGGCTACCAGAATGCCGGCTATCCTGACGGAGAATGGCTTCTACAACAACCGCTTCGAACTTCCCCTGATGTTGACACCGGCCTTCAGGCAGCAGGTGGCGGATGCGCACGTGGCGGCCATCCTGGAGATCGATCGCGATGGTTTGTAGGAGGTAGATCTGCACAACCCTTATGCGGGCTGCCTCCACCGCTAAGCATAACGGATGCTATGCCAATTATCCTAGCATTTAAAGCTCCCCCGCTAATACGGCTACCAGTTTCTCAGTCTCGACTGGTCCGTCCGCAGAGATGAGTTCAATAAGGATGAGGTAGGCACCGGCTTTGGCTTTGCGACCTTCGTCGTTAGCGCCATCCCAAGTCAGGCTTCCCTGCGTCCCCAGTAGTTCAATATCGCGGAGGGTACGTACAGGGCGGCCCTGGGCGTCATAGATACGGACGCGCGTGAGGGAACCGATGGGGGCATACCGGTACTCGATCTCCAGTACGTCCTCGTTTCCATCAGAGTCGGGGGAGAAGGTTTTGGAGAGGAGGCTAAAAACGCCGTCGCCCTCACCGTTACCGAAGTCGATGTCCCGAAATTGGGAGTTGGCCCGCGTGGGTGTGGCTCCACCTTCGGCGGATGCAGCACTGAACCAGTTGCCCGGCGCATCCGTAGCCACTTTGTAGCGAAGCCGTTCCAGACTAACTCCGCGGTCATCGTCGATCAGCTCCGATTGAAGGTCATCAGAATAGTCGAAGGCATCTAAGGTGAGGCTACCAGCGATGACGGAGATGTTGCCTTCGCTGTTCCCCAAACTGGGGGTGGCTTGTTCGATGATGGCAGCGGGGTCCACGTTGCGGTAACGGTTGATGAGGTCGGCAGCGTCGTCCGTGAATACCAGGAATTGCCCTGGGGTGAAGAGGCGGCTGGCGTCGACGTCACGGCTGGCCGTAGAGCTCGTTGACTGGTCGTTCACTAACGTCCATCCACTCACCTGAAGGATCTTATCCGAACAGTTGTACAATTCAATGAATTCCGCCCCACCCGAGGCCGGAGCGTACAGGATTTCATTGATGACCACGTCGCCCGGTGCGGGGGTGGCCGGAATGCCAATGTCCAGGTCTCTGCCTTCAGTTTGGTTGCCTA
Source organism: Lewinella sp. 4G2 (assembly GCF_001625015.1). NCBI lineage: Bacteria > Pseudomonadati > Bacteroidota > Saprospiria > Saprospirales > Lewinellaceae > Lewinella > Lewinella sp. 4G2. The sequence goes on along the minus strand of NZ_LVWJ02000014.1, from coordinate 2,783,978 downwards.
CACAATCCGTCACATCCGGTAACGATAATTGATAGAGGATACCGGCGTCCAGGTCATTCATGAACGTCAGCCGGAAGGTGCGGCCGTTGTCGGTGTTCTCGATTCCAGTAATAGGGATCTCCTGGCCTTCGCGGGTTAGAACGAAGTCTGGGGTAGTCGTGCCAAGGGGTTCATCAAAACCTAGCAGGATGGCTTCTTCGGTGATGGCGGTGGAGGTTAAAGTGGGGCCGGTTACGTCCGCTGGGAGGTTGAGGACGGAGTTTTCGCGGCCTGGGGTGCCCCCGGAGGGGTCCAGGCTTGCTCGCCACCTTCCACTGCATCCTGCGTCAGCGCCAGAAAAACTGGTGTATTCGATGCTGTATCCGCCGTCATCGCGGTCAGCGTCATTGTACCAGTCGTCCGTGTAGTCGATGGATTGTAGCGTATCCCCATTCAAGATGAGGGCGATGTTGTCACTGGAATTGCTTAGTCCAGGAAGGTTGGCAAGAACGACGGTTGCGCCAAGATCTTCAAGGCCGGGACGCGCCTCGTTATCCGCGATGACAACGTAGCCACCCACAGGAATGAAGCCCTGCAGCTCGACCGGGGTGCCTCCACTACCAATTCTTAACCCATCCAGATTGACCGCAGTGTCGCTTGGATTGTGGACCTCCACGTACTCAAATTCGGGCAGGCCCACTACGGGGTTAGGGTCCGCCAGGAACTCGGTAATGAGCAGATTGGAGCTGCTTGGCGGGTTGATCAACCTGAATAGGACGGAACTTGAAATGTCATCGGCTACGTTTCCCGCGACATCAGCAATACCCGAAATTGTGATGGGCACTTCCACGTTCTCGGGCAAATCTTCGGCCAGGGTAACGGTGATTTGGTTGCCAGATAGTACTGCGCTGGCAACTGGAAGTGAGGGAGGGCCGAAGGTAAAATTGGAGGGGGTCGCCGCGTCAGTGCTAAGTGGCTCATCAAACGCGAAGATGACTGTGCGCCGGTCAACGAGCGTACGACTGATCAACCGGGGAGCGGTTTCATCAACGAACTCCCGGTAGGTGACGGAGCTGGAGAAATCGTCAAAGCTGAATTTATCGGAACGGGTGGCGGTATAGCTGCACGCCAACTCGAATACAATGGGTGGGAAGTTGAGACCGGTGGGCAACGTCCCCTCAACCGAGTAATCCGTACCACCAGTGTAGTCGGCGGCCAGCTGCCAACCGTCGGATTCATTGTAGGTAATTCGGATCCGGGCGATAGCCGGGTTTCCACCTAAAGCCCCAGGAGCACCGGAGAAGTCGCCCGTGATCACGTCGCCGCCGCTAACGCCAAACCCGGTCCAGGTATCCTGATCGCCAGAAATGCCACCGAGTTTGGTTTCGATAGAAGAATTCAGGGCCTCGCCCTCGCGAAAAGACCGCAAAGCGATCTCCGTAAAATTGCTGCCGGAAGGCGCAAAATCCATCTCGACCAAAAACTCCAGACTAAATGTTTCCAGCGTTGCACCGGGAGAGCTTCCGGGTAAGGCCAGTGTGAGCACTGACCGCCCCGCGCCGTCCGCCCGTAACAGTAATTGGCCATCTTCGACGACAAAGTCCGCTACGTCACCTGTCCACTCCGGATTCAGTAGATCACCGTCTTCAAAGTCGTCCACCGTAGTTTGAGCGGTGAGCGAAGGGAAGAGGGCCGTGAGCATAAGGCAACAAGCCAGGAGCAGAAAATTCAACTTCATGGCCTAAAGATAACAGGAGGAAGGAGTGGCTCACCTACATTTCCCGTACGAGTACGCCACCGGAAGCATTCACCAACCCGACCAAACCGACGCTCTCCTTGAAGTAAAGGCTCGTGAAGTGCGCGGATTCCGGAATCAAGTCGCCCACTTGCTCGTAGGCTTCGACGGGGCGGATGACTTCGATGACGTCCGTCCAGGTCACATCATTCAGGGTCACTGAGTCCACACTCTCTACGTTGTCGGCGGCAAAAACGATCTCCGGCTCGACGATGATGGCAGCGGTACGAAGGAATTGAGTGGTTTCAAATGACTTCAATTCGTAGGACATAACTACCTGAGTGATAGATCCGGCGGTAAACTGCTCTTCTTCCTCAAATACCAGTAGCATGTCAAAACCCAGATCGGCAACCCGGTAGCTCAGCGTGGAGGCCGTAACGCAGGAAATTTCGTTCGGGCTGTCCACCTCACTTGAACAAACTTCCTGCTCGGGCGTGGCCAGGGCGTTGACGAACTCAAAGGTGATGTCCGCCCCGGCGGTATCAACCATCGTGAAGCTTTCCTGCCGAAAGTCCGGATTAAAAGCAGCGGCATCGTAGTTGAATGCCTCGCAGTCGCGGCATTCGGTACCCAGGCAGGAGCTGATGAGCGTTAGCAAAAGACCGGCAAAGGTGA